>JBKPOC010000047.1:0-282287 GCA_046732935.1 Acidobacteriota bacterium | reverse complement strand
GAACGGAGGACGTGTAGGGTGAGGAGATGATTGCTCGACTCCACCGATACACCCCAAGTATCTGCTGCTAATCGATTGGCAGCGAACGACTCGCATCCTCGACGATCGAGGCTGGTTGACTGTCAATGATTGCGGCGGTGCAGTCTGTGACTTGACAACCCCTTTCATAGAACAAGATGAAAAACAGCTCCTCGCTCCGGTGTAAGTTCTTTCTCGTTAACATCTTAAGAATTAAGAATATTAAGAAATTTTCTTAAGAATCTTAAGAACTGAGTTAACGGCATTTGGATCAGACGTTTGCAGCCTAAGATTCTCGTCAGCTTCCGACGCCACTTGAACCCACGAAAATTTTGTTCTCTCATTGGAAGTTCGCCGCGCATGCTGCGTCTTTAGACGTTTAGAATTCAGCGATCCGATTCGCTGTGACCGATTCGATTTGCACTGCGTGGGTTTGGTTTCCCTCCTTTTCCAACGCTCGCCGCAGAAAACAACGCTGGATTTTTAATCGTGTTGTAAACTGCCGGCGCCCGTGGCTGCACCTCGGGAAAGGACAATGACAATGCCAGTTCACAAACGGGGAGACAGATGGCACTACGCATTCTGTATCCGCGGAGTCCGTTATCGGGGAGCACTCCCTGAGGCACGGACCAAGATCCAAGCCCAAAAGGCTGAGACGAAAATTCGCCAGGAGGTTTATGAAGGACGATATGGTAGACCGACTGGTGAGACATCGTTCGAGAAGTTTGTACGAGACGTTTATAAACCTTGGGCCCGAGAGAACAAGCGTTCTTTCGAAAACAATGAGAAGTACAAACTGCCGATGATTTGCGAGAGCAAGAGTCTTAAGGGCAAGACGTTTGCTCAGATCTCGCCCCTGCTACTCGAGAAATTCAAGAAGGAGCGACGCGAGTCGGAAATGAAAGATGGAAGAACTCGAAAGCCCTCAACGATTAACCGCGAGCTGGAGATCATCTCAAAGATCTTTTCGCTTGCGATCAAGTACGGTGCCACATACACGAATCCATGCGCAGAGGTTCCGCTGTTACCAGAGAACAACAAACGCATACGTTATTTGTTAGACGAAGAGGAACAGCGACTCCTATCAGTCTTGACAGGTGCGCGTGGTCACTTGTTGCCGCTCGTGGTCCTGGCGATCGGCACCGGCATGAGACGTGGAGATTTGTTCAAGCTGACGTGGGAGAGGATCGATTTCCAACGCGGATTGATCTACGTGCCGAATTCAAAGACGGGAAGAGACTATTCAGTGCCGATGAATGAAGACGTCAAAGCCACGTTAAGACAGATCCGAAGCACGGTTCGCGGCGGCGGATACGTTTTCATCAATCCCGATACGGTCAGCCTTATACGGACGTCAAAACTGCGTTCGGAACGGCTTGTGAGTTAGCCGGGATTGAAAACCTGCATTGGCACGACTTGCGTCACACGTTCGGGACCAGAGTTGCGGAAGCGGGTTGCAGTGAAGCAACGATTGCCGATCTGATGGGACACTCCGATCCGCAAACCACGCGGCGCTACACTCACGCGACAGATCGCGCGAAAAGAGCGGCGGTTGAAGCGATCCGACTAACCAATCAGCGGTTCTGCCACAATGCTGCCACAAACGTTCTGCCACAATGCTGCCACAAACGAAGAACGGCGACCGTTACCGATCGCCGTAAATAGTTGATTTAACTGGTCGGGGCGAGAGGATTCGAACCTCCGACCTCACGGTCCCGAACCGTGCGCTCTACCAGGCTGAGCCACGCCCCGATACTTGACGATAGCATTTCAGCAGAAATGCTTGGTGGATAATAGGGAAGGGCGGTAGTCGTGTCAATTCGTGCTCGGAGCGGCTGAGGCGCGAGAAGTGACGAGTGGACTACTCGATAAGAAGCTAGTCCACCGAGTCGAGCACGGCCTGAATGATCTTCCGCCGGAAATTAATCCCATTCAGCCGCTGGTCTGCAAGCGAGCTGGTCTCCGTCGAAAACGCGTCGCGATGGCTCTTGATCATCTGCGAGTAACTCGCCAGCACGGTCGCGTCTATCACTTCATTCACTCGCAAGTCCTCCACCAACAGCGCCCCGTACGTCGCCTGCGCGTTGCGAAGATCACTCGCTGCCTTATAGTCCTCCGCCAACTCGCCTACACTCTGCACATATAACTTAAACGCCTCCGTGTAATCTTCAGCGTTCCACTTCTCAACACCTGTCCCTTCAAGCGAAGTGCGCTTCAACAACGCCTGCATCACACTCAACTTGCGTTTGCTTACTTCCAGCGCATCACTGAACCGCGACTGGCGCACGTACATGCTTTCCAATGCCCCCAGCGTCCGCCACGTTGCCTTCTCCGACGCTGGTGATTTTGACAACACATCCAGCGCCTCTTTCAGCACTCGCTCACCTTCCGCCGCCTGGTTCATCTCACTCGCATACAAACTGCCCAACTGCGTATACGCCTCGCCGTAAAGCTGGCCTCCGGTGCCGCTGGTCGAATCACCAGGCGACTTAGACAATATCTCCGCCGCGGTCCGGTATCGCTTCACCGCTTCGTCATGATTGTTTAGATGAAGACGGTACAAGTCCCCGAGTTTCAGAAAAAGTATCGCCCGCTTTTCATTCGCCTCGGGAGTCACTTCGGTGGTAATCACCCGTGCAGCGATCGCGAGCATATACATGTGCTCCGCCGTGTTGTATCTCTCCAGCTTCACCAACAAGTCAGCGCATCTCTCCAAGTGAAAAGCATTGTCTTTGATTTTACGCGTAAGCTCCTGACGATTCGCTGCGATCAACGCCGGTGACCGCTGAATCGTAAGCACGTAGCGTCGTGAAAGCTCTGCATTCTGAAGCGCCTGGGCCAGTTGGAACGCATGCTTCGCTTTAAGCTCTTCTTCCTTCGCCGAATACACTTCACCGAGGTTGCCGTACGTCTCCGCAAGTTCGCTCAAACCCAATTGGCGTTCATCTTTGATGCGGAACAGCGCTTCCTCCTGAAGATCTATCGCGCGCAGCAAATACGCCTCAGCCTGATCGTTATTGTTCTGCACCGCATAGAACTGGGCCATCTCCTTCAAAGTCTCCAGTTCGTTGCCTTGCGCTTCACGATTCGCGAGCACACGTTTGAAATAAGGCTCGGCCTCAGCGTACTTGCCGATGTCACGATAAAGCCTCGCGATCATCTCGAGGTTCGCCGTCTCGTAAATCTGATCGATCATGTTGGGGTTCGCGACCAGGTAATTCACGGCGCGCGTGTAATACTCCTCCGCCTTCGCAGGATTGCCCGCCTCCAAATACGTATGCCCCAGACCATGCAACGCGTCGAACATCTCAGCACTTTTCGCGCCCGACACCTTCTCGTGAATGGCGATCGACCGTTCATACGCGTCGACGGCTTCGTTCAGCTTGCCCAGCCGCCGCTTCGAAGCGCCGACGTTCGCCAGCACCCACGCCTGGAGCTTCGCCAAACTCGGATCCTGCACGACCTTCTCCGGCGTGATCATCTGGTTCGTCATCTCAAACTCGTAAAGCGCGCCGCTGTAGTTGCCGCGTTGAAACGAGTCGAGACCGTTGCGACTCAGCGAGTCCAACTGCAATCGCGCCGCGCTTCGCCGTGCTTCGTCGCGCGCTGCGGTTGCTGCTTCTGCTGCTTTGCGTTCGCGATCGGCAGCAGCTTTCTGTTCAGCCGTAGCACGACGGGCCTCAGCTTCGCGTGAAGCTGCGAGACGCGCGGACTCGTCAGCGCGTTTGCTCTCGACTTCGGCCTTCTTCTGTTCCTCTTCGGCGTGCTCACGTTCAGTTTCGGCTTTGGCCTGTGCTTCCTCCGCAGCCACCCGATGCGCTTCGGATTCTTGTCTGGCTTTTTGTTCCGCGACGAAGCTCGCCTTCGCGTCTTCCGCCAACGTTCGCGCAAGCGTTGCGTTACGTGTGGCCTTCGTGAACGCGAAGACCGAAGCCCCTGCCGCGACGACGGCAAGAATCGAAATCAAGACGAGAGCAAACGTGAAACGCCGCAGACGTTGGGCCACGCGCCGCTGTTGATGCGCGAAACGCTCAGCCACTTCGCGCTCGTGACGCTCACGTTCCAACTCAGCCGTGCGCTGGCGCTCGCGTTCCGCGATAGCCGCGTCGCGCGCCACCTTGCTTTGCTCCAGATAAGCGATGGCCAGGTCAAACTCCGGATGATAACGCTGGGCCCAAGCCGCATTCGGTTTCGTTTGCTGCTGCCAGTCGATGGCGATCTGAAGCGCCGGATCCTGCAACAGTCCTTCGCCGCCTTCGCGGTGCAGCACCGCCGTTTCAGCGACACGTCGATAAATGCGCGCCGACTGCGCCTCGTCGTTCACCCACTCTTTCAGGCGCTGCCAGTTGCGAATCAAACTTTCGTGCGAGATGTCGATAACGGTATCCGGATGCAGCGGAACGCCCGTCGGCGGCATCAGGAACGAACGTCCGCCGCCGCGAAACACCTCGATAACGACACTCATCTCCTGAAGGCTTGCGCCCGCAATAGCGCAAAGCGCATCCATCCGCGTGGGCCGGCGAATCTCTCGATTGTCAGCGCCACGTTCGGTAAGCGCTTTGAACAACTTCTCCGCGATCGCTCGACTGCGATCGTCCGGCAACTCACTAAACGCTTCGTCCGCGTGACGCGACAGCGCGTCGGACATTGTGCCGATGGCTTCGTAATGCTCCATCCCGATCGGCTCGCCGTCGCGACGATGCGCTTGCCAGTGTTCCCAAGTGCGCATGAGAGCGTGTTGAAGAATCGGCAGTTGATCGGGATTGTCGCCGACGTCGTTCAGGAGTCGGTTAACCAGCGGTTCAGTGATCTTGCCGCGCGTGACGCCGACCGGCCCGGTGACCGCGAAACGACGCTCGTCGCGCGTCATGCGCGGGATCAAATACTGTCCGTCGTTGATGGCTTCCGGCAGTCCCTGAAACTGAGCGCAGTCGCCGAGAAAGTCGGAACGCATCGTCAGCACGACGTAGATCGACAGGTCACGCTGTTGCGAAGCTTCGAGCAACAACTTGACGAACGCGCAGGCTTCATCCGCGTTCGAGTTTTCGCGCACGGCACGGAAGCGAAACAACTCTTCAAACTGGTCCACAACGATGAGCAGCTTGTCATGTTCGCCGAGCCGTCCCTGGCGGGCCACGTCTACGATCCCGAGTGAGCCGCCGCGAAGAGTCGCATCGATCACGGCTTCGGCTTCGCTCTCGGGCAGACCGGCGCCTGCTTCTGAAAGAACGTCTTCTTTGACCAACTCCGCTGCCAGGTTTCCAATCGGATCGCCGCCGGGTCGCATCACCGCGATGCGCCAGCCGGATCCCGCCCCCGTCATCATGCCGCCGCGTAACGCCGGCATCAGGCCCGCGCGAATGAGTGACGACTTGCCGCTGCCGGAAGTACCGACCACTGCCAAAAACCGCGTGCGCTGGAGCCGCGTGAGCAACGCGTCCGCCTGACCTTCGCGGCCGAAGAACAAGCGGTACTCATCAGTTTCAAAAGGACGCAGACCGGGGAAGGGATTCTTAAAGCGTTTCGGTTCGTTCATCATTACTCTCCTTCCGACACTTGCACCGCGGCGACGAAGTCGCGCAGGTCGTTAGGGTCGAAGGACTGATAATTGCGGATGACATAGGGAACAAGATGCGTGAGGAAGTCTTCTTTCTGATCGCTTTGTGGCGCGCCGACGTAAACCGCCGCGGCGGTCCAATCATTTTCGCGGCCGTAGCCGTAGGCCTTCTCGAGATCCTCGAGGTTCTTGCGCACCCATGGCTCGTCGCCATTGCCGAAATAAACGAGCGCCGCGTCACACTCGCGCAGGTTCTTGTGGTGATAGTCCATCAGCGCGCGGCCTTCGCCGTCGAGCCAGGTGATGACTTCGATGTTCTGCTTGAACAAGTACTCTTTAATAGGACGCACCAAACTTCGATCGCGGTTCTCGCAAATGAGGTAAACCTGTTTCAGTTTTGAGCGGCCCCGCGCGACTGCGGCGGCGGCCTTCGCCGCGGGCGGACTCAGTTTCTCGACGATGCGCGTCTTCAAGTCTTCGATACTTGTCTGCAAAAGCTCCGCGCCGCAGCCGATACGGTTTTGCATTCCCGTGATGAACTGTTTCTGACGTTCGTCGGTGACTTCGAGTGCGGGAGTCATCAATCCCGGCGGCATCCACAACAGCCGCGAGAAACTCGAATCGCCCGCGCAGTGTTTCGCGGCCAGGTCCTCTTGAATGCAGACGAGCGAACGAGGATCGTCTTCGGGCGTCGAGCCGTAGCGTTTACCGATCAAATGCACGGAGAGCACGCTGCGCTTCAATGCTTCATTTACGGCCGTTTGAATTTCCGGCAACTCCGCGGCGGGAAGTTTTGCTTCTGGCAGCACCGCGTAACCGCGTTGCCGCAACTCGTCGCGCACGAGCTCGCGTTCGCTGGTGAGATCGGAAGTCGTTTCCGCGAGGTAGACAGACTTCTGTGTTCCGTTCGTCGCCGCAGCGACCGCCGGCATTACAGCAGACGTTGCTTGCGGCGTGGGTGCGACGAGCTGTCCGGTCACGCGCTCTTTCGCATGCTTCAACGTAACGAGCATGTTCGAAACGTCCCAGGCAAGACGACGGAGCGCCGTCCAGTAGCGCGGATCCTTGGTCGGCGTAACTTCAGGTCCAAATTCGACCGGCATCTCGCCGTCCATCTCGTAAAACGAGTAGCCAATCAATTCGCGCAGTGGTTCGGGTTCTTTTTTCGCCAGGTGGAACAGCAACGGCGTCTTGATGACTTTGAAGATGCGCGAACGAAATGCGGGTGCGCCGGGTGGCGGCTCTGACTGGCAGAATGCGTCGAGCTCACGCAGGCACCAGTCAGACTGGACGTAACGCGGCGAGACGATCGGGATCAGTAACAGCGAACTGGTAACTCCTTCGCTGATGGCGGCGGTCAGCAGGTCGTTCCCATGAAGACTGCGCTCGTCGCGCCAGACAGTGGGCAGATAGCCAAGATTATTGCTCACCAGTCGCGGCAGTCGGTCGACCAGCAGGTCAACCCAACCTTTGACGTCACCGCCCGGATCATCGTCGTCAAGGTGTCCGTAACTGATAAAAATGTCGTACTTATGGGGCATTAGATTCTCGGGACTTCCACTGGACAGCGGAGAGCGGCGGCCTCAGTCAGGCAAGTTATAACCGAGTTGCTGTATACATTGCAGCCCGCAACTCTGTCAACAAATAGAGGCAAATGTGTGAATCCGAAAATCCTAGACTAATCCACGGCCCCGCGCGTCTAAAAACCTTGATCGGTGGCTTTGCAAACGGGTATAGTGACCGTCACCTTGGTTGATGAACCTCGGTCGCCCTACCACCGACGAGCTCACCTGAAATCGGCAGTTGTTCTCGGAAATTGAGACGGAGCCATACCTTATGAATCGCAGTCTCCCGTGCGCGGCTCGACTTTTTTGCTACTCTTTTCTTCTGGTCCTGATCTGTGGCAGCGCCTCCGCGATTTGCGCCGCAACTAACAAAAAACCGATTCTGATTAGCCAGTCGACGTCGACGCGCGCGATCGCGCTCGAATGTTCGACCATGCGCGCCGAGCCGTTTCCGCTCACGTCTTCCGTCAACTATAGCTCCGACACCCGCACCAGAATCTGTATCTTCGCGATGAACCTGGAACTGCTGCCCGGCGAAGGCGCGAATGCCTTCTCGTCCGACCTGCAGGACGGAAGCGGAAAGATTTACCCGTTGCGCGTAGAATATGTGGGCCAGGTGCCGAGCTTTCCGGGGGTTACGATGGTGGCCGTCAGACTGGCGGACGATCTCGGCGACGTCGGCGACGTTCTCGTGCGACTGAACCTGCACGGCATGTCGAGTAATCGAGTGCGCCTCGCAATCGGCCACTCCGGTGGTGGGCCGGTCGACGACCAAGGCGCAGTTGCCACGCCGGCTCCGGCAGTTCCGCCGGGCGCCGATCCGCCGTTGGTGCCGGACCCATACACCGGACCAGCATCCGACGCCGATACGGTCCGTTTTCTTGAACAAGCGAGTTGGGGACCAACGCCGGCCGAAGTAGCACGGGTGAAGGCGATGGGCTTCAAAGCGTATCTCGACGAACAGTTCAGCCTTCCGCCAGCGAACCCGGCGAAAGGATCGAACTATCCGGACCTCGTCTTTCCACTCGACGACAGTACACAGCAGTGTCCGACAACTTCAGCAGATCCGAATTACAACCAGAGCGTTTGCATCCGCGATCTCTATTCGATGTATCCGATACAGCGCCAGTTCTACACGAGCGCGCTTTACGGCAGCGACCAGTTGCGACAGCGCGTCGCGTTCGCGTTGCACCAGATCCTGGTTGTGTCGGGGAACAGCGAAGTCAATCGTCCGAGCTGGATGACCGTTTACTTGCAAGCGCTCGATCGCAACGCGTTCGGCAGTTATCGAACGCTGCTTAACGAGATCACGCTCACGCCGGCGATGGGCGAGTATCTCGACATGCGTCTCAGCACGCGAACGAGCCCGAACGAGAACTTCGCGCGCGAGGTCCTTCAACTCTTCTCGATCGGCACGCAAGTGCTGAATCTTGACGGCACTCCACAACTCGATTCGCAGGGCACGCCATTGGCGACGTATACGCAGACGCAAATCACTGAATTCACGCGCGTCTTCACCGGTTGGAACCTCAATCCCACTCTGCTGGGTGCGGGCATTACCAATTGGCGCGATCCGATGGTGCCGCGCGGCGGCCAAAATCACGACGCCGGCGCGAAGACGTTGTTGAATGGTTTCACGATTCCCGCGTGCACCAGCACGAACTCGGCGCAGAACGTCGCGTGTGCCCAGTCAGACATGACTGCTGTGATGGATCACCTGGCGAACCATCCGAACGTCGGGCCGTTCTTGAGCAAACAGTTGATTCAGCACCTCGTGACGAGCAATCCGAGCCCGGCATACGTCGAACGCGTCGCTCGCGTCTTCAACAACGATTGCAACGGTCTTTATTCAGCAGGCTGCACTAACACGCGCGGTAATTTGAAATTCGTGGTGCAGGCGATTCTGCTGGATCCGGAAGCGCGCGGTGACGTGAAAACGGCGCCGAACTACGGCAAACTGCGCGAGCCGGCGCAGTACGTGGCCGGTTTCCTGCGCGCGTTCAACCCGAAGTCGTTCGACAAGCTATCGACCAGCGACGGTGTGTTGGGCCAGCGATCGACTACCGACTTTGCCGGCTCGTTGGATCAACCGATCTTCCAGCCCACGACGGTGTTCAGTTACTACCAGCCGGGTTACGAAGTGCCAGGAACGAAGATACTCGGTCCAGCGTTCGGCATCCTGTCGACCACGACGACGCTGCGCCGCGCAAACGTCATCAATACGTTTGTCTACTCCGGCGTTTCATCGAACGCGTCGCCGACGCCGGCGAGCCCGGATCGTCCGCGCGGCACGTCGATCGACATCGCGAACCTCGAGGCGCTCGCGGGAAATCCGCTCGACGTAGTCAACGCGCTCGATGCGCTGCTCTTGCACGGCACGATGAACGCCCAGATGCGCACGTCGATCATCACCGCGATGAATGCGATCAACGACGCGAACGTCACCATTCGCAATCAAAAGCGAGCGCGCAACGCGGTCTACCTGGTAGCGACGTCTTCGCAGTACGACATCCAGAGATAACGACCATGTCAACATCACGCAGAGAATTCCTACGGACAACAGCCTGCGCGCTCGGCGGCATGGCACTCGCTTCAAGTATGGACACGTTTGGCGTGGTCCAGGCACTAATGCCGCAGAGCGCGACGGGATATAAAGCGCTCGTCTGCGTCTTTCTGAACGGCGGCAACGACGGCAACAACATGATCGTGTCGCTCGATCAGTACAACGGTCCCGCAGGCAGTCTCACCGAGGGTTATTTCAACGTGCGCAACCCGGCGGGATTGGCGATCGCGCAGGCAAGTCTGCTGCCGGTGTCGCCGGTGAGCGGCGGGTCATACGGTTTTCATCCGAACATGCCCGAGCTTCGCGACCTCTTCAACCAGGGCAAGCTCGCGGTGCTCTGCAACAACGGTCCGCTGGTGGAGCCGTTGACGCGCACGACTTATCAGAACGGCACCGGCAAAAAGCCGCTGCAACTCTTTTCGCATTCCGATCAGGTCGGACTGTTCCAGACGGCGATTGCTGATTCCGTTAGTCAGACCGGCTGGGGCGGCAGGCTGGCAGACAAAACGATTGGTCTGAACGGAGCAGCGACATTTCCGAGCAACGTTTCGATCGCGGGCGTCAACTTGTTACTGACCGGTGTAGACACGCGTCAACTCGCGGTCGCCGATTCGAACACGACGTTGGCGAACGTGTTGCAGTTGAACAACGGGTCCGGCTTGAGTACCGCGGACAACAATTCACGACTGGTTTCGTTCAACGAACTGCGCGCGCTCGATAATGAGTTCAAGTTAATCAAAGCGGCGAGCGACATACGTTCGAGCTCGATGCAAACGGACGCCGCGCTCAGCAGCGTCAATCCAACTCTGACGACGGTGTTTCCAAACACGTCGTTGGGCCGTCAACTCAAGCAGGTCGCGTTGCTGATCAAAGCCTGCACGGATCCGGCAGCGGGCATCAACATGAAGCGCCAGATCTTCTTCACGCAGATCGGCGGATTCGACACGCATTCAGCGGAGATCGGCGGGCAGGGAGGTCTGTTGACGCAGGTGAGCCAGGCTATCTGGGCGTTTTACAAGGCAACTGAAGAGCTCGGTATACAAGATAACGTCGTGACGTTCACGATGTCTGACTTCGGACGCACGCTGCAGCCGGCGGGCACCGGCGTCAATCAAGTCGGGACCGATCACGCGTGGGGAAATCATCAACTGATTGTCGGCGGGTCGGTGTTGGGCCACACGTTCTACGGCAATTATCCGACGCTGCGTTTGGGTGGGCCGGACGACACGGATGGCGGAACTGGTCCGCGCGGACGCTGGATACCGACGACGTCAGTCGAGCAATACGCCGCGACCCTCGCGCTGTGGTATGGATTGTCGAGCGCCGATCTTCCCGCGGTATTCCCGTTGATAGGCAGGTTCTCGACGCCAAACCTTGGCTTCATGGCTTAACGACCGTCGCTTCCTTCAGCAACGTATTGCGCGGATCGATTTCGATCGACGTGGGCATTTCACTTAACCGAACTGTCTCGACGGTCTCTTTTCCTGCCGGCTTCAAAACCACTTCACGGTTTCCACTCGCGGTCATGATTGCTATCGGCACATGGTCGAGAAACGCGTCGCCTGACTGGATCTGCCGCAGCACCAACCTCAGCTCTCGCTTCTGTTGCCATTCCCACGACAGTTGATACTTCGGATGTCCGCTCTCGTAGATCCAGCGTTTGAAGAAGCCGCTCAGATCTTTGCCTGACGCTTTCTCGAGCGCTTTGCGCAGATCCTCGCTCGTCGCGGTTGCTTCTTTGTGGTCGAGATAGTAACTGCGGATTCCGCGGAAGAAGGCGTCATCACCCAACGACGAGCGCAGCATGTGAAGCACCCAGCCGCCTTTCTGGTAGCTGTTGGGGTTCAGAATCTCCATCAGGTTTTCGGTCTCGCGATCGAAAATGGGCGCCGGTTTTTTCTTTTCGAATTCAAAGACCTGTTCAGCCGCCTGTCTCATGTAGTCCTGAAACGCTGCCTCACCTTCGGACTTTTGCAGGAACAGACCGGCAAAGTAGGTGGCGAAGCCTTCGCTCAACCAAAGGTCGGCCCACGTCGACTCGGTGACTGAATCGCCAAACCACTGGTGCGCGATCTCGTGAGCGATGGTGTTGACCAAACCTCTCGGAATCCCGTAGGGCCCACTGATTTTCGCTGCCGGCCTGGGCTCGAATATTTTGGGGGTGAAGACGATGGCGCTCGAGTTTTCCATGCCGCCGTATTGAGTGTTGCCGACGATCATCGCCAGCTTCTCGTACGGATAGGGCGCGATGAGCTCGTTGAAATACTCGAGCGACGGAATCGTCGGCGCGAACCCTTTCAGCGCGAGAGGCCCGTCGGACTTCGGCACGTAAAGCGAAATCGGCACGGGCGCTCTCCCGCTCGGCTCGAAATGCGCGAACTGGCCCACTGCGATGATCATGCAGTAGGGCGGGATCGGAACGCCTTCGGTATACGTCCAGGTGCGCGCGCCGTTCGCGGTCGTTTCGACGTGGTCCAGCTTTCCGTTGGCGACAACCTCGTCCTGCGCGGGCGCGGTGATGTTGAAGGTGACGGTTGCCTTCGCCGACGGATGATCGAACGTCGGAATCCAGTGATGAACGCGGTTGGGCCAGTTGTCGCCAACGGCTGCCGGCTTTCCGTCGATGTCCGCTGTCATGACCAGACCGTCCTTTGGCTTGCCGCTATAGGCAACCTCGACGACGAGCTTCGTGCCTGGATTCGCGGCTTCGGCGAGCGTGATTTCGAGTTTTCCGTTCTTGTGCGTGAAGGCAGCCGGTTTTGAATCGACGGTGACTGACGTGGTCTTCATCTCGCCGAAGTCGAGATCGATCAGCGACGTCTTCTTCAGCACGAGCACGTCGATCCGCGCGTTGCCGGCGACGATCTCCGACAGTTGATCGTTGAGCGTCAGGTTAACGGCGTAGTGAACCGGTCGCCAGTTATCGATGAGTCGTTCGACGCGAACGGCATACGCGATCGACGAGAGGAGTACGAGTAGCAGTGGTGTTGTCAGGCGTTTCATCGGATACCAAGCATCAGGAGAGCTGAACGGTCAGAGACGGCTCTTTCAGAATCGAGCCATTTGCGGTACTCGACCAGCTCGTCTTCGCGCACGGGTCGATTGCCGAGACGCGCGGCGGGCGTTCGTTCGAAGGCGCGATTGGTCAAGGCCATGTGGGCTTTGCGCACCGGCAGCGGCGTCGGTCGGGCCAGCGCTTCTTCTACCGTTTCGACGTCGGGAAAGAACTCGTCGTAAGCCATCAGGTGCCAGATCGTGTCTGGTCCGTCGCCTTCAACGGCCAGCACGCGGAGCACTCCAAAGCCGCTCTCGAGCTGAAAAACAAGGTCGTCACCGGGATTAAAAATGTGATTTGCCAAATGAAAACGACGCCCCTAGAATCAACCAATTCGCGATGAGCCAGTTCAATTCGAACAAAGACTACTACGCTGTTTTGGGTGTCGACAAGGATGCCTCGCAGGTCGACATCGATCGCGGCTACAAGCGAATGGCTTCGAAGCACCATCCGGACCGCGGCGGCAGCGAAGAGCAAATGAAGTCAGTCAACGAGGCTTACGGCGTGCTCAAAGACCAGAGCTCGCGCCGCGCTTACGACGTTGCGCGACGCCCGCTAGTTACGGCGTCTTCTTTTGCCCCGGCGACGATACCCACCGCTCGCGACACCGGAGTCTTCGGTCATTGTCTCAGCGCGGGACTCTGTTTGATCGCGGGACTGTTCCTGTTGTTGCTGGTCCGTTATCAATGGATCTTCATCCTCTGGCCACTCGCGATACTGGCGGTGTTCGTCGTCGGCTTCGGCGTGCTTCTCGCGCGCAACGCGATGGTGAAGGTTAATGAGTCGCTTCCTGTCACGAATCGTTTCAAGCGGCACACAAAACTTCAGGAGGTCGCGTTCTGGGCGGTGATCATCAGCGGCGCCTACGGTCTGTATCTGTTGATGTCGTACTAACGGAGCGCGCGGCGAGATGATTGAAGGGCTGGACCTGCTGTTTTTGGAAGTCAACAGCCTCGAGGAGTCGGTCGCGTTTTATAACGGCGTGCTGGGAATGGATGTCGAGTCAGTCAACGCCGAGTCGGAACCTCCGATGGCCAAGCTTCGGGCCGGCGCTTTGAAGATCACGTTGGCCGAGCACCTGGAGACGATGCTGAGACGCGGTCGCGGCGTTCACTTCTTCATCGGAGTCGAAGACGTCGATCGGTATTACGAGCAGCTCGTCGAAAGAGGCGCTGACATTTTACCGCCGGTCGACGAAGGTTGGGGCGGCCGTTTCATCACGCTCGAGGATCCCGACAAGTACCGGTTCTTTTTTGTGACGTGGGAGTAAGGGGTTATGCAGTACGTAGAAAATCCGCCGAATCCGTGGCTGTCACATTCCGTTGAATGGATCGGCGAACCGCCCGCAGCCAAGCTCGAAGTCTTCGAAGAGACCGAGACGCGCCACATCATCACTCACAACGACAGTCCGGACGTCGGCTTCGACTACACCGTCAATTGTTATCGCGGCTGCATACACGGCTGCACGTACTGCTTCAGCCGGCCCACGCACGAGTATCTGGGTTACGGCGCGGGCACCGACTTCGATCGCAAGATCGTGGCGAAGGTGAATGCGCCTGAACTGCTGCGCAAAGAGTTGATGAAGCCATCGTGGAAGGGCGACGAGATCGTTTTCTCGTTTACGTCCGATCCATACATACCGCTCGAAGCAAACTACAAACTCACGCGGCGCTGTTTGGAAGTGTGTGCGGAGTTTCGCCAGCCGGTGGGCATCATCACGAAATCGGCCCTGGTCCGTCGCGACATCGACGTGCTTCAGGAGCTTTCACGCAATGCGAGTTTGGGAGTGTTCCTGACGATTCCGTTCACGGACGTGGAAGTCGCGCGCGCGGTCGAGCCGTACGCTCCGCTGCCGGAAGCCAGGTTTCACGCGATGGAAGCACTCGCGGCCGCGGGCATTAGCGTCGGCATCGGGATCGCGCCGGTGATTCCGGGTCTGTCGACGGACATTCCGGTGCTGCTCCAGCGCGCGAAAGACGCCGGCGCCCAGCAGGCGTTCATCAACATGCTGCGCTTGCCGGGTAGTGTCGCCCCGTATTTCGAGGAACGATTGCGCGAGAAGTTGCCGACCAAAGCGGACCGCGTGTTGAACCGCATTCGTGAGGCGCGTGGTGGAAAGTTGAATTCCAGCGTCTTTGGCGAACGCATGCGCGGCAAAGGTCAGTACTGGGAAGCGACGGAGCGTCTTTTTAAAATCCACTGCGCGCGCCTCGGTTTCAACAAGAAGCGCGAACATAAAACAGCCGCCGGCTCGACTTTTCGCAGACCAACAGCGCAACCAAATCTCTTCGGTTAGGGTATAATACCCGCCACCCAAAACATCCCGAGATCAGGAGGCCACCGGCGATGCTTATCCGCGACGTGATCCGTAACCGTGAGCCTTACTCGATGAAGGCGACTACGACTGTGCAGGAAGCGGCGGAATTTATGTCCGCGCGCAACATCGGCGCCGTTTGCGTCATTGACGAGGAGGGCAGGTTGCTCGGCGTCTTTTCCGAGCGCGACGTGATGAATCGCGTCGTCGTGGCCCAGCGCAATCCGCTGACCGTCAGAGTGGGCGAGGTGACGAGCGAATTGCGCGCCGTGATCCAGTGTGACGAAACTCCCCATCAGGCACTCGAACGGATGGAGATGATCGGCACGCGCCACCTGCCTGTCGTCGACGGTGAACGTTGGGTCGGCATGCTCTCGATTCGCGATCTACTGCGCGTCGAGGTCGGCGAGCAGGGCGACGAGATCAAACTGCTTCACGAGTACATTCAACACTAGGAACCATCCCGTCATTCGTCGTTCTATGAAATATTCTCTAGTTGTGCTCGCTATAGTTCTGGCCTTTGGCTGTAATCAACCGCCGCAAACAAATACTCAAACAAACACTCAAGTCAAAGTTGAAAAGGTTATTGGTGGATTGGAAGTTCCGTGGTCCATCGTGTGGGCGCCGGACGGTCGGATGATCTTTACCGAGCGCCCTGGACGCGTCCGCGCGTTTGAGAACGGCACCCTGCGCCAGCAGCCGCTGTTCGTCGTACCCGACGTCGACCCGAGCGGCGAGAGCGGGTTGATGAGCATTGCGCTTCATCCACAGTTCGCCACGAATCGTTTCGTCTATCTCTCGTACGCGTACTCGAGCAGCGGCGCACAGGTGCGCGTAGTGCGATATCGCGAATCGCCCGAGGGGTTCGTCGATCGCAAAGTGATCATCGAAAACATTCCCGCGGCTCAGTTTCATGCCGGCTGCCGGCTTCGTTTCGGACCGGACGGCAAGCTTTACATCACGACCGGCGACGCCACCAAACGCGATCTCGCGCAGAAGCTCGACTCGCTCGCCGGAAAGACGTTGCGGTTGAACGACGACGGCAGCGTTCCGCAGGACAATCCGTTCGTCGGCCAAAAAGACGCGCGCCCGGAGATCTGGACGCTGGGCCATCGCAACGCGCAGGGACTCGACTTCCAGCCGGACAGCAACCTGATGTTTCAAACCGAGCATGGCCCGAGCACGTTTGATGGGCCGCCAGGCGGCGACGAAGTCAACATCGTCGAGAAAGGAAAGAACTACGGTTGGCCCATCATCCATCACACGCAGACGCGCGCGGGGCTCGAGTCGCCGCTGCTCGAGTACACGCCTGCATGTGCGCCGGCAAGTGGGACGTTCTATCGCGGCTCGGCTCTGTCACAGTTCAAAGGAAACTTCTTCTTCGGCTGTTTGCGTGGCGAGCGATTGATCCGAGTGGTGTTGGATGGCCGTCGAGTCGTGAGGCAGGAAGACTTGATCAAAGACTACGGGCGCATTCGCGACGTAGCCGAAGGCCCGGACGGGTTCCTTTACTTTTCGACGTCGAACAAAGATGGACGCGGCAAGCCGGCAAGCGATGACGATCGGATCATGCGCATCGTCCCGGCCGGCCGTTAACAGCGGTGCTTAGACTTTCTGCGCCAGGATCGCCGTCTTGCTCCAACCGATCGCCTGCTGCGGCGGAAAACGATACTGATGAACGATGCGGAAGTGGTGCTCCGTCTGGCTGATCACTTCCTTCGGCGGATGACTCTTGAACCGGAACAGGATCTCGAGAAACTTCCCGGCAATTCCCGGATGCACGGGCAGGTGCAGCAAGTGGCCGCCGGGAGCAATCACCCTCGCAAGCTCGTTCAGTCCGTCAGCCAGCGGCACGTACTCGAGCGCGCCGGAAGTCACCACCAGATCGAGCGACTCATCCGCAAAAGGCAAGCATAAGAGATTTCCCTGGGCAAACGTGACGTCCCGTTTCCGCCCGTCGCTGTAATAAAGGGCTTTTCGCGCCGCCACGACCGAAGTCTGCGACAAATCGAGCGCCGTGATGGAAACAGGGAAGCGAATCGCCCGCAAGAGCGCCATCGTCAACAAGCCGGTGCCGCAACCGGCGTCGAGAATGCGCTGCCCACGCGAAACAGGTAGCGGATGGGTTTCAAAGTATTGATCCAACGAGCGGCCGTAACCATTGACTTTGAAAGTAAGTTGGTAAAACCGGGCGATCCTGTCGTAATAGGATCCTGCACGCGCCTCGGTTTTGGTTGCGGTCAGAGCATACTCCATCAGTTTCTCCTAAGCCTGTACTTAGTGGGAACGACTGCGCACGATTGTCAGTTTATTTCATCCCGGATTGGCGGGCAATTGTAACGTTCCCCAACGGTTAACTCAATCGGAAAAGGGATGCGAATGTGTCCCGGTATTGTAAGAAAGCTCTTACAAAACACAGGATCTGCAAGAAGCGGTCACGAAAACCGTTCCAGAAGCGGTGGCAATCCGGTTGGCTGAGGAGGTTCCGATGAGTCGAGTTCGGTTTGTGGTCGCGGGGTTGGTTTTTGTGGTCGCGGTGGTGTTGGGGACTGGCGTCACGATGTTTCTCAGGAGGGCGAAGGCGGCCGCCCCGCCCGTCGTTCAGGACAGGAAGACGGTCAGGCCGCCAACGCGCGTCATCTACCCGACATTTGAAGTGGATGTGCTGGTTAACGGGGGTTCGCTGACGGAGTACTACGCTCGTGGCCGCACGTACATCGAGGCGATTCAGGGCGCCGAGTACGAGATTCGACTACGAAATCCGTCCGGTGAGCGGGTCGCGGTGGCGCTCTCCGTCGACGGGCTCAATACGATCGATGCGCGTCACACGACCGCGTGGGAGGCCAGCAAGTGGGTGATCGAGCCATATCAAACCATCACGATCAGCGGTTGGCAGATGAGTTCCGAACGGGCGCGCCATTTCTATTTCACTAACGAACGCGATTCGTATGGCGCGAAGCTCGGTCAGACGGCGAACCTCGGCGTGATCTCGGCGGTGTTTTTCCGTGAGCGCGGGCACGTCGTGCCGTCGCCCTATCCGATTACCCGGGAAGACACGCAGTCGCCGTCGTCCTCGGCGGAACCGCGCGGGGCTGCAAAATCAAGATCGAACGATGAATATGCAGCAACCGGAATCGGCCGCTCCGTTAGACATGACGTGCAGTGGATCGACATGGACCTGGAATCGCGGCCCGCGGGCGAGGTAACGATGCGGTACGAGTACTATTCAGAGTTGTTGCGGCTCGGAGTAATTCCAAGGAATCGACGAGAAGATGCGCGAGGGTTCAGTCCGGAGCCGTGATCGCGGATTATTTTCGGATCAGATCCGCGGTGTAGAGCTCGCTGTAGACACGGTAGTTTGACATCACCTTCTGGACGTAGCCCTTCGTCTCGTCAAACCCGACTTCCGCAGTGAACACTCCCGGATCTTTCTGTTTCGATCGTTTCAGCCAGCGTGCAACGTTGTCTTCACCGCCGTTGTACGACGCCGCTATCGGCTCGAGCATCTTGGGAAATAGGCCAGCCAGAAACTCGATGTATTCGGCGCCGACCGTGATTGACGTGTCCGGTTGGTAGAGCTGCGTTTCAGTTACGGAGCGAAGTCCCGCGCCTGGACCATACTTCGCCGCGGCGTCGATCGTCAGTTGCAACAGGCCGCGAGCGCCGGCGGGCGATTTCGCCGTCGGCTTGAACACGCTTTCCTGCTTGATCAACGCCAGGATAAAACGCGGGTCGAGCTTGCGAGCTTTGGACGCGCGCAGTATCGACTCGCGATAGGGCGCTGGATACGCAGCCGCAACGCTCTCGATCGAACTGCGAACCTGTTGCTCGCGCGTGTTGACGATCTCCGCTCGCTGTCGTCCCGCGAGTGCTTCCAGCCGCCGCGTTGCGAGCCAGCCGTAATACGACTCGATGCCGTCGGGAATCGCGAGATAAGCGTTGAAGGCGTCGTCTTTTCTGCCCGCCTGTTCGAGGCTGAACGCGTAGAGATACGCGACTTCAGATCTCGACGTGTCCACTGCTTTCGAGAACGATCGTTTTGATAGTTCCTCCGCCGTGCGCACGGCATCCGTCCAGTTTTCTTCGGCGATGTGGAGACGCAGCGCAGCGAAGATCGCATTCGTCTCGACGGCGGTGCCGGCAAAGCGTTGTCTGGTTTTGTTGACCCACTCGAGTGCTTCCGACGGGCGGTTAGCTTCGCGCAGCGTGTCGATGACGTTCAAGTGGGCAGTGTCGATCCGCTCGCCGTTCGGGAAACGATTGACGTATTCCATGTAACGCGTCGCGGATTCGGAGAAGCGGCCCATGCGAAGAAGCGACGCAGCGCTGAAGTTCAACGCTTCGCGTCCTTCTTTAGTGCCGTTGTATTTCTGGGCCAGTTCGTTGAAGGCCGCGTATCCGTCTTCGTAGTCCTTCGCAAGGAAGTAAGAGCGGCCGATGCCCAGCATCGCTTCAGGAACGCGCGGGTCTTGCGGATAGTTATCGATGACCGCTTGCCAGTGACCGCGCGCTTCCGCGAAAGCACGGACGCTCAGGTACACCGCGGCGCGTCGCATGTGCTCCGCCGGTGGGAGCTTCGGCAAGTTTCCATTTGCATCGCGGCTGGACGCGTCGCTGCGCCGGACTGACGCGAGTGTTGCTTCGCTGGCCGATTGCGCGTTGGCATTTATTAAAGGAATGAAAAGCAGAAGGACAACAATTCTGAATAACACTACTTCATTTCTCCCCTGCCGGGTCTGATGGGTCTTCGATGATCTCGAAGCTGGATTGGATTTCCACGCTCGGTCGCAGCGATGCCGCGACGCTACAGTACTTGGTATCCGAAAGCTCGATAGCCTGCGCGACTGCTTTTTCTGAAAGCCCGCGGCCGGTCAGAATGTGATGCACTTTCATCGACGTGAACTTGCGCGGGTACTCGTTGCGCCGCTCGCCGCTGACTTCGATCACATAACGCGTAACGCGTTGCCGCTTCTTCGCCATGATGCTTGCCACGTCGGTTGCCGTGCACGACCCGAGCGCCAGCAGGAGCAGTTCGACGGGTGAAGCCGCTGACGAACGCTCATGGTCAGTGTCCAATACGATCGCATGACCGGACGGACTGGTGCCGACAAACAGATCGTCACTCACAAACTCCACTACGGCTTTAGCGTTATCTACCGCCATGGTAAGTCACCCCGTGAACAGCATATCACATGAAATTACACACAGCCTGAATGTTAAAGTTTCGTCTCCACCGCGCATGAACATGTTATGATTCAGCCCGGACTTACGACCCACCTCACTTGCGGCAGTTTCAAAGGTTAAGTCTCGCATCGTTCCCTTGGCCCAGGGGAGACCCCCTTTGATGAGTTAGTGTGGGAGGACCATCATGGCTGAGATCCTTGTTGTCGATGATGACGACATAATCCGTGGAACTCTGTGTGAGCTGTTTTCACAGGAACACACGGTTTATGCGGCGGACACGGCTGAAGCAGCGCTCGCGAAGTTGAAATCGCAGGCGTTCGACGTGGTGTTGACGGACGTCTCGATGCCTGGGCTGAGTGGACTGGACCTGCTGAACCGAGTCGTGCAGCTCTATCCGGGCACGCCCGTGATAATCATCTCCGGTCTGAGCGATCAGGAGCAGGCGCAGAGCTTGATCGGACGCGGCGCGTTTGATTACGTGCTGAAACCTTTTCGTTTGGAAGTAGTCGAAGACAGCGTCCGGCGAGCGCTCGCGCGCACTCCAACGCCAGTGCGATAGATAAGATTAAGCGGCGACGATCGAGATCGATTTCGGCTTCATCGATTCGCGCCTGGAGATGATATCGCGCACGAGCTCGACGACGCGCTCGGCGGTGAATGGCTTCGCGATCACCCAGTCGACGCCGGCGGCCTTTTGCTCGTTCGAACCAACAGCCTCTCCCCAACCCGTGATAACGGCAATCGGAATGCGCGTGTCCAGGTGCCGAATCTCACGGGCCAACTCCCAGCCACTCATTCCCGGCATGCCGACGTCGGTGCAGACTGCGTCGAACTGAAACTCTCGCACCATCGCCAGTGCTTCGTTGCCGCTCGCCGCTAATTGAACTTCACAGTCTTCAGCTTCGAGAATCTCTTTCAACAGGTCGCGTACGAAATCTTCGTCGTCAACTACGAGCAGCCTTGGCGTAGCATTCGTCGACTGCGGAACGTCGCCCACCAGAAACGACGCGGGTTCCGGATCCAGCGACTCGACTGTTGGACCACTTTCCGCGATTGTCGCCAGCGGTAAGGTGATTCGGAAATCGGTCCCGCTGCCATATTCCGATGCGACTTCAATGTTGCCACCGTGTCTGCGGATGATACCGAAGCTGACGGCGAGGCCGAGCCCAAGACCAGCTTTGCCCTTCGTCGTAAAGAACGGATCGAAGATGCGCGAGCGGACCTCGGGATACATACCGACGCCCGTGTCGATCACCTCGACGATCACCGACTGCTCGTCAGCACGAGTGGACAGCGTCAGCTTGCCGCCCTCGGGCATCGCGTCGATGGCGTTGAAGACCATATTAACGAGCACCTCGCGCAACTCTGAATCGTCGCCCATGACCATCGCGTTCGATCCGATTTGCAGATCGACCGTGATGTGGATGTTCGACGCTTCCGCGCAGTTCTTCCAACGCGGGCGCGTGATCTCGCTCGCGTCGAGTAGGATCTGATCGATCGATACGAGCTCGAAGTCGTGATCGCGTCGTTGGCGCGCGAAGTCTTGTATCCGTTTGACTGTCTTCGCGCCGTCTTCCGCGGTCTTGATGATGATGTCGAGGCCGCGTTTGATCTTCTCCGGATCGTTGGTTCGTTGCAGCAGTTGCGCGCGGCCGAGAATTCCGGCGAGCGTGTTGTTGAAGTCGTGCGCGACGCCGGACGCGAGCTCGCCGAGAGCCGACAGTTTTTCCATCTGCGAAAACTGTTCGCGGATGCGTTCCTGTTCGGTGATGTAGTGCGACAGTTCCTTGACGTGCTTCTCCGCCTGCGCCGCCTGGGCCGCTGACGTTTCGACGTTCTTCAGATAGGTGCGATAAGTGATAAAGACGATGGCGATGATCGGAAGAGTTATGACAAACGCGTAAGCGCCGATGAAGAAGACGAGCGCGGCGATCACTCCGGCGGCGATCGCGCCGGAGAAATAAGTGATCGAAGTCCAGAGATAATGTTTGCGCCACGTTTGCCAGAGCGGCTGATCGGTTTTGAGTGCGCCGGCAATCGCCACGATGCCGGAGTTGATCCCATAGTGGACCAGCGCCATCGTGCAGATTGCCGCGGCGAAACCTTTGCTGATCGGGGCCGCGCGCAACGCCACGACGTTGCCGAAGATGGCGTTCATCACGCTGCTGGTGAAGAAGATTGAAACCGCGGCGGCGGCGAAGTTGAACCCGACGATCCGTGGCTTCTTGCTGAATCTCAACGACGACAAGGTTGCTTCGATTGCGCCGACGGCTACGGCCGAGGCGCCGCCGTACAGCAGCAGCAGCAGGAAGACGAACGTGTCAGAGACCGAGATCTGTGAGCTTAACCGGGGAATCGGGACGGTGATTTGCGATGCGAGTAGCAACGCCATTGCCACCAGAATGGCAAAGCGAGAATCGAACTGGGTGAAATTGAGCTGCGAGAGGGAGTAGAGGAACGCCAGGCTACCGGCGCCGATTACTATCCAGAGGAATGGCCCGAAGAAGCGGGATCTGATGGTGCCAGACGTGTCGGACATCTATCACGGTCAAGAGCGAGGTGAGGGGAGCAATGCCTTTATCGGGCGGATCGGGGGACGAGGCTTCAAAGTTAATTGCGGTGAAACTCCTTCCTTGGGAGGAAGATGGTCTCGTAGGTCGCGCGGAAGCGGAAGCCGCACTTCCGGTAGAAGCTTTGCGCGCGCTGGTTGTCTTCGTTCACGAGGAGACAGATTGATTTTGCGTCGGTGAAAAGTCTGTGCGTCAGCTCGTTCATGAACTGAACGCTGTTGCCATTGCTTCGCTGGTCTTCGCGTAACCAGATTCCTTCCAGGTACACGACGTTCGAAGTTTTGGAGATGACGTCGGCCTTGAAGATCAGGCGATCGTCCTGAAGTACCACCCAGGTTCGTTCCTGTTGAATTCTGCGCAGGCATCGTTGGCGGAAACCTTGCGGGTCGACCGCTAACGGATTGACTCCGCTTTCAGCAAACGCGAGCTCGGCCTGGACTGGCATCACGAGCTCTAATTCCGCCGGCGTGGCTGGGCGAAGATCGGAAACTGCTCCACGCGGCGCGACGGCCCAATTCAGTTCAAACAACAACTCGCGACAGGCCAACCGCTGCTGGCGGCCGGCGCTCGCGTAGTGCACCCAAAAGTCGGCGACTCTTTCTTTCTCGCCCATGATCAGGTGCGTGTGCGGACATTGCTGGGCCACCTGGGCCAGCAAAGCGAGCGCGCGGTCGGAGACTGTTTCCATCAACGTCGCATGGCCGACGAGCGCAACGCCTTCGAGCTGTCCTTCAGTGTCGCGGCAGCCGTAGAACGTGCCGCGATTGAAAGGATTAACCAGCCCGTTGTCTTGAATCAAACCCATCATCGAAACCGTATGAATCGCGCGCTGCGACAGGAATTGCAGCACTTCAGATTTGTCGCTGTTCGCCAGCGGCTTGAGGTACACCGGTTGCGCGGCGGTCTGCGTTGGTATCGAACTGGTGCTCGCTAACATGGCGTCTATCCTTCGTGTAAGCAGTTGGGGGACTGTATCGGGACTCGATTGCTGCTTAGTAGCCCAGATAGTCTGTGGAGTCATCCGGCACGATCAACATGGCGCCGCTCGGATCGCCAATCGTCAATGCGGTGAATGCTTGCAGAATTGCGTCGCCAATCAGCACACCATCGCCGATCAGGACGCCGTCACCAATGAGCACGCCATCGCCGATAAGAACTCCATCGCCGATGAGCACACCGTCGCCGATGAGCACGCCGTTGGAACAGAAGAACGCGCCTTCGCCGAGGGAGCTTCCATTACTTGTCAAAATGCTGTCGCCGATCAGGACGCCACTCGTAAACATGGCGGAGTCGCCGATCAGCACGCCCGTCGCATCGCCAATCAGTACGCCGGTCGTGTCTCCGCTCACCGAACCATCGCCTATCAGTACTCCAGTCGCATCGCCGAGCAACACGCCGACGCCGTCGCCCAGCAACACGCCCTTCGCGTAGACCTTTTGATATGCAGTGATGAGCGCAGTGCCCGTGGCGTAAGTTTGTCCGACGATCACGCCTTTGGACCATGTGAACGTGTAGAGACCTTGATTGGTCGAAATACTGGTTTGCGGGTTCGGAGCGGCTGCGATGAGCAGCGGCGCGCCGAGGGACGTAGTGCTGTCGAGCGTGGTGCGGACCAGTTTCGCTAAACGAACAGCGCCGTCCACGTTGAGTTCGCCCGCGCCCTGCTCGAACATATTGAAATTCGGCAGTTGTTGCGCGGTGTACATCAACAACGACTTGACGAGGTTGGGGGTGAGAGTCGGGTTGGCTTCGAACATGAGCGCCGCGGCGCCGGCAACCAGCGGAGCGGCCATTGAAGTGCCGCTGAGCATCATCTGGTTGCGAGTCGGACTGCCACTTACGTGAGCGTCCAGCGCCGGGTTATTGGTAACGAGATAATTGTTTGGCGACTGTGCGAAGACAGTCTTGTTGCCGGGCGCGCTGATCTCGGGTTTGATCAGATTGTCGTAATGACGAACGCCATTCTCGTCGGTCCAAAAACTGCGCGTCGGTCCACGCGAGCTATAGGTCGCGATGCCATCGTCGGTCCGGATGTCGGTGCCGCGAGTGTCAACCGCGCCGACGGTGATTGCCGAAGGTTCGTTGCCGGGTGAATGAATGTGACCGTAGAGCTTTTGACCCGCGCTGTTCTTACCGTTGTTGCCGGCAGCAGCGACGACGACCATTCCCTGATCGACAAGCGCGCGAACTGCCAGGCACAGCGGATCGAACTGGTATGAATTGACGGCGGGCATTCCGAGACTGAGATTTGCGACTCGCACGTTATAAGCCGAGCCGTTCGCGAGTAACCAATTGAGGGCAGAGAGTACGCTTGATACGGAACCGATACCTTGTGAATTCAGAACACGCAGGTTGAGGAGTTTCGCGCGCGGAGCGATGCCGATGTATTCGCCGTGCGAGACGAGTCCGTTGCCGGCGGCTGCCGCGGCGACGTGCGTTCCGTGACCGTATGGATCGTCAGTGCGGCCTTCGCCAGTGAAGTCGAGATTGACGACGATTCGCGAGAGGCCGGTTTGCGTGTCGCTGAACGCGCTGTGCGCGTCGTAAATACCTGAGTCGAGAATCGCGATGCCGACGCCACTGCCGTCGAGCGCGCCGTCGGTGCTCATCGAGCGAACGTTGTCAGTGCCGGTTGTGTGGGCCACGTGGCCGCCGAAGGGACGAACTTCGCTGTCGACTGAAATAAAGGAGACTTCGGAGAAACTCGAGAGAGTTTCCACGACTGACGGCGGTAATTCGAGTGCGAATGAATTGAGTTTATCGAAGTGCTTTCGGATCTTGACGCCGTTCGAGGCGAGTAGCGCGTTGAGTTGGCCGCTTGGTTTTCCGTCTAGCTGGAGGATGACTTTAACGAGGCCCGTGTTGTCAAGCTGGTCGCGGAGGTCGGGCGCGATTTTGTCGTGCTTTTGGCCCTTGCGCGAGTCCGATTTGCCTTTGGCGTAAACAACGCCAGACAGCAGGTTGCCGCCCAGGACCGATGGCCCGAGAGTGAGACTCGTCAGCAATGCGAGTGCGAGCAAGCGTTTTGTTCGATTCGTCGGCTTCACTTACCTAAACTCTCCAAACTGAGGTTTGAACCACACGCGCCAATAAAAACTTGGCGAAACTCCTTGTGCAGAGACCGTGCCATATACATCAACGCGACGTATGTTGATGGCCTTCAACGCTTTACCCGGATATGGGGTGAAATGACCAGCGGTTCTAGTCTGACCGGAGTAATCAGAATGACAACTCGCCTCGTTCACTTTGATAGAATCGCGCCCATGCTGCCTGAGGAGATCGAGGCTCATCGCGACCGAATGTGGCGGCGGGATCCGGAGTGCCGAGTCGAGGACGTTCACGCGGCGGAGCGGTTCATCGAGGACGTCGGATTCTGCGAGGCGTTGACGGATTCACGCCGCCCCGGACCGTCGTTATACGTCGCCGTCTGTGGACGCCGTGATGCGCACATGCCGCGCAACGTGCAGAAGGATCCGGAGAGCAGACTGACCTGGACGCTTAAGGACGAAGTGATGCGGCGCGGCCGCTGTTTTTACGGCAAGGTCCTGCGCGGTCGCGCGACGTTTATCGCACCCCGTCTAATCCCGTTCTTCAATGCTTTGTGGGGAATTCCTCGCAAAATGGAGAAGACGTGCCTGTCGCCTGATGCTCAAGCGATACTGAAGGTCATGCGGCGTGAGTGGGAGATGGGAACGCGAGACTTGCGCGAGGCCAGTGGAATAACCGAGCGTGCGCGGTTCGACAAGGCGCTGACTCAACTGCAAAAAACGCTGAAGGTCAATCCCAGCGAGGTCCTTTATGAGCCGACGTTCACGTATATCTGGTCGGTCCCGGAAGCCCGCTTTGCCGAACAACTTCAACAAACGGTCGACAGGGAACTCGCGGTTAAAGAGATTGCGCGGTCGTATCTCGCCGCAGCCGGCATGACGGTTCGCGGTGAACTGGCGCGCGTCACCGGCTTGAGGTCGCCGGAAGCCGGTCTCGGGAATTGGGCCCTGGTGGATGAGGGATTTGCTACACGACTCGGACCCGGCATCTATCGACTCTCGGAACTCGAACCCCGCAGTTTAGCTACGACTGGTTAGTGTCTGATCCGATTAAGATCCCGTTAATCCGTGTTCTCCTATGGACTTCACATTAGCGAAATGCGGCGTTAATGGAAACACGGATAGCAGAATTTCAAATTACGATCCGACTCCTCCAGTGCCTAATGCTTTATCAGGTGTCGGGTTCGCGCCTTCGCGAAGGATTTGTTGTTCCAGTTGGGCGATTTCCAGCACCAGCGGTAACTGGTCCTGCGCGCTTCCCAACCGCTGCATCATCATGTCGGTCTCACCCTGATTCAGTTTTCGACTCGCCGTCGCTTCGATTACCTGCAAACGCGTTTTAGCCTGATCGAGATGCTGGCTCGCCTGCTGATACAAGTCTTGTAGCCGTTTGCGGTCATCGCTCAGATCCTCTTGCAGCGCCGCCGACTCCGCCGTCCGCAAGGTGCGTGCGCGGTTTATCTGCCGTTCAACTCTCAGCATTTCCTTGCGCGACCGCGCCATAATCCGCGACGCGGTGAGACGGTTTGCCAGCGTTTCGAGGTAAGCATCCGCCAGCAAAGGGTTACTTCGTTCGATTTCCGCCAACGATTTTCGCTCCGCCGACGTCAGTTCAGAGCGGAACCAGACAACCTCATTCGCCGTGATTCCATCCGAAGCTAACCGGTCACGCAATTTTGTTAGCCAGTTTCTGCGATAAATGAGCAGAATGGCCGCGATAACCAGCCCAAGCGCGAAGCCAAAGGCCAACGAGAGGACCGACAGGAACAGGTAAACGGCGGCTGACTCTGTTGCCGTCGCCGCGAAAAAGAGCACCAAAAAGACCAGTGGCGCTGGTAATGAAGCTAGAAAGACGGCGATCCAGGGCGCGTGCTTGAGTGCAAGCGCTGTTTTGGCGTCTTTGCCTGACAATTTGCCTTTACTTTGACTCGTCAACGCCGTCATTAGTAAGTCCTTGGCCAAGATCTTAGCCTATGAGAACGGCGTCTGCCAGCCATCGGTTCCGAGGAAACCCGGATTCAACGAACGGATAGCGGGCCTGTATAATGTCGCCTGCACAATAGAAAGAAGCTCAAATGAAGATCCTCCGACCACTCTACCTGATTCTCAGTTTTGTTGGGCTGGCGCTGATGAGCCAGTCAGCTTTTGGCCAGCCTCCGGAGCAGAATATCAACGGCGGCAGTCCGACTCGTGCCACTGGCAGGCCGATCACGATCCCGCTGACGATTCGGATGCCGAAGGATCAGGAAGTCGTGGAACTGCAAAATATCGACTTGCTCGTAACCGAAGACGGCGAACCGCAAAGCATCATTTCCGTCCGCGGCGTCACTCCGACGACGCCTATTACGCTGGCGGTGTTGATTCAAGACGACCTCGTTCCCTCGGTTGCCAACGAGATCAAAGGCCTGGCGGAGTTTATAAGAGGACTGCCCAAAGGCTCACGAGTGATGATCGGCTACTTGCGCACCGGAAGTCTGCAAGTGCGACAAAAATTCACGAACGACCTGGAGAAGGCGGCAAAATCGTTGCGCGCGCCGAGCGGCTTCCCCACGGCCGGCCCATACAATCCGTACGTCGAGGTGATCGAAGCGGTAAAGAAGTTTGACTCACAACCGCTTGGCCGCAGGGCCATACTGCTGGTGTCGGATGGCCTGGACATTTCGCGCGGAGTTGATTCATCAGCGCCGACGCAGAGCGTAGATTTGCAACGTGCGGTGAATGAATCGCAACGTCGCGGCGTCGCGATCTATGGGTTCTATGCGCCTACTCTGGCTGCTGCCGGCAACCAGTTTCTCGCCGGCAACGCACAAAGTTCGCTGCTCCGGCTTTCGAATGAGACTGGCGGGTTGGCTTTCTTTCAGGGAACGGGGGTGCCTGTGAGTTTTGATCCGTTCCTGCGCGAGTTAGACACGTCGTTACAGAAGCAAGTGGCGTTGACGTTTCTGTCTACTCACGTGAACAAGGGCTTCCATCGTATCGAAGTGAAGTCGGCGACGCCTGGAGTGCGCGTCGCCTATCCGACGGGTTATACACGATAGGTCATTGGACTGTCGCCGCGAGCAACGACCCACGGTGATCGCTCGCCACGGCCCAGCCGTCGGAGAGCTGCCCAATCATTCCGTGAAAATAGATCTCACTGCCGCTTAACACCACGAGTACGTCGCCCGCATGGTACTGCGGATCCTCGAGCCGAAAGCGAATCACAGTCGCCTGCCCATTCTTCTGCTCCAGCGTTTCAAATTGAAATTCATCCGCGTCGGCAACGTACGTTTGCGAGTTGTTCGCGACTCTTTGCTCGTCAGGCATGCAATAAAAATCTCCTCGTCCTGTAATAAAGTCCCACGATTATCACAAGAATTGCTCATGATTACTACAAGAATACTTTAACCCGAAATCCGCTGCGTCAATGCTAGAGTCAGCCGTAGTCACATCCTCCGAAATCCCTGGGCAGTAGTAAACGAGCCCCCGACAATGGTTCGAGACGTGGTCTTGGCGAACAGCCGAACTGTGTCCACAAAACAGGGGAAATGCAGATGACTCACCGAAAGAATTCCCGGCGTTCTTGGGTGTCGCGACGATTACGAACTTCAATAGCAGTCACTTCCATTGCGCTGTTGCTCGCAGTCGCACTACCCTCGCTTCGAAACGCATCAGCTTCTAATCCTGCTAACAACACGATCAATCCAACAGCAACTACACCCGTGACCTGGACCGGAACAGGAACCGGCGGCGGCGCGCTAAACGCCCCGTTGGGCCTAATCAACGGCGAGGATCTGTGCCAGGAAGGCGTCACGTGCGACACGTTTACGTTGAACGTGGGCGGCACGGCAGCAGACTGGTCCGACAAACTGATCCGCATAAAGATCGAGTGGCAGCTTCCGACCACGGACTACGATCTGTACATCCATAAAGACTCGAACTCCGGTCCACTCGTCGCTAACTCCGGCCGCGGCGCTACGTCGCCGACGGAGCCGTTGACCTGGGAAGACACGACGATCGATCCGGCGATTCAGGGAACCGGCGTCTACACGATTCACGCTGTTTACTACAACGCAACCGCTCTCGACCAATATCACGGAAGCGCGACGATTGAGAGTAAGCCCGCGCAGCAACCCGCCCCGCCGCCGTCAAACGAAGCCGCGCCGCGTTATTACAACTACGCTGCGCCGGGCGCGCTCGGCAATTCGGCGGGCGAACCCACGATCGGCGTGAATTGGGAGTCGGGCAGTGCGATGTTTATCGCCGCGCTGCAAACCCTCCGCATCAAGTGGGACGACCGGGCTTCGCCTGCCCCTGCAACATGGGACGACGTCAGTGCGAGGAACACTTCCGTTGTCAGTCTGGATCCGATTCTTTTCACCGACAGCGACGCCGGCGCGAACCGCACGAATCGCACGTTCGTGTCCCAACTACTTGGCAAGGCCAGCGCGGTTTCGTTCACGGACGATGATGGCGCTACCTGGAATGTCAGCCAGGGCTCCGGCATCAACTCCGGCGTGGACCATCAGACGATTGGCGGTGGACCGTACGCGCGCAACATTGACGGCACTCTGAAGGGCGGCGCGATACAACGTCCCGGTCCGAATGGAAAGATTTATCCCAACGCTACGTACTACGCGTCGCAGGACGTCGGTCTAGCCGAGATCGCGCGCAGTGATGACGGCGGTTTCACTTTCGGAGTCGCGATTCCGATGTGGACGCTGGCCCAGTGCGACGGTCTGCACGGGCATATCAAAGTCGCACCAGATGGAACGGTCTACGTTCCGAACAAATCATGCAACGGCAAACAAGGCGTCGCTGTTTCCGAGGACAACGGTTTGTCGTGGAGCATCCGGACCGTCAACGAGAGCTCGGCCGGCGATACCGATCCCTCGGTAGGCATCGGCGCGGACGGTACTATCTATTTCGGATACGCGGATGGCGACGGACACGCTCGAGTCGCGACGTCGCACGATCACGGCGCGACGTGGGAACACGTCCAGGACGTCGGCGCGGCCGTGGCTGTTCAAAACAGTGTCTTCCCGGCGGTTGTCGGCGGCGACAAAGATCGAGCAGCCTTTTTCTTCCTTGGCTCGACTACGGCGGGCGCGAGTGGCAGAGGTACTGACCGAACGTTTCCGGGTACGTGGTTTGGTTTCATCGCTACGACGTACGACGGTGGCGCGACGTGGGTAACGACGAACGCCACGCCGAACGATCCCGTGCAACGCGGTGTCGTCTGCACGGAAGGCACTGGCTGTCCGGATGGAACTCGGAATCTCCTCGACTTCAACGACGTCACCGTCGACAAGCAAGGCCGCGTGCTTGCTGCCTACGCCGACGGTTGCGTGACCGCTGAATGTATTCGCGGCGTCGATCGCAACAGCGACGGGCGGTTGGACGGTAATGACAACGACGGCGCCGCTAAAGCAACGATCATTCGTCAGGTTGGCGGCAAGCGTCTGTTCGCTGCTTTCGATCCGCCGGTGAATGCGAAACCGGAACCGCCGCTTCTCGTCGCGACGAAGGACGGCGACATCGTCAGTCTGGCGTGGTCCACGCCTGACGATGGCGGCTCGCCAATCACTGGCTATCGTCTCTATCGCGGCATCGAAGGTGGCGCCGAGACATTGGTCGGAAATTTCGCCGCGGACGTCAACTCCTACACTGACAGCACCGCCGTAGGAGCGAACAGTTACTATCGCGTGACTGCTTCGAACGTTAACGGCGAAGGCGCATCGTCAGTTCGCGTTGTTCCGACGACGACTGAAAGCCCTTGCAGCGGCCTGGGTGTGACTGTGATGACGGATGCCTCCGGCGATTCCCTGGACGGGATCGGAGGACACGACATCCGATCGCTTCACATCGCTGAGCCGTTTTCCGGCGCGGGCATTCAGAAACTGATCTTCAGTCTGAAAATGACTGACTTGAGTGATCCACTCACCCCGAACACAACCTGGCGCGTCTACTTCACAGGCGCGGACAACAATGGGTACTTTGTCGATATGAGGACCGACGTGCTCGGAGCCGTCAGCTTCAAGTACGGAACCTACATCCATAATGCCGACAATTCCCAGGGCACCGCGACAACTGTCGGAGATCTCGATGCCGGCAGTAAGTATGACACTCAGACCGACACGATCACGCTGGTAGTTTCAAACAGCAAGATTGGCAATCCGCAAGCAGGAGGAAGGTTGTCGAGAATATTCGTGCGGGTGCCCGTGGTGGCGGTCGTTCCTGATAATGCGAACTATGGCGATCCGAGTACGGCAGTTGGTTACACGTTGATCGGCAACGCTGCCTGCCAGTCGCGACCGGCAGCGCCTTCAGCGCTGGCGGCTGTGAATGGTCAAGGTAAAGGATCGGTGATACTCAACTGGAACGATAACTCGGACAATGAAACTAACTTCGTCGTCGAACGTTCGACGTCAGTCTCCGGCGGTTTTATTCCAATCGCTACGGTTGGCGCGAACGTGAGAACGTACACGGACAACACGGTGTTTCGAAAGACGACCTACTTCTATCGTGTGGCGGCTGCCAACGGTGGAGGGAAGTCGAGCTACTCAAACGTCACCAGTGTGAAGACGAGGTAGATTCAAATGAAAACCACACTACGTCTCTGCGTGCTTTTAACTGTGGTTCTCGGTGTTGCGGCCAGCGTTGCTGCCGCAACGCCGCGGGACCAAATCATGGGCATCACTCTTGGCATGAGCAAAACGGATGCGCGAGCGCGTTTGCAAACACTGGGAACGCTGGAGCGCGAGGCGCGAAAGCTGCAGGAAGTTTGGGCGGTGAAGGATCCACGCGTCTCACATCTGCTGGTTGGTTACGATGCGGAATTGCGTGTGCGGTACGTTACGGCCATCGCGCGCAGCGGTGGCCGCCGCATCCGCTACGACGAAGTGGCCGATTTGAAATCGGCTGAGCGACAGAGCAACCAGGGCAACTATAGGTTGACGTGGGAAGTCGAAGGTCGCTCAGGACACGAAGGCTACGTGCTGATCGCCCACGGACGCGATCCGAAGTACCTGGATTCGTATTCGATCAAGAAACTCAGCGAGGAGGAGATCGATTAGGACGCGCGCGTGCGCAGTATTGAAGGAGTGGGGCGGCATGTGGGTCTCGAACCCACGACCTCCAGATCCACAATCTGGCGCTCTAACCTACTGAGCTAATGCCGCCATATTCCGTTTCAACATGGTGCCCCCGGCAGGACTCGAACCTGCGGCCCTCTGCTTAGCTTCCAGCATCAGGCTTTCCCTGACCGCCCTTCAAACGGGGTTGCTGGCTGGACTATATCTTGGACGTCGCAGTCCCGACCCGTATAGTCTCTGAGGATCCCTGGCGTTAGAGTGCGAGCAGGTTTCCTGCGGATTACCCAATCCTCTCGGATTTTTACTCGGATCTTCTTGCCGATCAAAGTACCAGAGGCTCTCAGGGCGTCCCCGCATACAGGGTCGTCCACTCAATGGGTTCACGCGCATACGCGCGCCAGCTTCCCCATCAAGGCTCCAACAAGGCAGATGCTCTATCCGCTGAGCTACAGGGGCATCAATGTCAATGGCCTGCGAATGTTAGCACGTTGACGATGGAATTCGTAAACGTGCAGTTCGCGAGGGTTCGTGCGCGCTCGCGGCCCGGAAAATAAAAAGAGATCGCCCGCGTGGGGCAATCTCTTTTCGAAAACGAAAAACTGAGAGAACTTATGCCGCTCGGGTGTGTTCCTTGGTCTCAGCGAACACTCTGCGCCCGTTCAGCGCATCATCGATGATCTCACGGACGGCCGATGTCTCAGGATTCACATCCATTCGGTCGCACGCTTTCAAGTGTCGGATGATGCCTTCCGTCGCGATCTCCAGTGCCACCCCGTTCAGCTTCGAATAACGGCGGGCCTGGATATGATCGATTCTCATAAGCCGCTCATTGAGCGGCAGGTGCGTATCAAAAGTCACGATTGCCTATATTCCTCCAATTAGAATCTTTGCTTCGACGTATGAACTATAGATGCTCGAACAACCCCCCTTGGATGCAGCCTCCACCCATGGCAAGGCTTCGAATTTAGGGCAAAAACCCCAAAAACAAAGGCTGTCTAGTACACATTGCCGCAGGGGTGGTCAGCGAAACGCGAGATTATAGCGAAGGAACCCTGAGCCGTCCATCTCTTTTTTATGCGAGCTAGTTTTAGTTATGACTCGCGCTAGACGCAGGCTCGATTCAACAGTTTACGGGGGCACTAATGACAAAGGCACCGCCCGAGTTCCGCGAAGGGGGTTGGGGGCGGCGCCGTTTGCTGAAAAATAAGTGCTGGACGTTACTTTTTTGGTAGCACGGTATCTTTCATTGACTTGCCTACTCGAAACTTCAACGTCGTCTTGGCGGGAATCTGAATGGTTTCGCCGGTTGCGGGGTTGCGTCCCTCGCGGGCTTTTCGCTCGGACTTCACAAGCTTTCCGAATCCGGGTAGCACGAATTCACCGTTTGATTTCACTTCGCGCGCTGCTAACGTCGCCATCTCCTCAAAGAACTCCTTCACCTGCGCCCTTTTCATTCCCGAGGATTCGGCAAAGTGGTTGATTACTTCCGATTGAGTCATGCGCTTCTTGCCTGTCGCGGCTTTGGTCGCCATAGTCTGGTGTGACACCTCCAAAGAGAACTAGATTGAAAAAGCAGACAGGACACTGATATATCACACTCAAGCGGCAAAGTCTCCACCAAATCCCACATTTCCTCAGGTTTTTTGGCCTTTTTCATCTGAAGAGGCCTGTTCCGGTGGTCTGCCGCCCTCGCCGTTGGTCCTGCACGGCCATTACGTCTGAAATCTGGACAAATTCGGTCAGCGGCCCGTCATTTGTTCGAGACTTTCCGGGTAGCGGGTGCCTTCTACCTTGATCTTCGACGCCGCGTCGTCGATTTCGCGAAGATCGTCAGGCGTCAGTTCGAGACTGACGGCGCCGATGTTTTCTTCCAGGCGCTTCAGCTTTGTCGTTCCGGGAATCGGAACGATCCACGGCTTCTGCGCGAGCAGCCAGGCGAGTGCGATCTGCGCCGGCGTAGCATTCTTCTGTCGTCCGATTTCACCGAGCAGATCGACCAGCGCCTGATTAGCCTTGCGTGCCTCCGGCGTGAAACGAGGAAGAATGTTGCGGAAGTCCTTCGTGTCGAACGTGGTGTTTTCATCGATCTTTCCGGTGAGAAATCCGCGGCCCAAAGGACTGTAGGGAACGAAGCCGATTCCCAGCTCCTCGAGCATCGGAAGCACTTCTGCTTCAGGCCCGCGTGTCCACAGCGAGTATTCGTTTTGCAGGGCGGTCACTGGCTGCACCGCATGAGCGCGACGGATCGTCTGTATTCCTGCTTCTGAAAGACCGAAGTGTTTCACTTTGCCTTCGGCGATCAGGTCTTTCACGGCGCCGGCGACGTCTTCGATCGGCACCTCCGGATCCACTCGATGTTGATAGAACAGATCGATAGCATCGATCTTCAGTCGTTTCAACGAGGCGTCAGCGACTTCCTTGATGTGCTCGGGACGACTATCCACGCCCACCATCGGGCGCTCAGCACTGGGATCAATCTTGAAGCCGAACTTCGTCGCGATCACGACCTGATCCCGAATCGGTGAAAGCGCTTCGCCAAGCAGCTCTTCGTTCGTGAATGGACCGTATACCTCTGCCGTGTCAAAGAACGTTACGCCGCGATCGACCGCTGCCCGAAGGAGCGAGATCATCTCCTGCTTATCTCCGGCTGGACCGTAAGACATGCTCATCCCCATGCAGCCCAGCCCGAGAGCTGACACTTCCAGATTACTGTTGCCCAGTTTGCGCTTCTGCATTCTAAAAACTCCTGTGTGATTTGTGGGCTCTAGCTTAAACGCAAAAGGCGAGAAGTGAAAGCAGCAGGGGCAACATTCAAATACGATGCAAGTAGCTTCGAGTACTTGCCGTAAAAACTTATGCGGCCGCTCGCGATGGCGGCCGTAATTCATTTAGTCGCGTCGATAATTTGAACCTCTTACCTCATTCCAGCAACTTAACCGGATAGGATGAGAACTGCGGATCGGCGGTGCCAATAGTAAGCTGTTCATTAATACCCTGTACTTCTCAAGTCCGGGAGAGTATAGCACCTGCGGATCGTTACTTCCGCAGCCTCGCCATAATCTGCTGATACTCCGGATCGCCGCGAAGAGAATCGAATGCTTTATTAGTTGTGATCGTCTCAAGATCAGAAAAGCCTCTCTCGACCGCTGTCTTGAGGTACTGCAACGACTTCTTCTTGTCGCCGTTCGCAGCGTAAGCCCAGGCAAGGTAAAAGAACGCGCCGGCTCGATCGGGATTGACTTCGGTCGCCAACTTGAGAGGCTTGATGGATTCGGAGTATTTCTTTTCCGTTTGTAAAAGACCTATACCTTGCTCGATCAGGCCGACGAATAAACCATCCAACACGCGGCGAGCGATTCTGCGTTGAGCGGAGTCGTCAGGCGCGTTCGACTGCTTTCGCAAGTCGGTGAGCATTTTCGGCAACAGGTTCGCGGAATCAAACTCTTCTGCGTTTGGGTTACCGGAAGCTCCCGCATCACGCCCGGCAATCAGTGAATTTAGCCGGCTCTCCAACTCTCGTTGTTTTCGAATCTGCCCTTGCTCTTCGCGGATTGCCGCTTTCACTTCGCGACTGTCGCCGAGCTGATTTACTTTCGTTTCAATCTCCGCAACGTCTCGCAGTCCTTTAAAAGTCTCAGCCAGATCGAGATAGAGCTGATAGGCTTCAGAGTATTTCTTCGACGCCTCGAGTGTTTTTGCCTCATTGAGGAACTGTTGCCACATTGCGTTTATGAAGCCATCGTCGCGCGGTCGCTTGCCGGCTCGCATCGCATGCAGTTCCATCCACTCGACTGCTGACGTAACGACCGAGACCGGCGGCCATTCGTGACGACCTTCAAACGTCTGGACGCGATGGACAATGCCCGCTTTAGTTAGCGGTTCTTGAAGGTCCTTGAGTTCGGGATAGTTGAAGTCGTCAACGCCGGCTGCACCAAAGAAAAGAAAATGCATCTCAGCCGTTGGAGCAAGATCGGCAGGGAAGCCAGCGCCGTTGGCCATCACACCGGCCAGGCATTTGCAGGCTACCCCGATGCGTATTGCCGCTCGTGCGCCGCCGGAAAAACCGGTCGCGTACGTACGCGCATCGTCAATCGCAAAACGCTGATGACTGTCCGTCAACATAGCGTTCCACGCATTCACGACAAGGTTCCAGGGACCATTGCGTGAATTGTTCGAGCCAAGCACGATCCACCCATACTTCTCCGCCGCCTCCTTAAAACGCTCAACCGGCACGCGGCCGCGCGCACCCGGATCGAACGCGTACAACACCGGCCACTTTCGATCCGGCGTGTAATTCGACGGAAGATAGAGGGCGTAACTCTGCGACGAATCGCTGAGCGCTTCGACTCTATCTACGATTTGGCCTCTGGGGATCGCGTCGGTTTGTGCGATCGCAAAGGCGGTTGAGTGCACTAGCAAAACGACCATCACACCCAAACGCACAAATGAAGTAATCATCACCGCTTAGAACCGCGAAACGATGAACAGGCTGCCACCGATCGCGATGAGGTCCTCGATCAAAGCAACGGTGAAATCAGGCTGCCGCAGGGATCTTACTAGCCAAGCGCGGGCGTGATAGCCGCCGAAACAACCGGCGACTCCGCCAAGTATTCCCAGACCAGCACCAACGAAAGCCATCCGTCCACCGCCAAGCGAAATGCATGCACCCGTTAAGCCACCGGTCACGATACGGGCGATGAGTCCGATAGGAGCAGTGCGGTTCGGAGTATTCGGCAGCTTATCAAAAATGATTTCTGTGACGGCTAACAGGCTCAGAATTATTACAGCAGCAGGCGAGCCGATGAGAGACAGGGGCCGTGCAAGTTTGAGCCACCCGAGGTGGACGGACCACGCGACCGCCGCCGGTGGCGTAAGTGAACGCAACCCGGCGAAGAGACCAATTAGGGATGCGAACAACAGCGTCATCGATTACCCAATCTGGTCCGTAGCGTTGAGGAGACGATCAGGTCCATCTGCGACCGGAGCGTGCGGGATTTCCGGCGCACGGGTCAATAGAAGCTGGAATAAGATGTCCACACGAAACTCATTAGATCGAACCATGCGACACTTGCAGGCGCGTTTGTTGAGCCGGCTTTTCCGGCGTGGTCCCAAGTGGCACGACCGCCGTAAAGAGTGAGAGCCATGCCGTTGAGCACACGTCCCTCGAGCCCAACCAAATTAGCCGGCACTTCCAAGCGCGCCCACTGCCCGGCAGGTGGCAATGGTCCCATGAAGCGTTGGCTATTAGTGCCGTCGGTGCCCCAACCGAGGTTGTTGGCGCCCCAGTAGGCTCGATGATCCCACGTGCCGTCGTTCCATTGAAGCATGATCTCGCTGGGAACATTCGCCGGATCCAAATACACATATGCAATCAACTTGTCTCCGGTGTTCACAGTTAGCGTGGCCGTCGCATTATAAAAGTAGTGCTGATGCGCGCCGTTCGAGATGCCGGATTGATCGGCGAGGCTGCCGGAAAATGGTGTCGGATTAGCGGCAATCCAGTTCCAGCCGCTGCCGTCGGAGGCCAATATCGCTCCTGCCGGTGTCGAGTCCTCTACCCAGACGACGTCGCCTGCAACAGGAGTTGGTGTGGGGGTCGGTGTCGGAGTGGGCGTTGGAGTTGGTGTCGGAGTGGGAGTCGGCGTCGCCCCGGGACAGGGATCAACGGGTCCGCTCGGTATCCAGCCGTTGGACCATCGCCACCATTGGGAATCCGTGCCGAACACATACACGATGTGATTGCAGTAAAGAATCTCTGAACCGACGCCGCCGGCTGCTGAGACACCGTTGCGCAAGATCGCTCCGTTAGCAGCACGAGTCCAGACGTCGCCATTGCTGTCGACGATTTGCGTCGCCGGTGGTACGCGCGTGTTATTCGGAGACTCCGCGGTCGGCGTTGGAGTGGGAGTCGGAGTCGGCGTTGGAGTCGGCGTTGCCCCGGAACAGGGATCGACCGGTCCGCTCGGTATCCAGCCGTTGGACCATCGCCACCATTGGAAATCTGTGCCGAACACATAGACGATGTGATTGCAGTAAAGAATCTGTGAACCGGCGCCGCCGGCTGCTGAGACACCGTTACGCAAGATCGCGCCGTTGGCAGCACGAGTCCAGACATCGCCGTTGCTATCGATGATTTGAGTCGCCGGCGGTACGCGCGTGTCGTTCGCAGACTCCGTGGTCGGTGTCGGCGTAGGCGTGGGAGTTGGCGTCGGCGTCGGTGTTGGCGTAGGTGTAGGAGTTGGCGTGGGTGTCGGAGTCGGCGTTGGCGTTGGAGTTGGTGTCGGCGTCGGTGTCGGAGTCGGCGTTGGAGTTGGTGTCGGCGTGGGCGTCGGTGTCGGCGTTGGATTGCTCGACGTGAGCGCAAAATTCTGCGTCGTCGTACCACCAGACGAAACGTTTATGTTGTTAGCCACTCCGCTCGAATAACCCGCTGCGGACACACTGATCTGATAACTTCCCGTCGGCAAATTAGTGAATCTATAGAAGCCACTCGAATCAGTCTTCAAAACGTGAATTCCTGCGGTCACCAAAGCCTTACTTAGCGCAGTATTCGCACTGGCATCCGTGATCGTGCCCTGGAGAGTGCCAACTGTATTTGGGGTGCACTGTGAGAATTTGAAGGACCCGATACGAGTCTTCCAATTGTCCTGCGCGAGCGTAGCCGGCAACGTATCGTAGTACTGGTTCGTATACCAGAACGTACAGCCATCAGGAGCGATCGTCATCGCGCTATAGTCGCCCCAGCGGTTATTGACAGTGCCGTCTGAGAAGCTACAACACTGGAATCCTGTGCCTTCAATGATCGATGTTTCACCCTGTCCGAGCGTGTTTAGCGGATCGTTGGCAAGGCGTCCCGCGTAACGAATAGCGGGATACATCGTCGCGTCAGAGACACTGTACCCGAGCGCCATATTGCCGTCTTTGTCTAAAGCAAGACTCGGCATGAACCGATGCTTCGAATCGGGTGCCCAGGTGCCTTGCTGGATCGGGCCGGAAGTAACGACTGTCCCGCCGGTGACGTTTAGCTGATACCACCGAACTTGCGCGATGTTGGGCGTGCCGCCACTCCCAATCGTATGCGTAAGCCATAACGACTCCACGCCGTTCAGATTCTGATATCGATTCTGCATCATCACGCGGTGAGTGAGTGAATCGAGGCCATTGCCATCCTTCTCCGGCACGTTACCTGGTCCACTACTAAACGAAGCTATCGTGATGTTGGATGGGCCTGTAAGAGTCGAATTCGCCGGCACTGCGTAATCGACGTGAAACTTCCACACACGCGCTCGGGCGGTCCCCCAGATCGAAGTTAAATAGTTTGGCGTGCCGGCAATTGGTTGACTTCCGTTGCTGCCAACGTGACTCGGTAGAACACTGAAAATCGAAACGCCGGAGATAGTCTTCGGCAGACTGAAACTCACCGCGTGAGCGGTTGCTCCGCTTTCCATCTCGGTTCTGTTGAAGGCCCAGACCTGTACGTTCTGAAACGACCCGCTGCCGGTGGTGGAGAAGACGTTTGCCGTCATGTAAATGCCATCGGGCCACACACCGAGTTTTGGGTAATCGGGAATTTTGCCGCCCGCATTGGTTTGCCACGCATAGAAATACCAGCCGCCGGAAACAGGATCGCTGGTTTGCGACACGGCCATGCACTGATACATCGCGCCGGAGGTGAGGTTGGACCAGGCAAAATCGCTGATGATCCAACGGTCGCTTAGTGCATCGTAGAGCACGATCGGATCGCCCTGGTTATTGTTGTCGCATGGCGTTCCGGTGGGTTGTTGCGAAAAGAAGGTGTCGAACGTAAAACCGGCTACACGTGCACCGGTGGTTTTATCGAAGATTCCAATCGAAGTATTGACTGTCTGGATGTAATGATTAGGACCAACATCACCGTTCGGATCCGGTGGCCAGCCGTTACCCCAATTTGCCAAGTCCAGGCCCGGAAAGTTTCCACTTGGCCCCGGCGCCGGGGCCGCGGGAGCAAACTGTTGCAGGGCTGCATCCGGTCCTAACCTCTCCGGCAATTCCGGACCAGGTTCTTTCGGTTCCCGCAGTGGTTTTTTGATCTTCGGCTTAACTAAAGGAAGTCGACGAACGTCGCCATGAAAACTCTTCGCTTTGACGGCCGGAACGTCCACTCGCACTGCATTCGACATGGCTGACTCGTCTTGCTTCAAACCAGACAACAAAGCTGGATCTTGTAGCTCGCGACGTTTGTCGCTGGAGGCGGGAGAAGGAGGTGTGTTAACGCCTGCGCGCTCGTCGAGTCGGGCGGATGAAACGAGAACGATGGAAGTAAGCGCGCCGATGACTACGACAAAAGCGAGTCGCGTGCGCCACGAAACGACGCGGTCAAGTGCTCTTCTCAATTTCTTGAGGATGGGATTCGGAGTCATACGAGAAACTTCCTCTGGCCGATTCTGGGCTTCAGTACAAGGGGCACTTCAAATGTACGGGTTATAACAGAATCGGTGCCCCAGTGCGAATTTCCCAGCCGCTCGTGCCCGAATGACTCGATGAAGAGGGGATGTTAGCGGTCTTGTTTCTTCTTGTCGGCAACTAAACCGATTTTATCCACGCCGACTTTTCTTACCTCGTTAATTACATTCACGACGTCGCCATAGGCAACGCCGGCGTCGCTCTTGATATACACAATTCGATCCTGGTCATTCTTGATCTTTTCGAGCATCCGCTGGACTCCGTCAGCGAGCTCTTCTTTTCGCAAGCGTTGCTTCCCGAGGTAGTACTCGACGTTATTTGGAATGGAGATTACGACTGACGATTCTCTGATAATTTTCGGATCGATCTCCGGGTTTGTCATGTCCTTCGGTACCTGAACCACGATGCCATGCCGCAAGAAAGGTGTGACCACCATAAAGATGATCAGCAGCACCAGCATGATGTCGACCATCGGGGTTACATTGATTTCCGATTGAATGCCGCGCCCGCCTGCTCCGGCTGTCATTCCCATAAAGATCTCCCTTCAAGGATTTTGACACCCCCAGTCGATGTTTTGTTCCAGTGTAAAGCAGAGCGGTTCGCTTACGTTTGATAGCCCAGGGATTGACCTCTTCAATAGTTTAGGTTAGGACATAAGCCGTTTTTCCTGAGCTTCAAATTCAAGGTGAACCCATGAGCCCTTCTGTCGTCCGCATGATTGGTTTGCTGTTTCTGGTTGGCGCAGTAATCGCGGCCGTTCTTAATCTGCATAGAGTGGCCGACCTGAGAATGCCCTGGTTGGCACCGCTATTGATGATTCTAGGTGTTGCTCTGGTGGTAGCGGCACGCCGCCGCAAGGCGTGAAAACTTCCTGCACGAATCAGCCGCAAATGAAATACGGCCGCCGATGACAGCGGCCGTAAGTTGCACCACGAGTTAGCTTGAAACTCAGAAGTGTCCGGTCTGGGTAAACGTGGTCCCTCCCGTTGTGTAGGTGACGGTGTACGTGTCTCCACTAAACGGGTGAACGGTGCCAGTGCCGCTTGTTTGTGCTGCAAACAGCCGGTTGCTTCCGGCGCCAAGTGTTTGCCCGCTCGCGAGTGTGAACGTGTAAGTTATGGTTGATGCTGTGCTGGTGACGCTTTGGAGAATCTGTGATCCGACTGTGTTGTATTGTCCATTGTGACTGATACCGGTTGTTCGCTGGACCACGATGGTGATGGAGAGTGCCGTCAGAGTGCCGGTGTTACTCAACGAGACGGCCTCTTCGTTAAACCATTGACTACTACTATTGATGACCGGCGTGACGGTCACTCCACCGGTGCCACCGGCAGGATTCACGGTAAGGTTTATCTGAGTGGACCGGGTTAAGCCGCCTCCTGTTCCAGTGATGGTTATTGCGGCTGAACCCAGAGTCGCTGTGGTTGTTGCGCTCAGAGTGACGACGGTGCTTGTGCCGGTAGTCGACGCAGGGTTGAAACTTGCCGAGACACCGGGCGGTAAGCCGCTGGCACTGAACGTGACGCTGCTGGTGAACCCACCCGTACGAGTCACGGTAATGCTGCTGGTTCCGGTTCCACCGCGATTGATCGTCAAACTCGTGGGATTGGCTGAGAGCGTAAAATTAGGAGTCGGAGTTGGCGTCGGAGTCGGAGTAGGAGTGGGTGTTGGCGTTGGTGTTGGAGTTGGAGTAGGCGTAGGAGTTGGTGTTGGGCTGCCCGGCTCAGTGCCCCAGATCCTAACGCCATTGTCGTAAAGCACAATGCGTCCGGTTCTGACTGGAGTGCCGCCTGGCACGGTGTTCGCGATATCCACATATGAAGGATCGTTAGTTGGATCCCATGCACCCGAACTTGTTATCCGAAATTGAACTTCTTTGCGGTGCTCAGATTGTCCGCCGGGAAAGATCTTCGTACCCACGCAGCTTATCTGCACGTAATAGGTACTGCCGGACCACTGCGTAATCTGGTTACTCACCGGTCCGCACTGACTGAAGTTTCCCGTGACGGTTATCTGCGCAGGAGTCGCGCCCGAATCCAGCGTGAAGAAATATCGGAAGGTGCCTTTGTCGAGCATCCTCGCGGGCCACGCTGACCGATTCGTCACCAGCGCTTTAACTTCCGTGAAATTGGTGCCCGTAGCGTTTTTTGCAGCATCGATGAAGATCTCGTCGTCATCCGGAGTTTCAATTATCGGAAAGTTCGCCAGCGGGTTCCCACCAAACTCCTGATAAAGACGCGCCAGTGCTCCTGCAAAACCAGCGTTGAAGTCGGTGGCCACTTCGTTAGCCTGAAAGTTGCTGCGGTCATCGACCCACGAAGTGTCGCTTTGTGACGTTGGACCACCAACCAAGCCGCCATAGAGAATGTGCCGGTTATTGGTGGGCACACCTGTCGGTCCGCCGTTTACCCAGGAGCCATGTGCTCCGCGATGGTGTGGGTTGATCGGTGGGTTGACGCCAAAGCCACAGACGTAGCTATGGTTCACTGGATTGGCGCCAAGAACATAATCAATCTGGCGTTTTCCGAAATCGTGATAGCGAGCGTACAGCGGATTGCTTGTGCCGAGAAAATCCGCATACAAGAGTGCAATGAAAGCGGTGTTTGTTGCATAGCGCAGCGCGCCAAATCCGTCCACGAACATTAGGCCGCCAGGCGTGCGCCGGCCGGCGCCAACGGACCAGAAATCCAGCCATCGTTGGGCATCTGTCTTAAACTGCTCTTCTCCCGTCAGTTTGGCCATCATTACGTAGACGCCAAAATGTTTGTCGTTCCAACTTTGAGCCCACGAGAAACAAGGCGTGGTTGTACCGGTCTCTTTGCACATGGTTGCGTAGAGCTGTCGTGCGGTGGTTAGAAAGCCGGCTTCGTTGGTGGCTCGATAAAGCCAGACAGCGGCCTCGGTCACTTCGTCCTGTGGGTTACCAAAGCGACTGTTATAAAAACCCTGAGCTGCTGGTATTGCGTCGACGTAGAAGGTGCCGGGTGTTGCTTGCGCAAAATCGAAGAGCTGGCGTGCGTGGGCGAGAAGTGTGTTTGCGTACGTTGGATCGGTCGGGCGAAACACAATTGAAGCGGCCGCCAAAGCGGAAGCCGTCTGGGCGGCCAGATCCGCACCGGGATGGGCCATGTCGATCTTGAATGCCGGGCGCGCCATCTGCATGATCTCCGACGGACCCCAGAAAGCATGATCGAGATTGGCATCGCCAACCTGCCCGTAAAGTTCATTCGGCGCCGTGTGGCATTTAATGAAGTAATCGGTGGCCACGCGCAGATTGTTGAGCAAGTGAGGCAGTTGACCGCTTTGCTGAAACGCGCTGCGATATTCGACCCCGCCCCAGGCGAGCATCGTCGCGGACGACGCCATCGCGAAGTTGAACTTAACGTGGTCACCAGCATCGAACCAGCCACCGGTCAGATCCTTTGCGACATCAGATCCATCGCTCATTGCCGAGTTGCCGCGCCATGACACGCGGTTCCATGAAGGCTTCGGACCGGAGATCTGCGCTTCGTAGAACCAGACCGATTTTTGCAACGCTTCGCCATAGTTGAACGAAGACTGTGCGAGAACGTCAGTGCGCCGCGATGAATGTGAAAGTACAAGCAGCAGCAACGTTAGGATGACGATCGGTACCGCACAACGTTTGAGAGTTCTTACAAAGCGAAATCTCAAAGTTCTTTTTTCGTTCCGTATTGATCTGAATGTGGTTGATCGCATTGTCATCGTCTTACTCCTTTCACAACAGACACACTGATAACTGGCCTTCAAAGAGTTGAAGGTTGCACGATTGAACTCGTCGGTACGGTTCAGGCGGGCAGGATCAAAACTAAATCTTCAGTTGTAACAGGGCTAATACAGGGAGTAAGGGGACTAGCGTTTTGGACGGCAGCTTATTATCAGGATCGGAAAATAAAGTCAATAATGAATAATTCGTCTTCTCAAAACTAGCTTTGTTGTTGCAGAATCTCACTCCGGCACGTACTCATGAACGCCTATCGGATCTCTCATTACACGATTCTGGCCAAGCTCGGTGCTGGTGGGATGGGTGAGGTTTACAAAGCTCACGACACCATTCTCGACCGCCCGGTGGCTTTGAAAATCCTCCCGCTCGAGTTAGCGGGAAATGCCGATCGACTGCGCCGCTTTGTTCAGGAAGCAAAATCCGCCTCGGCGTTAAATCATCCGCACATCATCACCATCTACGAGGTTGGCGAGGCGAAGGCCGAATTTGTCGAAGCCAAGCCCGACGCGAGAGATACCAATGCCCCAACGGGTGACCTTGTCTCGGTGGCCCGGGAAACGCCGATTCAATACATCGCGATGGAGTTCATCGAAGGCGAGACCCTGACCGCTAAAATCCATCGCGATCAAAGCAATCTGCGAAAGTTACTCGAATATCTCGTGCAAGTGGCTGATGGGCTAACCAAAGCCCATGCGGCCGGGATCGTCCATCGCGATCTCAAACCCGACAACGTCATGATCACTGGCGATGGTTACGCGAAGATCCTCGATTTCGGACTCGCGAAGTTGGTTGAACCGCCACCCGCAAACAACGAACAGGATTCCGATGAGGTCGCCACCGCGATCCTGAACCGGAGCCAGCCCGGCGCGGTCATGGGGACCATCGGTTACATGTCGCCCGAACAGGCGCTGGGCCGCGCCGTCGATCAGCGGTCGGACATTTTTGCGTTCGGATGCATTCTTTACGAGATCGTCACCGGCCAAAAACCATTTGCCGGGAACTCCATGATCGACAGCCTGCACAAGATCATCTACACGCCGGCTGCTCCGGTCAGGGACTTCAATCAGAACTGTCCCTACGAGATTCAGCGGATTATTCGCCGCTGCCTGTCGAAAGATCCGGAAGATCGCTATCAGCGAATGAAAGACATCGCCATCGATCTTCGTGATTTTTTAGAGGAGAGCAAAGCTGGTCCAAATTCCGCCGCTTACTCAGCAATGCCCGGTGAGTCTCATCCCAGTAGTGAAATGCTGCTCGAGGCGCCGGTGGTTGAAACTCAATTGGATGAGTCTACTCCCGCAGTCCTGCAATTGAGTCGGTTCTCAAAAGCGAGTGTGGCGCTCGCCGTTCTGGGGCTGATTGCAGCCATCGCAGTGTGGCCACTGCATCAGCGCGCCTACATTGGGTCCGACCTCAAACTCGACTACTCGAAAGAGGCAGCCATGAGCAAGGCCCGCGAGGTGGTGAACGGTCTGGGCTATAACGCGAACGATCTCGAGGTGGCGGGGCGTTTCCTGGGAACTGGTTTTGACTTCACATATGCGATCAACAAAGAAGGGCGCGGCGCCGCTCGACAGGCAGTGCGTGAAGGCAAGACAGCGTCTTGGCAGTTTGTGTTCGCGAGTAACAGTGACGATGCGGCCGGAGGGGTTTTCACTACCAACCCGCGGCCCGGACAACTCGTGGTCAGGATCAGTCCGCAGGGACAGGTGATGAGTTTCATCACCGCGCCTGAGGAGTCAGGTGATATCACCGCTGTAGATCAAAACCAGGCGGTCTCGATGGCCACCGAACAGACGCGAAGATGGCTCTCGTTCGAACCCGCTGGTTATAACATCGAAGTGGTTCCGCGATCGTCTCCGCCCGGACTGACAGAGGTGACGTGGCGCAATTCCATCCCAGTCCTAGGTCACAAAGAAACTGTTCGCGCCAATATCCAGGGAACCAAAGTCACGAGACTAAGCCGGCAGTTCGACGCCCCTCAATCGGTGAAAGAGGCCAGCGCCTACACTGATGCAGTTAACAAAGCGCGCTCGATTGTGGGGGTCCTGGCTGTAGTTGGTATGTATATCTTTGGGGTGGTGTTCCTGATTTACAGTAAACGCTGGCGGGCGTTCGGAAGGAAGATTTCGATTGCTGCGACGGTATTGGTCGCTGTGGGTGTCTTTTCAACAACCTATTTTCAGTCGACGAATTCCGGGAGCTTGCTGTCTTTGTTTCTGTTCGCGCTTGTGAGCACGCTGTTGTTCAGTGTCGCATTTTTCCCGAGCGCAGCCGGCTTTTTTGAATGGCTGCGTGTGTACAATCCGGCCCGCTTGTTCGCCCTCGAGCAAATCGTCGAGCGTCGTTTCTTCTCTCCCTCTGTGTCTTCAGCGCTGGTTCACGGAGTACTCGGTGGGACTCTGTTGGTTGGACTATCCGAAGCCGTAGCATTCATCGGGAGTCGAATTCCTGGCGCGGATGCTTCTTTCAACGGAGAGATCGAGATCATCAACAACGGGTGGCCCATACTTACGGGAATTACTTTTTCGTTCATGATCGGACTCATCTTCGCGGGTGCAATAATTCTTTTGGTTGAATTGAGTGAGAGAGTGATAGGTCACGGAGTTCTGGCGTCGATTGTACCGGCGCTGCTGATTGCGATTGCCATTACGTCATACCTCGAGCCGCGTTGGATTTTGATTGGCTTAAGCTTTCTGAGCAGTCTGGTAACTTGTCTGTTAAGTATTCAGCTCTATCGAAGGTACGGTTTCGCGACCGTCTGGTTGGCCCTGAGTGTGAATTTTATTCTGGGCACTGCACTTCGATCTCACTATTTGAAAGATCCTGGTTTTGTTTGGCAGTCGAACCTTTTGCTGATCGTGGTTGGGCTGCTACTGGTCGCTGGAATATGGGGATATAGCCAGAGACGTTTGCGCACGACGCTTAGCGCGCTTGCCGTGAACAGAGGGTGATCCTCCGCGCAAACGCGTTGCCGCTTTCTTATACTTTCTCTCTCACTACCCGCCCTGACTCTCCATGTAGATCGCGTATAGTTCCTGCGGGTCTTCGACATAAGTTTCTACATACCCGCATTCGCCGCAAACCTGTGAGCGCAGGGCGCCGGAATGCTTCCCCTTGAAGATGAGCGCCTCCGGGTGCTCGTAGACGTTCACGCCGAGCCTGATCCAATGCCCCACCTGGTCTACGATCCTGACGTCGGGGATGACCTTGTCCGACTGACATTTAGAGCAGGTATTCATTTTCCCAACCTCCCATCAATTCATTCGCTCGAAGTTTATTCGACATGCGGCACAAATAACGGCACAAATAAGAAGAGCCACTCAGAGTTGCAGGCACCACGAGGTATTGGGGTTTTGCGGTTCTTTCCCATTCGCCATCATCGCATATCGCCGCTGTACTGAGAATTCTGTCCACAAATTGCCACACGGTTTTGGGGTGACCCCGCTGTTGAGACAGTTCAATTCTTGGCCTCAACTTGATCCCGCGAACTCAAATTTTCCGGGGCGCGGGTGAGGGAATTGAAGCTCGGCAAAAATGTAAGTGATTACCTCTTTGAAAGTTGCAGTTGCGAAGAATTTCGGCAGCCAGCGGCTGCCGGTGAGGATTTTCTCAACTCTAAACAAATGCCACTACGACGAGCGCAAGGCCAGCTGATCTTCAGCATTAATGTTCAGCACTCGAATCGTGGTCCTGCCCGCGGCTGTCTTGCCGGCCAAATAGATGCCTTTCCACTCGAAATGGTCTTTCCATTCTTGGCGTCGTGGATGAAATAACTCAGCCACCGCATTAGTCTCAGGATCAATCCCGGTTAGATTCGTTCCTTTGTGAAGATTGCAATCGATACAAGCAAGGGCAAGATTGTCGATGTCGTCGCTCCCGCCGTGGATTTTCGGAATGATGTGTTCGATGTGGAGCGCGGCCAGTGGCGAATCATCTTGATGTAGATGACAATACTCGCAAGCGTTCTGAGCACGCTCGCGAACGTGAGCCCTGATCTGTGAGGTGATCATCTATGAACGAAACTTAATAAGTTGCTGCGCTTGTCTTTTTAGAATAGCTACGAACTTGTTCGCTCGCACATAACCCGCGTATTCAGCCCGCTCATTTTCCGTGAGTTCACCTTCTGTTGATTTTCGCGCGAGTTCCTCAATGCGTGCTTGTAGTCCAGGATCGGCGCGAAAGCCGATCACTACGTCAGCCTTTTCTGGTAAAACAAGTTCCAGCATCGGCCGTACGCCGCGATCAAATGCTAGACTTTCTAAAGTCGTTGCCACGCGCCCAACTTACCACGCCTATTCAACCTTCGCAATGCTTTACGATCCGCGTGTACCAGCTTGTGAAAGTGGCATTCACAGCTAAACGGCCCACCTATAACAGGTAGCAGCAGACAGTTTAATTAACTGGTCGGGGCGAGAGGATTCGAACCTCCGACCTCTCGGTCCCAAACCGAGCGCACTACCAGGCTGTGCTACGCCCCGAAAAGGGAGTCATTCTAAGAGGCCGTCGAGCGAGTGGTCAAGAACGGAGATAGTCGCGCAGTTTCATCAAGGCACGGGCGCGGTGGCTGATGCCATTCTTGATGTCGTCGGAGAGTTCGGCGAAAGTTCGATCGTAGCCGTCCGGAATGAAGAGAGGATCGTAGCCGAAGCCGGAATTTCCGCGGGGAGCGGAGGTGATCATACCTTCGCAGATGCCTTCGGATAAGTTCAGGACTTCACCGTCGGGACTGGCGAGGGCGATTGCGCAGACAAAGCGGGCGCAGCGATTGTCGCTGCTAGTATTAGCGAGTTCCGCCAGGAGTAACGCACGGCGATCGGCGTCGCTCGCATGCTCGCCAGCATAACGTGCCGATCGAACACCAGGCGCGCCGCCGAGGGCGTCGACTTCCAATCCCGAGTCGTCGGCGAGTGCAACCATCCCAGTAGCGGCAGCATAGAACTGAGCTTTCAAGATCGCATTCCCGGCATACGTATCCGCGTGTTCTTCAGCGATTCCGACGTTTTGAAAATCACGCAGCGAGAGAAGCGTCCAACCAGCATCACCGAGAATCAATTTAATTTCGTGAATTTTCCCTGGATTGTGAGTGCCGAGTACAACAGTTTGCCGCATGTTGATTTTAGTGATCCGAGCGCAGCAGCGAGGTAAACGTGCTGAACTGCCCAAACGCCGAACGAGTCTTCCGTTCGATACCCGCAGAACTCAACCTTGTCTCCGTCGATGAAAACGTGTAATCGCGAAGAGTATTGTGCAGGCTCTCAATCTCCTCGGCGGACAGCCGCCGCCCCTGAAGCATCAATAGCGTCGAAATGAAATTCGTAAGACGCAACTCGTCATTCGCCACCGTCAAGATCGGCGCCGAACTCTCCTGCGCTGACTGCTTCACCTTACTATCCTGAATCGCCTGGCTTCTTCTCAACGCCGCCAGACACGACTCCATGTTCTCAGTTCGGCCCATCAGCACATACCCGTCGGCAAACACCGCCGAGAACTCAATCTCCGGATCCAACTGCGCTTGAATCCCTTCGACGATCTGCCCGTTAGCACTCTTGAAAGCGTCTTGGACCAGCGACCGCTTCAACCGCGCCTCATCATTGACTCGCGCCACGAGCACCGACCCTTCAACCGCCGCCGACGGCTTCAACGTGAGCAACGGCGGCGTCAACGTAGTCAGCACTTCTTTCGGATTGCCAATCCCATACGTCGACAAACTTGACTTCAGCAGCTCGCCAAACAACACCGCGGGCAATGCGTCGAGCTTCAACGCCACCGCGGAATCGAGCGATCGCCAAGCCACGTCAGGTTCCTTGCTGCGATAGATCGTCAACGACTGAAAACTATTCGGCACCAACTTCCAGAAATTCTCATCGCGCTCCGCCGTCTCGAACGCAGGTTGAAGACGCGAGACAACGTCAGGTTCCAACGAGAAGAGGTAACGGTCCTCGATGCCGCGACCCGTCGAGACAGCGGTCCACGCGACGCCGCGCAGGATCTTGCCGGCGCTGACCGTGAGCAACTGTTGCATCGGCTGATCGCCCGGCCCACGGCCCATCCAAAGTGGCGCGGCCCACGAGAACAACTTCGCCGAGTTCGCTGCTGAGATGTATCCGAAAGCGAGCGGCTTGTCCGACGCGAGACTCGAGCGCACACGCGCGAGCTCCGGATCCGTGACCATGCTCGGACGAGTTCCTCGCCGCGCCTCTAAACAACTGCGCACGGCGTTCTCGGTGTTGCCAACGACGACGAGCGTGTCGTCAATCGCCGCGAGGATCTTCCGCTCGCCGCCAGCGACCGTACATTCGACATATTCAACATCAGCAGTGCGAGAAGTACAGTTTGACGCGCCGTACGCGAAACTCGCCAGATGCTTCACTGCGTCAGTAACGGCCGGCGTCGTGCGCCACGGCGAGGTATGAGTCTCCGCAATCAACGCGACTTCCGGCTTCACGCGCAGCGTATCGTTCTCCTCTGACGTATTAAGACCGACGACGACAAGCGCGAGCTGAGATCGGGCAAAGAGCACCGCCTCGATCGGTCCGATGCCGGCCTGAGCAGCGACCGTCGCCAGCTTATTCTCCGAGCTCTTATTGCTCCTGGTGATCGGCGCCGCCGCCTTCCAGACGTCGCTGTTTTGGATCGCGTGGACGAGTTCGGCGGGGCTGTTCAATTCGACGTAGAGCAGGGAATCGGCAGGCGCATAGTTTGCCAGGTCTACCTTCGTTGGCCGGTTGAACCACACGAAGGCGCCGCCGATCAGTATTAAAAGGAGAACCAAAACGAGGGGGGTGCGCAGCAGCTTCATTCGTCCGGCATCCTAACTTTCAAAAGAAATGCTGGCAAGCCTAGCCACAAAAGGCACAAAGCTGAAGCCACAAAAGGCACAAATCAGGTCAGACTCAAGAAAGCTCTTTGTGCGTGTTTGGGGCTTGTGTTACTTTGAACCGCGTTTCACGCCATGACCTATCGTCAATTAGCTGCCCAGGCATTAGCAGAACAGGACTACGAGAGTTTTCTCGTCGAATTAGAAAATTCATTAACCGACGGCCGCAGAGATCCGAACGACGTCGTGCGCGACACGTTGTCTCAGATCTTCCTCGGCGTCTCGAGTGCTGAATCACTGCCGGCGCGCGCCGCTCTGCACAATTTCGATCCGCGCAACGTCAGCACCGAGCCCGAGTACTACACCGACATCGATGTGAAACTCTATAACGAGCGCAAGCCGTTCATCTGGCTGTGGCAGATGTTCGACCGCTCGCTCCTCGGCCTGAACGCCCTCTTTGCCCATCGCTTCCGAAGAATGCTCGCACCGCTGATCTTCAAAAGCGTCGGCGAGAATTTCAAATGCTGGCAATACGTCGAATGGTCGTTTGGCTACAACCTCTCGATCGGCAACAACGTCGTCATCCATCGCCACGTCCTGCTCGACGACCGCGGCGGAATCGACATCGGCGACGACGTCTCAATCTCCGACTACGCCAACATCTATTCCCATAGTCACGACATCTACGACATCCATCAGGTCTACACCCCACGGACGCGACTCGGAAACGGCGTCCGAGTGACCTATCACGCCACAGTCCTGGCCGGAATGCAGGTCGAAGATTACGCCATCATCGGTTGTAATTCGGTAGTTACGCGGCACGTCCCAAGCCATAATATCGTCGCCGGCATTCCCGCCAAGACGGTAAAGGTGAAGGACGATCCCAGCGTCGTCACCCGCGTTCTGGAAAAATTGGAATCCTGAGCAGTCAGTTCCAAAAACAGCTCAGCACATGGACCATTTCCTGCCTTTAGTCCTGCCGCTTCAATAAGTTAAACGAAGAAAAATAGCGATTGACATTGTTTAGTCCATTAATGTACTCTCAGTCAGGATACGGCAGAAGTTGCCGTTTGCCGGGTGCCCTACCTGGTTTCTGACCGCGGTAAGTCCCGCGAAAACACTGGAGCACGAGAAAGGCACACTTCGCGCGAGCGGAGGTCGCAAAGCCTACGGAAGTTGGTCGTTAACCAACTTGGCTGGGTTTCCGAATGTTCATTCCTGCCGCAGACTTCTCCAACCGTTCTCGGTCGACTCCCGCCCTGAGACGTGCCAAGCCACTTGCCATGCCATTCGTTTTCCCGACCCCCAACCCAGACAACAAAGGGACTATTACCTTGAAACATTCAAACCCCGACTCTGCCGCCGCCAAAGTCGTAAAAGGCCAACTGCCGCGCGCACGAAAAGCCCGTGCCCGGCTTCGTCTGCAAAACAAGCTGCGCGTCGCCGTCGCGAGGAATAACTAACCATGTTCAAAAAAGGCGCTGGAAAAAAGAACCTCGTCGGTCTGGACATCGGCTCCAGTTCCGTGAAGGCAGTCGAGCTCGGTAGAAAAGGATCGAACCTACAGCTTCTCAACCTGGGCTTCGAAAACCTTCAGACCGACACGATCGTCGACGGTCAGATCATGGAGCTCAATAACGTCTCCAACGTGATCGCCCACATCTTCAGCGAACACCAGATTCGCACCAATCGAGTTGCCGCGGGCGTCAGCGGCCATTCGGTGATCGTGAAGAACATCGTGCTGCCGCAGATGAGCCACGAAGAGTTGCAGGAGTCGTTCAGTTGGCACGCCGAGGAGCACATCCCGTTTGACATCGCCGACGTGAATCTCGACTACGAGCTCACTGGCAAATCGTCAGAGACGTTGCATGTGCTGATGGCGGCGTGCAAGAGCGACAAGATCGCGAACGTCAAACAGGCGATTCAGCTCGCGGGCAAGCAGCCGGTGATCATCGACGTCGATGCGTTCGCGTTGCAGAACTGCTACGAAGTCAACTACCAGCCGAAGCCCGGCGAGGTCGTCGCGCTGCTGAACATCGGCGCGGCCACGATGAACATCAACATCCTCAACGGCACGCGTTCGGTGTTTGCGCGCGATGCTTCCGTCGGCGGCAGCCAGTACACGAGTCTGCTGCAAAAAGAGCTCGGACTTAGTTTCGAGCAGGCGGAAGCTGTGAAGCGCGGTATGCCGTTGCCGGAAGGCGTGGAAGCAAGACCAATCCAGCCGATCATCGAAGCAGTTTCAGAAACGCTCGCGCTCGAGATGAAGAAGACGGTCGACTTCTACCGCGCGACCGCTCAGGAAGGCGACGCCACGATCCAAAAGATCCTGCTCGCCGGCGGCGGATCCAAGCTTCCCGGACTCGCCGACTTCCTCGCGAAGCGTTTCGAGATTCCCGTGGACGTTTTCGATCCGTTTCGCCAGATCGAAGTCGACGAGCGAAAGTTTGATCCGGACTACATGCGAGAGATAGTGCCAGAGATGGCGGTGGCCGTCGGCCTGGCGCTGAGAGGAGTGGAAGCATGATCAAGATAAATCTGCTCGAGTCAGTTACGGATCGGCCACAAGGCGTCGCGGCGGTCGAAGAGAAAGTCGCCAGCCCGCGAATTCAGACCCTGTTGCTGGCGTTAACTGTGTTCGGGTTGATGGCGCTCGCGATCGGTTACGAGTACGTGAGCACAAACATGGCCCACACGGCAGCGCAGAAGGAACTCGAGAACCAGAAGCGCATTCAAGCGCAGATGCTCGCAATTCAGAAAGAACAGCAGGAACTCGAAAAGAAGACGCAGGAGATCCAGTCGCGCATCGACGCGATCAAGAAACTGCGCGAATCACAGCAGGGGCCCGGTGCGGTGCTTCAGGAGATCAAAGCACGGTTCGACGCAGTTCCGGGCCTTTATCTGACAGCCATCGAGAACAAAGACGGCGAGATCACGATCAAGGGCGAGTCGCCGAACGAATACTCCGTGACGAAGTTTGGTCAGAGCCTCGAGTTCTCCGGTGGATTGTTCAGCAACCTGAATATCGAGACGCAACGTGAAGACGCGAAGCTGGCGACGCAAACGACGAGCGCGGCTGCATCTGCGCCGGCGGACGATGCCAATGCAGTCAAGCCGGAAGTCGTGGTGTTCACCGTGAGAGCAAACTTTGCCCAGTCCAAGTCGCAGCAATCACAAACACCGCCGCCGGCCGCGAACCAGGTCGCGATGAAGAAATAGCCGCTCGAAAGCAAACGTCCGACAGCGAAGGATAAAGAGATGAAACTCGGCAAGCTCCCAGCTCTTCCATGGTACCTGCGATTGGTAATGTTTTTGATCGTTGCGGGTGTCGTGTATGGCGCGTTCTGGTACTTCATTACCAGCGGTACTCGCGCCGAGACCAAAAGCATGAACGACGAGATCGCGCAGTTGCGTCCGCGCAACGCCCAGGCGCAGATCGTGTCGCAGAACCTGAACAACTTCAAAGCCACCTACAAAGCGCGTGAGGAAGAGTATGCCGAGTTGAAAGCGCTGCTGCCCGAACAGCGCGAGCTGACGATGGTGCTTCAGGGAATTCAGGACCGCGCTCGCGGAAACGGCCTCGTCCTTACGCGGTTCACTCCGAAGGAAGACATGCAACAGGACAACTACAGCGGCAAGAAGATCGAAGTCAACGTCGTCAGCGGCTTCGCCGGACTGCGCGCGTTCTTCGAACAACTGGCCCACTATCAGCGGATCGTTTCGATCACCAACTTCGAGCTGAAGCAGTCGGAGAAACAGTCGATCAACAAAACAGTCGACGCGCGATTTGATCTGACTGCGTATTACGTTTCTTCCGATCGTCTGCAACCGGCCCCGAATACGAAGGGCGCATCCGGTGGAGCAGTCCCAGTTCCCGCTCCCGCAACTCCTCAACCTCCCAAGTAAGCCCCGCTCAGCGAGACGCACCAGAGGAAGTGACAAAGACAATGATTATTCACGACACGAAAACATCCCGGCTGGCAAGTGTCATGTTCGCCGCCGCGATCCTGATCAGCGGCTTCGTGGTGACGGCGATGGCCCAGGAAACCGCGCCTGCGAAGCCGGCTAAGCGCACGGTTTCCGCCGGCCGCGATCCCTTTCGAAAATACGAGCCGCCGCGCGCGCCCGTGAAAGCCTCACGTGACACGATACCCATTGCGACGATCCAGGAACGCATCAACAACTACAAGGCCCAAAAAGTCGCCGCGATGAACGCGAGAATGCCCGCCCCCAAGCCCACCACTGCTCTGTTGCTCAGCGAGATCCAGGTGATCGGAATCTCTCGTTCGCCGCGAGGCTACGCCGCGATCATCGAAGCAACTCCAATCAAACTTTCCTACGTGATCTATCCGGGCGAACCGTTCTACGACGGCCAATTGGTGGCCATCGAAGACAATCGCCTGGTGTTCCGCCGGGAAACAGTCTTTACCGACGGCCGTCGTGAACGAACAGTCGAGTACAAATCGCTGAGACAGCCGACCCCAGTGAACTCGATGAGCACGACTGCGCCGAACCCGTCAGTCGCAACGGTGAAGCCTTAACGACTTGTTGGTTTGGTTTCGACCAGACCATCGATCCATTGACCCCGCGCCGGGTGGGTTTCGACGGAAACACCGGCGCCCTTTTGACAAAACCAGGAACGGCCGAGTTAGTGCGGCGCGCGCTTTAGTTGCCCCGGCAATCGAGCGTAGTGCGTGGCGGCGCGGTTCCCGAAAATCCCCCTAAGGAGGGAACGATGTCTTATCAGCCTCGAGTTAGATCAGCCATATGGACCACGCTCGTCCTATTGCTTGTGTCCCTTGCGGGCGCAAGCATGGCTGCAGCCCAGAATTCGACTCCGCAAGGTCCGGCGGCCCCGGCGCCCACGCCGCCCGCCGGTTTGTCTCGCGGCACCGACAAACAGTCGGAGCAGGGACGGCAGTACGGGCAGCCTGGATTCATTGGCGAGCCAATTAATCTCAACGTCGTCAACGCCGACATCCGCGACATTCTCAATTACATCACCGAACAGTACGGCGTGAACTTCGTTATCGACTCTTCAGTCTCCGCTGTTCCGGTAACGGTGAATGTCCAGGACGTTCCCTGGAACATCGCGCTCGACGCGGTGCTGAAAGCGAACCGGCTGGGCATCGAAGTCAACGGCAATATCCTGCGCGTGGCGACGATGGACGTTTTGGCCAAAGAGGCTGACACTCAGAAAGTCATCAACGACTCGCGTCTTGACGCTTCGCCGCTCGTGACCGAGTTCATCCGGCTCAACTACGCTCGCGCTTCGGGCACGTTGGCCCAGGCAGCCGGATCGACCGGCGCATTCTCGGGCGGTTCGACCAATCTCAGTTTTAGCGGCGGCGCCGGCGGCGACGCGACTGGCGGCAGCGGCGATCAGGGCCTGCTGCCAATCGTCTCGCGACGTCTTTCCCGTCGTGGTTCGATCGAAGTTGACGGCCGCAGCAATACGCTGATCATCACGGACGTTAAAGAAAACATCGACGCGATTCGCCAGTTGGTTTCGATTCTGGATCAACCCGAACCGCAAGTGGAGATTGAGACCCGCATCGTCATCGCGCAACGCAACTTCAGCCGCGACCTCGGCGTGCAGCTTTCAGCCGGCGTGGTCAGTCTCGGCCGTGGAGGGTTGGGCAACATCTCGACTCTTCCGGCGAGCAACACGCAGAGCGGAAGTGGCGGAAGCGGAGGCAGCGGCGGATCCGGTGGCAGTGGCGGCAGCGGCGGAAGTGGTGGCTCAGGCGGACAGGCATCCGGCATTCCGTCGGGTCCGAATCCGCTCAGCGTCTTCGGTGGTTTAGGTGGAACCCCGCAACCGACGAACAATCTCGCGGCTGCGGCAGCCAACACAGTCATCGGTTTGACGACCGGATTGTTCGGCACCGCTCAAATCAGCGCGCTGATCACGCTGGCCGAATCACGCGGCCAGGCGAAGACAGTCGCGACACCGCGCGTCACGGCTTTGAACAATCGTCCCGCGCAGATCGAGAGTGGTTCACAGATTCCGGTCCAAACTACGCAGGCTGCCAGTGGGACTGCCGTAGTCACGACGACGTTCGTTTCAGTGCCGTTGCGTCTTTCGATCACGCCGCAGATTACCGACGCCGGTACCGTCGTGTTGCGAGTCACGATCGAGAACAACACGATCAATACGGGTATCGCGGTTGGCGGCGTTCCGGGCATCGACACGCAGCGCATGCAGTCGGAAGTGCTGGTGCCGGATGGTGGAACGACCGTGATGGGCGGCGTGCTGGCTGATACTGAAGGTGAAGCTCAGCAGCGCACTCCCGGACTCGCTTCGATTCCCATCGTCGGCAATCTCTTCAAGCGAAAACTGACGACGCGTCAGAACAGTGAAATCCTGTTCTTCATCACACCGCACATCTATCGTCCGGACTACAACGGCCGGCCCACGTCAGGCACGGTCAGCAATGGCCAGCGCACGGTAACGATCCCGCAGCCGGTTCCGCTGGGAAACCCGCCGAGCAATACGCCGACGCCGACTCAGTTGCAGCAGCCGCAACCGCAGACGACGACGCCGGGAACGCAGCCGCAAATGCTGAGCGCGCCATTGCCGAATAGTCCTGCCGGCGCGAACACTGCGCGGCCGGGTACGCTCAGCGGTCAACGTCCGTAATTGGAGGCCATATGTTCAAAGAGATGCTCGAGTCCATCATCGAACGCACCGAGGGAAGCCTCGGTGCGCTCATCATGGGAACAGATGGGATCGCCGTGGAAAAAGTGCTCGGCGAGGCCGGAGTTGAAGCGAATCTGGATGTTGCGGCCGCGGAGTTTACGTCACTTGTGCGAAGCGCTCAGCGGGCGGGAACAGATACCGGGCTCGGCAGTTTGCGCGAGCTCGTCATCTCGCTGGAGAGCGCGGTGCTCGTGATGCGCGTCTTGAGCCGCGACTACTTCGTGGTCCTGGCGATGGGCCCACAGGGAAACCTGGGCCGCGCCCGCTTCGAGTTGCGCAAAGCCGAGCTGAAACTCGCGAAAGAGTTCGCTGTGTAATCCGTGTTTCTATGAGTATCACGCAAAAGGGGAACACCGATTAAGGTAACTTCACGTAAGGCATGCCGCGCATGATGATGCGTTGGCGGCGTGCGACGCGGCGCGGATTGATTTGTGGATTGAAGACCGTGCGCGGGTTCGGGATCATCGCAGACAGAAAGGCCGCTTCGCTCGCGCTCAACGCTGACGCCGGCTTCCGAAAGTATCGCCGCGACGCAGCCTCAGCTCCGTAAACACCATCTCCCCACTCAATCACGTTCAGATAAATCTCGAGAATGCGGCGTTTGTTCAGTGTGCGTTCGAGCATGACTGTCAGCGCCGCTTCCTGTCCTTTTCGCATCCACGATCGCTGAGAAGATAGATAAAGGTTCTTCGCCAGTTGCTGGCTGATCGTCGAGGCGCCGCGCTTGAAGTCAGGAAAGTTCGGCAGCCAGTCGTCGTCTTCGCCTTGTTCCTTCGCTTCGCGCGCAGTCTCACGTTGCGCCTGTTCCCAGGCTTTCTGGATCGCCTCGTAATCGAACCCGTGATGAGTGACGAAGTTAGTGTCTTCACCCGCGAGCACAGCGCGTTGAAGGTTCGTCGAGATCTTGTCGAGCGGGACCCACATCTGTTCGCGTCTCGCCTGTTGGCCCTTCGCTTCCGCTTCGCTCGCGCGAATGTCGATCAACGACGTCGACGACGGATTGTGCGAACGCAAGCGGAAGACGCGGACGAACATGATCGTCTCGTAGAGGATCGTCCCCACGATCAAGCCGAGCACACACAGTATCAAGATCCGGAACAGTCGACGCATATCAGGTAGGAATTCGATTCAAGCTACTTGCGCCGCGTTGCAGGTTTGCGAGTAATGCCGCGGTAGTTCACGTTGCCGGGCAATTTGCGGGGAAGTTCAAACTCGTCGGCGACGATGTCTTCGAGATGGACGGCGGCGGTGCGAGCGTAAGCGAGGAGTGTCATCAAGTTGGGCTCGCGTTTGCCTTGTTCATATTCGGAGATCCGGCCGTAGTGCATGGTGCCGCCGAGTCCGAGACGTTCGAGGAGCTCGGTTTGCGACAGGCCCAACTCGACGCGAATCTGGCGCAGTTTTTCAGCGAGCCGGCGCGGCTTTGGACGCGGGCTGCCCATCAGGCGCGTCCTCCGGCGAGGAGGAACGTCGTGATGCTGATGCGATCCGTTTTGCAAAGGGTCTTGCATCTACTCGCTGTTGGGAGTAATATGCACCTGCTTTGAGTTGTCGCCGTGAGTTGGAACCTACCATGCTCAACGGCGATGCTCATTACTCACCAGTGTGGTACTTTGAGCCGCGCATTTGGCCGTTGCTGAAGTGTCTAAGCCGTTAGCATCCTAAACGGTCAGGCTCGAATCGTAAACAGAAAAAATCTTCGGCCTTGTATGGCCCTGTGCACGAGGGCCATCGGGTCCGCGGATTCGGGTCGCCCAGAACCGCTCCGCGGACTCGAAGGATTGATCTGTGTCTTCAGTACTACTCTACAGAGAGTAAGCCTCACTACCCGTGTCTAATAAAGGCTCGCTACTGCGGACCACGCGTCGCAGCATGAGTGGTTCATCGAACATCTGCTCGAGACCACGCACGATCGCGTAACGCGGCTCGTCAGCGATGCGCACCGGAAGGTTCGACTGTTCGCGCAGATAGTCGGCGAGACCGGTGAAGAGTGCGCCGCCGCCCGTCAGGATGATTCCTCGATCGTAAATGTCGCCGGCAACTTCCGGAGGTAGTTCCGCCAACGTCGCCAGTGGTCCTGAAAGTAATTTTCCGACCACGTACCGCGCGATCGGGTAAACCTCTCCGGCAGTGATCGTGATCGCTGCCGGACTTCCCGTCACTACGTCGCGCCCGCCGACCGTCATCTCCTGCGCGAGATCCGCGGGAACGGTTGCCGAGCTGAGCTCGAGTTTGAGCCGTTCTGCTGAAGGTGGACCGATGGCGAGTCCACGATGCCGACGGATGTGGTTGACTATCGCGGCGTCGATGTCCGCGCTGCCGATCCGTTCCGAGCGGCCGTGAATAATGGCTCCGTTTGCTACGATCGCGACATTCGTGGTGCCGCTGCCGATGTCGAGCACGGCCGCAGCGGTCTGGTCGTTGGTCTTGACTCCGGCGCCAAACGCCGCCGCCAGTCCTTCTTCCACCATCAAGACGCGCCCGATACGAGCGTGTTCAGCAGCGGTCAGCAGCGCGCGCCGCTCGACGTGAGTGACCACGGGGTCGACGCTCATCAATGCGCGCCGGCTGAAAAGTGAAATCCCGCTCCGCGCCTCGCCCACGAAATGCGCCAACATTTCGCGCGTTCTTTCGAAGTCGGCGACGACGCCGTTGAGCAACGGAGCGACAACCGAGACGTTGCGCGCCTCGCGCCCGTACATCTGTCGCGCTTCCTGGCCGACGGCGAGTACTTTTCCGGTGATGTTGTCGACCGCGACCAAAGAAGGCTCGTCAAGGACGACGCCGCGGCCGCGCACGTAAATGATCGTGTTGGCCGACCCCATGTCGATCGCGATCGAATCAGAGACGAGGTTTCGCAACGCAGGCATTCCCATGAACGCCGCTGTCTTACTCATGAATCCCATGCGTTGCGATAATACGGCGCACGAAGCGAATTGCGAAACAGGGAAGGGAAGAAACGACTATCTCCGCCGGGGAGTGTAGACGACCTTGCCCGGCAGTTCGGTGGGAAGCGCGATGTTGTCGTCCACTAAATCTTCCAGGTGGACGCCGGCCACGCGCGCATAAGCCAGCAGTGTCAGTAAGGACGGCTCGCGCCTGCTCAATTCAAATTCCGATATGCGGCTGTAGTGCATGACCTCGCTTAGACCCATTCGCCTGACCAGTTCGGATTGAGATAGACCTAACGCTCGTCTGATCTGGCGCAGCTTCTTTGCCAGGTCTATGGGCCGGGGTCGTGGATTCGCCATCCGCAGTTGTCCTCCTACTCCTAAGTGCGAGTAGGCCCAAGTTTATCATTTTCCCGCCCTCCCAGTTGCGGATAAAAATGTCTTGACTTTCATCGGCAGTCAGCAGATGATGTAGACAGTAGGGAGTAAATTATATATGAAACGTTTACCCAACCGCCACGTTAAGTTTCTGTTGCCGCCTTCCACCGGGCGAGTCGTGCGTGGCCGGCTGACTCCATCTGAAGAATTAGCGTTGTTATGGTTGTGGGACCGGCCGTGGCTGCTGGGTTGGCCGCGACCCATAATCTGGGTGGGTCATCGCATCGATACCAGAAGATCCGTCGTTCGGCTGTGGGGGATCGACTCGATTGGAACGGCCATCATCGTCGCGATCAAGATAGATCGCGGCGAGGCGGCTGATCCATTGGAGAGCCTTATCTTTGAGGTTGAAAGCTTTTCAACGGATCGCAAACGGCTGGAGGATTCGTTATCTGACGAATGGCGGAAGTGGTTTGCCACGAATCGCAATCCGGTGTTATTCGGCGTGGTAGCATCGATCCGGCCGCGGTTTTCGCTCTCACGGAAAGCCTGGAAGACCCTGCGAGAACTTCAGAAACGCGTAGGGGATGAGTGCGTATTGCTGCGCGTCATGAGCGCGACTTTAGACTCGCAGGAATTGCGAGTTCGACAAAGGAGCCCGGGACTGACGGTTCAGCCCGCGCGTTGACGAATTAATGAACTACGGGATCGGCGAAGGAGTCGTCGCAGCCCATGCTGAGCGCGAGGGCGCGGATCGCGGTGCGCGCTTCGTTCTGTTGTTCGGGGCTGAGCATGGACCAGGCGAGTGTGATGGGACACTCGGCGTCGTGTGCTAGCGTCTTCTGACACAGAGGGCAGGTGTCAGGCGAAAGCTCCAGGACGACGAAGAGCTTCGCCAGCAACATGATGATGACTTCTGCGCGTTGTCTCTGCTCTTCAGATTCGAACATGGCCCGCCGTCCACCCATGCGCGCAGATAACTTTCTCGAATTAATACTGTAGCGTGTTTTCCCACTTCACTCGCTTCAGCAGAGCAAAGTCGGAAAGCATCTTGCCGGCGCCAAGGACTACCGACGTCAGCGGGTCGTCCGCAATGAACACCGGCAAACCTGTTTCCGTGCGCAGCCGCTTGTCGAGATTTTGCAGCAACGCGCCGCCGCCCGTCAGCACTACTCCGCGATCGATGATGTCCGCCGAGAGTTCCGGTGGCGTACGCTCGAGCGCAACTCGAACTGCGTCGACGATCGAGCTCACCGCCGGATCCAACGCCTGGCGGACTTCCTCGTCAGTGACCGTAATCGTCTGCGGAATACCTTCGACGAGGTTGCGTCCGCGCACTTCCATCGCCAGCGGTTCGTCCAGCGGGAAAGCGCTGCCGAGCTGAATCTTAATCTCTTCCGCCGTGCGCTCGCCAATCAGCAGGTTGTACTTCCGCTTGACGTACTCGGCGACCGCATTGTCCATCGCGTCGCCGGCCGTGCGGACAGCGCGCGCGTAGACGATGCCGCCAAGACTGATCACGGCGATGTCGGTCGTGCCGCCGCCGATGTCCACGACGATGTTGCCGTGCGGCTCGGTTATAGGCAGTCCGGCGCCGATTGCCGCGGCCACGGCTTCCTCGACCAGGTAGACTTCCGAAGCCTTCGCGCGATACGCCGAATCCTCGACGGCGCGCCGCTCGACCTGAGTAATCTCGCTCGGGATGCCGATGACAACGCGCGGGCTCACCCACGTCCGCCCGTTGTGCGCCTTGCGGATAAAGTGTTGCAGCATCTTCTCGGTGACTTCGAAGTTCGCGATGACGCCGTCGCGCATCGGCCGGATGGCGACAATGTTGCCCGGTGTCCTCCCAAGCATCTCCTTTGCGTCCTTGCCGACCGCCTCGACGGTATTCGTGACCTTATTAATAGCGACGATGGAGGGTTCGCTGAGCACGACGCCGCGTCCCTTAGCGTAGACGAGGGTGTTGGCGGTGCCGAGGTCGATGGCCAAGTCGTTGGAGCGCAGTCCGGAGATAAAGGGGAAGGACATGAATACACCTCAATATTTGATTGTGGTTGACTCGAACTCTGCTAACGAGATCAGCAGGTAGGGAATTACCGCGCCAGGTGGCGTCTTTGTAGAAAAAATAACAAAGACAAACAGTATTTAATTCATTGAGGTACTTGTGTCAAGAGAAATTTATTTCCATGTTGCCGCCGCAGACGACGACGCCGACCCGCTCGCCGGGTTGAGGTTTGTAGCGGCCGGAAAGGAGCGCTGAAAAAGCTGCAGCGCCGCCCGGTTCTGCGGCAATTCGGGCCGTTTTCCAGAGTTGTTTTTGCGCTTCGATAATCTGTTCGTCGGTTACAAGGACGGATTCCTGCACGTATTTCCGGGCGATCGGAAACATCATTTGACCGACTTGCCGGGGCGCGAGGGAATCCGCCGCGACACCGCCGGCCGGCGAGTCGACGGGTTCACCTGCGTTCAGGGCGCGGTTGAGCGTCGGCGCCAACTCAGGTTCGACCGCGACAATCTTCGTCCGGTCTTCGTACCAGGCCGCGACGCCGCCGATTAGTCCGCCACCGCCAACCGCGATCAACAGCGAGTCGAGTTTCGGCGACTGTTCCTCCAGCTCCAGGCCGAGCGAGCCTTGACCGCACAGCGTCTCGATGCCTTCGTAAGCATGAATCGGAAGCGCGCCACTGCGTTCGGTCCATTCTTGACTTGCTTCGAGCGCGTCGGCATAGCGGTCGCCCGTGATTGCTAGCTCCGCGCCGCAACTGCGAATGCGATCCAGTTTTGTCGGTGACGCGACTGTCGGGACGAAGATCGTTGCGTGCCGGTTCAGCTTCATCGCGGTGAACGCGACGGCGACGCCGTGATTCCCGCCGGATGCCGCAACGACGCCTGCGTCGGGAATGTCGCGACTCAGCAGGTTCATGAATGCGCCGCGCGCTTTGAACGATCCGGAGTGTTGCAGGAGTTCCAGTTTGAAGACGATCGTGATCGAGTCGAGACCAAAGTCAGCGCCGTCGACCTCGATGACGGGCGTGCGACGAATGTGCGGCCGGATCACGGGATATGAAGTTTGAATCTGTTCTCGCGAGACTGTCATCACACAAGCATTCTATTTGTTCCTGCCGTTGTCAATCGCGGGCGATTTGGATAGCATCCTGAGCCATGGCAACCACAATTGATACCCTTACGAGCGAGCAGATCGTCGAGCTCTGCCGCAAGCACACGCTCTTCGAATGGTCAGTTCAATCCGCTGTCGATCCGATTCCGGTTGCGCGAGCAAAAGGAATTTATTTTTGGACGACGGATGGGAAGCGCTTCATCGACTTCAACAGTCAACTGATGTGCGTCAACATCGGCCACAGCGATGAGCGCGTCATCAACGCCATCAAGCGACAAGCGGAGACGCTGGCGTACGCGAACCCGTTCATGGCGACCGAAGTCCGCGCGCGTCTGAGCGCGAAGCTCGCCGAGATCACGCCGGGCGACATCGACGCGTTCTTCTTCACCAACGGCGGCGCTGAAGCTAACGAGAACGCGATCCGCGTCGCGCGCCTGTTCACCGGGCGTCACAAGGTCGCCGCGCGCTATCGTTCGTATCACGGCGGCACCGCGGGCGCGTTGACGTTGACCGGGGATCCGCGACGTTGGGCCGCTGAACCGGGCATCCCTGGCGTCATTCGTATTCCCGATTTCTATCACGGTATTCAAAGAGGCACGGACACGACTGAAGAAGTGCTGGCGCGCACGGAAGAGGTACTCGAGCTCGAAGGTCCAAAGACTGTTGCTGCCATAATCGTCGAACCCGTCGTTGGTACGAACGGCATTCTGATTCCGCCTGACGGCTACATGCAGGGACTGCGCCAGATTTGCGACAAGCACGGCATACTGCTGATCGCCGACGAAGTGATGGCTGGTTTCGGCCGCACGGGCGAATGGTTTTCGATAGACCACTGGAAGGTCGTGCCTGACTTGATCTGCATGGCGAAGGGTTTGACGAGCGCTTACGTGCAACTCGGCGCAGTCGGAATGCGCCGCCAGATCGCGGATCACTTTCAGAGCAACGTCTTTAACGGCGGTTTGACTTACAACAGCCATCCGCTTGCTTGCGCCGCCGCGATCGCCACGATCTCGGTCTATGAACAAGACAATCTGATCGAAAACGCGCGCCGCATGGGAACGGTGATGCGTGGGCTCATGGAAGACCTGCAAAGCCGGCATCCGTCGGTTGGCGTTACGCGCAACATCGGACTGTTCGGTATCGTCGAGTTAGTGCGAAACCGTCAGACGCGCGAACCGATGGCGGCATTCAACACTGCGGCGCCGGAGATGCAGGCGCTGGGCAAGTTCTTCCGCGAGCAAGGGCTCTACACGTTAGTGCGTTGGAACACGTTCTTCACGAACCCGCCGCTGTGCATTACCGAAGCGGAGTTGCGCGAGGCGTTTGCCATCATCGATAAAGGTCTGGAGATCACGGATCAGGCGGTGAGTTAACGAGGCACGTCCCACAAACGCACCGTCCCATCGTCACTGGCCGTTACGATCGACGTCGTAAACGCCAGGGCGTTGACGCCATAGCATTCGCCGATGGTGCGCGATCGGCCGGTCACGAGGTCCCAGACTCGAATTCTTCCGTCGAGAGATGAGGCGGCGACGCGGTCGCCTGAGACTGCAAGATGCGTGATGCACGAACAGTTCTCGCCGAGGATGCGCGCTTCACCGGTTTGAATATTCCACACGCGGATTGTTTCGTCCCAACTCCCGGACACAAGCCGTTTACCATCGGAAAGAAAAGCGACTGAAGTGATTTGCCTATTCGAGCGGCCGATCACGCGAGCCGTTCCCGCGTCTAAATTCCAAAGCCTGATTGTTCGATCGCCGTCGGCAGCCGCGATTGCGTTGCCGTCGGGTGAGAAGGCGATCGACGCCGGGCCGTTCCAGTCGCCTTTCAGCACGCGCATCTGACCGGTTTGCAGGTTCCAAACGCGAATTTGACACGGCGAGTCTGTGCTTGCAGCAGCGAGACTCTTGCCGCCGGGCGAGAAGATCAGTGACGGCTGCTTTCCCGACTGGCCCAACACCGTCGCTTCGGTTGATTGAAGATCTATCAGATAAATCTGTGATCCAGTTACCACCGCCAGCAGCACTCCGTTCGGTGAAAATGCTAGTGCGGAAACTGGGGTCTTGAATTCTTTCACCAACGTGCGCGGCCACAAGCGAACCACGCAATCGTCGCCGCCGGACGCGATAGTAGTTCCGGAAACTGCGACTGCACGGACCGGTTTTGAGCAGCGCGCGATGATTCCCGGCTTGAGCCACGGATCAGACGGATTCGCATCAGCGATGGGCGCGGGCTCTGTAAGGGATCCCTTTCTTGTGAGCGCGCGTATTGCTATGGACCATGACTCCACGATCCAACGCGCATCACCTTCACTCAGCGAGTGCGCCTTTCGCAATCGCTTCACAAGCAGCGCGCGCAGCAGGTCGCGTTGCAGACCGTCCTGCGAGACGAGCAGATCGCTGGCGACACGTGCTTTCACGCCGAGCACCAACAGCGAGATCTCCTCTTTGAACTGCGGACAATAATCCTTCAGAAGGTTTTCGCAGAGCTTCGCGTCGGTGAGCGGTGGGCGGCCGTGATTGATCAGGATCTCGCCGAGTTGTCGCGGCACACTCTCGTCGAAACGCTTCAAGACCAGATCTCACCCTCTGCGTGGCCGAAGTTGATCCTCTCCCAAGGGCCAGAGTCACGCTGCGGCCGGGAGAGACGTCCTTGACCTCGCCTTTTTGATTTGTGGCACACCACGTTTGGATCGAGAGGTTCTTCAGTCCCCAGATCGACGGATCAGCCGGGTGCTTCGTCACTGCCGCGATCGGCTGCGTGAAGTCGTACTTCTTCTCCTCGTCGACGTGATGCGCGAAGAGCAGCGTGTCGTGATTCAACATGACGAAGTTGCGGCCGATACGCACGCGTGGCGGCAGACGCAGTTGCCGGCGGCACGACCAGCAGCGATCGTTGCTCGCCGCGTCCGGATCAGAAGCGTCGTGGAAGTTTTCGGCGTTGCAGTGTGTGCAATAGACGATCGAGTCGCGCAGGCGCACCATCACTGCGCGCCAGTTGCTCTCGCGAACGCGCCCGTGTTGAGGATCGCTGATTCCTTCCGTGAAGGCTTTCGTGAACACTTCGCGCAGGAAACGCGGATACACACTCCAGAACGCGATCGCGTTCCGATGATACTGCGGGTCGGGCGCGTTGGAGTTGTCGTTCGGATCGAAGATGAAGCGCGGCTCGGTGCCGTAGAGTTTTTTCATCGCAGGCAGGTCGAGACACTTGATCGCCAACTCTTTCTTTCCTTCGAGCGGGTGATGCATGACGAACATGTAGAACAACAACACCGCGAGCGAAAAGAGATCCGTCTGCGTGCTGGGAACAGCTTCGCCTCTGACGATCTCCGGCGCCATGAAACGCGGCGTGCCGTAGACGGCGCTGCGCGCCTGGTTGTCGACGGCGACGTTGTCGTTGTCGCAGATCAGGATCTCGCCGGTGTCGGGATCGAAGAAGGCGTTGCCGAACGAGATGTCGCGGTAGCAAAGGCCTTTCGTGTGAAGCTGCAAATAGCTGTGCGAGAGTTCGAGACCGGCGGTTGCGAGCGCGCGAAAGCTCGGCTCGATGCGCCGCTTCATCAGATCGACGATGCTTCTGAAGCGTGGCTCGCGCAGCGCCATGATGTAACCGAAGCCGCGTGTCGAAGCGGAGGCGAGCTCGGTGGGCCAGAGAAAGCGATTGCTCGGCGCACCCATTCGCACGAGCGTTTCGAGTGCCTTCTGTTGGTCCGGTGTCGCTGAGGCGGGGTAGTACCATTTCAACGCCACCGGCTTACCTTCGAGACTGGCTTGATAGACTTCTCCCTGTCCGCCGCCGCCGAGAAATTTCTCGACCACGCAGGTGCGCGTCGAGACGCGGACCTTTTGACCGGGATGGAGGATCAGATCCATTTACTTGTCGAGCGAACAGAGAATGCCGAGTGTGATGTCGTCGCCGCTGCCGGCGCGAGTCGAATCGTGCAGCCAGCCGGCGAGTTGATCTTTCACGCTGGCGAGGCCGTTATCGTGGATCAGGTCGAAGATGTCTGACCCGACTTTTAGAAAACCTGACTCGTCGCGAAATGAGTTTGGGTAGCCGTCAGTCGAAAGCAGAACGAGAGCTGGAGGCGACTGTGTCAACGGCTGGAAGTGTACACGAAAGTCGCGCCACGCTTCGTTCGCGCAAAGGGAAGTGGTCTCGTTGCCGAAAAGCCGTTCGTCTTTCGACAACGGGCGCGTTACGTCGCCGCGATCGCTCACGGTCAGGATCTCGCCGTCTCCGAGTTGCAAGTAGAAAGCAAATCGCTCGTTAACGCCGGCGATGAGCAACGTTGCGCCGTAAGCAATCGATAGATCGCGCGACGTTTCCGCGCCGACGAGAAATAGTTCTGTTTCTGACAATGGGTCCGCATGCAGATCTTCGGCGACTGCTTCCGCCCAGTTGCGGACGAGCGCACGCGGGAGCCACTCCTGCGTTGCGTCCTTTATTAATGACAGGTTGTCGGCGTCCGTTTGGCTGTTGAGAAAGTCGTGGATCAAATGGACCGCTGTATCGACTGCGATGCGCGCGCCGGCGTGACTGCGCGGATATCGCGGACTGCCGTGTCCATCGGCAACGGCGAGAACTGCCGACGAGCCGCGGCCTGACGCCGGCCACCAGCAGATCGCGTCCTGATTCGGCAGCCCATTGCGTTCATGCGCAGCGCCACGGACGCTCTGCCCCACAACTTGCCATTCCATCGGCATTCCTGTTTGCGCAATACTCCGTTCTCAGCGGTCTTGGAACGATGGTCCGTTCTCAGCGGCTTCGCCGCCGGGATGTGCGGCGAGGCTATGCCTCGCCGAAAGAATGGATCTTCATGGGGCTGTGCCCCTCGTACGGCCTAGGGCCGAGCCCGGACCGGGGGCTAAGCCCCAGCCTTTTATTTCAACGTCCCGGCAAGGCATAGCCTTGCCGCACATCCCGGCGGCGAAGCCGCGGCGATCGCAATTGAGCATCCGCGAGTGCACATCAGCAGCCACGGCGGATCGCAATTGAGCAGCGCAAGTGGCACATCAAAGCGTCAGAACGGCTGAGACACGGATTACCAAACGTCGTCTGTGGCGCCTGTCCCAGTATCAGGAATCACAGGGATCGGGACGTTGAGTCCGGGTGAAGAGTCTGCGCTTTGACTGGCCGGCGAAGATGCTGACTTGAGCACGGCGGTCGACACCCAACGAATGTACTTCGTCAATGCTTCCGGATTGTTAGCCTGGAGCGGCCGCAGCTCCGGATTCGCAATGAATTTCTTCAACACTTCCTGATCGGCGTCCTCACCGATCGCGATCGCGATACGAACCGCTTTGCGGCCCCACGGTTCATTCATCAACGCTTGCAGGCCGGCAGCGAAATCGTCAGTCGGTTGGCCGTCGGAGATCAGGACCAGCACCGGCGGCAGCGCGCGATCCGTCATCGGTGGAATCTTTAGTTGATCGGCGACGATCGTGAGCGCTCGGCCCATCGCAGTGACGCCGCCGGCATTCAGATCTTCCCACTTGAAATCAGCGACATCGGTCGGTTGTGAGACGTGCCACTGCGCGCCGTCGGAAAACTTCACCGCACGCACGAGCACTTGCGCGTTCGGGTTCTCGTCGGCGACGTCCTGCATGTTCGGGATCGCTTCCTTGATCGCCGTATTCAACGACTGAATCTTGCCGTCGACTGCCATCGAGCCGGAGCAATCGGCAATCCAGATGAAGTGCAGTGGGCGAGTGGCCAACTCACCGCCAGGTCGCATGGTCATAAGCAGCTTCAATCCTTCGGAGTCTTAGTCATCGCATTCGATCGTGGTGGATTATGCAACAAGAGTGCTTTGATTTGACGATAATTCTGTCTTCACCGCTTGCCTTTCTTCCGCGTGTGCTCGCCCTTGATGATCTGCTGGTACGAGTAGAAGTTGTCCATCGGCAGGTTCGCCTGTCCGGCGTCGTCTGCGCTGGGTTGATAGTGGCCGGAGCCGTTGGACCACCACTCAAGCTTGCCGTTGTTGAAGAAAATCTCGCCCGCGTAAAGCACCTGTTTACCTTCCGCGATCGACGGATGACGGTAGCGATTGTGCAAAAGCATGTCGCCTTCGCGCGTGCGGACGAAGTTGTACTGTTGGTTCGGAACGTTCACGCCGTGACTGTTCACGCGATGCAGCCGGTATTGATCGGCGAAGTTGTTCAGTCGAAACAGACTGCTGGGATTGACGGGCTCGGTTGCGCCCGGGTGCAGGTTCGGAAAGAACTTCACGGCCTGCACGACGCGAGCAGCATTCGCCTTATTCAACTGGACGCCGTTCTTCGTCGCCGTTGCGCGTGCGTTTGGAGGCGTGACTTTGGCAATTTGACCCGGCGCCCGCTTCGTCTGAAGCACTTTCGGCACGGTTTGCGGGCGATAGACGTTTGGCGGCGCGGCCGGCGCGCTTTGCCGGCCAGGCACGTTCTTCCGTTGAATCAGTTGTGGCAACAGCGGCTTCTTCATGCGCGAGTGTTAGTTACATCTCCTCTCCCTGAAACGCATAGCCGCAAGCACCGGGACACGCCTCGATCCACACAGGCTGATTCTCATAACGTCCCTTAACACCGCTCTTCTGACTGTTACACTTCGTACAGGACCAGCGCATGTTGCTCGGGTCGTTGCCGTTGTTGTAGACGGCCTCCGCGTCAGCTTTGTAAGAAGCCTTCCAATGATTTGTTCCGTCGCAGATTTTGTATGTGTCGATACCGGTTTGCAGATCGGCGAAGTCCGTTATGTGATCGATTCCGTCCGCTCTGCCCGTACACAGGTTCTTTTGGACCTGGCAACCTCCACCTTTTGAACCCGCCATTGCGCCCGTGATCGTCGCGCTCCACGACAAGCTATTTCGCGAACCGTCCCAAATGTCATTTGCCAGGCTGTCCTGTCGCGGCACGTAGTTTGGCCTTACTCCACCGCCACTCTGCGCCTGAAGACGCGCCGATTTTGACGACTTGCCGCCGCCGTAGGGAGAGTTTTTCGCGCTGGCGCGGTCCATAGCCTTGAGCGGCGTGTATGTCTTGTAGTTTTTCTTGTAGGGATTGTCATCCGCTTTCTGGATCGTGCCCGCTCGCGTGATCGCCGCACCGGCTAACTTTGGCTGCACGACTTTCTTCACCGCCGGACGATAAACGGGCGGCGCCGATGTTTTTGGTCCACTCTTGAACTGGGCCATCCGCGCTTGCACCACACGCGGTGCAGGCAACGCCGATGGCGCCTCTGTCTTTGCCGGCGTCTTGGCCGCCGATTTCATACTCGGAGTTTTCATAGCTTGCGCTCCATCAATGGACTTCCTCGCTCTGTTCTTCCCACGCTTTTGAATCCCTGTCGCCGGTACATTGCCACCAACGCTTGCGGCGTGATCCCGTTATCGGAAGGCCGCGCTTCGAGACTCACGGACCTGAATCCCTGTCGTCGCGCCGAGTTGACGGCAGCGTCGATCAGCTTCGCTGCTACGCCACGACGCCGGTGGTCATGGTCCACTTTGAGGTTCGCGATGAATCCCTTGCCCGCGCCGGCAGCGCGTATGTCGATCGAGCCTGCGACCTGTCGCGTGCCGTTCAGCGTTGCTCGGATCTGTTTGCTGTGGGCGGCGAGCGCGACGGGTGGTTGCACGGCATACGTCGTCGCTTTAGCCTGCACAGACGGGTTTGGACGTGTCTTGTTCTGGACCGTATGGCCTGCCGGCTTCGGCGGCGGTTGAAACCGATTGGTGGGGTTGGGTATTCGTGTTGGTCTCATGACAACCTCGCAGTGCGATGGCTCTTACTTGTACCTCGCGAGCCATTGTCGACAGTTGTAACAGGCGCTTCTGCCTGTCCATTTTTTCTTCGAATAATCCCAGGTGTAGCAATAACTATAGAGATGAGTTTCGCCGGGAACCGGCTTAAGACCGGCGCGAATGTGCTGGTCGATGGCATTTACCTCGGCGCACGCATCGATGGGCCACTTCTCCACTTCGTGAACACCGTGCAAAAGCGCCCTGGTTGCCGCGGTGAGTTCTCTGGCTACAGTGCCACTCGTGGCAACGAAGACAGCTCCCGTATCGAGGTCTATGATCGCCCCGATCGTTTTTCCCATTGAGTAGCTCGGGCCGTGCGGATATCTGCTCTTCTCTCTGGCCGCAGCACTCTGTGCCTCAGACATGCGCTTGGATTTTGTGGGCACCACCTCGGCAACGGCCTTTTGCTGAGATAGTGAATAAAGATAGCCGGCCCTGGCATGCATTTGTGAGAGATCAATCGCTTCGGCCTGGTTGATGAGGTCGGCCATGATCTCGCGTTGGTCTTTGGAGTGGGTGAGGCTGTTGTATTTCGTGACCCAGTCGAAGGTAAAGTTCGACAATATCTCAGACATCCCCCCAATTTCATCATTGGCGCCGTCGACCTTACTCAATATCCCGCTGTCTACTTCCTTCGAACCTCGTTTCATGCGGCCAACGACAGAGTGAGCGAACATCAGTTTGCTGTATAGGTCGTCCACTACCTTGTGAGGAGGAACTACGGGCACCACTGCGGCGACGGCTGCGGCTGCGGCCTTTGGGGCCTCCATTGCGAGCTGAGCAACGCGGCATTGGATGGGGAAGCGAGTAGCGCTGGTTTTTCTGGGCGCATGTGTCGCGACGGGCAAGTTTGGGGTCGCACGCACCGTCGCCTGCTGACGCATGATCGTATTTGGCTGATGGTTAAGCGTGCGACTCGGAGGCGTTTTACCGACAGCTTTCTGAATCTTAGCGCCTGGACGGGTAACAGCGAGCTGCGGCGGAGTGGAACGAGTCGCAGCTTTACCCTGCAACACTTTCGCCAGCGGTTGAGGACGATACACCGGCGGCGCGACGGGCGGCTTTCTCGTTTGAGAAGACGGTGAAGATGGGAGTCGGGGTTTCGTTGTCATCATTCTTCGTTGCGCTTGCGTGCGATCTGCGTCATCGCGGCTTTGACGCCCATGCGATCTGCTTCCGCTTCGAGTGCGTGGTCCTGGACGACGGCGACGCCGCCGCCGAACGGGTTCTTCACGCGCCCCGTCCTTTGTTGAACGACGTGCCAGAGTTCATGGCCCAACAGTTTCTGCCCCTGGATCGTGTGCGGGTTGTACTGGCCGGGCGCGAAGTGGATGTTCGTGCCCCAGGTGTAAGCGATCGCCCCGAGTGAGGTTGCTTCGTGGCCGATGTGAACGCGGACGTCGGAAAAGTCGGCGCCAAACGCCGTCTCCATTTTCGTGCGCACGTCGGTCGGCAGCGGCAGTCCGCCGGCTTTCTGCCGCAGCGGCACCTGAAAAGCTTCGACCCCATGCGCTGACTTGCGTTGAATCGCCTTGCCGGAAGGATGAATGCCGGCCGTCAGTTTCACGTTCCACACGGTGACGCGCGCTCTCAAAGCTCCGTCACTGACGTGCGCCTGGATAGTCCCTGATTTCACGGGCGGCGAGACACGTTGTTGTTTTTCATTCATAACACGCTCCGTTGTTGGACTGCTCAGGCGAAGAGCGCAAGCTACGATTACTACTCTTAGCGTTCGAATTCATGCTACAGCGATCCCAACGGGCGGACCGTGGCTTTCATCTTCTCCTGACGCGTGAAGTTTGCGGCGGCGTTTGCGGCCTGTTGCCGGTCGGAGTACGCGCCGATGCGGACGGCGTACCACTGGCGTGCTTCGGCGTCGCGTCCCGTGAAGAACGAAGGCGAGTAACCTTTCCGTTCGATGTCCTTCAGCAAACGATTTGCCTCGTCCTGGTTGAGAAACACGCCGACCTGGACCGTGACGTATTCCGGATCGCTTTCTGCCGCTGTCGTGGCTAACGTTTTTGGGAACTAGAGTCGCTTATCTTCAGTTCCGAGGCGCGCCGCTTCTCGATCGACGTGCGCAACTCGTCGGGAGTCGCAGCGCGGCCATGCACTGCGTAGATCTTTTCCACTTCCAGTCCCAACTGCTGCAATCGCTCGCTGAAACTGACTGTCGCGTCCTGGGCAATCGGAATCGTTCCATTCGGGGCTGCGTTCAGGAGATCCGCCTGGAAGAGGATCTTTTCTTTCGGTAAGTACGCGACGAGGATCTCTTCCGCATGCGGGTTCGGTCCCACGTCGTAAATCTCCACCACGTGCTTGTCGTCCTGAAACACTCGTTTCTTGTTTTGGATAGTCTCGATCGTCAGCTTCTTCTGCGAAGGCTTTGGCAGCAGTGAAGACTGAACCGCCCAGGCCTTTTCGAGGACCGTTTTGGTGTTGGTGGTGGTGACGATCGTTGCACCTTCGGCGACATACTCTCGAAAGCCGCCGGCATGATCCGAGTGATGATGCGACAGCACCAGGTACTTGATCGGTTTGTTCGGAACAGTCTCCTTGATCTTCTGAAGCGCCTGGACGGAGTTGTTGTTGTAAAGGATCTGTTCCGGCGCTTCCATCACGAGGATGTGATCGTTGAAGGCGACGAACAGAACGTTGTGTGTACCTCCAGCCATACCTTCGAGCAGGTAAACGTCGTCGGCGAGTTTGCTTACTGCCGGCGGTGGTGGTGTCGCCGGCGGCGCGGCGAGTTTTTCGAAACCGGTTGGGCCAGTGAAGACGCTCTCCGCTGGTTTCGTGTTGATTTGCAGATCCGTGTACTCGACTTCCTGGATCACTCCGCCTGAATTGTAAAGCGTGCGGCTGCTCGGCAGCTTCAACTTGCCGAGTGTGCGATAGCCTGAATAGCTTTGCGCGATCTCCGAATCACCGGCGACTGGATCGGCGTAAAGATAACCGTACTTGGTGAGCAGGTTGGTCTGCGCATCAAACGACAGCGCCAACTGTTGATTGTCAGGCCGGATGACGCTGATCACTTTCTGTTTCTTGCCGTCGACTTCCTCCTCGCCGAGCCAACGAAGAGTTGCGGCTCGATCCAATGCTTCGAGGAGAACAAATGGCGGGAGCCGGCGGATCTGGCCGCGGAAGTTGTTCAAGGTCGGATTGACGATGGGAGTGACTGTCCTGGACCACATGTCGTAGTTCTGGCCTTCGGAGCCTTTGATGACGGTCGTGGTCCAGTTGTTGAAGCCGGCGTTGGCAGTCTTTACTTCGTCGAAGACAAATCCACGGTCGGTGTCGACGACGAGCGTTTCTTCGGAAGTGCCGGTAGCGAACGGCGGTTCTGCTGTCGGGCTCTGGTAGCGTGCGACGATCTTGCCTTTCTCTTTGAGCGTGAAATCTTTGATCGAGCGGAGTGCTTCGACTCCTCCGTGCGCTTCGATCGCGTCGTCAAGGACGCGCCGTGCTTGTTGGTATGAGCGTTGGGATGCGTCGAGTGTTGCGCCATCGTGTTTCTGCGCGATCGCTGTCGACGTCGCGAATGCGATCGTCACGAGAACGATAGTTGCGACGCTGACGAGTAGTCTGTGCTTCATAGTGGTGCTCCTCTAATTCAGTCTCTCGTACAAACTGCGGTAGGCGTTCCAATTTTTTGGAACAAGGTGTGGTGGCTCAGTTGTCAGGGAAGACTGATGGTCTAATACTGAAAAAACTGGTGAAAGGTTCAGTGAGTTTTGTTAACTAAAATCCTGTAGATGGTCCACTTTTTCGTGAGGTAATTCGGTTGTGCATTCCGTCGATCTGTGGCTTACTCTATCGAGTGATGGGTGATAAGAATATGCGTAATGACCTAATCGAGGTGAATCCTGAAAGGATGAGCGGAGCGCCGTGTTTCAAAGGCACTCGTGGTTCCGGTCGCGCATTTATTCCACTACCTCGAAGCAGGCGACAGTTGGGGTGACTTCCTCAACGATTTTCCTACGGTCACTCGTGAACAGGCGCTGGGTGTTCACCGCTTTTCAATAATCGATCGTAGGTCGAAGCTGTGAATTCTTATATACTCTGTTCGTGATTGACGCCTGAAAATGCTGCTAAGAACCTCAACCTAAAGACACGGAATCTCACCTCTGTTGAATACGGACTTGCAATGCTGAAAGACATCATTACGCGATACACTGAAAACATTAATGCCTTACGGGATTTCGTAAATTCGATTCAAGCACGTTTAGATGAGCATATGGCCAGTAGTCTGGCAAAAACAGAGCCAATGATCACCGATCGTGTGGACCAATTGCGCAAAACCTTTGCGCAATTGCCGAAGGAAGAAACCGAAGCCCTGGCCTCTGGAAATAGAGGGGATCTGAAGGCCGAACTTTCGAAAGATTTAGGATTTCCGTTCGACGTTGTACGACTCCCTAACCAGCCGGACGGTAGAGTAGGGTTCCACCTAACATTCGATGTCACTCAGACAACGGATGAAACGAGAGAAGTCTTGGAAACGGCCAAAAAGCACAAAGATCTTCTATATAGAAGTTCGTTGATTACGCTCATCAGCACCGTCGAGTTGTGTCTCTCGGAGCTACTACATTTTTATTTCGGCCGCTTTCCTGACGCGGTTGGGTCTCGGGAAAAAACCTTCAGTCTGGAAGATCTGAAGCTTTTTGCGTCGATAGAAGAAGCGAAACAGCATTTGGTAGAGTCAAAGGTAGAGAATCTCCTCCGCGGTAGTTTGGACGACTGGTTCAAGTTCTTGCGGGAACAAGTAAGACTCTCGATGGGTTACTTGGAGAACGCTGAGCCCGAACTAGTTGAGATAGCGCAACGTAGAAACCTGCTCGTTCACAACGGCGGCCGGGCCAATTCGATTTACCTGTCGAAAGTACCTCAGCAGCTGAGAGAAAATGTTGCTGCAGGAGATCTGCTTAAAGTGGAGCCGGCCTATTTGAATGCTGCTCTTGATCAATTTGAACTTGTTTTCATTCTAATTGGTGCTGAGCTCTGGAAAAAGCTGGATTCCAAGGATAATGACAGAGCTGAAACGCTCATCTCCATCACCTTCCATCACCTCCTAAACGAAAGATGGAAGATTTCGGAAGGACTCAGTTACTTTGTGATTAAGGATAAGCAGATCTCCGAGAAGAATCAGCTGTATGGACAACTCAATTATTGGCAGAGTCTAAAATGGCAAGGAAGATATGATGCCGTCAAAACCGAGGTTGAACAAGCGGATTTTACAGCCAAGGATCCGCTTTACCAGTTGGCCTTATTATCCTTAATGGATCGCACTGATGAATTTTTTTCTTTACTGCCTAAGGTGTTACAGAGCGGCGGATTATCACGAGATGATTTGGCAACTTGGCCGATATTTAGGAACATGCGCACCCATGACAAGTATCAATCGTTTATGAGTTCTGGAGCGTGATTATGCGATGTAAGCACTTGGGACGTAGCGTTTGTATCACTTTCCGCTGGTATAGTGGTCGTCCAAATTAATGATCCGTGTTGACATCAATCCTGCTTTATTGCGTTGGGCGCGAGAGCGAGCCGGTTTGGATACTGACTACTTACGTCCAAGATTTCCTCGGTTGCTGTCGTGGGAGCAGGGTCTGTCTAAACCAACGCTCAAACAGCTGGAAAAATTCGCCAGTGCAACTCATACACCCATTGGCTTTCTATTCTTGCCGCAACCTCCGGTAGAGACAGTTCCAATTCCTGATTTTCGCACCGTCGGAAACAAGCGAATCCAGCGGCCGAGTGCTGACCTGCTCGAAACGCTATACGTGTGCCAACAACGTCAAGAATGGTACCGAGACTTTGCACGATTTGAACGGTTCAATGCATTGCCGTTCGTCGGTTCTCTAAATTTGGCCAGTGATGTTGAAACGGCCGCTACCACGATCAGAGATACTCTCAGTTTGGATCTTGAACAGCGACGTCAAATCCCAACTTGGACCGATGCCTTGCGTAATTTCATCGGACAGGCAGATGAAGCGGGGATTATGGTGATGTGTAGTGGCGTTGTCTTGAATAACAACACCCGGGTTCTTGATCCACAGGAGTTTCGCGGGTTCGCGATCTCTGACTCGTTAGCGCCTTTAATTTTCGTAAATGGTGCCGACAGTAAAGCGGCACAGATGTTTACTCTAGCCCACGAGCTTGCGCATATCTGGCTTGGGCAGTCAGCAATTTCTGACGCTGAGGCTTTGATGATTCCTGAGAATAGAGTTGAGAGGTGGTGTAATAAGGTTGCCGCCGAGATTTTGGTTCCCCTTAAGGTGTTAATACAAGAGTACTGCCCACAGGCTGCACTTAGAGAAGAACTCGACCGGCTTGCACGACGCTTCAAGGTCAGCTCGCTTGTGATGTTACGACGTATTCACGATGCAGGCGGTCTGACGAAGACGCAGTATTGGACCGAGTATGAAAAAGAGCGGACTCGCTTGCTTGCTCTTGCCCGTAGCAAGGGTGGCAACTTTTATCTGACTCAGGCGGCACGCGTAAGCAAACGTTTCGCTCGTGCCTTGGTAATCAGCACGCTCGAAGGACAAACACTGCACCGCGACGCGTTCAGGATGCTAGGTTTTTCAAAGCTAGAAACATTTCAGAAGCTAGGCCGAAGCTTGGGAGTTATGGCGTAATGGCCTATCTTCTCGATGCTAATGTATTCATCCAGGCAAAGAATCTTCACTATGGATTTGACTTCTGTCCCGGCTTCTGGGCTGGGCTCAGACTTTTTCTTGCCGCCTGATGCAAAGCTCCTGACGACGCTGAGTACCGTTAGCACTGGGCAACAGGCCAACCATATGAACCTAGTGCGATCAGCACTTTCCTTCAAGTGGCTGACTACTACTTGGTTGCACACGCTCTGACCCATGGTTATACCGTTGTCACGCACGAAATCGCATCAACATTAACGAAGAAGATAAAGATACCCGACGCTTGTATAGGACTAGGTATTAAGTGCATGACTCCTTATGAAATGCTCAGAACAGAACGGGCGCGATTTGTACTGCATAAGTAGTTAGGCATTTTCAAGTGATGATCTTCTGACCGTAGCGACTCCACGGAGCTACGCGGCGCGTTGGTGATCGTCGGGGCTTTTTTCGCCGCGCTCTTTGGCCTCCGGGGCGCCGGATTCGGCGGCGGCGTTTTCGATTTCGGAGTTTATTTCACTCCCGATCAGGATTGCGGCGCCCGTGAGGTAGAGCCAGAGCATCAGGATGATTACTGCGCCCAATGAGCCGTAAGTCGTGCTGTACGAGTTAAAGAAGTGCAGGTAGGCCTTGAAACCAAACGAGACCAGGAGCCACAACACGACGCCGATTAACGATCCCGGCGTCAGCCACTTCCAATCCTGATCTTTCAACGACGGCGCGAAGTAATAGATCAACGCAAACGACAATACCATGAACGCAAAAACAATCGGCCACTGAATCACTCGCCACGCGACCGGAAAGAACCCGCCGAGTTGATAATGCAGGGCCAGACTGTCAGCGACTCTCCCGCCCAACAACACCAACAACAACGCCGTTATCACTAAAACCGAGAGCGCGACCGTCAATACCACCGCGACCAAACGCCGCTTCCACCACGGACGCGTCTCCTCCACGTCGTACGCAACATTCAACGCCGCGGTAATCGCACCCATTCCGTTTGACGCAGCCCACAGCGTCGCCAAAAGACCGAACGACAATTTTCCCGCGCCACTCGCGCCGGTGATCTCGCCCATAGTCGTGTCGACGAGTTGAAACGCCGATCCAGGCATTACCTGACTCAAGTAATTGAACAACGACGCGCGCAATCCCGGCCCCGATCCGAGCATCATTCCCAGTGTGGCCGTCAAAAAGATCAACAGTGGAAACAGCGCCAACAAAAAGTAGTACGCGAGCTGCGCGGCGCGCCCAAATACATCATCAGCGTTAGCCTCTGACCAAACGCGTTTCGCAAGTTCGATCCAACGGAGTCCGCCGAATTTCCACATTGACGTTTTCATGACGCACGCACTTGAGCAAAGGTAATGCCATCACCCCTACTACATTGGCATGTCTCGAATCGGACAAACGCGCGTGAAAGATCCGTGTTACACAACGGGCAACATGACTGTCACTCAACTCCGAACTTTAGTCACTGACTTCGCGGCATTGCGCTTGCCGTATCAGCGTGACAGGGGACGAAAGAGGTCTTTCGACGGCTGAGAAACAAACAGACATCTTGTCTGTTGTACTGAATCAAGGCGAATACTCGCACCAGCCGGCCAAGAACATCAAAGTCGCAGTTGTGGATTTGCTCCCGCGCAAGTCGTGTGTGTGTGCGGCGCACTGTCGAACTTTCGGAAGTATTGCAGTTGGAGGGAAACCCATGACTAACCGGCCCGATCTCGTCTGTTTTTCGCATCTTCGCTGGGACTTTGTCTACCAGCGCCCGCAACACCTGCTCTCGCGCTTCGCAAAAGATCGCCGCGTCTTCTTTGTAGAAGAACCTATCTTCAGCAATAGCTCGATGCGACTTGAAGTGCGCCAGACAGGTTCCGGTGTGTACGTTGTCGTACCGCACCTGCCGGAAGGTTTGCGAAGTGACATCGCGATCACGGCCGTTTTGACAGAGATGACCTACAGGCTGTTTCTCGAGCACGACATCAACGACTACGTGTTTTGGTATTACACGCCGATGGCGCTGCGTTTCACGAGTCACTTCAGTCCGATCACCTCCGTTTACGACTGCATGGACGAACTCTCCGCTTTCAAAGGAGCTGACTCGACTTTGCCTTCGCTCGAGAAGGAACTATTCCGCCGCGTGGATCTCGTTTTCACTGGCGGGCAGAGTTTGTACGAAGCCAAACGAAATCAACATCGCGCAGTCTACGCGTTTCCCAGCAGCATCGATGCCGCGCATTTCGGCAAAGCAAGGAAGCAGGCGGTCGATCCGGAGGATCAGGCAAACATCCCGCATCCGCGTCTCGGTTTCTTCGGCGTGATCGACGAACGTTTCGATCGCGAACTGCTCGATCAAATTGCGTCAAAACGCCCGGATTGGCAGTTCGTGATGATCGGCCCCGTCGTGAAGATCGATCCCGAGACGTTGCCGAAACACGCAAACATTCATTACCTCGGCGGAAAGAAGTATGACGAACTGCCGGCATATCTCGCCGGTTGGGACATCGCCTTGCTGCTCTTCGCGCGCAACGAATCGACCCGCTTCATAAGTCCGACGAAGACTCCGGAATACTTAGCAGCCGGTAAACCCGTCATCTCGACTTCGATTCAAGACGTTGTGCGGCCATATGGCGAGCTGAAGCTCGTCGAGATCGCCGACACTGCGGAGGATTTCATTCGTGCCGCGGAAAAGATTCTGTCGCGATCCGCGGAAGACGAGTGGCTCGCTAGAGTCGACGCCTTCGTCGGGAATCTCTCGTGGGACAAGACCTGGGCCCAGATGTCGAACCTGATCGAGAAAGTGACTGAAAGAAAACGCCCCCTCAAATCGAAACTTCCCCTCGGCGCATACGGACAGCAAACGGGCGCCACAGCAACTCGCTAAGGGTCACCCGATGAACAAGGAGGGTTCAATCCATGTTTGATTATTTGATTGTAGGAGCCGGCTTTGCCGGCAGTGTACTCGCCGAACGGCTGGCTGCCGGTTCGGACAAGAAAGTTCTCATCTGCGACAAGCGTCCGCATATCGGCGGCAACGCTTACGATCATTACAACGAAGCCGGAATCCTGGTCCATAAGTACGGCCCGCACATATTCCATACCAACTCACGAGAAGTTTTTGAATACCTATCACGATTTACCGATTGGCGTCCTTATCAACATCGCGTGAAAGCCAGCGTGGACGGCCAGATCGTTCCGATTCCCATAAACCTCGACACGATCAATAGTCTTTACGGGTTGAATTTGACGTCGTTTGAAGTGGAAGAGTTTTTTAAGAAGGTGGCGGAGCCGGTGGAAAGGATACGCACATCGGAAGACGTCGTCGTCAGCAAGGTGGGCAGGGAGCTATACGAGAAGTTTTTTCGTAACTACACGCGCAAGCAATGGGGACTCGATCCTTCGGAGCTCGATGCCAGCGTGACCTCGCGTGTGCCGACGCGCACCAATCGCGACGATCGCTATTTCACCGACACGTACCAGGCGATGCCGCTGCACGGCTTCACGCGGCTGTTCGAGAACATGCTCGATCATCCGAACATCAAGATCATGTTGAACTGCGACTATCGCGAGATAGAGAAAGAGATACCGTTCAACGAGATGATCTACACGGGACCCGTCGACGCTTACTTCGATTATTGCTACGGCAAGTTGCCGTATCGCTCGCTCGAGTTCAAACACGAGACGCACGACACGGCTGTCTATCAGTCGGCGCCGGTAGTTAATTATCCGAACGAGCAACTCTACACGCGCGTGACGGAGTTCAAGTACCTGACGGGACAGGAACACGCGAAGACGAGCATCGTTTTCGAGTTTCCGAAGGCACAGGGCGATGCGTATTATCCGGTGCCACGGAAGGAGAACACCGAGTTGTACGCGAAGTACAAAGCACTTGCGGACAGAACGGCGAACGTCCATTTCGTCGGAAGGCTCGCAACGTACAAGTATTACAACATGGACCAGATTGTGGCGCAGGCACTGACGACGTACGGCAAGATGGCGGGAATGAAGAGAATCGAAGCCGTTGCGCACCAGGGAAATGGGAATGGCAACGGCAACGGGCACAGCCGGCGTTCTCGTGAATATCAGTTGTTGATAAATCCGGAAGTAGCGCACGGAGGTGGCCTGAGGTAACAGGCTCGCCCCTCAGGTAAATGCGCGCGCGGGCACTTAGGAAGAACGAACATGGGGGGAAGTTTTCATGCATCTCAGGGGAGGGGGCATCTATTGCCTGCCGAATGGACGTGAACTGGTGGTGATTCGCGTTGGCGAAAATGGGAGTACGTCGTACAGACTCTCTTGCACAAACTGCTCCGATGCGAACGATTACGAAGTGAGCGATGATGGACGCTTAATTTGCGAAGGGAGACTTACCGCCTGGGACATTTCCAATCTGTCTGATACAGGGCGCACAATGATCCGTTAACAGCATGCTTCTTAGTCGAAAAGAGATTCCCCGATCGGAATATCCCCGCCCCCAATTTGTCCGCAGCCTTTGGTTCAACCTCAACGGCGAATGGGAGTTTGCCTTCGACGACGCTGAGGAAGGACTGAGTCTCGGTTGGCAGGACGGCCGCAAGTTGCCGCTCCGTATCAACGTCCCTTTTGCTTACCAGGCGCCGCTCTCCGGCATCGGCGATAAATCGATTCACGAAGTTGTTTGGTACGCCCGCTCGTTCGAACTGCCGGACGAGTTTTACAAACGCGACCTCCTATTAAACTTCGGCGCCGTAGATTACGAGTGCACGATCTGGGTCAACGGGCATGAGGTCGGGCATCATCGCGGCGGTCACGTGCCGTTCCAGTTCGACATTGCTCCGTATGTAAAGTCAGGCGAGAACCGGCTGACGATGCGCGTCGAAGATCGACAAGATCCGGAACAGCCTCGCGGCAAGCAGTCTTACACAGGACTGCCGGAAGGCATCGATTACTACTGCACTACGGGAATCTGGCAGACCGTCTGGCTCGAGCCGGTTCCGTCGATGCGCATCGAAGAGTTGCGCATCATCACTCACGCGAAGCGCAACCTGATCGAGTTGTACGTCTTTCTGCACGCGCCTTCTGCTGCGTGGCGAGTTGAAGTCGAGGTGTTGGAAGACGGCAAGCGCGTCGCGATCAGTGAAGACCAGACGGCAGTCGCGACTGGACGGCTCGCGATCACTATCCCTTACGCAAAACTTTGGTCGCCGGAATCGCCGCATCTTTACGATCTTCAGGTCCGCTTGTACGAAGGCGAGAAGTTGCTGGACGAAGTCGGTTCCTACATCGGACTGCGCGGCATCGAACAACGCAACGGCAAGTTCCTGCTCAACGGCAAACCGACGTACTTGAAGATGGTGCTCGATCAAGGTTTCTGGCCCGATGGTCTACTGACTGCGCCTTCCGATGAAGCACTGCAAGCAGACATCGGTTGGATCAAGATGTTCGGCTTCAACGGCGTCAGGAAGCACCAGAAGATCGAAGACCAGCGCTGGATCTACTGGTGCGATCGTCTCGGCCTCCTTGTTTGGGAAGAGATGCCGAACGCGAGAGGCTGGTCCTCAAAAGCGGAAGAGCTGTTGTCGGCGGAATGGCAAGACGCTGTCAGGCGCGACTACAACCATCCCTGCATCGTCGCGTGGGTGCCCGTCAACGAGAGCATGGGATTTCCGGGTCTGAACGAGGAGCACGCGGGACAGTATGCCTTCATCGAACGCATGGTCCGCGTCACGCGACGCCTCGACTCGACTCGCCCGGTGATCGATAACGACGGCTGGGAGCACACGGACATCACCGACATCTGCGCGATTCACGACTACACGCCGACGGCCGAGAAGCTGGCAACCCGTTACAAGGAAATGCTCAGTAACGGAGATCTGCCGCCGAAGGTGTGGATCGACAAACCACTGTTCGCGCGCGGCTCGCGATATCGAGGTCAGCCAATCGTGCTGTCGGAAGTCGGCGGCTTCCTGACGATCCCGCAGGACATCCCGGCGGAGAAGCGCGATCTGTTGTACCGCTTCTACGATTCGTTCAAGACGCCGGAAGAGTTACAGGAGAAGTATCACGACCTGATGCGCGGCATCGCGTCGTTGAAGTTCCTCGCCGGGTTCTGCTATACGCAACTGACCGACATCGAGCAGGAGATCAACGGCCTGCTCACATACGATCGCAAACCCAAGATCCCGCCTGAAGCAGTTGCAGCGATTCATGCCGAGTTGTTCCGCGACCGCTCATAACGCGTTCACCTGTAAGGTTCCCGTACAAGATTTAAGTCGAATTGGCGCTATAACCCGCTCGTAGCGTGTGGCTCGCTAATTGACTGCGTAATTGAGTGCATACGTCTGAATTTGAGAAGGAGAGCTTGCTATGTCACAAGCATCGTCACAAACAACAACGAATCACAACGAGATTCGAAAGTGGGTTGAGGAGCGTGGTGGACATCCGGCGAGAGTGAAGGGCACTGAGAAGGGCAAGAGCTCGGGTGTGCTGCGTATCGACTATCCCGGATACTCCGGCGAGGATCGCCTCGAAGAGATCTCGTGGGAAGAGTTCTTCGAGGGCTTTGAAGAAAATGAGCTGGCGTTTCTCTACCAGGAGAAGACCAGCGATGGTGAGCTCAGCCGCTTTTCAAAACTAGTCGATCGCAACGCCACAGAACACTGAGGCGTCGTCGACATAATTCTCAAGGAGGTATTTATGGAAAGCAGAGCAAAACTCTTCGGTCATGCAATTCACCCGATACTGATCGTTTACCCGCTCGGGTTACTCTCGACAGCGGTAGTCTTCGATATCATTTATCTGGTTACTGCGCAATCGAGGTGGGCGACGGTTTCATTCTGGATGATCGCGGCCGGCCTCATCGGTGGTCTGTTGGCCGCGCTGTTCGGATTGATCGACTTTCTGAACATTCCGAACGGCACACGCGCGAAACGAATCGGCCTGCTACACGGGTTGACGAACCTTTTCGTGGTGATATTGTTCGCGGCTAGTTTTTACCTGCGGTACGGATTGCCTGAAGTGCCGTCGACGTTAGCGCTCGTGCTGTCGTTTGTCGGCCTCGGCGCCGGCTTGCTCGGCGGTTGGCTCGGTGGAGAGTTGGTTGAACGACTCGGCGTCGGCGTTGCTGAGAATGCCGGCCTGAACGCGCCGAACTCGCTAACCCAACCGGCTCGCAACGAGCTTCGCGTTGACAAGAACGTCCGGCACGCGACGAGGTAACTTTGACTCAGACGAGGTAACTTTGACGCAAAAGTTCTCTCTCATTCTCACAGGGCTTTAGCCCGGTGTAACACAGCGAAGCATCGAGAAACCGTTTCAAACGGTTTCCATGTAACAGAAAGCGAAACACCCGGCTGAAGCCGGGTGAGAATGAGAAAAGGCCTTTAGGCACAACGCTCAACGAGGTAAACCTTGTGAACCTGAAAAAACTGGAAGACCAGGTCGTCGTGATAACAGGCGCGTCGAGCGGCATCGGACTGGTCACGGCGCGCATGGCCGCAAAGCGCGGCGCAAAACTCGTTCTCGTAGCGCGGTCCGAGCCCGCGCTACACCAACTAACTGACGAACTGAAAGCCGCCGGCACTGATGCCATCTACGTCAAAGCGGACGTCGGCGTCGAGACGCAGGTGCGCAACGTTCGCGACGCCGCTGTAAATCACTTCGGCGGCTTCGACACATGGATCAACAACGCAGCAGTTTCGATATACGGCAAGATCACTGATGTGTCGCTCGAAGATCATCGCCGGATGTTCGACACGAACTACTGGGGCGTCGTTTACGGATCGATCGTGGCCGCGGATCATCTGTCGAACAAAGGCGGCGCCATCATCAACATCGGCAGCACGCTATCCGATCGCGCGATACCAATCCAGGGGATTTATTCCGCTTCCAAGCACGCGATCAAAGGGTTCACCGATGCGCTTCGCATGGAACTGGAGCACGACAAGCGGCCGGTGTCAGTGACGTTGATCAAGCCGGCAGCGATCAATACGCCTTACACAAAGCATGCTAAAAACTATTTGCCGACGGAACCTGAAGTTCCGGCGCCCGTCTATTCGCCCAACATCGTCGCGGAAGCGATCCTGTATGCGGCGGAAAACCCGGTTCGCGATCTCTTTGTCGGCGGCGGTGCAAAGGCCTTGTCCATGGCCGGCTACTACGCGCCGAGTCTGACCGACAAGTTCATGGAACGGCGAATGGTTGACGCGCAACAAAGCGACGAGGCTCCATTGTCGCAGCACAGCGCATTGGATGGCCCGTCAGGCGAGTTGAAGGAGACAGGCGATTACGAGGGACACGTGTCGAAGTCGAGTCTTTATACGCAAGCGCGGTTGCATCCGCGTGTCACCGCGGGATCGTTCGCGTTTCTGGCGACAGCGCTGGGCTTCGCGCTTTGGCGTCGCACCTCGACGGATACAAGCACGACTCAGAAGGGAACCTGATGCGTCATCCACTCGACGTCGATCGTCTCGCGGCTCGTCATCGTCCGCCCGGGCAGCCGGTGATGCACCAAACGTGGGGCAAACTGCTCTTCATGCACTGGCGCATCAGCGAGAACCTGTTGCGCCCGCTCGTGCCGCGTTCGCTCGAAATCGATCTATACGGCGGGTCGGCGTGGATCGCGATCACGCCATTCACGATGTGGGACGTGCGCGCGATACCGCCGTACGTTCCACCGGTTCCGGGATTGAACTCGCTGCACGAGTTGAACGTCCGCACGTATGTTCATTACAACGGCGAGCCGGGCGTTTGGTTCTTCTCGCTCGACACGAACAGCAGCGCCGCTGTTTTCGGCGCCCGAACGCTCTACCACTTGCCGTACTACAACGCCGACATCAAGCTCACTGAACGCGGCAACAGGATTCACTACCGGCTCGATCGCACGGATGATCCTCCAGCCGCTTTTGACGCAACCTGGAACATCGGCGATCCACTGCCGCAATCGCAACCTGGATCAAAAGAGTTTTTCCTGACGGAACGCTACATGCTCTACACCGAGCACGACGATGAACTCTATCGCGCGCGCATCTACCACGAACCATGGCCGCTGCAAGAAGCGGAGCTGACAAAGTGGGGATCAACGATGCTCGAAGCGAGTAACCTGCCTGAGATGAAGAACGAACCCATCGTGCACTATGCCGAAGAGCTGGACGTCGACATCTGGTTCATCGAGAAAGTTAATAATTAGTTATATCTATCTGTCCGTTTACGTACTAAGTCAGATATGTGACTGCGCGTTTAATCGGCTCGTGTTTAAGTCTTGGCACAGTGATTGAAAGCTGCAACCGCGCAATATGAACAAGGGGTCAAACAAGGGGTACAAGCTCATGAACGTCGAAAGCATTCGCTCGCTCTCCGGTCCGAATGTTTTTAGTCACCGCCCGGTGCTACTGATGCGCCTCGATCTGGGCGAACTATTCGAGCGAGAGAGTTGTGAGTTTGAAGGCTTCAACCATCGTCTTATCACACTGCTTCCCAACTTGAAGAGTCATCATTGCGGGCTCGGACGTCCGGGTGGTTTTGTTACGCGACTCGAGGAAGGTACTTACTTCGGTCACATCGTGGAACACGTCGCGCTCGAGTTGACTGATCTCTGCGGCGTGGGCGCAACGCACGGCAAGACGCGTCACGATCAAGGACACACCTATAACGTCGCGATTGAATACAAAGCAGAGCGTGCAGCTACATACCTGCTTCAGGAAGCGGTGAAACTCGTCGAGGCGTTGCTTCACAAACAGGATTTCAACCTCGCCCCAGTGTTGGAGCACGCGAAGCAATTGGTTGCCGATTGGGAGCCGGGTCCGACGACGCGCGCCATCATCACTGCCGCCGAACGTCGCGGCATTCCATGGAGACGCGACGGCGAGGGCAACCGCGTCCAACTCGGATACGGAAAACATCTGCGTTACGTGCAAGCGGCGATGACGGGAAACACCTGCGCGATCGCGGTCGAGCTGGCGCAGGACAAAGACGAAACGAAAGAGCGCTTGCACCGCAACGGCATTCCGGTTCCGACCGGTGTCGTCGTCTATTCACTCGACGAAGCAAACCAGGCGGCCGAGACGTTGCAGAAGCCTGTCGTGGTGAAGCCGCTGACTGGACACCAGGGCCATGGTGTTTCGCTCGAGGTCTCGACGCCCGAGGAGATGGCCTCGGCGTTTGAAGCGGCGCGAGAGTTTTCTTCAGCGGTGCTCATCGAGGAGATGTTCCCCGGACGAAACTACCGCGTCGTGGTTATCGACGGCCGGATGGTCGCTGCCAGTGAGCGTTTGCCGTCGACTGTCGTAGGCGACGGAGTGCACTCGATCCAGGAATTGATTGCGACCGAGAACAAGAACCCGTTGCGCGGCGACGGTCACGAACGGCCGTTGACGAAGATCAAGATTGACGGCGAGGTGCGCGCTCATCTGGCCCATATGGGCATGTCACTCGAGACTGTTCCGGCGAGCGATGAACAGGTCACGCTTTCAAACAGAACCAACCTGTCGACGGGCGCAACTGCCTGCGACGTAACAAACCAGGTCCATCCGTCGACCGCTCGATTGTGTGAACGAGTTGCACGTCTGATTGGGCTCGACGTTTGCGGAGTCGATCTGGTGATACCGGATATTTGCGATCCAATTACGAGCGGCGGAGTGATCGAAGTCAACGCGTCGCCCGGACTGCGGATGCATCACTTTCCATCCGCCGGCGAGCCGCGCGACGTGGGCCAGGCGCTCGTCGATTCGCTTTATCCGGAGGGCGCGCCGAGCCGCATTCCGATTATTGCGATCACGGGCACTAACGGAAAAACGACGGTGACGCGAATGATCGGACACGTACTCGGCAGCACCGGCATCTGCGTCGGCATGACGACGACTGATGGCATTTACGTCAGCGGTGAGCGCGTAGTCGAAGGCGATACGACTGGACCGCAATCGGCCGGCGTCGTGTTGTCGGATCCAGCGGTCGACGCGGCAGTGCTGGAGACAGCGCGCGGCGGGATCATTCGCAGAGGTTTGGGCTACGACTGGAGCGACATCGGCGTCATGACCAACATCGGCGACGACCACATCGGCCAGGACGGGATCAAATCGATCGAGGACGTCGTCTTCATCAAATCGCTCGTGGCCGAGCGCGTTCGCGAAGGGGGGACTTTGATTCTCAACGCCGACAACGAGTACCTGGTCAAACTGGCGAAGTCAGAACGCGTCAGCAAAGTTCCGAAGCGCATTGTTTACTTCTCGCTGAACGAGCGCAATGCGGTTGTGCGAGATCACCTGCGCGCGGGCGGCACAGCGTATTTTGCGAACGGTCAAGCGTTGATCGAAGCGACGGGCGAGAGGCAGCGCGTGGTGGCCGAGGTTTCGAGGTTGCCGGTCGTGATGAATGGCGCTGCTGATTTTCAAATCTCGAACTTACTCGCCGCCGTGGCCGCATGTCGCGCCTACGGCATCTCGCCGGAAGTGCTGTTGAAGGGTTTGATCGGTTTTTCGAGTTACGCGAACAATCCCGGGCGCGCGAACCTGTATCGATTGAACGGCGGCCACGTGATGGTCGATTACGGTCACAACTCGGATGCGTTCGACGCGATCTGCCGCATGGCGTCGAACTGGACTGACAGGCGCGTTACCGGAGTGATCGGCGTGCCGGGCGATCGTGACGATACGGTGATCACGCACGCTGCGCGCGTCGCCGCGAAGGGATTCAACAAAGTGATCGTTAGAGAGGACCACGATCTGCGCGGACGCGAACCGGGCGTCGTTGCCAAAATGCTTTGCGACACCGTGCGCGCAGTATCGCCCGCCACTGATTGCGAAGTTGTATTGGACGAGTCGGAAGCGCTGCGTCGGGCAATCAATCAGATGGTGAAAGGCGAAGTCATCGTTCTGTTCTATGAGAAGTTGGAGCCGATTCAGCGGCTGTTGGACGAGTACTCGGCCCAACCGGTTCCATCCTTACCGCCGCTGCCGCTGCGCCACAAAACGCTCCCGAGATTCAAGCGCGCGTTTCCCTCACGGTCGACAGTTTTGCGGCCGCGCAAATCAATGCCCGCTTCTCCTACAGTCTAACGTCTGTTGCGTTCCTTATTGATTGCTTTGAAGCTCGAAAGAGAATAACCCGATGGAAAAAGCGGATCGCACTCTCATCATCATTGGTGGAAAAGAAGATCGTTCGAACAACAAGCTCATTCTCGGTGAAGTAGCGCGGCGAGTGGGTGGAGGCAAGCTCGTCGTGTCGACGGTTGCGATGGAAAATAATCCTGCCGAACTTTTTGACGTGTACGAGCGGGCGTTTCGCTCGCTAGGCGTGCGGCACGTTTACAATCTCGAAATCGCCGACCGCGGAGATGCGACGCGTGAGAGCAAGTTGCGCATACTTGACGATGCGCGGGCTGTCTTCTTCACCGGCGGCGATCAGATAAAGATCACGAGTCAGATTGGTGACACTCCGATCTTCAGTCGGCTTCGTGAAATCTACGACAACGGCGGTGTGATCGCAGGCACCAGCGCCGGCGCGGCGGCGATGTGTGAGACGATGATGGTTGAAGGTGGCGACGAAGAGTCGCACGTCATCGGAGGTTCGGTGAGAATGGCGCCGGGTTTTGGTTTGATCCACGAAGTGATCATCGATCAGCACTTCATGGAGCGGGGAAGAGTCGGACGTCTGATCGGCGCGGTTGCGCAGAATCCGAAGAACCTCGGCGTCGGGATCGATGAACAGACTGCGATCGTCGTCGAGCGGGATAGAAGTTTTTACGTGCTTGGTTCAGGTGCGGTTTACGTAATCGACGGGTCGTTCATAACCTACTCGACAGTCGCTGAAGAGGCGCGCAACAAGACACCGTCGGTATACGACGTTCGGATGCACGTACTCAGCCAGGGCGATCGTTTCGATTTAGAGGAGCGCCGGCCTCATAAAATCACAGGCCGCGCCGCGGAGAAGCTTCCTGTGAAAGAGGAAGATCACGCTAGCGCGCGGCCTTAATTACCACAAAACGCACAAAATTTGTGCCTCTTGTGGTTATAACTCAGCCTTGTCCAGCACCATGTCCGAGAGCCAGTCGCGAACGTTCTGTAAATGCTCCTCTTCGTGGACCAGCGCGGTTTCAAACTCCAGCTTCAAGTCGTTGTAACCAAGCCCGTCGACAAGTTCGATTAGTAACTCCCAACCAGCATTGTCCGTCAGTTCCGCAGTCATCAGCGCCTGTAGACACTGCGGCATCGAACTTCTCGGATCAGTCAGCACCTGCATGAGGCCCATCGACGCTACTCCAGCGACATCAGCCCCCGGACTCTCAACCGTTGGATCGCCGCCGATATCCGTGATCACCTGGTTGAGCATCAGAAAATGCTCCAACTCTTCACTCCCGATGTGTTTGATCTCTTCCAGCGTCGGCCCCGGACTCTGCTCATCCAACGTCTCGCACTTGTTCAACAACGCTTCATAAAGCCGCGTGCCCATTCGTTCAAACGCCAGCCGCTCGCTCAACTTATCGAGCAACACGGCCATAGCGGCCTGATCTTCAGTCGCCTCTGCTTCCTCGGAAACAGGCATCGCCGGCATCGATCCGAGTGGATACCGCTCGGCAATGTAATCCGTGCGAGACTCGGCAATGTTTTCCGACCCGCCGTCGGAACTCGGTACCGAACTAACAGCTCCTTCAATCAACTCTTCCGCTAACTCCGGCGGCGTTTCATTCGGATCGGTCAGCGACTCGTATTGCGTCACGTGCTGTTCTTCGATCGACGCGATCTCGGCGTACAACTGCCGCGCGATCGGATCGGCGAACATCGGTCCGATCGTCATGTAGTAATCGTGTGTTTTGTTCTCCCCGGCGGTGATCGTGACGGCGTGAAGTTTGGTGAGTGGGTGCGCTTGCGTACAGTCGTAATGCTCACGCAGGTTATCTTCCGGCGCACGATGTTCAACTACCGTCGGGCGGCCGGGCATGATGTCGGTGTAGTTCTGAACGATTGTGTTTGCGTCGCCTCGGCGCGGAGAGTTTCAAACTCGTCGTCGCGCGCTTACGAATTTGTGTTGTTGTGAGACAGAGCAGTGAGGCGTGATTCTTGCTTTAGTTCTGGATGTTCAAACTAAACGTTTGGAAATGCTACGCGACGATTCAACAAGGAGGGTTTAAGAATGCAACCAAAGCCGGAGCAGACTAAGAAATCGGGATCCGCCGTTAAGCCGGATCAACAAACAGGCGGCGCGGACGATCTACTGCAACACGCAAAACAAACAACCAGTGAAGTAGTCGATCAAGTACAACAACAAGCAGGTTCGCGCCTCGATCGACAGAAGGACGAAGCTGCCAGGGATCTACAACAACTCGCCGGCGCCGTGCGAAACATGGGTGACCAACTCGGCGGCCCGCAACAGGGTCCAATCGCACAGTACGCAGCCCAGTACGGACGCAAGGCGGCTGAAGGCATCGAGCGGTTCACGAATTATCTGCGCACGAACGACACGAGAGCGCTCGTCTCCGAAGTCGAAAACTTCGGACGGCGACAACCAGCTTTGTTGATCGGCGGAGCGTTTCTGCTCGGACTGGCCGGAGCACGCTTTTTGAAGAGCTCAAGGTCGCCGAACGAACAGTACACGGGGCAATACACCGGTCGCGCATTGCCACTGCCGGACCAGCCGTCGCATGCGCCCACGCATGTGCCCACTACCACAGCCAGTCTATGAGTTTTAAGGGAGGTGGAACATGCAACCGCGTATGAACGAATCACGGCGAATGGAAGAGCGTCCGCTCGGTGAACTGTTTGCGGATCTTGCTAATGAGACCAGTAGCCTCGTCCGCAACGAAGTGGCGCTGGCGAAAGTTGAAATTACGGACAAGGCGACGAGGATGGGAAAGAACGTTGCGTCGCTGGTTATCGGCGGCGCCGTCGCGTACGCAGCCCTGCTGGCAATCTGCGCCGCGGTGATCCTGCTGCTTGATATGGCGATGCCGGCGTGGCTCGCAGCGCTGATCGTCGGCCTGATCGTCGGCTGCGTTGCGTGGCTGCTGATCAGCAAAGCTGTTACTGCGCTGAAGCGCACAGAGTTAACGCCGCAACGGACTGTAGACTCGTTGAAGGAGGATGCCCAATGGATCAAAGACCAGATCAGCTAAACGATACAGGTTGGACGGAGGACCGGCGCACCTCCCTGCCTGACATGGAAGGGGAAACGATATTAGCGGCAGCCGTCGAGTATCCCGACAGCGAGACGGAACGAATCAAAGCGGAGATCGAAGACACGCGCGCCGAAATGGGCCAGACGATAAATGAGATTCAAGAACGACTGAGCCCCGAACATTTGATGGATCAGGTTAAAGAAACTGTTCGCGAGGCTACGATCGGAAAGGTTGAAAGAGTAATGGACAAAGTAGGAGAAAGCATCAGCAACGTGACGGAACCCGCGATGAACGCGATGGGTCGCGCCGGAGAGACGTTGAAGGAAACCGGATATTCGTTGACGAATACTGTGCGCCAGAATCCGATTCCGTGCGCTTTGATCGGATTGGGTGTCGGCTGGTACGTCGTGAATCGAATCCGCGGCAACGCTAACAGCGGAACGATGCGAAGTCGGATGTATGAATCCGAATTCGAAACGGGAACGGGGAGGCCGTTGTACGCCGGCATGGGGCGGCAGTATGCGAGATCGGGTGAGTATGCGGGCGCGTCTCGACAATACGGCTCGTCGTCAAAGAGCGGCATGTTCGGTCGAGTGAAAGACAGCGCCGGCAACCTTGCCCAGGATGCGGGTGAGAAAGTTTCGGAGCTCAGTCAGCAGGCGACCGAAGGAGCGCGGTGGGCAGGTCGCAGTCTGCAACGTCTCGTGGAAGAGAACCCGCTCGCAGTCGGTGCGGCGGCAGTCGCGGTTGGCGCGGTGGTCGGGCTCGCGTTGCCGACGACGCGCGTCGAACACGAGTACCTGGGTGAAGCGAGTGAGAAGCTGGTGGACAGAGCGCAACAGGTCGCGCGCGAAGCGATGGACAAAGTGAAAGAAGCTACGCAAGGCGATGCTGGCCAGCAGGCGCAGGGCGGTCAAGGCGGCCAGGCTCAATCGCTCGAGCCGCAAACCGGTCACGGACAGGTCGGTCAGGGGCAACACAGTCAACCGCCGTCCGGTCAAGGTCAATCCGGTCCACCACGCACGTAAGCAGTGTCGGGAGTGCGGTGACGCGATGAACGTCGCCGCCGCACTCCGGACCCACCCCGCTGTCACTCAAAAACAATTTGGAATTGAACTGTTAAAGGTGGTATAAGCAAGGCACCGCTTTTACGCCCCTACTTGTTGTGCGCAGATTGTGCGCTGCGTGTTTTCCCCCACGTCTCCTATTTCGTGCGGCGTTGAATTACGGACTAGTGTCCTTAAAACAGGGGGTTGCGATGCTCAAGTCGCTTACGATTGCCGCCATTCTCGTATTGTCCGGTACCCTCGCGTCCGCGCAAACGAAGTCACTTGCCTTAACAAATCACGTCGACGAAACCCGCTCGCCTGAACGTCCCGTTTCGCCCGAAGCGAAGGACAAGGCGCGAAGACTGTACAAAGAAGGCGTGAAGTATGGTCTCGCCGGTCTCTACTCGCAGGCTGCGGAAACGTTCGAACAAGCAGTCAAGCTCGACCCGCAATTTGCCGACGCCCAGTTTGCCCTCGGCCACGCGTATTTCGACATGCGCTCGTGGGCGAAAGCGGCGAAGGCGCTGCAGCGCGCCGTTGAGTTGAATCCGAAAGACATCGAGGCGCAGGACCGTCTTTCGTTCGCTCGCACAATGCTCCAACCCAACGGCGGCGGAACGAAACCAGTCGCCGATAAACCACAGGAGCCGGAAGCGCCGGTTGCTGCGCCCGTGTCGATAGCGGTCAAACGTCCGGCGCCCTCAGTGGACACAATCGAGGTCACTGAGAACAAGACCACGAACGCCGACGAGCTGGCGCTGACGCGGGTCTATCGCATCGGTCCGAACGACGTTTTGGACGTTCGCGTCGCCGACTCTGCGTCGTCGCAGTCGACGCTGTTTACCGTCACGCCCACGGGATTGTTGGAGCATCCGCTGCTGGCCGAACCGTTGCAGGTGAGTGGGTTGACGACGGATGAAGTGACTGCGCGAATCGAAAACGATCTGAAACGACGCGCGCTCGATAACTCGAAAGTGACCGTCGGCGTTCGCGATTACGCCAGCCACACTATTCTTGTCAGCGGGCTTGTGAAAGAGTCGGGAACGAAGATCCTGCGGCGCGAAGCGATTCCGCTTTACGTCGTCGTCGCGGATGCGCAGCCGCTGCCGGAAGCTGCGCGAGTGAGTGTCGTCAGAAACGATTCCAATCAGACGTTTCAAATCGATCTGGCGCAGGCGGGTGACATGAACATGCTGGTGCGGCCTGGCGATGTCGTCACGCTTCACGCGAACGAGACGCAGTTTCTTTATGTGGGCGGTGAGGTCAAGTTGCCGGGGGAGAAGACGTACCGTCGCGGTCTAACACTGACGCAAGCCATCATCGCTGCCGGTGGCATGACGGAGAAGGCGAAGGAAGCTCGGCTCGCCCGCGACGACGGGCGAGGTTTTCTGTCGGTGACGAAGTACAAGTTGAAGGAAATCGAAAAAGGGAAGGTGCCCGATCCGGTGGTGAAACCGGGTGACCGGATCATGGTCGTGGACTAAGAGCATGGCCGTTCCGAAAAAATTCGTGGTGGCGCCGAGCGCGGCGACGCGAGAGCTTTGGCGCGTTGCGGAGAATGGCGAGCTCGATGAGCTCGCGGATCTGCTGCCGCGAGCGGACATCAATGCGCGCAACGAACACGGGATGACGGCGTTAATGCGCGCCGCCTATCACGGCCACGTGAAGATGGTTCGCGCGCTGCTGGATCACGGCGCCGATCCGAACGTAACGCGCAACGACAACTTCACCGCGTTATCGCTGGCGGCGTTCTTTGGTCATACTGAGATCGTCGAGATGTTGATTGGCTATGGCGCCAGGACGGACGTTTCGACACGCTACGGCACGTCGGCGCACATGTGGGCAAAGGCGCGCAGCTACGGCGACGTCGCGCAGTGTCTTCAGAAGCGTCGCAAAGAAGAGGTTGTTCTGCCGAAGCCAATCCCGCCGCCACCGCCGGCTCCAATTCGACAGCCATTGCCGCAGCCTGAGTTTGAGCCCGAACCGCCGCTCGCGGTGAGAACACTCAGTGAGCCACCTGAAATCTGGGACTTGGTTCATGAAGCGCCGCGAAATTTCAGCGCGGGGTCGGCGTTTGTCTCGCGCGTCGGGTCGATCACGGCTGGAGTCGTATTTGGAATAGTTGCGTTTCTACTCGTTGCCGGTGGAATCATTGGAGTTTGGTATTGGAAACAAACGTGGCCGCCACAAACTGCGACCGCCGCACCGCAGCCGGCGCCTATCACTAACGCGGCCTCAATTCCGACAACAACCGCGCCCGCGGAGGTTCCTGTCGACGTACCGCCGGTCAGTAATCCTGAACCTGTGGCGCCCCGACCTGGCATTCGAAGATATATTGCCAAGCCGCGAGTAACGCAGCAGGCGGTCGAGAGCACGGCTTCTGTTCCGCCACCGCCTGTTGCTCCAAAAGTCGAATTGCGAGCCGCGGATACCAGCGCGCCCGCGAACAAACCGGCGCCGCCGGTGACGCCTCAATTGATCTCCACACCCAAGCCTCAACAACCCAAAGGCAAAGTCATCCAATGGCCCTGAAATGGGTCATGTTTTGCCTGCGTTCAGGGTGCAAAAATTCTTGCAACAATTCGACTTATTCGATTTGTTTCCGCGTCTGTTGAGTTTCTATCACGGCCGGGGATCTGTATTGACCGACCATTGCAAAACTCTTATTCTTTGGCCTCTCCCAAATAGAAGTTGATATCTAATCAGCTGTTTTGCCCCTGCAGTGTCGCTCCGCAAATGCCACGTGCGGGTGCCTTCGCGGGCTTGTTTCTCGGGAATCGAACAAGGAGGAATGTAATGTCCCGATTTCGTCAACTTTTCCTGACGCTCTGCGTCATGGGGGTGCTGGCCTGCATTAACGCCACCGCGAAGGCCGATACCATCACGGTTGTCGGCGTGGATAGCGGCCAATTTTCAACGGCGACCGTGGTATGCGAGTTCAATTCACAGACCAACACCTTCACTTTCACGATTACAAACACCTCGGCTATTACTCAGCCGGGTTCAACTTCAACCATCACTGGTATCGGCTTTGACTTGCCGCCTATCGGCAACGCCAGCGCCTCCGGTCTGAATGGTTTTACTGGTACGCAAGCACCGAGTTTGTCATCGAACTTCACGTTCTCTGATGCAGACTTGGGTAACGTGTCGCACGGTTTCAACTCTGCGGTACTAGACTTTGGTTTTATCACCGGTCCGTCCGGTAACTTCTCCGGTGGTTCCGTGAACGACGGACTACTGCCGGGTGAAAGCGCGTCATTCACGGTATCGGGTGCGGCCTTTGCCGGATTTACTGACGAGCAGATTTGCAACTCGATCTTCGTGCGGTTCCAAAACGTGCCGCTGGCGGGTGGTAGCGGAGGTAGCGACGTCGGTGTGGCGACTTCGGTTCCCGAGCCATCGACGATGTTGCTGCTCGGAACGGCGCTCGTCGGTTTAGGCGGATTGGTAAGGCGCCGCAGGAAACCACGTTCGTAAACTTTCAACTCATCACAATTGCATAGGGCGTCGTCCGTTTGTCCCGGTCGACGCCCTTTTGCTGTGATCCCATTTTGTTCTAGTTGTTCGCGCGGTAGAAGTAATACTGAGCCGTGTAGGGAACTTCCCTGACTTCGTTCAATGAACCAGGATCAGTCGGCGCGAGCCCGCCGGTAGTGTTTGTGCGTTGAACGTACTCGACGTTCGCGAAAATACCTGCGCCGCTCGTCTCGACTTTCTTGAGCAGCAGCCACGCAACCGCAGTCGGATCAGGCGTGCAGCCAGTGCCGAGAACGCGCGCCGCTCTCACCTTGCTGCCGCTCTTGCTCTCCCAGGTCGGACCGACGTAGTGCGTTCCGACTTCACCAAAATAATTCTCTTCAGCGAACAACGACGCCCGCGGTGAATCCAGGACCCACGCCGCGCCGTTCCACTTGTAAATCTGCACGCCCTTCGCATAGACGTGGAAAATCAACTTGAACTCCTCGCCGACAGCGATGCTGCCGCAGTCAGCCGGCAACTCCGGACCATTCGGATTATCGAACGCCGCCGGCGCCGCTGAATTCGGTCGCACCGCGCCGCCGACTACGAAAGTGAGTATGACAAAAAGACGAATGAAGCCTTTGACCTTGCTGTAGTACATGTTTTCTCCTTCAATGATTCAACAAACTCAATTTGCTTTGCCGATCCGTACAGGGACGATCATCGGCACGTTCTCTCGATAACGCGCGTAATCGTCACCGAAAGTATCCAGTAGATCCTTCTCTTCAAACTGTATTGCCATGAAGATGTAAAGGGTCGTCGCGATCGCAAAAACGAGATGCGCGATCGTCATCACCGGCGTGGACCAGAAAGCCAGCAGCCAACCGAGATAGAGCGGGTGACGGACGTGGCGATACAACAGCGGCGTTCCGAACCGCAGTTGCGTGTAGTCCTTGCCGCGCAGGTAGAGATAGACCTGCCGCAGTCCAAAAAGATCGAAGTGATTGATCAGAAACGTGCTGAGCAGCACGATCGCAAAGCCCAGCGCAAACAAGCCATAAAGCACGATGCGCAGCGCCGGCTGTTCCACGTTCCAAACTACGACGCCGATGGGCTGCCACAACCAGAACAACAGGATCAACGCGAGCGACGAAATCAGAACGTACGTGCTTCGCTCCGCCTGCTTCGGAACGACGCGCGTCCACGCGCGTTTGAACCACGGCCGCGCCATCACGCTGTGCTGAACCGCGAAGATGGCGAGCAACCCCGCATTGATCACGAGCGCGACGCCGAGTGGCGCGGTGCGGCCGGAGTCGATCGATTTCGGCACCACGACGTTTCCGAGAAATCCGATGGCGTAGAGGAACGTCGCGAAGAAGATGAGGTACGACACAACACCGTAAATAAAAGTAGTAACTCTACTGAACATGTAAATCTCCTTCTGGGTTAATGGGGAATAGAAATGAAATTGCGAGGCAGTGGTGTGACGGCTTATTGGAAATGAATGTCTTCATATGATCTCCCGCTGGCTTATGAAACGCTGCCTCGCTTCTTTCAAACACCGACTGAGGAAGTTGCTGAACCTTTGTTGATATTACTGGCGCGAAAAGATTTTTATTTCTGACCCTTTCGGAGATTTTTTTGCGCGTTAACCAGTTGAGCCTGTATCCGAAGGGGGACGTTCATGCCGTTCACGTTCCGCGCAGCCCCGGCTTTAATAATCCTGAATTTGGCCCTCATCACCTCGGCGTTTGCGCAGTCACACGCATCAAGCTCCACGCCCGCAGCCGTGGCTGACGAAGCGCTTCTCCGCGCGTTGACTGAACAGTATCGACAGGCGATGGCGGCTGGAGACCTCGACGCCATGCGCAAGTTCTGGCGTGCAGAGTCGCCCAACATCGAGGCGAATCTCAGGTATTACAAAGGCGTATTCGCGCAGTCACGGCTCGCTTTCGTCAGCCCCGAAGTGACGCAGTTGGAGATCACGGGCGACAAGGCAGTCACACAACTCACATCCGACGAGAGCCGGTACGACAAGAAGACTGGCGCGGTGATGCTCACGTACGATCCGTTTCGCGGCGCCTGTCATACCTTTGAATGGACGCGTACGAGCAACGGCTGGCAACTCGAGCGCGAGTTTCTGGTCCAGGATGAACTGGCGACACGGCTCGAGGCTGCGAAGTCCGATCGCGAACGCGGCGAGATCCTCGAAAAAGAGAAACGCTTCGTCAACATCACGCTGGTCGCCGCTATCGGCACTAAAGCGCTTCGTTATTCGACCCGCGCCGAGTACGAGACCGCGATGCATTACGTTGCGCTGCAACATCTGGTCTCGGACAGGATCGGTTTCGAGTTGGGCCATGCCGGCGCGTATCTGAACGCAGCCATCGTCAAGCAGGTACAGGAAGAGCACGAAGAAGGTTTGCAGTTGATTCTGAAGGCGCTCGCGTTATACGAAAGCGCCGGGGTGAAACGCGGCATGTCCGTGGCGCTCGAGAACATGAGTACCTTCTACCGCGCGTTAGGCGATTACCGCCGGGCGTTTGATTGCGCTCAGAAATCGCTGCGGCTCGCCGAAGAGGAAGGCCACCGCAGAAACATGATGTGGGCGCTCGACGAGCTCGGCATCATCTACGGACATCAAAACAGTCCCGAACAGGCATTGGCCCACTACGACCGAGCGCTCACACTCGCTCAGGAGTTGGGCGACACATTCATGATCGCCAATATACGCAACGATGTTGCGCTTCAATATATTCGCTTTGGCGATCACGAACGCGCGCTCGCGATGTACAAGCAACTTCTCCAGCAGATGGAAGGCCACGGCGATCAGGGCGGCGTCGCGATGGTCCGCGATCAGATCGGCAGGATCTTCAGAGAGCAGAAGAAGTATGACGAGGCATTGGCTTACCACCGCCAGGCGCTCGCCGGACTCGAAGCCGCTAATAAACGGCGCGCGACCGTCGTGTCGCTGAACAACATCGCCGTCGTTTATCTGTTGCAACAGAAGTACGCGGAGGCGTTGTCAGCTTCGGAGCAGGCGGTCGCGGTGTCGCGCGATAAGGGCAGGAAAGGCGACCTCAGTTTTGCGCTCACGAACCTCGGTTATTCGCAGCTCGGGTTGAATCGTTTGGCGGAAGCGCGGCAGTCGTTTACTGAAGCTGTTTCGCTGGTCGAAAACATGCGAGCGCAAACGGCCGGCGGCGCGCAGGAGAGCCAGCGTTACTTCGAAGCGGGCTTGCAGGCGCATCACGGATTGCTCAGCGTGCTCGTGAAGCAGAATGAAACGCGCGAAGCGTTGACCTTCGCCGAACGCGCGAAAGCTCGCGCGCTGCTCGACATCCTGCAACAGGGAAGAGTGCGCGTGCTGAAAGCGATGACGGGTGAGGAGCAGGCTGAAGAGCAGCGGTTGAAGTCGGATCTAACCGAACTCAATCGCCAACTCGCACGCGTCACGCAGTCAGACAAATCGGACGCGAACCGGGTCGCCGAAGTCGAGACGCAACTGGAAAAAGCGCGGCTCGATTACGAAGCTTTTCAAAACAAGCTCTACACCTCGCATCCTGAACTTAGAACGCAGCGCGGTGAAGCTCCGATCGTGAACGCGAACGAGATCGCCGAACTGCTGCCCGACGCGCGGACGGTCCTGCTCGAATACGCCGTCACACAGGACAACGTGTACCTGTTTGCGATCACGAAGGCGGGTGAAAAAGCGGATGTTCAGGTGCACACGCTGCCGATCAAACGGGAAGACCTGGCGCAGGCGATCGAATCTTTTCGCAGTCAACTCGCGGCGCGCGATCTCGGATTTCGACCTGCTGCTGCTCGACTTTACGAGTTGTTGCTGAAACCCGCGCAGGACCAACTACGCGGCAAGACCAATCTCATCATTGCTCCTGACAGTAACTTGTGGGACTTGCCGTTTCAGGCGCTGTTGAATAATTCCGGCCGTTACCTGATCGAAGACGCGTCGATCTCTTATGCGCCGTCGCTAACTGTGTTGCGCGAGATGACCAAGCGGCGGAAGAAGCAGCCGGCGAGTGTCACGGCGGCGACGCTGCTGGCGCTCGGTAATCCGGTTTCCGGACGCGAGACGGGTAACCACGCAGGTCCCACATTGCGAGATCGCCGTCTCGCGCCGTTGCCGGAAGCGGAGCAGGAAGTTAAAGCTCTCGGCAAGTTGTATGGTCCGGCGCGCAGCAAGATCTACGTCGGCGCCGAAGCGCGTGAAGACCGTTTGAAGAGTGAAGCAGGCCAGGCGCGTATTCTTCACTTCACGACGCACGGCACGCTCAACAATGCGTCGCCCATGTATTCGTACCTGACGCTGGCGGAAGGCGGGGCGAATGATGACGGTCTACTCGAAGCGTGGGAGTTGATGCAACTCGATCTGAAAGCGGATCTGGCTGTGCTTTCCGCATGCGAAACCGCGCGCGGGCGTATCGGTGCGGGTGAAGGCATGATCGGGTTTTCGTGGGCGATGTTCATTGCGGGTGTGCCGTCGATTGTCGTCAGTCAGTGGAAGGTCGAGTCTGCCGGAACTCGCGACCTGATGGTCAACTTTCATCGTTCGCTGCTCGGCGATGCAACCAAGAGTGAAGCTTTGCGCCAGGCGGCGTTGTCGTTAATGAAGAACGCCGACACTCGTCATCCATTCTATTGGGCTGGCTTCGTCTTAGTCGGCGACGGCAACTAACGTCGCAGTGCCTGGATCTGGCGAAGCAGGTTGCGCGCGACGTCGGAGTTTGGATTCGCCTTTTGCAATAGACGAAATTCCTGTTCAGCTTCGCGCAGGAGTCCTGCGTCGGCGTAAAGCAGGCCCAGTGTGAGGTGCGAAGACGCGTAGTCTCGCCGAGCTTTCGCCAGTTCGTTGGCTTTGGCTTGATCGATGATGCGAAAGTTCGCCTGCGGCGCGGGCGGGCGCGGAGAAGTTACTGTCTCGGCGTCTTTAGTTGCTTTCACTTGCCACGAATAGACTTTTCCGCGCGGCAGAGTTGTGGTCCATTCGACAGCATTGAGTTGCGGGCTGGAAGTTACGAGGTTGAACTTCTCGTCATAGACTTCGACGACGTAGCTGGTCGCGCCCGGCATCGCGGACCAACGAAATGTCGGTTGCGCAGTCATTAAAACCGTTCCCAGTGGCTCGACGACTCGGAAGCCGCTAGCCTCACCATTTGAACCCATCAACGAACTGGACGGCCGCGTCAGTCCTTGAAGCTGCGATGATCGTTCGACTCTTCCCGTGGTCAGAGTATTCCTGAGAAGTTTTTGGTACGCGGGCGGGAGATTGTCGGCGCCGGAGAGTTTGCCTTGCTGGTCGAGCGTCACGACGCCTGCGCCGTCGTTGATCTGCGCGACCACCACCTGAGCAGGCTGCGGTTGCGGTGGCTGTGAAACAGTAGGTTGCGGCGATGGCGCGTTAGCGATTTGCGGTTCTGGTTGCTTTTGCGTGTTGCGCCAAACGAGCCAGCCGATCATTGCCAACAAAAGAACCGCGAGCGCCGCTCCGGCAAACGCAGGCGCCGGCAGAAATCCAAATATGCTGCGACGACGGCGTTGCTTAACGGCAACCGTCGTTGGCCCGTACTCGCGATCCAGCGACGGTGCGATCTCGTTTCGAAACGCGCGCAAGTCAGTGACGGCAAGCACGCACTCGTCGCAATGCGTCAGATGATCTTCGACTAGCTGCAACTCTTCGCCGGACAGGTCTCGATCGACGTACGCCGCGCTTTGCGCCATCGTCAGGTGCGCGCCCGTTTCCGATTCATCGAAGATCTGCGATCGCAGCTCGAAAAAAGCGGCGTCGATCTGGTTTTGGGTCAGATGTTCCACGACAGTTTTTCTTTTGTCCTCGCAACCGGGGTTCCGGTGGGGTCTACTTCTATAAGTTGGCTAAAGTTGTCGCGTATTACCAATCGCGCACAAAAGTTAGCCACAAGAGGCACAAAACGGCACAAAAGGCACAAGGCAGGTAAGTTCATGAATACGGGTTCAAACCTGATAACTCATCCTTTCTGTGCCTTTTGTGCTTTTTTGTGCCTCTTATGACAAAAACTTCTGTGCCCCTACATAAATCCTTTGAGCCGTCGCGCGAGCCTTTCGCGGCCTGATTTTCGGGCATTTATGACCTGTTGGCGCGTCAGATCCAGTAGCTCGGCGATTCTCGCGTCCTCGATCGGCAGCTCGTTCCAAATCTCGGCGAGGCTTTCGACGGACATCTCGAGCGCGTCGGCCAGTTGGCGCAGAGTCGCGATGCCGGTAGCCGGGAAGAGCGTGATGGAACTAAAGCCGCTCGACTCCTTCAGGTTCAACAACAACGCCGCCCGCTGATTTCGCGGAAGCTGTTCCAACTCCTCCCACAACCTCTTCAGAAACATCTTCTTCTCAATCTTCCATGCCGGATCCGGTTCGGCCGCATCAGGCACAAGCGCGACTTCGTCTTCGTCCTCGGCGAGCGATTCGATTGGCTGATCGCTGACGCCAAGAAGCGTGACCACTCCGCTTACGAGCTCGTCGAACTGAATCGGACTGCCGGCGTGATTGAAGATCGCGGCGACGGTGTCCGCCAATTCCTGCGGCTTGCCGCCCTTCGCAGAACGCAAATGTCCCGGCAACTGATCGGGCAACTGCCGGATCGCGGGTTTGTTCTGGTCCTGCCACACAGCGAACCCGGCGACGAGTTGTCCTTCAGCGTTTTGCCACAGCGCGAAGCCCCGTTGTCGAGTCACGAGGTAGTGAAGCCGGTTCTTCAGCGCGTGTCGTTCCGGAAACTGCCGTCGCATCCAACGCGCGCAAGTGCGGTGCGCGATCACGGCTGCGATGCCGCGTACGTCGGCGATCGGGTTCCCGTCAGGTTGCCGGCGAAACTTCTGCAACAGCGCGAGGAGTTGCAGCAGCGCTTCCTGGTAGACGTCGTCCGCTTCTGCACGTTGAGTTTCGCGATATGAACTGAGACGCAGTTTGAAACGAACGACGCCTTTGATTACCGGCCCCGCATGGTCGTTGATTAACTGAAGCAAGAGCTCGTCGGCCCGTTCGTCGTCGGCCTCGACTAAGAGAGGTTCGAGTAACGGGTCGATCTTTACCGGCGACTCATTCATCAGTTTTTATGCCGCGTTTGGTCAGTAGATGTTTCCTCCTGGTTGCGTCGAAGTTACGACGCCATTGTTCACGTTGAGTGTGTATGCAACTCCACCCGTGCCGGTCCAGGTCGAGAAATTGAAAGTTCCTCCCTGCGGAACTTTGTAAACGCCGATGTTCAAGTAAGTCAGCGGAACACCGCTGGCGATTACCTGGGCCGGACCGGGCGCTTGCAGGAAATAGGCGGCGCCATTTCCGACCATAGACGTCGCGCCATTCGGCATGACTAACAATGCAGTCTCTTCGTCAACGCCGATGCCGCGAGGCTGCGTGGCCCAACCATTGTTTACAATGCGCGCAAGGAACACGAGCGATCGTCCCAGTCGATCGCGAGTGACAAAATGTGAGTCGTAAAGCTTGTTCGCGCCGAGTGAAGATTGAAAGAGATCTCGATCGAGTGTGACGTAGCGATGAAACGGATCGGCAAGCGCCTGGGTCGAGGTAACGGAGCCTCGCTCGCCGGTGTAGATGAACTGACTGAGCACTGCCAGTCCCGCGCTGGTTCCGCCGACCGGCGCGAGTTTCGAGTTCAAAAGGAAATTCACTCCTGAGTCGACGGCCGTGCCGCGCCACAACGCCACATAAGTTGACTGATCGCCGCCGGCAATCCACAGCGCTTCGGCGTTTCGAATCTGATCGCTGACGTAAGGTGCGTTTGCGCCGTTCGTGTTACCGATGATGATCGTTTCAACGGAATCCATCTGCGGGCAGAGTTGCTGGATGTAAGGATTGTAAGCGTCGGTGCCGGAAGTCCTGATGACGAGGAAGTCGCCGCCTCCGGCGCGCTGGCACATCCACTGAAACGCCGCGTCGACGTCGGTCCCGCCACCCATCAACACAAGTCCCGGACTGAGTGCGGGCGAGGCAGGCGCGTCGGCAGGATTGCCGACAATGAACGACTTGAAGCCTGACTTCGGCGCGGCGCAGATAGCCGCTGACGTCAACGTGCAAATTGCGGCAAGTACGAGAATCAGGCGCAGAGAAGCGTGTTTGAAGGAACTGGTGAGCATCGTAATCCTCCTGATTGAAATGGTTGAGCTGAAAATAGTGTATTCTATTTCCTGCGAAATTCAGCCAGGATTGCGGCTATGAAGTCCTTAATCGTCTGTTTCTTGTTCCTTGTTTTACTAAGCCCTCCAGTCGCATTCACTCAATCGCGAGAGAAAACAACGCGGCCGCGTAGAGTCAGTGACAGGAACCTCGACTCGTCTGCCCCGGATTCGGCGCCCGATGGAACCTCGGCAAGCGAGCCTAAACTCAAGTCTACGTCCGGTCCGATTCCACTTGACGAGCCGGAGCATCTCTCGGCTGGTCCAACAAAAACATCGTCAGAAGAAGTCGGCGAAGGCGACGTCCTGCGGATCGAAACTAACCTCGTAACGGTTCCGGTGAGTGTCATGGACCGTCAGGGTAAGTTCATTTCCGATCTGCGGCGCGAACAGTTCCATGTCATCGAAAACGGCGTCGAACAGAAGATCGTTCACTTCGAACCGACCGACAACCCGTTCACTGTCGCTTTGCTGTTAGACACGTCGGGTTCGACCTTTTTTCATCTGTGGGAGATCAAGGAAGCGGCGATCGCATTTGCCAGGCAACTGCGTCCGCAAGACCGCGTGCTGGTGGTAACGTTCGATCGGCTGGTAATGCTGTTGACTGAAGCGACGAACGATCTAAACGTCGTCACGGAAGTGATCCAACGCGACGCGATCACGGGTTTTTCTACGCGGCTTTACGATGCAGTTGACCTCGTCATAAAGCGGCGTCTGAACAAGATCCCCGGACGCAAGGCGATTGTGTTGTTTACTGACGGCGTCGATACGTCGAGCTATGACGCGACGTACAAGAGCACGTTACGCAGTGTGGACGAATTGGATGTGCTGATCTATCCGGTGCAGTACGACACGATCGACTTTATCAATGCGACGCTCGACGAAAAGGCATTGAATGAGCTGAACGACAGGAGCAACGGGTCGCCGCAACAGAAGCCGGTCCAACGCTCGGCGAAACCTGAGTACAAACTCGCCGATCAGTATCTTCAGCAGCTTGCAGACAAAACCGGCGCCCGGCTTTATCAGGCCAATGACCGCACCCAACTGGCTGCTGCCTTCTCGAAGATCGCGGGCGAGCTGCGCTGCCAGTACAGCCTCGGCTACTACCCACCTGACACGGTCCAAAGCGACGAGCGCCGCGAGATAAAAGTCCGCGTGGACCAGCCGGATGTAGCCATCCGAGCACGCAACAGCTACATCCGCCGAATGTCCCTAACGCCAGCCCACTAAGTTATTCCCCAAGTGACGACGCAGGCGCGGTCAGGTTGATCTGAATCGTCGCTCCGCGGCGCAGTTGGCCGGCGTATGCAACCAGCGCTTCGCGGTCACGAGTTTCCTGCAAGTACTGGATGATTTGCGCTTTGGTCTGGGCGAAGTCGCCGCTGATCCGATCCTTGTTTTCGTCAAAGAACTTCTGCGCTTCGGCGTCAGTCACGCGCGCGACTTTTGCAGTCACTTCAGACTCGAGCAACGCCCGCGTCGTGACGCTCTTCTTCTGGGCTTCGGAAGCCAGCAGCGTGTCGTTGATTTTCACGTCGAGGTCCTGCTTGCGAAGTTCAAAGACCTGTTTCTGAACGTTGACGATCAACTTCCGCAAGCTGTCTTCGATGTTACCCATCGTGATCTGCTTGTCGTTGACTGTCGCCAGGACCTTCGCGCGATCGGCATCCGTGGCCGGCGGCGCGGTCGGTTTGGCAATGACTTTCACCTGCGCGGCTGTCCGGAATCGCTCGGCAAGTTTGCGAGCCAGTTCCGCCTGACGCTGGAAGCGCAGGTATTCGATGATGTTGTTTTTCTCGGTCTTGAAGTCCGATTGCATCTGGGCCTTGTTCTGATCGTAAAACGCCTGCGCTTCCGCCTCGGTTGGCTCCTGGACTTTGGCGATGACCTCGTCCTTGATGACCTGCTCAGGCTTGACTCCACGCTTCTTCGCTTCGGCCTCGAGCAGGATCGAATCGATCTGGAGATCGAGTTCACGCGCGCGCGCGTCGACGACTTTCTGCTGCAACTCTTTCACGCGCGCCTGGGTTTCGGGGCTCAGATCCTGTTTGGTGATCTTCACTCCATTGACCGTGCCAAGCACTTCCGGCAGCGGCTTGTCCTCGCACCCGCAGTCGGCGATTTGCGCGGAAAGCGGCGCGGCAACGAAAAACATAAGTAGAAGGGCGAATAAGGTATTCTTCATAAGTTCCATTTCATCTGTAAGAGATTAGTTGTTATTGACCCAGCCGTTGGAGACGAACTCTTTCTTAGTTGGATCGATCGAGAGGACGTAAGCGCCCATCGCGCCTACGCGTCGGTTTGGTCCAAAGGTGATACTCGGCGTGACTCCGGTTTCATAATCGTAAAGGCCTTCGAGCGCCGTCACGAGCTTCTCGCGGCTCAGATCTCGTCCGGCGCGCTTCAGCGCTTCGGTGAAGATCTTCGCGGCTGCGAAAGCATTCAGTTGCGACGCGAGATGGCCCAGCGGAAACTTGTACTTCTCCTGGAGCGCGCGCAGTTCGGCGAGCCCTTCGGGTGTCACATCATTCGGCACGGTCGGAAACGACAGAAACACGCGGTCCTTGAAACTCAATGGCACCGTGTTGACCAAGCTTCTGCTCGTCAATGCGCCGAGCAGAAAAACATCGGGCGTCCAATTCGCGGCCGCGGCGGCATTGATGAACGCCGTTTCCTCACCACTCGCGCCGAGAAAGAACACAGCTTCGGCGCCTTCAGCTTTCAACGCCGCGGCGATTGCAGCCGCGTCGAAGTGTTCGCTTGAAAACGCTTTCTTGGTGATCGTGGTCCAGCCGCTCTTCCGCGCCTGGTCCTCGATTGCTGCGACAGCCGCGAGCGCGAGTTCTTTGTCCGAATGGACGATTGCGAGCCGCGACTTTTTCAACTCCGGCCTGTTGGCGGCGAAGTTTATCAGCGCTCGCGCTTGTTGATTCGCGCCGGGCAACAGGTAAAAGAGATTGCGATGATCTTGAGCATCGGCTTGCGGCAGCAGCGTCACCGGTCCCAGGAAGGGTACTTCGGCTTCCTGCGTAACTGCCGCAAGCTCTTTTTCGGCGCCGGCACTGAGGCCGCTGACGATGGCGAACATCTCGTTGTTGGCCACGTGCATTTTGACGTTCGCTGCCGTTGTAGCGGCGTCAGCGCCGGCGTCGATCGTTTGTAATTGAATCCGGCGGTTGTAGATTCCGCCTTTGTCGTTGACGTTTGCGAAATAGGCCGTCAGCACGTCTTTCATCGACGTGCCGATCTCCGCGAGCGGTCCCGTTTTCGGCACGATGGTCGCGATAGTGACCGTTTCCTCCGTCAGTCCCGGATCACGATCGGTCTCAATCTTTTTGAGATACGCGATGAGGTCCGCTATGTCTTCGGGCGACATTTGAAAGCGCGGCATCGCCTTTACCAATTCGTTTCCGGCGGGATCGGTGCCCTGGACCAGTGAACGAGTAAACAGCTTCTCGTCAAACGCTCCGTGCTTGCGGCCGTTGGGATGCGTGTGGCCGTAGGGCTTGATCATGTTGCTCCAGGTCAAGTTGCCCGCAGTCACGCCGCCTTCGGTTTTGCCTTCGCCGCGCAGGCCGTGGCAACCGCCGCAGGTCACCGTCGACGACGGCACGTCGAGATCGCCGATGGTAGCCTTGATCTCTTTGCCTGAAGGGCTTTCGCCGCGCAGGTAGATCTGTTTACCACGGCGCTCGTTCGGCGTGAGCTGCGCGTATACGTGGCCGCTTACAAAGACAAGAATGAGTAGAACAGCAAGGATTTTCATTTCGTTTCCGCAGCTTCGCCTTTGTCGTTAACAACGCTTTCGACTACGTGCACCAGTTCGGTGACGTTGGCCATGCCGAACGCTTTCTTCCACAGTCCGGTCGGTTCGTTGCCGATGATCAAAATAGTCGTGTGATCGTCTTTGGTCTCGACGAACTGGCCCAGTTTGTAAAGCGCCCAGTCGAGGTTCTCTTTCTTTCCCGTCAGAAACATCCAGCCGGCTCCGGCGTGAAATTTCTTCGCGTAATCTTTCAGCCGCGCGGGCGTGTCGACCTCCGGATCGACCGTGATCGAAACTAAGAAGACGTCCTTGCCGACGCGATCGCCGAGAGCTTCCTGGATCTTCTCCATGTTGCGATTCATCGGCGGGCACACCGAAGTGCACGTGGTGAAGAAAGAGTTAACGACGACTGTCTTGCCCTTGAGCACGTCCGTGTAGAAGTGGACTTTCTTGCCGTCCTGGTTGATGAGTTCAACGTCGCCAAAGTATTTCGCTGCTGGGGTTTGAGCGATTGCGCTTGCAGCAGTTAATAGGAACACGGATAGAAAGAATAGAAGTTTATTCATGACTGACTCCTTTAATTAGCTCGAGGATTTGATTGACGTTGCTGAGACCGTAAATACGCGTCCATTCGCTACGCGCGTCATTGCCGATGAGAATCGTCGGCGAATGATCTTCACGGCGCGCTGAAGAGGCGCCGAGAGCGCGAAGCAGTTCGTCAACCTGAGGTTTGTTTCCGGTGATGAACGTCCATTGCGGTCCGGCGTGGAACTTCGCGCCCCACGCTTTGAGACGTTCGGGAGTATCAGTCGCGGGATCGACGCTGATCGAAATGAAGCGGACGTCTTTGTTGCCGAGTTCGTTCTGCACGCGTGCGAACGTTGCGCCGAGTGGCGGACAGATCGTGGTGCACGTCGTGAAGATGAAGTTGATGGCGACTGTCCGACCTTTCACCAGATCGGTGTAGAAGTGGATCTTCCTTCCGTCCTGGTCCAGCAGTTCCACGTCCGGAATGTTCAGCTTGTTGCTGGCAACTGGTTCCGGCGTCTCAATCGGGGCTTCCGCTTGCGCGTCTACCAAACGCAGATCCATGCCGCACTTCGGACATTTGCCTTTCGTCTTCGACTTCACATCCGGGTGCATCGGGCACGAATAGAACTTCAACTGCGCGTGATTGTGGTGTGCTTCGGTTGCAGCCGCCGCAGTAGCTCTTAACGTCATCAACGGCAGTTGCCTGAAACTCACTCCCTGCGATTTGCTCTCGACAAAAACGAAGTAGACGCCTGTTTGCGGGACCTTGATGTCGAGCTCGTAAACGCCCTCGCCGACTGAGCGAGCGAAGTCGCGTTTCTGCCAGATGCCTGACGACAACATCGTCAACACGTGCACGTCGTTCAGACCACTCTTTGCTTTGCCAGTAGACGGCTCCGACAGTTTGAAGCGCAGTTTGTAGTCTTCGCCGGCGCGAGTGTCCTTCTCTTTGTTCAAGTACTCGATCTTGAGCGCTGTCTGTTTCTCGTGCGCGATCGCGGGATTGGACTTCGCCTCGGCACTGAAGCAGTGTGTGAGCCGTGGCGAGTCGAGCAGGAAAGCGACGTCGTAGATACCGCTCTTCGGCAACTTGGCCGTGGTCGTGTAAACGCCCGCAGTCGTTTCGCGCAGCGAACGATCGACGACCATCACCGCCCGCGGGTTGCGGCGGTAGTTTTGCAGACTGCCCATCGGAGCAGCCATGCCTTCGGCGTAGTAATAGATGATGCGATCCGCGGGGTTCGCGAGGACAATTGAATTTCCTTCCGGCGCCGGCACCATCACGTCGGCGGTGCCGGGCTCGTCACCCGCTTCGGCAGGCGCGTTTTGTCCGCCCGGGAACCTCGCGATATCCGGTTGGTTAGTCAACGTGCTCAGACGGATCATGCTGACTTCAGTCGACCCGAGCTCGCGGACGTAAGCGAACGTGTCAGTGAACGCGATTTGATCCGGACCGTTCTCGATCGTAATCGTGTGCGCGAGACGGTTAGTCGACGCGTCGAAAACGTAAACGGCGTTCTCTTTCGTATTTGGCGCGAAGCCCCAGCGACCACCCGGCGCGAAGCGCACGTTTTTGATCCCCGGTTTTGCTTGAATACGCGTGGCGATCTCATGACTGCGCGAGTCGACTACGACGATTGTTCCTTCCGCTTCGTTGACAACATAGACAGCGTTGCCGAGCGCGGAGAATGCCAACGACGTGGCTGAAGCGCCGATCTTGAGATCCTTGATCTTCGCGAGTTTCTGAACGTCGACGACCGACAGCGTGCCGTCTTCAGCGTTAGTGATGAACGCGAACCGGCTGTCCTTGCTGAAGTCGACGTCGTGACGTCCTTTACCGGTTGTGATTTGGGCCACGACTTTCAACGTCGTCGTGTCAATAACCGTCACGCCGCCTTCATTGCCGACCCACAAGTATCTCTCGTCGGGTTGCAGGCGAACGCGCGTAGGCTTCATGCCCGTGTCGATGTTCGAAATAACCTTCCATGTGTTGGTATCGACGGCCGCGACCTGGTTGACCAGCGGCATGCTGACGAAAAGTCTTTCGTCGCTGTTCTTCTGGGCCCAGTCTTCGCCCGGGCTCTTCAGCATCACGAGCGTCAGCAGTTTGCTGGTGCCGAAACCGAGCAGCGGATCGATAACGGAGATATTCGCTTCGTCGTTGAGTGCGAGCAGGTAATACGTGTTCAGGTCGACGTCCGGACGTGAACGAAGACTGCCCTCGAGAAACGACTGGACCTTTTCGCGGCACGCTTTCTCATCCGCGACATTTCCTTCTCGTTGACTCAGCCAAACGGCTGGTTTCACTCCCGAGAGCGGCGTCTTGGTCGCCTTGTCGTAAATCTTGAAACGGACGAGCGCTTCTTTCTCCTCCATCAACTCGGAGGTCTTGCCAGGCTCCGCGAGGGGATCGATGGTGAACTCGACCTCGACGCCTTCGCGCTCAATTTTTTGGGTAATCGGTTTTTGTTGAGCCCAAACAGGACTCACTGCCATAAAGAAGAGCAATAAGAATTGGATTAGGGATTTCATGGTTCTTTTCATCGGGTAATTGCTTTCAAGTCGCGCATCGTGCTGCAGAACGAGCGAACAGCAACGGTTGAATCGTTGGCGAAATCGAGAATCGCATTGCGCAGTTCCGGCGACTCTTGAAAGATAAAGAGTGTGCGTCCGTTGTTCTGCTTGATGCTCTCGATTTGAAAGCCGCGGCAGCGCAGAAAGCTGGTTAGTGTCAGGTCAGTGGTTTGGTACGTTTGTTTGAGGTTCGAGGAAATCGGGTCCATTGTTTTCATCCTGGTTTTCTTTCTTCATCTTGGTTGAGAGGACAGACTGAGTTCCGGCGGTACTCGTAAGTACCGCCCAAACCCAGAACAGTGTGTGTAGGCTGATTGGTGTTAGAACGCGCAGGCTGTGCCGTTGCTCTGCGTCTGGAGCTCGTTGAGCGCCGTGATGATGCCGTCGCCGTCAGACAGAAGCTCCTGACCCGTCGGACCGAGCGTCGGATCCTGGTTGAGTTTGTTGGCGGAGATCATGTCGTTGACTTTCTTCTGAAAGTCCCTGACCTTTGTGATCGAATTGCAGAACTTGCCCTGGTCGAGCGTCAACGAAACGCCGTCGAGCTGACCGAGTAGGCCGGGACGATCCTTGGTTTCGGCTTGTTTGCCGCTGATCGCGATAATCTGAACTTTACCCTTGAGCTGGGTGATCATAGTTTGCACTTCGCTGACCGTAGTAGCGAACGCCGCAGGCGCGGAGGCGAGCATGGCAAGAGCGAATGCGAGGGCAGCGAACGATAATTTCTTCATCATCAATTTAGTGTTTCCTTCATCTGTTATTGGAGTCATCGGGTACTGCTCTTTTAGCAAGGACTGTGCCTTTCACGTTATCGCAGGAAGTGTGTATGAGGCGTCGAGAGGGTGTTCCGTGGTGGAACAATCTTCGTGAGTTCTGCTCCAGTGTGGATCACGTAACCACAAGAGGCACAGAAAAGCACAAAAGGCACAAAGAAACCCACTCGGTCTCTTTGTGCCTTCTGTGGCTGTTGCGCCTTTATGATTAAGGCGTCACGCGGAAGATACCCCACAGCCCGTTATCGAAGAGGAAGGACGGCTGCGTACGGTACAGGTAATCACCTGTCACGCGACGCGCGCCTCCCGCTCCGTTTTGCAGGTTAGCATCCATGTGATTTGAGGGCCCGTGACCCATCTGGGCGCCCTTCCACTCGGAGAGCGGATTGTTGCCGATCTGGGTCGAGTTGTTGATGTATGGCTCCTGCTGCCAGATGTGTCCATGAACCTGGAACACGTTGTTACGCGCGTGGCCATTTGCAAAGAGCACGCGGAACCTGACAGGCGTCCCGGCTTTCGCCGTGAACACAGGAGTCACAGGATCGCCGCCAACCTGTGCGTTGGACAGCGAGTTAGTAAAGTCGAACGCGCGAGTCTGCTCGAGCGGTGTTTCAGGCTCGTAACCGAGTCGCTTCCACATCGGCTCCGTGCGATAGTTGAGGGCCTTCTGACCGGAGTCTTCAGAGTCCTCTTCCGCCGCCACGTTCCGAACCGCGGCTGCATCACCTTGCAAATCACCGCGCCTCAAGTTGACGTCAGTCTGGAACTGGAGGACGAATTCGCGGAACGTGGTGCCGTCGGTCTTGCTGACGGTCGCCTGCGAACGCGAGTTCGTGTCTTCAATCCAGGTCGCGCCCTGCGGCTCGATGATAAGTGAACCGATCGCGCCCTTGTTCGAGTGCTTGATCGGATCGGACGAGATCAGGTTCGTCGCGCCGAACTCGACCGGCGTGGCAACCTTCGTCGTGCCGCTCATGCGGATGTCACCCGCGTACCATTTGTACTTGACCGATTCACCCGGCTTGGCCGTTTGGCGTCCGTCCGGAGTGTACGACTCTGGATTACCCACCACGTTGAAACCAACGTTCGCGCCGTCGCTGGACACCACGTCATAGGCAACGAGTTGCGGGTGAAGTCCGACCTGACTGGACGGTTTCACCTGGTTCGCGTTGAACCCATCGACGATCATCGGCAGCGTGTTCCAGCCTGGAACATCGGCCACATTCGTAGGCAGTTTATTGAACAACGTGACCTCGACGCAGTCGCCGGCGTTGGCTCTCAGCACGAGCGGCTCAATCGGCACGCCAGCTTTGAGTTTACCGGTTGCGGCATCGATATCGTTCGTGCGGACGTACATGATCGCCGTTGGATCGTGCAATACGCCACCCTGGTTCGTACGGTTGTTGTAAACGAGCGTTCCTCCAGGCAGCGCGTCACTCGCGGCGACGGCAGTCACACTGATCTTGCGGCTTGGTGCAGCCACGGGACAGGTGCCCTGGAAGTCTTTGTTATTGATAGCAGCCTTCGCCGCGCCGGTCGGATTGTTCGGCAGCAGTTGAAGATCTGGCTGGAGGCCGGCCGCGCCGCGATAGGCGCGCAACAGACCCCACGTTCCGTTCCACTGGTTATCCACTGAACTACCCGGCTGATAGAGATAGTCGACGAAGGGTGTGCTGCCCTTGATCGCCGCGATACCCGGCAGCTCGAACTCGAAATGCTCGGAGATGCCCATCGCCTGCGAATTGCGGTAACCCGAATTCGGATCGCTGCGCTCGAAGAGCCACTTCTGACCGTGGATGCTGAAGTTATGACTTTCCTCGTGTGCACCGACGAGAACGCGCACCTGCACCTTGTCGGCTTCGTACGCACGCATCACCGGCGTGAAAGGATCGCCGCCTTGCAGACCACCCGTCAGTGCCGGGTAGAAATTGGGCTGCGTGTTCAGGTCCGGATTAGCGCGCGTGACATCCGAACGATAGACGTTCGAGAGATCGCCCGCGTCGCCGGCGGCCTGCTGGTTAGTTGACGGATCCTGTGCGCGCAGAGCGACAGGCTCGTTGCGGTAGTTGACTACCATCGTGCCCGGATCAGCAGCAGAGACAGCTTCAGGACAGGGAAGCGGTACGCCACCCGGACACTGGTTAGCTTTCTGGATGTTGATTGGCAGAGCGGCCTCGTCTCTCACCGGCGGGTTGATAGCGTTCGCCGGATCGGGCTGAGCCGCGCCGGCACCGTTGATGCCGCCACCTGCTTTGTAAGCCAGCGTGTAATCGGCGAACTCGAGCAGGAACTCGCGATAGCTGTCCGCTGTGTTCTGCGTCTGAATAACGGCCTGCCACGTGGTCGGACCGCCGTCGAAGCGTCCGCCCAACGTTGTGCCGGTTTCGTTGTGTTTCCAAACAGAACCTTGAGGCTCCGTCACGAGACCAGCGTAAAGACCAGTCTGCTGGTGCGTCGAAGGTCCGAAGTGATCGTGTGTGAACACTGTGCCGAGCGTGCGGTCCTTGCCCGCCAGGTTCAAAGTCGGATCGGCGAACCAACGTTGCACGGTTGTCTGTGCGCCGAGGGTGCCGAAGAACGGATGCGCCTTCGCGGTCAGTTGCGTTTTCGCCGTGCTGTTGAAAGCTTGCAAGCCTCCGGCAGCGTTAATGGCGTTGATGCGCTCGATGACTTCGTCCGGAGAGAACGTGCCGTCTTCGTAGTTGAAACCGTTACCCGCGCCGTCAGACGAAGTCACGTCAAACTTCACGAGGTGAATGTGCTGACCCATGATGTCGGTCGGCGTGCGCACCTGGAAGTCGTCGACGTCGTAGACGTTCGGTGTCAGGTTCGTGTGCTGGAACGTAATACAGTCGTTTGTGTTAGCGCGGAAGAACAGTGGCTCTGGTGCACGTGTGCCGTTCAGAGTCGCAGCGACGTCGCCCCACAACGAAAGAATGCGCGCCTGCGGCGTGTGCCAGCCTGCTTTGTTCAGCTTGAGGTCAAGCTGAATTGCGGCCGCTTTGTACAAGCGCGGATTGCCAAACGCGTTACCGGCATCGTCACGGCATGGATCGGCATACGGCGCGCCCGGCTTCGCCGGAAGACCGTTAAGAGTGAAGCTCGCGGCGGTGCCATCGGGCTTGAAACTCGCGACCTGCTTCTGCGAGTGGAAGTTCATCGCAGCGACTTCGTCCGGCGTTCCGGTTTCGGGAACCGCTTTCGCCTGTGCTGTGAGAATTTCCTTGCTGAAATCGAGACGCGTCTCGACGCTCTCGGCCGTGCCGCCAGTGATGACGTGACGCGGCAGACCACCGTCGTCGATGGTATCGAGCGGCGGGTGCGGCGGACGGTGTCCGGCGACGCCCGGAACGTAGAACGGATAACCCTTGAACTGCGCGGTCGGCATCGGCGCCATCGCGATTGTCGGCAGCGGCACGAGTCCGGGAATCGGAGCGCCGGCCGCAATCTCACCATCAGGCAGCGCGCGCGCGCCCGTGACGGGACGTCCATCAGCGTCGAGCTGAGTACCGGCTTCAAACACATCGTGCGAGCGCCACAGTTCCCACATGCCCTGGGCGAAGTGGGGGTAGAAGTGGCAGTGGAAAATCGAGTCGCCCGGCGTCTTGTTGGCATTGCCTGAACCGCCGTGCGCGATCTCGGTCGTGAACGAGAAGCCGGGGCCCATGGCCTGGCTATCGAGATAGCTGGAGTTGTCGCTGTCGGGGGTATTCATCCACTGATGCGCGTGCAAGTGGTGGATGTGGTGCTCCTTCGGACCAGCGTGAACAACTCTCATCTTCACGTGATCGTTGATGTAGCTGTGGTGAACGTTTGACGGATCATCGGGGAAGAGGACCTTGGTCGCCTTCGGGCCTTTGATCAAGTTGCCGTTCGCGTCAACCGTGTTGGCGGGAACGTCGACGATCTCTGCCGGGTCACCTACGGCCCACGCCGATAAGAAGAAGTCTTCGTACTTACATTCCGTACAGTTGTTCATCGGGCCTACGCCGAGACGGTTGGCGAGAATTTCCGCGCCGATGCCGCCCGTGCCGTAGTTGATGGCGAAGCCGTCTTTCACGCTGGCAAGCGTGTGCGAAAGAACGGGATCTTCAAACTGGGGAAATGCCTGGATGGCTTTGATCTCGTCATGATAGACGACGGTGAACTCGCGGAACGGCTGATCGCGATCCGGTTCGACGGGGTTCGATTTGTACGTGCCCGCCGCAAAACGGCCCTTATTGGGACCGGTGATGACAGCGTTCAGATCCGTGTGCACGATGTTGTTGTTGGCATCGAGCATCTTCAGGATCGGCTGTCCGGCGCGCGGGTGTCCCGCGGGATAGACGGCGTCGTAATTCAGGATCGGCTGTCCACTAGCCGTTTTCTTGAGAGTGCCGTCGGCGTTCTTCACGGTCGCCAGGTCCATGTCTTCGGCAGTGACCTGCGAGCGATACCACTCAGCAGTTTTCTGTTCGACGTTGACTGAGCCGAAGAGACCCATTGCGAGCGAGCCACCGTCGCCTTCACCGCCAGTCGTAGCGGCGGTTGAATACATCAGGTGATTGCCCTCGCGTTGGCCCATGAACGTGTAGGTGGTCGTTGCGCCCGGGGCCACCAGACTGCTCTGGTTCTGTCCGACGTTCGAGCCGTCAGAGCCCATCGTGCCGACGAGTTGCAGGCCCATGACGTGCGCTGACGCCGTGCGTGTAGCCGGCGCGTTGTTAGCTGCAAATGACTTGAAGTCGGCGGTTTCCGCAGGATCCGGCACTTCCGGCGCATTCGGATCGTTGGGAACTGGCGATGTATTGATGTTCACAACATCCGGGGCCAGCAGGTTAGTAAAGTTGATTTGGAGGCAATCGCCGACGTTCATGCGCAAGGCGATGGGGCGTGGGCGCTTGCCGGGTCGTAATTGGACGTTGCCGGGAACCAGACCCTTCGCTGGGTCGATGGCGACAACGTCGCGTTTGAGTGCGTAGATCATGCCGGCGGGATTGATAGCGCCGAGACGGTTGAAAATAAGGGCCTGGTCGAGTGCGACCACATCAGCCTTGACCGTTCGCTCGCACGCCGCCGTTGGGGGCGCTGTTTGAGCGTGCGCGCCCGAAGCCGCAGCCAGCATAACCACTGCGGCGCAGCAGGTCGCGAACAGCGACAGCCATGGCCGCGAAGTGTTTCTGATGTTCATCTATCTTTTAACCTCGTATGGAAGTTGACCTTGCTCGAAGCGAACACGGTGTTCGAGAGATCAGGAGAATCTGCGTTTGAGTTTGAATTTTAACTTCGCGCCGCGCGGACCACTTGAATTCGGTGGCGAGGCTTCATCGGAGGTTCATCCGTAGTGTCGGTCAGCTTTTAGCAAGCGGTGTGCCCGGAGGACGGTGAGCGTGATCCACAGGAATTTTGATAATCCGTGTTCTACGTTGGAGGTAGGTGAGGTGAGGATGTTCCACGGTGGAACACGGATTACTCGGTTTCGACGCCGCCGCGCAGGCCGAAAATTTTCATCTTTCGATAAAGCCTTGGGCGGTGGTAATTGAGGATCTCAGCAGTCCTTTTGACGTTGCCGCCCGTTCGTTCGAGTGTTTGCGCGATTGCTTCGCGTTCGATCTCGTCCATGGTGAAGAACGGCGGTATCACGCAGCGAAACTCGCCCGTTTGCGTCGTGTGAAGTTGTTCCGGTAACGAGTCGGGCGTCAGTTTGTCTTCGGTGGCGAAGAGCACGGCATGCTCGATCACGCTTTCGAGCTCGCGGACATTTCCCGGCCAGTCGTAACGCATCAACAGAGCAAACGCAGGCGTCGAGATCTCGCGTATTCGCTTCTTGTATTTTTCGGCGTAGTGCTCGAGGAAGCGATTCGCCAGTAGTGGAACGTCTTCGAGTCGCTCGCGCAGCGGAGGCGACTTGACCTTGATCGTGCTGATGCGAAAGTAGAGATCCTTGCGGAAGGTGCCGTCCTGAATCATCTGCGCGGTATCGCGGTTCGTCGACGAGACTAAGCGGAAGTCGACCGTGATCTCGTGTTCGTCGCCGACTCGACGCAGTCTTCGCTCCTGTAGCACGCGGAGCAACTTCGTTTGCAAGTGAAGCGGCATCTCGGCGATCTCGTCGAGGAGCAGCGTGCCGCCGGCGGTTGCTTCGATCAACCCGCGCTTGTCGCGATCGGCGCCGGTGAATGCGCCTTTCTTGTAGCCGAACAACTCGGATTCCATCAGCTCGTGAGGAATGGCCGCGCAGTTGATGCGCATCAGCGGGCGGTCAGCGCGCGGGCTCTGGAAGTGAAACGCCGACGCGATCAACTCTTTGCCTGTTCCGGACTCGCCTTCTATAAGGACTGAAGCGTCAGACGGCGCTGCAGTGCGGATGACGGAGTGAATCTGCCGCATCTTTGCGTCGCGGCCGATGATGCCGAAGTCTTCGCTGTCGCTTATCAGCGCGTTTTTTAGGCTCCGGTTCTCGCGCTTCATCGCCTCGAATTGCAGGGCGCGTTCGATCAGCGTCGTGACCTGATAGCTCGTGAAAGGTTTTTCGATGTAGTAGAAGGCGCCGCGCTTGATGGCGTCGATAGTGATTTCGAGCGAGCCGTGCGCCGTCATCACGATGACTTCCGTTTCCGGCGTCTCGCTCTTGATGCGGGTCAGTAAGTCGATGCCGCTGGCGTCAGGCAGCCGCAAGTCAGTGAAGACGAGGTCATACGGCGACGGCGAGGCTTTGAGTAACTCCGTCGCCTCGCGGCCCGTTTTCGCGGCATCTACGTGATGTCCGAGCTCGGTCAGTATCAACTCGAGCGCATCGGTGACGCTCGGCTCGTCATCGACCACAAGTATCCGGCTAGCAGGTATTTTGGAAATGACGGTGATCTCCGCAGATAGTTTTGTGTTTAGGGGCTCGTATTGAGTGGCGGGTAGCAGTATATCTTGCAGTGCAGTTAACGGGAAGTATGAGAGGAGGTCAGATATTTTCGGCAGAGTTCCAGGACTGCGACGCCGCGAAGATCCGGCGCGGAAATCTTATTAATGCTGGTAAGTACGTCCTCGAATTCTTTCGGACCGAATACGTTAATCGCGGACTTCAAACTGAATCCTTCAGTCCCGTAGGTAAAATCCGCTACGTCAAATCCTGAAAACCTCGTTAACAAGGGAACTCTATCTTGATCTATCGAGGTGAGTTTCGTTTTGTTCAGTATTCGGACCGCTTCGGAAAGAGCATCGAATGCCATGATGCTGTCGAATTTGCCGTAAACGGAGACGACGCCGAAGGCGACCCGCGCGGCGCCTTCTTCAGGCTCAGTTTTTCTGATCGATACTCGCGCTTCATTCAACCACTCGCTCGCGCGAACTGTGTCCTTCGCTGCCAAGAGCCTCTGTGCGCCGACTACGAGGCTCGCAGCGCGCTGGATAGCATCGGTGTTCTTCGCGATCAGTTGGTACGCTTTTTCCGTGTCGTTGTGAGTTAAGAAATAAAGGGCGCCGCGATAGACGAGACAATTCCGCACATTAGCGCGCAGTCGATCATCATCGATCTTTGTTGCTATGTCCCAGCCGCGTTGATATGCGTTCGCTGTGGTGGCCAGGGCAGCCTTTGCATAGGCAACATCACGACTCAGGGTTGTCGTCTCTTTTTCCGCAAGCTTTTCCAGGTAATCAACTCGGCGCTCGTTGTATTCGGGTGCGCTTTCTCCCGGTTTTGTTTCGATGTGTCCTTCCGGAGGTTTAGCGGGTTGTGAACTAAACTTTGCTTCACCCGTGAGCATTTGCAGGCGCTGAGCGAGCATCGCTCCCTTTTCGGGAGAGACTTGCGCAACTCTGTCCATCAACGACGTTATGGTTGTGATTTGTGCGCGCGCCGTTACCGGTGGGTTCGAGGTGGTCGAGGGAAGTTGGGCCGCGACCAGCAAATCGGCGGCGAGGTTTAGAAACTCCGTTGCGAGGGCCGGGTTCAGTTGTGCGGCTGGGACGACTCTCGGTGCGTTCCGTCCGACCGCCAACTGAATTCTTGCTGGATCATCGCCGGTGTTGGCTGCCGTGGTGCGCCCCGGCGTATAGAGATAGGCATTCAGAATCAGCAACTCGTTTGGATCCGACATTCCCACCGTTCGCAGTCTGGCAAGGGCAGCTCGAAAAACTTTCTGCGCAAGTTCAAAATTCTTCTCTTGAATTCGAAGCAGCACTTCCTGGAGCCCGAAAGAGATACCGTCACCAAGACTTTCTATTGCCAGCCCAGCGGCCGCCTGCGGATCGTCGCCCAGGACCTGTAGCGACATCTGAAGCAGCACCGCGCTGCGTGCAGTTCGATCGTCAAAGACACCACGCTTGTCGTTGGCCCGATCAGATTCAACTTCGCTGGCGATCTGATCGAGCCATTTCTTCGCCAGGTCCGGGGCTCGTCTTCTGGCTACGAGCATCACATCGCGGCCAGCCAAAGTGCGTGCCGGCGTATTTCGATAAGGCGATCTGGTCTCGGGCTTTTGGTCATCAATGCGAGTGGCCGTCTCCCATGCTTTTATTAAGCAGGAGCGAGCTGCGTCAGCATCGTAGTCCCACATTAGATCCGCGATCTGAGCCTGCGTTTTGCTTGCCGCTGCGACGTCTTCCCAATCCCTGGCTCCATCACTGGTGGCGCGCAGGATCGAAAGGATTCTTAGGATCTGCTGCTGCCTTTCCGGGGTTTGCCCTATTGGTGCGAGCAGAAGACTCAAGATAACGATAGTTAGTTTGGTCGCCACTCAGTTGTCTCGCTGGCACTCTTTCGGCTAGACCGGTACAAAGCCCCTTCGGGAGAAACATAAAAATTCAGGTAAACATGTGAACGAGGCTGCAGGTTGGTTTTGTCATCGGAATCGGTATCGAACGGCGGAACGATGAACAGCTCTGATTGGTAGATGTCCTTCTTCAGATCGCCATCGTAAATCTTGACGGAATAGAAACTGAGAATCTTGGACAATGAGGTTTGTTGTTCTCTCGGTATCTTACGTTTGAATTCAATGCCGTTGCGTAGCACGGTTCTTAACGGCAGCGTACTCAAGTCGTGTTGATTCAGTTTTCCGTCAGCCAGTAGAGTTTTATTGGGAAAGTAGTCAGGCCTCAGTTCACGGTCTTTGCCTTCCTTCTGAAGCTGACGAATGGTTTTTTCAAACTCCGCTTCCGCGACGAAATAAACCTTGTACTCGAGCTGCCAGTAGCTGGCGGGATTCTTCGCGCCCGGCAAATTCATTAGCGTGATTTTCAACGATAGATCGTCTGCGTAGAGTTGCGGTGTAACGCCAGTGGGCACGATCATGCGCCGGTCGATCTTTGCCGGCTGAGTCTGAGCCTGAGCGCTCGTCGCCGCTATTGCAAGAACAACGATTGCGAAAAAGTAAAATGCTTTACGCTTCATGGTTCTGTTTATGTTGGACATCGCGCCCGCAGTATAGACCACTGCTTCGGACTTGAACTACTGGTCTTACCTCTCTCTTGCCGCGTTCCACATTGGTAATAAATAAGTCTTGACAGCTAATCCGGCTGACGTGAGAATGGCCGCGATTCCACGAATTACTGTTAAAGCATCAGAGCTCTCCGAGTACGTGAGGTCAATTGGTTAGACCGAAGGCTCTATCAATAGCGTCGTTAGATCGAACTGCGAGCGGCGGCGGCAAGACGCAAGTCGCGGCTACGTCGTTTCTGGCCCTGTTCTCCATCGTTGGTCTTCCGCTCTATGGCCTCCCGTTCTTCTACGACTTCATGGTCAGCGACTTTCACTGGACCCGGGCGCAGGTCACGTCCGGCAACTTCTATAGCAAGCTCCTGATCGGACCTTTGTTCGGTTTTGTTGCCCGTTGGATTATCGATCGCTTCGGACCTCGCTCTTTTATTTCTTCTACTTATTCAACGCGCTCGGCTACGTTTGCGGCGGCCCCTGCCCAACCAGTGCTGATCTCGCGTTGGTTCAACGAAGCGCGAGGTGGTTGACGCAACAGTTTGGTTGGCCCGGCGCCTTGCGCACAATGGGAATTCTCATCGTGCTGATCGCTTTGCCGATGGTTTTCTTCATCAAGGAGAGTCCGGGTGCGGACGTAGGAGTGCAGGCTGCGGGGGCCGCGTCGGTATCGATCGGCGGCGTGTTGAAGAATTGGCACTTTTATCTACTCGCGATCGGAAGCATGTGCTCGATCGGCGCGGTCGGCGGAACGTTTCAAAACCTCAAGCTGTTCATGACCGGCGATGTGTTTACTCCCGAAAAGAGATCGTGAAACAAGAACCTAGAAAGGTCGCGCTTGTCACGGGCGCGTCGCGCGGGATCGGCCGCGCGATCGCGATCGAACTGGCGCGCGTCAACTACGACGTGATGATCAATTACGCGTCGAATCAAGCGGCTGCTGAGGAAGCGTGTGCCGCGGTTCGATCAGTGAGCGCTGATGTGCGAGTAGAAACATGTCGGGCGGACATTGCTGATGCCGCGGAGCGAGATGAGCTGTTGCGGAAAACGCGCGCCGAATTCGGCCGGCTCGATTTGTTAGTCAACAACGCGGGTGTCGCTCCAGCGCGGCGAGTCGATCTGCTCGATGCAACCGTCGAGAGCTTTGATGAGATTATGGGCACGAACCTGAAAGGACCGTACTTTCTGACGCAGGCAGTCGCGCGCTGGATGATCGAGCAGCAATCGTCAGGCGTCATCGTCAACATCAGTTCTGTCTCCGCGTACGCAGCATCTCCCGAACGCGGTGATTACTGCATCTCGAAGGCCGGCCTCTCGATGATGACCAAACTCTTCGCCGCGCGACTCGCGGATGAAGGAATCAGAGTCTACGAGATCCGTCCCGGCGTCATCGCCACTGACATGACCGCGAGCGTGAAAGAAAAATACGATCGCCTGATTGACGCTGACCTGACGCCAATCAAACGTTGGGGCACACCCGAAGACGTCGGACGAGCGGTCGCCGCGATAGCGCTGGACCTGCTTCCGTTCTCGACTGGTGAAGTGATCAACGTCGACGGTGGGTTTCACCTGCGTCGCTTGTGAGTATGGACCAATCGCTCTTAGCCAAAGTAGAAAACGCTTTTTCGTTTGCGCAGCACCAGGTGCGCGCGTTGACCGAGCGCGATCCGAACCTCTACCCGCTGTACACCGACGGCGGGCGCTGGCGTCACGAGAAACCCGCGTGGACGCACTGGTGCGACGGCTTTTTGCCGGGAATGATGTGGATCTTTTACGAGGAGACTCGCGATCCGCAGTGGCTCGAGTTGGCCGAGACTTATTCGCGAGCACTCGAACCGCGCAAAGACGATCGCGAGGTTCACGACCTTGGTTTCATCTTCTATCACGGCACGTACAAGCGTTGGTACGATTCGACCATACAGTCCGGCGCACCCAATCAATCGCTGAAAGATGTTGTCATACACGCGGGCAGGACGCTGGCGCTTCGGTTTCACGAACGCGCTGGTTGCCTGCGTTCCTTTCACGGCGCCGATTCCAATTTCATCGACATCATGATGAACGTCGGGATCATTTTTTACGCCGCGCTGGAAACGAATGACGGGGCGTTGTTGGACCTCGCGCAGCGGCATTGTTTGACTACGCGCCGGACGCTGGTGCGCGGTGACGGCAGCACGTCGCATGAAGGCATCTTCGATCTCGAGACGGGCGAGTTTCTGCGGCAGACGACACAACAGGGTTATCGCGGCGATTCGTGTTGGTCACGCGGGCTCGCCTGGTCGTTGTATGGCTTCGGCACCTGTTACGGTTTGACGCGAAACCCGATCTACCTCAAGACCGCGCAGCTCAATGCGGAGTACTGGTTGAGCCATGTTCCTCAGAACGGCGTGGTGCCGTGGGACTTTGATGCGCCGGAGTCTGGGCCACTGAGTCGCGCTCAGGTCGATACGAGTGCGTCGGCGATTGCGGCAGTCGGTTTGTTCAATCTCGCCGGGTTTCCAGTTGGCGAAGAGTTGCGCGAGTCGTATCTCGACTGCGCAATGAAGACGATCGATGCGCTGTGTACACATTATTTAGGAACGGATGAATGGGAAGGAATCCTGCGCGGCGGCGTCTATCACATTCACAAGGATCTGGGAGTGAATGAGTCAGTAATGTGGGGTGAGTTCTTTTTCGTCGAAGCACTCCAACGAGCGCTGCGGATTTTGCATGGAGTATGAGTGAAAGAACGTATCCAGCCGTGGGCGGCATGCGCAGCGTCGCCGACTTCAAGCACCACGTGGAGAGTCTTGGATTGTCGATTCCGTGCGATGACGAAGTAGATGCGCGCGGCCCGCTTGCGCACGCGATCGAGTTCGACGGCAAACGTATCGGCAATCGCTTTTGCATTCATCCGATGGAAGGTTGGGACGGGACGACCGATGGGCGGCCCACGGACGCGACACGAAGACGGTGGCAGCACTTTGGTTTGAGCGGAGCCAAGTTGATCTGGGGCTGTGAAGCCGTTGCCGTCAGTCACGAAGGCCGAGCGAACCCGAATCAACTATTGTTGAATAGCGACACCAGCGATGAACTCGCATCGTTAAGGGAAACGCTGGTCGCCGCTCACGTCGAAGCGTGCGGCACGGTGGACGATCTTTTGGTCGGACTGCAACTCACGCATTCCGGTCGTTTCAGTCGTCCGAACGAAAAGAAAAGATCCGAGCCCCGCATTGTCTATCATCATCCGTTTCTCGATAAGCGCGTCGGCATCGACGAAACCTATTCTGTTCTCACTGACGATGAGATTCGACGCATCGTCAAAGAGTACGTGGACGCGGCGCGCCTAGCTGAGCAGATTGGGTTCGAGTTTGTCGACGTCAAGCATTGCCACGGCTATCTCGGGCATGAGTTCCTGAGCGCACACACTCGCGAGGGTGATTACGGTGGCAGTTTTGAAAACCGGACGAGGTTCCTGCGCGAAGTCGTCGCGGGTATTCGCGCCGTTGCGCCAGGGTTGCACATCGTCGTGCGTGTTTCGGCTTTCGATCTCGTACCGTTTCGCGCTGGTACGGGACCGGGAGTTCCTGAGGCTTACGAATCCCTGCTGCCTTATCGCTGGGGCTTTGGCGTCAATCGTGAAAATCCTGAGCAATACGATCTCGCCGAACCGATACGCTTTCTCTCGTTGCTCAAGGACTTGGGCATCAGGTTGGTGAATATCTCCGGCGGCAGTCCTTATTACAACCCGCACATTCAGCGTCCGGCACTGTATCCGCCGTCCGATGGTTATCAACCCCCAGAGGATCCGTTGATCGGCGTCGCTCGGCAAATGGAAGTAACGCGGCTCCTGAAACAGCGATTTCCGGATCTGGTTTTTGTCGGCACCGGCTATACGTATTTGCAGCAGTTTCTGCCGCTCGTCGCGCAGGCAGCTATTCGAGACGGATGGGTGGACGTTGTTGGGTTAGGACGAATGGTGTTGTCGTATCCGGAGTTGCCGTTGGACGTGCTGAGCGGTCGCGAGTTACAGCGGAAACGGATCTGCCGCACGTTCAGCGACTGCACGACGGCGCCGCGTAACGGATTGCCCTCAGGTTGTTACCCCTTGGACCACTATTACAAAGAGTCAGCAGATGGCGCGCAGTTGAAACAGATCAAGAATGCAACCGCTAAGTAGACGAAGCTTTCTGACTCCTACCGCGAAGACAACAGGCACCTTGCTCCATGTCAGCCGTACGGCAATGACGTGTCGGGTTGAAGTGACGCTCCAGAGCAGCGATCGAGGCGGCGTTGCTGTCGCGACCAGCGCACTCGATCAAATCGACGGGCTCGAAGCGCAGCTCAGCATTTTCAGAGAGAGCAGCGAGATAAGTTTCCTAAACAGGGAAGCTTCCGATCGAGCCGTCGTTGTTGAACCCGCACTCTTCGATCTTCTGTCGTTGTGCAAAAGGTTATACGAAGAAACCGCCGGAGCTTTCGACGTCACCGTTGGGCCACTGACGCGCTGCTGGGGGTTTTTACGGTCGCTGTTCAAGAACACTCGGATCACTGAAGGCACGAAGTTCCAGCTACGGTTTGGTCTGTTGAATGCCTTCAACCATCCATGGCTCTTGAGCGGCGCCGCGATTCAGATGAACCCGACCGCGAGCAATTTCGGCGCGCTCACGGCCGGCACCCAGGCCAACTACCCGAGACGAGTGCAGGTGATGCTCAAGTTCATCTTCTAAAACTCACGCGCTAACGGAAACTTTACATCGGGGACCGATTGCTATATTAACGGCATTCGGTCCCCGCACTTTTTGTTTAGTAGGATGATATCCCGGCGCAGATTCCTGAAAACGCTTACGGCCGCTGGCGGCATTGTCGGTCTATCCAGGTCGTCGCGAGCACAGTCGTCAGGGATCGATCGCGTCGCTTTAGTCTCACGACACAATCCCGTTTTGCGGCAGGTCGATCCTTTGTCGCCGTTGACGGTAGGCAATGGTGAGTTTGCATTCACGGCAGACGTCACGGGGCTGCAAACTCTCTTAGCCGAGTACGAGAATGCGATGCCGCTCTGCACGATGTCGCAGTGGGGCTGGCACACGCAGCCGGCTGATCTCGATTCGAAGAAATTACGATTAACTCCGTATGAGACGCATGGACGTAATGTCGATTACGCGACAAGTTCTGACGGACAGACTGAGCTTTATCAATGGTTGCGTGAGAACCCACATCGCCTGCACCTCGGACGGATCGGGTTCTGTAGGGCAAATAGCGGGAAAGAGATACAAGCGAGCGAGCTCGCCGAGATAAAACAGGAGTTGGACCTCTGGCGCGGCGCCATCAGCAGTAGCTTCAGGTCTGAAGGGAAACCGGTAACGGTCCAGACGGCCGTGCATCCGCGCCAGGATGTCGTCGCGGTTTCGATCCGTTCACCCCTGATCTCCGACAGTACACTCGCGGTTCGCTTCGAGTTTCCCTATGCGTCTTCGTCTATGCAGGCCGCAGATTGGCAACAGAAGTTTAGGCACCAGACTATAGCGATTCGCAAAAGCGATCGCATCGATATTCGTCGCACGCTCCATCACGATAAATATTTTGTTGCCATCAGCTGGGAAGGCGACGGTATTTTCGCCGTGCCAGGACCGCAGGTATTCCTGCTCAGCGGAACAAAGGGACGTCTCGATTTTGTCGTCGCGTTCGCGCGAGATCCGATTATCGGGGAGTTACCAACTGCGAAGGCGACGTTCGCGGCAAACCTGGACCACTGGCGTCGCTTTTGGACGGAAGGCGGAGCCGTCGAACTGGCCCAGAGCAAAGATCCCCGCGCGCTTGAATTGGAACGCCGCGTCGTCTTGTCGCAGTACCTGACTGCCGTTCAGTGTTCAGGCAGCAAGCCTCCGCAAGAGACGGGACTCACGGTCAACAGTTGGTACGGTAAGTTTCATCTGGAGATGCACTGGTGGCATGCGGCGCATTTCGCGTTGTGGAACCGCTTGCCGCTGCTGGAGAAGAGCCTTGGCTGGTACGACTGGATCCTGCCCGAGGCTCAGAAGCTCGCGCAGTCGCAGGGTTACGCGGGTGCGCGTTGGCCCAAGATGGTCGGACCCGACGGTCGAGACAGCCCGTCGCCGATCGGTCCGTTGTTGATTTGGCAGCAGCCGCATCCGATTTTCTATGCCGAACTCTGCTATCAGTCGCGTCGAGACAGGAAAACGCTCGCGCAGTACAGCCCGCTTGTCTTTGAGTCGGCAAATTTCATGGCCTCTTACGCGTTTTGGGAAGAGGCGAAGAAACGCTATGTGCTTGGGCCGCCCTTGATACCGGCGCAGGAGAATCATCCGCCGCGCGAGACGTGGAACCCGACGTTTGAGTTGGCTTACTGGAAGTATGGATTGAAGACGGCGCAACGTTGGCGCGAACAGCTTGGTCTACCGCCAGAGCCAAAATGGGAAGAGGTGATCAGGGGACTGTCGGCGTTGCCGGTCGCTGACGGTGTCTACCTGGCACACGAGAACTGCCCGCAAACTTTCTCGTCGCGGAATTACGATCATCCGTCGATGCTTGGAGCGTACGGAGTCTTGCCTGGAGACGGTGTCGATCGCGAAACGATTCGCCGGACGCTGTTCAAGACGATGAAAGAGTGGAAGTGGGACCAGACGTGGGGTTGGGACTATCCAATGACTGCGATGACCGCCGCGCGGCTCGGCGAACCGGGTGTTGCGGTTGACGCACTGCTGATGCAAACAGAGAAGAATCGTTACTTGCCGAACGGGCATAACTGGCAACGCGCAGACCTGCCGTGCTACTTACCGGGAAACGGCGGATTGCTCTACGCAGTTGCGATGATGGCTGGTGGTTGGCAGGACGCACCGCGAAAGAATGCACCTGGCTTCCCCGAGGCCTGGACCGTTCGTTCGGAAGGCTTGAATAGTTCTTTGTTGGAAAAAATCTAAACCCGCGCGTTTTCTGTAGGCTCAAGCGAGTACGGTAGCGGTTCGGCTGAGGTCAGTACCACCACGCGGTAGCGGGTGGGTCGCTGATCAGCATGACGACATGCAATCGTCGAAGTCACCCACCCGCTACCGCGTGGTGGTACTGACCTCAGCCGGACCGACTCAGTCTATTACCAGCCACAGATTCTCCGCGTGGGCGTGGCGCCGAGGACTTCGCGAAAGCGTGGTTCGTAATCCTTTGCGTACAGGTCCACACTGTGCCGGATCTTGCTGAAAAGCGGGCAGCGCATTCGGTCATCCGTAAACCGATCGCGCAGATAGACCATCGCGTTAGCTTCGCCCCAATACTCGCGGTCTTCCCAGATCTGCACCGGCGTGCCGCCGATCTTTCGCTCGATCTCGACGAGCCGCGGATCCTTGGCATCGCGGCCATTGCTCAGAAAGATCTTGTTGTACTGAGGCATTAGCTGCGTCTGAAGCTGATAGACCGCTGAGTCGACTTCGCTGGTTCGTTTCACGTGTCCAAACTCGTGCGCGATCTTCGTCGCCGCCAGAGTATTGCCGTCAATCCGTGATGACGATTCAGTCGGCACGAGCGAATTCATTACCGGAAAGTAAATCGGATTCGGGTAACCTTCGTCGAGCCGCATGCCGAGTATGATGGTCGCGGCGACGAGAGTTCCCTGATCGTTCCAGCGGTAGTTGCCGGTGGTCGCGCCTTCGGCGTTTTCGCGTGAGACGGAGATCGTCAGCGTGAAATTCGGATTTGATCTAAATTGATCCCACTGTTCACGTCCGGCTTCCGTCGCCAGGAACTCAGCTTTCCATGCTTCGTAACGGGCGAGGTACTTGTTTGGCACGTCCTCTTTGATTCCGGGGCCGCTGCTCGAAGGCCAGACGGCGGGTTCGACGCCGTGATAATCGATGGTCGAAGACGGTAGTGACGAGGTATCGCCCACGCGGTTGAAGAACAACGAAACAGTCGCCAATAGCAGCAAGCCAAGAGCGATACGTGAAGATCTCATCTGCAACTCCTCGATCAGGGCGTTGTCGTCGCTAGCGTGGGGCTCACAAATGGGTGGATAACTTTCTAAACCATCCACCCCGGGAAGTCAATGATCTTATGAAAACGCGATTCATAATTTCTGTACTATTCTTACTAACAACTTCGCACGTTTCCTACGCGCAACGACCGCCGCGGTTTGATGGTTGGTTTTATGAAACCGCGAGCGGCCGGACGTTGCTTCCAAAGCAGTTTCTGCCGGAGTTACTCAGCTTCGTCGGACGCTGGACCAACACTTACGAGATGCCGGACGGACACATCGTCACACTAATCGTGCAACGCAGCGGCAAGGATTTTGAGGTCAGTCTGAAAGCGCAACCTGACTCCGACATTCTCAAGTGGGGCTTCGCGGTTGCAGCCGCAAAAGACGAGTACTACACCGGTTTGATGGAACGCGTAGTCGATGGCCCACAACGAGCGTCGTGGGAGCCGGGACTGAAAGCCGCGATGGACTTGCGCGGGCAAAAAGTCGACATGATCATCAAACCGACGACCTCGGTCTACGCGCCCTATTATCTTTCGTCTAAAGGCTATGCCATCCTCGTCCGCGGAAACTGGCCTGGCGTCTACGACTTTGCAGCCACCGATGCGCAGCGTGTGAAGATCGAGTTTGAAGGTCCGTCGTTTGCCATGAAGGTTTACACGGCCCGCGGTCCAGCCGACCTGGTGCGCGCGCATGCACTCGACGCTGGTCCACCGTTTCTGCCTCCGAAGTGGATGTACAGGCCGTGGCGCTGGCGCGACGAACATACGCAGCGAACGACTTACTACGACGGCTCGCCTGTCACCGCGCCTTTCAATTCCGAAATCATGGAAGACGTGTTGATGATGAAGGCGTTTGGAATTCCGAACGGCGTTTACTGGATCGATCGTCCGTGGGGACCAGGAAAACCGTGGGGCTACGACGACTTCGACATCGACGAGAACCGCCTGCCAAACTTCGTCGAGATGGTTCGCTGGCTCGACGCAGACAAGACGAAGACAGTGCTGTGGATTGCGCCCTTCTTTCAGGGCGAGATGATGAAGGTCGCGCTGGCGAAGGGTTACGCACTGCCGGGTCAAATACGTCCGGTCACCGGCAACAATTATCCGATGGTCGATCTGACCAACCCCGCCGCTAAAACTTACTGGCAGGACGGCATCGCAAAGCTACTCAAACTCGGCATCGCCGGCTTCAAGCTCGATCGCGCGGAAGAAGACATTCCCGAGACTGGTCCTTACAAAGTCTTCGACGGCCGGACGATTCGAGAAAATCGGAACGCTTATCCCGCCATGTACGTGAAAGCCGTTTATGATGTCGTGAAGAAATATCGAGGCGACGATTTCTTTCTGATGCCACGCGCGGCTTACACGGGAAGTTCACCTTATTCCGTCTTCTGGGGCGGAGACGTCGGCGGCACGCAGGAGGGATTGCGCGCGTCGATCATCGCTATTCAGCGTTCGGCCGTGATGGGCTATCCGAACTGGGGCTCTGACATCTGCGGCTACAATCAACAACTGCTGGAACAGGAAGTCTGCGGACGCTGGCTCGCATTCGGCGCTCTGAATCCGATCATGGAAGTTGGCCCAACCCGAAACGTCGGCTTCTGGAACCTTCCGCGCGAACCGAGTTACGACGCGCAGTTGATTGCGATCTGGCGTCTTTATGCTCGACTGCATGAGCGACTGATCGATTATAGTTACGCCTACGCGCAAGAGGCGACGAAGACCGGGACGCCAATCGTTCGCCCTCTATTCCTCGTCGATCCCGCGGCGCCAACGGCCTGGTCGAACTGGTGGACTTATCTTTACGGACGCGATTTAGTGGTGTCGCCTGTTTGGGAGAAGGGCAAACGCACTCAGGAAGTTTACTTGCCGGCGGGTTCGCGTTGGCGCGACGCGTGGCGGCCGAACCAGACTTATCGTGGCGGACGAACGGTTACCGTTACTGCCGAACCATACCAGTTGCCGTTATTCATCCGGATCGGTTCCAGGGTGGAACTGGGTGATCTCAATAAGGAGTGGCAAGAGTCTCTTGCTATCGCGAAACAGAAGCCGGATCTCAAAGCGCTCGATGCGGAGTTGAAGGCATGGTGGGACGCGCGTCGCAAATAAAAGTACTGGCAGTTGTGGTGCTGTTGCTCGGTGCTGCGCCGGTGTGCTCGGCGCGGCCGGTCCCACTCTACGGCCAATGGCGTTTTGCATTGGACCCGACGGACGCGGGCGAGAAACAACTCTGGTTCAATCAGCGCTTGCCAATGCCCATCAAGCTGCCCGGCATTCTTCAAGCGCAATATCCCTTTCTTCCTCCCATCGCGCCCGACACGCCGTGGGTGCTCACGCTCTACGATCGCTACTGGTACCTGCGCGACGACTACAAAGGCTACGCCGAACCCGGCAAAGTAAAAGTTCCGTTTCTATCGCAGCCGCCGCGCCACTACCTCGGCGCGGCCTGGTATCAACGCGACATAGAGATCTATCAGTTTCAGGCGAACCGTCGTTTCGAGCTGACACTCGAGCGTCCGCACTGGGAAACGACTGTTTGGATAGATGGAAAGAAGATCGGATCCGATCGCAGTCTCGTTGCGCCGCACATCTACGATCTCGGTACGCTTACTGCCGGCCGTCATCAACTGACGATTCGTGTCGATAACCGGATGATCCTGCCGTACCGGCCTGATGCTCACAGCGTTTCAGATTCACTCGGCGCAAGTTGGAACGGGATCGTCGGCCGGATCGAGCTCAACGACACTGGGCGAGTGTGGATCGACAGTGCGCAGGTGTATCCCAACTTCAAACAGCAGTCGATGCTAATCGCCGTGCGCATTGGCAATCAGACGGGACTGAGTGGATCGGGAACGCTGACGGCGATCTGGCCCGACATCGGCGTCGTCCCCGTGACGTGGGATGAAAAAGGCGGAAACGCGATCGTCGAAGTGCCGCTCCGTGCCGACCAGGAATTGTGGGACGAGTTTCATCCGAAGTTACATCCGCTCAGGTTGTGGTTAAGAGGCGTTGGCGTTGAAGAGTTTTACGATATGCGGATCGGATTGCGCGAATTGCGCGCAGTCGGAAAAGAGTTCGTGCTCAACGGCCGTCCCATTTATTTTCGCGGCACTCACCACGGCGGTGATTTTCCGCTGACGGGTTATCCCATGACCGAGTTTGGTTACTGGAAGAAGCTATTCGAGACGTGCAAGAAATGGGGTCTGAATCATATGCGGTTCCATTCCTGGACGCCGCCTGAAGCTGCTTTCGAAGCTGCGGACCAGATCGGCTTCTACCTGCAACCGGAGCCCGGCATGTGGAATGAGATCAGTCCGAATACGCCGATGGAGCGCATGCTCTATGACGAGACCGATCGAATGATCAAGGCTTACGGGAACCATCCTTCGTTCATGCTGCTTTCCGCGAGCAATGAACCGAAGGGCCACTGGCAGGAAGCATTGTCGAAGTGGGTCGAGACGTACCGTAAGGTCGATCCGCGCCGGCTTTACACCACCGGCACCGGCCACACTGAAAGAGAAGTGGATAAGCTCACCGAGGGCACGGACTATCTCGCGATTCAACGGATCGGTCCAAAGATGTTGCGCCGTGAGCCTGGTTGGTTTGGCGCCGATTACGCTCCTTCGCTCGAGGACATCAACCTGCCCGTGATCGCGCATGAAGTGGGCCAGTGGGCCGCGTATCCCGATTACGACGTCATAAACAAATTTGCGAAAGGCTATTTACAGCCGTTCAATTTCGAGATCTTCCGCCAGTCGATGAAAGATCACGGGCTGCTCGAGAAGAACAAGGAGTTTGCGTACAACTCCGGACGTTTTCAACTCGCCGCTTATAAAGAAGACATTGAAGCTAACCTGCGCACGCCCGGGCTCAGTGGTTATCAACTGCTTGACTTGCACGACTATCTCGGACAGGGCACCGCACTCGTTGGTTTGCTCGATCCTTTTTGGGAGACGAAGAGCTATGTCACGGCTGACGACTTCAACAAGTTCTCGAACGTGACTGTTCCTTTAGCGCGTCTGCGTCAACGCGTCTTTACTATCGCCGATCCGTTCGACGTTGACGTTGAAGTCGCTCACTTCGGACCTGAGCCGATCGAGCGATGCATGGGTGTTTGGAAGATCGGAACGTCGTTCAAGGGAGAGTGGCAGCCGCGTACGATCCCGATCGGAAAGAACATTCCGCTTGGCAAAATAACCGTCGACCTTGCCAAGCTGTTACCTCCGGCAGAATTGAAGTTGGAGGTTACGATCGGGCCGGAGTCAAGCTTCAATCCGGTCACCAAGAACATCCGCGAGGGAAAGGTTCGTGGCGTCGACTATTTCGAAAACGAATGGAACTTCTGGATATATCCTGCTTCTGATCCTGAGGAATCCGCCAGGCGCGACGCGACTCCGGGAGTTGAAGCGGACTTGTGTCCACCATCGCGCGACCCGACGGTTCTGGTTACGACCTCGTGGGATGAGGCCGAGAAGAAGTTGGCGGCGGGAGGCCGCGTCTTGTTCGTTCCTCGCAACGCAGACCTCGATTGGACCAGCCCGCCGCTCGACGCGACGCCGATTTTCTGGAACCGCTTGATGAGTCCGGCGTGGGGCCGCATGCTTGGGCTCTGGATCGACAGGAAGCCAGGCGAATCAAAGGCCAACATGCTTAACGGGTTTCCCACGAACAGTTACTTCGACTGGCAATGGTCGTCGATAATTCAAAATGTGCGCGCGGTGAACCTCGATCGTCTGCCGGCAGAGCTCGAGCCCGTCGTTTGGGCCATCGACGATTGGAACCGTAATTACAAACTCGGCGTCATTTTCGAAGCGGCTGTTGGTAATGGACGGTTACTGGTTTCTGCCATTGACGTGACGAGTCCGACGAGCGGCAATGCCGTGCTGCGGCAACTTCGTTACGCTCTGCTGAAATACGCGCGGAGCGATTGTTTTCAGCCGAACATCAGTGTGACGCCCGAACAGATGCGCAGTCTGTTCTTCGACACGCGCATCATGCAGAAGCTCGGCGCTTCCGCTGAAGTAAACGGCGGCCCGGCCGGGTCTGCGATCGACGGCGATCCGAACACGTACATTCTCGTCGGCAGTCAGCGGGATCCGATTCGCGAGCAGATGGATCTGAAAATCAGTTTCAGAGAACCGGTCGCAATGGCGGGAATCGTGATCATGTCGCGGCAGAACCATCGCGAGCACGAGGGCGACATTCGCACTTACGTTCTGCAAGCCAGTGACGACGGCAACGACTGGCGTGAAGTGGCACGTGGTGAATTGCTATCGACGTTCGCGCCGCAGCAGATCGGCTTCACCAGCACCGTCACCGCACGCTATCTCAAGCTCATCTCGCTCACCGGTTTCGGCGAAGACAAGACAATGTCGCTGGCTGAGCTGGCTGTGATTACCGCGGGATCAAAACGCACGACTTCAGGCGCGGCGATGCAGTATCAACGCAACCGCAGCGCCACGCCCGACATTGACGACGTGCCTGAGGCGGACAAGAAACCAAAACCCAAACCATCACCACGACCCAACCGGTAACTAACCTAAAGGCTGCTTGATTGTGTCTTTTGTGCCTTTTTGTGGCTAAACATGAAAACTATACTTATGCTCATTGTCCTGTTAGGACTTGCTACCGTCGTGCATGCGCAACCCAACAAACCGACGCTATTCATCATTGGCGACTCTACCGTCAAGACTCCGACCGAAGGTCAACAAGGCTGGGGTGATCCGATTGCGTCACTGTTCGATCAAAACCGGATCAGAGTCGAGAACCGCGCCCGCGGCGGCCGCAGCAGTCGCACCTTTCAAACTGAAGGACTGTGGGACCAAGTCCTGGCTGAGTTGAAACCCGGCGACTTCGTGCTGATGCAGTTTGGCCATAACGACGCCAGCGCCGTCAACGACGATTCGCGCGCGCGTGGGACGTTGAAAGGCACCGGCGAAGAGACTGAGGAGATCGACAACCTGCTGACGAAGAAACACGAAGTGGTCCACACGTTCGGCTGGTACATGCGGAAGTTCATCGTCGACACGAAGGCCAAAGGCGCAACAGCGATCGTGCTTTCTCCGATTCCGAGGAACAACTGGGCCGAGGGGAAAGTCGTGCGCAACGCCAGCACCTACGGCGGCTGGGCGGCTGAAGTCGCAAAGTCTCAGGGCGCGTTCTTCGTCGATCTGAATGAGATGATCGCGCAGCAGTATGACAAGATCGGCGAGGAGAAAGTCACCAAAGACTTCTTCTTCAACGACCACACGCATACGAGTCCCGCCGGTGCACGCCTCAACGCCGAGACCGTGGTCGCTGGTCTGAAGAAACTCAAGGGCTGCAAGTTAGCGAAGTTCTTGAACCATAAATAGGAGACTGGATGACGAGAGATCGAGGAAAGGGAATTGCCCGCAGAAAATTCCTGACGACCGCGGGCGCTGGCATTGCCGGCGCGACGCTGGTGTCGAAATTCTCGAAGTTGACTGTTGCAGCGCCGGTTGCGAATTCATCGCAGCGCCGCGTCTTTCCTCTGAATCATAAGTGGCTGTACAGCGAAAAGAACGTCACGGGCGGCACGAGCCCCCACTTCAATGATGCGGGGTTCGTACGCGTCACCATTCCTCACACGAACAAGCTGCTGCCGTGGCATGGCTTCGACGACCTACGAGGGTTCAGCCGTTTTAGTGCTTTCGTACAAACGGTGACTCTGAACTCCGGCTCTAACATCGAAATAAACTTGGCGTCTACAATGTCAGCCTATTACGCGTGTTTAATTCTTTCTTAAATGTCCCATCGAAAATCTCTGTGATATAGTCCTCGCACCCATCCTAAAAACGAAGCGGGCCGACTTGTGAGTCACCACAAAGCCAGCCCTGGACCTCAACCTTCTAACGAAAGGTGAAGATCGTGGCCAATCATACTAGCGCAATAAAGCGCCAAGAAACACCTCACGGACAGCGACCAACCAGGACCAATACAATCATCGATGCTCTCAAACAAAGAGCGGAGGCGGTGCTGAACGACACATCGATTGATGCTCAGACCCGAGCGATTATCCGGTACGCGATGGAAGTAAACGATCCGTGGCTAGCTAAACTCGTGCGCCGCGCACATGCGGGCGAAAGCGTGATCGATACATTCGACTTCTCGAGAGTAGCGGAAACGCATATAGCGGAGAGCAATGCGGCTCATTCAGCGGAGGAAAGGATTCGGACACTGACAGAGATTATCTGTCGTGCCGGTGATGAAGCTTCAGCTGCCTTGTTCGTTCTCATGGCAACACTTGAAGACTCCATCCATCCCAAAGCGGTTGCGAACAGGGCGAAACAACTTGCTTTCAGTCACTGCGCTGAGTTGAACCTATATGGCATGGTGGATGCTCAGGTGCCAGTGCTTGAGCGCGAATTGTTCAATAGAAACACGCTCGTGCTCTGATCCCGTTCGGTTTTGGCCGGTTCCCACCACCGGCTGATCCCACGATTGTCAACAGAACTTTGGTTCGAATAAACTGACCGTATGTTAAATGAAACCATCGAAACTCGCGGACACACGACAAAGGATGGCATCTTAAACCTCAGCGTTAAGGTCGGAGCCGCTGACGCCGACGTGGCAGTGGTTGTTCAAGTGAGGCCACTGACGCCCGCGGAGGGCGTCGACCCGAACGGATGGCCCCTCCACTTTTTTGAGCGAGTTGCCGGTTCGATGCCCGAATTGGAACGTGCGCCGCAGGGCGAGTTTGAGGATCGGCTGCCTCTGGAATGATCTTTCTCCCCGATACCAATGCATGCATCACCCTGCTGCGACAACGCAACGAGCGCCTAACCGCGCGTTGGAGATCAGTTAACGCAACGGATATTGTGCTTTGTTCGATTACCGTGTATGAACTTCGTCACGGAGCTCAGCGAAGTTCGAATCCATCGCGTGAACATTCGAAGTTAGATCTGTTTTTTGGTCCGTTCACTTAACTCCCCTTCGATGATAAATGCGCTCAACGATGTGCTGAGGTTCGCGCTGAACTTGAAGCGTCCGGAAGCGTCATCGGACCTTATGACCTGCAATCGCTGCCATTGCGCTTCAGCACGGATTGATACTCGTAACTCACAATTCGCGGGAGTTCGGTCGTGTTGCCGGGTTGAAGCTTGATGACTGGGAAGTCTAACGCACGGCACATTGTCATAAGCGGAATTCCGGCAAGTGGGAAGTCGACTGTGGGACGGGCGGTGGCTGAGGCGCTGGGATTGGAGATGTTTGATAAGGATGACGTGCTCGAGGAGTTATTCAATAAGGAAGGCGTTGGAGATAAAGAGTGGCGGAGGGCGCTCAGCCGTGATGCCGATGAGATTCTGCGAGAGCAGGCGTTGCAAGCGGAGAGTTCAGTCATTGTGTCGTGGTGGCGTCATCCGGCGTCGAACTTGTCGACCGGCACACCGACAGACTGGCTGTCAGAGTTGCACGGCGAATTAATCGAGGTTTATTGCGTTTGTGATCCGCTCATCGCCGCCGAGCGGTTCAAGTCGCGAAAACGTCATAGCGGTCACTTGGACCACCTTAAACCCTCCACCGATCTCCTACAGTCATTTGAACAACACGCCTCACTCGGTCCCTTGCGTGTCGGTCGACTGATCGAAGTAAACACCGAACGACACGTCGAGTTGGCAGACCTCCTGAGCGCCATAACCACCGAGCTCTAACCCTGTCAATAGTGACAGTACCAAAACGTTCCCCGCTCCCTACAATTCTCACCGAATACGATTACGAGAATGGAGAACTAAAATGGAAATCAAGCCACAGGCAATGGCGCTGACCCATGACCCCGCCACGTATGAGCAGGGCAAATATGGCCCGATTTATCCCAAGACTCCCGCATGTCACGGATTTACGATCATCGCCAAGATCATTCCCGGCCGCGAGCCTGTCTTTCATGAGTACGCACAAAACATCGAAAAAGCTGTCGCTGCCATGCCGAACTGCCTGGCGCCGCTCAAGCTGCACTATCTGCGTTGGGTCCTTTTTCCGATTAACGGTGAAACGTACTTCATGTATCAAGGCATCTTCGACACCGACTTCGACAAGTACACTGAAGACGCCGTCGCTCTGTTCATCAGTCTGGGCGTCAACACGGTGTTCGAAAATCTGCAAGGATTTCCTGCTGATTGGAAGACCAACCCCGAAGCCTTCGTCAAGTTCGTTCGCGAACATCAGTGCCCGAGCTTTCTGGAATACGGCGAATACCCATTCGTGTCAGCCGACGAAATCAAGAAGGCGCTAAACGTAAAAGCAGGCCTGTCGCACGTACTCGATCAGATGCAGTAACAAACCGACATGACAAAGACGTTTCTTGTAATCGTTTTGACCTTGCTATCGGCCGCCACGGGAGTTTCGCAAATGACCGATCCGATGACAGCAGTGCGTCAATACATCGACAGTTTCAATAAAGGCGACATGAAAGCCATGACACAGGCCTGCGCGAACCCCACATCGATCCTTGACGGAATGGCCCCGCATTCCTGGCAAGGACCGAGCGCGTGCGAAGACTGGTACAAAGACGTCCTGGCCGAAGGCGAAAGAGAAGGTGCGTCGGACTATGTTGTCACGTTGGGCACGCCTCGCCATCTCGATACGAAAGGAGACAGTGCCTACATAGTTCTTCCCGCCACTATGACTTTCAAACATCGTGGGAAACAGGTGACACAAACCGGCGCCACCTGGACTGTTGCTCTTCGCAAGTTCGACGAAGGTTGGCGCATTACGGCCTGGGCCTGGTCAAAGGGAGGCGCTAAGTGAGTAAAGCAGCACGTACCTACAATCAGGATCACATTCCGCGAAAGTACACACCGCGCAAACGACGTCTCAGTATTTACTGGACCTGGAGTTATCCGTGGGAGTCTCAACGCGATCTGACCGCAATGGACAATCGCTTTTCGACCATGACCGAGGTGCGCCGAGTCGCGTGGCCCAACTACGAAACGGTGGAATGGAGTTCAGCACAGTTTCTTCAGGGTATTGCCGGTACGTTGGAGCTGTTTCACCGGTCGACGCTCAGCTTTCAACAGATCGCGGGTGAAGCTACCGGTCACCCGGTCGCAGTCTTCCAGCGAGTCGATCAGGCCGGATATTTCCAGCCGATCGACGAGCGGATCCTGGCTGACACCGACACCTTGTTAGTGTTTGGCCTGGACCACCTCGAATCTGAAATGGAGGCTACTTCTCAGGAGATCGAAGCAATCAACGAATGGTTGAAACGTGAAGGCACCTGCCTCCTGGTCGCTCCCCATCACGACGTGGGTTTCACTGACGATCCGGAGCAGCGCCAGATGGAATACCGGCATCACCGCGATCCACTTGTTCCACGACAACAGCGCTTCACTTACTACACACGTTCGCTGATGAAAGCGCTTCAAATTCCGGTCATAAACCAGTGGGGACTACGACCAGCGCTCATCCCCGGCACCAAAGACATCGCTCCCTTAACCGCCTTCAAAGATCTCGACAAGCTCGGACTTCTTAACAACGTCCCGACGCTAAACTTTCATCCACACTTGCCCCATTACGCGCTGACAAACGAGAACCCGACCACCGTTCACACACTGGCCCGACAAAAGATCGATCCGGAGCGGCCTCATCCCTTCACTCTGGCGGGCAATACAGAGTTCAACTGTTTACTCTGGCTGCCGCCAAACAACGGCCGCGCCGGCGACATCGTCATGGTCGACTCGACAAACTTCACCACACTTTTCGGCGGCACGGATAGTTTGAAGAACTTCTGGAAAAACATAGCCACTGCCTAACGACGATGCTGGAACTGGACGACATACAGAGCGGAGTGCTTCGTCCCCGCCCGACCCCCTACGAGGCGACATACATCGCACTGCGCATCGACGATCGCGAAGCGGGCCGCAGCTTGATGAACAAGGTCGCCAACGTCGTCACGTCCGCGGCTAATCCCGAGAGCCCACTTGCGGACACGTGGGTGAGTGTCGCCCTTACGTATCAGGGACTGAAAGCGCTGGGCGTGCCGCAAGCGTCGCTCGACAGCTTCTCATGGGAATTTCGACAAGGCATGGCTGCGCGGGCCAAAGAGTTGGGCGACACCGGCGAGAGTCATCCCGATAAATGGGAGCAGCCACTTGGAACTGAAGATCTTCATGTGGTGATCGTTGCGGTGTCGCCCAACAAAGAACGGCTCGAGGCAGCACTTGACCGCGCACGCGAGACGTATCAGTCGATGAGCGGCATCGAGGCGATCTGGCGGCAGAACTGTCATGCCTTGCCTGATGAAAAGGAACCGTTCGGCTTCAGAGATGGAATCAGTCATCCGGCCATCGAAGGAAGCGGTATTGCAGGAACGAACCCGCAAGAGCAACCAGTGAAAGCCGGCGAGTTTGTGTTGGGCTGCCCGGATGAGCTCGGAGGAATTCAACGGACCGAACCTGACGTGCTGGGACGCAACGGGACTTATGTTGTATTTCGCAAACTTCACCAACGAGTGGCTGAGTTCCGAAAATACTTGAAGACGAATTCCAAAGATCAGAACGACGAAGAGCTGCTCGCGGCAAAGATGATGGGCCGTTGGCGCAGTGGTGCGCCACTCGCGCTCTGTCCGTTTCAGGACGACCCTGAATTAGGCGCTGACCCGCGGCGCAACAATACCTTCCTCTTCGAAGCAGACGACGCCGCCGGATACAAGACGCCGGGAGGTTCACACATACGCAGGACCAATCCGCGCGACGCGTCGATCGCCGGAGTAGTGCGAATTCATCGAATGATCCGGCGTGGCACCGCATATGGTCCACTGCTTCCGGAAGGCGTATTGGAGGACGACGGCGCCGACAGAGGTTTGATGTTCGCCTTTGTTGGAGCGCATATCGGGAGGCAGTTCGAGTTCGTCCAGTCACAGTGGATCAACGACGGCGTCTTCTTCGGCGCTGGCGCTGACAAAGATCCGATTATCGGATCCAACGGTGGTCCAGCCGCTTTTACGGCGCCGCGTAAACCCGTGCGCAGGCGCTGCGTCAATATACCGCAATTCGTCGTCACGCGAGGCGGCGAATACTGCTTCATGCCCGGACTGCGAGCGCTTCGGTGGCTTGCTGATCTCGAGACTTAGCAACACGTGAGAAACCGTTTAAGCCAGCTAGCGTTCTTCACGCTGTTCCTGATTTACGCGAGCAACGCGTTGGCCCAGGTAAGAGGTGTATACCCGCTTGGCATGACCGCGACGAACTCTGGCGTCACACCCGGCTCCGGCTTCACTTACTCAAATCAGTTGTTGATCTATTCGCGAAACCAGTTCCGTGGTCCGGAAGGTGAGATCCTCGCGACTGGCAATCAATCAGTCGTGATGGACATGAATTCGTTTGTATGGGTAAGCAAGAAGGAAATGCTGGGCGGCGCGAAATTCTCGATGTCGGCGACGTTACCCGTCGCGAACAACTCGTTAACCTCCGATGTGACAGGTCCTGTTAGTGGCGGAGGAGGATTCGCGGATTCGTACTACCAGCCCATCATTTTTGGTTGGAACAAGGAGCGCGTGGCGATCCGCGCCGTCTATGGATTTCTGGCGCCAACCGGAAGCTTCACCCTCAACGCGAACGACAACGTCGGCTCCGGATACTGGACACACGCATTCTCGTCGGGCCAAACCTTGTATCTCGGCGACAGCAAGAGAACGGCTGTTTCCGCTTTTCAGATGTACGAACTGCACACCGACCAGAAGGGAACTGGCATTCATCCAGGACAGAACTTTGATCTCGACTATTCAGTCACGCACTCGTGGTCGGTAGGTAACGAGTCGCGTCTTCAACTCGGTATCGCTGGCTACAATCAATGGCAAACCACCGACAAGACTGGACCGGGAGTCACTCCAGAACAGGCCGCGTCGCGTTACAAAGTCAATGCACTCGGTTTTGCCTCAAACTTTTCACTGCCGAAGAAAGTAAACGTCGGTTTCAAGTACTTCAAAGAGTTCTCGAACAAATCGACGTTCCAGGGTTATTCAGTGCAGTTTTCAGGTTCGATCAGTTTTTGAGTGAGCAGCGTATGTTCGATGTGATCGTGATTGGCGCGGGTCCAGCAGGCGTATTGGCAGCGCTGCGCACGGGCGACCTTGGCGCCAGGACTGCCTTAGTCACTCGCGATCACTTTGGCGGAATGGCTGCGAATGATGGTCCGGTGCCGGTGAGAACGCTGGCCCACGCGGCGCGATTGATCCGCGATGCGCGGCAACTGGGCCGCTACGGAATATCCATTCCCGATCCGGTCCTTGACTACGCTCAACTCCTATCACGAGTACGCGAGGTGACTTGCGACGTAAAAGCACATTCGTCGCTGCGACAACAGATCGATACCGCGGGTGTTGAGGTCTATGAACATTGCGGCGCGGTGCGTTTCCTCGATGCGCACACAGTCAAAACTTCAACCGGTAAACAGTTAGAAGCACAAAACATCATCATCTGTACTGGAGGAACAAGCAGAAAGCTGAACGTTCCGGGATTTGAACTCACGGCGACGCACAGTGACGCGTGGCAGTTGAAGTCGATTCCGTCGTCACTGCTGGTGATCGGCGGCGGCGCTACGGGAGCGCAGGTCACTTCGATCTTCAATGCTTTTGGTTCGAAGATTACGTTGTTCCATACCGGACCACGCATCGTGCCAACGGAAGACGAAGACGTTTCGGCCGCAGTGGACCAGGCGTTCCAGCAGTCAGGCATCGAGGTCAGAAAAGAATTTGGCGTGATCGAGGCTTTCGAGAATACGCCCGTAGGAGTAAAAATGCTTTTCCGGAAAGGTGACGAACTCCTGAGTGCCGAAGCCACCTTGGCGGTGATTGCAATCGGTTGGATCGCGAATACGGAAAGCCTGGAGCTTCACAAAGCAGGCGTCGAGACTGACAAGCGAGGCTTTATTCAAGTCGATCAGTATCTTCGCACTTCGGCGGAGAACATTTTCGCTGCCGGCGACGTCACGGGCCGTTTATTACTTGTTCCACAGGCAATTTACGATGGATTCATCGCGGCGACGAATGCTGTCCATGGGCCAACGATGCCGCTTCCTGAGCAGGTAGCGCCGATTGGCAGCTTCACCGATCCGGAATACGCGCAGGTAGGGCTGACGGAGACGAAAGCTCGCGAGCGTTACGATGTCGTCGCCGGCAGAATCGACTTCGATGCGACTACGCGGACCATCATCGACGGCCGCACATACGGTTTCTGCAAGCTAATTGCAGACCGTGCGACGCGCCAGATTCTCGGCTGCCACGTTGTTGGCGAACGCGCGGTTGAAATAATTCAACTTGCGGCAGTGGCGATGGCTGGGAAGATGCGCGTAGACGAACTCGCTCAGGTTCCGCTGTCGTTTCCTACTTACGGTGGCGTGCTTGGCCGCGCCGCTGCGACTGTCACCCGGCAGTTGAATCTTCCCGTGGATTGGCAAGTGAGTCAGGTAGATGGCGCGTGAGTATTTATAACGCCTCGACTTTTACTCTGTTGTCGCGGCTTAGCGCTCTCGCGATGAACAGCAGCATCACGATTCCGAGTATGTTTGCGAGTGTGAGCATCACGAAGACGTTCGGATCGCTGAAGTTCTGAATCGCAACGATCACGCCCGCAGCCGTGTTGCGCTGCGCCGTGCCGAGTCCGCCGACATCCTCGAGGTGGTCCTTTCCAGCTCCCGCTAGATAGCCAAGTCCGAACGCTGCGCCGACGAATACGAGCCCGACGAGAAATGCACCTGTTCCGATGATGTCGAGCAGGTTGGGGAAGTAGCCGATGAGTGTCGCGACCACCATCGCATACATCGCGAGGTTGCCGATTTTGTTTACCCACGGCTGCACTTTGATCGTCATCGTGGGAAGTAGCTGGGCAATGAGCATTCCGGCGCCAATCGGCAGCAGCATTTGCACTACCAGCGCGCGAGCGATGGCCAACGCGTTCACGCTGATGCCCGAAAGGACCAGCGGCAGTACGACGGGCATGTAGATTACGGTCACGAGCATCAGCAGCATCATGACGGCGGCGCCGAGCGCCACCTCGTGTTGGGCCGTCTGCGTCAGCTTGATCAGGAAAGGTGCGCCCGCGCCGAGGCTAAAGATGAGCAAGCCCGCTTTGAGAGCGGGACTGAACGGCGCAAGATACAAAGCGACTATCATCAGCAGAGGCGCCAGCACGAAATTCGCGAGCAGCATCTTCAGGAGGAAGGGCCAGTCCTTCAAATGGGCCGCGATGGCCGACGGCTTCTGCGTCAACCCGACGCTCAGCATCGTCGAGATGACAAAGACAGGAGCGATGTATTGAACGGCGTTCCTGAGAAAATCAAACATGTTCAGGAAGGTAACAAAGCGCGTACTGCGCAGTAACTGGTAGTTTTTACAGTTTTTGATTGTCGTGAGGCAGCGGCAGGCATAGAATGTGGCCCATTTTTCTCAAATTTCTTTTAGGAGTGAACATGAAAGCAAAAACGATCGCATTAGCAATCTCCCTCGTTTTTGTGAGCGTGGCGCTTGGGTTTCAAGACAGCCCACAGATGGGAACGTGGAAGGTCAACGAAGCCAAGTCGAAGTTTGCCGGCAAAGCGAGGAACCATACAGTCGTTTATGAGGCGGCTGGAGATCAGATTAAGGTGACAGTGGACGGCGTTGATGAGAACGGCGGCGCTGTGCACAGCGAATGGACTGGCAAGTTTGATGGTAAGAGCTACCCGGTCACAGGCGATGCTACCTCCGACGCGCGGTCCTATACCGTGGTCAATAAGAACACGTTGAGGATCATCGGAACGAAAGGCGGCAAGATGACGCTGAACGGCACCATCGCGGTCTCAGCGGACGGCAAGACCCGCACTGTCAGAACCAGTACCAGGAATGCGCAAGGCAAGAAGGTTTCAAACATGGCGGTGTATGACAAGCAGTAGCTGGAACTGTAGCTCAGTTTCTGTTTTGAACTACAGAATTACGCCGGTGTACGCGGATCTGATCTGACGTGCACCGGCGTAATATATACTTCCTCTCATGGCCGTTCACGAGTTTGATCTCGCCATTCTTCTCCAGAACCTTGACGACGACACTTTCCTCGCGGAGGCACTGCTCTTTCCCGAGGTATCTCGCTTCGGAGATGATCCCGAGAAGTTAAAACGAGCCATCATCAAGAATGCGACGCGCATCATCGAAACTGAAGCTCTCCCGCGAGTGTGGACGCGGCTGACAACCGCCGGCTTCCGATCCTTCGAGTTCTACGTATACCTTCCTCCGCCTGCGAACCATTCGACCTGGCGCGAGCCCATCGAGCTCAAACTCGACGCCGTTGTCTGGAGTCAGGGCGAAGCAGCGCACATTGCCCGCATACCCGCACTCGGCATCGAAGTGTTCAGCACGAAGCTGAGTGACTTGCAGCCAACTCAGAACCAGATGTCGCTGCTGCAACGTCATGCGCGCGCCGAACTTCAACGCCGTGGAGCCTGGGTCAATCTTCTCAGTCTGTTGTTGCTGAACCGTACACGCGAGTTGACGACTTTCCCAGTTGCTTACACCGCTGACATTCGCAGTCCAAAGCAAGTCATGATCAACGCGGGCAAGACCGAACAGAAGAAATCCACGCTCGAACAAATTGCCGTTAACCTCACGACGCAGAAGCTCACTCCGGCGTTCGAAGTCGATCAGATGGTTGAAAACCTGGCGGACGCGCTTGTCGGTAACGCGGCGTCCAGCGTCCTGCTTGTCGGCAAAGCGGGCGTTGGGAAGACGGCCCTGGTCCACGAACTCGTCCGTCGCCGAGGACGTTTCGGTCTCGGCGCAACGCCGTTTTGGTCTACCAGCGGCGCGCGTTTAGTCGCAGGTATGACGGGGTACGGAATGTGGCAGGAGCGTTGCGACGCACTGTGGCAGGAGGCCGAGAAGACGAACGCCATCGTCCATTTCGGAAACCTCGTCGAGTTGGTAGACACGGGCAAGAGCGAACACAACACGCAGGGATTGGCGAGTTTTTTCCGCCAGCGTTTTGCTCGCCGTCAGGCGCTCGCGATTCTCGAATGCACACCCGAACAGTTGTCAGTGGTGGAACGTGAAGATCCCGGTACTCTGAAAGTCTTTCGTCAACTCGTCGTCGAAGAGCCTTCACCGGAGGCGAGCCGTAAGATCTTGAAACGTTTCGCCGAAAGATTTCGACATGACACAGCAGTAACTAAACGCAAGACCAAACAACGTCTCGAATCACAACAGACGACGCCTCCAATCATTGATTCAGCACTCGAGGTGCTCGACCGGCTGCATCGTCGCTTTGCCGGGTATTCGGCTTATCCCAGTCGCCCGCTTCGCTTTCTCCGCGCGCTGCTACAGAGCCACGCAACCGAGATCGGCGAGAAGGAAGTAATCAACGCCTTCACCGCTGAGACTGGACTGCCGTTGTTCTTACTCAACGATCACGTTGTCTTCGATACTGACGAGACGTTGAAGTGGTTCGAGGAACGCGTCATCGGACAATCGGCCGCAGTCAGTTTGATTGTTGAATTACTCGCCACAGTGAAAGCTGGGCTCACTCGTCCGCGCCGTCCAATCGCGTCGTTGCTGTTCGCCGGCCCAACCGGCGTGGGAAAGACGGAGATGGCGAAGTCGCTCGCCCGCTTCTTTTTCGGCGATGAAAACAGGATGGCGCGTTTCGATATGAGCGAGTACGCGGATGCGCTGGCTGTGACTCACCTCGTCGGCGGCGTCACCGGAAACGAAGGCACGCTCACGGCACGCATACGCGAGCAACCTTTCAGCGTCGTTCTGTTTGACGAGTTTGAGAAAGCGCACCATTCGTTCTTCGACTTGCTGTTACAAACACTCGGCGACGGCCGGCTGACTGACGGCCGCGGTCGCGTCGCTGACTTCACCAACTCCATCGTGGTGATGACTTCCAACCTGGGCGCGGAGAAGTTTCGACGTCCACGCGCAGGGTTCGACGTCGGCGTCGAAGACGACAAGCAGCGGCTGAGTAATTCCGATCGCGCGGCGCAGAAACACTTCACTCGAGCCGTACAGGATTTTCTGCGTCCGGAGATTTTCAATCGCATCGATCATATCGTGCCGTTCACTCCGCTCGATCGCGAGACAGTCGAGCGAATTGCGGAACGAGAGCTGAAGTTGGTTGCGCAACGCGACGGACTGCTGCGTCGCGGCGTCACTCTGCGCACTGCGCCGCAGGCGCTGGAGCTTCTGGCCCGTCGTGGTTACGACGCGCATTACGGCGCACGCCCGCTGAAACGTCTGATCGAACGCGAGCTGTTACTGCCATTGGCAGTCGAACTCAACACTCGTCCGGCGACGCCTGAAGGCAAGCGATCGACGACGATTGCCGAAGTTGATGTGAAGGCGGGACATCTCACGGTGGAAATCAGCGGCGAAAGCAAAAAGCCTCACGACGATTTGAGTCTGGCTGCACGAGTCGATCGTCTCGGCGAGTTGCGCCGCCGCATCGTGAAGCTCGGACGAAGTTCGGCTGTCATAGAGTTGCAGAACACGATCTGGCGGCTGACAGAGCTCGAGCGCCGGATCAGGAAAGCGGCAGTTCGCGCCAAACTGACGACACAGACTCTTCAAAACAGATTCGCGACATTGAATCCACAGGAGGCCGCGGTCCTCGCCACATTGCCCGTGTATAAACAGAAGCTGGCCGCGCTCGGCGAGCTCGAGTCGAAAAGCGCAAGCGCTGAAGACGAGGCGCTGCTGATGTTTTATAGCGGAGAGACACCGGCGTTAACGCCCGAGCAAGCTCACGCGATCCACGACCTCGAAACTGGTTTGCACGACTTACTGCGCGAGCTACTCGATCTGCGGTACACGCATCCGAATCGCGCGACTGTTTCCGTTTACAGCGAGAACAAGGAAGCGTTGTTCGAGTTGGCCCAGGCTTATTACAACGCGGCGCTCGACGCCAAAATGCGCGTCACGCTCTTTCACTACACCACGAACCTGAAGAATGACAGCGAAGAGCCGGAAACATTTGAAATGTTCGGCCGCACGGTGGAACGCCAGGATGCAAACAAGCCAGGGGAGTTTCTCTTGCATAAACCTGCGACGTCCGTAGGAATCCTTTTCAGTTTTGACGGCCCGAGTGCTTACGCCACGTGGGTAGGCGAGCTCGGACTTCACACCTTTGTCGAAGGCAAAAGCAATAATCAGGTCTTTGTCCATACGAGCGACGTGAACGCGAAGGATTATCGTCCGCCGTCGTTTCTGGAGCGGCGCGGCGCGATTCATCCGACGAACGTCGGCGCCAGTCGTCGCACGTACCAGCGGGCAGAGAGCTACGCGGAGGACCATTCGCTTGCAATACGCCGCGAGTGGCACGGAAATCTACCCGCCGTGCTCGCCTTCTTCCTTGAACAACAACTTCAGCGTGCCGCGGAAAAACTGATAGACGAATGAACGTCAGGATTCCAATCTACGTGGAAGAAGGAAAACCGGAGGCTAAGGATCTCCAGCACGTCCGCCGTGTAAGCTTGCGTCCACTCTTCTTCGCACAGCCACTCGAGCAGGACGTCAGCTTGCAGCGCGCAACTTCGCGTCTCGCGAACGCCTTGCGCAGCGACCTGGGAAAACTCGCGCGGCTTGCGCGTCACGAGGACCTCGCTGCCTATAGTTTCTATCCGCAGCTCAACGAGACGATGCTGGAATTTACGATCGAAGTGGGGAAGAAGCGCTTCACCTTGCGTCATCTCTTCGTGGTCCTATCGGCATTCGACCGCCGTTTCGCCTGGACGCCCAGCGTGCCCGCGGTTTGGGTTGAAGTTTCACGCGGGGAGACCATTCGCGACAGAGTCCAGGAAGTATTCACTGAACACTATCGTCTGATGGAGCGTCGCTTCGGGAGTGAAGCTGTTGCGCCCAGTACAAGCACGGTCGAAGGCAAGGCATGGATAACTTCCGTCGAGATCTCGATCGACGTTCCGAGTGTATACACGCCCGCCGTCGAAAATATCTTTGCCGCGCTTGGTCAAGTGCAGGAGATACACGGCGCCGCCGAGTTGGAGCGTGTTGCTCATTCGCTCAACGATCTGTATCCGGACGATCTGGACCAGGCGATTAATCGCGAAGCGGAGGTCGACGATCTCACGAAACTGCTAAGCACGAGTGATCGCCGTCCCGTGCTCGTTCTGGGCAGGAGACTGGTCGGTAAGACCGCGGTTATCCACGAGTTTGTTCGCCGTCGCATGAACCGGCGCAGGGCGTCTGAAAGCACGATGCACATCGGCAGCATCGCGGACCTTACCGGCGACGTCCTTCTGATCTCTCCGCAGCGGCTGATATCGGGAATGTCTTACGTGGGCCAGTGGGAAGGGCGAGTGCTGGCAATTCTGAAAGAGAGTCAGCGCAAACATCACACGTTGTATTTTGACGATCTGATTGGTCTGTTCTACGCCGGCCGTTCGAGTGCTTCACAACTGAGTGTGGCTCACGTACTGAAACCCTATCTCGAGCGGCGCGACGTGCGAGTGCTTGCCGAAACAACCCCGGAAGCCTTTCGCGTTCTTCAGGAGCTCGATCGCGGCTTTGCCGATCTGTTTCAGATCGTCCGGATCGAAGAGCCGAACGAAGACAAGAACCTACGTACGTTGCTTGGTTTTCGCCGTACGCTCGAACGACAGCACGACACTCGTTTTCACGCGGACGTCCTGCCGACCGTAATCGATTTGAGCCGGCGGCATGTGTCTGACGCTGCGTTTCCCGGAAAGGCCGCGCGCCTGCTGCAGTCGTTGGCTTCAAAACACAAGGCTGGAGATGTGACTCGAGCGCAGGCGTTGGAAGAGTTTTCGGCGAGAAGCGGGCTGAGCGTGAGTTTTCTCGACGATCGATCCGAGCTCGACTACGCGCGCGTAATGGAGGCGCTTGGCAGTGAGGTAATCGGTCAAAACGCCGCCGTCAGTGCCTGTGCCGACGCAGTCACGATCGCCAAAGCCCGATTGAACGACAACATCCGGCCGATCGCTTCGTTCCTGTTCCTCGGACCAACCGGAGTAGGCAAGACTCAATGCGCCAAGGCACTCGCGAGGTATTTATTCGGCGATCGCGAACGGCTCATTCGATTCGACATGAATGAGTTTGCCAGTTACTACTCGGTGGCCCGGCTCACCGGAACCTTCGACGCGCCGGAAGGGTTACTCACGAGCGCTGTGCGGCGATCGCCGTTTGCCGTCGTGCTTTTCGACGAGATAGAGAAGGCGCATCCGGCAGTTTTTGATCTCCTGCTCGGCGTGATGGGAGACAGCCGTCTGACGGACTCGCGCGGCCAGTTGGTGGACTTCTCGAACACCATCATCATTCTGACTTCGAACCTTGGCGCGCGCGAAGCTGCGAGCGATTTCGGGTTTCGCCAGACGAATCGAAGCGATGCGTCGGTCTATCGTCTTGCGGCCGAGAAATTCTTCAAGCCGGAATTCTTCAACCGGCTGAGCCGCGTTGTTCCGTTCGAACGTCTGCGCCGCGAGGACGTGCAGAAAATCGCGCACCGCTTGATTGAAGACGTGTTCAATCGCGAGGGACTGGTGCGTCGCGGCGTGAAGTTGGTTATCGAAACCGGCGCGCTGAATCTGCTGGTCGAAGCGGGATATCATCCGCAACTCGGCGCCCGCGCGTTGAAACGAACACTCGAACGTCAGGTTACAGCGCCGATCGCCGCCCGCCTGTCGGCGACTCCCGCGGACCAGCCGCTGATTGTTTTTCTAAAGGACCATGAAGGAAGCATCAGAGTTGATGCCCGCACGTTGACGCCGGTTGAGACTGGCGCAGCCGGCAAAGCCAGGATAACGGGTTTAGATACGGCTGAGTTTCTCGATCGCGTTGAGGACGTGCTGATTCGAGTCGAGGATTTTGCGAATCGTCTGTATCCGTCGGGTGAGATCCTGCTTCGCGATGGTGAACCGGCGACCGCGCAAATGCAGCGCATTTATCTGCGACAGCAAACGCGGCGCGTCTCGAGGATGCTCGATCGCGCTGATGAAAGACGCAATCGGAAACAACCGGCGGCGCGCGTTTCTCAATCTTCCGCTAGACGAACAACTGATAAGGGATACAAACGCCAACTCGCGAGAGTTGTTGCGGGCGACAGTTTGGTCGCACTTGATAACAACCTTTTCGCTCACGATCTGCGCCAGCTTCTAACCGAACTCTGTAAGCGAACTGAGACTTTCGGCGACAATCTGGAAGACTACCTGCTCGACTTGCTCAACGAGACGTCGCTACTGAACGCGCTCTCGACAATCGTCGACGGAGACGTCTCACAGACGCTCATCAGAGTTACATCGTTGGATGCGAGCGGACGAACGGCGTGTTTACATTTGCGAGATCTTTACCGCCACTTGTTTGAACGAGAATTCCAGTGCGAAGTAGTGAAAGCGGAGAACATCTCGACGGAAACCGATCTGAGAACTGGCGCACACACGCACGTCGGAGAATTATTGCTTCAAGGGCCGCTTGCCGCCCTGCTCGCGCCGCTCGAGGCCGGCACGCACCTGTTCGTTTCCGACACTCAAGCGTACCAGCCACTCGTGGTAACGGTCGGACCAGCAGATAAAACGAGTGCTTGCGGACAGGTCGAGAGTCTGCCGCCCGTACTTCGTATCTATTCCGAACCGGACGTCACTCTGGATCTTCGCACGCAGTTACTATCGCTCGGCAAACTGGGCAGCGGCGAACTCCGCGCCTTTATACTCGCGGCGTTACCGTTGCCGCGCGAATTCAACTGAAACGTTATGCCGGTAAGCTTTGACTCAAAAGTTCTCGCCGAGCTCAAGAAAGCAGCGAAGAAGCGGACGCCACCTTTTCATTCTCACCGGGCTTTAGCCCGGTGCAAGAACAGCGGACCATCGAGAAACCGTTTCAAACGGTTTCTGGAAACAGCTCTGTGGTACACCCGGCTAAAGCCGGGTGAGAATGAGAAAGGACTTTAGAGCATGCATCGATTTCCTGTCTTAGTGTGGGAAGACTTCACGGGTCGTTTCTCAGCGCGTTTGGTCGACGACGAGGAGGAGCCGATGATTCCGCTCGCCGGCTTTGGCAACACCGCGCGTGAAGCACTGGCCCAGCTCAAGGAGTATCTGAACTGGTCCTTCGAGCGTGAGCCATGGCGCAGCGGGCCGGACTTTCATGATCCGCAACTGGTGGAATTCAGAGTCGAAGTGCGTCCGGAGTACACGGTCCAGGGACGAGTATATCCGTCTGACGAATCTTTCCCGCTTCGCGTCGCGTGTGTACACGGACACCAGGAAAACGGAATGCTCGTCTGCGCGATGCCGTTGCTTCGGCTCCAGTTCTACTACTACCAGGCCAGTGCGTTGCGCGGCCTAGTGACGACTTACACGCAGGAGTCGCTAAAGAATCGCACGCCGCAGCAACTCAGAAGTTATCTGCCTTCGAAGAGCATCCGGCTGGACGAGATTTCCGTAAGGACCGGCAAGCCTGCGCCGTCGGTGTCGTCATCGCCGCAGGTAGAAAACTTGAAGCTCGTGGCAAGTCCGCTTGGCTCAGACGAGATGCGCCGCAGCTTCTCGCGCGCGTTCGGCCGCGAGCGATTCGTTACAGAACTGGTCCGGTTACTTCAACATGAACGAGCAAACGTACTGCTCGTTGGCGAGTCGGGCGTCGGTAAGACGTCGCTGCTCGTCGACGCCGTGCGATTAGTGGAACGAGACCTCGCGTCTACTCTCGAGACGATGTCCGCCTGGCCGCGACTGCACCGGTTTTGGACTTCGAGCGCTCCGCGGCTGATCGCCGGCATGAAATACCTGGGCCAGTGGGAAGAACGTTGCGAGCGAGTGATCGAAGAGTTGGGACGGATCGACGGAGTCATCGCGTTCGAGGATCTGCTGGAACTGGTCCACACCGGCGGGGCCACAGTTACCAACAGTCTCGCTTCGTTTTTCCTGCCGTTCATCGAACGCGGCGAGATGCGCATTATCAGCGAAACGACACTGGCCGGCCTCGACGCTTGCCGCCGGCTGCTGCCGGGTTTCGTCGACGCGTTTCGTATTCTGCGAGTCCCCGACTTCGCGCAATCCGAAGCTCTGTCTGCTCTGCACGCGTACTGCACAAACATCGAACGCAACAGCCCGGTGCGTATCAACCGCGAGGCCCGCGACCTGATTTATCGTCTGTTCCGCCGCTTCCTGCCGTACGAAGCGTTTCCCGGAAAGACCGTGAACTTCACGACCAGGCTCTACGAACGGGCAAAATCGGATCACGTCGTCGAGATTGCGAGCGACCGCGTTATCGACGCTTTCGTCAAAGCCACTGGACTGCCGGAGCTGTTTTTGCGTGACGAGGTGTCGCTGGAAGAGCGCGATCTGCAAGCATTCTTCGAACACGAAGTGTTGGGCCAACCGGAGGCGTGTCGCGCGGCGACCAGCGCGGTATTGACGTTCAAAGCCGGTTTGAATGATCCCGCAAGGCCCGTCAGCGTTCTGCTATTCACTGGTCCAACGGGCGTGGGCAAGACGGAGCTCTCGCGTTCGTTGGCGCGTTTTCTTTTCGGCGCGGCGGATGATTCCGAGCGATTTGTGCGGCTGGATATGAGCGAATACTCGTTGCCGGGTAGCGCCGAGCGACTGATCTCGGGACCAGGCGGTGAGCCCAGCGAGTTTATCAACAAGATGCGGCGTCAACCTTTCGCTGTCGTGCTGTTCGACGAGATCGAGAAGGCAGATGAAGGTGTGTTTGATCTATTGCTTAGTGTGTTCGACGAGGGCCGTCTGACGGATCGATTTGGACGTACGACGCATTTTCAGAGTGCCGTCATCGTCATGACGTCGAACCTCGGCGCGGTAGCTTCGGCGACACCGGGATTTGGACCAACCGACGAGATCGCCTCGTCGACTTACCACCGCGCGGCGCAAACTTTCTTTCGTCCGGAGTTTTACAATCGCATCGACTCAGTACTCAGTTTCAACGCGCTCGATAAGGAAAACGTCCGGCGAATCGTCGTCAAAGAGCTCAACGCGTTCAAGTCGCGCGAAGGGTTGATGAAGAGAAGCATCGGCCTGGCTTGGACCGATCGAGTCGTAGACCACGTGGTGCAGACCGGGTTCAATTCTCGGCTGGGAGCGCGACCGTTGCAGAGAGTCATCGAGAAGAAGATCGTGACGCCGCTGGCGCTGCTCCTGAACCGCAACCCTGATTTGCGAGACGCTCAAATCACGGTCGATTACGACGCTGCGCACGACCGAGTGGTCGTGAATTCGTGAACCTGCGGAAAAGTTCGCAGCAGTTTCCCCGGCATAATCCGTCCCTCAAACTGTATCCGGAGAAGCGTGATTTAAACTACTGCGAAAACGCCTGGAGCCATCCAGCTTCGCGCGTGTTCTCTTCTTCATGCCGCCGCAATCTCGCCATCATCACGCTGGCCCTGCCTAAGTAACCCACGATCTGACGCGGATCGTCGCGGCGAACGACGGGCAAGCGGCCGATGTCGTGGCGGACCATCCGCGTGACAGCGTCATGCAGGATTTCATCCGGATACGTGACGATCAAATGCTGCGTGCCAACTTCAACCACCGTACACCCATCGGGCAATTTATCGAGCGAGCGAACGAGATCGCCGCGCGTAATGATGCCGGCGAGTTTACCTTCATCGTCGACGATGAGTGTCGCCTGGCGGTGCGACAGCTCCGGATCTCCACTCGCAATCAGATCTGACAACTCGGCGACCTTCATGTTGGCCGGCACTGTTGCCGGCTTGCGATCCATAACTTCGCCAACGCGCAACACCGCCAGCGGATCGACACTGTATTCGCGAGTCACGTGATAACCACGTCGAGCTACCTTTTCCGTCAGGATCGAGCGACGCAGCCACAACACCGTCAACGCGTGTGCGGCGATACAGGCAACGAGCAGAGCAGGCAAGAGGTTCAGGTCGTGAGTCAGCTCGAGCGTGAAGATCATCGACGTCAACGGCGAGCGCATCGTTCCGCCCATCATTGCCGCCATACTGATCATGGCCCACAGCCCTGGATCACCCAACGTTATGAACCTGCCCTCGATCGCGCCCAGTGCGCCGCCGATGATCAGGAGCGGGGCGAGCACACCGCCTGAAGTTCCCGAGCCCAGAGAGATGGACCAAACCACGGCCTTTCCGATCAGCAGTCCGATCACCATTGCGCCGACTAGCTCTCCTTTTAGTAAGGCATGAATCGTGTCGTAACCCACGCCGAGGACGCGCGGATCCAGCCAGCCGCCGATGCCGACGCACAACCCACCGATCGCGGGCCACCACATCCAGTGAATCGGAAGTTTGCCGAACAGATCCTCGCAGAAATAAACGAGAGCAGTCAGTGCGCCCGAGGCGAGACCAGCCGCGATGCCGACGGCAAACGCGATCATCAATCCTTCGGCGCCGAGTGGCGCATGAGTTGTTACTGGGAAGATCGCGCCTGACCCGAGCAGCGGCACGCGCACGACGGCAGCGACTGCGGATGCTATTGCAACAGGGATAAAAGAACGTGGCCGCCACTCGAAAAGAAGCAACTCAACCGCCAGCAACACTGCCGCTACCGGCGCGTTGAAGATCGCCGACATGCCTCCCGCAGCGCCGGCGACAAGCAGCGTCTTGCGTTCAGCCGCAGACAGATGGAAGAGCTGCGCGAAGAGCGATCCGATTGCGCCGCCCGTCATGATGATCGGACCTTCGGCGCCGAATGGGCCACCGGAACCGATCGAGACGGCTGATGAAATGGGTTTCAGTACCGCGACTTTGATGTCCATGCGGCTGCGGCCGAAGAGAATCGCTTCGAGCGCCTCAGGAATGCCGTGGCCCCGGATCTTCTCCGAACCGAAGCGCGCCATCAGTCCGATAATCAATCCGCCGACGACGGGCGCGAAGATTACGAATATTCCCAGGTGATGATTTGTCGGCGAAATGAAGTCGGAAGAGAAGCGTTGATAAAAAGTAAGATTGGTGAAGACGGCTATCAGCCAGACCAGAGCTTTGGCTACAACGGCGCTCAATGCGCCAATTACAACTGCCATTAAGGATAAGAGCAGAATTCTCTTGTCGCGGGTGAAATCGGCCAGACGATCCTCGACCCGATCAGCGGTCTCGGTCATTTTTCCTCCTTGAAAATTCAGACATGTTTGATGAGCAGTAGAAATGAATTAAGACTTAGTCTAACAAATCGCTGGCGCGCATGCAGGGTCAACGGCGGGATTTTGGCTTGTTCGGCAAAGGTGATATTAATTAATCGTTTAGCCTAGTTAACAACGGAGAAGACACAGCGTGAGTATTGAGACAGAGACGGCGGGGCCCTCAAATTTCATCAGAGACATCATTATCGAGGACATCAAGAGCGGCAAACATGGCGGAAGGGTGCAAACCCGCTTTCCTCCTGAGCCAAACGGCTATTTGCACATCGGCCATGCCAAAGCCATCTGCCTCGATTTCGGGTTGGCGGCGGAGTTTGGCGGCAAGTGTAATTTGCGTTTCGACGACACTAATCCGTCGAAAGAAGAGACAGAGTACGTTCATGCCATCATGGAGGACGTGCAGTGGTTGGGCTTCCAGTGGGACGGTCTCTATTACGCTTCCGATTACTTTCAACAACTGTACGAATGGGCCATTCAGTTGATCGAAGCTGGAAAGGCTTTCGTGTGCGATCTGAGTGCTGATGAGATTCGCGAGTATCGCGGCACGTTGACCGAGCCCGGCAGGGAAAGCCCGTTTCGAAACCGTTCCGTCGAAGAGAACCTCGATCTGTTTGAGCGCATGAAAAAGGGAGAGTTCCCGGATGGTTCGCGAACGCTGCGCGCGAAGATCGACATGAGCTCGCCGAACCTTAATTTTCGCGACCCGGTGATGTATCGAATCCTGCACATGGACCACCACCGCACGGGCAGCGAGTGGTGTATTTATCCGATGTACGATTACGCGCACGGGCAGTCCGATTCCATCGAGCAGGTAACGCACTCGATGTGTACGCTCGAGTTCGACAACAATCGTCCTCTATACAATTGGTTTATCGAACAGCTTGGAATTTTCCCTTCGCGGCAATACGAGTTTGACCGGCTGGCGCTGACCCATACTCTGCTCAGCAAACGCAAGCTGCTGAAGTTGGTTGAAGAAGGGCACGTCGAAGGTTGGGACGATCCGCGCATGCCGACGCTCTCCGGGATGCGCCGGCGCGGTTACACCGCCGAAGCGATTCGCAGCTTTTGCGCGAGCGTTGGGGTCTCGAAGACGAATGGCATTACTCAGTTGCAGCAACTCGAGTACTTTCTGCGCCAGAATTTGAACCAGATCGTTCCGCGTGTGATGTGTGTGCAGAAGCCGTTGCGCGTCGTTATCGAAAACTATCCCGACGACCTCCTCGAAGAGATGGAGGCCATCAACAATCCCGAAGACAGTTCCGCGGGAACGAGGAAGATTCCTTTTTCAAAAACGCTCTATATTGAAGAGGAAGATTTTCGCGAGGATCCGCCAAAGCAGTTTTACCGGCTTGCTCCCGGCCGCGAAGTGCGTCTTCGTTATGCTTACTTGATTACGTGCAAGGAAGTCGTGAAGGATGACAGCGGCAGGATTGTAGAACTGCGTTGCACTTACGATCCGGCTACACGCGGCGGTAACACGCCTGATGGACGTAAAGTGAAGTCGACGCTTCACTGGGTATCGGCGGCCCACGCGCTGCCGGCGGAGGTTCGGCTCTACGACAACCTATTTGTTAAAGAGGACCCGAACGACGTCGAGGAGGGACACGACTTTACCGAGAACCTGAACCCCGAATCGTTGCAGGTGATACGCGACTGCAAGATAGAACCGAGCCTGCGCGACGCCCAGCCCGGGACGAAGTATCAGTTTGAGCGGCTTGGCTATTATTGCGTCGATCGCGAGTCAGGGGAGACCTTGGTGTTCAACCGGACGATCGGTCTGCGCGATACGTGGGCCAAGATCGAAAAACGCGCGACGACGGGCGCGTGAAGTCATTCATCGCGGATAAGTTTGAAGGGACAGTCAGCAACTTCGACGAATGAACCGTCAGGCTTTGACGAATAGCCACGCAGTCACAGCCACGCAAAGAATGAGTGCCGGAATCGTTACGGTCTGAACGAGACGCGGAGGTTGAAGAGTCTTAAAGATGTCGAGCAAGTTGCCGCGAATCTGGCTTGCAGTCGACGGAGTGGCAGATACGGCACCGCCGAAAGCGCGCGCAAACTGCACTCGCCGCAATGAGCTCACGAAAGTTTTCTCAAATCTTAGTCGCTCTTCAGTTGTAAGTTCACCTCTAGCGTAGGCATCGATAAGATCATCCTCTGTGGTTAACATCTCCTCAAAAGCATCATCATCTTCAAAATACGCCGATTCGATCTGCTCGCGCTCGGTGCGGGAGGACAGACCCAGCAGATATCGGACTCGTTTCGTTTCCGAAATAGATCTAGCTTCCAAGGCGAACCGTCCTTCCTGCGATATAACTACGGTTACCGTTAGTTAGCGTTCGATCGAGCAAGGCACTTCTCTCTGCCGACTTCATCGTTCGTCGCCTCTTTCACGGCAGCACGACGTTCCGCAGGATCTTCCAATCGCCGTTGGCTTGCCGCTGCCAAACGGTGAGAAACCGACCGCCGATGACCGACAGTTTGCCGTCCTTCATAACCCCGAATTCGCCATATCCGGATTCATAGGCGAGGTCACCGTCGACGACGAGCTTCTTCGAGTTAATTTTCGTCGACTGCGGCAGACCAGCGCGGGCAAATCGATCGCGGTACATCTTCTCAATTTCCGTTCGGCCCTTAACGCAGGCGCCGTCGATCGTAATGAAAGACGCATCGTCAGCGTAGGGCGCGGCAATCGTCGCCGCGTCGCCGGTCTTCATGGCGGTGATGAACTCTGAGTTCGCTTTTTCAATCGCTCGATCGAGTTTCGGATCTCCCGAGTGGTGCGCCAGCGATTCGGTAACTACAGTCAGAAGGACGACCGCCGCAATGCAGAGTGTATATCGCAAATTCTTTTTCATGACCATACTCTTACCTGCCCCGCCGATTAGACGCAACTCCTGATCACTGCTTTGGTTTTGCAAAAATCGCGTCGTCGATCGGCAGGTTGTGTTTCACCTCGTTGAGCTTGATCGTGAAATGGAGGTCCTGAATTTCGTACCTGATGAACGGCACCTTCACGCCGTCAACATCTCGATAGTCGTCGTACTCAGACGCCTCTACCAGCTTGCCCTGCGCGTTCCAGTCTTCTACACGCAACAGCAGACCCGTCTGATCGTCGAAATAGAAACGCCGCGGACTGCCGTTGCGAGGCGCTTCCAGCACGAACGCATTTCGATCCTGGACCTTGCCGCCGCCGCCCTGGCCCAACGAGACTTTCGCTGAACCTTTGAACGAGAGATTCGGATACTGAGTCCGCAGCTTGAGCGGCTGATAAAAATCAGAATCACGAGTCGCGGTGCCTAGTTCCATACCGCTCTTCTCGCGCAAACCTTCCTCGGGATCAAACTCCCAGGCGATAGTGCCGTCGAATCCTTCCTTCGTACTCTCGTTGTTCGGCGTTTTCAGGACCATGAGTCTTTTGTTTGGTGCTTTGGCGAACATTTCGATCGGTCCGCGGAGGGCGACACCGATTAGTTCGTAAGTACCCTTTGCAGTGCGGCTGGTGAGCTTTTCCAGCGCCTCGCGCCCGCCAAGCGCGGTCACGTATTTCGCCAGGACCTCATCCGCTTTTTGCTTTGCCTCATCGGCGCTAAGCTCGGTGGCGGCGACAACCGGACCTTTTGCCGGCGATGCTGAAGATTCTTTCAAGTCGAGCATGATGCGCATGGCGGCATTCGTAAAGTCTTTTACGAAGTCAGGGCCTTCCGTGGCGAAGTTGCTCATCGCCACAACCGCCACTCCGTCGTCCGGCGCGAGCATCAGAAACGATCTGAAACCAATGTCTCCGCCGGCATGCAGCACAAAACGATGGCCCAACTGTTCCGCCGAAAACCAACTAATGCCTTCCTTCAGATTCAAAGCGTCTGTAACGGGCCGCCACATTTGATCGATCGTTTCGCGCTTCAGGATCCGTTGGCCGTCGAGTTCACCACGGTTCAGGTTAGCCATAGCCCACCGGCTCATGTCTTCGATGTTCGAATAGAGTGTCGAACTGGGTGAGTGCGCGCGGTTGTAGGGAAAGATTTTGCTGACGACGATCCGGTCGCCTTCCTTCACGTGCGGGGACGTGAGCAACTGCGGATTGGCTTTGCGGACGAGCAAGGTGCTGTCCTTCATTCCCAACGGCGTGAGGATGTGATGCTGCACGTAGTCCTCGAAGCTCTCGCCTGAGACTTTCGCGATCACGTCGCCAAGCGCTTCATATGCGGCGTTGCTGTAAGCGAACTTCTCGCCCGGCGCGAAGATGAGTTTTTCTGATGCGATGCTACGCACAAAACGCTCGAGTGCACCATCGTCGTACTCCGGCTTGTCCCAGTGATAGTCGGCAACGTCAGGAATGCCCGAAAGGTGACTCAACATCTGCCGGATAGTAATGGTCTTGTAACGTTCGTCGGCCATGCGAAAGTAGGGCAGGTAACGAGTAAGCGGCGCATCGAGATCGATCTTCCCGGCTTCGACGAGCTGCATAATAGAGGTGGCGACGAAGGTCTTGGTCACCGAAGCCATGTGGAAGAGTGACTTGGTGGTTACCGGCGTCGGCTCACCGAGTTTCGACACGCCGAAGCCTTTGGCGTAGACGAGCTTGCCATCCTTTATCACTCCTATGGCAAACCCCGGTATATGTTGTTGTTGAATCTCACGTGTGAGCTTTGGCTCGAGCTCTGTTTGCAAGCGTTCGACGGGGGTTGTTTGCGCCGTTGCAGCTACGGCGAGGAGGAGAAGTAGTATGGCGCTACGGGTTAGCATGTTCATCGAGGTCACCAGTTTCAATGAATTTGCGAAACATCGTACAGGGATCTGACGGAGCAGGTTTGTGAAGTGTTAACACGTCATCGACTCATTCATACGGAGCGTCGTCGATCGTGGACCATTTTATGGGAACACGGATTGAAAAGAATAGAAGGAAGTGAGGGCGGTTGAGCAATCGCATTAGACGAAGGAAGGCGCGTATGAGGTGCCGCAGCGCCGTCCCCTTTTTCGTCCTCCCCGGCGAGATTCGAGGTGATTCAGCAAAGTGAGGCCCCTACTCGTAAGAGAGAGCGAGAAGGTTAAATCGCACCCGCAACGGAAAAATATTTTCGGTCGCGGTCGTCAACGCCATTCGCCTTGCAAGACAAAGCCGCTCCAGAAGTAAGGCGATTCCCAACGTTTGTCTTTCAACATTGAAAGCTGAGCCGATCGGAGCGCTGCTGCCGGCGACGTCTTATCGTTTTTAAGCATCTCGCGATAAAACTGCGCCATTAATCGGGCCGTTGGGTTATCACTTACAGTCCACAGACTGGCAATCACTCGTGGCACTCCTGCGTACATAAAGGCGTGAGTCAGTCCGACAAGACCCTCACCTTTCACCTCTTTTCCCAACGCACTCTGGCACGAACTCAATACCACGAGGTCGGCCAGTAACCGCAGATGATAGATCTCGCCTGTGCGCAAAAATCCATCCTGTCGGCGGCCCTCGGAAGTGAAATTCGAAAGTGCGATGCCGGAGAGCTCCAGGTGGTCTTCGTTGATTACGGTATGCGTCGCGAGGTGCAGAAATCGCGATTCTGCGAAGTCGGATGACGTAACGAAATCCCGGTTGGCAGCGAAGTCGAGCGCCACGACCCGATCTTTCTTGCCGACCAGGGAAGCGATGCTGTCAGCTTCCCATCGAGTACTAAACAGGCGCGGTAACACTCGTTCGCCATTTCCGCCGGAATGATTTGCGGATAGTCGTTCATCGTTGGCCGCAAAAACCGGATCCGCAACAATACTGATCGTATGACGAGGTTTACCACTCGGAACGCGCTGTCGCAGCACGGCGAGGACTGAGGCCGAGGGAAGACTACTTATCTCGTGCTTTGCGAGAAGAGGTTCGCGCGGCGACCTTCCTTTCAATGACGGTGGTGTTGGAAGCGCGGCAAAAGGAATTATTTGCAGCAGACCATGGGAAATGATTACCAGTCGTGTTTTATTCAGTTGGGGAGCAATGGGCCCGAGCAACATCTGGCTGAGACGACCAGCGGCGTCGTTGTATTCAGCATCAGCGCGACTGATCCGCTCGCGTTTCTGCGCGCCGGTTTCATTCGGGCGATTAACGTTTCGCGCCGTGAGCAGGTTGTAAACCTCCCTTGCGCGTGCTTCGATCTCCGCTCTCCCCGGCAGCTCGTAACTAATTAACTCGTCCTTCGTTATCGCCCAGAGGTAGCTACGCTCAGTTCCAAGCGCATACTCGAGCAACATCGTGTCGTCGTCGAGCAACGACTGCTGAACATCGGCGGCACTGATAGGTCGCGCCTGGGTGAGCAACGCGTAGTGCGGGCTGACTTTTCTGATCTGAGCCTGGATCTCTTCGAGTTTGGCCGACAGATTATTGACTTCCTGCGCAAGTCGCGGTGTCTGCTCGGCCGGCGACGCCGAAACTAACGAAGCGCGTTTCCTTTCTGCTGCCTCGTCCAATTGTCGGCGCAGCAATCGCTCCTGTTGCAAAAGCGCGGGGTCCACGCCTTGTCGGATATCGACTTTCGCTTCATTGAGAAGATCGAGCAGGTTGCGATTGCGAGAGCGCTCACTGACTCTGAAGGCTTCGCTGGCGTATCCCCGACTGGGATTTTCAGCGTGCAAGCGCATCAGCAAGTCGATCGCGAATTCGTAGTAGTCCTGGACCAGACTGAAATAGGACTCGCGGAGTCGTTGGTTCTCACCGCGAGCGCGCATGGCTTCGACATATTCCAGCGCCACTTGCATGTCTTCGTATGCCGCCGAGAGCTTGCCCAACTGAGTGTTAGCACGGGCCAGACCATAACGCGTCGTTGCTTCGCCGGTGCGATCTTCGAGCTTTTGCCAGAGCTCGAGCGCCTGCTGAAAATGGTCGATCGCGCTTTCGTATTGCCTTGTCGAGTACTCAACCCAGCCAAGGCCGGAGAGCGCCTCCGCCAACCCGTTCCTAAGCGCGCTGCCGCGCAAGATCGCGATGGCCTCGGTGAGTTGGTCGATGGACTCTTTGTTTTTACCAAGCCGATACAGAACCTTGGCGATACCTACACGCGTCAGCGCCTCGCCAGTGGGAGATTTCAACTCGCGCCGCAGTGAAAGACTCTGGTCAAAGTATTCGAGTGCTTTTTCGTTCTGGTCCGTCAGCGCATAGAACCAGCCGATACCATAGAGTGTGAGCGCCTCACCCTGTTTATCGCCGTCCTTGCGCCGCAGAGCTAACGCTTTTGAGAAGCTGTCGAATGCTTGTTGGGTGTCGCCAAGATATACATACGCCCAGCCGAGGTTCGTAAGTAACGCAGCTTCAAGGTGCGCATCTCCCAAATCATGGATGACTGAAAGGCCGTCGAGCGAGGTGGATACCGATTTCTGATACTCATTTGAGGAACGATAGGTGAGCGCCAGGCCATACAGCGCAACACCTTGCTCGTACGTATCTTTTAGCTCGCGCCAGAGTGTTAGAGCCTGCTGAAATTCATCGACGGCTCGTCGCAGATCTTTCGGCGTTCCTTTGAAGCGAGGGGCTTCGGCGTCTGTGACCTCTTGTTCCGCCGCCATCATCGTTCGATCCTGCGGCACTGAACGTCGTCGGACGTCGAGCGTAATCGAATAGCTACCTTGATTCGCCTGCGAGCTGTAATACCTGATCTCTAATGTGACCTTCTGGTCCTTTTCGGCGATAAGCGACAACCCCTCGCGGCCATAGGCCCCGTTTGGTCTATCAACCTTAATCTCTTTCCCATCTTCGTTCGTAGCAACCAACACTACGTCGATCCCTTGCTGTTCTGCGCTGACATGAAGGTACTCACCGCCCATCATGCGTACCTTGAAGTAGTGGACCTCACCACCTTTCAGTCTTTTAGAAACTGGCTGGTTAAATTTCAGTTCGGGAATGTCTTCGTCTTTTGGTTTTTCGGAGGCGGATTGCGCCGCACAGAGCATAGGCGAGAGAAGGACCAGCAGCACGCAGACGACTCGGCGAAGGGAAGCGCAGTCTAACGCGCGGCTACGAATCACTGCGGCTACTTACCTCTGTTAGTAATCACGATCGGATAGCAATTCGGAGGTTCACTGGCTCGCGAAACGCACAGTCGATACTTCTCGTTTCGGAGATTATTGAGATTCAAGGTCGCCGTTAGTCGCTTGCCATCGGCGGTGTAGGAACTTCGTGTCGCAGTCACTTTTCCAAATGCGTTGAGAATGGAAACTGAATAGGTTCCCGCCGGACTATCTTCGGGTAACGTAATCGCGAAAGTCGTTGGTTTCTGTTGAATCTCGACTGGCGCTGGTTCTCCGCCGGCCTCGCTGCCGCGCTGCGGTGAATAGTTCCGGAGGTCTATTCGCGCAACGTAGGTAGCTTTTTCAGTCTTCGTGGAACGATCAATCTGTACAGCCGAAGGTGAAGGCGCAGCGCTTCTCGCGACGTTTGCATTTGCGTTCACAACTTGCGCGGGTGAGTTTACCAGAGTCTTGTCGTCCGCGCTCCTCGATCGCAGATACACGATACCGAAGACGGTAACCAAAACGACGGGCACGCTCGCCACTAAAACCCGCGTCCAGGGATCGTGGACCCACTCTGAAATACGTCGCCACAGCGAACCGGCGGCGGGTTGTGCGTCGCGAGAACTTTGCAACCACTGAGTGTATGTCACGAAACACCGCGAGCATGCGAGCAAGTGCTGCCGCAAGGCATCATCCGGCAACTCGCCCGACTCGATTATTTTTACGATCTCACCAGCCGAAGGACAATCAGCGCCCGGACTGGGAAACTCGTGCGAGAAGTACTGCCGAGCGCGAGAGACCAGCTCTTCCGGCGTCTCCGGTACTGACTTGTGCTGCGGTTTGTCACTCATGGTCTAAAACCCGCTCCATTACTTTGAGGGATTGAACGGGGCAAAACGCACCTTACGCACCTTACAAGGGGCATATTTCTGCCCGCTCAGTCCGGCACTGCTAATTCTTCCCTCAGCCTCTTCAATAGTTTCGAGTGCCGGCTTCTGATGACATTACTGCGTTTTCCGTCTTTCTTCGCGATCTCTTCGAAGGAATAACCGAGTATTAGAAGCTCAGTAATTCTCCGATCTTCGGCATTCATGCGCCCGAGGATCTGTTCGAGCAGGATCTTTTGGTCTATATCGAGCCCGTAGTCGGTTATCGTTTCGGCCGACAACTCGACAGTCGACGACCGATGACGTTTAAGTTGGGCCAGTACTTCGTGCTTGAACGCAGTCTGGAGATATGCGTTGAGTTTAGCGATTTGAATCGCGCCGGCCGCTCGTTTTTCAGTGATTTTGGCGCAGACTTTTTTCAGGGCAAGCTGGCCGGAGGCTTCATCGCCAAGCGTCGCGATGGCGTAGGCCGCCGCCCAGTGCCAGATCTCCCGGGCCGCTTCGTGTACGTCCCTGTCGATAGACCCAAATTCGTCCGTGTAGGCAGCGTCGAGCGAGGGCCAGGGCAGTTTGGGGGAAGCAGCAGTCATGGGCACACGGATTAAAACAAAATTCAGAATGGAGCACCATGTGCAGCATCTGCTGCACAGTTGACATTTTGCAGCACTTGAAGTAAAGAGGACTACCTATACTGCTGACATCAACAACTTAAAAATGAATATGACAAATTCGATCAAGCGGCTGTTCGCCGTTATCAGTGTGGCCGTCGTGGTTTGTGCGGCCGTCTCGTCGACGACTGCTCAGACGGTCAACATCGATCGCGTTGTAGCTGAACTCGAACCCGAGATTCAGCGCACGCTGCTCGCCGGCAATATCCCGTCGGCATCCATTGCGCTCATTTCAAACGATCGAGTGATCTGGAGTAACGCCTACGGCTACTCGAACCTCTGGGCACGCACGCCGGCAACTACGAACACTGTCTATCTCATTGGTTCGACCTTCAAAGCGATGTCGACCGTTGCGTTGCTTCAACTGATGGAGCAGGGCAAATTCAAACTCGACGACCCCGTCAACAATTACCTGACCGAATTCAAGATTCAAGGCGAAGACCCGAAGCACCCGATCACGTTTCGTCACTTGTTGACCCACACGTCCAGTCTGCCCGGAGACTTCGGCGCGTTCCCCGTTTGGGGCGACACCGTGCCGCCTCCGCTCGAAGACTACCTGCGCCAATCAATGAAGGTCACCGCGCCGCCGTTGACGAAGGTTGAATACTCGAACGCGGCGTTCACTCTCGTTGGGTATCTGGTGCAGAAGCTGTCTGGCGTGCCTTACAAACAATACATTCAGGAACACGTTTGGACACCGTTGGAGATGACGAGCACCGCATTTGAACCGCGGCCGGACATGGAGGAACGGTTATCGATTCCCTATGTCGTCGATCCAAAGACCGGAGCTCAGACCGGCACGGTGCGAGTAAAAGCGTCAGTCTGGCCCGCTGGGATTGTTTATGGCACGGTCCTGAACCAGGCGAACTGGCTGATCTGCAATCTGAACGGCGGCGTATTCAAGGGCAAGCGACTCATAAGTGAAGACACGATGAACCAGATGTTCACGCGTCAATACGATCAATTCAAGGGCGGCATCGAGGGAATTTGGGGAAACGAAACATCCGGGTTTGGTCTGACGTGGTGGGTGCAGGTGCGCGATGGCGATCGTTACTTCGCTCATAGCGGCAGCGTTGCCGGTTACACGGCATTCCTGTTGGGCAATCGCGATCGCAAGTTCGGGTTTGCGATCCTGACCAACGGCAATCGCGCGCACCCGCACTTGTTCAGCCTGGCGGACAAGGCCATCGACCTGATGAAGAAATACAGCACTGCCACAGGCGTTCAAAGTCCCAGATAAAAAGTAATCATTTAAGGAGACTCCCTATTGTGAAAAAGTCGATCGCATTACTCCTGTCTTTTCTTTTTTTAACCTCCGTGGTCATTGGTCAGGTTCCCATCCCTCCATCTCTCACGCAGAAAAAACCGGCCCAACCGGCGAGTACACAACCAGCGCCGAGTAACACACACGAAATGACGGCGCAGGACGTGGAAACGTTTCTCGACGGAATAGTTCCGTTACAGCTCGGTCTTTCGGATATCGCCGGAGCAACGATTTCAGTGGTGAAAGACGGCAAATTACTTTTCGCGAAAGGCTATGGCTACGCGGACGTTCAGAAGAAGCAGCCTGTTTCTCCGCAAGAGACGCTGTTTCGCCCCGGGTCGATTTCAAAACTCTTCACCTGGACGTCAATCATGCAGTTGGTCGAACAGGGCAAGCTCGACCTAGACCGCGACGTTAATGAGTATCTCGATTTCAAGATCCCGGAGGCATTCGGCAAACCGATCACGTTGAAGAACATCATGACGCACACGCCGGGATTTGAAGAGCAGGTAAAAGATTTGTTCAGTAATACGCCTGCAAGTCCTAGCTTAGGTGAGTATCTGAAAACGCATATTCCGGGCCGCATCTATCCGCCGGGAACTGTTCCTGCTTATTCGAATTACGCCACTGCGCTCGCGGGATACATCGTCGAGCGCGTCTCAGGGCGGCCATTTGCCGATTATGTTGAAGAGAACATTTTCAAGCCGCTGAACATGACGCACTCGACGTTCAAGCAGCCACTGCCGGCAAATTTCTCTTCGTTTATGTCGAGTGGTTATCGACTTGGCTCGGACCAGGCAGGACCGTTTGAAGTGATCAACGCGTTTCCCGCGGGAAGTCTCAGCAGTTCCGCTACTGACATGGCCCAGTTCATGATAGCGCACCTACAGGATGGTCAACTGGGCGAAGCGCACATACTGAAACCGGAGACGGCGCGGTTAATGCACAGCAGATTGTGGGCGCTTGATGATGCGGCGAACGCCATGTGCTACGGCTTTTATGAGGAAACGCGCAACGGACAGCGAATAATCGGGCACGGCGGCGATACGATCTACTTCCATAGCGATCTGCATCTCGTTCTCGATCAGAAACTCGGTTTTTTCGTTTCATATAACAGCGCGGGGAAGGCCGCCGGGTTAGGCGATTCACCGCGAGCGACTCTCTGGGAGGCGTTTCTCGATCGCTATTATCCGCACTCGGTGCAGGCACAACCCACGGCAGGTGCGAAGGACGCTCCCAAAGCTGTCTCCGGCACGTACACTTTGAGCCGGCGCGGTGAAAACTCATTTATCAAGCTGGCTTCATTGCTCGGGGAGTTCACAGTTACACCAGCGGGCGATGAGGATATCGAGGTGTCCCTGCTCACCGGCGCCAACGGCAAGCCCAAACGATGGCAGGCGATCAGCCCGACAACCTTTGTTGAGCGCGACGGACAGGACAAACTGGTTTTCAAACCGGACCAGAATGGAAAGCTGCAGCTGATCCTTCCGTTCCCATTCTTCACTGGACAATCGGTCGGCAAGCTGGAAAATGGAAAGCTCCTGTTGCTGGTGTTGGGAGTCTCACTTTTCGTGATGCTCGCAACGTTGCTACTGTGGCCGGTCGGCTGGTTCGTAAGATGGCATTACGGACGTAGGCTGGAACTCACAGCGGGCGAACGACTGCTGCGATTGGGAGTGCGGCTTGTTTTTCTTTTCGACCTGATTTTCGTCGCCGCGTTTTTGCTACTGTTAACCTATGGGCTGAGTCATCTCGAGATACTCAGCAGTCAAGGCACCAAGTGGTTCTACCTGGTCCAAACGATCGGTATGGTTGGCGCGATCGGCACAATCATAGCGCTGCTCAACGCCGTATTCTCATGGAAGAGCCCGCGGAAGCGCATCTGGGGGAAATTGGCGTCGACGATCATGCTACTGGCGTGTCTCGGTTTGTTGTGGTTCTCTTTCGCCGGAAATCTGTTGCATTTCACTTCCACGTACTAAACAAAAGAGAATGCGATCACACATTCGCCAAATAGGATTAACCGGGCTGGTTGCGTTGCTGCTGATCGCAGCGCTACAAGCTGCGACTCAGCCTAAGCCACGGCCGGCGCCGGCGGAATGGCGGTCGTTGATCGGCGAATATGCGCGCGATAGTGAGACCGTGATCGTTCTCGAGAGCGACGGAAAGTTGTGCGCGTTGTTCAAGCGAACGGAACTCGCGCCCTTGAAACAACTCAGCTCCGATTCATTCGAGTTTGATAGCTCGACTGCCCGAAAGGGTGAGCGCGTCGTTTTCGCTCGCAATCGCGGCAAGGTCACGCAACTTACAATCGGCACGCTCAGCTATCAACGCAAACCTCTCGGGCCTGAAGAAGGTGCAAATCAACTCAAAATCCAGCCATTGCGCCCGGTTCCAGTCCTCATCAAGGAGGCGCTTGCAGCTCAGCCACCGAACGAAACCGGAGATTTCTTACCGACGGACCTGGTTGAGTTGAGGAAACTTGATCCGACCATCAAGCTGGAGATCCGCTACGCCACCACGAACAATCTATTTGGTACGGTGTTTTACTCGCAGCCACGTGCGTTCTTGCAGCGTCCGGCCGCGGAAGCACTCGTCCGCGTTAGTCGACGACTCAAGACAGAAGGTTATGGGCTGCTGGTCCATGACGGATACCGGCCGTGGTACGTGACGAAAGTATTTTGGGATGCGACGCCTGACGACAAGAAGCTGTTTGTCGCCGACCCGGCAAAGGGTTCTCGCCACAACCGTGGCTGTGCGGTCGATATCTCACTCTACGATTTGAGGACGGGAAAGCCGGTCGACATGGTAAGCACGTACGACGAGACGACCGATCGTGCCTACCCCAACTATCCTGGCGGCACTTCGTTACAACGTTGGCATCGCGATCTCCTGCGTTCGGCGATGGAGGCGGAAGGGTTTACGGTCTACGAGGCCGAATGGTGGCACTTCGATTACAAGGATTGGCAGCGCTACCGCATCGGCAACGTGCGGTTTGAAGCGATCGGCGCTTGAACGCTTCGACGCTTCGATCGATATTCTCATGCAAATCACAACCTCACGATCATGCACGAATCTTGCTCCGTCTGAGCATCACCTGTAGTCTTAACTCACCCTTCCATGAAACGTGGGCATACGATTTTATTAGGTGGTATCGGCGGCGACTCACATTCGGTAGGACTCTCCGTTCTCCGTCAGAGCCTGCTCATGAACGATTACCGCGTTCATTACCTGGGCACGCAGAATCGTCTTGAAGATTTTATTGAAGTCGCCGCATTAGCCAACGTTGTCATGATTTCCAGCATGGATGGGCACAGCCGGTACTACTTGCGAGAGTTTCCGAAACTCTTGAAAGAGCGGAGCATTGGTCAAACTCTGTGGTACCTCGGAGGCAATCTACACATCGGCAATGGCAGCGGCTACGAGAAATATTTTCGCGAAGTGGGCTTCAATCAGGTCTTTATGAAGTTCGTCGACATCGAGACCGTGTTGCGAACACTCGAACGCGATCTGAACGACGTACCGCCGGTGCCGGAATGCTCGTCGCTCATGGGTGAGTTGCAGCCGTCTCGAATTAACCTGTCAGAGTCTGTGACCGATGATCTACTCGAACCTGACGTGTTCGAGCGCAGTCGCGGTGAAGTGCTTGAGAGTTGGAAAACCGGCTACGGTGCGAAGGACTTGTCTGCGAACGCGGAGTTCCTCGGCCGCCAGCCTTCGTTTGCGGCAGCGCAGGCTTTCGTTAACGCCGGGCGAGCGCCGGCGCTGATTCAACCGCGTTGCGGAGTGCCGCTCGCGGCCCAACAACTCGCTCTTTTCAAAGCTTTCAAGCGTGCGGGCGTGCGCGTACTCTCTTATCAAGTCGATTCACTCACACGAAATAATAACTACGCCGGTGTGGAAGAGGCGCTCGGCGAAAACGGTCTGACCGGGAACATGACGATCAACGGGTTTCCTGTCGTCAACCATGGAGTTCCGTGTCTGCGGCGCATAATTTCCGAAGCCGGCGTGCCTCTGCAAACGCGGCATAGCACACGCGACCCGCGCCTGTTGGCGGAGATTTCCTACGCGGGCGGCGTCACGTCGTTTGAAGGCGGAGCTATCTGCTACAACATCCCTTATTACAAAGAATATCCGCTCGACGCATCCATCAAGGCGTGGCAATACGTCGATCGTTTGACGGGTCTTTACTATGAACGGTTCGGCATCCGGTTGGATCGCGAATTCTTCGGCACGCTGACAGCCACGTTGATCCCGCCGTCTCTCGCCATCGTCGTAAACATTCTCGAAGCCATTCTCGCTATCAGGCAGGGTGTCAGATGCGTCAGTCTCGGATACGCCGAGCAGGGAAATCGCGTTCAAGACGTCGCTGCGATGCGCATGCTTCGCTCGCTGACGGAAGACATCATCGCGCGTCTCGGTTATCGCGACGTGCAGGTCAATACAGTTTTTCAACAGTACATGGCGGCGTTTCCGGAGTCGCAAACACGCGCCGAAGAGTTGATTTACCAATCGGCCATTACGGCATCGCTTTCCGGCGCGACGCGCACGATTATAAAGACGCCGGCGGAAGCCTCGGGCATTCCCGTTCTCGAGGACAACTTACGCGGCATCAGCCTCGCAATGAGTGGCGCGGCGGCGGCGCAGACGCCGGTCGACGAGATGCTGGTGGCGGAAGAGTGTTCGCTTATTCGGCGAGAGGTCGACGCCATACTCGAGAGCGTTTTGATGTGCGGCCGTGGAAGTGTTTCTGAAGGAATCGTCGAGGGTTTTCGCCGCGGCTTGATCGACATTCCGTTCTCACCGAGTGTTTATAATCGGGGCGCAGTGATGACGGCGCGTGATCGAGACGGCGCGGTGCGTTTTCTTTCGATCGGAAATTTACAATTCGGACGTGAATTGCAGGAGTTTCACCGGCACAAGATGGATGAACGCCGGCGCGCTGAAGGATTATTTTCGGAAAAGCAGAATTACTTGTTAGTCGAACGCGATGTGCTACAGGTTCCCAGATGCCTGTATGAACGCTGGCCGCTTTTCGGCTTCTCGCATAAGAGCGCAGTTTCGTCGAGCCGGTGAGAGTCACGTTGATGAGTGACAAGTAGGTTGGTCCTCCCTGAACTAAGCCCGTGGTTCAATAACTATGTCATTATCCACCTACGACTCCTCTCTGCGGGGAGTAGAGCAATTCTCCGATGTGTCGGAAGAAGTCTTTGTTTTTCCGCTCTCGTTTGCGCAGCAGCGTCTGTGGTTCTTACATGTCTTGGATCCACAGAGCCCCGCCTACAACATGCCCTTCGCCTTACGCCTGACGGGGCAGCTCGATATACCCGCGCTTGAACGGACGTTGAATGAAATCGTCCGCCGACATGAAATCTTGCGCACGACTTTCGACGTGTTGGAAGAGCAACCGGTCCAATTGATCACCGCCGTACAGCAGCTCGAACTTCCGCTCACCGACTTAAGTGAACTGCCGCCCGAGAAACGAGAGAGCGAGACACGACGGCTTATCCTTCAGGATGCGCTGCGGCCGTTCGACTTTGCGCGCGGCCCGATGGTGCGCGTGAGCTTGTTGCGCCTCGAAGCGGAAGAACACGTCTTGTCGTTGACGATGCATCACATCGTTTCGGACGGCTGGTCGATGGGCGTGCTCGTCAACGAAGTCGCCGCGCTCTACCCCGCCTTTTCCGCCGGTGGTCCTTCGCCACTTGCGGAACTGTCTGTGCAGTACGCGGATTATGCACATTGGCAGCGGGAGTGGCTCGCGGGTGAAGTCCTGGCAGAGCAACTGAGTTACTGGAAGCAGCAGTTGGAAGGTGCGCCGCCGGTCCTGGAGTTGCCAACTGACCATCCGCGTCCGGCTGTGCAGAGTTTCAAAGGGGCGGCCGAGGCTTTTACGCTCTCGAAAGATTTGTCCGATGCGCTCAAGCAGTTGTGTCAGAGCGAAGGCGTGACGATGTTCATGCTGCTGCTGGCGGCCTGGCAGGTGCTTCTGTATCGCTATACCGGAGAGTTGGATATCGTCGTCGGAACGCCTGTCGCAAATCGAAATCAGCTCTCCGCCGAACAACTCATCGGACTGTTCACAAACACTCTGGTGCTGCGCACGCGCCTCTCCGCGCAATGGAGTTTTCGCGAGTTGCTGGCGCATGTCAGAGAGACGTGTGTCGGCGCGCTGGCGCACCAGGATATGCCCTTTGAAAAGCTGGTCGAAGAACTTCGATCGGAACGCAGCCGCAGCCACTCGCCGCTGTTTCAAGTGATGTTCGCCTCGCAGAACCTTCCTGAGGACGATCTCGAACTGCCGCGTCTGCGCGTGTCGCCCGTCGACTTAGGTGTAACGTCCGCGCTCTTTGATTTGACGTTGAATACGCTGGAGTCCGACGAACAGACTTACGGCTCGTTGCATTACAACATCGACCTGTTTGAGCCCGAGACCATCCGCCGCATGTGTGGAAATTTCGTAATGCTGCTCGAGCATGTTGCCGCTAAGCCCGAACAGTCAATTTCGCAGTTGCCGCTGCTGACTGAAGCAGAGCGTCACTGTCTCGTCGTCGAATGGAACCAGACGAGCAGAGACTACGCATCCGGCAAAAGTCTCCAACAGTTGTTTGAAGAGCAGGTTGAGCGGAGCCCAGATGCTCCGGCTGTGAGTGACCAGGATAAAACGCTGAGCTATTCGGAATTGAACGCGAGAGCGAATCAGTTGGCGCATCAATTACGCCATCTCGGAGTCGGCCCGGAGATGCGCGCCGGCCTGTTTGCGGAACGTTCGACGGAGATGATTGTCGGGATACTTGGGATACTCAAAGCCGGCGCCGCCTTCGTCCCCATCGATCCGCAACTTCCGTTAAAGCGAATCTCTTTCATACTGAAAGATGTTCAGGCGCGCGTGATCGTGACGCAGCAGCATCTGGCTGACGAACTACCCGCGGACTTCGAAATGATCGTCTGCGTTGATGCCGGCGAAGTGGAACAGTACAGCCGCGAGAATCCTCCCTGCGAGACGGCTACGGAAAATGTCGCCTACGTGATTTACACCTCCGGTTCGACGGGCCAGCCGAAAGGCGTCGTCGTCGAGCATCGACACCTGTGCAACACGATGTTGGCCGCGCAGGAGTTGTTCGAGTTCAAAACCGGAGATGTGATGTCGTGCATCGCGCCTTTCACGTTCGACATTTTTTATTTTGAACTGCTGACTCCGTTGCTCGCCGGCGCTCACTGTCTGCTCGTCACGAATCTCGAGATGCTGAACGCCGGCGTCATATCAGACGTGCTGGAAAAGGCGACGTGCATACAGGCAGTTCCTGTGCTGATGAGACAGATCCTCAACTCACTGGCAACAGATCACGAGCCGCGCCGGTACGAACGAATCAGGCACGTGTTTATCGGCGGCGAGGCTGTGGCGCCGGATCTTCTGCGGGAGATGGAGCAGGCATTTCCGTCGGCACAGTTGAACGTCTTGTATGGGCCAACCGAGGGCACGATCATCTGTAGTCACTATCAGGTGGCGAACGCCGAGACTCTCCGGCACCAGATGGCCGGCAGGCCGATGGGAAAGATGCGGCTGCATCTGCTCGACGCGGAGGGAAACCTGGTTCCTATCGGAGCAGCCGGAGAGATTCACATCGGCGGCGCATCTGTTTCACGCGGGTATCTGAATCGTCCCGAACTGACTGCTGAGCAATTCATTCCCGATGCATTTTCGGAGGAGGCCGGTGCGCGGCTGTACAAGAGCGGCGACCTTGGGCGGTACCTGCCGGATGGAAACATTGAGTTCCTCGGCCGCAGCGACGAACAAATAAAAGTGCGTGGCTTTCGCATGGAACCGGGCGAGATCGAGGCCGTTCTGGGAAGCCATCCGGCAGTGCGCGAGCGTGTTGTCGTTGCGCGTGAAGATACATCCGGCGACGAACGTCTCGTTGCCTATCTCGTGCTCGAAGAGACGGCAACGTTAACTGCCGGCGAGTTGCGCAGTTACCTGAAAGAACGACTGCCGGAGTACATGATTCCGTCGATCTTCGTCTTTCTTGACGCACTCCCGCTGACGCCCAACCGCAAAGTCGATCGACAGGCACTCCCGGCGCCGGATACGACGCGTCCTGAGTTGGAAGCGCTGGTCGCTCCGCGTACGGCTACGGAAGAAAGACTGGCTGCGTTATTTGCGCAGGTGCTAAATCTCAAAGAGGTTGGGATCTCGGATAACTTCTTCGACTTGGGCGGGCATTCGCTGCTCGGCACGCAGCTTATGTCACGCGTGCAGGAAGCGTTTCAGGTTGAAGTGCCTGTTTACGTTCTGTTTGAAGCGCCGACAGTTGAAGGGTTGGCGGAGAGCATTGATGCACAACTCCGCGCCGGCGCCAATCGTTCGCGGCCGGAGCGGATCGAGCGCGTTGCGAGGACCGGACCGTTGCCGCTCTCGTACGCGCAGCAGCGGCTCTGGTTCATTCATCAACTCGACCCCGCGTCGGCAGCTTATAACATTCCGCTCGCGGTGCGTCTCACGGGAAGACTCGACGTCAGCGCTCTGAGTGCGACGCTTACGGAAGTCGTCCGCCGCCATGAAGCGCTGCGCACTACGTTCGTCATCCATGAGGGCCAGCCACGCCAGGTGATCCATCCACCCACTTCACTGGAGCTCGCGGTTACAGACTTGACGAGTCTTGCCGCCGCCGAACAGGAAGATCAACGCATAGCCGGAGAGGAAGCAAGTCTGCCGTTCGATTTAGTGGCTGGACCACTGCTGCGCGCGCGACTGTTGCGGCTTAGCGAGGAAGAGCACGTGCTGTTGGTGATGATGCATCACATCGTCTCGGACGGTTGGTCTCTGGGCGTGCTCGTCAGAGAGGTCGGACTGCTCTATCCCGTTTTGTCTGCTGGTGCAGAGTCGCCATTGCAGGAGTTGCCGATTCAGTATGCGGACTTTGCGGTGTGGCAACGGGAGTGGTTGAGCGGCGAAGTGTTGGAGCGGCAGTTGAGCTACTGGCGCGAGCAGTTGGCGGGAGCGGCCGCGGTGTTGGAGTTGCCGAGCGATCATCCCCGCCCAGCCGTGCAGAGTTTTCGCGGCGCGGATCAACCGTTCGTGATTTCAGCACGGTTGACGGCCGAGTTGAAGGAGTTCAGCCGGCGCGAGGGCGTGACGCTCTTCATGACCTTGCTGGCCGCGTTCAAGGCATTGCTCTACCGGTACACGGGCCAGACGGACATCATCGTCGGCTCGCCCATTGCCGGGCGCAACTTCGTCGAGACCGAAGAGCTAATCGGCTTCTTCATCAACACGCTCGTGCTGCGCACGGATCTCTCGGGCGATCCGTCGTTTCCCGAGTTGGTGGCGCGAGTGAGAGAAGTGGCGCTGGGAGCATACGAGCATCAGGACGTGCCGTTCGAGAAGCTCGTCGAAGAACTTCAGCCCGAACGCCTGACGAGTCATTCGCCGCTCTACCAGGTCATGTTCGAGTTGCAGAATGCGCCGCTGGGAGGGTTGGACTTGCCCGGCGTCAGTCTCGAGCTCGTTGCAGCCGAAAACGCGACGGCGAAGTTCGACCTGACAATGAACTTAACCGAGACGGGGGAGCTGATCGCCGGCGGCCTCGGCTACAACACTGACCTGTTCGAAGCGGAGACGATGGCGTGCATGGTCTCTCACTTCGTCAACTTGCTCGAAGATGCGTTGGACCATCCTGACGGTCCTGTGTCGGCGTTGGAGATGATGAGCGTCGAGGAGCGGACGCAGTTGGCGTTTACGTGGAACGACACGCAGAGTGACTATCCGCAAGACATGCTCGTACACGAACTGTTCGAGCTACAGGTTGAGCGACGGCCCGAGGCCATCGCCGTCGTCTGTGAAGGCGAGGAGATTACTTACTCCGAATTGAATCGGCGCGCGAATGAGATGGCGCGTCGTCTGCAAACATTGGGTGTCGGGCCGGAGACGTTGGTCGGCGTCGCTCTGGAGCGTTCGATTGAGCTGGTGGTTGCGTTGCTCGGCATTCTCAAGGCGGGTGGTGCATTTGTTTCTTTCGACTTCACGTACCCGAAAGAACGTCTCGCTTTTCTACTTGCGGATACAGGCGTGCGTCTGCTCCTGACGCAGCCGCATCTCTTGGAACACCTGCCACCGTTCGACGGCGAGATTCTGTTTCCTGAAGATGTCGAACGAGTCGAAAGTGAATCCCTCGAAGTAACGAACCAGGGGCCTGACCAACTCGCCTACGTCTTCTACACTTCAGGCTCGACCGGCCAGCCGAAGGGTGTGCTGATTTCTCACAGAGGAGTCGTCAATTATCTAACGTTCAATACGCAGGCTTACGAATTAAGCGACGCGGATACAGTCTTGCAGATGGCCTCGCTCTCGTTCGACGCATCGGTGCGCGACATTTTCGGTCCGCTCGTCGCCGGCGCGCGGTTGGTGCTCGTCAATAACGCTGACGCAAGAGATCCGGAAGTTTTGCTTTCAACGATGTCCGAGCATCGGGTGACGTGCCTGCTCAGCGTTGTCCCGTCGCTGTTGCACGCTCTGACCGACGCGGCCGCACGGCGCGAACATCCGCCCGAGCAACTGCGCCTGATTTTAACGAGCGGCGAAAACCTTCTCTTGTCGGAGTGTGCGAAAGCGCGCGCGGCGTTCGGCAAGACTCTCGAGATCATCAACCAGTATGGCGCGACGGAATGCACGATGTCGCAGACGCTGTACGCTGTTCCACACGGATACGTGGGAACGGGCACGTCACTCGCCGGCAGGCCGATCGCCAACGCACAGGTCTACATTTTAGATGAGCGTTTCAATCTGGTTCCCGTTGGAATCTCGGGTGAAGTCTATATCGGCGGCGTAGGCGTAGCTCGCGGCTATCTGCATGATCCTGCACAGACTGCCGCGCAGTTCATCCCACATCCCTTCAGCCGCGAACCGGGCGCGCGCCTGTATAGAACAGGCGACCTTGCTCGGTATCGTTCCGACGGACAAATCGAACTGCTCGGTCGCAAGGACTATCAGGTCAAGCTTCGCGGGCTGCGCGTTGAGTTGGCCGAGATCGAAGCCGTGCTGAACACGCACGAGTATGTCCGCGAGGCAGTTGTGCTCGCGCGGGAAGATGCGCCCGGCGAGAAGCGCCTGGTCGCATACGTCGTCGGGGGGCAGGGGCAAGAGCCGGTGTGGACCTTGCGCTCAATACGCAACTTTCTGAAAGAGCGACTGCCGGAATACATGGTCCCATCGGCCTTCGTCTTTCTCGACTCGCTGCCGCTGACGCCCAACGGCAAAGTTGACCGGCAGGCATTGCCCGCGCCGGCGTCCGCGCGACCTGAGCTCGAAGAGACGTTCATCGCTCCGGCAACACCGACTGAAGAAGTCCTGGCGGGAATGTGGGGGGAACTGCTCGGCGTCGAACAAGTCGGGATTAACGACAACTTCTTTGACTTGGGTGGCCATTCGCTGCTGGCAACGCAGGTCACCTCGCGTATACGCGAGCTTTTCCATGTGGAGATTGCCTTGCGACAAGTGTTTGAGTCGCCGACCGTCGCGGGCCTCGCTCAAGGTGTCGAGATCGCGTTGCAGGAGACGAAAGGTCTCGTCGCTCCCGCGATCCAACGGGTCTCGCGAGAAGAGCTGTTACCGCTCTCGTACGCACAGCAGCGGCTGTGGTTCATTCATCAACTCGATCCCGCCTCGGCCGCGTACAACATTCCGCTTGCGGTACGGCTCACGGGAAGACTCGACGTCGGCGCTCTGAGCGCGACGCTGACGGAAATCATGCGCCGCCATGAAGCGTTGCGCACTACTTTCGCGGTCCATGACGGCCAGCCGCGGCAGATCATTCATCCGCCTGCTTCGGTCGAGCTTCCCGTCACAGATGTGACGAGCATCGAGGAAACTCAACGCATCACTGCCGAGGAAGCGTGTCTTTCCTTCGATTTAGTAGATGGACCACTGCTGCGCGCACGACTGTTGCAGCTTGGCGACGAGGAGCAGGTGTTGCTGGTGACGATGCATCACATCGTCTCCGACGGCTGGTCCATGGGTGTGCTGGTGCGGGAAGTGGCTGCGCTGTACAGCGCCTTTTCAACCGGGCAGCCGTCACCGCTCGACGAGTTGCCGATTCAGTACGCGGACTATGCAGTGTGGCAACGGGAGTGGCTGCGCGGTGAAGTGTTGGAGCGGCAGTTGAACTACTGGCGCGAGCAGTTAGCAGGAGCACCGGTCGTGTTGGAGTTGCCGAGTGACCATCCGCGGCCGTCAGTGCAGAGCTTCCGCGGGAGTTTCGAGCCGGTGTCGGTGCCCGCGGAGTTGACGGCGCAACTCAAGGAACTGAGCCGGCGCGAAGGAGTGACGCTATTCATGCTGCTGCTGGGAGCGTGGCAGGTGCTCTTATCGCGATATACAGCCGCAGAGGATGTTGTAGTCGGAACACCGATCGCGAACCGGCAGCGAGGTGAAGTCGAGGGTTTGATTGGCTACTTCGTCAACGCGCTGGCGTTGCGGACAGATCTCTCCGGCGATCCGGCGTTTCGGGAGTTAATGGGCCGAGTGAGAGAAGTGGCGCTGGGCGCGTACCTGCATCAGGACGTGCCGTTCGAAAAGCTCGTCGAAGAGCTCCAACCCGAACGCTCGCTGAGCCACTCGCCGATTTTTCAAGTCGTCTTCGTGCTTCAGAACGCGCCGCTCGGAAGTTTGGAATTACCCGCCGTGGGTCTCGAAATGCTGCCGGCCGATAACGCGACTGCGAAGTTCGACCTGACGCTGAACCTGCAAGAGGCGGGCGACATTATCGGCGGCACTCTCGGCTACGCGACAGACCTGTTCGAGGCTGAGACTGTCGCGCGCATGGTGTCTCACTTCCTCACCTTGCTCGAAGGTATCGCCGCCGATGTAAACGCACCACTTTCGCTGCTGCCGTTGATGCGGGAAGCGGAGCGGCAACAGATCGTGTTTGAGTGGAATGCGACTGAGAAGCAATATCCGGCCGGCAAGTGCATACACGAGCTAATCGCAGAACAGGCTGAGCGCACTCCGGCGGCCGCGGCAGTCGTCGACGAAGACGAGGTCTTGACATACGCCGACCTCGAGCAGCGCTCTAATCAACTCGCTCGATATCTACAGCGCATCGGCGTCAGACGGGGCACGCACGTCGGCATCAGTCTGGAACATTCGCTGGAGACAGTGGTTAGTATCCTCGCCGTGCTCAAAACGGGTGCGGCCTACGTGCCACTCGATCCCGCCCATCCGCGTGCACGACTCGGCTTCGTGATCGAAGACGCGCAGATTGGCTGCATCCTTACTCAGCAACGGCTGCAAGATCGACTGCCCGCAACGGACGGCGTGAGGCTGATCTGCGTCGATGCTGATTTAGAAACTGATGACGAAAAGAGTCCTTATTATGTCGTCACGTCTGAAGACGTCGCTTACGTCATCTACACTTCCGGTTCGACGGGCCAGCCGAAGGGCGTCCGTATCCAGCACAAAGCACTGGTCAACTACATCTGCTGGGCCAAGGAAGTCTACGTCCGGGACAAGCCGCTTGCTTTCGCGCTCTACTCGTCGCTCGCTTTCGACCTCACCGTGACTTCCATCTACACGCCGCTGGTGACGGGTGGCAAGGTGGTTGTTTACAGAGCGGACGACGGACCATCGCCCGTCCAGCGAATCCTGGAAAACGGGCGCGTTGACGTACTGAAGTTAACGCCGAGCCATCTCGCGCTCATTCAGGACCTGGACAACAACAAGCGACACGTCAGCCGTTTGATTGTCGGCGGTGAAGCTTTGCCCACCGAACTGGCGCAGCGCGTCTACGAAAGCTTCGGCGGGAGAGTGGAGATTTTTAATGAGTATGGGCCGACTGAGGCAACCGTCGGCTGCATGATCTATCGCTTCGATGCGCAGCGCGACAGGCGTGCGATTGTGCCCATCGGCAGGCCCGCCGCCAATGTACAGATCTACGTTCTCGATGAGCAATTGAATCCAGTGGCGGAGAACATCGGCGGAGAGTTGTACATCTCCGGTGCGGGACTCGCGGCTGGTTATCTGAACCGAGATGAATTGACGCAAGAGCGTTTTATCTCTAACCCGTTTCGCGACGGCGAGAAGATGTATCGAAGCGGCGACGTGGCGCGGCGGCTTGCAGATGGAGAAATTGAATTCATCGGGCGTCGCGACGAACAGGTCAAGTTTCACGGCTACCGCGTGGAGTTGAACGAAATCAGCAGCGCGCTCAACGCACATCCTCAGGTGAGAGACAGCGTTGTTCTCTTGCTCAGGGACGCGGGCGGTAACGATGCGCTGGTCGCGTATTACGTCGCGCGGCAGGAGATTGAGACCGAGCAGCTTCGTACGCACCTGGCAGAAAGAATTCTGAAGGAGACGATTCCGAACTTCTTCGTCCATCTCAAACGTTTGCCCTTGACGTTGAACGGGAAGGTCAACCATGCCGCGTTGCCGGCGTTGGAACAGATCAAAGGCAAAGGTACGCGCAGTGGCGAGTATGTCGCGCCGCAGACGGGGGTTGAAGAGATCGTCGCGGGCATCTGGGCGACGCTGCTCGGCGTTCCGCAAGTTGGCCGTTACGACAACTTCTTCCAGTTAGGCGGCCACTCGCTGCTGGCGACACAAGTGGTCTCGCGTGTGCGCGAGGCGTTGCAGGTGGAGCTCACGGTGCGCTCGCTGTTTGAACATCCGACCGTGAATCAGTTGTCCGTCGATATTGAAAGGCTCGGCAGGAACGGACTGGGAGAACAGATCCCACCGATGATTCGCGCCGACAGAGAGGCCGGATTGGCGCCGCTCTCGTATGCGCAGCAGCGGCTGTGGTTCATTCATCAACTCGACCGAACGTCTCCGGCGTACAACATTCCGCTCGCAGTACGTCTGACCGGCAGACTTGACATCAGCGCTCTCAACGCGACGCTGACGGAAATCGTGCGCCGCCACGAAGCGCTGCGCACGACGTTCGCCGTTCGTGATTCTGTGCATGGCGGCCAGCCTCAACAGATCATTCACCCGCCGGTTCAACTGGAATTGCCCGCTACGGATCTGACGAGCATTGCCGACCGTGAGCAGGAGGCGCAACGCATAGCCGGAGAGGAAGCACGTCTGCCCTTCGATCTGGAGCAAGGGCCGCTGCTGCGCACACGACTGTTGCAGCTTGGCGAGGAAGAGCAGGTGCTGCTGGTAACGATGCATCACATCGTCTCGGACGGGTGGTCCATGGGCGTGCTGGTGCGCGAAGTGGCTGCGCTCTACAGCGCCTTTTCAACCGGGCAGCCGTCACCGCTCGAAGAGTTGCCGATTCAGTATGCCGACTATGCGGTGTGGCAGCGGGAGTGGCTGCGCGGTGAAGTGTTGGAGCGGCAGTTGAACTACTGGCGCGAGCAGTTGGCTGGAGCGCCGGCGGTATTGGAGTTGCCCAGCGACCATCCGCGGCCGGCGGTCCAGAGCTTTCGCGGGAGTTTCGAGCCGGTGACGGTACGAGCAGAGTTGGCAGCGCGACTCAAGGAGTTGAGCCGGCGCGAGGGAGTAACGCTGTTCATGCTGCTGCTCGGTGCATGGCAGCTGCTGTTGTCGCGGTACACGGGCGCAGAGGATGTTGTAGTCGGGACACCCATCGCGAACCGGCAGCGAGGTGAGGTCGAGGGGTTGATCGGCTACTTCGTTAACGCTCTCGCCCTGCGGACAGATCTCTCCGGCGATCCGACGTTCCGCGAGTTGATGGGCCGAGTGAGAGAAGTGGCGTTGGGAGCATACCTGCATCAGGACGTGCCGTTCGAGAAGCTGGTCGAAGAACTCCAACCCGAACGCTCGCTGAGTTACAACCCGCTCTTTCAGGTCGTCTTCGCGCTGGAGAATACGCCTGACTTCAATCTTCAACTGCCCGGGCTGCAAATAAGCGGCGTCGATGCCGAGTCGGAAACAGCCAAATTCGATCTCAGGTTGAGCATGTCTGAGATCGGGCAGGAGTTGATGGGCACGCTGCGATACAGCACGGATCTCTTTGATCGTCCTTACATTCAGAGAATGCTCGGCCATTTCACGACTTTGCTGAACAGCATTGCGAAGAATCCCGATGGGCGCATCTCCGAGTTGTCGTTGGAGTCTTATGTCGCGAGTCAGTCGTATGTCGAGCGAACCGAGACACCCGTTGAGTGCATTCATCGCTTGTTCGAAGCGCAAGTCGAACGTACGCCTGATGCGATCGCGCTCGCGTTCGAGAACGAGCAGATGACCTATGCAGAGTTGAACCGGCGCGCCAATCAGTTGGCCCATCAACTTCGCAAGTTGGGCGTCGGTCCCGAGGTGTTAGTCGGACTATCCGTGGAGCGCAGCCTGGAACTGGTCGTCGGCATACTCGGTATCTTGAAGGCGGGCGGAGCTTATCTGCCGCTCGATCCGACTTATCCGCGTGAGCGACTGCAGTTCATGATCGACGACGCAAAGCCGCCCGTGATCCTGACATCGGATTACATAAATCAGACCCATGAATCAGAGCCGAATTTAATCCGTGGCGTTGATCCGAATCATCCGTGTTATGTCATCTACACCTCGGGTTCCACGGGAACTCCGAAAGGCGTCGTGGTCACACACGCCAACGTCGTCCGTCTCTTCAATGCGACTCGCCAATGGTTCGACTTCAATGAAAACGACGTGTGGACGCTGTTTCACTCTTCCGCGTTCGACTTTTCCGTCTGGGAGCTGTGGGGCGCGCTGCTCTACGGCGCGCGACTCGTTATCGTGCCCCATCTCGTCAGCCGCTCGCCCGAAGCTTTCCACGAACTGTTGAGCCGCGAGAAGGTCACGGTACTGAATCAAACGCCCTCGGCTTTCCGTCAACTCATGAACGCGGATGAGGCTCGTTCCGATCAAGCCGAACTCTCGCTGCGGCTCGTCATCTTCGGAGGTGAAGCGCTCGAACTTCAAAGCCTCAAACCATGGTTCGATCGACACGGCGACGAGCGCCCACAGTTGGTCAACATGTACGGCATCACGGAGACGACGGTCCACGTCACTTATCGCCCGCTAACTGCTGCCGATGTCACAGCCGTGCGGGGCAGCAGGATTGGCGGACCGATTCCGGACCTCAGCGTCTACGTGCTTGACCGGCACTTGCGCCCGGTGCCTGACATGTTGCCGGGAGAGTTGTGTGTCGGCGGCGCAGGCGTGGCACGCGGCTATCTCAATCGCGCAGAACTATGCGCTGAGCGTTTCGTTCCTGACGCGTTCAGCGGCCAACCCGGCGCGCGGATGTATCGAAGCGGCGATCTTGTGCGTCGTCTGCCCGGAGGCGATCTCGAGTATCTCGGACGCATCGACCAGCAGGTCAAGATACGCGGCTATCGCATCGAGTTGGGCGAGATTGAAGCCGTCTTGAATCAACACGAAGCAGTGCGTGAAGCGGTCGTCATCTTGCGAGAGGACGCGCCCGGCGAGAAGCGTCTGGTGTGCTACGTGATGCCGAGTGATCACGCTGCGTTTGAAGTCGAAAGCTTGCGCGAGTTCCTGCGACTCAAACTGCCCGATTACATGGTCCCGTCAGCCTTTGTCGTCCTAAAAACGATACCGCTCACGGCAAACGGCAAGGTTGACCGGCGCGCGTTGCCCGCGCCCTCGCAAACACGGCCGGCGCTCAGGCAGGACTATGTTGCGCCGCGAAACGAACTCGAGCGGATGTTGGCATCGATGTGGTGCGAGATACTCGGCCTCGAACAGGTGGGCGTCCGCGATAACTTCTTCGACCTTGGCGGCGATTCGATTCGCGGAGCCATATTCATCAACCGGCTGCAAGAGCGGCTCGGCGAGATCGTGCACGTCGTGATCATCTTCACGATGCCGTCGATCGAGCAGCTCGCACAGTATTTGGAAAAAGAATACGCGGCAGCCGTCTCGCGACTCTTAGGAGATGATGTGCCGATCGAGGCGACGCCCACGCCCGTAACGTCGACGGTGGATGAAACGATGCTCGCTGACGTCAGACGATTGATTCGGCCCTTGCCGGTCTCTGCTGCCACGAAGAATCCACCGGCTGTCTTTATTCTTGCTCCACCGCGCTCGGGCACGACGCTGCTGCGCGTCATGTTGGCCGGACACCCGCGCCTCTTTGCCCCGCCCGAACTCGAACTGCTCTCCTTCAACACGCTCGCCGAGCGCCGCGCGGCCTTCACGGGCAAAGACAGTTTCTGGCTGGAAGGGACGCTGCGCGCCATCATGGAGATCAAAGGCTGCGATGCCGATGAGGCGCAACAGATCATGCGCTCGATGGAAGAGCGCGGATTGACGACAAAGGAGTGTTATCGACAACTACAGGCATGGCTCGGCGATCGCCTGCTGGTTGATAAAACGCCTTCGTATGCCCTCGATCTGAGCGTGCTGGAACGCGCCGAAGTCGATTTTGAGAATGCTCTCTACATACACCTGCTGAGACATCCCGCGGGGATGATTCGTTCTTTCGAAGAGGCCAAACTCGACCAGATCTTCTTTCGCTACGAACACTCTTATTCGAGACGACAACTCGCCGAAGTAATCTGGACTTTGAGCCATCAAAACATCGTCGAGTTTCTTCAGCGTGTCCCGCGCGAGCGACAGCACCGCGTGAAATTTGAAGATCTTCTCCGGCAACCTCAGCCCGTCATGGATGATCTCTGTCGCTTCCTCGGGCTCGATCTTCATCCGGACATGTTGCAGCCGTACAAGGATCGTGAACGACGAATGACGGACGGCATTCACGCGGAATCGCGGATGCTCGGCGATGTAAAGTTTCACAGTTACGATCGGATAGACGCGCGCGTCGGCGACAGATGGAAAGAGGGCGATGTTTCGAACGATATCGGCAAGACAACGTGGGAAGTCGCCGCAGCTTTCGGGTATGAAAGAGATCAGCGAAAAGCTACGCCGGCAGCACTGAAAATAACGCCGGTCACCCGCAGCGGTCGAACGGAATTTCCTCTCTCGTTCGCGCAGGAGCGTTTGTGGTTCCTCGACCAGATTGAACAGGGCCATACCGCGACTTACAACATCGCGACAGCCGTGCGACTGCATGGCGCGCTTCATGTCGAGGCTTTAAGACGGAGCCTGGACGAGATCATGAGACGTCATTCGTCTCTGCGTACCAGCTTCAAAATGGTCGACGGTCAGCCGGTGCAGGTCATCGCCCCACCGCAGTCGTTCGACATACAACTCGTCGATCTCGGCGAATTGACGGAGACAGAACGAGAAGAGGAAGCTCTGAAGCTGGCGACCGAAGAGGCGCGGTTTCCGTTCGACCTCACACGTGGTCCATTGCTGCGCGCCACGCTCGTCCGGATTGGAGAAGTCGAACATGTTCTGCTTGTCACGATGCACCATATCGCCTCGGACGGCTGGTCCATGGGCGTGTTTGTTCATGAGTTCGAGACGCTTTACAAAGCCTTCTCCACCAGCCGTCCTTCACCGCTCGAGGAATTGCCCGTGCAGTACGCGGATTATGCACAGTGGCAGCGCGAGTGGCTCACGGGCGAAGTCCTGGCGGAGCAACTGAATTACTGGAAGCGACAGTTGGCGGGAGCGCCGCCCGTACTGGCGTTGCCGACTGACCGGCCGCGGCCGGCGGTGCAGAGTTTTAAAGGGGCAACAGAGGCTGTCGTTATTTCCGCGGAGGTCAGCGAATCCCTCAAAGCTTTGACCCGCAGCGAAGGCGTGACGATGTACATGTTGCTGCTGGCCGCCTGGCAGGTACTGCTACATCGGTACACTGGCGCAGACGATATCGTCGTCGGTTCACCTATGGCGGGGCGCAATCGGGCGGAGGTCGAGCAGTTGATAGGATTCTTTGTCAACACGTTGGTACTGCGTACAGACCTCTCAGGAAACCCACGGTTCCGCGAAGCGTTGAAGCGTGTGCATGATGTGACGGTCGGAGCATTCGCACACCAGGATGTGCCCTTTGAAAAGTTGGTGGAGGAATTAAAGCCGGAGCGTAGCCTTAGCTATACGCCTGTGGTCCAGGTGATGTTTGCGCTGCAAAATGCTCCGTCCGCTGCCGCAAAATTACCCGGGCTCAGTTTGAGCGCGGCGGACGTTGAGTCTGGGACGGCAAAAACGGATCTGATATTGATACTGTTCGAAACAGACCGAGGCCTGCTTGGATCTCTCAGCTATGCGACGGCTTTATTTGATGGCTCGACTATCCGCCGAATGCTTTCACACTTTGAAAAATTACTTGAAAGCATCGCGGCCCAACCAAACGCATTCATCAATGATTTGGCTTTGATGCCGCCGGCGGAAGAGCAACGGATACTGGCGCAGTCTCGTGAAGCCGCTAATGGTCCGAAGCGGAGCGAGTGCGTACCACAGATGTTCGAGCGGCACGTTAAGCAGAGGCCGGACGCGTTGGCGCTGCGCTTTGAAGATGAACGTGTCAGCTACGGTGAGTTGAACACCCGCGCCAACCAGCTTGCGCATTACCTGCGTTCACTTGGCGCAGGTCCTGAAGTATTGGTGGGCATCTTTCTGGAAAACTCTGTTGAGATGATCGTGGCGCTGGTGGGCGTGCTCAAATCGGGCGCAGCTTATGTTCCGCTCGACACGAAATATCCGGCGGAGCGCGTGCGTCTGATGTTGCAAGACACGCGCATGCCGTTGCTGATAACAGAGCGCAGGCTGGTGTCGACACTTCCTTCTCTTGAACTGCGCCCTGGCAATATCGTCTACCTCGACGACGAGCCCAACCCGATCGCGCGTCAGAGCGTGGAGAATCCTTCTCCTGCTGCCGGATTAGAGAACCTCGCTTACATCATCTACACGTCAGGTTCAACTGGAACACCAAAAGGCGTGATGATCGAACATCGCAATCTGTCCAATCAGATCCCGGTGCTGGCCCACAATTTCGACGTGCAGCCGAAGAGCCATGTCCTCCAGTTTGCTTCGTTCAGTTTCGATGCTTCGGTCTTCGAGATTCATGGGACGCTCGCGAGCGGAGCGACGTTGTGCCTGGGCCGGAAAGAATCGTTGCTGCCCGGTGAGAACCTGTTGCGAACGTTTCGAGAGCAGGGAATCACGACAGTACTGCTGCCGCCGTCGGCGCTTGCCGTAATGGAGCCGGACGATCTGCCGCAATTGCAAACAATCGTCTCGGGCGGTGAAGCCTGTAGCGCGGACATCGTCCGGCGCTGGTCGCCGGGCCGTCGCTTCCTGAATGGTTACGGCCCAACGGAAACAACTGTGGTTGTGACTTTCAGCGATTGTTTCGAGCCAGAAAAGACGCCGACCATCGGCCGCGCGATGGAGGGCACTGAAGTATACATACTTGATTCGCAACTGCGTCCTGCACCAGTGGGTGTGCGCGGAGAAATATACATTGGTGGCGTGGGTGTGGCGCGTGGTTACCTCAATCGTCCGGAGTTGACGGCGGCGAAGTTTATTCCACATCCATTCAGTCACGAGCCGGGCGCGCGGTTATACCGAACCGGAGACAAGGCGCGTCTGTTGCCTAATGGAGAGATCGATTATCAGGGACGCGTCGACGAGCAGTTGAAGGTGCGTGGGTTCCGCATTGAGCCGGGCGAGATTGAGAACGCTCTCAGGCTACATCCGTCGGTCCGTGAAGTCCTGGTCGTTGCACGGGAGGACGTGCCCGGCGATAAACGTCTGGTGGCTTATATCGTCAAAGGGGAAGAGAGTTCAGCGAACGTCAACGAGTTGCGTGATTTTCTGAAAGGGAAGCTGCCTGAGTATATGGTTCCTTCAGCTTTCGTCTTTCTCGAAGAGATTCCTTTGACGCCCGTGGGTAAGTATGATCGCCACGCGCTTCCTGTTCCGACTGGCGCACGTTCCGACGAAGGTCGCCTCATTGCACCTCGCGATGTTTTGGAAATGCAGTTGACCGAACAGTGGGAAGAGCTGCTGCGTGTGCCGTGCGGGGTAACGGACGACTTCTTTGAACTGGGCGGCCATTCGCTTTTAGCTGTGCGACTGATGTCGCGCATCGAGCAACTCTACGGAAAGAAAATACCGCTCAGCGCGTTGTTCAAAGCGCCGACGCTCGAATCGCTATCAATTATCCTGCGTCAGGAGACGGATGGATCGAGTTGGTCGCCGCTCGTTCCCATTCAGCCGCACGGTTCGGAACGGCCTTTCTTCTGTGTTCATCCGGTAAGCGGAAACGTTCTCTGTTATAGAGCGTTGGCACAGCGTCTCGGTGCGCAGCAACCTTTCTACGCGTTGCAGGCGCGCGGACTCGACGACGATCAAGAGCCGGAGACGCAAGTCGAAGCGATGGCCCGAGACTATCTCGAAGCGGTGCGGACCGTGCAATCTCATGGGCCATACTTACTCGGCGGCTGGTCGTTCGGCGGCCTCGTCGCTTTTGAGATGGCCAGACAGCTTCAGGCGCTAGGTGAGGAAGTGCAGCTCCTGGCCATGTTAGATACCAAAGCCTTCGGTGAAGGAGAATTAGAGAAAGACGAGGCGTCGTTGCTGGCGAGCTTTGCTTTGCACTTAGGTTTGTCGCGGGAGCAATTGCAAGACGCCGCGGAGGCGATCTCACGAGCTGAAACGGACGACTATCTATCGTTGTTGCTGGAACACGCGAAGACGGCGAGCATCATCCCGCATGACATGAGCGTTGCACGTTTGCGTCAACATTTCCGCGTCTTCGAGGCTAATGTCCGTGCGGCGCAAAGCTATCGACCCGCTAAGCTTGACACCAATATAACCATCTTCCGCGCTGCGGAAAGACCTCCTGACGTAGATGCCGGCGCAACTCTGGGTTGGAGCCAATTAGGGCTGGAGAAGATCGAAGTGCATGAAGTGCCCGGCACTCACTTGACGATGATGCGCGACCCTCATGTGTCTGTGCTAGCAGAGTTATTGAACCAATGTCTGGAACGGATCTAACTACACGACGCGAGAAACTCTCGCCGGCCAAACGCGCCTTACTCGAAAAACGACTCACGGGCCAGGACGTGGCGCCGGCGGACAATAACGCCATCCCGAAACGCCAGGGGCGTTCACACGCCCAGCTCTCTTTCGCACAGCAGCGTCTATGGTTTCTGCATCAACTGGAACCGGATAGCGTCGCCTACAACATGCCCACGGCGCTGCGTCTCACCGGCCGGCTCAACATCGACGCTCTGAAGTGGAGCATCAACGAGATCATCCGCCGGCATGAAGTCCTGCGCACGTCGTTTAGGCTCGTCGATAACCAACCCATGCAGGTCATCGCCGAGCAGTTGACGCTCGACATGTCCGTTGTGGATGTGCAAACCTCCGCGGCCGCCGATCGTGAAGCGGAGGTGATGCGGCTCGCAACTGAAGAAGCACAACGACCGTTCGCGCTCGAAACCGGACCACTGGTGCGTGCTCGGCTGCTGAGGTTGAACGCGGAGGAATATGTGCTGGTCTTTACGATGCATCACATCATCTCTGACGGCTGGTCCATGGGCGTGCTGGTGAATGAATTGGCGGCGCTTTACAAGTCTTATGTAGATGGTCAGCCGTCTCCGCTCGCGGAACTGCCGGTGCAGTATGCCGACTTCGCCGAATGGCAACGCGAATGGTTGACGAATGAAAATCTCGAAACCCAGCTTCAGTACTGGAAGCAACAACTGAGCGGCGAGCTTCCGGTGCTGGATCTTCCGACTGATAGAGTGCGCCCGCCGCGTCAGAGTTTTCGCGGCGCCGTGCGTCGATTCATGCTTTCCGAAGAACTCTCAGCGGCTATCAAGAACCTGGGCCGGCAAGAGGGCGCAACGCTCTTCATGACCATGCTGGCGGCGTTTCAATCAGTGCTTCATCGCTACACGAACCAAACGGACGTCCTCGTCGGGACCGGCATCGCGAATCGAAACCGCGCAGAGATTGAAGGGCTCATCGGCTTCTTCGTCAACACGCTGGTCTTGCGCACGGACTTCGGCGGCCGTCCCACGTTTCGTGACCTACTCCACCGCGTTCGTGACCTGACGCTCGCAGCATATGCGCATCAGGACTTGCCTTTTGAAAGAGTCGTCGAGGAGTTGCAGTCTGCGCGCGACCTGAGCCGCAATCCGATCTTTCAAGTCTCTTTCGCTCTGCAAAACGCGCCGATGCAGGATCTGGATTTGCCCGGCCTGGCGCTGAGGACGCAGGAGTTTGAGAGCCTGACGACGCGGTTTGATCTCGAATGCCACGTGTGGGACGTGGCCGGTGGTCTACAGGGCTTTCTCTTCTACAGCACCGACCTGTTCACCGAAGCGACCGTCGAACGTCTGCTCACACACTACCGAAAATTTCTCGAAGCCGTCGTCGCTGATGCCGACCAGCGTGTGTCGGAGATCGAGTTTTTGACGGAAGACGAACGGCGCAAGCTGCTGGTCGAATGGAATGAGACACGGCATGCGATCGCACGTGACGTCTGCGCGCATCGTCTCTTCGAGGCGCAGGCGGCCGAGACGCCCGGCGCGCTGGCCGTGGAGTTTGAGGGCGAGCAACTGACTTACGCCGAATTGAACGAGCGTGCCAACCGGATTGCGCACTACCTGCGCAAGCTTGGAGTTGGGCCAGAGTCGTTAGTCGGTGTCTGTATCGAGCGTTCGAACGAGATGTTGACGGGGCTGCTCGCGATCCTCAAAGCCGGCGGTGCGTTCGTGCCGCTCGATCCGGCGTATCCGTCGCAACGCCTGTCGTTCATGATCGAAGACGCACGCCCCTCGATCGTGCTGACAAAGCAGCGCTGGTTGCAGAAGCTTCCCGAAAGTGAAGCGCAGATGTTGTGTATTGATGCCGAGTTGTTTTCCGGGGAGAGCGGGGAGAATTTGGACCACGCTCCGACGCCTGAGAACCTCGCCTATGTCATCTACACGTCAGGTTCAACGGGCGTGCCTAAGGGCGTCGCGATCACGCATGGCAGTTTGATGAACCTCATTCGCTGGCATCAGCGTGTGTATCAAGTCTCATCCGCGGATCGGGCAACGCAGGTCGCGGGGTTGGCTTTCGACGCATCGGTGTGGGAAGTCTGGCCGTACCTGACTGCCGGAGCAAGCATTCATATCGCGGATGAAGAGAGTCGCTTGTCGCCCGAGAAACTAATCGCCTGGCTCGATGCCAAGCGCATCACCGTAAGCTTTCTCCCGACACCTCTGGCCGAAGCCGCGCTTGATGAAGCGTGGCCTTCGACAATCCGTTTGCGGACGTTGTTGACGGGCGGCGACCGTTTGCGTCGCGCGCCGCGAAGCGGGTTGGCGTTTCGACTCGCGAACAACTATGGGCCAACTGAGAACACCGTCGTCACGACGTGGACGTTCGTCGCCGAAGATGACGCGAACGTGGCGCCGCCTATTGGCCGCCCGGTCGATAACACCCAGGTCTACGTGCTTGATCGGGAATTGCGTCTGGCGCCCATCGGCGTCGTGGGAGAGCTTTTCGCCGGAGGTGAGAGTCTGGCCCGTGGTTATTTGAACAGGTCCGACTTAACCGCGGAGCGTTTCATCCCGCATCCGTTCAGTGTTGAGCCGGGTGAGCGCCTGTACCGGACGGGCGATCGCGTCCGTCTGCTTGCGGATGGACAGATCGAGTTTCTCGGACGCGTGGACGAGCAGGTAAAGGTGCGCGGGTTTCGCATCGAACTCGGCGAGATCGAAGCGGCGCTCGGCGAGCACGAGGAGGTCAGGGAAGCCGTTGTCGTTGCTCGTGAAGATGGTGCAGGCGAGAAACGTCTCGTGGCGTACGTTGTTGCTCGCGCCGGATCTTCGGGCACGGAGGAGGAGCGAGCCCAGCTTGAGCAACAGCATAGCGAGCAGTGGCAGAGGCTTTACGACGACACTTACGCTCACGACGAGACGACGCCCGACGAACCCCTTTTCAACATCGTCGGATGGAACAGCAGCTATACAGGTGAGCCGATTCCGCCGGAAGAGATGCGTGAATGGCGCACGTCGTCGCTGGCGCGCATTCTCGAGTTACAGCCGCGACGCGTGCTCGAGATCGGCTGCGGCACCGGACTTCTGTTGCTGCAAATCGCGCCGCATTGCGAAGCCTACTCAGGCACCGACTTCTCACCGGTCGCGCTCGATTACGTGCGGCGACAATTAGAAAACCTAGGGCTTGAAGAGTCGCGCGTGAAGTTGTTGCAACGCATGGCCCATGAGTTCGAGGGGATTGAAGACGCGTCGTTCGATGTCGTCGTGCTGAACTCGGTCGTGCAGTACTTCCCGAATCTCGACTATTTCCTGCGTGTGCTCGACGGCGCGCTCAAGGCCGTCAAGCCCGGAGGCTTCGTTTATCTCGGAGATGTGCGCAACTATCGTTTGTTGGAAGCGCTCCACACGTCAGTGCAGGTGTATCAAGCTTCTCCGACCACTGACAGCGCGACACTCAGGCAGCGCGTACGGCGAAGGGTCGAGTCGGAAGAGGAGCTGCTGCTCGATCCGGCGATCTTTGCCGCGCTCAAGGAGCGTTATCCGCAGATCGGCGGAGTCGAAGTGCAACTCCAGCACGGACGAGCGCACAACGAACTAACGCGCTTCCGTTATCAGGTCGTGCTGCACATCGGCACACCGGCGCCCGTTGCGGAGTGTCCGACTGTTGATTGGCAGCACGAACGCTTGAACCTGAGTGCGCTGAGGCAGTTGTTGACTGAGAACGAACCAGAGATGCTCGTCGTGCGCCGTGTGCCGAACGCGCGTGTCTGGGCTGACGCGAAGCTAGTCGAGTTGTTGAATCAAAGTAGTGACTCCGAGACGGCGAGTGAGTTGTGTGAGGCGGCGCGAAAAGCGCAAGCCCAGGCGATCGATCCTGAGGACGTTTGGAGCTTGAGTGATACGCTGCCGTACAAAGTAGATGTGTGCTGGTCCGATGCAGGCGCGGGCGAATATTTCGACGTCGTGCTCTCGCACAGACGTATGAACGAAACTGCACAGATAGCGCCGCCGCAGTTTCATTCGGCGGATGATTTGACTGTCTATGCGAACAATCCGTTGCGAGGCAGTCTCGCGCGCCAGTTGATTTCGCGTTTGCGCGGTCATCTCGAAGAAAAACTGCCGGACTACATAATTCCAGCTTCCTTCGTGTTGCTCGATTCATTGCCGCTCACGCCGAACGGCAAAGTCGATCGCCGCGCATTGCCTGCGCCCGACGAGTCGCGACCTGAGCAAGCCGGCAATTTCGTGCCGCCGAGCACTCCGGTTGAAGAGTTGCTCTCGCGCCTGTGGGCCGAAGTACTCGGGGTTGAGCGCGTCGGCATGCGCGATGACTTTTTCGCACTCGGCGGACATTCACTGCTGGCGACGCGACTCGTCTCTCGGGTGCGTGAAAGCTTCGGAGTCGAATTGCCAGTGCGCAGCCTGTTTGAAACGCCGACCGTCAGGGACGTCGCCGCGCACATCGAAGCCGCTTTGCGCGATCGGACGGGCAAACAAGCTCCGCCAATCGTTCCCGTACCGCGCGACGGAAGACTCCCGCTCTCTTTTGCGCAGCAGCGTCTCTGGTTTCTTCATGAACTGGAGCCGACGAGCTCTTTCTACAACGTTCCCGTTGCCGTCCGACTGCGCGGCCGTTTGCAGATTGAAGCGATGCAACGGACGCTGAATGAAATCGTCCGCCGGCACGAAAGTTTACGCACGAGTTTTCCGACTGTCGATTCACAACCCGTGCAGTCGATTGCTCCCACGCTCACGCTCGACCTGCCCTTGATCGATCTCTCGACGCTGCCCGAAGAAGAGCGCGAGCACGAAGCACAGAAGCGTGCGACGGCAGAGGCGCGCGCGCCCTTCAATCTCGCGACGGGACCGCTCATGCGTGCGAGCCTCGTGCGGCTCGGCGCGGAAGATCACGTGTTGCTGGTGACGATGCATCACATTGTCAGCGACGGCTGGTCCATGGGTGTGCTGATCAAGGAAGTCGGGGCGCTCTATCGCGCCTTTATCGAGAACGAGCCGCCGCCTCTCGCGAAGTTGTCGGTTCAGTACGCAGACTTTGCGGTGTGGCAGCGTCGCTGGTTGACGGGCGAAGTTTTCGAGACGCACCTGCGTTATTGGCGACGACAACTCGGCGGTGAACTGCCCGTCCTTAATCTGCCGACTGACAAACCGCGGCCGGAGGTGCAGAGTTTTCGCGGCTCGAGCGAGTCGTTGCAAATGCCCGTCGCGTTGGTCGAACGACTCAACGCACTGGCGAAGCGCGAAGGCGTAACGCTCTTCATGCTGCTACTCGCAGGCTTCAAGGCGTTGCTCTCGCGCTACACGGAGCAGACGGACGTCGTCATCGGCTCGCCGATTGCCAATCGCACTCGCATGGAGCTCGAAGGGCTCATCGGGTTCTTTGTCAACACACTCACGCTGCGCACGGACCTCTCAGGCAATCCAACCTTCCATGAACTCATAAGCCGCGTGCGCGCCGTCTCGCTCGAAGCCTACGCACATCAGGACATGCCGTTCGAACAGCTCGTCGAACAGATGCAGCCCGAACGGACGATGAGCCGCAACCCGCTCTTTCAGATCATGTTCCAGATGGAGAACACGCCGAAAGAGGAGTTGCCTCTGCCCGGCCTGGTGCTCAGCCCGGTCGAGGTCGAACGGGTCACGACGCAGTTTGATTTGAGCTTCGACGTGATGGAGAACGACGACGGTCTCATTGCCGTTGCCGAGTACAGCACAGACTTATTCAACAAGACGACGATCTCGTCGATGCTGCGGCGCTGGCAGATTCTTCTGGAAGGCGTCGTCGCCAACCCGGATGCGCGGCTCGACGAACTGCCGCTGCTGACGGCCGTCGAACGCGAAGAGTTGCTGCGTAATTGGAGTGAGACGCGGAAAGCGCTCGTGCCGGAATGTTCGGTGCAAGAGTTGTTTGAGGCGCAGGTAGCAGAGCGTCCTGGTGCGTTGGCTGTCGTTTCAGATAACGAGCAGTTGACGTTTGCCGAACTGAATCGGCGCGCAAACCGTTTGGCCCACCTGCTCGCGAAGCGTGGAGTGGGGCCTGAATCGTTGATCGGCCTTTGTATGGAACGTTCCGCGGAGATGATCGTCGCGCTGCTCGGTATTCTCAAAACGGGCGCGGCGTATCTTCCACTCGATCCTTCGCTGCCGCGTGAACGCATCGCCTTCATGCTCGAAGATGCATCGGCGTCGGTGTTGCTCACCCACGAACAACTCTCGACGCAACTGCCGGAGCATCGCGCGGCGGTGATTTATCTCGATAAGGAACGCGAAGCGATTGCAAGCGAAAGTGACGCGGATCCCGTCCCGACAGGAGACCGGGAGAATCTCGCGTACGTCATCTACACTTCCGGTTCGACTGGTCGCCCCAAAGGCGTGGGTGTCCAGCACGACTCGATCGCCACTTACGTCAATACGGCGCGCGAACTTTTCAACCTAACTGCAAGTGATCGCGTTTTGCAGTTTGCATCGTTCAGCTTTGACACCAGCGCCGAAGAGATTTATCCGACGCTCGCCTCAGGCGCAACGCTCGTGCTTCGCAACGATGAGATGTTGAGTTCGGCCCGTGCATTTCTGTGGCAGTGCCAGGCGTGGGGAATAACCGTGCTCGACTTGCCGACCAGTTATTGGCATGGCCTTGCGGCGGCTATCGATGCCGATTCGCTGCACGTTCCGGACAGCTTGCGGTTGATAATTCTTGGCGGTGAGAAAGCTTTGCGTGAGCGCGTCAACCAGTGGCAACGCAATGTAGGCAAGCAGGTGCGGCTGCTCAATACTTATGGCCCGACGGAATCGACAATCGTGGCCACGAGTTACGAAGTTAACGAGTTGCCGGCCGAAGCGCTCGAAGTGCCAATCGGGTACCCGATTTGCAATGCCGAAACATACGTGCTGGATGCCGGGTTGCAACCAGTGCCGATCGGTGTCGCGGGTGAGTTGTACATCGGCGGCAGCGGACTGGCGCGCGGTTATCTCCATGCACCGAAGCAAACGGCACAAAAATTTATTCCTCATCTTTTCAGCCGTGAAGCGGGCGCCAGGCTTTATCGGAGCGGTGATCGCGTTCGCTATCATCCCGATGGCCAACTCGAGTTTCTGGGGCGTGTGGATCACCAGATTAAGTTGCGAGGATATCGCATCGAGCCGGGCGAGATTGAGTCGGCGCTTAAACGTCACCCAGCAATGCGCGAAGCGTTGGTGGTAGCGCGTGAAGACGCGAGCGGTGATCGGCGTCTGGTTGCGTATGTCACGCAGACGCCGGAGATATCAAAACCGCTTGCGCAAGCGGAAGAACTGGAAGAAGAGCAACTGGCGCAGTGGCAGATGGTCCACGACGACGAAGTGTTCAATCAGACCGCGCCGCTAGCCGATCCGACGTTCAACATCAGCGGTTGGAACAGCAGTTACACGGGCGAGCCGATTCCTGCCGACGAGATGCGCGAGTGGGTGGATGACGCGGTCGAGCGCATTCTCTCGCTCGAACCGAAGCGTGCGTTGGAGATCGGATGCGGAACCGGGCTTCTTCTTTTCAAACTTGCGCAGCATTGCGAGTCGTACGTCGGCACGGACTTTTCACCCGCCGCGCTTAACTACGTGCGACAGCAGTTGGCGGCCCGCGGCGGCATCGACGGCGAAGTCGTGTTGCTTCAGAGACGTGCCGACGACTTCCGCGAGATCGAGCCAAGCTCGTTCGACGCCGTGATTCTCAACTCCGTCGTGCAGTACTTTCCGAGTGTCGCTTATCTCTTAAAGGTGCTCGAAGGCGCGGTCAGGGCGACGCGTTCGGGCGGCTTCGTCTTTGTCGGCGATGTACGCAGCCTGCCGCTGCTCGAAGCTTTTCACACGTCCGTCGAGCTGGCGAAAGCCGGCGATTCACTTCCTCTTGAAGAGTTGCGGCAAATGATTCGCAAGCGCGTTCATGACGAAGAAGAGCTGATTCTCGATCCTGCTTTCTTCGCGGCTCTCAAAGAGCATCTGCCACAGGTCAGCCGCGTCGACATTCTGGCGAAGCGCGCTCGACTGCAAAACGAGATGACGCGTTTTCGTTATCACGTCGTTATGCACATCGGCGAGCAGGCTGTACCCACGCGGGAGCTCGATTATGTTGAGACTATTCGTTCGAGAACTTCCGAAGCGGTGAGAGCAGTTGAACTGCTCGAACGGCTGGCGTCCCAATTCTCCGACACGGCCGAGACTCCGGCCACCGTCGGCGAGTTCAAAAAAATGCTGCGGGAGAATGGTCTTGAGCCGCAGGAGAGCCGGGCACTGTATGACGTCTCGCGTCGCAAGGCGTGGAGCGAGTATGCCAACAATCCTCTGCAAGGGAAGTTCGCGCGATACCTGATTCCGCAGTTACGAAACGTGCTCGAGCAACAACTGCCCGAGTACATGATGCCTTCGTCGTTTGTGCTGCTCGACGAATGGCCGCTGACACCAGGCGGAAAGATCGATCTGCATGCATTGCCCGCGCCTGACAGTGTAAGGTCGCAAACGCACGGTGCTTTGATTGCGCCGCGCACGCCTGTCGAGCAGACGTTAGCGTCGATATGGTCTGAGTTGCTCGGTCTCGCGCGCGTCGGGATTCACGACAACTTCTTCGAGTCAGGCGGGCATTCGCTGCTGGCCACGCAACTGATCTCGCGCGTCAGAGAAAAATTTCAGGTCGAGATAGCGTTGCGCCAGTTATTTGAACGTCCCACGATCGAGTCATTCGCGACCGTCATCGAAGAGGCACAGCAGGCCAGCGCGAAACTACAGCCGCCGGTTATTGTTCCGGTTGCCCGAGAGGCTCACCGGATGAAACGCTCTGCGATTCGGCGTCCGTCTCAATAGCAGCTCGATCCAGATTGCGAATCACGGGATGCAGCAATGCTGCCGCTGCGAGCAAGGCGGTCAGGACGCCCGAGAGGATGAAGATCGTCGGTGCGCCTACTTGATCCGTGGCCCAGCCGACGAGGCCGCTCCCGACGGGGACGAGCACAATCGACCCGAGCGTGGCGATGCTCGTCACTCTGCCGAGTAACTTGCCGGGAATCAATTCCTGCAACGTGGTGATGAAGATCAGATTCGGCACACTGAACGCAGCACCCGTCAGCAACGCGGCCGGCGCCACAGCGTAGATGTTTGCGGATAGACCGAAGACGGCGATCAACAGCCCGCCGACTATCCATAGACCATAGGCAAACAGGCCGCGCGCACGCAGGCTGGATGTTCGTTCCAGCCAGACCGTGCCGAGTATCGTGCCGACGATCGCTCCGGCGGAGAGCAGCGAATAGATCAGTCCGAGAGATCCGACGCCGCCGTGTAGATGGCCTTTGACGAGAAAGGGAAGCGCGATCGCAAAGGGCGCGGCGAGAGTGATGTTTCCGAGCGATGCAATCACGATCGTGATCGAGAGCCACGACGTCTTGCGCACGACGTCGATGCCTTCGCGAAAGTCGTGCAGGATGCTCTTGCGTTCTTTCGACGTCTGCGTCGCGAGGGCGAGCCTGACAAGCGGCGCAAGGCACAGCGCCGAGATGACGAACGAGAGACAGTCGAGCGTGAATGCGGTCGGCGAACCGCTGGTGCTGACGACGAGAGCGCCGAGTCCCGGGCCGGCGATGTCCGCCAGTTGGATACTGAGGCTCGTCAATCCGTTTGCGCTTGGCAGTAGTTCACGCGGGACGATTTCAGGGACGATAGCGCGGTAGGCTGGTCCGAAAAACGCGCCGACGATGCCGAACAACAGGCTGAGGATGTAGATGTGCCAGAGGTCGAGACGGTGTGCGAATGCGAGCAGGGCAACGATGCCGATGAGGAGGCTGCGCAATACGTCTGACAGGAGCATCACACGAGCGCGCGAGTGGCGGTCAACAGCGACGCCGCCGACGAGCAGAAAGACGAGCATCGGCGCTGAAGCGAAGATGAAGATGGTGCTCATCGCCGTCGCCGAGCCGGTCTTTTCCAGCACCCACCACGCCAGCGCGACGCGATAGACGCTGTCGCCGAGTGCTGAAAGTTGCTGTCCCGACCAGAGCAGCGCGAAAGGACGAACGGTGAGTGATTTGAATAGAGTCATGGGCAAGCGCTAAATTCAACCATGATTCGCTCTTCTTTCCTGTATCCGTAACAGCTCATTGGAACACGGATATAAAGAATCAAGCGACGTGTGTTATAAGTATGACTTCGCAGTGACTCAGCTTTAGCAGTAAAACTCAGCCCAGTCTCTCTGCTCTGCCGGAAACTCCCATCAGGTAGAAGTTCAGTTCATCGGGCAAAACATGACGATCTGTTCCGAGCGTCTTTATCAACCCGACATTACAGTCTCATCTCTCGTCGAACTGCTCCAGCAGCGGGCCGCGTCTACGCCTGAGCGTGTAGCTTATCGCTTTCTCGACGACGGCGAGACTGGAGAGTCGGGCATCACATACGGAGAGTTGAGCCTGCGTGCTCGCTCGATCGCCGCGCGCCTGCAAGCGACGGGCGCGGCCGGCGAACGTGCCCTGCTCTTGTACCCGGCCGGACTCGCATACGTCGAAGCATTCTTCGGATGTCTCTACGCAGGCGTCATCGCCGTTCCAGCGCCCCTGCCGCGTCTCAACCGAAACGCTCAACGACTGCAAACGATGGCGGCGGACGCTGCCGCGACACTTGCGCTAACCAGCGCCGCGTTGCTTCCAAAGTTGGAGTCCATCGCGACGCAGATTCCGTTGCGTTGGCTCGCGACAGATGCCATCGACGACTCACTTGCCGGAACGTATCTGCCGCCGGAGTTGACCACCGAAAGCCTGGCGTACCTGCAATACACCTCCGGTTCGACAGCGACGCCGAAGGGCGTGATGGTCACGCACGGTAACGTTTTGCACAACTCGGCCTCGATTCATCAGGGCTTCGCGCATACACCGGACAGTCGCGCGCTCACATGGCTTCCCCATTTTCATGACATGGGCCTGATCGACGGCATCATCCAGCCGCTCTACGGCGGATTCCTCGGCATCCTCATGTCGCCCGCGTCTTTTCTCCAACATCCACTGCGCTGGCTGGAAGCCGTCACGAGTTTTGAAATCACGCACACCGGCGGCCCAAACTTCGCCTACGACCTGTGCGTGCGGCGCGTGAACGCAGAACAACGCGCAAGACTCGATTTGCGCAGTTGGCGCGTGGCTTATAACGGCGCGGAGCCGGTTCGCTTCGACACGCTGCGGCGCTTTGCCGACGAGTTTCGTGAGTGCGGCTTTCGTTGGGAAGCGTTTTACCCGGCATACGGCCTCGCCGAAGCAACGTTGAAAGTGACCGGCGGCAGCAGCGCTGAACGTCCTGTTATCTGCACCGTCCGCATGGATGCGCTCGAACAGCATCGCGTCATCGAAGCTGATGCCGAGCAAGACGACACACGCACACTCGTCGGTTGCGGCCAGCCGGGACTCGACACCGAGATCGAGATCATCAATGCCGAAACACTCACGTGTTGTGCTACGGAAGAGGTCGGCGAGATCTGGGTCCACGGGCCGGGCGTAGCGGCAGGCTACTGGATGCGACCGGAAGAGACGGCCGCGAAGTTTCATGCGCACCTCGCCGATTCTGACAAGACTTATCTGCGAACCGGTGATCTGGGATTCGTCAGGGATGGTGAGTTGTTCGTCACCGGCCGCGTTAAAGACTTGATCATCATTCGTGGTCGAAATCTGTATCCACATGATCTGGAGCTCGCCGTCGAGCAGTGTCACGAGGGTTTGCGTGCGGGCGGCGGCGCAGCGTTCTCGCTCGAAGTTGAAGGTGAAGAGCGTTTGGTTGTGGTCCAGGAATTGGAAACAAGCCGGCGTGCAGACACGGCGCCGCTTATCGATTCGATTCGACAGACGCTGGCCGAAGACTTCGAAGTGCAACCGTACGCCATTCTGCTTGTGAAAGCCGGAAGCGTGCCGAAGACGTCGAGCGGCAAGGTCCAACGCGGCGCATGTCGCGCCAGGTTCGAGACTGGTTCGTTCGACGCGTTGGCAGAGTGGCGAGCGCCTCTCGACTTCGCAACGGACAGCACCGAACCGATAACAGAATTATCCAACGCGGAAGCTGTCGCGAGATGGATACGCGCACAACTCGCAGCGAAGTTGGGAGTTGACGCCGCTTCGATTGATCTCGACAGCTCCATCACGCGCTACGGCGTCGATTCACTGATTGCGATTGAGTTGACGCACAGCATCGAGACGCAACTCGGCGTTCTCCTCCCGATGACTGAATTCATCAGCAGTCAGAGCGTCACGCAGATTGCCAGGCACTGCGTCGAGCTGATGGACGCGACGCGTTCCGATGGTGCTGCTTTCGCAGAAGAAGTTGCGTCGTTCAACGTGTTCCCGCTGTCGCATGGACAACAGGCCCTCTGGTTCCTCCAGCAACTCGCACCGGAAAGCGTGGCTTACAACATCGCTTCCGCGCTGAGGATAAAAACGAAACCGGATGAGGTTGCCCTGCGGAGTGCGTTTCAATCTCTCGTCGAACGTCATGCGGCGTTACGCACGATCTTCACTGCCGTGCAGGGCAAAGCCACGCAGCATGTTCACGCAGAAGCCCGGGCGTCATTCGAGATTGTCGATGCCTCCCGCTGGGACGAAGCCGCGCTGGCCGGCCGGCTGCGTGTCGAAGCACATGTCCCGTTCGATTTAGAGCACGGCCCTTTGCTGCGCGCGTTACTCTTCCGAAGAGCCGACGATGAACAGATCCTGCTCGTCGTCGCGCATCACATCGTCGTCGACTTCTGGTCACTGGCGATACTCATGCGCGAACTCGGCGATCTCTATCGCGCCGCGGTGAACGGCATAACGCCTGCGCTTGTGCCGCACAGTTCGAACTATTCCGCTTACGTTCGCTGGCAACAACAACTTCTCGCAGGTGAAGCAGGAGAAGGACTGGCCGCTTTCTGGCAGAAACAACTCGCCGGTGAACTGCCCGTGCTCAATCTTTACACGGACAGACCGCGCCCCGCTGTACAGACATTTCGCGGCGCGTCCGAACCGCTCAGGCTCGACGCACAACTCACCGAACGACTCAAAGCCTTGAGCCAGGCGAATGACGCAACGCTCTTCATAACTCTGTTGGCAGCTTTCAACGCGCTGCTTTATCGCTACACCGGACAGGAAGATCTACTCGTCGGCTCGCCGACAGCAGGGCGTCAGTCAGCGCAGTTTGCGTCAACCGTCGGCTACTTCGTCAACCCTGTCGTCTTGCGCACGTCGCCGAGTGGCGCACTCCCGTTTGCGGAATTCCTGAAGCAGGTGCGTCACACGACGCTGGACGCTTTTACGCATCAGGAATATCCGTTCGCGCTGCTCGTCAAGCAGTTGCAACCGGAGCGTGATCCGAGCCGTTCGCCTCTGTTTCAGGTGATGTTCACTCTCAACAAGGCGCAGCTTTCGGGCGAAGAAGCAATGGGAGCTTTCTCTCTGGGAGAAGCGGGCGCGCGGATGAGCCTCGGCGGGTTGCCGTTGGAGTCGATGCGACTCGAACAACGCATCGCACAGTTTGACCTCTCACTCACGATGGTCGAGCTCGGGAAGGAACTGTCGGCTTCGCTCGAATACAACACTGACTTGTTCGACGCCGCGACGATCACGCGCCTGCTCGGACACTTTGAAACGCTTCTCGCAGCCGTTGTCGCGGATCCATCTCAACGGCTCGATCGTTTACCGCTGCTCACTGCGAGTGAACGCCACTTATTGCTCGAAGAGTGGAGCGGTGCATTAGAAGACCGCGCGACCGCGACTGCGCCCGCCAGTTTCGTCCAACAACTCTTCGAACAGCACGTGGACCAGCATCCGGAACGCACCGCCGTTGTCTTTGAAAGCGCGCGACTGAGCTTCAGCGAGTTGAATGCGCGAGCAAACAGACTGGCTCATTATCTGCGGCGCCGCGGCGTCGGCGCGGATGTGCCTGTCGCGATCTGCGTCGAGCGTTCGCTTGAGATGATCGTTGCACTCATGGGCGTGCTCAAGTCGGGCGGCGCGTATGTTCCGCTCGACCCGCGTTATCCGCGCGAGCGTCTCGCCTTCATGCTCGAGGAAACGCGCGCGCCATGGCTGCTTACGCAGAGACATCTCGTGGACGGATTGCCAGCGAGCAGCGCACGAGCGCTTTGTCTTGATGATGACTGGGATGACATCGCTCGCGAGAGCGATGAGAATCCGACGCTCATACAGCAGCCGGATAGTCTCGCTTATATCATCTACACCTCGGGCTCGACCGGACGCCCGAAAGGCGTCATGGTGTCGCATCGGAACCTGGCGGCTGCTTATCAATCATGGCGGAAGCCTTACCTGCTCGACTCCTCGCCATCCGTCCTGCAAACAGCAAACTTCTCGTTCGATGTTTTCACGGGGGACATATTGCGGGGGTTGATCTCCGGCGGACGGCTGGTCCTATCCTCCTGGGATACGATGCTCTCGCCGCCCGAATTGTACGAGTTGATGCGCGCGGAGAAGGTAGAGCTTGCGGAGTTCGTTCCAGCACTGCTCCGGCCGCTGTTGCACTACGTCGAAGAAACTCGTCAAACGCTCGACTTCATGCGCGTGCTCATCTCCGGCGCTGACGCTCTCTACGCTGAAGAGTACGAAAAGCTTCGTCGACTCTGCGGCGCTGACGTGCGCGTGATCAACTCCTACGGACTCACCGAAGCCACCATCGACAACGTCATCTTCGAGAGCTCCGGCGCGGATGTGCACTTGAACGGCTTCGCTCCGATCGGCCGCCCGTTTGCCGGCGTTCGCGCATATCTCCTCGATCGTCAACTCGAACCAGCGCCCGCCGGCGTCGCGGCAGAGTTGTACATCGGCGGAGAGTGCGTAACGCGCGGCTATCTTCAGCGGCCCGATTTGACCGTCGCACGTTTTCTTCCTGATCCCTTTGCCGGCGAGCCCGGTGCGCGTCTTTACCACACCGGAGACGTCGCGCGCTTTCTGCCTGATGGCAATATCGAGTTTCTCGGGCGCAAAGATGAGCAGGTGAAAGTGCGCGGGTATCGCGTCGAGTTGGGCGAAATCGAAGCGACGCTCAAACGGCACGCCCATGTGCGCGACGCTATCGTAGTTACCCGCAATCAGGGCGATGAACGAGGCGAGACACGATTGGCAGCGTATGTCGTCGTTGACGATGAACGCGAGCTCGGGTCGAAGCAGTTGCGCGAGTTTCTGGCGGAGAGTTTGTCGGAGCAGATGATTCCGTCTGCTTTCGTCTTTCTCGATGCGATACCGGTAACTGCCAACGGCAAGGTCGATCGCCGCGCGCTACCCGCGCCTGACTTTTCGCTTAATGACACCGAACAGGCTGACGATGTGCCGCGCACCGAAGCAGAGCGGATTCTTGCCGGCATCTGGTCCGAACTGCTCAAACTCGAACGCGTCGGCGCGCACGACAACTTCTTCCATCTCGGCGGCGACTCGATTCTGAGCATTCAGGTGGTCGCACGTGCGCGGCAGTCGGGGCTGCTGGTGACTCCGCGGCAGATATTCGAGTATCCGACGATTACGGCGTTGGCTCGCGTTGCCAAGACGATTTCACAGACGAAGAACGAGCAGGGCCGCGTCACCGGTCAGGTCTTGCTGACGCCGATTCAACGCTGGTTCTTCGAGCAGGACTTTCACGCACCAGCACACTGGAACATGTCTCTCCTGCTTGAAACGAACGAGCGGCTGGACCTGGCGCTCGTTGAAAGAACACTCGCGCACCTCGTCGATTATCACGATGCGCTCCGTCTGCGGTTTGTCAGAGACGAAAGCGGCTGGCGGCAATCGATCGCCAACAGCGAAGACGTTCTTAGATGCGTACGCAGTGTTGACCTGTCCGGAATGAATGGACCGGAACAACTTTCGGCGCTCGAGGCCGCTGCGGGAGAGGCGCAACTGGCGCTCAACCTCGGCGACGGGCCGCTGGTGCGCGTCGTGCTGTTCGACCTGGGAGCAGGCGGGCAACGTCTCTTGTTTGTGGTTCACCATCTCGCCGTCGACGGCGTTTCCTGGCGAATACTGCTCGAAGATTGGGAACACGTTTACGCGCAGTTGAAGTCGGGCGAGCGGGTCGCGCTGCCGTCGAAGACGACGTCGTTTCAGCGTTGGGCTGAACGGTTGGACCAGTTCGCGCAGACGATGGAGTTGCGACCGGAGTTGGACTATTGGACCGCTGCGTCTCAGTGCGCGAGCCGTTTGCCAGTCGACACGCGAGGCGCGAACACGGAAGGCTCGGCGCGCACGGTTGCAGTCGCGCTTTCGATTGACGAGACGAACGCGCTTTTGCAGCACGTGCCCGCGGTTTATCGCACACGTATTGACGATGTGCTGCTGACCGCGCTCGTGCGCGCCTTCCGCCGTTGGACGGGAGAAGACGAACTGCTCGTCGAACTCGAAAAGCATGGCCGCGAGGAATTGTTTGAAGACGTCGATCTATCGCGGACCGCCGGCTGGTTTACAAGCGCGTTTCCTGTATTGCTCAAACTCGCCGGACCAGCTTTGGGCGATGACTTAAAATCGACGAAAGAGCAGTTACGCCGCATTCCTCGCGGAGGCGTCGGCTATGGCCTGTTGCGTTACCTGTGCCGCGATGAAGAGGTTGCACGACAGATGAGCGCGTTGCCGCAGGCGGAAGTCAGTTTCAACTACCTCGGACAATTCGATCAGACGTTTCAAACGTTTCGCCTGGCGCGCGAATCGTCGGGTGCAACGCGCGATCCTGAGGCGCAGCGCGGCAATCTGTTGGAAGTCAACGCCACCGTCATCAACGGCAGCTTGCAGGCCGAATGGACCTACAGCGCCGGCATTCACGACAAAATCACGATCGAAAAACTGGCGCATGACTTCGTCGAAGAGCTGCGAGCGTTAATCACGCACTGTCTCTCGACGAAAGCAGGCGCGTATACGCCTTCCGACTTTCCGCTCGCGCGCCTCAACCAGGCTCAACTCGACGATGTGTTGCAGACGAAAACGGACGTGGAAGATCTCTTTCATCTGTCGCCGATGCAGCAGGGAATGCTCTTCCACATCCTCTACGCTCCACACACGGACGTTTACCTGGGCCAGTTCAGTTGCGCATTGCACGGCGAGCTCGACGCCGCTGCGTTCGACAACGCATGGCAGCAGACAATCGACCGGCACGAAGTCTTACGCGCGTCGTTCGTCTGGGAGAAACTGGATGAGCCGCTTCAGTTGATTCATAAGAGCGTGAGCGTGCCGCTCAAGCAGCATGACTGGCGCAGCCTGCGCGAAGAGGAGCAGGCCGAACGGTGGGAAGCGTTTCTCAAACAGGAACGACAGCGCGGTTTCGATCTCTCGACGCCGCCGCTGATGCGGCTCGCGCTCGTTCGTCTCGGCAGTGATTCGTATCGTTTCGTGTGGACGCATCATCACCTGCTGCTCGACGGCTGGTCTGGCGCGCTTCTGCTGCGCGAAGTCTTCGATTCTTACGAAGCGTTGCGACACAGTGGTGCTTTTGGATCCAGGCAACATAGTGATGCGTTTGGATCGAGGTCAGTACCACCTGCGATAGCGGGTGGGTCAACCTCGGAACGCACAAATCCACCGCAGGATCACATGCTGGGCATCGACCCACCCGCTACCGCGGGCGGTACTGACCCGATGCAAATAAACCTAAGCGGTGAGCAGGTGCGCGGTGAGCAGGTGCGCGGTGTGCAGGTGCGTTTCGAGCCTCGACGCTCGTTCCGCGACTATATCGCGTGGCTCGACCGGCAGGACTTGTCGAAAGCTGAAGCTTTCTGGCGCGAGAACCTGAAGGGCTTCGACGCACCGACGCCTCTAGTCATCGATCACGCCACCGGCGGTGATACGGAAGCGGCCGGTGAGAGCGAGGTGCAACTTTCGCAAGAAACAACTGCGCGCTTGCAGTCGTTGGCCCGCGAACATGGATTGACGCTCAACACCATACTCGCGGGAGCATGGGCCATACTTCTCAATCGCTACAGTCAGGAGGAGAGCGTCGTCTTCGGTGCCACAGTCGCGGGGCGCCCGCCTTCGCTGACGGGCGCCGAAACAATGGTCGGTCTCTTCATCAACACGCTGCCCGTCCGCGTGCGTGTTGATGATGACGCTAAGCTGCTCGCGTGGCTGAAAGTCTTGCAGGCGGAGCAGGTGGAACTCCGTGAGTATGAATACAGCCCGCTCGTCGAGGTGCAGAGTTGGAGCGAAGTGGAACGTGGCCGGCCGCTCTTCGAGAGCCTGCTGGTGTTTGAGAATTACCCGCTTGATGCCGGCGCGCTCAAGGCGAATTTGAGCCTGGATCTCGACGATGTGCGCTCGTTTGATAGAACGAACTATCCGCTTACGGTCGTCGCCATTCCCGCGGAGCAACTCTTCCTGCAAGCGCTCTACGATCGCCGGCGCTTCACGGGTGACTCAATCGAACGTCTGCTCGGCCACTTGCGGACGCTCCTTGAAAGTATAGCCGCCCATCCATCGCAGAGCGTCGCCCAGCTTCAGCTTCTAAGTGGACGTGAACGCCAGCAAGTGCTCGTCGAGTGGAACAACACCGCGCGCGACTACCCGCAGGACTTGTGCCTGCATGAAATGTTTGAGGCGCAGGTCGAATGCACGCCGAACCAAATTGCGGCAGTGTATGGCGATCAAGAGTTGACGTATCGAGAGTTGAATGCGCGCGCCAACAAGCTCGCGCGCTACCTGCGAAAGCTCGGAGTCGGACCAGAGTCGCGTGCAGGCGTCCTGATGGAGCGTTCGCTCGAGATACTCGTGGCACTATTGGCGGTCTTGAAAGCCGGCGGCGCTTACGTTCCGCTCGACCCTGAATATCCGCAGGAGCGTCTCGGCTTCATGCTCGCGGATTCCGGCGCGCGAGTGCTTCTGACGCAGCAGCGTCTCGTCAATCTTGTGCCCGAACACCAGGCGCGGTCCATCTATCTCGATACGGAGTGGCAGGCGATTGATGCCGAGAGCCTGGAGAATCTCGCATCGGATGTGACCGCGCGCACCCTGGCCTACGTCATTTACACCTCCGGCTCGACCGGATGGCCCAAAGGCACAGCCATCGAGCACCGCAGCGCGGCCATTCTCTCGCAGTGGGCGCGAGAAACTTTCGGACCTCAAGCGTTCGCCGGAACACTGGCGCTCACCTCGATCTGCTTTGACCTGTCGATCTTCGAGTTGTTCGTGCCGCTTCACTGCGGGGGTAAGGTCATCATCGTGCCCGATGTGTTGCATCTCTCGCGATTGCCGGCCACGCATCAGGTCACGCTCGTCAACAGCGTTCCGTCCGCCATAAACGAACTGCTGCAACTGAACTGCCTGCCTGCCTCGGCACATGTCGTCAATCTCGCCGGAGAGCCGCTACAAAAGAGACTGGTGCAGCAGCTTTACGAACGAGAGACGATCAAACAGGTCTTCAATCTTTATGGTCCAACCGAAGATACGACCTACTCGACTTATGGCTTGATGAAGCGCGACGAATCGCCGACAGTCGGACGGCCCATTAGCAACACGCAAAGCTATGTGCTCGACCGTCGCGGCAGGCCTGTGCCGGCCGGCATTCCGGGCGAACTCCATCTCGGAGGCCTGGGATTAGCGCGCGGCTATCTCGGACGTCCCGACTTGACCGCCGAAAAGTTCATCCCCGATCCGTTTAGTGTCGAGCCGGGTGCGCGCATGTATCGCACGGGAGACCTCGCTCGCTTCCGGCCTGACGGCAGAATCGATTTCCTCGGACGCATCGACCACCAGGTAAAGATTCGCGGTTTTCGCATCGAGCTTGGCGAAGTCGAAACGGTTTTGAACGAATATCCGTTGGTCCAAACGTGCCTCGTCGTGGCGCGCGAGGAGGCAGACGACGACAAGCGGCTCGTCGCCTACATCGTCGCGCGCGATGGTGAAAAGCCTGACCATTCAGAACTGCGCAGCTTCCTCAGCGCGCGTTTGCTTGAACATATGATTCCCTCGGCCTTCGTCGTCCTGGACCAAATGCCGCTGACGCCGAACGGAAAGATCAATCGTCGCGCACTACCCGAGCCGGAGGACTCGCGTCCGGAGATCGAGCAGCGATACGTCGCGCCGTGTAACGACGTCGAAGTGGCGCTGGTTGAGTTGTGGCAAGAGGTCCTCGGCATCAACCCGATCGGCGTGCGCGACAACTTCTTCGACCTCGGCGGTCATTCATTGAAAGCGACGCGTCTGTTAGCGAAAGTGCGCAGTATCTTTCGCACGCAGTTGCCGCTGCACGTGGTGTTCGAGGCGACGACGGTCGAATCATTGGCGCGCGCTCTTGTCGAACATGAAGTAAAGCCCGGTCAGACGGCGAAGATCGCGCAGGTGCTGCGAAGAATCAACAGCATTCCGTCAGCGGAATTGAAAGATGAACTCGAGCGTAAGCGTAAAGAGAAGAACAAGGGATGAAAGAAATAAGTGATAACTTGAATGCGGATAGGCTCGAGCTGCTCGACTACCTGCTCGAAGAAGAAGGTATCGAGACGGAGTCGCAAAAGATTACGCCGCGCCAGCAGCGTGCCGAATTTCCGCTCTCGTTTGCGCAGCAGCGTCTGTGGTTTCTGGACCAACTCGCGCCCGGCAGCGTTGCTTATAACTTGTCCGGCCGTTTGCGTCTCCAAGGACGGCTCGATGTGTCGGCGCTGGAAGCGAGCCTCAACGAGATCGTGCGCCGGCACGAAGTCCTGCGCACGATCTTTTCTACGCACGATGGAGCGCCGGTACAGATTGTTCTTCCCGAACTGCGTCTGCCGCTGCCCGTTATTGATCTCTCGTCCTCCCCATCGACCGAAACTGCATTCCAACAACTTTGTAGCGAAGAGGTGCTGCGGCCTTTCGATCTGTCAACTGGGCCACTCATGCGCGCCCGGTTGCTGCGTCTCTCGACGAACCAGCACGTCCTGCTCTTGTCTCTGCATCACGTCGTTAGTGACGGCTGGTCAATCGGTCTCTTGATTCGTGAGTTGGGCGCGCTCTACGAAGCTTACGCGGTTGGAGCGCAGTCGCCGCTCAAGGAGCTGCGCATTCAGTATGGCGACTATTCGGTGTGGCAACGGGAGTGGCTGCAAGGAGAAATTCTCGAGCAGCAACTCGCGTACTGGCGTGAACAACTCCGCGACGCGCCGCCCGTCCTCGACTTGCCGCTCGATAAACCGCGTCCCGCAACACCCAGCTTTCATAGCGAAACGACGGGCTGTAAGTTATCGAAAAAACTCAGCGAAGACACGGAGGCCTTGAGTCGCAAGGAAGGCGTGACGCTGTTCATGACCTTGCTCGCAGCGTTTCAACTTCTGCTCTGGCGTTACAGCGGACAAGAAGACATTTCGGTCGGCACACCCGTGGCGCATCGCACGCGAGCGGAGACGGAAGATCTGATCGGATTTTTCGTCAACACCCTCGTGCTGCGAACGGAGATGAACGGGAACCTGACGTTCCGTGAGTTGCTGCAGCGAGTGAGAGAAATGGCGCTGGGCGCATACGCGCATCAGGACGTGCCGTTTGAGAAGTTGGTGGAGGAGTTGGCCCCGGAGCGGAACCTGAGCTTCACTCCGCTGTTTCAAGTGATGTTTGCGCTGGAGAACGCGCCGCTGCCTGAAGTTGAAGTGCATGGTTTGAAAATGCGCGCCGAAGCGCTGGCGGACGACACGGCAAAATTCGACCTGGCGTTGGGAATCCAGGAGACGCCCGATGGGCTTGTTGCAGATTGGGACTACCGCACAGAGTTGTTTGAGGCCGCGACGATCGAGCGCATGGCTTCTCATTTCCGGATGTTGCTGGAGAGTATTTCCAAACATCCTGACGAGCGCATCGACAGACTATCGCTTCTGTCGGAGGACGAGCGGAGACAGTTATTGCATAGCTGGAATCCGTCTGAGATTTCGTTTCGACAGGATGTGCCGCTGCACCGCTTGTTTGAAGCGCAAGTCGGACGCACGCCGGGCGCAATAGCCCTCACATTTGAGAACGAGCAGGTGACGTATGCAGAGTTGAACCAGCGTGCTAATCAGTTGGCGCATCAACTCCGCGCGTCGGGTGTCGGCCCGGAAGTATTAGTTGGCTTGTGTCTGGAGCGCGGCATTGAATTGGTGATCGGCATGCTGGGCATCCTGAAGGCGGGTGGAGCTTATGTGCCGCTCGATCCGAGTTATCCGCGTGAGCGACTGCGGTTAATGATCGAAGAGGCAAAGCCAGCGGTGATTCTGACATCGGAAGGACTCTCAGCCACGGATTACACAGATCAGAGCTATGAAGCGAATCCGGATTTAATCCGTCGCTTTGATCCGCGTCATCCGTGTTACGTCATCTATACGTCCGGCTCAACGGGCACGCCCAAAGGCGTCATGGTCACGCACCATAACGTCGCACGCTTGTTCGCCGCCACACATGAATGGTTCAAGTTCGACGAACACGACACGTGGACGCTCTTTCACTCCTATGCCTTCGATTTCTCAGTGTGGGAACTCTGGGGCGCACTCCTGTCAGGCGGAAAGCTGGTCGTTGTCCCTTACTGGGTGAGCCGTTCACCTGAAGACTTCTATGCGCTGCTCGTCAAAGAGCGCGTGACGGTGTTGAACCAGACTCCTTCGGCTTTCCGTCAACTCTCACGCATCGATGCAGCGCAAGACAACTCGGAAACTCTCAGCTTGCGCGTCGTGATTTTCGGCGGCGAGGCCCTGGAGCCGGCAAGTCTCGCGGGCTGGATGGAACGTCACGGTGATGTGCAGCCGCGCCTGATCAATATGTACGGCATCACCGAAACCACCGTCCACGTTACTTATCGTCCGCTCACTTTGGCAGATGCGAGCACGGCGATGGGCAGTGTCATCGGCGAACCTATCCCGGATCTTCAACTTTACGTGCTTGATAAACAACTCGAACCTGTGCCGCTCGGAGTCTGCGGTGAGATGTATGTCGGCGGCGATGGGCTCGCGCGCGGTTATCTGAATCGGGCAGAGTTAACGGCCGAGCGGTTTATCCCCAGCCCATTCGGCCGCGACGCAGGCGCGCGCTTGTATCGCACCGGCGATCTCGCGCGGCGGCTCGGAAATGGAGACGTCGAGTATCTCGGACGCGCGGACGATCAGGTGAAGGTGCGCGGCTTCCGCATCGAGCCCGGCGAGATTGAAAGCGCGCTCTCCGAGCATGAAGACGTCAAGACAGCAGTCGTCGTGGCGTTTGAGGAGACCGGCGGTGAGAAGCGACTTGCCGCATACATCGTCGCAGATCAAGAGGGCAGTCCGAACGTCAGCGAGTTGCGCAACCATTTAAAGCAGCGACTGCCGGACTATATGATCCCGTCAGTCTTCGTCTATCTAAACGAGCTGCCGCTCACCAGCCACGGAAAGATAGATCGTCGAGCATTGTCCGCGCCGGATGCTGAACGTCCTGCACTCGCGGAAGTCTTTGTTGCTCCGCGCAACGCAGTGGAAGAGATGCTGGCCGCGATCTGGTCAGACTTGCTCGGAGGAGTGAGGGTCGGAGTAAACGACAACTTCTTCGAGTTAGGCGGCCATTCGTTGTTGGCGACACAGGTGATGTCGCGGGTGCGTGACGCGTTCGGGGTCGAGGTTCCGTTGCGGAGTTTGTTCGAGCAACCGACGGTAGGGGCGCTGGCGGATACGATAGAAGCAGGGCTGACGGCGGAAGTAGAAATGCCGCCACGAATTGAGCCAGCGCCGCGGGAGCTGGATGTGTTGCCGCTCTCTTTTGCTCAGCAGCGTCTGTGGTTTATCGACCAACTCGAGTCCGGCAATCCGGTCTACAACACGACGCGCGGTGTGCGCTTGCGTGGTACGCTCGACCTCGCCGCGCTCGATCGTGCGTTGAGCGAGCTCGTACGGCGGCATGAAGCATTGCGCACGACCTTCCGTGACCTGTACGGACAGCCTGTTCAGGTTATCGGGAAAGCTGAACCCTTTACCGTGATCGTGGAAGATCTTTCCGGTTTGCCGTCTGCAACTCGAGACGAAGATGCTCGACGTTTGACTCTCGAAGACGCGCGTCAGCCCTTCGATCTCTCAACTGGCCCACTGATGCGCGCCCGCCTGCTGCGCCTCTCGAATGAAGAGCACGTGCTGCTGTTTTCGCTGCATCACATCGTAAGTGACGGCTGGTCCATGGGAGTGCTGGTTCGTGAAGTGGCGGCGCTCTACGCAGTTTACGCAGTCGGAGCGGAGTCGCCGCTCGAGGATCTGAGTCTCCAGTATGGCGACTACGCGGTGTGGCAGCGGGAGTGGCTTCAGGGAGAAGTGCTCGAGCGGCAACTTGCTTACTGGCGCGAGCAACTGGCCGACGCGCCGCCCGTACTGGAACTACCTACGGACCGGCCGCGCCCGCAAGTGCAGACGTTTCGCGGCGCCGCACTGCCCTTCAACTTATCCAAAGAATTGGCCCAGGCGTTGAAGACATTGAGCAGGCGCGAGGGCGTCACACTCTATATGACGCTGCTCGCTGCAATGCAACTATTGCTCGCGCGTTACACCGGGCAAGACGACATCCTGACCGGGACGCCGATTGCCAACCGCCGCGGCGAGATCGAGGGCCTTATCGGATTCTTCGTCAACACGCTCGTGTTGCGAACGGACGTGAGCGGCGACCCGATCTTCAGCGAGTTGCTACAGCGAGTCAGAGAGACGGCGCTGGGCGCCTACGCGCATCAGGACGTGCCGTTTGAAACGCTCGTCGAAGTGCTTCAACCCGAACGCAGCATGAGCTATACGCCGCTGTTCCAGGTGCTGTTCGTCCTGCAGAACGCTCCGCGGGAAGAGTTGAAGTTACCAGGACTCACGGTCGACCTGCTCGACGTCGACAGTGGCACGGCCAAATTCGATTTGATGTTCTCGTTGGAAGAATCGGAACAGGGATTGGAAGGAGTCTGTGAATACAGCACGGAACTGTTCGATGAAGCGACTGTACGTCGCTTGCTCGGTCATTTCGAGACGCTTCTTCAAGGCGTCGCCGACAATCCCGATGAACGCATCTCGCACTTGCCGGTGCTGCCGCCGGCAGAACGCCGCCAACTACTCGACGAATGGAACGCGACCGCAGAGCCGTTTCCGAGCGACGTGTGTGTACATGAACTTTTCGCGCAACAAGCGGAACACACGCCTGACGCCGTTGCCGTTATCTTTGAAGCGACGCAACTGAATTACCGCGAGTTGAACGAGCGCGCCAACAAACTCGCACACCGGCTGCGCACGCTCGGAGTCGGACCGGAGCAGGTAGTAGCGGTGATGTTGGAACGCTCGACGGAGATGATCGTCGGCCTGCTCGCGATTTTGAAAGCCGGCGCCGCATACATGCCGCTCGACCCGGAATACCCGCAGGAGCGTCTCGCCTTCATGCTTGAAGACGCGGGCGCCCGCGTGGCCCTGACACAAGAGAGCCTGGTTCAACGTCTGCCGGAGCAGAGCGCATACGTGGTCCGTCTCGATGCGGACTGGGACACCATCGAACAACACAGTGCCGCTAATCCCGAGCGGACCGCAACTCCCGACAACGCTGCCTACATCATCTACACCTCCGGCTCAACAGGCAGACCGAAAGCAGTGGTGATGCCGCACCGCGGCGCAGTCAATCTGATCGACGTTCAGATTCAAAGCTCTGGTCACGAGGGCCATCTGCGCACGCTGCAATTCGCGTCGCTAAGTTTCGACGTTTCATTTCAGGAGATCTTTCCGACGCTGTGTGCCGGCGGCTCGCTCGTGCTTCTGCGCGAGGACACACGACGCGACGCCGGCGAGTTGCTGCGTGTCATCACCGAGCAGCACGTAGAGAGACTGTTCCTTCCCTTTGTCGCGTTGCAGCATCTGGCGGAGGAGGCCGATCGTCGGCAACGCGTGCCATCGAGTTTGCGTCAGGTGATCACCGCCGGCGAGCAGTTGAAGATCACGCCGCATGTCGCGCGTCTGTTTCAGAGACTCGACGGTTGCACGCTCGACAACCACTACGGTCCAACGGAGACGCACCTGGCGACGATGTTGCGGCTCGACGGCAACGCAGGCTCATGGACCAGGCTGCCGCCTATCGGCAAGCCCATCGCGAACGCGCAGGTCTATGTGCTTGACGACGCGCTGCAACCCGTCCCGATCGGCGTCACAGGTGAGTTGTACATCGGCGGAGCGCAACTCGCGCGCGGTTATTTGAATCGCCCGGAGCAGACGGCGGAGAGATTTATTCCTCATCCTTTTGCCCATGAGAGCGGCGAGCGACTCTACAGAACGGGTGACCTCGCGCGCTACTCCGCCGGCGGAGTGCTCGAGTACGCCGGCCGGCGCGACTTACAGGTGAAGGTGCGCGGCTTTCGTGTCGAGGTGGGTGAGATCGAGGCGGCCCTGAAACAGCACGGCTCGGTGAAGCAGGCCGTCGTGACGGTCCGCGAAGATGAAGCAGGCAGAAAACGCCTCGTGGCTTACGTCGTCGCGGCGCAAACGTCCGCGCCGCCGGCGACCGCGGAACTGCGCCGTCATCTCAAGCACAAGCTTCCCGAGTACATGGTTCCTTCTCTTTTCGTGCGGCTCGACGCGCTCCCTTTGACCAACAGCGGCAAGGTCGATCGCCGTGCGTTGCCGGATCCGGTACACGATGACCGTGACGATGAATATGTCGCACCGCGCACGGCGGTGGAAGAGATGCTGGCCGCGATCTGGTCCGAAGTATTGGACGGAGTGAAGGTTGGAGTAAACGACAACTTCTTCGACCTGGGCGGCCACTCGCTGGTGGCGACACAGGTGATGTCGCGGGTGCGGGAAGCGTTCGGGATCGAGATTGCGTTGCGGAGTTTGTTCGAGCAACCGACGGTAGGCGAGTTGGCGGAGACGATAGAAGCGGGGCTGCGGGCCGGAGCAGCGGTTCCGTCGCGGGTGGAGAGAGCGCCGCGCGAGGGGAACGTGATGCCGCTCTCGTTTGCTCAGCAGCGGATATGGTTTCTCGATAAATTCGAGCAGAACAGCTCGTTCTACAACCTGCCTGCGACCGTACGCATTCGCGGCGCACTAAACTTAATCGCGCTGGAAAAAAGCCTGCTCGAAGTGACGCGGCGTCACGAGGTCCTGCGCACGACGTTTACGATGATCGACGGCCAACCCGTGCAGGTCATCTCTCCGGAATCACAGTTCACTCTTCCGCTGACTGACCTGGGCCATCTTCCTCCGGACGAGCGCGACGCCGAAGCGCAACGTCTCGCGCTTGAAGAAGCGGAGCGGCCTTTCGATCTATCGACCGGCCCATTGATGCGCGCCCGCGTGCTACGGCTATCGCGCGAAGACCACTTCCTGCTGCTGTCGATGCACCACATCGTCAGCGACGGCTGGTCCATGGGAGTGCTGATTCGGGAAGTCGCGGCGCTTTACGACGCCTATGCCGTTGGAGCTGAGTCGCCGCTCGCGGATCTGAGCATTCAGTATGGCGACTATGCGGTGTGGCAGCGCGAGTGGCTGCAAGGAGAAATACTCGAGCAACAACTCGCGTACTGGCGCAAGCAACTGGCCGGTGTGCCGCCCGTCCTGGAGTTGCCGACGGATTATCCACGTCCGGCGGTGAAAACTTTTAACGGAGCCGCGGTTTCGCTGAAGTTACCGCGCGGGTTGAGCGAAGAGCTGAAGGCCTTGAGCCGCAGGGAAGGCGTGACGCTGTTCATGAGCTTGCTGACAGCGTTCGAACTTCTGCTCTGGCGCTACAGCGGTCAAGAGGACATCGCGATCGGGACAGCCGTGGCGCATCGCACGCGAGCGGAGCTGGAAGCGTTGATCGGATTTTTCGTCAACACGCTGGTCCTGCGGACCGAGGTGAGCGGGAACTTGACGTTCCGCGAGTTGATGCAGCGAGTCAAAGAAACTGCGCTGGGTGCTTTCGCGCATCAGGACGTGCCGTTTGAGAAGCTGGTGGAAGAGTTAGCGCCGGAGCGGAACCTGAGTTTCACTCCGTTCTTTCAGGTGGTGTTTTCACTGGAAAACACTCCGTCACCTGAGATCCGGTTGAGAGATTTGCAGTTGACGGTGCTGGGGACTGAAAGGACCACGGCAAAGTTCGACATCGTGCTGGTGACCTGGGAGACGGCGGAAGGCCTCGAGGGTTCGCTTGAATACAACACCGACCTTTACGAAGAAGCCACCATGCAACGACTGCTGCGTCATTTCGAGACGTTGTTGGAAGGCGTAGTCACAAGTCCCGATGCGCAGATTGCAGACCTGCCTCTGTTGACTGCTCCCGAGCGACAACAGTTGCTCTACGATTGGAACGACACGCGAAAGACTTTCGATCGTGAGCGTTGCATTCATGAACTGTTTGAGTTGCAGGCGGCGAAGAATCCGAACGCGACGGCCGTCGTCTTCGAAAACGAGCAACTGAGTTACGAAGAGCTGAATCGCCGCGCAAATAGGCTGGCGCATGAGTTGATCCAACTCGGAGTCGGGCCGGAGATGCGCGTTGGCATTTTTATGGAGCGTTCGCTAGAGATGGTTCTGGCTGTCCTGAGCGTGCTCAAGGCAGGCGGGACTTACGTTCCGCTTGACCCGGCGTGGCCCTTCGAGCGACTCCACTGGATTGCTTCATCGCTCGGCATCAGTTGCTTGCTGACACAGTATGCACAGCTTCGCGCCATCCACGAGTTGCAGTGGGAACTGCCGAACTTGACCGACGTCATCTGTCTCGACGTTGACACGCAAAAGCCTCCGGCCGAGACACTCGACGAAAGCGTGGTCAGATCGTTCTGGAATCACGTTGCCGAACAGTCGGTTGACGAAGTCACGGCCGGCGGTTTCGTCAGCAGTTACACCGGCGAGCCTTTCGCTGAAAGCGACGTCCGGGAATACGTCGAACGTGTCGCCGAGTTGGCCCAACCGTTTCTCGGCCGGGATCGTCGCGTGCTGGAGATTGGTTGCGGTTCGGGTCTCATCATGTTCGAGCTGGCGCCGCATGCCGGCGTCTACGTCGGGCTCGATCCGTCTGACGCCACGCAGGCGCAAAACCTCAGCCGCGTCGCAGAGAAGGGCAGCGGCAATATCAAACTCGCGACCGGCTTTGCAAACGACATCGACACGATGTTCGAGCCCGCCTCGTTTGATCTCATCGTGATGGCGAGCGCGGCGCAGTTTTTCCCCGGGCCCAACTACTTTGAAGCCGTAATCGAGAAGTCGTTAAAACTACTCGCGCCCGGTGGAGCAATTCTCCTCTCCGACATCATGGACGCGCGACGCAAGCACGAGTTCGGCGAATCCCTTCAGGAGTTCCAGCGACTCCACCCGCAGGCCAGAACGCGGACGGAGTTGGATGGCGAACTCTATTTCGACGAAGCTTACTTCTTCAACCTTCAAGCGATGTTGCCGGGCGTGGGTGAAGTACACGCGCTGCATCGTGAAGAAGGATTCAACAACGAGTTGGGCTATCGCTTCGACGTGATTCTCAAGAAAGGCGAATGGTCAACCGGCACAACGCGGCCGAGTAAGCGACTCTGGACGAACTGGCATTTGCTGGCGTTGCCGGAGAGCAATCCGTCCACGACGGTCGCTGCCAATAACGTCGCTTATATCATCTTCACTTCGGGTTCGACCGGCGAGCCGAAGGGCGTGATGGTCCAGCATCGGCCGATCATCAATCTCATTGATTGGGTCCACACTACTTTTGCCGTCGGCCCGAGCGACCGGCTTCTCTTCGTGACGTCGTTGACGTTCGATCTCTCCGTTTACGACATCTTCGGCACGCTGGCGGCTGGAGCAACGATACACGTCGCCTCGCGCGCGGATTTACGCGAGCCGCAAAGACTCGCTCGGATGCTGCGCGAGCAAAAGATCACGTTCTGGGATTCGGCGCCGGTGGCTTTTCAACAACTGGAGCCTTACTTCGCCGATGATTCGGAACAGAATTCCGGGGAACACTTGAGAGTCCTCTTTCTGGCCGGCGACTGGATTTCTCTCAGCCTGCCGGAACAGGTGCGCGCTGCGTTTCCAAATGCGCAGATGATCAATCTTGGTGGCGCGACGGAAGCAAGCGTCTATTCAAATTATTTCTGCGTGGGAACGGTCGAACCGCACTGGGCCAGCATCCCTTACGGCAAACCCATACAGAACGCGCGCTATCACATTCTCGACTCGCGTCTCAATCCTGTTCCGATCGGAGTCCCCGGCGACATCTACGTTGGCGGCGACTGTCTCGCGCTCGGATATACGGATGCGGTGCTCACCGCTGATCGATACATTCCCGATCCGTTCAGCGCGGAACCCGGCGCGCGTCTCTATCGGTTCGGCGACCACGGACGCTACGGCGCGGATGGCGAGATGGAGTTTCTCGGACGCCGCGACCAGCAGGTAAAGATTCGCGGCTATCGCGAGTTGGGAGAGATCGAAGCTGCGCTCGTGGCGAACAAAGCTGTGCGCGAAGCTGTCGTCACCGTGCGTGACGACGCACCCGGCGACAAACGTCTGGTTGCCTATATTATTCCGGAGCAGCAGCCTGGGCCGACGAATAGCGAGTTGCTCATCTTCCTGAAGGAGAAGCTTCCCGCATACATGATGCCCTCGGCGTTTGTCATGCTCGACGCTTTACCTCTGACGCCAAACGGCAAGCTCAATCGCCGCGCGCTTCCCGCTCCCGACGCGGCACGCCCCGCTCTTTCTGCGTCTTATCTTGCGCCGTCGACGGAGTTGGAACGCCGGATTGCCGAGATCTGGCAGGACGTCCTGGGAGTTGAGCGGATCGGAATGCACGACAACTTCTTTGAGTTGGGCGGCCACTCGTTGGCGCTCGTACTCATGAATGTGAGGCTGAACGAAACACTCGGACGGGAAGTGTCTATTATCGAACTGTTCAGACATCCGACAATCACCTTGTTGGCCGCGCACATCGGCCAGGATCAGCAGAAAAATCTGGTCGATACATCGAACCGTCGTCGTGCAGCGGAGCGACGAGAAGCGTTAAAGGAAAGAATTCGGCCGCGGTAACTCTGCCGGCAACATTGATAGAAGAAGAACACAAGGAAACGATGCGAGGAACGTTTCTGCCAGCGTTCGTATTGCGGTATCATGAAACGGTCCAGAAGCAGTCCCGTCAGTCCTCCCTATCTGATTTTCGGATGAGGTAATTCTACAAATGAGCACCCCTGTGTTTGCGACCAACGTCAGCGGCTCTCTGTCCGTCAACGAGCGGAAAAAAGAGCTTGTCACTTTTCTCAACAATCTTAAAAACGAGTGCGGAACGCTTTCAAGGGAACAGGTAGTCATTATTCTCGGACAGTGGTTTCATCCGCTACATTACTTCCCGACCTTTCTCTCGCGCCTGATCTCGGTTTCTCCTGAGATTGAAACGCAGACTTACATCTCGCGTATTCTCTGGGAAGAACTCGGCGAAGGCGACCCGCGCCGCGCCCATGAAAAAGTTTACATCGAGACGATCAGCGAGGGCGGTTTCGCCAGGGAGCAGGTAGCCGGCTCGCCGCCTTTGAATGCAACACGCAGGCTCGTTGACGGCTATGGGCGAGCGTCGACGGACTGGTTATCGGGACTGGGATTTCTCTACGGAACGGAGGTCGTCGATTTACCGATGGTCGCCACCATCGGTGAATTGATGCGACGCTGCACCGGGAAAAGAAATCTTCCCTGGGTCAACATTCACGTCTCGCAGGAACCCGGACACGTCGACAGCGCCAACGAGACTCTGAAACCTGCTTTCACGGAGGAACAGCAGCACGAGATCCTCGAGCAAGCGGAGCAGATGTGGACACTCTGGATTGATTTCTTCAAGAATATCCGTAGCGAAATTCTGAACTGACTCCTGTGTTTTTTATGCCTCTGTGCTTCTTTGCGGCCTTGGTGGAAGGCCGAGAATCCTACCCACGGGAGTGGGTAGATTGTTGAGTTACAACCTGCAAGGGTTGGAATAAGAAACTAATGAGTCCCACCAACGGCAGTTGGTGGAAGTTTCATTTGAAAAATCGAAAATGACTAATGCAGTGACGAGTGGGATCGAGATTGCCGTCATCGGCATGGCCGGGCGTTTCCCTGGCGCAAAGGACCTCGAACAGTTCTGGCAGAACCTGTGCGACGGCGTCGAGTCGATAAAGTTCTTCACGGACGAAGAGCTGCTCGCGAAGGGCTGCGATGCGAAACTTCTCGACGATCCGAATTACGTGAAGGCCGAAGCGGTGCTCGACGACGTCGAAATGTTCGACGCATCATTCTTCGGCTTCACTCCGAGGGAAGCGTCGTTGCTCGACCCGCAGCATCGCCTCTTCCTCGAACACGCGTGGCACGCACTCGAGAACGCGGGATATGCCGCAGGTGACGGTAAACGTCGCACCGGCGTCTATGCCGGTGAGAGCATCAATTCCTACCTGATCAGCAATCTTTATCCGAACCGCGAGCTGATGGAATCAGCCGGCGGCTTTCAAGTCATCCTTAGCAATGACCGCGATTATCTCGCCACGCACATTGCTTACAAGCTGAACCTGACAGGCCCGGCGCTGAGCGTGCAAACGGCCTGCTCGACTTCGCTCGTCGCGGTGCACCTGGCTTGTCAGGGATTGTTGAATCGCGAGTGCGATATGGCTCTCGCCGGCGGCGTGTCAGTGGGTGTGCCGCACGGCCAGGGCGCGTTTCACCAGGAGGGCGGCATCATTTCTCCGGACGGGCACTGCCGCGCTTTCGACGCTCGTGCCCAAGGGACTGTCAAAGGCAACGGCGTTGGTGTCGTCGTTTTGAAACGACTCGCAGATGCGCTACGCGACGGCGATACCATTCATGCAGTCATCAAGGGAACGGCCATCAATAACGACGGATCTCTGAAAGTCGGCTTCGCTGCGCCCAGCGTCGAGGGGCAGGCGGGTGTGATTGAAGAGGCGTTGGCGTTGGCTGAAGTCGAACCCGAGAGCATCACCTATGTTGAGACACACGGAACCGGTACATCGCTCGGCGATCCGATCGAAGTTGCGGCCCTGACGCAGGCTTTCCGCACGCAGACTGATGCAAAGAACTACTGCGCGATCGGCGCCGTAAAGACGAACATCGGCCACACGGATGCAGCCGCGGGTGTCGCCGGCTTGATTAAAACCGTGCTCGCGCTCGAGCATAAGCAACTACCGCCGAGCCTCAATTTCGCGCAGCCGAATCCGAATATAGAATTTGCGGAATCTCCGTTCTTCGTCAACGGGAAGCTGACTGAATGGCAGACGAATGGGACAGTGCGACGCGCGGGGGTGAGTTCGTTCGGTATCGGGGGAACAAACGCGCACGTCGTCGTCGAAGAAGCTCCGCGTGTCGAGCCGGGCTCCGATTCCGCCCGGCCATTCCAGCTTTTGATCCTATCCACGAAGACGGCCACGGCCCTCGAAGCGGCCAGAGTTAATCTCGCCGGACACTTGAAGCGAAACGCGGGAATCAATCTCGCCGATGTTGCCTTTACGCTGCAAACCGGAAGGAAGAATTTTGCGCATCGCCTCGCGCTCGTTTGCCATAACGCGGAAGAGGCCGTGGTTGCGCTCGAAGCGGGCGATGCGAGACAGCTACACATGGACGTGCAGGAATCGACGCAGAATCGTCCGGTCGTCTTCATGTTCACGGGGCAGGGCGCGCAGTATGCGCAGATGGCGCGCGAGCTATACGAAACCGAAGCGTCGTTTCGTGAAGACGTAGACCACTGCTGCAAAATCCTCGAGCCACATCTGCAACTAGATCTGCGAGCAGTGCTCTATCCATCTGCCGAGCGCGCCGCCGAAGCTAGCGAACAGTTGAAGCAGACTCAACTGACGCAGGCTGCGCTCTTCGTCGTCGAGTATGCGCTGGCGCAATTGTGGATGCGTTGGGGCGTGCGTCCCGCGGCGTTGATTGGTCACAGCATCGGCGAATACGTGGCTGCGTGTTTAGCAGGCGTCTTCACGCTCGAAGATGCTTTAAAGGTTGTCGCAGAGCGAGGGCGGCTTATGCAGCAAGCGCCACACGGCGCGATGCTCGCCGTTCCGCTTTCTGAAAAAGAGATATTGCCGCTGCTCAACGGTGAACTCTCGCTCGCCGCCGTCAACGCGCCATCGCTCTGTGTGGTTTCAGGGACGGTAGAAAGCATCGAACGATTGGAGCGAAGTCTTGCGGAAAAGGAATTAGTCTGCCGGCGGTTGCACACATCGCACGCGCTTCACTCGGCGATGATGGAGCAGTTGCGGCCGGCGTTTGCCGCGAAGGTCAAAGACGTGAAGACGAGCCCGCCGCAGATTCCGCTAGTTTCGAGTTTGACGGGAACATGGATGACGGCTGAAGACGTGTCCAATCCGGGTTATTGGGCCAGACAGCTTCGCGAGACCGTACGGTTCGCTGACGCCCTCAACAACATCCTCGCAGAGCCCGAAACTGTTCTTCTCGAAATCGGGCCGGGCCAGACTCTAAGCGCGCTCGCAAAGCAGCAGGGCACTGGCGCAGAGACTCGCGTCGTGCTCTCATCGCTGCGCCATCCGCAGGACAATCAATCCGACGTCGCATACATACTGCGAACTCTGGCGCGTCTCTGGACAGCGGGTGTTGAGATCGATTGGCCGGCGTTGCACGCGGGCGAACCTCAACACCGGCGTATCCCGCTTCCATCGTATCCCTTCGAGCGACAGCGCTACTGGATCGATCCTCCAGATTCCGCTTCGGTTACTAAACAAACAGACGCGCTGAAAAGACATCATAAGCCTGCTGATTATCTCTACGTTCCTTCGTGGAAACGCACGGCCGCGCCCGCTTTGAATATCAAGCATGAGGAGATGGCGGAGAAGTCGTGCTGGATCGTCTTTGCGGATCCGTGCGGAGTCGGCGCTCAGGTTGTCCGGCGTTTGGAGATTGAAGGCGAATTCGTCATCAACGTGATGGCGAGTGAGCAGTTCGACAAACTGGGCGAACGCGTCTTCGCATTTAATCCTCATCATCGCGGCAACTACGAATCTTTGATGAAGGAGATTCGCGCGCTCGACAAGGTGCCCGCAAGAATACTGCACCTGTGGGGCGTGACGCCGGACGTTGCCACGCCGTCGAACTTCGACTGGTACACGGAGACGCAAGACAGAGGCTTCTACAGTTTGATCTATCTCGCGCAGGTACTGGGCGAACACGGTCTGACGGAGGAAGTGCAAATCGAAGTGGTGACCAACCACATGCAGGACGTGACAGGCGATGAGTCGCTGCTGCCCGAGAAAGCGACCGTGCTTGGGCCATGCAAAGTCATCCCGCAGGAATACGGAAACATCAAATGCCGTGTCGTCGACATCGTTCTGTCCGCGCCGGGAAGTGCGGCAGAAAAGCAGTTGGCGGAAGATCTCATCGCCGAGTTTTCAGCGTTGCCGGCTGAGAATGTCGTCGCATATCGTGGGCGGCATCGCTGGGTGCAGACTTTCGAGCCTTTGCGTGTGAGTGATGCGATCGGCGAGGAAAAACTGCCTCTGCGGGAGCGCGGAGTATATCTACTGACCGGCTCGAGCGATATCGACTTCGCTTTGGCCCAGTATCTTGCCGAAGCAGTGCACGCGCGTCTGATTCTGCTCAGCGACAATGCGTTTCCGGAACGCGTGACAGACGTGCAGGCGCTCGAAGAAGCGGGCGCTGAAGTGTTGGTCCTCGAAGCCGACGTCACGAGCCGCGAAGCGGTAGAAGCAATCATTTCGCAGGCGCGAGATCGGTTCGGTGAAATCAACGGCGTCGTTCACACCGCATCGGTCACGTCCGGCGGCATGGTTCAACTCAAGACGAAGGAGATGGTTGCTCCCGTTTTTGCGCCGAAGGTCCAGGGCACGCTCGCGCTACAGTCTGCACTTGCTGGCGCCGAACTCGATTTCTTCATTCTCTTCTCGACGTCACTGGCGCTCACGGGCGTATTTGGTCAGGTAGACTACTGTGCCGCGAACTCGTTTCTCGATGCTTTCGCACATGCGAACACGCTTCGTGGCGATAACTTTACCGTGAGCATCGACTGGCACGTGCCGCAGTGGGAGACGTGGCAGGCAGAATCGCTCGCATCAGTGCCGGAATTTCAGGCGCAGTTTGCGGAAACGTGCGAAGCCTATGGCATCAAACTAGCTGAAGCTGTCGAGCTGTTCCGCTATGTTCTTTCGCGCTCGCAGCCGCAGGTCATCGTCTCGACGCAGGATTTTCAGGCGCTGATTGACGAACAACAACGCGCCGCCGAGACGAGTGTGCTCGATCAGTTGGAAACGAACCGCGCAGCCGGCCTCGCGCGCACGCGCACCGAAACGAACGGGGATTACGTCGGGCCGAAGGATGAAGTCGAAGCGACGATGGCTGCTCTGTGGGAAGAGTTGTTTGGACTGCAACATTTGAGCGTCAACGATAATTTCTTCGAGTTGGGCGGCAACTCTCTGTTGGGAATTCAACTCATCTCGCGCGTGCGCAAGGATTTTCAAGTCGAACTGCCGCTGAACAGTCTGTTTGAACAGCCAACGGTGGCGGGGCTGACAGCGGCCATCGCAGAAACTCGCCTGCGCGAGAAAGAGGCTGAAGAGATTGAGCGCCTGTTGAGAGAGATCGAATCACTCTCGCCGGACGAGCTACAAGCCACGCTGGCCCAGGAATTGAACAACGAGTGATGGAAGTAGTGTCCTGATTCGGCTGTAATTTTGTTTATCCGTGTTCTGCTATATCCGTAACGCCAGCTAAAGCGCAAAAACAGATGGATGACATCAGCAAACGCTTCTCTTCGTTAACGCCGGAACAACTCGCCTTGCTGAAGTTGCGGCTCAAGAAGCAAGGCTTGCGCTCGCCGCTAGAGCAGACCTCCGTCGTCGATGAGGTTTCCGCTGCGGACGGGTCAGAACAGAGCGAAGAGGAGGTTGACTGGAAGAGCCGTCCCGTCGACAAGAGCCTCGGTTTCACTCTTTACTTCTTCTCCGACGATGGCGCGAAAGATTCCGCCGACAAGTATCGCCTCGTTTTAGAGAGTGCGAAGTTTGCCGACCGCAATGGCTTCAGCGCTGTCTGGACGCCCGAACGACACTTTCAGGATTTCGGCGGCCTTTACCCGAATCCTTCCGTGCTCAGCGCGGCACTCGCGATGATCACTGAACGCGTGCAGATTCGCGCGGGCAGCGTCGCCCTGCCGTTGCATCATCCGGTGCGTGTCGCGGAAGAGTGGTCGGTAGTAGACAATCTTTCGAACGGTCGCGCCGCCGTCTCCTTCGCGTCGGGCTGGCATCCTGACGACTTCATCTTCGCGCCCGCCGTGTATGAAGACCGCAAGGAAGTGATGTTCAGTCACATCGATCTGATTCAACGATTGTGGGGTGGCGAGACGTTCATGATGCCCGGCGTCGACGGGCAGGAAGTGCCGGTCAGGCTTCTGCCGAAACCTTTGCAGACGCGTCTGCCGATGTGGATTACGAGTGGAGGGAGTCCCGAGACGTGGATCCGCGCCGGAGAAATCGGCGCAAACGTTCTGGCCGCGTTGATCGGCTATTCTTTTGAAGACCTCGAGGCGCGTATTCGCAGTTATCGTGAAGCGCGTGCGCGTGCCGGCCACGACCCGCAGACGGGCGTCGTTTCTATTATGATGCACACGTTTGTCGGGACGAGTAACAGCGTTGTGAAAGAGCAGGTACGCGCGCCTTTCACACATTACCTGCGCTCTTACTTCAAACAGTATGACAACGTGCGTGTCACTCCCGAAGACGTCACGGAGGCTGACCGCGATGCCATCATGACTGCTGCGTTCGAGCACTATTTTGTAACTAATACCTTGATGGGAACTCCGGCGAAATGCTCGGGGCTCATCGAACAACTGCTCGCAACGGGCGTTGACGAGCTGGCCTGCCTCGTCGATTTCGGCGTCGAAGCTGATGCAGTGCTCGAGAACCTGCAACACTTGAACGAGTTAAGAGAACACTACGGAAAATGATGAACAACGAACACCGCAGGAGGTCAGTACCGGGAGCGGTAGCGACCGGGTTCATGATGGATGACGACCCGGTCGCTACCGCTCCCGGTACTGACCTCGAAACTGGACTTCAAACTTTCAAGGCAAAACTGCAATGAGCGACATCTGCAACACTTGAACGAGTTAAGAGAACACTACGGAAAATGATGAACAACGAACACCGCAGGAGGCCAGTACCGGGAGCGGTAGCGACCGGGTTCACGATGGATGACGACCCGGTCGCTACCGCTCCCGGTACTGACCTCGAAACTGGACTTCAAACTTTCAAGACAAAGCTGCAATGAACGACATCTCCGAGCGGATTTCTGCTTTGACGCCTGAACAGCGCGCCTTGTTTGACGCTCGTTTGAAACAGAAGGGACTGCGTACCCAGGTAACGGCAGCGCAGACGATCCCGAGAAGACAGGGCCATGGCTCAGCCACTTGCCCGGCTTCTGTCGATCAAGAGCGCCTCTGGTTCATAGAACAGTTGCAGCCAGGCAATACCGCTTACAACATCTTCAACGCCAGCCGTATCCGTGGCTCACTCAACGTGCCCATCATGGAGCGCGTCATCAATGAGTTGATTCAACGTCATGAAGTCTTGCGGACCACTTTCAAATCGGTCGACGGCATTCCCATGCAGGTCATCGCGCCCGAGCTCAAAATCACTCTGGATCCTATCAGCTTGGAACACCTTCCTGAAGAAGCACGCTACGACGAGGCACTGCGTTTGACGACCGAAGAATTTGCGCGCCCCTTCGATATGGAAAAGGGGCCACTGGTGCGCGTCGGCCTGCTGCGTCTGGCCGAAGACGACTTCGTGCTGCAAGTCAACATGCAACATGCCATTACCGACCGCTGGTCTTTCGCCGTCTTCGAGAAAGAACTGGCGGTGCTTTATCAAGCCTTTGCCACTGGACAGCCGTCTCCTTTGCCCGATCTTCCGATTCAGTTCGCCGACTATGCCATTTGGCAACGCGAGCGCATGAACGGCGACGAGTACAAGAAAGATTTGGAATACTGGCTTCGGCAACTCGGCACGGAAGTGGTCCTTGATTTCCCGACCGATTTTCCACGTCCCCCGATTCAGAACTTTCAGGGCGCCCGGGTCTATGTCGCTTATCCGAGGAGCGTGCTTGACGGGCTGAAGGAGTTGAGCCGCCGCGAAGGCGTCACGATGTTCATGACATTGATGGCGGCCTTCAAGACCCTGATCTATCGCTACACGAATCAGCACGACATTCTCATCAGCACGCCGATTGGCACGCGCCTCCGCCCCGAAACAGAAAATCTGGTTGGTTATCTGCTCAACCTAATAATCGTGCGGACAAATCTTTCGGGCAATCCGACCTTCCGCGAACTGCTCAAACGCGAGCAGGACGCATGTGTCGGCGCGTTCACACATCAGGAAGTCCCCTTCGGCAAGCTCGTTCAGGAGTTGAAGCCGAAACAGGATCCGAGCCGCAATCCGATCGCGCAGGTCGCCTTTCTTTATCTCGATTTTCCCGAAGCCACGGCAATGCAGTTCTTAGGGTTGACCGCCAGCAATATCGACATTGATAACGGCGCGTCCAGGTTCGACATTACGCTAGCGATGACTGAAACTCCGGAGGGCTTTAGGATCTCCATCGAGTACATCAGGGACATCTTTGAGCATGGCCGGATGGAGCGGATGGCGCAGCACCTGCAAGTTTTGCTGGAAGGCATCATCGCCGATCCGGATGCCCGTCTCTCCGACCTGCCCATCTTGACTCTCGACGAACAGCAGCAACTCCGGCAGTGGAACGACACGGCGCATCAGTTCGCCTCGACTCTGCTGGTCCATCAGCTCTTCGAGCAGCAGGCCGCGCTACGTCCACACGCGCCTGCTGTGCTCTTCGAAGACCAGGCGCTGACGTTCAGTGAAATCAACGGCCGCGCGAATCAACTCGCGCGCCACCTTCTTGATCGCGGACTCAAGCCCGAAGCGCGCGTCGGCGTCATGTTGCCGCGCACGCCCGACGCGCTGGTGGCCTTGCTCGCCATCTTCAAAGCGGGCGGTTGCTATTTACCATTGGATCCGGATTATCCGGCAGAGCGTCGCGCCTTCATGCTCGAGGATGCCGGGGCATTGCTGGTTATCTCAGAGGAATCCCTGCGCGCAGACGCGGAACAGATTGCGCAACAACGTACAGACAACCCGACTGTTGCAGTGTTGCCGGAGCAACTGGCCTACATCATCTACACTTCGGGCTCGACCGGACGCCCGAAAGGTGTCTCTGTAGAACATCGTCAACTGTTGCACACGATGCAGTCTGCTCAGGAAGTTCTAAAGCTCACGGAGACAGACTGTCTACCGTGCATCGCGTCGTTCTCTTTCGACATTTCGCTATTGGAACTGCTTTGCGCGCCACTGGCGGGAGGACGCTGTCTGCTTGTCTCGACACACGGAGTACTGGAATCGACTGTCACCGCGAGAGTCTTGCAGGAAGCGACCGTGTTGCATGCCGTACCGGGATTGATGCGCCGCTTCGTGAGCTTCGCACGTGAAACCGCTGAGACATCGCGGCAGTTGCGACTATTGCTCGTCGGTGGAGAAGCCGTTGCGCCGGAACTAGTCGCGGAGATGCTGGCGGTTTGGGGTAGTGCGGACGTGAGAGTGTTGTATGGGCCAACGGAAGCCACCATCATCTGCGCCAGTTACGAAGTGAGCAGAGAAAGAGCGACCAATCATCAGATGGTCGGCCGGCCGCTTCCCAACGCCGTGCTGCGAATCCTGGACACGACAGGGAAGTTAGTACCAATCGGCGTCGACGGAGAGATCTGCATCGGTGGAGCGGGATTGGCTCGCGGATACCTTGGACGTATGGATCTAACGGCGGAAAGGTTCGTGTCGGATGAATACAGCACGTGCGCGGGGGCGAGAATCTATCGCACGGGTGATAGAGGCCGCTGTCTTCCGGACGGAAACATAGAGTTCACCGGCCGAATGGACGAGCAGGTCAAGGTGCGAGGCTTTCGGATCGAATTGGGAGAGATCGAATCCGTGCTCAGAGAGCACGAATCGGTAAAAGAGGCCGTAGTCATCGCGCTCGAAGATAAGGGCAACGAGAAGCGCCTGGGAGCCTACGTGGTCCCAGCGCCGGACGCATCGAGGAACATCAGCGAGTTGCGCAGTCACTTAAAAAAGAGACTACCGGAGTACATGATTCCGTCAGCCTTCGTCTATCTCGATTCGCTGCCGCTGACGAGCCACGGCAAGATAGACCGTCGCGCGTTGCCGGCGCCGGATGCTGAACGTCCCGCACTGGCTGAAGTCTTCCTCGCTCCGCAAACGCCGACCGAAAAAAGCCTCGCCGCCATCTGGACGAAGCTACTCGGCATCAATCGGGTCGGCATCAACGACAATTACTTCGACCTTGGCGGCGATTCGCTGCTGGCAACACAACTCGTGTCGCAGGTGCGCCGTGTGTTTGAGGTCGAACTCCCGCTCGTCGATCTGTTCCAGCATCCGACCCTGGCCGAGCTGGCTGCATCAATCGAAGAGATCATCATCGACCAGATGGAAGAGATAAGCGATGAAGAGGCCGAGCAGTTACTGAGAAACGAGTGATAGCCACAAAAATGCGATTACATGAGATTTTTGAATTAAGAGTACGCGAAGCTCCGGAACGCCGGGCTGTCTGCACCCTGGACCACGAGATCACGTATGCGCAGCTTGATGCGCAGGCCGATCAACTAGCTCGCAGGCTGAAACAACTCGGCGTGGGTCAGGATGTCTTAGTGGGGTTGTGCATCGACCGCAGCATTGATCTCATCGTCGGATTACTGGCGATCCTGAAAGCAGGAGGCGCGTACGTACCTATCGATCCTGCGTATCCGAGTAAGCGCATTGACTTCTTACTTACTGACAGTGCCGTCAACGTAGTCGTCACAGTATCGCGGGTGGCGCAGAATCTTGGCGAGTGTAAAACAACGATCGTCTGCGTCGATGACCCTTCGTCACTGGCAGATACCAACGTGCAGCCGCTTCCGGCGACTGAAGGCAATGAAACAGATCTCGCGTATGTGATCTATACGTCAGGTTCGACCGGAATCCCCAAAGGGGTACTCGTCGAACATCGCAACGTGACTCGTCTTTTTGAACAAACCGCTCAGTGGTTTCAATTCAATGAGCATGATGTCTGGACGCTCTTCCATTCTATAAGCTTCGACTTTTCGGTGTGGGAAATTTGGGGCGCCTTGCTTTACGGTGGATGCCTCTTGACTGTTCCTCACGACGTTTCTCGATCGCCGGCACAATTCCACTCTCTTCTCAGAGAGAAGAAGGTCACTGTCCTTAACCAAACTCCCTCGGCTTTTCGCCAGCTCATTGCCGCTGACGTCGCTGCTGAAAAAACTTCTGACCTCAATCTCCGGTTCGTGATCTTCGGAGGCGAAGCACTTGATGTCACAACACTGTATCCGTGGATTGAGCGCTACGGCGACCAGCGCCCGGCACTCGTCAATATGTATGGCATCACGGAAACGACCATTCATGTGACTTACAAACGTATCCTCAGAGACGATCTGAGGCGGCCGGAGGTGAGTCCAATAGGCGTTCCGATTCCTGACTTGCAACTTTATCTGCTGAACGAAGCGGGAGAGTTGGTGCCGGACGGTACGCCTGGAGAGCTCTACGTTGCTGGTCCAGGCCTGGCGCGCGGATATCTCAACCGGCCGGAACTCACTACGGAACGTTTCATCCAACCTGGCGCCGCAAACGGAACGCGTTTGTATAACTCCGGCGATCGCGCTGTTCGTATGGCAAATGGTGAGTATGCATATTTAGGTCGTAACGATGACCAAATGAAAGTCCGAGGCTTTCGCATCGAACCAAGAGAGATAGAACTTTGCCTGTGCGGTCATCCGGAGATAAGTTCCGCCGTCGTCATGCGTCACGACTATGGTGACGGCGACGCGCGTCTCGTCGCTTATGTTGTGCCGCAAGCGGCTTTCAGGATGACTGAGCAGACAATCCACTCCTTGCCTGAGGAACTGGCTGAGCGCGCCGCCGTCGAACTGCCAGTGCACATGCGGCCGTCTGCTTACTTTGTGTTACCTGAAATCCCGCTGACGCCTCACGGCAAAGTGGATCGAGAAGTTCTACGGCAGATGATTGGATTAAAATCTGACGCTAACGGAAATTCTCGGGCGCACCTGTCCACCAGCGAGCAGACGGTTCTCGCTATCTGGGAAGAAGTCTTGCAACGCAAAAACATCGGAACTAAAGACGACTTTTTTGACGTGGGAGGGACGTCGTTGGCTCTCATGCGCATATTTGCAGAAGTAAATCAACACTTCAACATCGATTTGGACCTCAGTGTGCTGTCGGAAGAGGCGACCATTGCCCAATTGGCGAGTAGCGTCGACGTCGAACTACAGAACAGTCGAGTTCGAGTTGCGGAGGCAAAGTGATGCAGAATATTCAAGCGCCCGAGCGACAATTTCATTTCACCCCTGAGGAGCTTAAGAGCTTCCAGGAAAATGGGTACGCCGGCCCCTTCACAATCTATGAGCCCGATGAGATGAAAGCCATCTGGCGTCGTCAGCGTCTGCAACTGCTCGATCGGACCATGGCTGTTTACCGGGTCAGCGAGGCCGTTTCGGGTTCCACCAATATCTCTAACTACGACCGTCATCTTGATTCCTCGTTCTTAGCGGATCATATTCGTCGTCCGGAAATCGTGGACAGGCTCACCAGTGTGTTGGGACCGAATGTGCTGTGCTGGCGCACCGAGTTCTTCCCGAAATATCCGGGAGATGAAGGCACTGATTGGCATCAGGCAGACACCTTCGCCAATGCCTCCGGCACACCTCAAATCCTGTGGCCCAAGGGAGCGGAGCATTTCGGCGGTACGATCACGATTTGGACAGCCTTCACGGAAGCCAACGAAGACAACGGCTGTCTTCAGTTTATTCCGGGCACGCACCAAAGCATGAATTACGACGAAACGAAGAAAATGCACTACGATCCGAATCTCATTAACAACCAGGAGAAGGACGGCGTGCCGCGCGGATTCTTTGGCTATGACTATCGCAAATTGCAAAAGGATCCTGATTGGAAGCCGGATGAGTCGAAGGCCGTCTCCATGATCATGCTTCCCGGACAGGCCATAATGTTTTGGTCTACGCTGATGCATGCTTCGCTTCCGCATCGCGGCAAAACAGATGATATGCGTCTTGGGTTTGCCGCACGCTACGTGCCGACTTCCGTGAAGATATATCCCGATACCGAATACGTAGAAGAATATGGCGGGCGGGTTAGTCTGGAGAAGTATGGTGCCGTCCTGGTTGCAGGCCACAACGAATACACTCACAACCGAATCGCGACTCATACGACGCGAGGATATGCGTTGACTCCACGTTAAAGACGGATGCTAAGTGACAAAGCCGGCCCTTGATACCAGAGACTACGTGGAACGCTTAGCGCGCGCCGTACTCTCAGTGAGACCACTCGTCGATGTACTCGAGTCTCCGGTGCGCGTTGTTGCTGCAACGGATGACGGTTCCATCCGGCCGCTATTAGCTGAAGAGGCGCCGCCAGGGAACGTCGGACTCGCACAATTGCTCGAGACCGTGGCGACGCGCGCCGGTGCGCCTCACTTGAGATTACACACGACTGCGGCTGATCTCTCGGCAATCGAACAGATTGTCAGTAATCGTCTGTGCGTGGGCGAGTATCACGAAATTGCCTCTCGGATCGCAGTCTCATCTGTATCCGAGATAAACGAAACGGTCGACGAGGTGCTCGGCAAGAGCTTTGAACGGCGATATAACTGCTCGAGAGTAGAGTCCTCTGATGGTGTTCCGCTAAGGGTTTATTCGTCCGGGCAACGATCGGATAAAGCCATCATTCTCGTCTCAGCCTGCGGCATGCCTGCCAAACTTTGCGACCGCTGGATGGATTTTTTAGGGAAGGACCACTTCATCATCACCTGGGAAAGTCGCGGGCTTTTCGAAGAACCCAGTGACTTTGACGCGATGGGTTTCGACGTTGCGACACAGGCAGAAGATTTGTTCGCCGTGCTGGACCACTTCAGCGTGAAAACCACGCATCTGTTGGGATTATGTGGCGGCGCGGTTATCGCTCTCCAGGCTGCGGCGGCGCAGCCCGCGCGCGTGTCCTCGATGAGCCTCTGGCATGGCGACTTTGATCTTGGCGCTGGGTCCCTGAAGACGAAGCATCAACGCAATTTGCAAGCGCTGATAACATTTGCTGCTGCGGACCGAGCGAAAGCTGCCTCAGTTCACAAACTTTTTCAGCAATCCGACGTGATTAACCTCCGGCCCGACCTGGCCCACCTCATTGTCTATCCCTACGCGACGGCTGAGATGTTTTTCCGCTATGCAAAATTAAACGGCAGCATTATGAATACTGACGTCAGTAACTTGCTGGAGAGAATCTCGCACCCGACGTTGGTGGTGACCAGTGAAGACGACAGCACCGCTCATCCCGACGGTTCCAGGCGCGTAGCCAAAGGGATACCCAACGCAATACTCCACGTGGAGCCGCATGGAGATCACTTGTCGTTATTCGACGCTCAGCCGCACATCACGGCGCTGGCGGCGCGCTTCATATCGACCGAGACATTGAGTTAGTTGAAATCTGTGGATGAAGATGGAAGCGTCGTCAGGCCGCCGGGGATGATGTAACCGGGCTCAGATTCAACAACCGAAAGCGCCGACTCGAGCGTAGCGTGCGGTTCCAATCCCATCTTCCTGACAACATCTGCGTCGAGCGCCGAGACGAGTAGCAGACGAAATCGCTCCGACTTGCGACGCAGGCCCCACGCCGTCTGCCCGTTGATCTTATAATCGTCCGCCAGCATCAACGCGGTCGCACGTGATCCTCCAGGTGCGAACCAGCGTAAAAAATCGTCGCGGCCCAACCCCTGCGCGCATTCGGCGAGCGCAATCATCGTCCCGCCTTCCGCGAGAACCTGTGAAGCATGCTCCATCGCTTTATGCGACTGGATCAGATTGACGTCGCGCGGCGCGCCGCCGGCACTGACGATGACCAGCGGGCGACGCTCGTCGACCGCAACCGTATGCGAGGCGAGATACTCGTCACAGCCGCGGCGATGCGCGTCGCGCCAGTGTCCCGCGTAGACGGCAGCGATGTCGTTATCCGCGTCGAGCACCGTGTTGACGAGAAAAGAAGGATTGAGCATCCCAACCGCTTCGAGCATATCTTCGTTTACCGGATTCCCATCGAGGCAGCCGGACGCAATGCCGGCGCGCTTTTCGAGTGTTTCCAGATCGAACGAGAGAAGGTGATTGGCTTGTATCGAACGCTCCGCTCCGCAACCGGGCAGGATGGCTTTGCGTCCTCCCGAAAACCCCGCGATGTAGTGTAAGGAGATCGCCCCGACGACGATGACGCGATCGGCTTCGACGAGCCGGCGATTCAAAACCACGGGCGTTCCGCGCGCCGTCGTTCCGAGTGATGCGTGAGAGACGTCGTCGTTAGCGTCGTGTGGATGAACCTCGATCCTGCCGGGCAGGTTGGGACCGAGAATCGAGTGAATCTCTTCAGCCGTTGGGGCGCGATGAATACCGCCGCCGATGAGAAACGAGATCTGGTCGTCACTCAATCCATGCCTGTTCAGGCGTTCGACGAGCAACGGTGCAATACGATCCACGCGTGCTGCGCGGGTCGCATCCGGCACGACGATGACCACGCGTTCATGCGATTTGACGACCTCTTCGAGTCGCGGTGAATTGATGGGCGCGTCGAGTGCGGCGTGCAGTTCGGCGTCTGTAAGCGGCACGGTCGTCGCGTCGTGTCGAGCGAGCACGTTGAACTGTTGCGGGTCGAAGCGGAAAGAGATCTGCTGCGCGCCGTAACCGAGGTTGACGATCTTTGCTTGCTCAAAACTTGGTTTCACCATCGCGACTCTCTTCCTTAGCCCATCATCGATTTCAAGACGAGCGCCAGACGCGGAATGCCTTCTTCGATCAGCGCCGTATTTGGATGACTGAAGTTCAGACGGATGCTGGGCGTGACTGGTCGTTTGTTGTTCACACTGAAGGCGTGGCCCGGAATGAAAGCGACGTGTTCATCTTCCAGCGCCCTGCGGAAAAGCTCGTCAACATCGACCGCCGCTGGTAGCTCGACCCATACGAAAAACCCTCCATCGGGCTTCATCCAGCGTGCTGCGCCGGGAAAATTCTCTGCGAGGACGCGCAGCATCACGTCGCGCTTCAAACCGTATTCGGTGCGCAGCGTGTCGATTTGTGACGGCAGTTCGCCCGTGTCGAGGTAAGCATTGACGATGCGTTGCGAGAAGGGCGCGGCGTCGATGTCTGCCGACTCCTTGATGATCGATAACGGCAGGATCAACTCTTCCGGGACGACGAGCCACCCGACGCGCAATGCAGGCGCCAGAATTTTTGAGAACGAGCCGACGTAATAGACCCAACGCTGGCTCAAAGCACGTAACGGCGGCAGCGGATGTTCATAGCACAGGAACCCGTAAGCATCGTCTTCCATGATGGGCACACGATATTGCTCGGCGAGCTCGACGAGGCGCGCACGTTTCGACGGATGCAGGCGCACGCTCAAAGGATTATGTCCGTCCGTGATGGCGTAGATAAAACTCGGGCGCGCGCCGTTGCTTAAATGTTGTTCGACGGCGTCCACGTCCATTCCCGTTTCGGCGTCCGTCGAAACGGTGAGAATTTCGGGTTGGAAGGGTTGAAGCACTTGCTGGAAACCCGGGTAGATCAATTCTTCCGTGATGACGCTGTCGCCGCGTTCGAGCAGTACGTGCGACAGCAGACTCATGCCCTGCTGTGCGCCTGCCGTAAGAAAGATTTGTTCTTCACGACAGTTTACGCCCCGCCGCTTCATCAATTCGCGCACGTGCTGCTTCAACGACGCAAGCGGCGGGCTGTATTGCAGCGCAACCGCGTTCGTAGAGAGCACGCGCTCGGCCGCCGCAGCCAGGGCGGCTTTGGGAAACAACTCGGGCGCGGGCATTCCCAGTGCGAACGACGTGATACCGGGGCGCGAAGTCTCAACCAGCATGTTCTGCAACGCAGAACGCTCCAACCCTTGCGCCCAACCTGCCAGTTTCGCTTGTTCTTTTACCTGCAAACTCGAAGACACTGTCATTTATTATAGGTTTCCGCGCAGACTCTGCTCACGTTCAATCGCTTCAAAAAGCGCCTTGATATTTCCGCCGCCGAACCCGCGTGCGCCCTGGCGTTGAATAATCTCCATGAACGCAGTCGGGCGGCCATGCAGCGGCTTCGAGAAGACCTGAAACATCGTGCCCCATTGGTCCTGATCGACGAGAATGCCCAACTCGCGAAGCGCCTGCTTGTCAACGTCGAGCTTCCCAACGCGCTCGTCCAGCTTCTCGTAGTACGTGTCTGGAGTATAGAGAAAGTCGATGCCGTTCGCGCGCAACGCGCGGATGCTTTGCACGATGTCGCCCGAGAGCAGTGCGATGTGCTGTGCGCCGGGCCCATGATGAAACTCCAGATACTCCTCAATCTGCGAAGAGCGTTTGCTCGGCGCCGGTTCCATTAGCGGAAACTTCACGTGCCCGTTGCTGTTCTCCACCACGCCTGAATTCATCGCCGTGTTTTCCGTTTGGACGTCTTCCTGGTGCGAGTGGTGAAAGTCGAAAACGTCGATGTAGAAGTTGAACCAATCTTTGAGTGAGTTGGGTTCAACACACACGGCGATATGGTCGAAGGCAGTGAGCCCGGTCGGGATCCCGTGCGAAGGATTTTTGAACGGCTGATAGCCGGGGAAGAACCGTTTGTCGACGCCCTGTCGCTCGATGAACGAATGAACGGTGTCGCCATAAGCCGCGACAGTCGCCTTGACGAAGCGGCCTCCGTCCTGCTCGAACGACGTCGGCTCGAGCACCGGACGCGCACCGCGCCGCACCGTCTCTTGAAACGTGTAACGCGCATCGTCGACGTTGAAGGCGATGTCCTTGACGCTGTCGCCGTGAATGCGGACGTGCTCGGCCACTGCGCTATCTGGCGACAGGGCACTGGTGAAAATCAAAGTGATGTTGTTCTGTTGCAGCACGAACGATGTGCGATCGCGCTCGCCTGTCTCCAGCGATGAGAAGGCAATCGGCGTGAAGCCGAAAGCCATCCGGTAAAAGTGCGCAGCCTGTGAAGCATTCCCGACGTAGAACTCCACGTAGTCGATATTATTGATTTGAAGCATACGTATTCCCAGAGAGCAAAATTTATATTCGACGGGAGGGCGAGTGCTGGGCTGAGATTTGCCCGCACATGATAGCAATACTTGAGCGAGCGCGCACGATGCACGAGCTTATGTTTTGCCGATCTTTTCGATCTTTTTTGCCAGTCAATGGAAGCGCTCACGAAGTATGAACAAGTCGGGAAGGGGGCAAGCGGAGCGCGCCCCCGCTATCTTCGCATGCACTCGGCTAAAGCAGCGGGGGCGCGCTCCGCTTGCCCCCTTCCTGACTGTTCTTGCGCTGATCTTTCGATCTTTTTGTCCCTCAGTTGACGTGCGCAAAGTGCGCCCGCAGCTTTTCGGCCAGCAGAGAAACATGTGGTTCGTCGAGCATCGTGAAATGATCACCGGTCACGTCTTCGATCTCGATCGAGCCCTCGGCGAGATGACTCCAACCGTAGGTCGCATCCGTCAGTTCTTGTTCCATCGTCCCTTTCGCACGGAACAGAACCAGCGGCGCCGAACACGGACGCGGCCGGTAAGCCAGCGCGGCTTCGTTATTACTCCGAAAGACCTTGAACAGATGATGAAGCTGCGTCAAATCAAAACCCTTCGGAAATATTCCCGTCCTTTCTCCCAGTTTGAACAAATGTTTCAGTTGAGTCTCTTTGTCGTATTTCAAAAGCTCTTCCGAGACGTTCGCCAGCTCCGCCGGTGGAAGCCCCAGGTGAAACGCGAAGTCGGATACCTGCATCGTCTCTTCATTCTCACGTCTGAACCGGGCGCTGTAGGGAGCCAGCGAATCCAACAACGCTACGAGTGCCACTTGCTCTCCTTGTCTCTGAAGTTGACACGCCAGCTCGAAAGCGACGAGGCCGCCCATCGACCAACCGCCAAGCACATACGGCCCGCGCTCCTGCACCGTGCGGATCGCCTGGAGGTAATCAGCCGCCATCTCTTCAACCCGCACGTGCGGCTCCTGTCCACCCATCAACCCGCGCGATTGCAGCGCATAGAACGGCTGTGTTGGACCTAAGTGGCGGGCCAGACGGACGTACGAAAATACATTCCCGCCGACGGCGTGGACGCAGAAGAAGGGAAGCAGCGAGCCTCGCGTTTGCATCGAGACGAGGGGTTGTTCCGAATCCGAAAACGGCAGTTGGAAAGAGCTGCGATGAGCAGTTTCAGACGTCTGCTCCGCGCTTTCGTATCCGAGCAGTGTGGCAACCGCCTGCGTCTCTTTAGCAAGACTGGTTCGGTCGCCATGCTCTTTCCAGCGTTCCCCAACGCTCGCTTCGATTCCTTTGTAACTATGAAACTTCACGTCGCCGAGCATCCTCGATTCAGCGTGGATGCCATCCGTCATCCGCTGCGCCCCGCCCTTGTAAGGCTGCAACATGTCCGGGTGAAGTTCGACGCCGAGGAAGTTGCATAGCTGCTCTAAAGTCTCGTTCGGGCGACTGACCAGGTCTTCAAACTTCAACTGGTGCTGCCGGTCGATGGGCACGTCTTGCAGGAACTCGACGATATTTTGCTGACTGACTGTCCAGATCATCTCGGCCAGTTCGCGCCGGCTGAAAGGGTGTGCGTAGCGAAAGAAGATCTGATCCAGTTTCGCCTCTTCAAAGGAACGAATCATGCCGCGTGGATGGCGCAGGAGATGTATGTAGCGGGCGTTTTCGAAGTCAGCCTCCGCACGCTTCAGAATGCTCGTGTGAAGAGCATAGGAAGGTGTTTTATCGACCAGCGTGCGGTCGCCAATCCACTCCTGCATGAGCCGGTAGAATTCTTTTGTCGAAAGGTCGCGCTCTTCCAATTCGCGCATGATGCTCGCGGCCTCTTCAGCGCTACAGCCTTTGATCTCCATGATGGCGCGCAGCGAGCCTTCGAGCCAGAAACTGAACGCGCCGGAAAAGGCCAGCTTTCGCTCTGCGAGCGTGTTGAAAGAGAGGAGCTCCAATTCCGGAGGAGCGAAGAGACGTGGATGACCGCCGAGCAGTACGCGCAGGAGCGTGGTGCCTGAACGCGGCGGAGCGAGAATAAAAATCGCAGGCGGATTTTTTACAACCGGGTTGTCGTCCACACGCGGTTGCAGCGGCTCAATCAACTCCCTGATCTGCGCCAGCTTTACGCTCGTCACGTTTGAAGACTCGTGCGCTGACTCGACCGTCTGCGCGTGTGGAGCGCCTGTAATTCTCGCAACCGCCTTCGGGTGTTGCTCTTCCAGATACCTTGCAAAAGACGCAATCGTCGGAGCGTTGAAGATATTTACGACGTGGACGATCTCGCCCAAACGCTCCTGCAAGCCGTTGATGAAAATCACACCCTTGATTGAGTCGCCGCCTAGGTCGAAGAAGTCGTCATGTATACCGACGTTTTCGATACCGAGCACGTCGCTCCACAAGTCCGACAGCATCGCTTCGACAGCGTTGCGCGCTGTCTCATATCTACTTCCGAACTCGGGTCGCTCGCGTCCGGGTTCCGGCAGTCGTCGCTTATCAACCTTTCCGTGCGCCGTCAGCGGTATCTCGTCCAGTTCGACAAATAGGGCGGGGACCATGTGCTCCGGCAGTCTCTCTCGTAAATATGCGCGGAGCTCGTCGACACGGAGTTCACCTCTTTGTCGCACGACCACGTAAGCGCAGAGGCGTTGGTCTCCACCAGCGTCCGGACGGGCCACGACGATGGCGGCTCGAAGAGATGGGTGCGTGAGGACTGCCGTTTCGATTTCGCCGGGTTCGATGCGAAAGCCGCGCACCTTCACCTGATCGTCCGCGCGTCCGAGATACTCGACGTCTCCGTTTCCGAGCCGCCGCGCGAGATCGCCGGTGCGATACAAGCGCGCGCCTGCGTCGCGGCCGAATGGGTCGGGGATAAAACGTTCGGCCGTCAACTCTGCGCGATTCAGATAGCCGCGCGCCAGTCCGGCGCCGCCGACATACATCTCACCGCAGACTCCAAGCGGCACGGGTTCGAGTTGTTTGTCGAGCAGGTAGAGTTGAAGATCCGGGATGGGCTCGCCGATGACGCTGCCTGTCGCCGCATCCGACGAAGTTAGCGGACGATATGTAACGTGGACCGTAGTCTCGGTGATGCCGTACATATTGATAAGACGCGGCTGCACATCACCGTGACGTTCCATCCAACCCGCGAGGCTGGCCGGATCCAGCGCCTCACCGCCGAAAATCACGACGCGCAAGCTGAGAGGTTCCGAGTTGTCTTGCGCTGCATCGATGCGTGAGAGTTGACGGAAAGCCGAAGGAGTCTGGTTCAGCACCGTCACGCGCTCTCTGACGAGCAGCGCATAGAAGTCTTCAGGTGAACGGCTCACCCAGTAAGGGACAACCACCAGTTTTCCGCCTGACAGGAGTGCGCCCCAGAGTTCCCACACCGAGAAATCGAAGGCGTACGAATGAAAGAGCGTCCACGTGTCATGCTCGTCGAACTTGAACCATTCATGTGTGGCAGCGAGCAAGCGCGCGACGTTACGGTGCGTGACCATGACGCCTTTGGGCGTGCCCGTCGAGCCCGATGTATAGATGACGTAACACGGATGACGCGGATCAAAGCCGCGGTTTAAATTCTGATCGGATCCGTGGTTCTGATCTATGTTATCCGTTGTCAGAATCACCGCCGGCTTTGCGTCTTCGATCATGAGCCGCAGTCGCTCACGCGGATAACTCGGATCGAGCGGCACATAAGCTCCACCCGCCTTCAGGATGCCCAGTATGCCGATCACCAGTTCAATGCCGCGCTCCAGACACAAGCCGACTAATACTTCCGGGCCGACACCCGACGCGCGGAGTTGATGCGCCAACTGATTAGCACGCTGGTTCAACTCTGCATACGTCACCTGCTCGTTCTCAAATGTGAGGGCAATTGCGCCCGGCGTGCGTCCGACTTGCGCTTCAAATAAGCGATCCAGTGTCACGTCCGGTGGAAACGAGGTCTCAGACAGCGGATTCCAGCTATGCAATAACTGTCTCCGTTCGTCCTCCGACAACAGCGACAGGCTCTCGACGCGTTCGTCAGGATCTCTGCCGATACTTTCCAGAAGATTCCGAAAATGAGCGAGCATGCGCACGATCGTGGCGGCGTCGAAAAGGTCGGTGCGATAGGAGAGATAGCCCGTCAATGCCGGGCCTGTCTCCCAAACGTTCAGCGACAGATCGAACCGTGCGGTCTGGTTGTCAACATTCACTTGCTTGATCGTCAAACCCGGCAATTCGATCGATTCCTCAGGAGTGTTCTGAAGCGCGAACATCGCCTGAATGATGGGCATGTGACTCAAATCTCTCTGCGGCCGCAGCTCTTCAACCAGCTTGTCGAAGGGAAACTCCTGATGTGCGTAGGCACTGAGCGCAGTCTCTTTCACCTCTGAAAGCAGTTGCCGGAAAGTAAGGCCGTCGCGGAAGTCGGCGCGCATGACGAGTGTGTTGATAAAGAACCCGATCAAGCGCTCGAGCTCCTGGCGATTGCGGCCGGCGATCGGCGTGCCGACGACGATCGCGTCCTGTCCGGAATAACGATGCAGCAGTGTTTGGAAGGCTGCCAGCAGGACCATGAACATCGTCGCGCCTTCCTGCCGGCATAACTCTCTCAGTCCTCTCACCACATCTTCCGCAACGTTGAAGTGTTCAAGCGATCCGCGAAAGCTTTGTATCGACGGGCGCGGCCGGTCGGTCGGAACTTCCAGGATGGGCGGTGCGCCTTCAAGTCGCTTCTTCCAATAATCGAGCTGCACGTCGAACACTTCGCCCGTCAACCACGACCGCTGCCATTGCGCGTAGTCGGCATACTGAATCGGAAGATTAGGAAGCGTCGAGGGCGCGCCGGTCAAGAAAGAGTTGTAGAGCGCGGCCAGCTCGTTCACCAGAACACTGATTGACCACCCGTCGGAGATGATGTGATGCATTGCCAACAGCAGCACGTGATCTTCGGCACTCATGCGGAGGAGACTCGCGTGCACGAGCGGGCCGTTGACGAGATCGAACGGCTGTCTGAGGTTCTCGACGGCGTGACGATCTGCTTCCGTTTCGCGTGTGGTTTCCGGCAGGTGCGTCAAATCGATCAACGGCAGCGTCAAAACAGCGCGCGGAGAGATGACCTGCATCGGCTGCGCATCAACCATTTGAAACGTTGTGCGCAGAACCTCGTGCCGCTGGACGATCTCGTTCAATGCCTGTTCGAGAGCGTGGGCGTCGAGCCTTCCCAACAGGCGCGAGGCGACCGGCATGTTGTAAGCGGGACTCTCCGGGTTCAACTGTTGCAGGAACCAGAGTCGCTGCTGGGCAAAGGACAGAGGGAAGAGGAAAACGTCTTCAGCACCATCTTCGAGAGTCTCTTCGCTGTCGGATATCGGAAAATCGCGCATAATTGATCAAAACGGACGGCAGCGATTCGTGTTTATAATAGAAACGAACAAGTCGTCAGTAACTCTATAATAGAACGGAACCTGTCGAGCGGCTTAATATGCATACCAGAAAACTCTCAATGCCGCTGATTCTTTGTTTGCTTTGTATCGTGGGTGTGGTCAAGGCGCAGGAGCAGCGGATCAAGGGCGCCGTACCGTATCTCGCAACTCCGCTCCCGCTCGCGGATGTTCGTCTTACTGGTGGACCATTAAAACGTGCGCAGGATCTGGATGCCGAATACCTACTGAAACTCGAGCCGGATCGCATGATGGCTTACTACCGCAAGCGTGCCGGCTTAACACCGAAAGCGGAAGGTTACCCGGGCTGGGACGGCGATGGCAGAAATCTTACGGGCCATATCGCCGGTCATTATCTTTCGGCCGTGTCGTTGATGTATGCAGCGACCGGCGATCGACGTTTCAAAGAGCGCGCGGATTATCTCGTGAAGGAACTGAAGGAGGTGCAGGACAAGAACGGCGACGGTTACCTGAGCGCACTGGAAGGAGCACGCGAGAAGTTTGCCGAGGTTGCTGCCGGAAACATACGTTCGAGTGCTTTCGATCTGAATGGTCTATGGTCGCCGTGGTACACGCTTCACAAGACGTATGCGGGGTTGCGCGATGCGTATCGCTATACCGGAAACCGCACTGCGCTGGAAGTCGAGATTAAGTTGGCCGCGTGGGCCGAATCCATTCTCACAAAATTAAACGAAGCGCAGATTCAAAAAATGCTCAACACGGAGTTCGGGGGCATGAACGAGGCGCTGGTGGATCTTTATGCCGACACCGGTGACAAGCGCTGGCTGGAACTGTCGCACCGCTTTGACCATCATGCTGTTGTCGATCCTCTGGCACGACGCGAAGATCGCCTCGCCGGACTACACGGAAACACGCAGGTGCCTAAGCTGTTGGGAGTGTTGGTTCGTTACATCTACACCGGTGACAAGACAGACGGTGTGGCCGGCGAGTTTTTCTGGGATGCGGTCGTAAATCACCATACCTACGCCACCGGCGGCCACGGAAAGGATGAATACTTCGGACCGCCTGACGAACTCAGTGAGCGCATAGATGGTCGAACAAACGAGAGTTGCAATGTCTACAACATGCTGAAGATGACTCGACTGCTATTCGCGCTCAAGCCGGAAATCAAATACGCCGATTTTTTAGAACGCGCTCTGTTCAATCACGTGCTTGGTTCGATCGATCCGGAAGACGGCCGCACGTGTTACATGGTCCCTGTGGGCCAGGGTGTGAGGCATGAGTACCAGGACATGTCGAAGAGTTTCACCTGTTGCGTCGGCAGTGGAATGGAGAGTCATGCGCTTCATGGCGAGGGGATCTACTACGCGTCGGCTGACCGCTTCTGGGTAAACCTTTTCGTTCCGTCGACGGCGAACTGGAGAGCGGCAGGCGTTCAAGTTGCGATGGACACAAACTTTCCGGAAGGCGACTCCGCAACCCTGAAACTCACCGTCGCCAAACCCAAAACGTTTGTGTTGGCCGTGCGCCGTCCGGCCTGGGCCGGAGAAGGATTTGCGCTGAAAGTAAACGGAAAACCAGTCAAGGAGACTTCGAGCGCCGGTTCGTATGTTGAATTGAAAAGAACGTGGAGAACGGGAGATACAGTTGCTGTTGTTTTACCAAAGGCTCTTCACGTCGAAGGGCTCGCGGACAATCCGTCTCGTGCGGCGCTGATGTGGGGACCGCTCGTCCTTGCAGGCGATTTCGGTCCCGAACGCCGCGGCTGGTCGGTTGAGTCCGTTCCGGCTTTCGTGATGGACAATCGGCCCATCACCGAGTGGCTGGTTCCTGCGGCCAGTGGCGCTTCGACCGTTCATACCGATGGTCGACTGCTCGATGGTTCGCAAAACGACGTGGAGTTAATTCCGTTTTATCGGCTGCACCGGCGTACCTATTCTCTGTATTGGGATCTTTACACTGCTGAAACCTGGAAGAAGAAGATTGCGGAGTTCGAGGCTGCGCAGGCGACGAAGAAATCGCTTGAAGCGGCGACTATTGTCTTTGTGCAACCGGGTGACAATCAGAAAGAAAAGGAATTCAACCAGCAGGGCGAAGAAACAACCGTCGACGGCATGAACGGCCGGCCAGCTCGCCGCGGCAAGAAATGGTTCTCCTACGATTTACCGGTTCAGGGTGGGAATGCCGCGTCGCTCCTGATCACCTATCACACGATTGAGCGAGCGACTCGCAGCTTTGAGGTTCTAATCAACGGTCAACGTGTTGGTGAACAGCGCATTGAACGAAGCCCTCCGGGTAGTGCGGCAGGTCACTTCTTCGACGTCGAGTACAAGATTCCTGCTGAGTTATTGAAAGACAAGCCGAAAATCACCGTGCGATTTCAAGCTACGGGCGGCAATGAGATCGGCGGAGTCTATGGCATACGTCTGGTTCGAGCTGGCGCAGTACGGTAGGAACGAATGAGGCGCTTCGGCAAACACGTGCGCGGATACGTTTACGCCTGCGCGATAGGCGCAGCAGTGTTATTGCTTCTCACTTTCATCTGCTCGACGACGGCACAGGATCGACGTCCTAACGAACAACCACCACCGCCGCCAACGCTCGGGTTGGACCAGGGATTCCTTGAATTCGACACTCCCGATTTCAAGCTGAAGCTTGTCAAGGCATCTCAAACGATCGCGGCGCTTGAGCCGAAGCAGGCGCCTGGTTTCGATTTCACGCCCGCAGATCGTTTGGACCGAAGAGCGGCCAATGGTTTTCATCATCTTGGCGACATCGCCTTTCGCATTCGTCCCAATAGCGCCGGACTATGGCTTAATTACGATACCGCTCTGGCGCGCCAACCGGTGCAAGCGCTACCCGCCTCGAGCGGCACTTTGGCCGCTGCCGATCTGTCACCAACGCTTCCAACTGACGTCGCCTTACAAGTCATACGCTCCTGGCTTCTCGAGAATGGCCGCCTGGTCCTGAAGTTCGAATTGAAGAATCGAACTGCGAATCCAGTGCAGATCGGCGCGCTCGCGTTGCCGATGATCTTCAACAACATCATCACCAACCGGAATCTGAAGGAAGCGCATGAATTATGCTCGTTCTCCGATCCGTATATTGGCGAGGACGCTGGATATTTACAGGTGACACGGCTCAGTGGTAAGGGGCCCGCGCTCGTTGTTGTGCCTGAGCAGGGCACTCCGTTCGAAGCGTACCAACTCCTGACTGAGCCGATGCGGCCCAACCAGACATTCGAGGGAGCATTTGCCTGGATCGTCCATGGCCAGGCCCACGCTGAACAGGAATGGAAGGGCGCTGAGCAGTGGAACACTCCTTCAAGCTTCGTTCTCGCGCCCGGCGCAACAAGGGCTTACACAGTCAAGTTCCTCGTATCCAACGAGATCCGCAACATTGAAAAGACTCTCATCGAGAATCGACGGCCCGTCGCCGTCGGCATACCGGGTTACGTTTTACCATCCGATTTAGACGCGCGATTGTTTGTGAACTATGCGAGCGAGATCCGCTCGATCGACGTCGAGCCACAGGGCGCTATTGTTATCGGCAAACAAACACATACGCGCAACGGTTGGAAGGCTTACGTCTTGCGCGGTAAGAATTGGGGCCGCGCAAGACTGACGCTTACCTTCGCCGACAACACACGACAGACCATCAGTTACTACGTCACAAAACCCGCTGCCGAGGCGGTTGCGGACCTGGGAAACTTTCTCTTCACGAAGCAGTGGTACGACGACGCCAGCGATCCTTTTCATCGCAGTCCGTCCGTGATGAGTTACGATCGCGAAGCGAACAAGATCGTGACGCAGGACAGTCGCGTCTGGATTGCCGGTCTGGGAGACGAAGGTGGTTCGGGTTCGTGGTTAGCAGCCGCCATGAAACAGTTCGGGCAGCCCAAGCGCGACGAGCTCCAGAAGTACGAGCGGTTTGTCGATCAGGTGCTGTGGGGCGGGTTGCAGTACAAGGATGGTCCTAATCGATATGGCGTTCGCAAGAGCTTGTTTTATTACTCTCCGGCTGATGTTCCCGGCTACGTTTACGATCCGGCGCTGACTTGGACAACCTGGACCAGTTGGAAGAAGAGTGACGCTGAAACTATTGGCCGGGGCTACAACTACCCGCACGTTGTGGCTGCGTATTGGGCGTTGTACCGGTTAGCGCGTAATCATCAGGGCTTGGTCACAAATCACCCGTGGGATTGGTACCTCGAGCAAGCGTATCAAACGACTAAGTTCACCTTCAGTCGTGCGCCGAATGGCAGACGCCGCGTGGGTTATGTCGACCTGGGCTTGATGGAAGGCGATATTTTTCTGGCCCTGCTTTTGGATCTGAAACGCGAAGGCTGGACGGACAAGGCGAATGACGTCGAATCATTAATGAAAGAACGCGCCGCTCGCTGGCGGCAGGAGGCGTTTCCGTTTGGCAGCGAAATGGCGTGGGACTCGACCGGACAGGAAGAAGTCTATGCCTGGTGCAAATACTTTGGTGACGATGAAAAGGCCAACATCTCGTTGAACTCGATCATCGGGTACATGCCAACGCTTCCGCATTGGGGTTACAACGGCAATGCGCGGCGCTACTGGGACTTTCTTTATGGCGGAAAACTGCGGCGCATCGAACGGCAGATACATCACTACGGCTCAGGGTTGAACGCCATCCCCGCGTTGTCCGCCTATCGCGAACATCCGGACGACTATCACCTCCTGCGCATCGGTTACGGCGGAACGATGGGCGCGTTGACCAACATCGATCAGGATGGCTTTGCCTCAGTAGCCTTTCATTCCTTCCCCTCGACGATGAAGTGGGACGCCTATAGTGGCGACTATGGGCCAAACTTTTTCGGTCATGCCTTTAACGTAGCCACCTACTTGATAAATCATCCGGAGTTTGGCTGGCAGGCGTTCGGCGGCAACGTGAAGCTTGCCGGCGACTGGGTCAGCGTCACGCCGCTCGACTCGTTTCGGATGCGATTCTATGTTGCGCCCTTAGGCTTGTGGCTGACGCTTGATTCCGGCGCCTTCGAGCGGATCGAGGTGAACAAACGAACCAACGTCGTTCGCGTGGCCCTTTCGCCGGCGACACAATACACCTCCGACGCGCGGCTACGCGTCGAGCAACCGGCACAGCTCACGGGCATCGGCAAATACAGCCCACGCAAACAATTCGTGATCGAACGTGACGCCTACAAGGTTCCGCTAACCGCGAATATCACCACGTTAGAGCTCCTCGCTAAATGAGCACGGACTTTCGGCCGCAACGCTGATTGACACATTCGTGAGTGCACTCATATAATTCGTGAGCGTACTCACGAAACATGGCAACCAGGACCAAAGTAAAATCGAACAAGACGCGCAAGCCCGGTAAACGTGCGCAGAGTAAACAAGCCATCCGCGACCGCATAGTCAAAGCCGCGCTCAGTCTCTTCCAAACAAAAGGTTTCGATAAAACGACCACCAAGGCAATTGCTCGCAAAGCCGCCATCGCCGAGGGCACGGTGTTCAACTACTTCCGGACCAAGGAAGACATCGCACTCTTTTTCTTTGAGGAAGAAGTGGATCACGCGATCGCGGCGGTGCGCGACGATGTGCGACTTCGTAAAGCCCCGCTGGAGGAGAAACTCTTCACGCTCGTTCATAGTCAACTCGAATTTCTTGCTCCTTATGAACGCTTTATTGGCGCCGCCCTACTGCACGCGCTAAATCCAGCCTCGCATCTCGGCGCATTTAGTCATCGCGCACAACAACTCCGTCACCGGTATCTCGCATTCGTCGCCGAGCTTATCGAAGACTCGTCGCCAAAACGCAAAGCCGACGCGCTTTCATGGCTCGTGCCCGAGGCGTTCTGGATCTACTACCTTGGCGTGCTGCTCTTCTGGCTGTACGACACCTCGAAGGACAAACAACATACACTTGCTTTTCTCGACCGTTCACTCAATATCGGCGTCTCCTTTCTGAAGGGCGGTCAACGTTAATGGCTCGTGAAAACACGCCCACGCGACGCGCTCTCAAAATCGCCTCGATGGGAGCGAACATAGCGAGCAGTTATCTTGGCTACGTACTGCAACGTCCATTCGCGGGAAAGACCAGGCGAGAAGAAAAACTGAAGACAACTCACACGCGCGTCGCGCGCAGGGTACGCGACGAGATGCTGTCGTTGCGTGGACCAGCGATGAAGCTTGGTCAAACACTCAGCTTACAAACTGGAATTCTTCCCGAAGAGATGCTTTCCGAGTTGGCGGCACTTCAGATGCAAGCGCCCGGCATGCATCCGTCACTCGTCCGTGTGCAAGTGAAGACAAGCCTGGGGAACGAGCCTGAAGAGATTTTTCAAACGTTCTCACCTAAGCCGTTTGCCGCTGCGTCGCTGGGGCAGGTTCATGAGGCGACGATTCACGGAGGCCAGCGTGTTGCAGTAAAGATTCAATACCCGGGAATTCGCGAAACGATCGAAAGCGACTTCAAGTGGTTTCGCACCGTATCCAAACCCGCCCAGGCCTCTGGTCACATTCCGAAAGAGGCCATCGACGAGATGGAAAACCAGATTGTTGCTGAAACTGATTACAAGCAAGAGGCCGACAACATCGAATTCTTTCGCAAGAAACTGTCAGCCCTCTCGTTTGTGGAAGTCCCGGAAGTGTTTCGAGAGTACTCATCTGACAAAGTGTTGACGATGACGTTTGTGCGCGGACGCCATCTGGAGCAGTTTTTAGCTTCGCGGCCAAGTCAGAAGGTGCGCAACCAGATCGGCACAAATCTGTTCGAGCTTTTCTATTTCCAACTATTGAAGCTCGGCGCGTTTCATGCCGATCCACATTGGGGCAACTATCTATTCAATGACGACTGCACGATTGGACTGGTCGATTTCGGCTGCGCGAAAAAGCTCTCGTCGGCGGCGCTGCAATACTTGAAGGGCGTTTATCTTTATCCCGGGTCGAGGCACTCAGCAGAGTTCCGGCGTTTGCTTGAAGCAAATTATGATAGCCGCGGAAAGAGAATGTCGAAGGCCGCGTATCGTGCGCTCGTCGATTTTGCGGAAGAGTATCGAAAAGTCTATCCGCCCGATAAAGGGAAGCAGTTTGTCTTCGATTTCAGCGACACGACTTTTCTCACAAACTATCTCCGGCACGCCACGAACTTGTTCCGCACAAAGCATGTGATGACTGACTACATCTTCATGGCACGCGCCGAGATGGGCCTCTACAACACACTCCACGCCTTGAAAGCCCGCGTGACCACCAGCGACATCGTGCGGAAGTATTTGTAGCGAAGCGCTTCGCAGGCGGCTCAATCTGACCTGGCTCCGGTCATTCAGGTATCCCTTTGGCTGGGATAGCATCGATACGTCCCGCCACCCTCTTGGCCCCCTCTTTGTCAGCGTTGGCGCAGATAGTGTGGGCGCGGGGCTTGAACGATCTAGCTTTGCTTTTTATCGGATGTAAGATTGAGGCGTACGAGCAGATCTGTGAACCTTGGATCGGCGCGTAGGCTATCGACTTCCGGCGCAACCTTCAACCAATTCAACCATTCATTTTGAGCCGCGTAGGCTTTCTCAAACCATTCGAAGGCTTCGGTCGACTTGCCAAGTGAGGTGTAGATCAATCCAATACTAAATGGCGGAACATATATTCGCTTTGATAATTCTTCCAACTCCTGGAGTATCTTTTGCGCCTCTTCCAGGTTCCCCGCCCGCGCGTATGCATCTCCAAGAAAGCCGAGCACGATAACGTTTTTCTCCATTTGATACGCGGTTTTAAATTCCTCAATTGCCTGTTCAACTTCTCCCTTTTGCTCGTACGCCATGCCCAGCGTAACGCGGGCGAGAAAGAAATCAGGATTCTCCTCGAGCGTCTTTTCGAGTTGAGCGATTGCCCGCTCAAAGTGCCGCGCGTGAATGTAGTGCCATCCCAGGTATTGGTTGATGCTGTCGTCAAGCGGATCCAGCTTGAGGGCAATCTGGCTCTCGGCGAACGATTCCTCAATCCTCCCCATGGCCATCAAAAAATGTGAATACCAGTTATGAGCATGCGCATAATTCGGGTCGAGCTCGATGGCGCGCTTAAACTCTCTTTCGGCGTTGGACCAGTCTCGTTCGTACATCATCTTGACGCAGCCGAAAGCAGTGTGTGCTTCAGCAAGTGTTTCGTCGATCACCAGGGCATTAATTGCCGCCTTCTTCGCTTTTGGACTGGTTTCCCAAGGGGGCAGAATTCCGTAGAAATCAAAGGTTACGTATGCATCAGCCAAAGCGGAGTGGGCAAGAGCGTAACTGGAATCGAATTTGATGGCTTGTTCAAAACACTCGATGGCTTTCTCGTAGCCCTCGCCTGTTCGTTTGTTCCGGTAATAACAGCCCATTAAAAAAGACTGGTAGGCCTCGGCATTTTGAGTGCCGTGTTTACTGAGTCGCTTCTTCTCTTCTTCTGTCAATTTGAGCTGCAACTTTGCGGAAATATTGGTCGACACTTCATCCTCCAACTGGAGAATGTCGGAAAGCTGGGTCTTGTATTTCTCGCCCCAAACTTGCCAGCCGGTCGAGACCTCGACCAGTTCCGCTCTAACAATTAATACGCTTCCGAGTGTTATTACCCGACTCACCAGCACCATATTGGCTGCCAGCTCGCGACCAATCTTCAACGCGTTCTCTTCTTTGTTTTTGTAATGGTAGACCAGGCTACGCGCGATGACGCGCACTTGCGAAAGCCGCGACAGATTTTTGATAAGGCTGCCGGTGATTCCGTCGGTGAGATATTCCAAAGCCGGATCTCCGGTCTCATTAACCATCGGCAAGACTGCGATCGAGATTGGTGCGTCATCGGGCCGAGCAGGTTTTTCCAGTTGCACTTCAGGCTCGGGCTCTGCTACGGGAACGACCTCTTCTTCAGGGTCCTCAACTTCCTCCTGTGTCTCTTTCACCGTCCCAATAAAACGATAACCTCGCTTGGGGATGGTTTCGATATATTGAGCTTTGCCTGAGCCGTCGCCCTCGCCGAGTATCTTTCTCAGCAGGAAAATATTCTGCGTCAGGTTCGACTCCTCAACATACCGATCCGGCCAAAGCACCTTCATCATGTCTTCTTTTTTTACCAGGCGCCCCTTGTGCTCAATCAGGAGAACAAGTGTCTCGAAAACCTTCGGTGCGAGAGCCACAGTCTCTCCTTCGTGCGACAGGAGTCTCTGTTCGAGGTCCAGACGGAACGGGCCAAAGTCATAGAAATGCTTGACCGCCTTACTGTTGCCGGCTTGAGACTTCATTGAGTGAAACGATGAGACCTTATTGAAAAAAAATTGAGCCGTTTCTTGAAGACATTACCGTCGCCCTTCCGCTAAGTTACTTCACTCGGGTGAGATGTTAGGCAACAGCAGTGAGGTCATATACAGGACGGGAGGGTATATAACCCACGCAGCAAAACATCTTGTCAGGAGTTTATTGCAAGTCTCTAGTTGAATCAACAAGCGGCGTGAATCGACGAGCGCCCAAGTGCTGAATAGCAAGTTAAAGCAGTGATTGGGGATGTTAAATGAGCAATACAGCTTCCGAAAATAACGCGGCATGGTATGCGATTCGGACGAAGCCTCGAGAAGAAGATCGGGCTGATTTTAATTTGCAGGCCTGGCAGGTGCAGACCTTTGCGCCGAAGCTGAGAGAGCTTTGTGCTTCAGATTTCGGAAAGCGTTATGTCAGCAAGCCGCTATTTTCAAGTTATATCTTTGCCCGTTTTGACGCCGGCACGCAGCTTCACAAAATCAATAACACGAGGGGCGTCCAGAAAGTAGTCACCTTTGGAGACAGTCCGACGCCCATAGATGACCGAATCATAGATTTCATCAAAGAACGGATAGATAAAGATGGGTTCATTCAACTTGGTGAAGAACTCACTCAGGGAGATAAAGTTACGATTAAATACGGCCCGTTTAAGGGTCTGGGTGGCATATTCCAGAAGAGGATTAAAGAAACCGACAGAGTAGAAATACTTCTGAATGCATTGACCTATGACAGCCGTCTCTTGATCGAAAGAGATCTGATCGAGCGAGCGAATTAAGTGGGCGCTGCGTCTTAGTCACGCGAGCGCCATAACCTCGACAAGAGTCCCGACCAAATGCCTCGAAACTGAAGATAGTTTCAGTTGCGAGGCTCGTAGACCAAGCACGTCCTGACATTTATTAGGGAGACCCACAGACTCCCAGTGCGGTAGCTCTGCCTACTCACATCCAAAAAAAATCTTAACCGCTTCGATTAACCAGGAGATCCATTGAGTTTATCTAAATCGCTGATTCATATCTCCGATGTGAAGAAAGTCTTTTACACGGATGAAGTCGAGACACACGCGCTTTCCGGAATACATCTGGACATTCAGGAAGGCGAATACATTTCCATTGCCGGTCCATCCGGGTGCGGGAAGTCGACGTTATTATCGATACTCGGCTTGCTCGACACGCCAAGCAGCGGCGAGTACGTGCTCAACGGTAGACCAGTTGCGAATCTTTCGTTGGGTGAACTCGCGCGCATTCGTAATCGCGAAGTCGGTTTCATTTTCCAAAGCTTCAATCTGATTGGCGACCTTACCGTCTTTGAGAATGTGGAACTGCCCCTGACTTATCGCGAAATGAATTCGCGCGAGCGAAAGCGACGGGTGATAGAAGCACTGGGGCGTGTGGGTCTGGACCATCGCGCGCAGCATTTGCCCAGCCAGCTTTCGGGTGGCCAGCAACAGCGTGTCGCAGTTGCGCGTGCCGTTGCCGGACAACCGAGCATCTTGCTGGCTGATGAGCCCACCGGCAATTTGGATTCAACGAACGGCGAAGCGGTGATGGAACTTTTGCGCGAGCTGCATCGCGCCGGGGCGACCATCTGCATGGTGACGCACGATGCGCGTTACGCACAGCATGCCGATCGAATTGTGCGTCTGTTTGACGGTCTCATCGTTGAAGAAGAAGCCGAAACTACCGGCCGAAGATCTGTTGTTGCGCAAGTTGCCTGACCTGCCGCTGTGAATCGCGAGTGCTGAGCTAACGAGTCTGGACCTTCCGATGGCTTTTCATCTGACTAGATCATTACCTCTAACCTACGAGTCGTCGACCGCATTACGAACCGATCGACGCGCAAATCTAATTGCTTTGCTCGTTATAGTGGGTGTCGTCTGTTTTACGCTCTATCGTGTAAGTGGTCCGGCAGCAGTTGCCGCCAACGCGCCGCTGTCAGAGTTTTCTTCCGCACGGGCGATGAAATATGTCCAGAACATTGGGCAAAAACCTCATCCCATTGGTTCGGCTGAACACGCAGTAGTGCGAGATTACATCGTCAAGGAATTGACGGCCCTGGGAGTAACGCCCGAAGTTCAAAAGACAACGGTTATCAGCAAGTTGAGTCATTCGCCGCTAGTTGCAGGCAGCGTAGAAAACATCATTGCCAGGGTTAACGGCAGCAATAACACGAAGGCCATTATGTTGACCGGACACTATGATTCGGTCCCAACTGGTCCAGGAGCCAGCGATGATGGCGCCGCCGTGGCGGCAATGCTTGAAACTCTGCGCGCTTTGAAAGCCGGGCCATCATTAAAGAACGACGTCATTTTTCTTTTCTCCGACGGCGAAGAGGTCGGCTTGCTGGGCGCTCAAGCTGTTGTCGCCGAACCCCAGGCTGTGAAGTCCATCGGGTTAGTATTCAACTTCGAGGCGCGGGGAAGCAGTGGTCCTTCATTGATGTATGAAACGAGTGAGGGAAACGAATGGCTGATTGAGGAATTTGCGAAAGCTGTTCCGCGCCCCCTGGCGAATTCGCTGTTGTTTGAAGCCTACAAGCGCTTGCCCAATGACACAGATTTTTCGATCTACAAGCGGGCCGGACTTCAGGGGTTGAATTTTGCTTACATTGACCAATCAACCCACTATCACACTCAACTCGACAACGTAGAAAACGTCAGCGAAAGCAGTCTGCAGCATGACGGCTCATATGCTCTCGCCTTGACGCGCCATTTTGGCAATCTGGATCTACAAACTACTCACCAGGGCAACGCGGTTTACTTCGACGTCCTGAGCGCCTTCCTTGTTCGCTATCCGGCATCGAGAATCGTGCCGCTGACCATTCTTGCGGTGGCGCTGTTCGCAACTGTAGTCGCATTGGGTTATCGAAGAAATCGCTTGACGCTTTCCGGCATTGCGATGGGTTTTGTGGCTTTATTGCTCAGCATGGCTGGTTCCGCGTTGGTTGTGTGGCTGATCTGGCGTTTGACCGCCGTATTCGACGGCGAATACCGCTCGATGACTTACGGTGAGACATATAACGGCACGCTCTATCTATTTGCCTTTGTCGCGCTCACGTTGGCGATAACCTCCACTGTGTATCTCTGGTTCGGAAAAAGGAGTTTCCTGGATCTATTCATCGGAGCATTACTCTGGTGGCTGCTATTTCTGCTGCTTACGACGTTCGCTTTACCGGCCGCGAGTTACTTGTTTGCCTGGCCACTGCTGTTCAGTCTGTTGTCGTTGCTGATCATATTTGTCTGGCATCCTGAACAATCTCGCTCGCGGAAAGAGCTGTTGGTGCTCCTGGCCGGCGCCATTCCTGCCATTGTTTTAGTCGTTCCGATAATTCAAATCCTGCTCGTCGGATTGACTGTAACGTCAGCGGCGTTAGTCATGGTCGTGGTCGCGCTTTTACTCGGCTTGCTGAGCCCACACCTGAATCTTGCTTCAAGTCTGAACCGGTGGCTCCTGCCGGCAGTCTCGATCGTTATCTGCGTGGTCTTTTTGATCGGCGCAATTCGGACTTCCAATTTCGATGCGAGCCACCCAAAGCAGGGCAATCTTTTCTATGCTTTAGAGGCAGATACCGGGCAGGCCGTATGGGCCAGCAGCACCACCCAAAGAGCCGACGAGTGGACCTCTCAATTCTTTTCGCCGCAGGCGACGGTCGTCGATCTGCCTGACTTCTTTCCGGGTCGATCGTGGCGTTTTCTAACCAGCCCGGCTCCAGCAAGAGAGCTTGCGTCTCCGCTGATTGAGAAACTCTCTGACGAGCAGAGCGGCACTCAGCGAACGTTGCGCCTGCGCGTCACTTCACCACGTCAGGCGCCCGTCATTTCGCTATACGTTAACGCGCACGCGGACGTACGCGGCACGGATATCGACGGCCGGGTCATCCAGCAAGAACCTTCCGGAGCGACGCCGGCGTCAGAAAATAAATGGGCCCTTCGTTACTATGCGCTTTCGGCAACTGGTATTGAATTAACCCTGGTGTCCCAGTCACCACAGCCGATCACAATAAGGGCGGTGGACCAGTCTTACGAACTTCCTTTTCCTTCGAGCCCCACCTTCAGGTCGCGGCCGGACAACATAATACCTGCGCCTCTTGCGCTCAGCGACGCAACACTGGTGAGTAAGTCATTCACGTTTTAGTAAGGAGATAGTACTGATGAAAAAGATGGGAAAATACTGTAAAGCATATAAGGTCGAGAAATTGATGGCGTTTCCCGGCTGGACTGCGAATTTCAAAAATGTCAGAGCCACTCCAGGCGAGCGTGGCGAAACTGCGAACGAACAAGCCCCTGCTGATTTCTACTATCTACAGGAAAACTTCACGGCAACTGACGGTATCTTTCTCGACGAAAACGTTGTGTTTGACGCCGTGACTCCTGAATGGATCGAGTTTTGTCGAAACACTCTCCAGTTTGAAGTCTTGAACTACGAGACGAATTCCGTGAGTCAATCAGCGTAATCAGTCAACAACCCCTCAAACTTAGGTGAGAAGACAGCATGAGTAACAATGAATTAGTCTCTATCGAAAGCTTCAGGAGCAAGCTCAGGGCCGGCCTTCCGAATAATAGAATTCTGTTGGTCAAACCGCCCTTTTTTACACCGTGGACGCCGCCACTCGGTATCGCCATTCTCAAGTCTTACCTCGAGCAGCACGACTATTCCGTTACCTGCTATGACTTCAATACGGATGTAAAACTGTGGTCCACGCACCACAAGTATTTTACCGAGCTGCAAAAAGCGGAAGGCTCCGCCGCAAGCGATGGTTACTCGAAGATGTGGTTTATTCTCAACGCACATTTTCTGGCCTACTTGAACGGCGCCGATCGCAACCAGATTTCCAGGATCCTGGAGATCATCACACCGCTTTACGGAATCAAATATGAGCGCCGCGTCGCCGATGGCCTAATACCGATTGTCGAAGCATTTTTCCAAAGGATGGAAGGGATAATTGAGGAACTCGATCTGTCGAGTTATTCAGTAGTCGGCACCAGTACATATACGACTTCGCTCGCGGCCTCACTCTTCTTTCTGCGAAAAGCCAAAGAGAAGAACCAGCAGATCAAGACCGTCATGGGCGGCGGTGTATTTGCAGACGACCTGGCCACCGGCTCAGACAACCTGGTTACCCTGCTCGAAGAATATCCTTACGTGGATCACGTGATTCTCGGCGAGGGAGAAAAACTCTTTCTCAAGCTCCTCCAGGGCGAGTTGGCCCAAAAACGCATGATTACGTTGGCTGACCTGAAGGGCGCATCGGTGGACATGAAGGACGTGCCCGCGCCTGATTTCTCTGACTTGCCTTCCGAGAACTACTACCACTTGACCATCGAAGGCGCACGTAGCTGTCCGTTTCAGTGTTCATTCTGCTCCGAGACCATTCAGTGGGGAGACTATCGAAAAAAACCAACCGACCTGTTTGCGGACCAGGTTATCGGGCTTGCTGAAACCTACCAGAACAAATCGTTCTTCCTTGGCGATTCATTGATGAATCCTTACCTCAATCCTTTCGCGGCCGCCCTCATCGAAAAGAAGGCCAACATTTTGTACGACGGATATTTGCGCGCTGATAAACCGGTCACGAATCGCAAATTCATTAAGCTCTGGACGGACTCAGGGTTGTACCGCGCACGACTCGGAATCGAAAGTGCTTCGGCGCGTACGCTGGGACAAATGGACAAGATGACGACGCCGAAAGTCATCTCGGATGTTTTGAAGAGACTGGCCAATGCCGGCGTGAGAACCACCACTTATTGGATTGTCGGTTTTCCCGGAGAGACTGAAGAAGATTTCCTGGAGACGTATAACTTTATCCGGGAACATCACCAGTTCATCTACGAATTAGAAGCTCATCCTTATTATTTTTACCCTTATGGCCAAATCGGTTCGCGCCTGTATCAAGCATATTCACTCTTTCCCGATGAGGTGACGCGGCACACGAAGTTCAAAATCTGGGAAGTCGTCGATGCCGATCCCGTGCGCGAAGAGCGATACCACCGGCTGCGTCGCATTTCCGACCTGGCGGCCGAACTCGGATTGCCAAACATTTACACCATGGCCGAACGTTACGCCGCCGAAGATCGCTGGCACACGCTGTACCCGCTGGCCGTCGAAGTTTACGAAGGGACCCGAATGCAGAGAGAAGAGGTGAGTCTGCCGGAAGATGCTGTCGAAGTCTTTGCGCAGCAGTGGAGGCAACCGGCCGCAGCGAACGTTACGGGACCCGACAGCGTGCTCTGCTACCACACGTCAGTCAGCAAGAAACTCGATGAAGAAACACTGACAATGGCCGTTGAGGAGCTGATTGAAAATAACGAGATGTTGCAAATGGCCCTGCGCAACGGGCAATACGTGGGCATGGAGACATCCGATGGTCTGCCGGAGAGCCTGATCGCCGTCTATGACGTTGACGCAACAGAAGGCGAAGATTTGCAGAACCTGATAAGACGTCGCGTCGCCGAACTCTCGGCACAGATCAGGCCGCAGACGGGATCTTCAGTTCGCGTGGCGCTTTTTCACAACGGCACAGAGTCTTCCGAAGTGGTTCTGATTGCTCACCAGGCTATAGCCGACGGCAAAAGTGTCGTGTTGTTACTCGAGGATTTGTTCCGCATTTATGAAACGCTGGCTAACGAGAGAGAAGTGAGCTTGCGGCCGGTGGAAAAGAGCTATTCGGCGTTCATCGACGAACTGCTGGAAGCGGACGCTTTGACTTCGCGCAGCAACGGCTCGCACGCTTCACATCAGCAAGCGCAGACTCCGAGCGGTGAAATTGAGCGCTCGATTATCTCGCTTGATAAGTCAATCATGGCCCAACTCTCGACAAAATCTCTGGAAGCTCATGACGTCAAGCTCCCCGAACTTCTTGTTGCCGCTATCCTGAAGTGTCTGACCAGGACGACTAGAAAAGCGGATTTGAGTGTCGTCTACGATTACCGGTGGATCGACACAACCTTGAAGCATACAGCAGCCGCGTTGACCTCGACGTATCGCCTGCCCTCGACGACTGTATCGGACGATCCGTACTTCGGCGTGCAGGAAATTCAAAGTCTCTTAAAAGACTTGCCCTTCGCTGATGCAGCCGCAACGACGTCTTTCAACTCTAACGAAAGACCGCAAGTATTATTGAATCTGGAATACTTTCACGAAGCGCCGTGGCTCGGCGGTGACGAATGGATACCGCGCGGATTCCTCAACTTAAGCCGTTCGGCCGAATCTTACTCTCTGGAAATCCTCCCGCGCTTAAGCGAGGAAACGATTGAATTCCAATTCATAGGACAGAACACCCAGGAGACCAGGGAATTGACTGCGCTCCTGACAAAACATCTTCCTGCGGAGTTGCAGCACTCGCTGGAAAGTTCTCAGCAGGTAGCTGTGGCCGGATAGTCTCAGTCTTCGATCTTAGCCCGCCTTCACTTAGAAGCAGTTTTAATGACAAAGGCAATCATGCATTCGTCCAATCTGGTCGAGCTTCTCCGCTATAGAGCGATCTCCCAACCCGATCGCACGGCTTACACATTTCTCCTTGACGGGGAAGCTTCAGAGGTAAGCGTGACCTTCGGAGAATTGGATCTGCGAGCGCGCGCTATTGGCGCCTGGCTGCAATCTACGGGTGCTCCCGGTCAGCGCGTGCTGTTGCTCTACCCGCCGGGCATCGAGTACATCGCAGCTTTCTTCGGCTGTCTCTACGCGGGAGCGGTGGCCATCCCTGCCTACCCGCCGCGTCTCAATCAGAAACTGTTTCGCATTCAAACTATCCTGGAAGACGCAAACGTGGGTGTCATTCTCACCAGTGCCTCAATACTTCCCAGGACCGAATCGTTATTCGCGCACACACCGCATTTGAAGACGCTGCGCTGGGTGGACACCGAGAGCATTGCCAGCAGCTTGTCGGCCAAGTGGCGCGATCCGCTATTGGACCGTGATTCTTTGGCGTTCCTACAGTACACATCAGGTTCGACGGCAGAGCCTAAAGGCGTGATGGTCAGTCATGGCAATCTGCTCTACAGCGAGCAAATGATTCAGACCGCCTTCGAGCAAAACGAAGACTCTGTCATTGTCGGCTGGTTGCCCCTCTATCACGACATGGGCCTGATCGGAAATGTGCTCCAACCGCTTTACATCGGCGGCCGTTGCATACTGATGTCGCCAGCCGCCTTCCTGCAACGGCCCTTCCGTTGGTTGCAGGCCATCTCAAACTACAAAGCCACGACCAGCGGTGGGCCAAACTTCGCTTACGACTTGTGCGTCCAGCGGACATCGCCCGCGGAGCGTAGCACGCTCGACCTCAGCAGTTGGAGTGTTGCCTTCAATGGCGCCGAGCCCGTGCGCGCAGAAAGCATGGAGCGGTTCGCGGAGGCGTTCGCATCGTGCGGCTTCCGTCCGGAATCGTTTTATCCTTGTTACGGATTGGCCGAAGCAACGTTGATCGTATCCGGAAAACAGCAGGCAACAGTTCCGACTATTAAAACGGTTAGCGCCAGTGCTTTGGAACAGCATCGAGTGATTGACGACGTCACGGATGCACAGGAGAAGCGGCGGCTGGTCGGCTGCGGCGACACGCTGCTCGAACAGAAGATCATCATTGCTGATCCGCAAACACTGACAGAATGCGCAACGGGCCACGTGGGCGAGATCTGGGTGTCCGGGCCAAACGTCACGCAGGGTTATTGGAACAAGAGCGACGAGACGGAACGCACTTTTGGCGCACGGCTTGAAACCGGCGAAGGTCCTTTTTTGCGCACCGGGGACCTCGGCTTCCTAAAAGACGGAGAACTCTTTGTCACCGGACGGCTCAAGGACCTGATCGTCATTCGTGGCCGCAATCATTATCCGCAGGACATCGAGCTCACAGTCGAACGGACGCATCATGCATTGCGAGCGGGATGCGGCGCCGCCTTCTCAATCGAAGACAACGGCGAAGAACATCTGGTTGTCGTGCAGGAATTGGACCATCGCCAGTCGCCTGATCTTGACGGCATCGTCGAGTCGATTCGCCAGTCGCTTATCGAAGAGTATGAAGTGCAGGCTCGGGCCATCCTGTTGGTCAAGCCCGGAAACGTACCTAAAACCTCGAGTGGCAAGATTAGACGAGCAGCCTGTCGCGCAGCTTTTCAGGAGGGAAGCCTGGATGTCGTAGCTGAATGGCGTGCCGCGACGGACGTGAAACGGGAAATACTTGGCGAGGCTCCTGCGACTGAGTTTTCAACAGTTGAGGCAGTCGAGGCGTGGCTGGTCAACCGTCTAGCAGGGATGCTCGGAATCAATCCCACTGAGATCGACGTCGAACAGCCGATTTCTCGTTACGGCATTGATTCCTTAATGGCACTGGAACTGGTCCACAACATTCAGTCGGCGCTGGGCGTTGTGTTGCCCGTAACAACGTTCTTACAGAGTTCCACTATCGCCCAACTGGCGACGGAAAGTTTCGAACTTCTGCGAGCGAGTTCGCCGGCCGCACCTGCTCTGCCTGGCGCGACACCGGAGGCATCAGCCGAATACCCGTTGTCTCCTGGTCAACAGTCGCTTTGGTTTATGCACCGGCTGGCCCCGGAAAGCGACGCGTACAACCTTGCCTTTGCTGCTCACCTGCATTCACTGTCAGACCTTGATGCTTTGCACCGGGCGTTTCAGGCGTTAGTCCAACGTCACCCATCGTTGCGCACAACTTTTACCGCGCTTCAAGGCGAACCCGTCCAACAGGTCAGCAACGATGTAAACGTCTTCTTCCAACAAGAAGATGCTTCACGATGGACGGAAAAAGATTTACACGCGCGCATGGCGGAAGAGGCGCGCAGGCCTTTCAACTTGAGCGACGGGCCGCTCATGCGTGTCAATATCTTTACCCGATCCCACTCCGAACAGATCGTGCTGCTGACGCTGCATCACATCATTGCCGACTTCTGGTCGCTGGCAGTGCTTATCAATGAGTTGGGAATATTGTACGAGGCGGAACATGCGGGCACTGCTCTCAAACTCGCGCCTCTGCCATTGCAGTACACGGGTTATGTTCGCTGGCAGGCCAACATGCTCGCTGGTCCGGAGGGCGAAAAACTGTGGGCATATTGGCAGGAAAGACTGTCAGGTGAACTGCCTGTTCTCAATCTTCCCACCGACCGGCCACGGCCGCCTGTTCAGACTTACCGAGGAGCATCGTATCCGTTTAGGTTGAACGCGGAGACGAACCGCAAACTCAAAGCTCTCGGCCGTGAACATGGCGCCACTCTCTACATGACGCTGCTGGCTGCGTTTCAAGTGCTGCTCCATCGGTACACCGCGCAGGAAGACATTCTCATCGGTTCTCCAACGGCAGGCCGAAATTGGATGGAACTGGGCGGCCTCGTCGGTTACTTCGTAAATCCGATAGCGCTGCGCGCAGACATGTCAGGCGATCCGTCCTTCGAGGATTTTCTGGACCACACGCGGCAGAATGTGCTCGCAGACTTCGAGCACCAGTCGTATCCGTTTGCCGAACTCGTCAAACGCCTGCAACCGGATCGCGACCCCAGCCGCGCCTCGCTCTTCCAGGTCATGTTCGCTTTGCAGAAAGCGCACCTGCTCGATGCCGAAGGATTGTCTTCCTTTGCGCTTGGCGAGACGGGAGTAAAGCTCAAGGTTGGCGGGCTCGATTTGGAGTCAATCGCTTTGCAACAGCAGGTCGCGCTCTTTGACCTGGTGCTGTTGATGACTGAGGTTGACTACGAGCTGGCCGGCTCACTGCAATACAATGTAGATCTCTTCGACCACTCGACAATTGCCAGACTGGCCGGCCATTTTCGCACCCTGTTAGCAGAGCTGGTGGACCATCCTGAAAAGCGAATTTCCGACTTTCAGATATTGACGGAATCCGAGGGTCTTAAATTCGACAAATGGAATGAGACCGAATCCGTCTACTCGCGCGAAAGGTTGGTACATCAACTATTCGAGACGCAGGCGGCACGCACTCCTGCCGCACTCGCAGTCGCCTTTGGCAGCGAGGAGTGGAGCTATCGTCAACTCAACGAGCGCGCCAATCAAGTTGCCCATTATCTGCATGGATTGAACGTTGGGCCGGGAATGCTGGTCGGAGTCTTGATGGAACGTTCGCCGCTGATGATTGCGGCATTGTTGGGCGTCCTCAAAGCGGGAGCAGCTTATGTGCCGCTCGATCGGGCTTATCCGGAACAACGTCTGGCCTTCATGCTCGAGGATGCCAACTCGCCTGTGCTCTTAACTCAACGAGGGCTCACTGCGGATCTATCCCTGGATGGAACAAAGATAGTGAGTCTCGACTCGCATTGGCAGGTGATTAGTCGAGAGAGCGTAGAGAACCCGGACGCCGGGATTACCGCGGACAATTACGCTTACGTTATCTATACATCCGGCTCGACGGGCCAGCCCAAGGGCGTGCAAATTCAGCACGGGGCTTTGTTGAATCTGATCTCCTGGCACCAGCGCACGTATGCTGTTTCGTCGTCAGACAGGGCAACTCAACTTGCAGGCGTTGGGTTCGACGCTTCCGTTTGGGAACTTTGGCCCTATCTGTCAGCCGGAGCGAGTGTTCATATTCCCGACGACGAAACACGGGCCGAGCCTGCAAAGCTGCGCGATTGGTTAATTGCCGAAGACGTCACAATCACTTTCTTACCGACGCCGCTGGCCGAGAGCATCTTGACGCTCGAATGGCCGTCGCAGTTGTCGTTGCAGACGCTGCTCACCGGCGGCGATAGGTTGCGATGTTATCCGGCGCCCTCATTGAGCTTCAAACTAGTCAACCACTATGGCCCAACGGAATATACGGTCGTAGCTTGTTCCGACCCAGTGTTACCTGCTAAGCAACGGTCGGAAACCATGCCGCCGATAGGACGTCCGGTAGACAATACACACATCTACTTGCTTGACGCGCAACTCCGGCGTGTACCCATTAGCGTGTACGGTGAGTTGCATATCGGCGGCAACGGTCTTGCAACGGGCTATCTCAACCGGCCCGATTTGACGGCGGAGAGGTTCATTCCAAATCCGTTCAGCACAGAAGCCGGCGCTCGTCTTTACCGGACGGGTGATCTGGCTCGCTGGCTGCCCAATGGTCAAATAGAGTTTTTCGGGCGCCTGGATCATCAAGTCAAGGTGCGTGGCTTCCGGATTGAGCTCGGAGAGATTGAGGCTGTTCTGACAACTCACCCGGCGATTCGCGAAGCCATTGTCATGACCCGCGAAGACGAAGGAGATGAAAGGCGTCTGGTCGCCTACGTGACGGCAAATGAAAATCAGGTGGTGACCCTCAGCGATCTCCGCAACTTCCTGAAGGAACGACTGCCTGACTACATGGTGCCGACATTTTTCGTCAGGCTCGAAGTCATGCCCTTGACCGCGAACGGGAAGGTAGATCGTTTGATGCTTCCCGCGCCGGACCGCACGCGCCTGGAAATAAATGAGGCATTCATGCCGCCACGAACTCCGGTTGAGGAGGCGTTGCTGGAAATTTGGCTTCAGGTCTTGAAGGTCGAGCGCGTGGGCATTCACGACAACTTTTTTGACTTAGGCGGTCATTCGCTTTTAGCCACGCAAATCGTCTCGCGTGTACGCGAAGTTTTCAAAATAGAGTTGCCGTTGCGGAGAGTGTTTGAAGAACCGACAGTGGCCGGACTGGCGAGTAGTATTGAAGCGGCCTTCAACATTGAGCAAGGTGTTCAAGCTCCCGCGATGCAGCCAGTCACACGCGATGGACACCTGCCGCTCTCCTTTGCCCAACATAGGCTTTGGTTTTTGGATCAACTCGAGCCCGGCAGTCCGCTGTACCACATTCCAGCGGCAGTACGTCTCGAGGGCCGTCTTAACGTCGCTGCGTTGCTCCGAAGTTTCGAAGAAATCAAGCGGCGGCATGAGTCGTTGCGCACACACTTCGTAGTTATCGACGGCGAACCGGTGCAGGTCACATCGTCTGATGCCGCATGGCAGATTGAAGAGATTGATTGGAGCGATTTACCCGAGCCTGCCAGGCAAGCCCAATTAAGAAGCCTCGGCAGAACGATGGCGCTCGAGCCATTCGATTTATCGTTTGCGCCACCGCTGCGAGCCTGCCTCGTCAAATCAAGCGCAGACGAACACATCTTGTTTCTGACGATGCACCACATCATCTCGGATGGTTGGTCAATGGGTGTGCTCATTCGCGAGTTGGCCGTGCTCTACGAAGCTTTCTCGGAAGGAAAACCATCGCCTCTGCCCGAACTGCCCATCCAGTACGCGGATTTCGCCGTCTGGCAGCACAATTGGTTGCAGGGCGATAATCTCGCAGCGCACCTCTCCTACTGGAAACAGCAGTTGGGCGGCAATCTTCCAGTGCTTGATTTAGCGACTGACTTTCCAGCGCCACCTCAACCTACATACAAGGGCGCGCGGCGTTCGTTGACGTTGCCCGCAAGTCTCACAAAAGCGATCCGGGCCTTGAGCGTGCAAGAGGGAGTTACGCTCTACATGACTCTTCTCGCGGCGTTTCAAACGCTTCTTTACAAATACACCGGTCAGATAGACGTCGTCGTGGGAACGCCAATCGCCGGTCGCAACCGCACGGAGATTGAAGGACTCGTCGGGCTTTTTGTTAACACGCTCGTGATGCGTACGGACCTTTCGGGGAACCCCACCTTCAAAGAACTGCTCGCGCGCGCGCAAGACGTGGCTCTCGGCGCTTACCTTCATCAGGAATTACCTTTCGAGGAGCTCGTTAAAGAATTTCAAGTTGAACGACACCTGAACCGCAACCCGTTATTTCAGGTGATGCTCATCCTGCAAAACGTGCCGGCGCTGGCGTTGGAGCTTTCGAACCTGCGACTGAGCTTGCTCGAGACAGAAAGCGAAACAGCAAAGTTTGATCTCACGCTGACCATCGAGGACAGAGCGGACAATCTGGTGGCGGAGCTGGAATACAACGTCGACCTGTTTACGGCGACAACTGCGGAGCGGATGCTCAATCATTTTCAGGTTCTGCTTGCAGGCGTGGTCGCGGATCCATCGCAACGGCTCAGCGCGTTGCCTTTCTTAACTGAAGCCGAGCGACGGCGGCAGTTGTTGGAGTGGAACGATACCGGCTCCGACTATCCGCAAAGTCAGACCATCCAGCAGCTCTTTGAAAAGCAAGCGGCGGAAACTCCTGAGGCGATTGCCGTGGTTGACGAACACCACGAACTCACCTACCGCGAACTGAACGAGCGAGCTAACCAACTCGCCGGCTATCTGACAAAACTCGGCGTCGGGCCGGAATCTCTTGTCGGCATCTGCGTCGATCGCTCGTCTGAAATGGTGGTTGGGCTTCTCGGAATACTCAAGGCGGGCGGCGCATATGTGCCCTTGGATGCCGCTTATCCGAAAGAGCGGCTGCGGTTCATGATTGAGGATGCGGGTGTCAAAACGTTGGTGACCCAAAGCGATCTGGTCGAACGACTTTCGCCCGACGTAGCCGAAGTTCTGTGTCTCGATACAGACCGTGAGTTGTTGGTCAACGAAAGTATAAATAATCCGACGCCTGCGGCAGTGGCGGGAAATACGAGCTACGCCATCTACACATCCGGCTCGACTGGGAAACCAAAAGGCGTTCAAGTTCCGCACTGTGCAGTTGTCAATCTCCTGAATGCCGTTCGCAAGCGTCAAAGATTCACCAGTCACGACGTCATGCTGGCCGTCACCACTCTGTCGTTTGACATTGCTGCACTGGAGATCTTCCTGCCGTTAACGACAGGTGCAAGGCTCGTTTTGGTGGGCCGTGAAGTCGCCGCCGATGGCGCACGACTGGCAGATAAACTGACGCGCTCCGGTGCGACGACAATGCAGGCCACTCCTTCAACCTGGCAAATGCTTTTCGACTCCGGTTGGAAGGGCGGCAAAGACTTCAAAATATTGTGCGGCGGCGAAGCTCTCAATAGAGACCTTGCTAATCAACTGCTGTCGGCAAGCCAAACGGCCTGGAATTTATATGGGCCGACAGAGACCACTATCTGGTCAACGGCGGCTAAGATTGAACCTGGTCCTCCGACTATTGGCAGGCCGCTCGACAATACACAGGTCTATGTGCTGCACAAGGACCTGCAATTGGCGCCCGCGGGCGCGCACGGCGAATTGCATATCGGCGGAGAGGGTGTGACGCGCGGGTATCTCAATAGACCGGAACTGACGGCAGAAAAATTTATCCCCGATCCCTTCAGTAAGAAGCCGGGAGCGCGTCTCTACAAGACCGGCGACCTGGTGCGCCATCTGCCTGACGGGAATATCGAATACCTTGGACGTTTGGACCAACAAGTGAAGGTGCGGGGCTTCCGTATCGAGTTGGGAGAGATTGAAACGGTCTTGCGGCAACACGCTGCAATAAACGCAGCGGTCGTGGCGGCTAAGGATTACGCGGCTGGCGGCAAACGCCTGGTCGCCTACCTGGTTCTCAAAAATGACCACGTCGCCGCGAGTTCGTCCGCGCTTGTTGGCGAACTGCGAGAGCTCGTCAAAAACCAGTTGCCTGAATATATGATGCCTTCGGCGTTCGTAGTTTTAGAAACGATACCCCTGACGCCGAACGGCAAAGTAGACCATCGCGCGTTGCCGCTCCCGGGTCAATTCATACCGGACACGGCTACCGGCTTTATCGCGCCGCGCACGCCGACCGAACAGATTTTGGCGACGATCTGGTCTGAAATACTCGACCTGAAATCCATCGGCGTCGACGATAATTTCTTTGAGCTCGGAGGTCATTCGCTGCTTGCGACGCGCCTGATTTCAAAAGCCCGCGAACTCTTTCAGGTCGAAATACCGTTGCGGCGATTGTTCGAAACTCCGACCATCGCGGGGTTGGCCGGCGCCATCGACCACGCTACGAGAACCGGAGAGGGTTTACAAGCTCCGCCCATCAAGAGTATCCCGCGAGAAAATCCGTCGCCTCTCGCCTTCGCACAGGAACGTCTCTGGATTCTGGATCAGTTAGATCCCGGTAATCCCACTTATAACTTGCCTGTCGCTTTGCGTCTCAAGGGTAACCTGAATGTAAACGCCCTCGCTCTCAGCCTGAAAGAAATCGTGCGGCGACATGAGACGTTACGGTCAACTTTCGCTCTTGTGAACAACACGCCCGTGCGGTTCGTCTCGCCCGAGTTGCAGATCCCTCTGCGCGTCGTGGATCTGCGGGCGCTTTCCGAACCGGAACGCGACAAAGAAGCGCTACGGTTGCGAGGCGAAGAGGCGCAACGTCAGTTTGATCTTGCTTCGGGCCCACTGTTCCACCCGACACTGCTCTGGCTCTCTGAAGATGAATGCGAGTTACTGCTGACCATGCACCACATCATCTCAGACGGATGGTCTATCGGTGTTCTGGTCCGCGAGCTGACAGAGCTTTATCAAGACCACTGCGCAGGAAGACGTTCGACACTGGATGAGCTGCCTGTTCAATACGGAGATTTTGTCGCCTGGCAGCGTCAATGGCTCGCAGGTGATGTGCTGGAGACCGAGCTCTCTTACTGGAGGCAACAACTCAAAGACGCAAACACCGTCATAGACCTGCCCACAGATCACAAGCGGCCGCCAATCCAGACATTTCGCGGCGGAAGGCAATCCATGCAACTCGCCTCCGGCCTCACGGAGTCGCTCAAGACTTTGAGCCGCAGGAATGATGCGACCCTGTTTATGACTCTGCTCGCAGCTTTCAAGGTGCTGCTCTTCAAGTACACAGGCCAGGAAGATATTCTCGTAGGCACGCCCATCGCCGGCCGCAACCACAGCGCACTGGAAGGTCTCATCGGATTGTTCCTCAACACGCTGACGCTGAGGACGAACCTTTCCCACACACTCTCTTTCGAGGATGTGGTTAAGCGTGTAAGAGAAGTAACGCTGGATGCCTATACGTATCAGGATCTGCCGTTTGAGAAACTGCTCGAAGAGCTGCAACCGAAGCGTGACCTCAGTCGCTCACCGTTATTTCAGGTCTTCTTCAATATGTTCAATTTTGCTGACACGAAAATTGAACTGCCCGATCTGGAGATCGATCTCATCGATACTCCCGACGTCTTGTCTAAGTTTGATTTAACTCTCTACGTCGAAGATTGGGAAAACGAAATCAGGCTCGAGATGGTCTACAACGCCGACCTCTTCCAGGCCGACCGAATGGCAGAGATGATGGAACAGTTCAAATACCTACTCTGCCAGGTCGTCGAACGGCCCGAACAGCGCATAGACAGTTATTCTCTAGTTACCGAAACAGCGCGCGCGGTCTTGCCCGACCCGGCTCAACCTCTCGGCGATGACTGGCGTGGCGCGGTGCATCAGCGGTTCTCCAATCAAGCGCGGCGCAATGGAGCACGAACGGCGGTCTCGGATAAGGACGACGTCTGGACTTACGCAGAGCTCGATGCGCGCGCCAATCAATTAGCTAACTGCCTGACGACGAGCGGTGTGAAGCCAGGCGACGTGGTTGCGATCTACGCGCACCGCGGAGCATCGTTGGTTTGGGGTTTGATCGGAATTCTCAAGGCCGGAGCGGCATTTATCGCGCTTGACCCCGCGTATCCCGCTTCGCGGCTGATTGATTGTCTGAAAGTATCGCCACCTCGCGGCTGGTTGCAGATGGAGGCGGCGGGAGAGCTTCCCACAGCGCTTGAAGAGTTTGTTTCCGATTTGGAACTGCCTTGTCGCTTGACTCTGCCCCGCCGCTCCATTGCCGAAGCGACTGGTTTTCTTGAAGAGTATTCGGCAGAGCCGACGGGCATTGAAGTTGGTCCCGATGATCTGGCTTATGTAGCCTACACTTCCGGCTCGACCGGGATACCTAAAGGAGTTCTCGGACGACACGGTCCCCTGACTCACTTTCAACCATGGCTCGAACAGACGTTTAATTTGTCGGAAACAGATCGCTTCAGTCTGCTGTCCGGCCTGGCCCACGATCCACTGCATAGAGACGTCTTCACTCCACTACAAATGGGCGCCAGCATCTGCATTCCTGACCCCGAAGATATAGGGGTGCCGGGCAGATTAGGTGAGTGGATGAAAGGAGCAGGCGTCACAATTACTCACCTTACTCCTGCGATGGGCCAACTGCTTACCGAGTCGTCTGCCACCAGCTCTCAATGCACGGTCGAGACTTTGCGTTACAGCTTTCTCGTCGGCGATATCCTGACGAGACGCGATGTGGCCAGATTGCAGCGATTGGCGCCGAATATCACGGTAGTCAATTATTACGGCTCAACGGAAACTCAGCGCGCCGTCAGTTACTTCGTGATCCGTGACGCACAAGGCGAAGCAGCAACGGCAAGCCTCAAAGAAATTCTGCCTTTGGGCAAGGGAATCGAAGATGTACAGCTGCTCGTGCTGAACACATCGATGCAGTTAGCGGGTATTGGTGAGACAGGCGAAGTCTATGTGCGGAGTCCGCATCTGGCCAGAGGCTACAAGAATGACAACGCGCTCACGAGTGAACGTTTCATCTCCAATCCGTTCAGGCAAACGCCAGGCGACAGGTTGTATAAGACCGGCGATCTTGGCCGTTACCTGCCTGACGGCAATGTCGAGTCTCTCGGTCGCGCGGACCTGCAAGTGAAGATTCGCGGGTTTCGAGTTGAGTTGGGAGAGATTGAAGCGATCCTCGGAGCACACGCGGAAGTTCGCGAAGCCATCGTCGTCGCGCGCGAAGCAACGCCCGGCAATAAGCTTCTCGTCGCTTACATCGTCGGGCCGGAAAATCAAACGAAGATTGTTCGCGAGCTGCGCTCTTATCTAAAAGAGAAGTTGCCGGAATATATGGTCCCTGCCGGGTTTGTCATCCTGGAGGCGCTACCTTTAACTCCGAATGGAAAAGTGGATCGTCGCGCTCTTTCTGTCCGGGATGATCTGTCGTTCGAGAACGACGACGATTATGTGGCGCCGCGCTCTTCTCTGGAGCAGAAAGTGGCGGAAATCTGGTCAGAGGTGCTAGGTCTCGAACGTGTCGGCATCCAGCAAAACTTTTTTGACCTCGGCGGCCACTCGTTGTTAGCGACTCAGCTCGTCTCCCGTTTGCAGGATGCGTTTGCAGTCAAATTGTCCTTACGCACCTTCTTTATTGCGCCCACGATTGCCGAATTCGCTGTCAGCATTGCGCAGGCCCGCGCGCAGCAGGTCGAAAATGAAGAGATAGCACGCATTCTGGCAGAACTGGAACAGCTCTCCGAGGAGAGTGCCTTAGCCGAAGTCAAAGACTTTATCAACTAGTCCGGAACTCATACTGTCCCCCGAAATCACGAAGCATTTTTGCCCTCATCTCGCCGATTGAGGAATGTCGAAAGAGAGGTTCAAGGTCGTGTACGAAGGAATACTGTCGGCAATTGGTAATACTCCAATTGTAAGGTTAGAACGAATTTTCCCTGATATTGATTTCTCACTCTACGCCAAGCTCGAAGCGCTTAATCCTGGCGGCAGCATGAAAGACAGACCTGCAGTCAGGATCATCAAAGATGGCTTAGAGCGGGGCGCAATCAACGAAGATACGGTGATTGTCGAATCAAGCTCAGGAAACATGGGAATCGGACTGGCCCAGGCTTGCTGCTATTACGGATTGCGATTTATTTGCGTCGCCGATGCAAAGACTTCCGCGCAAAATATTCGCCTGATGAAGCTTTACGGAGCGGAAATTGAAATCGTCACAGAACCCGATGCCGTCACCGGTGAATTGCTGCAAGCCAGACTCAATCGTGTGCAGGAACTCTTGAACTCGGTCGAGAATAGTTTCTGGCCCAATCAGTATGCCAACGTCTGTAACTCAAACTCACATCATTTCACGATGGGAGAGATCGTCGAGGCGCTCGGAAGAGTAGATTACATCTTTTGCGCGACGAGCACTTGCGGAACGATTCGCGGCTGCTCCGAGTACGTACGCGAACACAACCTGCCAACGAAAGTTTTTGCGGTCGATGCGGTGGGCAGCGTGATCTTCGGAGGCACGCGAGCCAAACGGTTGATACCCGGTCACGGCGCAGCCGTCAGGCCGAAACTTTTTCAACCCGATCTCAGCGACCGGTGCATTCATATGACTGATCTTGATTGTGTCGTCGGTTGTCATCTCCTGGCCCGACGGGAGGCAATTCTGGCAGGCGGATCTTCGGGCGCGATCATAATGGCGATAGATCAAGTTCGGGATTTGATTCCCCGCGGCTCGGTCTGCGTCGCCATTCTTCCGGATCGTGGGGAACGTTACCTCGAGACCATCTATTCCGAGAATTGGGTCCAGCAACACTTCGGAGACATTTCACACGCTGGGAACACACCAAGGGAGATGCAATCATGCACAATGGCGACTTATTAGTAATTTCCGGACACGAAATCTCGAGCTTGCTGGAAGGCCGGGAATCCGAACTCATGCGCGTGGTGCGCGAGGCTTACGAACTTCACGGTGAAGGCAACAGTAACCTGCCGCACTCAGTCTTTTTGCGTTTGCCGGACAAGCGTAATCGCATCATCGGGCTGCCTGCCTATCTCGGCGGAGAAGGCGCATCGGCAGGCATGAAATGGATATCGTCTTTTCCAGCCAACGTCGAAAATGGAATCGATCGTGCTTCAGCCGTGCTGATTCTGAATTCGATGCTCACAGGCAGACCTGAGGCGCTGCTCGAAGGCTCAATCATCAGCGCCCGGCGAACCGCTGCCAGCGCGGGGCTCGCCGCACAGACTTTACACGGCGATCACGACGTGAAAAGTCTCGGCCTGATCGGGTGTGGTCTGATTAATTTTGCGAATGCCCGATTCATCAAGGCCGCGCTACCTCAGATCAACCACTTGACGATTTACGATGTGAACCCTTCGTACGCGGAACAATTTGCACAGCGCTGTCACGATGTTTTCGACGATATAAAAGTCACTATCGCCAGGGACATCGCCGAGGTATTCAAAAGCAGCACACTGATCGCATTCGCGACGACAGCTTTAGAGCCTTACGTGGTTGACGCTTCCGACTTTTTGCCCGGAACAACGGTACTGAACGTTTCCTTGCGCGACTTTACTCCTGAAGCAATCCTGCAATGCACAAATATAGTGGATGACGTCGATCACGTCTGCCGCGAGAGAACATCGGTCCATCTCGCGGAACAACTCACCGGCAACCGCGAGTTTATTCGTTGTACTTTGAGCGACGTCTTGCTCAACAAGAACACGGTCCGGGAAGATCGTGATGACGTTGTGATCTTTAGCCCGTTTGGTTTGGGCGTGCTCGATATCGCAGTCGGTAACCTGGTCTGTAAGCTTGCCCGCCAACAGGATCTCGGACAAGTCATTGAACGGTTTCTTCCCGCGCCCTGGCTGCGCGGCGAAACGCCGGCCCTCGTTCGATCCGCCTGATCGAAGCAAAGCCCGCAAAGATCATTTTACAAATGCAAGAAACTGATTTCTCACAGCGAATTGCCAATCTGTCTCCGGCGAAGCTCGAGTTGATGCTTCGGCAACTCGAGAAAGCGAAGACGACTCGCGCCGGCGCACAACCAATCTCACGCCGAGTGAGCACTGGTAACGCGCGTCCGCGCGCCTCGTTTGCACAGGAGGGACTCTGGTTTCTCAACCAGTTGGAGCCGGATAGCGCAGCTTACAACGTGCCGCTTACTGTTCGGCTCGAAGGTGCGCTAAATATCGCGGCCCTGGAAAAATCTCTCAGCGAAGTCGTTAGGCGGCACGAGAGTCTGCGTACAACTTTCCGGGTCGAGTCAGGCTCTCTGGTCCAGATCATCGCGCCTCCGCAACCTCTGAAACTTCCCCTCGTCGACTTGAGCGAGTTGCCTGAAGCTTTGCGCGCGGCAGAGGCGACAAAGCTGGCAGTTCGAGACGCAAAACGGCCCTTCGATCTCGCGACAGAGTCGCTCATGCGGGCCACCATACTGCGGCTCAGCGAAGACGACCATTTCATCCTCCTGGCGATTCACCACATCATCAGCGACGCCTGGTCCATGAGCTTGTTCATTCAGGAGATAGCTGCTCTTTATCAGCCGTTTGCAAGAGGAGTTCCCGCACTGCTTCCGGAACCTCCGATTCAATTTGCCGACTATGCCGTCTGGCAGCGCGAGCAACTGAAAGGTGAGGCTCTTGAATCGGAACTTTCATATTGGACCAACCAACTGCGCAACCGTCCTTCAGTGACGGAGTTGCCGACTGACAGGCCGCGGCCAGCTACTTATTCCGACCGCGGCACAAGACGTTTCGTTAAACTTTCGAAAGAGTTGACCAGCGCGCTCAAACTGTTGAGCCGGCGCGAAGAAGCAACGCTTTTCATGTCGCTGCTCGCCGCGTTTGAAGTTCTTCTTCACAGCTACACCGGACAGCAAGACATCTTAATCGGCAGTCCTATCGCCAACCGCACGCGTCCGGAAACGGAGACACTCATCGGACTCTTCGTCAATACATTAGTGTTGCGCGGCGATTTATCAGGCAACCCGAGTTTTCAAGAATTGATCGGCCGCGTGCGCGAGACAACTCTGGCAGCCGATGCACATCAGTCGCTGCCATTCGACAAGTTAGTGAAGGCCCTTCAACCCGATCGTTCCGTTAATTACATGCCGCTCGTGCAAGTGGCGTTTACGCTGCGTAACACTCCTCCGTTGGCACTGACGTTGCCCGCTCTGGTAATGCGCCCCTTGGAAATCGACAGAGGTACCGTGCAGTTCGATCTGACTTTAAATCTCATCGAACGTGACGAAGCATTAATCGGCTCATTCGAGTACCGGACGGATCTCTTCCAGGCGGAAACGATCGCCGGTATGTGGGAACGTTACGAAAGAATTCTCGGCGCTGTCGTCGCAGCCCCACAACTCACTCTATCTCAACTCGAAAAAACGATCGCCGAAGCTGACAGGCAGCAACGCGACGCCAACAAAAAAGAGTTGGCAGATATGCGACTTCAAAAATTGATGCGAATCAAACGCAAAGCTTTCAGCCGCAGCGCGTCGAAAGGATAACTCTCAAAATGAGTGACAGTCGTTTGGCAAACGTGAATCCGCGCAGCGCAGGATCAATCAAAAGACAAGCGGTCAGAATGTCGGCGGAAGAACTCGTCAAGACAGAGCCGCTTTATGCGGGCCGCACTCTTCCGCTGCTGGTGCAACCTTCAGTGAAAGGCATCAGTCTGGCCGGTTGGGGTGCGAGTAATGAAAATTGGATCGAAACGCAATTATTGAAGCACGGCGCCATTCTTTTCCGCGGCTTTGATGTCGCAGAAGCTTCTGAGTTTGAACAATTCATCAGGAACGTTTCCGGTGAGTTGCTCGAATACCGCGAACGTTCGTCGCCGCGCAGCCAGGTGAGCGGTTTCATCTACACTTCAACTGATTATCCGCCCAGCCACGACATCTTCCTGCATAACGAGAATTCGTATCAGAAGACTTATCCGATGAGGATATTTTTCTTCGCCCACACACCTTCCGCGCAAGGTGGGGCAACGCCGATTGCAGACTGTCGCAAGGTCTATCAGCGCATCGATCCGAAGGTGCGTGAGCGATTTATCGAAAAGAAGTGGATGTACGTGCGCAACTTCGGCGATGGCTTTGGCCTGGCCTGGCAAACTGTTTTTGGTACTACGGACAAAGCCGTAGTCGAGCAGCACTGCCGGCGCAACAACATCCTCACCGAGTGGAAAAAAGGTGATCGTCTGCGTACACGCTCCATACTTTCGCCCGTCGAGCGACATCCTCAGACCGGGGAAATGTGTTGGTTCAATCACGCGACCTTTTTTCATATTTCCACTCTGCCTGAATTAATCCGCGAAGCGTTGCTGGCAGATTTCGGCGAGGAAGATCTTCCGACCAACACCTTCTACGGCGATAACTCGTCCATCGAGCCTGAAGTTTTGGAGCACCTGCGCGACGCCTATCGTCAGGAGACGGTCAGTTTTCCATGGCAGCAGGGAGACGTCTTGATGTTGGACAACATGATGGTCGCTCACGGGCGCGCCGCGTACCGAGGCGCGCGCAAGATTCTCGTCGGAATGGCCCAACCCGTCACCCGCGCTTAACGCAATAAGATTAAAACTATGCAAGCCGAAATCATCGAAGGTTATCGTCTATCTCCGCAACAACGGCATCTTTGGCAGACACAGCAGTCTGAAGTTGCGCCTTTTCTATCCCAGAGCGTAATCGGGATCGAAGGGGATTTAGACCGGCTGGCTTTGCGAGAAGCTTTGCACCAGGTTGTGCAACGACACGAAATTTTGCGGACGGGCTTTCGGTACCTGCGGGAGATGTCGGCGCCCCTTCAGGTTATTACCGGCGCACACATATCCTGGGCGCCCGATTCTGAGTTGAAAAATCCAGGCCCGCACGAAAAAGATGAGCGACTCCGCTTACTTCTTCAAGCTGAACGCGAGCGCCCTTTCGATCTCGAAGACGGCTCGCTGTTACATGCGTCGCTCGTCATCTGCTCTTCGTCCGAACATCTTTTGTTGCTTACGCTGCCGGCTCTGGCCGCGGATGTGATTGGCCTCGAGAATTTAGTTGCGGACTTGAGCCGTTGTTACGCGGCCTGTCTGCATGATCAGAAGCTGACGGACGAGCCTTTGCAATACGCGGATCTTTCTGAGCTCTTGAATGAGTTGCTGGAGTCTGAAGACAGTGAAGCGGGAAGAACGTACTGGAGCAACCAGAAACAACCTTCAGTTAGCAACGTCAAGCTTCCGTTTGAACGCCAACCTTCTTCGGAAAGCAGCTTTGCTCCGCAAGCAGTCACGCTCGAGCTCGACGTCGATTTTTCTGCAAAGCTCGAAACGTTCATTCAACAGCAACAAATTTCAATGCCGGTCTTTCTTCTGGCTTGCTGGCAATTGTTGCTCCATCGTTTTACGGCAGAGTCAGAAATCACCGTCGCCACGGGTTTCGACGGCCGCACTGTCGAGGGAGTAGAGCAAGCCGTCGGACTGTTCACCAAATTCATACCTGTCACTGTTAACTTCAGAGCGGGTGATCGCTTTAGCCAAATCGCGAGACAACTTGAAGAGACAGTAAGAGAGATAGGCGACTGGCAGGATTACTTTTCTCCATCCGGAGTTGTTCAGTCCTTCGCCTTCGAGTACCACAAGCTGCCGGCTGATACATTCGCCGCAAATGTCCGCTTCCAACTGCTGCGGGTACGGACCTGCCTGGACCGTTCGCCAGTGAGACTCATTTGCACTGAGAGCGCGGAGACGGTCGTGCTTGAGCTCAGCTTTGACGCGCAACGGCATCGGCCTGAGTCGATGCAGCGTCTGGTGGAAGCTTACCGGCGGCTGCTGGAGAGTGTCGTGAGCAGCGAGCAGACCATCGGCGCGCTGGAAATCGTCGGCGAGCGCGAGCAGCAGCAGTTGCGGCAGTGGAACGAGACGAAAACAGAATTTGGGGGTAGCGTCTGCCTGCACGAACTGTTCGCGGAGCAGGCAGCGCGCACGCCGGAAGCGGTGGCCCTGGTGTTTGGCGCCGGCTCGCTGATGTATCGAGAGCTGAACGAGCGCGCGAACCAACTGGCGCATCAACTGCGCGGGCTGGGTGTTGGCCCGGAGACGGTGGTGGCGTTGCTGCTGGAGCGCAGCTTCGAGATGGTCATTTCCATTCTGGCGGTGCTCAAGGCTGGAGGCGCCTATCTGCCGTTGGATCCGAGTTACCCGGCGTCACGGT
>JBKPOC010000046.1:0-5934 GCA_046732935.1 Acidobacteriota bacterium | reverse complement strand
GCATCAAGGCTCTCGTCGAGACTAGTCCATTCATGAGCTGGATGTACAAAGTTCTCAGTCTACAAGCAACCTCTAATATCATTGGCATAGCTGAACTCACCGCAGCAGCACTAATTGCAATTCGTCCGCTGGCGCCAAAGCTGTCAGCGATCGGTAGTGTGCTGGCGGTGTTTACATTCCTGACGACGCTTACGTTTTTGTTTTCGCTTCCGGGCTGGGAGAAGAGTCTCGGCGGTTTCCCGGCTCTTTCCGGATCGGGCGGGTTCCTGCTGAAAGATACAGTGCTGCTTGGGGCCGCACTCTTTACTCTCGGAGATTCGTTGGCAAGCAAGAGGCGGGCGCGTCAGCGCGCTGCTACCAAGTATGGGCGGCATTGAAGAAGTTGTTCGGAAAATCCTCGAGCGGCGGGCGAACATTCCCGACATGCGCAGCCTGCTTGTTGGGGTCAGCGGAATCGACGGCTGTGGGAAGGGTTACCTTGCGGCACAACTCCGGGCACATCTCGCGCTGCGCGGTGTTATTCCAGCAATACTGAACGTAGATGGTTGGTTACACCTGCCTCAAAAGAGATTTGATCAAAACGCTCCGGCGGTTAACTTCTACGAAAACGCTATTCGTCTGGATCAATTCTTCAGTCAGCTCGTCATACCTTTAAGAGACCGGCGCTCTGTTCATTTGGTAGCTGATTTTGTCGAGGAGACTGCCTCAGACTATCGCAAGCATACGTACGATTATAGAGATGTCTCAGTGATATTGGTGGAAGGAATTTTTCTCTTCAAACCGCAATACCGAAAGTACTTCGATCTGGCTATCTGGGTTGACTGTTCGTTTCCAACAGCACTGGCGCGAGCCATCGATCGCGCACAAGAGGGACTCTCACCAGCAAATACAATTGCGGCTTACGACACAATCTACTTTCCGGCGCAGAGAATTCACCTGGCCCAGGACAAACCGCGCGAGAATGCAGACCTGATTTTCGAAAACGACAGCTACGCAACAAACCTGCTTTGAACCGCCCAAGACAAATCCGCTACCCGGGTCATCTTAAACTTGAACTAAATCGCTCGGTCAGACTGGTCCATTAACTAATTGCCGCCGAGCTTGACGCTCAAATACAGCAGTCGTAGCATTGCGACATCCCGTCGAAGTCCACTCCGGACTTCCCCCAAAGGAGGGAGACCGATGAGTTTTATCCGTGAAGCCCCGTTCAACGAAGAAGACCATCCTACGTTAAAGCTAATCAAGGCAGACTACGGCTTCATTCCCAACTTCTTTAAGGCCCAGACGGCCCGCCCGGATCTAATCGACGCGGAGGTGCAGCTTGTCGATGCAACTTTGATCAAGGATGGCGCGCTTACTCGCGAACAAAAGGAATACATTTTCCTGGTCTGTTCCGCCGCCAACCTGAGCACTTACTGTGTTACTGCGCACTGCGAAATCATTCGCATGCTCAAGATCGAAGGACCAGAGCCCGAGCAAATCGCTTTGGATCACATGGCGACTGATCTGCCCATCGTTGATAAAGCCCTGCTAAACTTCAGTCTGAAGCTGAATAATCACCCACTCAAGATTACGCAGGACGATATAGACGATCTGAGAACCTACGGGTTCGACGATCAGCACATCGTCGAAACAGTCACGTGCGTGGGGCTTGCGAAGTGGGCAAACTACATTGGGTTTGGACTGGGGACGGTTCCGGATTATGAGGTTCGACTCGATCTAGAGAAAAGCAAAGCCGTAGCAGTGTAACCACAGATAAACACCGATTTATTTGCGAATTGGATTATCGGGCTCACACGATCGGATCCGATCCATCACCTTTGTTACCAGCGGCTCAGCGATCGGCCCAGGATATTCAAATGATCCACTTTCAGTGACGATGCGGAGCGTTTTGCGCGTGGAATCATAAAGCACCTGACACGTGTTGCAGTGAGCCAGGTGGGCCTCAAGCTGCTCACGAATCTCGCTCGCTACGTCGGCGTCGAGAAGGTTTCCCAACTCGCTAATAAAGTCCCGGCAGCTAATCATGATTTAGTTACACCGGCTTTTGAAAAGTATGGCACCATTGACTCTCGCAGCATCAAACGTCCTCGCAAAACGCGCGCTTTTAGCCCTGGTATGCTAAGGCCCAACGCTGCCGCCGCTTCTTCAGTCGAAAGCTCTTCCAAGTCTCGGAGCATCAACGCGACGCGATATTTTACCGGCAGCTTCATTACTTCTTTCTCGACGAGTCTCCTGAGTTCTTCCCGCGAATAGAATTCCTCCGGCGTGTCGGCCCAGGCCTGGATGTTTCGGGGTCTAAATTCTTCATTCTCTTCATCGAGACTGTCAACCTCGTTCCGGCTCCTCACTCGTTGCAGTCCGGTGTTAATGGCAATCCGGACGAGCCAGGTAGAGAATCGCGACCGCCCTTCGAAGTGCGGCAGATGCTGAAAAGCTTTCAAGAATGCGTCTTGCAATGCATCTTCAGCTTCTTCTGCACTGCCGAGTAGACCGAGCAAGCTGCGGTAAACTCGACGCCCGTGCTTTCGCACCAGTTCCTCGAACGCATCCGTCTCGCCGTTCCGCACTCTCGCGACGATTTCAAAGTCCGGATCATCAGACACAAAATCGCCTGGCAACTCAACTTCAGATATTTGACGCTCCGAAGTGACTGCCGGATTCACTTCTTTTAATGGAAATGTTATCCGCGGTTTGAAATCCGGTTCAGTACCCAAACCCACTTGAATGCAATTGAGCAACTGAGCAACTCCCACCATCAATACGGCTTCTAGTATTTGTTCATCATTGAAATTCGATTTGCGCAACGACTCAACATCGAGATCCGTAAGCGACTGGCCTTGCGAAGCCAACCGACGAGCAAAGTCGAGCAAGGAGACGTCAGCATCTGACAGGTTTGCTGCGTGATGATCGACTGCCACTTGTTGAGATTGTTCAGCTTTTACACCCAAAAACTGCAATGTTTGACAATGCAGGGCAGGAAAGTATGAGTTGTTGTTCTCGGCCGATACTGTTAGCAGAATGAACTCCTTCTGCACTCGACTTAAGGCGCCCTTATTAAATAAAAGCTTCTCCAGCAATTGAACCTGCGCTGCAACCAGATCCGGTCTGAGCAGTTGTGCGCGAAAGATTTTTGGTACTAGCCCAAAGTTGCGCTTTAGAATCGAGATGCTCTCGTTGTTTAGAGCGTCAATTTCGGGCAAGAAGGCCAACAGGAGTCTCCAACAAACAATCGTTTTCTCGCAACGAAGCATACTCCAGGCGTTGAAGCGCTCGCTAGCCGAATTCCTTACAGAAATTCTGCATCCCGATAACCGCGCTTGCGTCTAATAACTCAGATAGATCAGGTCAAGGCCCAGTTCCCAAGCGCAGTTTAAGTTTCAAGTCCGGAGAGAGGCATTGGCAACGACTAGCGACAGTCAGTGCGGACTCGACCCAAGCAATTGGTTGGATCGTCACGGCGACTACCTTTTTCGATATGCCCTGGTGCGCGTCCACGATGCTGCGGTCGCCGAGGATTTGTTGCAGGAAACTCTGCTGGCTGCCGTTGGCGCTTACGAAAGCCACGCCGGCCTTAGCTCCGAACGAACCTGGCTCGCAGGAATTCTGAAACATAAGGTTATCGATTACTTTCGCAGTGTCGCAAGGAATGCAGAATTCCAGTTAATGCCGGAAGGTGAGGAGGACGAGAGTGAATGGTTTGAAAAGTCTGGACCATGGTGCGGTCACTGGCGTGAGGATCGGGCGCCAATCAGTTGGCCTATTAATGCTTTAGAGTCGCGCAAGTTTTGGGAAACTTTTGAGCATTGCCTATCGAAATTACCGCAGCAGATGTCTATTGCATTCACTCTTAGAGAGGTCGATGGCCTCACGTCAACCGGAATTTGCGAAATCTTGAACGTTACGCCGAACTATCTCTGGGTGCTACTCCATCGCAGCCGCATCAAGCTGAGACACTTGCTTGAAGTTGAGTGGTTTCAAAAATGCGCGCCTTCTCCACCTTTAGACCGGCAGCGCGCGCAACCGCATACTGAAACAACCGCTGAAACACACCTCTCCTACCGAACTGCCGGCGCTTGAAATCAGCTTGTAAGGATCGCCCCGCATCCGCGACCAACAGTTGGTTACGAAATCTGAAGAGGAGAATCTGAAACATGTCGAACAGATTGAAGGTGGCGCTACTTGTACTAATCATTGCTGGTTTTGGCGCCTGGTATGCATTCAGGCCTGAACGGCTTTTCATCAATCAAAAGGTCAACGAACAATTTCCGACTGCGTCTGCGGCCAGCGATCAACTCGCTTCAGGACAGTTTCACAGCTGCGCACATGAAACGAAAGGCATGGCCACGGTGTTTCAGCTTGCCGACGGCAAAAAGACGCTGCGACTGACGAACTTTCAAACATCGAACGGTCCCGACGTGCACGTCTATCTCGTCGCCGCTCAGGACGCAAAGGACAACGACACAGTTACGAAAGCCGAATTCGTCGACCTCGGTTCTATAAAGGGAAACATTGGCGATCAGAATTACGAGTTGCCGGCAAACGCAGACTTGGCTAAGTACCGCGCAGTGACGATCTGGTGCAAGCGTTTTAGTGTGAACTTTGGTACGGCCCCGTTGAACTCGTCAATGCAATCGATGCGATCGATGAACGCGCAGTAACTCCAGCAGACGGAGTGCATCATGAGCAGCAACAATCACTACGACGTAATCATCATCGGCTCGGGCGCGGGTGGCGGTACGCTGGCCTACAAACTCGCGCCCTCCGGCAAGAAGATCCTTCTCCTGGAACGCGGCGATTACGTTCCGCGTGAGAAGGACAACTGGAGCACGCGTGCCGTAAATCTCGAGGCGAGATACAACACGAAAGAAGCGTGGCGCGACAGCGCAGGTAAAGAACTATATCCGCACACTAATTATTTCGTCGGTGGTAACACCAAGTTCTACGGCGCTGCGCTCTTTCGTTTACGAAAAGAAGACTTTAGTGAGATTCGTCATCACGGCGGCATCTCTCCTGCTTGGCCCATCGGCTATGACGAGTTGGAACCGTATTATACGGAGGCTGAACACCTTTATCAGGTACACGGCAATCGAGGCGAAGATCCTACTGAGCCATGGGCCAGTGCGCCATACAAATATCCAGCCGTAAGTCACGAACAACGCATTCAGCATCTACACGACGATCTGGAACGCGCCGGACTTAAACCGTTTCACGTTCCTTTGGGAATTCGGCTCGACGAAAAGAATGCGCGTACTAGTCTCTGCATTCGATGCAATACGTGCGATGGCCATCCCTGTTTAATTGGCGCCAAGTCCGATGCGCAGACAATCTGTGTTGATCCTGCTCTCAAACACGAAAACGTCTCCCTTGTCACAAACGCGAAGGTCATGCGCCTGGAAACGAATGGGAACGCACGCGAAGTCAGCAAAGTAATCGTCGATCGCGATGGTGTGCGCGAGGAATACTCGGGCGATATCGTCGTTGTCTCCTGCGGCGCTGTAAACTCCGCGGCGCTGCTACTGCGCTCGGCTAACGATAATCATCCAAATGGACTCGCGAACGGTTCGGATGTAGTCGGCCGTCACTACATGGGCCACATAAATTCGGTGCTCATGGCTCTGTCAAAATGTCCTAATCCAACAATCTTTCAAAAGACACTCGCAATCAACGACTTTTACTTCGGCTCCAGGGATTGGGACTATCCGATGGGCCACATCTCCTTCGTCGGCAAGCTCGACGCTGACACTCTGAAAGCCGGCGCGCCGGCGATAGCTCCGGGCTGGACGCTCGATCTAATGGCGCAGCACTCGCTGGACTTCTGGCTGACTTCGGAAGACTTACCCGACGTGGACAATCGTGTGACTGTCGATCGCGACGGTCAGATCCGCGTCAGTTACAAACTAAACAATGTCGAAGGTCACGATCGCCTGAAGG
>JBKPOC010000045.1:0-278809 GCA_046732935.1 Acidobacteriota bacterium | reverse complement strand
GCCATGATCATCACTTCTTCCTGCCCGACGCAGTAACACCTGACAAACTGATCGAAATCAATCGACTCTTGGAGCGTCATGCAGAGCGTTCCGGTTTTGTCGTACTCGGTCCACAGTTCCTCCAGCGAATTGATCTTCGACACGTTTTACCAGCCGCCGCCGTCAAACGGCTTCAGAAAGGCCGGCAGGCCGACATGATCGATGATGCCCTGCCAGTCGATCGGAAACTCGAGATTGCGCAGGCTCTCGCTCACGATGCCTTCGATGTAGTCTTTCTGCGGCAGCAGGACAGTCTTGGGGATCGCGACGCCGAGTTTCCGGCCCAGCGAGTAGTTGAAAAACTTGTCGTCGGCCGTCCACCAGAAGGGATTGTTGACGATGATCGTTCCTTCGAGCGCCATGCGTTTCAGCGTGGCGCGATAGAACGGCACCTCGTGCGAGATGCGATCGATGACGAGGTCGTACTTGGGGGGCGCGTCGTAAAGGATACCGCCCAGCTTGATATATTCGGCGACGACTTCGCCGTTTCCTTTTTCATTGATGGCTTTGATGATGGCGTCCGGAAAGGTCTTCTCCCGGCCAACGAGAACTCCGACTCTCTTCATGTTTGATTGGATTTTCCTTTCTGCAAAAACGAAGCAACATACGCGGGCAGCCCATTGTTGTCAAACCGCAGTCTAACGGGTGTTGTCCCGATTCTGTTGTAATCGGTGTCTATGTTACAATTCGGCTCTCCCTAGCGGTTGGTTAAATCAAGGAGACAGTTTAGTTTGCTTCGCCCAATATTCGCCCTCATAGTTCTCTTTGCGCTCCTACTCCCAGTTTCGGCGCAGGAAAAAAGGCCCAAGGAAAAACCTCAGGAATCCAAGGCCCAGGAAACTAAGCCTCAGGAAAAGGCCCCCGAACCCAAGCCGTCCAAAGACAACAAGCAGCAGGAAACAAAGTATACGGCCGAGCAGATTGTCGAGTCGGTGATCCTGATTTACGGCACGCGTCCCGGCCTGGAGCACATCCGGCGGAATGGAATCGAGCGCGGCAAGATCACGCGTTTCAACACAGACGGCAACGCCGAGGAAGCGAACTATGAGCGGCGCTTCATCCGCGGCGAAAACCTCGACAAAGACAAGATTCGTCTCGACCAGAAGCTGCCGACGATGGAGTATTCGCTCATCTTTGGCGACGGAAAACTGTGGGGATTGATTAACGGCGCTGCCTTCACGCCGCGCCAGGACGCCAGCGCCAACTTCCTTTCGCAACACCACCACAGCATCGATTCGCTGCTTCGTTACAAAGAGTGCGGCTCGACGCTGACGCTCGTCGGCAAAGATCAGCAAAAAGGGCTCGACCTGTACGTTGTCGACCTCACCGACAAAGAGAGCCGGAAGACGCGCTTCTACATCAGCTCCAAGTCGCTGCGAATTCTGTGGCTCGAGTATGAAGAGGGAATTCCCGGCGGGCCGGCGGTGAAGTACATGAAGAAGTTCCTGGATTACCGGCCGGTACAGCAGACACTCGTTCCGTACCGCACGGTCCTACTCGAAGACGGACGCCAGAGCCAGGAAACGCATGTTCTGAACATCACCTACGGCGTCAAAGTGAGCGATTCCATCTTCAGCCGCCCGGAAGCCTAAGAACGGCCTTCCAAACACCGATAAAACGGATTTCTTCTGGAACCCAGCCGAAACACGGGCGTGTACTGCTGTTGGGTCGGCAGCCGGGGCAGGTATAATTCGAGCCCGGTGCTAACTCATTTTGTTGAGCCCGCGAACCTGCCCTGATGAATACGCTGACGACCATCGACGAGCTGGCCTTCGCTCCACCACTCCAACAGGACGTGCTGGAAGACACCAACTCCGATCATGCGTTGTTGGAGGCGACCCGAACTGGAGACCAGGACGCGTTTGCTGAATTGGTGAGCCGTTACAGGAACCAGATCACGAGTTACATCTATCGCATGACCAGCGACTACGACGGCGCCGTCGATTTGGCGCAGGAGACGTTCGTGAGGGTCTACAGGGCGCGAGACAGATACCAGCGGAGTTACGCGTTTTCAACGTACATCTATCGCATCGCCACAAACCTGGCGATCAGCGAACTGCGAAAACGCAAACGCCGCAAACTGGTATCGCTGACCGGCTTTTTCCAGCCAAGCGACGGCGCGGAACCGCAGGAGTTGAATCCGCCCGATTGCCGGCCATTGCAGGACTCGGAACTCGTGGACGCCGAACGCCGCAACGCGGTTCAACGCGCGATCGGCACGCTGCCGGAGAAGTATCGCGCGCCGTTGATCCTGCGCGACGTCGACGGCCGCAGCTACGACGAGATCGCGAAGATTCTCGAGACGAGCGAGGGAACGGTGAAGTCGCGAATCAGCCGGGCGAGAGGATTTCTTCGAGAAAAGATGCGGGCTTATTTGTAGGTGAGAATTATGAAGGAAACAAAATGTGAAGCAATTCGGCGCGAGCTCGATGAACTGAGCCTGGGCGACGAGTGCAGTGTCGATGCGACGCAACATCTTCGAGACTGCGGTGAGTGCCGCAAGTTTCACCAGAAGCAAACGCGGTTGCGACAAATTGTCGGCGGCCTGGGCACCGTTGAAGCGCCGGCTGATTTCGATTTCCGTTTGCGAGCGCGTTTAGCGAACGAATCGAACACCGCCGGGTTTCATCTGAGAGCGTTGCAGTGGCCCTTCGCGACGAGAGGTGTGGCAGTCGTGGCAATGTTGCTTCTGTTCGTTGCCGGAGCTGTTCTGGTGCGGCGAAGTATGGGTCCGGGCCAAGCTACAACTTCGTCTGGTCCTCAGGTCGCGGTCCATAGCAACGAACCCGTTACTCCGCCACCGACGACCGTTGAGCAAGCAAAGCCAGTTCAGCTTCCTGTCCTGGCTTCTAATGATGCTCCACGAAAGAACAAAGTCGAGCGCTTCGCCAAACCAAAGCGATCTCTAGTTGCGGTCGACTCCGCAATCGAACAGGCGCCAGTGTTTTCCGATTCGCAACGACACGCCGCGATCTTTCCGATCGACGCTTCGTTGCAATCGTTGAAGGTTTCAATCGACGACGGTCACGGAAATGCGCGCACCATCTCAGTGCCGACGATCAGTTTCGGTTCTCAGCGAGTGTTGGCGACGGGAAACCAGTTTGCACCGAAGGGTGTTTGGTAAAGACGGAAGAGTTTTAGAAAGATGTCATTAACCATGCGAAGACGAGTCGCGACATTGACGAGCGTGTTGTTGTGTTGTGTAGCGACGATGGCGCCTTCGTTGCAGGCACAAGCTCCCGCGCAACCTCCCAAAAAAGTCGCGCCACCGTCGCGCGTGAGTCAGCCGCCTGCGGACAAGAAACAGACTGCGCCGCAAGTCGTCACGATCATTCATCGTCTGAACGGACTAAAGATGTTTCGGCTGCTGATGCGCGGCGACCAACAGGCGCAGGCGATCGCGAGTCTTCCTTCTGCTTTTAACTTGTTGGATGAGGTTCACACGAACGTCATCGCCGGCCTCGCGATGGACGACGGCGAAACGATCGCGGCGTGGCTGCCGGAAGCTGACGTTGAGTTTGGTGCCTTCTCATTAACGGAACCCAACGTTGAAACACCCGCGTTTCCATCGCCTGATCTTCAGTCGCCTGAGATTCCGTCGCCAGCCGCAAAGCCGCCAAAGGCTGCGTTGCGTGCGCCGAGGTCGGTCGGAGGATTTGGCAGTAGTTTCTTCGACTCGCCTGATGTGACCGTTATCGGATCTGATGGAAAACGTTTGACGGCCAAGTATGTTGGGCTAGACGCGGTCACGGGTCTTTCGATACTGCGGCTCGCTAATAAAAATTCCGCGGCGGCGGGCACGATCAACGACGAGCCGGTAGACGTCGGCGAGAGCGTGCGTCTGTTTAGTCCGGAGCCGGTCACCGGGCAGCGAGGAATGCTGAACGCGTCAGGGCTTTACGTTCGTATCGGCGCGACTGAGGGAAAGATACTCGACGTTAGGCTTGCGCCTTCCGGAGGCGTCGCGCGGTTCAAGATTAGTTCGCCGCGTCTGTCGCAAGCGATGATTGGCGGCGTCGCGGTAAATGATGCGGGAGAGACTTTAGGCATCGTCGACGGCCTCGAGGGAACTGAAGCGAGTGTGTTGCCGCTGGCGTTGATTCGTCGTGCGGCGCGTCGAGTGTTGGAGCGGCAGGCGAGTGTCCCCAAGCCGTGGCTTGGCGTCAGCGGCGAAGCCGTCGCGCAACTCAAGTTCGATCAGTTTATCAATCATGGATGGAAGGCTGAACGTGCGGCTGAGTTGGCGGGCGAGCATCGCGGAATATTTCTGACGTCGATCGTTCCCGGCAGTCCGGCGGCTAAAGCTGCGTTGCGTGTGGGTGACGTGATTCTGAAGGTCAACAATCAGCAGATTGAGAATGGCGAGGATTTCTCCTGGCTGTTGGAACAAGCTGGGCCGAGTAGTTCCGTGTGGTTCACTGTGGCGCGTCCGGATCGTGCCGCGGAAGAAGCGTTGAGCGTGAAGTTGAGTGGGATGCTGGATCCGATGCTGACGTTCAAGTTCAAGAACCACCTGGCTGGGACGAACAGTTTTGCGTTGATCGAACATGGGATTGAGACAATTGCGTTGCGTCCCCCGGTCGCCTCGCAACTGGGAACGACCGCGGGTCTGCTGGTCGTCTACGTCCAGCCCGCAACGGCAGCCTTCGAAGCGGGCCTGCAACCTGGCGACGTAATTCAATCAATTAACGGCAAATCCGTAACTCCCCTCCGCCGGCCCTTCCTGTCGCCCAATCAATCGACCTTCACCTTCGAGATCGTCCGCAACAAAGAGAAGAAAGTGATCACCGTTAACCCACCGAAGAAGAAGTAACTGTTTTTAGTAATTGCTCGCCCTTGTGATACGCTCACGCGCATGTTCCCCGAGGCTGTTGGGCGGTATCACGATCTACTTGCGAACCATGAGTTGGCTGAGAAGTCGCGCGCGATGCTCGATGAGGGACTCGAGCGGGCGAGGCTCGTTTTTGGCGGGAGACGGTTGTCGCCCTACTTGAGGCCGCACTTCGTCAAGGAGGAGGACTTCGCGCGCATCTGCGGGATTTGCGAGACGGTCTGGTCGGCGATTCAGAAGGTGAAGGATGCGGCCGTAAACGACAGCAAGATAGTGGACGACCTGGGACTGACGCCGATCGAACGTGAATTGGTCGCTATCGATCCTGGTTACACCGCCGTCTCGCCAACATCGCGCCTCGACTCGTTTCTAACATCCTCCGCCTATAGCTTCGTCGAACTCAACGGCGAAAGCCCGGCAGGCATCGGCTACGCGGACGCCGCTTACGACATCTTTTCCAGCCTGCCGGTGATGAAACAGTTCGCCGAGGAGTACAACCTTCGCGCGATGTACGGCAGGCGCTTCATGCTCGACGTTCTGCTCGACTCGTACGAGGAATACCTCGGCCGTAAACCGGATCGCCAACCGCGTATCGCCATCGTCGATCTTCCCGATGTCCCAACCGTGAAGGAGTTCGAACTCTTCCGCGAGTTCTTCGAACAAGCCGGCTATCCATCGATCATCTGCACCCCGCAAGAACTGGAATTCACGAACAACCGTTTGAGCTGTGCCGGCCAGGAGATTGACATCGTCTATAAGCGCCTCCTGGTGAACGAATACTTACCCGTCATGCACGACTTCCCGGCGTTGCTCGAGGCGTATCGCGCCGGCGCCATCTGCATGGTCAACAGCTTTCGTTCGAAGCTCATTCACAAGAAGGCGCTCTTCGCAGTTCTCACGGACCAACGCCACGCACACCTGTTCAATAGTTCAGAACTCGACGCGATTCGATCTCACGTCCCCTGGACACGCGTGGTCAGAGATGAAGGCTCAGACTATAAGAACGAAAAGATCGACCTGCTCGAGTTCATTCGCAACAACAACGAGCGGCTCGTGTTGAAACCAAATGACGACTACGGCGGTCACGGCATCACGATTGGTTGGAACGCCGACTCAGCGGAGTGGGAGACGGCCATCCAGCGCGCGGTCGCAAACGGCGACTACCTCGTCCAGGAGCGCGTTCCCACTGCGCGTGAGACGTTCCCGGCGCTGACCAGCGACGGCCGTCTCGAATTCGCGGAGCAACTCGTCGATCTCGACCCGCTGCTGTTCAACGGCAAAGTCGGTTCAGCCTTTACACGTTTATCGGCCACGGAACTGGCGAACGTAACTTCGGGCGGCGGAATGGTGCCAACCTTTCTCATCAGCAAAAAGTAGTACAATTCAGTAACACGGATCTAAAGAATAGACGGAGGATCTAGTGGCAGAGGAAGGATTTGAATCGCAGGAGGAGCGGCGCGCCCACGACCGCTCGCGGCTTATTCTGGACGTGTTTTTCGACGGCCACGACGTGACCGGCGTCGCCAGCACCAAAGACATCAGCCCCGGTGGACTCTACATGAACACTCAGGCGAACATTCCCGAGGGCGCGTTTCTGATGGTGCGCATCCCGTTTAGCAACGATGTAACGGTCGTGTGCAATGCTGAGGTCGTCTACAGCAATCCCGGAACGGGCGTCGGACTGCGGTTTCACGATCTGCCGGACGAGGCGCGCGCAATGCTGGAGCGAGAAGTTAAGAATGAGCAAGGCCGCTAGCGCGATGGTCGCGTTGCTGAAGTGGGAAGACCTTCCACCCGCTAAACGCGATCTGCTTCAGGGAAAACTCGCCGGCTTGTGGGACCAGCCGACCGATGCGGCCGCATTCGAGTCATGGCCCGTCGACAAGCAACAGGCACTGCTCCTGCTGCTGGACCGCCTCCAGGCAAAAGATCTGTGGCGGCTGGTGAAGCGAATAACGAACGTCTATGGTGAAGCCGGCGTCGGGCTGCAATTCGAAGCCTGGCCCATGATCGAGTCGACGTTGATGCGCCGTCAAGACTTCACGCGTCTGATGGCAAACCACGCGGACACGAATGGCGGTTTCTACGAAAGAGATCGAAGCGAAGTCGTCCTTCATTTCCTGTTTCAGGAAGGCGATCCGCGAACCTGGTACGTTCACTTCGATCTGTACAGTCCGGTCCATTCACCCGGAAGCGCGTTCAGGCATTTGCGCCATGAGTTCCTGGGCAAGGTGAAGCCCGACTGGCAGATGATCGCGGCCCGTGCGGGCCAAGACACGTAGTTTACGATTGAGAAAGAGGACAAATGTTCGACCAATTCACACTGGGCATCGAAGAAGAATTTCAGATCGTCGATCCGCAAACACGCGAACTGCGGTCGCATGTCGCCGAGATTCTCGAAGAAGGCAAGATGCTGCTCGGCGAGCAGATCAAACCGGAGATGATCCAGTCGATGGTGGAAGTCGGCACGGGTATCTGCCGCAACATCCAGGAAGCTCGCGCTGACATCACGCGGCTGCGCAGTATCATCGCCAGCCTCGCGCGGAAGAACGGACTGGCGATCGTCGCCGCCTCCACGCACCCGATCTCACGCTGGCAGGACCAGGAGATATTCGACGACGAACGATACGAGCTGCTGGTACAGGAGCTACAAACAGTGGCCCGGTCGCTTTTGATTTTTGGTCTTCACGTTCACGTCGGCATGGCCGACCGCGAGCGGGCGATTCATATCATGAACGCGGCGCGTTACTTCCTGCCGCACGTGCTGGCGCTCTCTACGTCGTCGCCGTTCTGGATGGGCCACAACACCGGGCTCAAGTCGTATCGCACGGAAGTCTTCAAACAATTTCCGCGTACCGACATTCCGGATCACTTCGATTCCTACAGCGGTTTTCAACGTTACGTCGATCTGCTCGTCAAAACAGGCTGCATCAATGACGGAAAGAAGATCTGGTGGGACATCCGCCCGCATCCGTACTTCCCGACGCTCGAGTTTCGCATTTGCGACATTCCCACGCGCGTTGACGACACGATCGCCATCGCCGCGCTCTTCCAGGCGATCGTTGCGAAGCTGAATAGTCTGATCGACAAGAACCTCGGCTTCAGGCTCTATCGTCGCATGTTGATTCAGGAGAACAAGTGGCGCGCGGTGCGTTACGGGCTGGAGGGCAAACTGATCGACTTCGGAAAGCAGACTGAAGTGCCGGTGCGCGACCTCGTGCTGGAACTGCTCGAATTCGTAGACGACGTGGTGGACGAGCTCGGGTCGAGAAACGAGATCAACCACATCCACACGATTCTCGAACGCGGCACTTCCGCCGATCGACAGATTCAGATCTATCGCCAAACCAACGACCTCAAAGCCGTGGTTGACGATCTGCTCACGATGACGATGGAGAACGTTCCAGAGACAACAACGCCGGGAATGCCGCTGCCGACAACAACAACCTCAACGATCTCCAAATAGATAATGCTGCCACAGCATGCGCGCGGCGACGGCCCGATACGGACGCCATCGCTCCGCGATCTGTTCGAGCTCGTCGGGCGTGGGTTTTCGTTCGAGTCGCAGCACCTCTTTCGCGGCGATGGCCAGCGCTAAATCGCCCGCCGGCCAAATGTCCGCGCGTCGCATCGCCATCAGCAGGTAAACGTCAGCGCTCCACGACCCTATTCCTTTGATTCGTGTCAGTACGAGTCGTGCGTCTTCATCGCTCATGCGCGAGAGCCGGGCGATACTCAAATCTCCGGTGAGAATGGAATTCGAAAGGTGAAGCAGATACGCGGACTTTTGCCGTGTAACTCCGAGTCCTCGCAGATGAGTTTCACCTAACTCGACGAAACGTTCCGGTGTGAATGGATCGATCGCCGATTGAAGCCGCAACAGCATTGCCTTCGCCGACTTCAACGACACTTGCTGTTCGAGAATGATGTGTACGAGTGTCGGGAAGCCTGTTGGACGACGCCACATCGGCGGCGGGCCATGCCTTGCCAATATCTGGGCCAACGTCTGATCGGTGGCGGCCAAATGCTGTGCAGCCTGAATCAGACTTTTCGTGGTTAATGGAGTCAAACGCTACCGCGTAGCCATCAGCAGGAAGTTCTCGAAAAGGATGCGGCCGTCGCGCGATTCGTTCGGATGCTCCCAGCGCGTGCGGTTCTTGTTCCAGTCTTCGAACGACTTCTCGAGATGAAACTGCACGGTGTAGATCAGTTGCCCATCCGTTCGTTTGACCATCATCTGGTTGCGGCAGAGATAAGAAGTCGCGAGCAGTTTGAACCCGTTGGGAACGCGATCGAGCTGAAGCCCGTGGTTCTGCCAGACGTGAAGAATGCGCGCGGGTTTAGTGTCGTCCGGCGTGCAGGTGTCGAGGTTGATGTTTTTGAAGATCGGATCTTCGGGCGCGGTGATGCGCACGTAGCGATACTGATATTCCTGCGGACGATCGAGCCGCTGTTCGTGCTGCTCGAGTTTATCGAGCGTGACCACGCGCGCGCCGAAACTCAGTCCGACGAGTTGATGCCCGCCGCAGATCGCAAGTACCGGGATTTTCGTCTCGCGAATGAAGCGCGCGAAGCTGTCGAGAATCGATTGCTGGTAGTAATCAAAGTCGCGGAGTGTGCCGCTGATCACAATCGCGTCAGCTTCGAATCGCGCCACCGCCTCGGCGACTTCCGAAAGATGCGCGACTTCCGTCGTCGGGTCTTTAACCAGCCGGGAAACGTTGTTGGTAATGTTCTCGACCGCCATCCCGGCGATTAAACGCTCGCGCCGCATTTCCGCCGTAAGCTGCGGGCCCCATTCTTCACGCGCGACGTCGGACAGGTGGCTTTCATCGCCGAGCAGGCTGTCGACGACCAACACGCGGGCCTTGTCGATGCGTTGCTCGACGGGCTCATAACGGCAAAAAGTTTGTTGATTGAAGGGGAATGGAATCAGTTCTTGGCTCATCTGTTCGCAAAGGGGAGCACGCGCACGCGCCGGCGCCGCAGCGCCATTGTCGTTATCTCCGTTTAGGAATACCTCGAAACTCCGGAATCCGTGTACCGGAACCGGCCGTCGTAATCTCGTCGCGGATCTGAGCAATTAGCAGGCCACGCACCCGGCTGCGGAACTTCGGAGTCTCCTTGCCGGCCTCCTGTTCAACCAGCAGCAACATTCTATACCACGACGAGTCCAATTCGTCTGCGATGTGCGAAATCTTTGTTATGTCGTACGGCACGGCGACGTCGGTGACGCCCACGCGCGCGAACACCGAAAGATATCGGGCGGTCGCCAAATCAGGACACAACAGTCGCCGGCGTCCGATTTTGAGCTCGACGCCCAGGAGCGTGTGCTGGATATCAATCCGAGCTTTTGGGTTCGCCGTTTCAAAGTGGTAAGAACGCGTGCGCAACCGCAGTATTCGCTCGCGATAGATTCGCGGCAACCACGTTTCACCGAGTTTCGCCTGGATCTGCTGGACGCAACTTTCGGCAGTCACTATTGATTAGTAAAGCGCTTAGTAAACCACTGAGTGTCGATCTTGGTCTGCAAGCCGTTGATGACGCGGCCTGGAAAGATGCCGAGATAAAGCACACCGAGAATCGTGAGCGCCAGCGCCACCGCGACACTCGCGGGAATTCTCGGCGCCTGCCACGCCGTCGTGCGATCACCGAAGAACATGACGATAATGAGCCGCAGGTAGTAGTAGGCTGAAATGGCCGTGTTGAGCACGCCGAGCACCACCAGAGCGTAGTAACCCTGATCGATAGCCGCGCCGAACACCATGACCTTGCCCATGAACCCCGCGGTCAGCGGCATGCCGAGCAGACTCAGCATGAAAAGACTCAGAGCGAACGCCAGCACGGGCGATTCGAAGCCGATGCCGCTGTAATCTTCAATGGACGTGCGGCGGTCGCCGCTGCGCGCGATTAACTGCACGACTGCAAAGGCGCCGATGTTCATCACCGCGTAAGTCAGCAGGTAGAACATCACGGCTGTGATCGCAGCGTTGCGCGCGGTGATGTCGTTAGCCGCTCCGGCGGCGATGCAGCCGACCAGCGCGTATCCGGCGTGCGCGATCGACGAATAGGCGAGCATGCGCTTCACGTTGTTTTGGACGATGGCGACGACGTTGCCGAGCGTCATCGTGAGGATCGCCATGACGATCAGCGCGCCCATCCATGCGCGATGGAGGTTCACGCCCGCCACGCTCGACGCCGAGACGACTATCGGCAGACCAAAAACAAACACGCGAATGAACGAGGCAAAGCCGGCGGCTTTCGGGCCGGCAGCCATGAAAGCCGTCACCGGAGTTGGCGCGCCTTCGTAAACGTCAGGTGTCCAGATATGAAAGGGCGCAGTGGCGATCTTGAATCCAAAACCGACGAGCATCATCGCCACGCCCGCGAAGAGCAGTGCCGGATACTGCGCATCGTTGATGCGGCCGGCGATCTCTGCGATGTTGGTCGTCCCCGCAAGGCTGAGAGTTCCGCCCGGCCCAGGTTCGACACTCGAAGTCGCACCGTAGACGAGGGCAATACCGTAAAGCAGGAACGCCGAGGAGAACGAACCGAGGATGAAGTATTTCAACGACGACTCGTTCGAACGCACGTCGGTGCGCCGGAAACCGGCCATCACGTAGGTCGCGATCGACAGTATTTCGAGACCGAGAAAAACGATGACGAGGTCGTTGCCCGAGGCCATCAACATCATGCCGGCAGTCGCAAACAACAGCAGCGAGTGAAACTCGCCAGCCGGGAGTTGTTCACCCTCGACCCAAACGGTCGAGATCAGTAGCGTGAGAAATGAGACGAGCAGAAAGATCAGCGTGAAGCCCAGCCGCAGCTCGTCGAGCACGATCATGTTGTTGAACGCATCGAACGAAGCCGTGCCGGATGCCCAGAGCCAAATCGTCGCGGCGGCGGCAACGACGAGCCCTGCCAATGAGATGCTACCAGTGATCCATCGTTGCGTCGGACGCGCGAACGCGTCGACGAGCATGACGAGCACCGCCACGACACAGACGATTACTTCCGGTGCGATTAGGGCCCACTTGATGACGGGCATCGTTGATTGCGCGAGTAACAGGTTCATTCAGCTTTAAGGTTTTGCGTAGTGAAGGTGCCGCCCTTCTCGTTTTGGATGACCTTGGCTCGAATCGTTTCGACGCTCGGCTTCGAACGATCGAGAAACACGCGCGGATAAACGCCCATGAAAAGCATCAACGCCAGCAGCGGCAAGAGCAGTCCGAGCTCGCGCCTGTTCAGGTCGCTGAGTGCGGCGTTTTCCGGATTGGTCGTCGGGCCGAACAGCACTCGCTGCAACATCCAAAGCATGTAAACCGCCGCCCAGATAACGCCCGTTCCGGCGAACATCGTAGCGATCCACGAGTGCCCGATAGCGGACGTCGTCCACGTTCCGGTCAGGATCAAAAACTCGCCGACGAACCCGTTCAGAAACGGCAGACCAATCGACGAGAGCGAGGCGATGACGAATAGCGTCGCGAACCACGGCATCGGATTCGCGAGGCCGCCGAAGTCGCTGATCATGCGCGTGTGGCGTCGCTCGTAAATGAAACCGACGAAGAGGAACAACGCGCCGGTTGAAACACCGTGATTCAACATTTGGTAGAGCGCGCCCTGCATCCCGAGCTCGGTGAAAGAGAACAGTCCGAGCACGACAAACCCCATGTGGCTGACGGACGAGTACGCGACGAGGCGTTTCACGTCCGGCTGGACCATCGCGACGAGCGCGCCGTAGATGATTCCGATTATCGCAAGCACGATTATGAGGCTCGCCCAGGTTCGCGCGGCGTTCGAAAACAGGCCCAAATTGAACCGCAGCAACCCGTAAGTTCCCATCTTCAGTAACACGCCTGCGAGGATCACGGATCCGGCAGTGGGTGCTTCGGTATGCGCATCCGGAAGCCAGGTGTGGAGCGGAAACAATGGGACCTTGATAAAGAACGCGATCGCAAAGGCCCAGAACAGTATGGTTTCGGCTTGCGGCGCCAACGGGCTCCCCGCAATGGCCTGCAACAGCGCTGGATAATCAAATGTGTGATAGATGAAGTAGAGCGCGATGATGCCGACGAGCATCAACAAGCTGCCGACGGCCGTGTAGATGAAGAACTTGATCGCCGCGTAGACGCGCCGCTGACCGCCCCAGATTCCGATCAGGAAGAACATTGGAACAAGCGAGGCTTCGAAGAACAGGTAGAAGAGCAGCAAGTCGAGCGAAACGAAGACGCCGATCATGGCTGATTCGAGAATCAGCAGGAAGACGTAGTACGAGAGCTGTCGTTTGTGAATCGCGGTCCAGCTCGAAAGCACTGCGATAGGCACCAGCAGCGTGGTTAATAAAACGAGCCATAGACTGATGCCGTCGACGCCGACGTGATAACGAGCGCCGATCGAGCCGATCCAACTCACGTTGTCTTCGAAACGAAATTCCGGGCCGAGGCCCACGCCGCGCAACAAGAGGAGCGATACGAGGAACGTGACTGTCGTCGTCGCGAGCGCGATCCACTTGTGATGCTCTTCGCGTCCGCGGCCGAGAAGACTGTAAACGACCGCGATTAGCGCGCCGGCGACGGGCAACAGAATCAGGACTGTCAGTAAATGCGGCATCAGTTACAGCCTCGGAAAACCCATATACGCAAACAGGCCGATTAAGATCAGCGCGCCGAGGAGAATGATGGCGGCGTAACCGCGCACAAATCCGGCTTGCAGGTAGCGTCCCAGTCTTCCTAGTTCGGTTACGGCCTGTCCGATTGAATGGAGTATTCCGTCGATGACTCCGATATCGAATATTTTCCAGAGCCCTTCGCGCGAGCCCGCGACGATGGGTTGAATAAGGGCGGCGTCGTAGATCTCGTCGACGTAGTACTTATTCTCGAGTATTCGCGGCATGGCGAGCGTTGGACGTTTCTTGAACACCATCCAGCCGATTCCTATTCCGATTACGGCAATCACCACGGAGACCACCATTAAAAGTATTTCGCCGCTCATCTCCGCGTGCTCTGCGACGATAGGCGCTTGTGCAATGACAGGTTCTAAAGTGTGTTCGATCACGTTCGGAAACACGGCGCCGAACACATGAGGAATACCGATAAAACCGCCGATGGTTGACAGAATCGCAAGAATAATAAGCGGGATCGTCATCGTCTTCGGCGATTCGTGTGGATGGTGATGCGACTTGTCGAAACGTTCGTTACTCCAGAAGGTCATCACCATCATGCGCGTCATATAGATCGCCGTAAGCAGCGCCGTGACGGCCCCAATGGCCCACAGCAGCTTGCTATACGGTCCGATGCCCGTCGCGCTCCACGTCTTCCAAAGTATCTCGTCTTTCGAAAAGAACCCGGCAAAGATGGGGATACCGCAGATGGCCAACCAGCCCGCCAACATCGTCGCAAACGTGATCGGCATGTACTTCTTCAGCCCGCCCATCCGCCGCATGTCCTGCTCGTGGTGCATGCCGTGAATCACCGAGCCAGAGCCGAGGAACAACAACGCTTTGAAGAACGCGTGCGTGATGACGTGAAAGATTGCGGCCACAAACGCGCCGACGCCGCAAGCAAGAAACATGTAACCAAGCTGCGAGACGGTCGAGTAGGCGAGCACTTTCTTGATGTCGTTCTGCGCCAGGCCAATAGTTGCAGCAAATAGCGCCGTTACTGCGCCGACGATGGCGACGACGAACATCGCCGTCGGCGCATGAATGAAGATCTCCGAACAGCGCACGATCATGTACACGCCGGCAGTCACCATCGTCGCGGCGTGAATCAGCGCCGAGACTGGCGTCGGTCCGGCCATCGCGTCCGGCAGCCAGACGTAGAGCGGAATCTGCGCGCTCTTTCCGGCCGCGCCGATGAAGAGCAGCAGCGCAATCGAAGTCGCGCCGCCGGCGGTGATCACGCCGAGCGTAAAAGGCTCAACGGGCCGATTGTGGAAGAACGACAGCGCTGTCTGCGCGGCTTCACCTGCCGCGGGATTCGCAAAGAAGCTGACGGAGCCCGTGACGAAGAACGTCAGCATCACGCCGAGTATGAAACCCCAGTCGCCGATGCGGTTCGTGATGAACGCTTTCTTCGCCGCGTCGCCCGCTTCTTTCTTGTCGAAGTAGTAGCCGATGAGCAGGTACGAACAGAGACCGACGCCTTCCCACCCGACAAACATCAGCACGAAGTTGTCGGCGAGCACGAGCGTTAGCATGGCGAACATGAACAGGTTCAGGTACGCGAAGAAGCGATAGAACCCGCTGTCGCCGTGCATGTAGCCGACGGCGAAGACGTGAATCAGGAACCCGACGAAAGTGACGAAGAGCGCGTATGTGCCGCTGAGTCGGTCCATCCCGAGCGCGAAGTCAGCGTGCAACGTGCCGACCTGCAACCAGGTCCAGATGTGATCGAGCAGAGGTTCTTCGCTGCGGAGCGCGCCGTTTGGTTTAAACGCGAGATAGAACGCGACTAGTGTCGAGATCGCCACGGCCGAGCAGGCGACGATGCCGATGAACCGTTCGTTGCGGACGCGGCGTCCGACGAACCAGTTGATTACAGCGCCCGCCAGCGGCGCGAAGATGATCAAGCTGAGGAGATTCGTTTCCATATTGCTATTGGTCTTGGGTCTTAGGTCTTTGCACGCTGCTTCAAGACCAAAGACCTAAGACCAAAGACCAAACACTAAAGCTTCAAAATGCTTGCGTCATCGACGTCCAGCGACTCGCGGTTGCGAAAGATCGCGATGATGATTCCCAAGCCGACCGCGGCTTCAGCGGCGGCGACCGTCATCACGATGAAGACGAAAAGCTGTCCCGTGACGTCTTGAAAGAAACTCGCAAAAGCGACGAACGTAAGGTTCACGGCGTTGAGCATCAGCTCAATGCACATAAACATCGCGATCACGTTGCGCTTGATGATCACGCCGGTCACACCGATGGTGAACAGCACGGCGGAAAGCGCGAGATACCATGACAGTTGTGGTTCCATAACGTTAGTCTCGCCTCGTCGGGTCGTTGCGCGAAATCAGCCCGCCGCGACGCGCAAGCGTCATCGCGCCGACAATGGCCATCAACAGCAAAATCGAAGTTATCTCGAACGGCAGCAGGTAGCGCGTGAACAGTGCTGAACCGATCGACTGCGTCAGTCCGACGTTCACGTTGCTCGACGCGGGCGTGATGCGCGGCTCCTGCACCGACACGAGAATAAAGGCGACCTCCGCGATCAGCACCGCCGCGAGCGTCACCGCCACCGGCACGAGGAACTTGAGCCGCGTCCGCCGGTGCGCCTCCTCCTCGACGTTGAGCAGCATGATCACGAACACGACCAGCACCATGATCGCGCCGGCGTAAACGATCACCTGCACGGCGGCGATGAATGGCGCCGCCAGCATCACGTACAGACACGCCAGCGAGATGAAAACGCCGATGAGCGAAATCGCGCTGTAAAGCGGGTTACGCTGCGCGACGACCGCCAGCGCGCAGCCAATCGCCATCCCGGCAAACAAGATGAATAAAAGAACCAGCATCACAAATTCGGAAACAGAAAGATCAGCGTTGCCGTGATGAAAATGCTCAACAACGCCAACGGCAACAGAATCTTCCAACCAAAGTTCATCAATTGATCGAAGCGGAACCGCGGCAGCGTCCCGCGCAGCCAGATGTAAAGAAACAGGAAGAAGATGACTTTCGCTAAGAAGGCCACCGCGCTCAGCAGCCCAAACAGAAAAGTCCCGCGCGCCAGGACTAGATCCAAACCCGGGAAATTCCAGCCGCCGAGAAACAACGTCGTCGCCAGCATCGAAACGGTGAACATGTTGATGTACTCGGCGAGAAAGAAAAGCGCAAACTTCATCGCGCTGTACTCGGTGTGAAAACCCGCGACCAGCTCCGTCTCTGCTTCGGGAAGATCGAACGGGACGCGGTTCGTCTCCGCAATCGCCGCGATCATGTAGATCACAAACCCGAGCGGCTGAAAGAGTATGAACCAGCGTGCGCCGTGCCAACCCGACTGCATCTCGACGATCTGTCCCAGGTCCAACGTTCCGGCGAGCAGTACGACGCCGATGAGACTCAGACCGAGCGCAAGCTCGTACGAGATCATCTGCGCCGACGAACGCAGCCCGCCCATCAAACTGTACTTGTTATTCGACGACCATCCCGCGAGCATGATCCCGTAGACGCCGACCGACGTGACGCCAAGCACGTAGAGCAATCCGATGTCCAGTCGAGTAATCGTCAGCGGAATCACGATGTCGGTGAAGGGAATTCGCACCTCGGGCCCGAACGGGTAAACGATCATCGTCATCAACGCAGCCATCGTCGCGATCACGGGCGCGAGAAAGTAGATGAAGCGCGTCGATTTATCGGGAACGATGTCTTCCTTGAGGATGAACTTCAGCAGGTCGGCGAAGGGTTGCAGCACGCCGCCGTAGCCGACGCGGTTCGGACCGAGCCGTCCCTGGATGAACCCGAGCACGCGGCGCTCCGCCAACACCGTGTAAGCGACGATCAGAAGCACCACGGTGAAAGCCACGGTGATGGCTGCGAGCTTGAGTACGATGTCGAGAGCGATCTGTTGATCCATTTGCTATCGCGGAACGCCCGCGATCTGATAAAGCGGAGAGATCGCCGTCGTCTCGGGCCGCGGGTTGCCGTTTGCCAGCAGGTGAAACTGCGCCACCTTGTCCGTCAGAGTTCCGATCTTGAACAGCTCGTGTCCGACCTCGGGCGTGCCAAGCAGTTTGGCGCCGTCGTCAGGAAGCGCTTCAACAGCAGCGCGAACCGTGGTCATCGCTTCACTCACGTCGGTTTCGACGACGTTGTGCCTCGCCTGGATCGGTCTCGATTCATCCTTCAATACTGGATAGCGCAAGCCGGTGTACGCCTGGACCCGTTCCGCGATGCCGCGAAACACTGCGCTGGCGGACATCTCGTATCCGAAATCCATGCCGAGCTCTTTGGCGAGCTGCGCCACGATTATCCAGTCAGGCTTGGCCTGGTGCAGCGGATAGATCGACTGCCGCACGCGTTGGACCAGCCCGTCGTTGTTCGTGAACGTGCCATCCTGTTCGGCGTAGGAAGCAGCGGGCAGAACGACGTCCGCATGCGCAGTCGTTTCAGTCTCGAATAATTCCTGGACGACGAGGAAGTCGAGTTTCGAAAGTGCGTCTTCGGCTGCGTCCAGGTGTTGCGGCAGGAAGCTGCCGGCGACGTACATCGCGCGGATCGCGTCGCCCGACGCGGCGAGCATTTCTGACGGCGTCATCGCGCCGTCGAGCATGCCCATGTCGTGCGCGCCGATGCTGTTGTTGAATAACGGCAGCGGATGAAACAGCACGCGCCGTCCTTCAGCAGAGAACGAGTGTGAGAGTTGGCCCACGAGCGCCTGCGCTTCACGGCTAAGCTCGCCGCCAAACATCACGACAACGTCACCCTGCGTGTCACCAATGATCTTACGCGCGGCGTCGAACTCGCTCGTCTCAATGCCGGCCTTTTTCGCGGCCAATGTGTCACTCGATGAATCAGCGAATGCGAGAGCGATTGCGTCTTCTGTTCCCGGTCTGATGTGCAGGAATGCAGCCGCTTGTTCGACCAGACGAATCCGCACGGAGTTCGCGATGATCAATTTCGCGCCGCCGTTTCGAACCGCCTGCCGGATCTGTTTGCCCGTCAGCGGCTGCAACTCTTCCGGCTCGCCGCCAATCAGCAGAATCGTCTTTGCATACCTGATGTCACGATGCGTCGCGAGCGGCCCGCCGAGATTTTCGAAGAACGTCTTCAAACTAAACGCGTCAGTCGCGGTGTAGTGGTCAGTACCGACCAGCTCAGTTGCGAACTTGTGCAGCACGTGCAGCGCTTCGTTCGTCAAACGCGGACTGCCGACGACGCCGATCGAGTTTCGTCCATGTTCGTTGGCAACACTGTCGAGCCGCTCGGCGACGTGGCGAATCGCTTCATCCCACGTCGCGGGAATGAGCTTGCCGCCTTTCTTGTAGCGGATCATCGGCGTGCGAATCCGCGCTTCGTGTCCGACGAACGGATGCGCAAACCGGCCCTTGACGCACAGAAACTCGCCGTTGATGCCGTTCACGTAACGATCGCGAGCGACGACGCGCATCAGCTCACCGCCGCGCGAACCCAGCGACATCTGGCAACCGTCCGAACAGAAGTTGCAAGTCGAGATTGTTTGGGCCAACTCCCACGGGCGCGTCTGGTGTCGATAAGTGGCGTCGAGCAGAGTTCCGGTCGGGCAGACCTCGATGCAGTTGCCGCACTGCGAACAATCGAGCCAGCCAAGATACGTGCCGATGACGGTGTGCGCGCCGCGCCCGCCCGCTTCGATCGCTTCCTCGCCCATCCACTCGTCGCAAACCCGCGTGCAGCGTTTGCAGAGAATGCAGCGCTGCGAATCGTTCGCCACCATCGGCGACAGATACTTCTCGGCGTAATAGTTTTTATCTTCGGTGAATCGTTCTTCGAGTCCGCCCCAGTCGAACGTCATCTCCTGGAGCTCGCACTCGCCGCCGCGGTCGCACACGGGACAATCGAGCGGATGGTTCGCCAGCAGAAACTCGTTCATGCCGCGCTGGGCCTTCTCGATCTCCTCGCTTTGCGTGGTGACAATCATGCCGTCCGTGCAGGTGATGGTGCATGACGTCTGTAGCTTCGGCATCTTTTCGATGCGCACGAGGCACATGCGACACGAAGCCTGCAACGCGAGGTCGGCGTAGTAACAGAACGAAGGAATGTCGAACCCTTTTTCGCGGCACACGTCGATGAGACGCGCACCTTTGGGAACTTCAAATAGCTGTCCGTTGATTGTGACTTTTACTAACTCAGTCGCCATTTCTATTCAGTCTGCGGGCGAAGTCTTCGGGGAACCGCTTGATGGCTGACTGGATGGGCCACGACGCCGCGTCGCCCAACGGGCAGAACGACTTTCCTTCGATGTTGTCGCAAAGGTCGAGCATCAGTTGCGCATCGTCGGGACGTCCGCCGCCTTTGTCGATGCGTTTGAAGACCTTCACCAGCCAATCGGTTCCTTCGCGACAAGGTGTACACCAGCCGCACGATTCGTGTTTGTAAAACTCGGTCAGGTTCTTGGTCGACTCGAAGACGTCGACAGTTTCATCCATGACGATGAAGCCGCCGGAGCCGACGCTCGAACCCGCGGCCACCAGCCCTTCATAGTCCATGCGCACGTCTTTGCCGATGATCTGATCGGCGCGCATGATGTAGACCGAAGAGCCGCCGGGGATGCAGGCTTTCAACTTCTTGCCGCCGAGCATCCCACCGCAGTCTTCCATGATGAACTTTTCCATGTCGTCGTAGCCCATCGGCAGTTCATAAACGCCGGGCTGGTTGACGTGTCCGGAGACGGACCACAGCTTCGTGCCGCCGCTCTTTTCCGTTCCGAGCTTTTGATAAGCCTCGCCGCCCATCTTGATGATGTCGGGCACGGCCGTCAGCGTTTCGACGTTGTTGACGACGGTCGGGCACGCGTACAAACCGGACACGGCAGGGAAGGGCGGCTTCATCCGCGGATGGCCGCGCAGTCCTTCGAGCGAACTGAGCAGCGCGGTCTCTTCGCCACAGATGTAAGCTCCGGCGCCGGTGTGCGTGTGGATATCGCAGGCGAAGTTGGTGCCGAGTATTTTCTCGCCGACGAGTCCGGCGGCGCGCGCTTCTTCGAGCGCCACGTCCATGATGTCGATCAGATAGCGGTACTCGCCACGCGTGTAGATGTAGTTCGTCCTCGCGCCGAGCGCGTACGCCGCGATCAGCATGCCTTCGATCAGCATGTGCGGATCGCGTTCCATCAGGTAGCGATCCTTGAACGTGCCCGGCTCGGATTCGTCGGCGTTGCAGACGACGTATTTCGGCTTCGGCGAATCTTTTGGCACGAAACTCCACTTCATGCCCGTCGGAAAACCCGCACCGCCGCGGCCTCGAAGCGCCGACTTCTTCATTTCGTTGATCACGTCGTCGGGCGACATGCCGTCGAGCACCTTCTTGATCGCCTCGTAACCGCCGTTGGCGCGATAGACGTCGATGCTGCGCGAGTTCTCGAGATGAACTCGGCGCAGTTGAAGTGGCTCACAACCGATTGCTTCGATACGCATAAATGTCTAGGGCAGCGCGTCCAACACCTGATCGATCTTCTCCGGCGTCAGGTTTTCGTGATAGTCGAAATTGATTTGCATCATCGGCGCCGTGCCGCACGAGCCGAGACACTCGACTTCCGACAACGTAAAGCGTCCGTCAGCCGTCGTCTCGCCGGGCTTGATGCCGAGTTTGTTCGCACAGTGCTCGGTGACTTTTCCCGCGCCCATGATCTTGCACGACAACGTGCGGCAGACCTGAATGTGATACTTGCCGATCGCCGTCGTATGGATCATCGAGTAGAAGGTCGCGACTTCCCAGATGTCCGTGACGCGCAGCGCCAGACGACGCGCGAGATACAACACGCCCGGCGGATCGAGATAGCCGCGCTCGCGCTGGACGATGAACATCAACGGCAGAATCGCCGAACGCGCAACCGGATACTTCGCCAGGTGCCGATCGATCTCCGCCTCGACTTCCGGCGAGAACGTCGCCGGCTCGACCGCGAGATCGACAGGCTGGGAAAGGGGTTGGATGTGTGTAAGCTGTGCGCTCATTTTTGATTGTCAGTGGTCAGTTGTCAGTAGTCCGTTGTTCTGCGATTTAGCGTACCAACCACTGACCACTCACCACTGACCACTGACCACTGACTATCTATCAATCTCTCCCAACACGATATCGAGCGAACCAATGATCGCGACGACGTCTGCGACCATCTCGCCTTCAGACATGACCGGCAGCGCCGACAAGTTCACAAAGCTCGGCCCACGAACGTGCACGCGGCTCGGGCGCGGGCCGCCGTCGGATTTCATGTAAACACCCAACTCGCCCTTCGAAGCTTCGATCGGGTGATAGACCTCGCCCGCCGGAACGTCGAAGCCTTCGGCGATGATCAGGAAGTGATGAATCAGCGCGTCCATGTGGCTCTTCATCGCTTCACGATCGGGCAGCACGACCTTCGGCGCATCTGCTTTCACCGGCCCAGGCTTCAAACGCGACAGCGCCTGCACCGCGATCTTGTGCGACTCCTTCATCTCGCGCATGCGGACCATGTAGCGCGACCACACGTCGCCGTCAGGTTCAGTGGGCACTTCGAAGTCGTAATTCTCGTAGCCGGTGTAGGGATTGGCGCGACGGATGTCGAGATTGACGCCGCTGCCACGCAAGCACGGTCCGGAAAGGCCCCAATCGATCGCGTCTTCCGCGGAGATACGCCCGATGCCCTGCGTTCTTCGTTGGAAGATCCTGTTGCCGGTGAGCAACGTGTGAAACTCCTTGAGCGAAGGCGGAAAGCCGTTGAGAAACTGTTTGCAGCGATTCTCAAAGCCTGCCGGAAGGTCCATCATCAGTCCGCCGATGCGGAAATAAGACGGCGTCAGACGTCCGCCAGAGGCTGCTTCGATCAGGTTCAGGATCTTTTCCCGCTCGCGGAAGCAGTAGAAAAAGACTGTCATCGCGCCGATGTCCAGGGCGTGCGTGCCGAGCCAGACGAGGTGCGAAGCGATGCGCTGTAGCTCGCACATCAGGACGCGAATCGTTTGCGCGCGTTCCGGGATTTCGAGGCCGAGCAGTTTCTCCGCCGCCATCACGTAGGCGAGGTTGTTGCCGAGCGGATTGAGATAGTCCATCCGGTCGGTGATCACGATTCCCTGCTGGTATTTCTTGTACTCGAACAGCTTCTCCATGCCGGTGTGGAGATAACCGATATCGGGCGTTGCCTTCAGGACCATCTCGCCGTCGAGCACCAGCTCGAGGCGCAACACGCCGTGCGTTGACGGGTGCTGTGGTCCCATCGAGATCGTCATCTGCGTGTCGAGCGGCTGATCGACGATCTCGAATTGCGGCGGAATAGTTGCGGAGCTCATCTTCTTTTTGGTCTTGGGTTTTTGGTCTTAGGTCTTTCATACAAAGACCAAAAGCCAAGACCTAAGACCCTCATTTCAAGCTGTACGGTTCATAACCGCGCAACGGAAAATCCTTGCGCAACGCGTGTCCCTGCCAATCGTCCGGCAACAGAATGCGACGCAGATCAGGATGGCCGTCGAACACGACGCCAAACAGATCGAACGTCTCGCGCTCGTGCCAATTAGCCGTCTTCCAAACACCGGTGACGGTCGGCACGTGCGCGTCCTCTTCGTTCAGCAAAACTTTCAATCGCAGCCGGTGGTGCTTCGTCGTCGAGAAGAGGTGATAGTTGACTTCGAAGCGCGGCTCTTCTTCAGTACCGCGATCGGCGCCGCAAATGTCCGAGAGAAAATCGAAGCGCGTATCCGGCGACGTCTTCAGAAACGAACACGCAGCGACAAGGTGCTCGCGCGGGACGACGATCGTGATCTCGCCGAAGGCAGAGATCACTTCGCCCACCCACAACGGATGTTCACGCTGTAACGCCGCCACGATGGGTGACGGCGCTTGGGCTTCTGTTGAAGTCTCTTCAGTCATCCCCTGGAGATCCGTGTTACGAAGATCGCCGCCGCTCGTGTCTCGATGCGATCGTATATGGTCTCGACTCCGGCAAAGTATTTTGGCGCGCCGTCGAGCCGTCTGTGACCGGTAACGTGCCGGGCACGACTGCTTCGCGTGCTTCAGCCTCGGGAACGTCGCGTCGATCGCGTACGCTCTCCTTCATCACTTTGTCCTGCAACATCATCACTGCGTGGATCAGCATTTCCGGCCGCGGAGGACAACCGGGAATGTAGACGTCGACGGGAACGATCTTGTCCACGCCTTGAACGATCGCGTAGTTATCAAACACGCCGCCGGACGTCGCGCACGCGCCCATCGAAATCACCCACTTCGGCTCCGGCATCTGATCGTAAATTCGTCGCAACACCGGCGCCATCTTGCGCGACACGCGTCCGGAGACGATCATCACGTCTGCCTGGCGCGGGCTGGCGCGAAACACTTCCGAACCGAACCGTGCGAGATCGTTTCGCGATGACGTCGCGTTCATCATCTCGATTGCGCAGCAGGCAAGTCCGAACGTCGCGGGCCACAGCGATGATTTGCGCGCCCAGTTGATCAACGAGTCGAGCCGCGTGGTCAGCACTTCCGGCAAAGCTTCAGCAATTACGTTTTCCAGTCCCATACAAAACTACCTGTTCTTGGCCTTTGGTTTTGGGTCTTTGGTCTTTGTCTAACCCAAGGCCCAAGACCTAAGACCCAAGGCCCTTAAGCCGCCGGCCTTCGCTCGCGGAGCTGCCGGTCTTCAAGCTCATGCAGCGCGCGTGCTTCGGCTTCTGCTTCACGGCGCGCCTTTTCGCTCCAATCAAACGCGCCCTTCTTGACGACGTAGATGTAACCAACCAGCAGCAGTCCAACAAACACCATCATTTCCAGATACACAAACCAACGCATCGCGGGCCCTTGCGCAGCCAGCGCCTTGAACACAGCCGCCCACGGTACGAGGAAAATCACCTCGATATCGAACAAGATGAAGATCATCGCGATCAGATAGAACTTCACCGAGAAGCGCTCGCGAGCGGACCCCACCGGATCCTTGCCGCACTCGTAAGGCATCAGCTTCGTTCTTGTTCGCTTCCGTTGTCCGACGAATTGAGAGAGAAGGACGTTGCCTACCGCGAAGCCGCCGGCGACCACGAACATCAAAAGGATCGGCAAATAGTCGTAAAGCCGAAACGTCATCTCAGGCAGACTCCCTCCTGCCGGAGATTGATTTCGATCGAAAACCAATCCTGCGCGGCCACTGCCACTCGATCGCGAGATTGAGAATCATTGTACAAGCGTGATGCTAGTCGAACTGATCAAGGGTGTCAAGCAACGTTCCTCCGCCAAAATTCCGCACTAAAAATGCTGATTGACCGTGAAAAAATGCTTGTGTTACCGTTCAGGAAAAGCCGCCGACGAGCGGCCTTCGCGCGGCGAGAGTCCCTGAGCCTGTGATTACCGGATTCAACACTGACATCGAACATGACGGGGTTGTCTATCACGTCCAGACCGAGGACAAGGGCCTCGACTCGCCCATCATCCTCTCACTCGTCTATACCGGCGGCACGATCCTGGCCAGCAAACGGGCTCCTTACGACGACCTGATCGCCGAAGGATTCAGCGACGAAGCCCTCGCGGAACGGCTCAAACGCCAGCACAAACTGATCTGCGCCGCCATTCACTCCGGCCGCATCAACGATCTGAAGAACATGAGTGGCCGCGGCAAAACGCCCGCGGCGATACAACCATCTGCTGCCGCCGCAGAGGAGGTCGAGGCCGCGCCTCCCGCGACGATCGAAGAGCCGTTCGAGATCGAATACGGTCCGTTGACTCAACAATGGGCGCCTCCGCCTCCGAAAGAGGAAGGGGAAGAGGTCGCCGTCGAAGCGGAGTACGACGAGCCTGTCGCCGAGGACGAACCGGAAGTTGAAGAACCAGAGGAAGTCCTGCCGGATGGTCTGGCCATTAGTCTGCTCGACGACGAAGAATTCTATTCAGGCAACGACTACGTGTTGCGCGTCCTTATTACTAGCCGCTTCGGCGGCGAAGAGAACCCGCTGGCCGGCGCGGCCGTGTCGATCAAGATCCTCGGCACGACTTTCCGTCCTTTGATCTATTCGGTGAAAACCGAAAGCGACGGCGTGGCCACTGTCGCGACTCAGATTCCCGAGTTCACGTCCGGGCGCGCGGCGGTGCTGGTGCGCGTCGTCGTCAAGGACCAGGCAGCGGAACTGCGCCGCGTTATCCATCCCGCCGATTGAGGCTTTCAGAAGTTGCGCGTTTACGTAAACGGCGAACCCCGCGAACTCAACCCTCCGCTCACTCTCGCCGAGTTAGTCACCGAACTGGACCTGCCGCCCGCTAGAATCGCCATTGAACTGAATCGCACCGTCGTGCGCCGCAACGACTGGCCCGCCACGACGCTCAACGACGAAGACCGGATCGAGATCGTCCACTTCGTTGGTGGTGGAAGCTAAATCCGTGTAAAGTTTCAAGCATGTCGACAGCAATCACACAGAAGGTTTCGGACGAAGGTCTGATCATCGGCGGACGCGCGTTTACCTCGCGTCTGATTATCGGCACCGGGAAGTATCGCAGCTTCGATGAGATGCGCGCGGCGCACGCGGCTTCCGGAGCGGAGATGGTGACCGTGGCCGTCAGACGCGTGCCGCTCGACCGCAGCAGCGAGTCGTTTCTCGATCATCTCGATCCCGCGTTGCAGATTCTTCCAAACACCGCCGGTTGCTACACGGCAGAGGACGCCGTGCGCACGGCCCGCCTGGCTCGCGAGGCGCTCGAAACCGATCTCGTGAAACTCGAAGTGATCGGCGATCAGACGACGTTGTTTCCCGACAACGAGCAGACACTCGAAGCCGCACGAACTCTCGTCAAGGAAGGTTTCGTCGTGTTGCCCTACTTCAACGACGATTTAATCATGGCGAAGAAACTGCTGGACGCGGGCTGTGCCGCGATCATGCCGCTGGCTGCGCCGATCGGTTCCGGCATGGGCGTGCAGAACCCGGCAAACCTGCGCATCATGCGCGAGCAACTTCCTGACGCGACGATCATCGTCGACGCGGGTGTCGGAACGGCGAGTGACGCAGCGATCGCGATGGAGCTTGGCGCCGATGGCGTGTTGATGAACACCGCGATCGCGGAGGCTATAGACCCCGCGAAGATGGGAACGGCGATGAAGCTGGCGATTGAAGCAGGACGGCTCGCTTATTTGGCCGGTCGCATGTCGAAGCGCTTGTATGCGAATGCGTCGAGCCCGCTTCAGGGTGTGATCAAGTAAGGTTTATTTCAGGGAAGCGCCAATTCAATACTCTCCTGTTCGCGCATAACGCGATCCCCAAGATCCGTGGTCGAAACAGTCGGGTAAGCGCCCGGTTTGACCTTCAAACAGCGCGCCGAAATCAGCGTATCCACGTAAAGTTCGAGCTCTTCCTGCGCCATGTCTTTCAGCAGACCGTAGGTTGAAAGCTCGTTGAGGTTCGCTTTCATCACCTGCTTCGCGGCCGAACCGCGCAACGTTGCGGTTAGCAGCTTCTTACCGAAGCGTCCATTCATTCGCTTAGCGCAGGCCAGAATTTTACGCACCCGCAGCAGTTCTTCTTCAGTTAATGGACGCGGGTCGGAGTTGATTATGACTGGCGCGTCCTCCACTTCTGGTTCAAGAGGAGGCGCTACAGTTTTGGGTTGGCAGTTGCCGCATGTGCCGCACTGGCGATCGTGATTGCGGTCGCCGAAGTAGTTGAGGATGTGTGCTCGGTAACAGTAATCGGTGTAACACAGATTGATCAGTTCGCGGAGCTTGCGACGTTCGAGATCCGCGCGTCCGGCGATTTGCCTGGCATCGACGCGGAGAGGAGCGTTATCAAGCATCACGATTGCGCGCGGAGTGCGTAGTCCTCGGGCGACCGGTGCTTCTCGCGAGATGTGTCCGGCGCGTTCCAGCATGTAAAGCGCCGACTGCACCGCCATCTCGTTCTTCTCGCCGCTCAGCTTGCCGATCTGCGCCGCAGTCAGCTCGATTCGTTTGTCGCCGCGTCTCAGAAGCACGTCATAGACGTTCTTGACGGTGCTGATGTCGGGATACGAACCTTCGATAAAGAAGTCGTGCGTGTTCTTGTCCGCGTAGTTGAATAGCAACACGCAGGTCGACGGCAGGCCGTCGCGTCCGGCGCGCCCGATCTCCTGGTAGTAAGCCTCGATCGATCCGGGAATCTGGTAATGGGCCACGAAGCGAATGTCGGGTTTGTCGATGCCCATCCCGAAAGCGTTCGTCGCGACGATCATCTGCGTACGGCCGCTCATGAAGTCTTCCTGAGCTTTGACGCGCACGCCGTCGCTCATCCCCGCGTGGTAAGTCGAAACCGTGAGACCTGCGGTCTTCAGTTCGCGTCCGACTTGTTCGACTGCTTTGCGAGTCGAGGCGTAGACGATGCCGGAGCCGTTCGACTTCTTCGCGAGGTGACGGATGCGGCTGATCTTCTCCTTCTCCTTTTCGGTGTGGACTACCTCGATCGAGAGGTTTGGACGATCGAACCCGCTGACGAACGTCTGAGGTTGCGTGAGACCGAGCTGTTGGATGATGTCGGAGCGGACGTACGGCGTCGCGGTCGCTGTGAGCGCGACGGTTTGAATGCGCCCGAGCGAGCGGATGACGTGCTTGAGACGCAGATAGTCGGGCCTGAAATCATGACCCCACATCGAAATGCAATGCGCTTCATCCACCGCGAACAAAGAGACCGGAATCGACTGTACCGCCGAACTGAATCTGCCGCTGCGAAATCTTTCTGGCGCAATGTAGACAAGCTTGTGGGCGCGCCGTCGCAGCGAGTCGATGCGGGCGCGTTGCTCCGTTTCGGAAAGCGAACTGTTGATGAAGGTGGCGGGAAGGCCGCGTGCCTGGAGCGCGTCGACCTGATCCTTCATCAGCGCAATCAACGGCGAGACGACGAGCGTGACGCCTTCGAGGATCATGGCCGGAAGCTGGTAGCAGAGAGACTTACCGCTTCCGGTCGGCATTACGACGACGGCGTCTTTGCCTTCCAGTATCGAGCCGACAACTTCGCGCTGGCCTTCACGGAAATCGTCGAAGCCGAAATGCTGGCGCAGAGTTGTGATTGCGTCGCTGAGCGAGGGCATCAGGAAAACAAATTAACACGGATTGCGTGATCGTACATTTATTAAACGGTGCGTTGCTGTTTCTTGGATTCGGAGTCGCGAGTGCAAAGTCGGTTGCGTTGTTGCGCGTGTCGGTGCAGCCGTTCGTCTTACGCGCGGCAGCGTTGGTGTTGCTTGCGGCTGGCGCTGGTGCAGCGCCTCTGAAACAGGTTGCCGTGCTGCCGTAGCCGACGAGATCGACGATGTTCGGATCGCTCGGACACGCGCCGGTTAACGGCGTTGTTGTTTTGACGATAGCTACCTTTCCCGCGCCGGCGGCCATCGCGATTGTGCCGGTTGCATCGGGTGCCGGCAACGTAGCGCCATTACTTCCGCCGGCTTGTTGGACCAGGTAGTACTGTCCCGGCGCTAACGCAATCGAGGTCAATGGTGTTGCCGACCACGTCGATGCGGTCGCGCTGGCGTACTGGACTGACCATCCGGCGAGATTCACGGGCGTGTCGCCGGCGTTGAAGATCTCGATAAAGTCGTTGCGGAAAGGCGAGCCTGAGTTTCCGCCGCCGCCAAAGACCTGGCTGATCACGACTCGTCCTACGCGCACTCCGGCGATCGCGACAGACGCAGGATTGCTCTTCACACCATCCGCGTCGACGATGAGTGTTGCTGATCCTGCGCCGCTCAACTCCGGCGGCAGTAACGCATGGATCTCGTCGAGTCCTGCCAGGTTCGCCGGCGCGTTGTCTTCCACCGTCGCTGGTCTGTCGTTTAACGTGACTGAAAGCGTCTTTGCATGTCTGACGCCGGTCGCGAAGATTGAAATCCTCCGCTGACCATTAGACGGATCGAACGGTGCGGGTTGCACCGTGTCCGAGTCGAGGATGATTCCTTCGCCACTTGCGGCTGTGAAGACACGGGGCGCGACGTTGGCAATCGTCACGTCAGCTTTTGAAGCGAAGCCATCCGCGTTTGTGACGACGACCTCGCCCGGCCCGGTTGCGATTGTCTCGGGGACGACGAAAACGACCTCGTCGGGCGAGACATAAAAGATTTGCGCCCGCTGCCCATTCACGCTAACCGTCGTACCCGCCAGCGTCAGTGGCGGATCGATTCCTTCCGTCGCTAGTTCGCTGTGAAACCCCAACGAACTGCCGCGGAAATGCGCAATACTGCCGGGTGCGATCTGCGTCTCTGTAATCGTTCCTGGCCCAAACGCTGCGCGCGGCGCAATCGATGCCACGCGTGTTCCATCACGGCTGACAGCGAAATCTTCACTCTCAGATGCAATTCGTCGCGTGACTCGCGCTTCGATATCCATAACAAACAGATCCGTGTCTTTGAAATAGACGCGCGAACCGTCGCCGCTGATCTCCAGAAACGTCGAAAGATCACTTCGAACGGCATGAAATGGACCGCCACCGGGGTCGCCAAACAGATCCGACGTCAACTCGAAAACAACCGTCTTCCCGTCATCACTCAACGACAGGTTCAGGTTCAACGCCTGCTCCGGCGTATTCGTCAGCCGTCTTACGCTCAAAACACTTTCAGTACGTGGCAGTGAAGTAACGAGAAGAAACAGAGTGGCGATGAGGATACGAAGCATAGTGAGGTTGCTCCTTGCACGAAAATTTTCTGCGCATTGTACACATCAAATCAGAAAACTCAAGTCAAAATCTGCTATAAGCTGTCGGCGTGCACCAACAGAAGAGGATCCTCATCAGCGGTTCGCATGGACTCGTCGGCAGCGCGCTCGTCAAGTTGCTGACCACCGAGGGCCACGAGATAACGAGACTAGTGCGCCGTTCTGTCGGCGCGTCCGAAGTCGAGTGGCACCCGAACAAGGGAACCATCAACAAGGAACACTTGGAAGGATTCGACGCCGTGGTCCATCTCGCCGGCGAGAACATCGCCGAAGGTCGTTGGACCAGTGAAAAGAAGCGGGCGATTCTGGAGAGCAGGGTGAGAGGGACGACGTTGTTGAGTGAAGCACTGGCGCAGTTAACACAACCGCCCGCCGTCTTCGTCAGCGCTTCAGCAATCGGGTACTACGGCAGTCGCGGCGATGAGGTGTTAACGGAAAACAGTTCGCCGGGCAACGGCTTTCTCGCTCATGTCTGTCAGGAGTGGGAAAAGGCGACTACGCCCGCTGTAGAGAAGGGAATCAGGACCGTCAACGCTCGGTTCGGCATCATCCTCGACGCAAGTGGCGGGGCGCTCGCGAAGATGCTCACTCCGTTTCGCATGGGCATCGGCGGCCGCATCGGGAGCGGCAAGCAGTGGATGAGTTGGGTCGCACTCGACGACGTCGTCAGCGCAATTAGGTTCGTGATCAACGACAGGCTCGTCAGTGGACCAGTAAATTTCGTCGCGCCTGTTCCGGTAACGAATGCTGAGTTTACGAAGACACTCGGCAGTGTACTGTCGCGGCCGACGCTGTTTCCGATACCCGCTTTCGGCGTGCGGCTCGCTTTCGGCGAGATGGGCGATGCGCTTTTGTTGTCGAGCCAGAGAGTTGAACCCGGAGTTTTATTGGCGAGAGGCTATCAGACTTCTTTTGCCAGGCTCGAACCGACTTTACGAATACTTCTTCGACGTTAGTGCGTCGACGACGATTCAAACTCAGGCAGGACTTCGAAAACCTCGAGCGCGTATTTGACGTTGCCGAACGGCGCTGACACTTGCACGCCCTGGATCTCGTCGCGCACTTCCATCAACGACTCGCGCGCGATTCGCAGCCCTTCTTCACGTCCCGCTTCTTTGCTGATCGCCGACGCGTTTCGCATCCGCTCCATGATCGACGGCGTCACGCGCACGCCCGGAACTTCGTTGTGCAGAAACTCCGCGTTGCGGTAAGAGACGAGCGGCCAGATGCCGGCGATGATTGGGATGCGCACGTGCTCGATGCGTTTCAAAAAATCGCGAAGCTGGTCAGTGTCGAATACCGGTTGTGTGATCGCGTATTGCGCGCCCGCCTCGACCTTCCATTCGAAACGCTTGATCTCTTCGTCCAGATTGATCGCGCCGGGATTCACGCCGACGCCGACGCAGAACGCCGTCGGTTCGCCGATCGGATTGTTACCGAGATCGAGACCATGGTTCAGCTTGTTGATCATGTTCGTGAGACCGATCGAGTCGATGTCGAAGACGGCGGTTGCGTCAGGATATGGTCCCATCTTCGGCGGATCGCCCGTGATCACGAGCAGGTTGCGGAGACCGAGTGCGGCGGCGCCGAGCAGGTCTGACATCATTCCCAGCAGATTTCGATCGCGGCAACAATAGTGCAGCACTGATTCGATCCCGATCTGCTGTTCGACGAGCACTGCGGTCGCGAGTGCGCTCATGCGTGACTGTGCCCGCGCGCCGTCGGGAATGTTCACGCCGTCGACGCCGGCGTCTTTCAACAAGCGAATCGAGTCGAGCGTCTTTTTTGCGTCGACACCTTTCGGCGGCAGCACTTCGACTGAAGTGACAAACTCGCCGCGCTCGATCTTGCGTCCCCACTTCGAGCGTTCTTCCGGCGGTACGACCTTGATGTCGGGCGCTGTGATATGGACGGCGGACGCCGAGTCGTGAGTGAACGCAACGCTTTGCGCCCGCGGTGACGCGGCGCGGACTGAATCGGAGATCAGCTTGATGTGCGACGGAGTCGTTCCGCAGCAGCCGCCGATGAACTTCGCGCCGGCCTGGATGAATCGTTTTGCAAACTTCGACATGTACTCCGGCGAGCACATGTAGAACTGTCGGCCCTGAACGTCGCGCGGGAGTCCAGCGTTGGGTTGCGCTGACAGTTTCTTCTTCGTCACTTCGCGCATCTTTTCGAGCGCGTTGAGAATGATGGCCGGGCCGACGCCGCAGTTCAGACCGATCACGTCAGCGCCCCATTTGTCGAGCCGTTCCGTGAACAGTTCGGGCGTGGTGCCGAACAGCGTGTTGCCATCGGTCATGATCGTCATCTGCGCGATGATGGGCAGATCGCAGAGTTCGCGAATCGCGGCGATGGCCTGACGGATCTCCGAGACGTCGGAAAAGGTTTCGAGACAGAAGAGATCGACGCCGCCTTCGAGCAAAGCCGTCGCCTGCGACTTGAACAAGTCTTTTGCTTCGTCGAACGAGGTTGGACCGTAGGGTTCGATACGCAAGCCGAGTGGTCCGATGGCGCCCGCGACGTACGCGCGCTCACCCGCTGCTTTGCGCGCGATCTGCGCGGCGCGAGCGTTGATCTCGTGCATGTTTCCTTCGAGTCCGTACTGCTGGAGCTTGTGGGCCGTCGCGCCGAAAGTGTTTGTCTCGATGATGTCGGCGCCGGCGCGTATGTATTCAGCGTGGACTTCCTGAACGAGTTCAGGATTGCTGAGATTGAGTTCGTCGTAGCAGCGATTGATGTAAACGCCTTTGGCGTAGAGCATCGTTCCCATCGCGCCGTCGACGACGTGGATGCGATCGGAGTCGAGAACGTTTCTGAAGGAATTCATTTTAGTGATTTGGTCTTGGGTCTTTGGTCTTAGGACTTTGACGGCGTTCTCGCGCAAGAGCAAGTCCAAAGACCTAAGCCCAAAAACCCAAGACCTGGTCAATTAAAAAAGCCCCGCGCTAAACAACGGGACTTCAAAATCGGTTTTGAAGTTTTTCGGGTCTCTCTATCGCTGCCCGAGCTGTTTAGCTGGTTATTTTGCGTGGCCGCAAGTCGCCTTAACTCACCACGTTTTCCTCGCCGCTTATACGCCCCGCGGGCGGCGGCTGTCAAGGTTGGGACCATTTTCCAATAGAGCCACAGAAACTATCAGTGTCCGCTTTTGTCTTTCAAGCTGACGTGCACCATCAATCTGACCGACTCGCATGAACCGAATAAGTACATGCATTTTCAACTACTTAGCGTCATAAAAATTTTATAAAAGGGCAACCGACCCGGCACTTCACCCATCAGAGTCCGCGGTCGTGGAAGACGGCCTCCCGAATAACTTTGAAAGCAGTGCAGCCCCCAAAGTGGACGTCTGCTCGTCAGAAAGCCCAGGCCGTTATGGTCCTTAACTTGGAGAAGATACTGAATGAAGTTGCCCCGCAAGTCGCCCCTGTTTCGTTCCCTGAGAGTCGCGCCCTTAGCAATCATTTCTCTTTTTCTCTTTTCCAACGTAACCGGCATTCTCTTCAACCGCGTACTCGCTCCCGAAGTAGCCGCGGCGCCGGTGTCCGCCGTTAGACCAATTCCCGCTGACGTTCCCTCATCGGGAAATCAAGACATCGATCGACTCATCTTCGACACCGCCGAGCGTGAAGGTGTCGATCCAAGGTTTGTTCATGCTGTCATCTGGCAGGAGTCGCGGTACAAGGCGGAAGCGAAATCGCACGCCGGCGCCATCGGGCTGATGCAATTGATGCCCGCGACTGCCGAGCGCTTCGGCTGCAAAGACATAAACGATCCCGCCGAGAACATCGCGGCCGGCACCAAATACCTTAGCTGGCTGTTGAAACGGTTCTCAGGAAACGTCGAGCTGGCCCTCGCCGGATATAACGCCGGTGAAGGTTCAGTCGACAAGTACAACGGCATTCCCCCGTATACTGAGACGCAGAACTACGTGAAGATCATTTCCCAGCGTTATGGGAAAACCTACCATCCCATCAACTAAGTTCCCCACCGGTCCGTGTTACCTGCGTCTCAGGTAACACGGATCCAATGCTTGACAGTCCCGCCGCCTTTTGGCTGAATGCTCGCGGTCTTTCCGTTCAAAACCTGCTGCACAAGAGGGAACTCACTTCTATGAGCACCACGCTAGACGCGGCTGCGCGCCCAGCATCCGCCGCGGATGATCGCAGCTTCTTCGGTCACCCACGCGGGCTTTCGACGCTCTTCTTCACTGAGATGTGGGAGCGGTTTTCCTATTATGGAATTCGTCCGCTTCTTGTTCTCTTTATGTCCGCCGCCATAAGTCAGGGCGGATTCGGCATTGAACGAGACCAGGCATCTGCCATTGTCGGCATCTATGCCGCCAGCGTCTATCTCGCGTCGTTGCCGGGCGGGTGGGTCGCCGATCGATTACTGGGCCTGCGGCGCGCGATCATGTTGGGCGCGGTCCTGATTTCGTTGGGCCACATATCGATCGGTCTATCGTCGTTTGCCAATGGACGCGCTCCCTTCTTTCTCGGGCTGATCTTTATCGTTCTCGGCACTGGCCTTTTGAAACCAAACATCTCGGCAATCGTCGGGGATCTTTATCCCGAAGGTGGCGCACGACGCGATGCCGGTTTTTCGATTTTTTACCAGGGCATTAACACCGGAGCGTTTCTGGGACAGATCATGACCGGCCTGTTGGGTGAAAAAATCGGCTGGCACTGGGGCTTTGGTATCGCCGGCGTGGGAATGTTGACCGGACTCGCATGGTTTGCACTGCGCTCACGTTCGACGCTTGGCAATCTCGGACTCGACATCGTTCGCGACCCCGATCCGGTGAAACAGACGCGCCAGGAACGGATCATGAAGGTGGCGCTTGGGGTTGGTCTTGCCTTACTGGCGCTGGTTTTTGTGCTGGCGGCTACGAGGACCATTCACCTCGATCCACAGGCAATCGGACAGAACATGACGTACGTTCTCGTAGGCATCGCTGCGCTCTACTTTGCGTATGTGTTTGGCCTCGGGGGGTTGAACTCGCAAGAGAAGAAGCGCGTGGTCGTGATCGCGATCCTGTTTGTTTTCGCCGCGATCTTTTGGGCTGCTTTTGAGCAAGCGCCGACGTCGCTCAATCTGTTTGCCGCCGACTTTACCGACCGCCGATTTTTCGGTTGGGAGATCCCGGCGCTCTGGTTCCAATCAGTCAATTCCGTTTTCATCATTTTAATGGCGCCGGTGTTTGCCTCGATCTGGCTCGCACTGGGAAGGCGTTCGAAGAACCCGTCGAGCCCGTTTAAATTTACTCTGGGGTTGTTGTTTGCAGCTATTGGTTTCGCGACCATGATTCCGGCGGCGAACCTGCTCGTCAACAGCGGCGGCGCGATCAAAGTGTCGCCGTGGTGGCTGGTGGTCAGTTACTTCTTCCAGACGCTCGGTGAATTGAGTCTCAGCCCGGTTGGACTGTCGTCAATGACCAAGCTCTCGCCGCGTAAGTACGTGGGCCAGATGATGGGCATTTGGTTTCTCGCGACGTCGGTAGGGAACTTGATCGCAGGGTTGGTTGGCGGAAGCGTCGACCCGAAGAAACTGGAGCAGACGCCGAAGTTGTTCATCGGAACCACGCTGGCGCTCGTCGCGGCGGCCGTTCTTCTCGGACTGATGGTGCCGTTCATCAAGAAGCTCATTCCTAACGAAGATACTCTGACAGGAGAATAATCGCGTTGCTCAATCGTGTAACTTTCGCGCTGGGGCTCATCCTGGCGCTCACCGTTTCGGTTCAGGCCCAACAAAAACTTCTCACCATCGACGACATCTACGATCCGGCCAAGCGAGTCAACTTCAACGGCACCACGCCGCAGGTCCGCTGGCTGAAGGACGGCAATCATTACCTGTTGACGAACGAAGCATCAAGGCGCGATGTGCCGCGTCTGCAAAAGGTGAGTGCCGCAACGGGGGAGGCGACTGCGTTTTTCGATGCGGAGAAAATGCAGGCGGCGTTTGCGGCGTTGCCCGGCATCAGTGCCGCGGATGCGCGTCAACTCGCGAATCGCGGCAATTACAATCTCAATCTCGCGGAAACGGCAGTGTTACTTAACTGGGCCAACGATCTTTTCTATTACGAGTTTGGCAGCGACCGCGCGATCCGGCTCACGAGCACGCCCGAACCGGAAGTTGGCGAAGGATTCAGTCCTGATGGACGGATGGTTAGCTTCGTCCGTGAAAACAACCTGTACGTTGAAGATCTCGGCATGCAGCGGCGCGAGCGTGCGTTGACGCGCGATGGCAGCGCGAAGATTCTCAACGGGCGGCTCGACTGGGTTTACCAGGAAGAGTTGTATGGCCGTGGAAATTTCGGCGCGTACTGGTGGAGCCCCGATTCGACGACCATCTCGTTTTTGCGGATTGATGAATCGCCAGTGCCGGATTTCATCGTAGTCGATCACATTCCGTATCAGCAGAACGTCGAGAACACGGCGTATCCGAAGGCGGGCGATCCGAATCCGATCGTTAAGCTGGGTGTTGTGAACGCGTCAGGCGGCGACATTCGCTGGGTCGATACGTTCAAGTATCAGCCTGCTGATCTTTTGATCGTGCGCGTCGGGTGGACGCCGGACAGTAAGAAGGTCGTCTACCAGGCGCAAAACCGTGAGCAGACGTTTCTCGACGTTAACTTTGCCGATGCTCGCGACGGGAAGTCGACGAACATTATTCACGAGACTTCGAACGCGTGGGTTGCGATCAACGAAGAGCCGATCTGGTTGAAGGACGGCTCGTTTATCTGGGCGAGCGAGCGCAGCGGTTGGGAGCATCTGTATCACTACTCCGCCGATGGCAAACTCCTCAAGCAGATCACTGACGGCGCCTGGGAAGTGCGTTCGATTGAAGATGTCGACGAGGAGAACGGATTCATCTATTTCACGTCGACTAAGGATAGCCACATCGCGGCCAACGGTTATCGGATCAAGCTCGATGGTTCTGGTCTCACGCGTCTGACCGCCGGCGATGGCACACACCGGATGGAGGTGAGTCCGGCCGGCAACTACTTCGTCGATACGTGGAGCGATCTCAACACGCCTTCGCAGGTGCGTCTGTACGACGCGACCGGGAAGCTCGTGCGTGTGATCGCTGAAAACAAGGTCGACGCTTTGAAGCATTACAAGCTTGGGGCGACTGAGCTGCTGCACGTGAAGACGCGCGACGGCTTCGTGATGGAAGCGATGATGATCAAACCGCCTGACTTCGATCCGTCGAAGAAGTATCCGGTGATGAGTTTTACTTATAGTGGGCCCCATGCGCCGCAGGTGCGGAACGGCTGGGGCTCGCAGACGTACATGTGGCACCAGTTGCTCGCGCAGAAGGGTTACATCATTTGGGTTTGCGATAACCGCACTGCGAGTGGAAAAGGCGTCGAGTCGACGTGGCCTGTTTACAAGAATTTTGGCGAGCTGGAGTTGCGTGATCTCGAAGATGGTGTGACGTGGTTGAAGACGCAGCCGTACGTCGATGGATCGCGGATTGGGATTTGGGGTTGGAGTTATGGTGGGTTCATGACGAGCTATGCGTTGACCCATAGTCAGTCGTTCAAGATCGGCATTGCCGGCGGCACTGTGAGTGATTGGCGCAACTACGACAGTATTTACACCGAGCGCTACATGCAGACGCCGCAGAACAATCCCGAGGGCTACAGAAAGAGCGCCCCGGCAGCCGCGGCGAAGAACCTGCATGGCAAGCTGCTACTGATTCACGGCGCGATCGACGACAACGTGCATATGGCAAACACGATGCAGTTTGTCTACGAGTTGCAGAAAGCAGGCAAACAATTCGACCTCATGCTCTACCCCAAACAACGCCACGGCGTCACCGACCCGCTATTGCTCAAACACATGCGCCAAATGATGACGGACTTTATCGTGGCGAATTTGTAGATGGATGGGGTTAGTGGTTGCTATTTGAAATTCGTTTTATTCGTGTTCCTGTGGGTGCTGCGTTAGCTGATCTTACGCATACAGGGAACACGGATAGACAGAATGACGTCGTGCCTCGTCGGGTGGCACGGACATTGCCACGGGGAGGTGGGCCAGCGCAGAGCGACTATCGGCGTCCTCGACCGCATCTCTCTTGCCTCCAAGGAGTCCCCTAGATGTCCGCATCTCTCGCAACCATGTCCGCACCCCCAATTGCCATTCCCCAGGATCTCGAACCTCAGCTACCGCTGCTCCGCGACGAGGTCCTGGAAGACCCGCAGACGGAAATTCAGCGTGCCGTCCAGGCAAACCTCCAAAGCGAAATTGACTCCGCAATCAGACTGATCGAAAACCCTCATCTACGCGAGATCTCGGAAACGATCCTCATCGAACTGGTCCGCTTCTTCGACTGGCTCGACCGCATCGAAAACAACCTCCACAAACTCGACACTCTCCTCGAAAGCCTCTCGCTTCTCGAGGTGCTGGAGTTTGAAGCGCGCTCCCTCACTGACTACATCCAAGCGAAAGCCCTGAAGGTCTCGGCGGCCTCCGGACACGATCGCCTAACCGACGTCCTCGACGGCATTTCCTACGGAATTACTCACGATTTGCGCCGTATTTTCGAACGCGAGCTGGTCCGCGGCGTCACCGAACAGTCGACGCCAATCGTCTACGGCAAGATCCTTCACGCTCACGGCTTGCTCACAAACTGCTTCCAACAGTCGACGATCACGCTGCTGCAAGTCTTCAAACCCATCGACGCCTCGGCGCTCTTCAACGACATCGAGTCGCGGCTTCAGCAGTCGCTCGTACTCTGCAAAGACCTCTCTTCACTGATGCGTTTCGTGAAGCTTTCTCAGGCGAACTCCGATCCCGACGTCCTGCGCACGGTGACGGGTAGAATCCTCGAATTCAGAGACGGCAGCATGCAGTATTTGATGTACAAAGACTGGCGGGGTTACGAGTCGCTGGCGCTGGAAGTGATCACGGCGATCGAGAACAATCTCGAGTCAAAACCGCTGCTGCACAAGTTCCTTACGTATCTGGAAATCCTCTACGGCCACGTGAAGATGCGGGCAGTGCTGGCCGAAAATTTCCCCTACTCAGGTGGCGAACCGGAAGCCTAAGAAGCAGCGCAAGGTGCCGCAAACTGTAACTCACCGGTAACACAATTTGTTAGTCGGACACGGACGTGTCCCGAAACGCCACAGCTTTTAGCTCGGATGCAGTTAGGACGGCCCAAGAAATCGCTCACCATTAAAATGGATTAGATGATCTGGCGAATCAGAAACCCAAACCTCGGTCTCCCAAGAAATCTGTCCAAGAAACTTTGTTAGATCTTTGCGCGTAAGAAAGGCAGTAACTAAAACCAATCTATTCTGAAAGGGAGCAAAGAGTGTCTTCAGCTCTGCCTGTCGCTTCGCATCGATTGGCCCATGACTCGTTACCGCCTCGACAACGACAAGCCAGTTTTTTTGTTCGAAGTGGATCACAACATCAGGCATTTTGCCGTGAGCATCGACTACGACACCGAGCTTTCTAAAACCTTCCTCATCAAAAATCATCCACTTCTCGTCGGCGTCTCCCACATACAGAACACTAGCGCCGGGAGTGAATCTCTCGCAAAATTCAGTTATCACCTTGCTAATAAGAACGTTTTGCCCACCGGGTGACAAAGTAAACGTCTGTCCGTTCGGTAGCTCAACAGGAATTCGATTCATTTCGCGTTCTTGCGCGTATTTCTGTTGAAGCGTCCCGATGTTTATAAGGTGTGCGTGTAAGCAACGATCGAATTCGTTAGTACCGAAACATTGAATTACTTCCAAGACCGCAGGTTCAATCTGATAAACAGTCCTACCACTGTTGATTGGTCGTTTGGGTTTGTCAGGATTTGCAATGATTATTCCAGCCTCGAGAAATTGGTGCACCGTCTGCCGCCGAACGGACTCGCGCGTATTAGGTTTGTATGTTTTGCCATAGTGTCTACTAAAGAAGTCCATCATTTGTGTAATCCCGCGTAATGGATTGCCTGCCTCGACCCAAGCGGTTGTAGGTTTGAGATCTAACAGCGCCAGTAGAGTGAGCGCGGATCGGTCATTCTGCTGTGCTGGCGGCAGCCCCAATGCCGTTAAGATCTGCAATGCTTCTTCAATCTTTCTCTTCGCGCGTATCGGATCCACACCTTCTTCAGCGACCATTTTCAATAATTCCTTTTCAATGAGGCGGTCGAGTTCTTCTTGCGCTGGAAACTCGTCCCCAACTCCAGATCCAAACATCTCCAGTTCTGATCGAGATGGATATCTCAGGTTGCGTAAGTCAGTGGCGTTAACCTGAGTATGTCCGTTGAACTGTCGAAAATACGAATCAACAAGATTGGAATTGAGGAACGCCGTGAGACCTTTGGCTAGCTCCAGGGACAAGCCCAGACCGTTTTGGTGAAAATAGTTGAGATGATTTTCAAATCCGACTCGATCCGTTGAAAAACGCGAACCATCATAAACTGCCGCGACGATCCGTTTTCGCTCCTCCTTTGAGGAGAAGCGCTTCACGAGCACGTAGATTTCAGACGGAACCAACAGATCCGCAGACTCGGGAATGTTCAAGATAGCGTTAGGTTTTTTAGTATCCTTTTTTGGCCACTTGACGTAGCCATTATTGAAATGGGTCGGGTAAATCAACGGAACAGTATTCCGCTCAGCTTCTAGTCGCAAACAGGCTTGAGCTCGAAAATCCACTACGCGGCCAGTGGAAACAGAGATGCCAAGATCTGACAGGGAAGCGTTTAATCGTTTCATCCGCTCTGCGATCGCGTGCTCTAACTGGTCGGGAACAATATGAATGAATGCGTCGGGATCGCCTGGCCTGATCAATTGGGCGTACTCAATTTCACGAACTGACATTAAGTCATCGGTTGGACCGATGCTTGACGAAATCGTTACGCTATGATTCGTCGAAAGCTCTTTCACTGCGTGGAGAATAATATTCTCTTGGAGTACATCATCTTCTTGAAAGGCGGTCTGCCGTGATTCAAACAGATGGATACGCGTGAGGCCCATCGTTTCCGTAAAGGTCTTGCGAAAGGATTTGAAGTATGGGCCATTGCAAAAGCTGCGTGGCGTGATTGCAACTAGCTCGGACTTTGAATCGAGTAAGCGCGACGCCAAAGCGACAAAAGCGGTGTACAGGTTGCTTGTCTCAATGTCGACGGTTCTTAAAAGCTGGCGTGTTCGAGAATCGCTGTTGATTTTACGGTAAGGTGGATTAAGGATTGTGCAGTTGAATTTGCTCGTCGCGGGCGCAAAGAGAGTCGCGCTTAATTGATTGACAGCCGCTTCGATAAAGTCCTCACATGCTATTTCGGCATGAAACTCTATACCTGCCTTCTCACATTCGACACGGCACATCGCAAGAGTTTCAGTCAAATATTCGGTGAGCAGGGGATCGATCTCATATGCTGTGACAAAGACTGACCTGGGTTTGTTTTTCCAGCGGCTAATCTCCTCAATAAATGCAGCCGTGAGCACTCCAACTCCCGCACCAGGGTCTAGGAGGTTGATATCCTCGCGTTGCGTCTCGAACATCGAAGCCATGAGCCGCGCGACCGGGGCGGGAGTGAGAAATTGCCCCAATGTAGTTCGGCGACTCGGATCGAGTTTGCGTGTAGCGTCTACACGAAAAAAATCGGCGCGTTCAACGAATCCATTGCGATTACTCGAAAGGCTTGGAGGTGCTTGGTTCAATCTTTGTATGTTCCCCGGTGTTCAGGCTAATAGCATAAGCTAAACCTCTCAATCAATAACAGTGAAAGTAATAACATTTGATGGTCGGTCGTGAGAACCGGCTAACAAGAAATGCGCTCAAGCTGTTGCGGGTCGGTCGTTAACAACGGCTCGCCTCAAGTATTGTAATCTCAGCGTCAATCATGCGGTAGAAATTCAACTCAATGCGGCGCTTGACAGCGAAGTGCTGTGCTGCATTGCGAGAGCTTTCGGCGGGCTTTCTTCTTCATGGACCGGCAGCTATAGCGCTCAGATTCTCCCTTGTAAAATGAAGCTGGAGGTGCGCAGTAGAGCGTACTAAAACTTCAGTTCAACCAAGCTGCGAGGAACGTTCCGCAGGGATATTCGTTGCGCTCGCGTCGCATTGTAAACGGAGAGGGTCTGCAGGCTAATCAGGTTCATCACCGGCTGCAAATCGCGCACTGGACTTTCGCCGAGGTAAAGCGTCAGTTGCTGAAGTTCGTTAAGCTGGGTTAACGGAGTATTTGAGTTTGGCTTGATCCACTTCAGCCAACAGCTTGCCCGTCAGCCGGTACAGCGCCGGAATTAAACGTTCGTGCGGTAGCCGTAGCGCACGGCTGAGCCGTCAGTTGGCACGTCCGCCTCGAGCAATCGGATGTCTCGGTCCGCCAAACGATTTAGTTGCAATCTCAACACGCGCGGATCTGTGCCCGTTTCGACAGCTAACTCAGCAACGGTCAAACCGGTAGGTAATCGCTGCCGGTTCTCTTCAGGATCGCGCAGCGCCAGCATTGCTATATGGATCGCTTCGTGAGTTTCTGTCGGAAACATTTCCAAGCATCGGCTAATGTATTGAGTAAGCAAGCCTTCAGCGCCACCGGCAAACTGATAATCACGCTTGGTGATGGTGTGCTCCTCTGTCGTTCACGCAATTCGGTAAGGATCAATAGGCCGATGCCAATGTCGACGGGGGATACTTTGCCATTGACGGTGCCAGCTTCGACCAAGTTGTCGATGACGGCTTGTTCGATGGAGTCTTTCAGATCGGATTCTTTGACCAGTTGACCGATGACTTCGCGCGCCTGGTCGGCGGTGAACAACCGCAGAGGAACATCCTGCGGTGGGCGCATACCATCCTCTTGCACGGGACTGATGAAATCGAGCCAGTCAGCGCTAAACTCGCGGCGGAAAGCAATTACCCACGTGATACGGTGCGGCGGTTTGGATTCACGGATGATACGGCGCAGCAGTTGGAAGATCTTCTTGTAACCGCGTAACTGCTCAAACTGATCGATCACAATCACGTGCGATTGCCGTCCGAGGGCATCCGTCGGATTGACGAGTTCAGCCAAAGTGGCCGGTTTAGCCGTGTCCTCCGGCCATGTTTCCTGAATGGCCCGCAAGAGTCTTTTCTCGGGTTCGTCGGGTACGGCCTCCCAGTAATGAAAGATCACGCGATCACCAATAATGTGTTTTAGGCCGGCACGCAGCAACGAGGTTTTACCGGCACCCGAGGCTCCACGGACCACGACCATGAGGATTTGATCGTCCAATACCAATCCCAGAAGCTTTTGCAGTTCGCTTTCCCGTCCCAGCTTGCGAAACAACTCACCATCCGCTTCAGTGAAAGCCATTGGTCCCTTGATCGCGGAAGGACGATCTTTAGCGGGAGGCAGTTCAGGTGGATTAACGAGGTGCCAGACACGTACAACTGCGTAACCAAAAGCGATTGCTCCAAGCGCATACAATACGATCTGCAACTTGATAATCCATTCGCCGGTTACGAACTTGCCGAGCGCGAAGCCTCCGGAAAAGCAAGCCGTTGCAACGAAGAATGCTGCTTGATCGCGACTGCGCCCCTTCAGCGTTCGAATCGCACTTTTGGCGAACAGTGAGAGTTGCTGCCCAGTAATCATCGTCCAAAGTGGGAATTGAGTTCTGAATGTTTCGGAGAAGTAGCGTTATGAACTGTCTTCATTAGAGGACGACAGGATTCTGCTACTTCGGAAATGTAACAAAGGCAAAAGCGGGCCTAATTGTACACGATGCTCTGAGCGCTGTCTGTCTTCCGCTATCTCTTCTGGCACTGCGGGCAGTAGTAGGTGGAGCGGCCCCCGTGGACCACGCGTCTGATGTTCGTTCCGCACCTGACGCATGGCTCACCTTCGCGTTCATACACTCGCCAGAACCGCTCAGGCCTTTCGAAGTAGCTGCCATTGCCGTCAGACATGTCGATCCGCAACGTCGACCCGGCCTCGATCGCCTCGTGCAGAACTTCGCGAATCGCCTGATACAACTTCCGCGCTCGCGGTTTCGATAGTCGGTGCGCCGGCTTCAGCGGATTGACACCGGCGAGGAACAACGCCTCGACGGCGTAGATGTTTCCGAGACCGAGAATGCGCGTTTGATCGAGCAGCAACTGCTTCAGACTACGGCGCGATCGAGACAGCGTCTCGAGAAAATATGCTTCAGTGAATTCGTCTGACAGCGGCTCAGGCGCGAGCGACAGCAACTCTTTCGGCAATCGTTCAGGGTTGGCGACGAGTCTCATGCGCCCAAACTGACGCATGTCGCAAAAGACGAGACGCCGTTCGTCGTCGAGATGAAAGACGACGTGCGCATATGGCGGCAGGTTGTCGTCTGTAGTCAACGCGACAAACTTGCCGGTCATGCGCAAGTGAGTCGTCAACATGCGGCCGGATTCGAGCTCGAAAAGGATGTACTTGCCGCGACGGCCGACGGCGGTGATGAGCGAGTTGCGGAGTTCGCGATCGAAAGCGGGACGCGAGATGTCAGGCGCGATGCGTTTGAGCTTCAACTCCGCAGCGATAATACGTCGCCCAACCACGACCGGACGCAATGCTCGGACGACGTGTTCTACTTCGGGAAGCTCAGGCATGCAGACAAACTATTTGTCGCGCTCAATGATCTGCTCGATCTCAGCGGTGACCTTTTCGACGAGCCCTTCCTTCCGCGCCTCGACGTTGAGACGAAGCAGCGGCTCCGTATTCGAAGGACGAATGTTGAAGCGCCATTCGGGAGTCTCGAGCGAGTAGCCGTCGGTGAAATCTTCGGTCCCGTACCCGTGATACTTCTCGCGGACGTCGCTGATCACCCTCTTAATGTCCTTTACTTTGAAGTTCAACTCTCCCGACATGTAATGGCCCGCCATGTACGGCGCCATCATTTCGGAGAACGGTTTCCCGAGCTTCGACAGGTGTTCGAGAATGAGCAGGAAGGGAATGATCCCGTTGTCGGCGTAAAAGTTCTCGCGGAAGTAGTAGTGCGCGCTCATCTCGCCGGCAAACAACGCGTTCTCTTTTCGCATGCGGTCCTTGATGAACGCGTGACCGCCTTTGGAGATGATCGGACGACCGCCCTTCTCCTCGACGACTTTGAGTGCGGGCCAGATGACCCGCGGGTCGAAGATGATCGCGTTGTCGTGACCATACTTTTCGAGAAGGATGTCGGCGAGCAAAGCCGTGACGTACGCGCCGGAAATGAATCGCCCGCCTTCGTCCACAAACATGACCCGATCCGCGTCCGCATCCCAGATCGCGGCAAAGTCAGTGTGTTCGTCTTTGACGAGCTGCTCAGTCTCAGCACGATTGCCTGGTAGCATCGGATCGGGAGGACCTTTCGGAAACGAACCATCAGGCTCGAAGTTCAACGGCAGCAGGTCGAGTCCGAGTTTCTGAACCAACGCGGAGACGGGCCTGGAGACGTAACCAAAATTCGCATTCCCCACCAACCGGAATTTCTTGATCGATGACGTGTCGACTGATTTGAGCACGTGAGCAAGATAGTCGTTGAGGATGTCGCGTTCGGTGCAGGTGCCCTTCTTGTCGGAAGTGACTTCAGCGTCTTTTCCTGCTTTGACTACATCGCGGATATCGAAGAGACCAGTGTCGGACGAGATCGCCGCGGCCTTTTCACGCACGAGCTTCATTCCGTTGTACTGCTTCGGATTGTGTGAAGCGGAAACGACGACGCCGCCTGAGTAATCGTCGGAAGCGCCGACGGTGTAGTAGAGCATGTCAGTCGTGATCTTACCGATGTCGACGACGTTGACACCGGCATCCAGGAAACCGTTCGTCAATGCGGCTTTCAGCGGAGGAGACGAGACGCGCGCGTCCATACCGACGACCATCGTCTTCGGCTTGAACAGGTAAACGTAAGCTTTCGCAATCCTGTAATAACCTTCTTCGTCGATCTCGTCGGGATAAACTCCGCGAATGTCGTATGCTCGAAAGACGCCCCAGTCCATTACTAATCCTCCTTGTCAGGTCAACGTGTAATCAGTCAACGAAGTCTTATCGCCCAGCACGCTGCCTGGCCGCACGGTAGCGGAACGGCCGATATGACAACCTCGTCCGGCGATCGCGCCGATGACTTGCGCCGTCGTGCTGATGCGCGTGTGCGGCCAGATAACCGAATTCTCAACTCGCGCGCGTTCTTCGACGAAGCAGCCCTGGCCCAACACGGAGTTGATGATCTGCGCACCCGGTTTTATCTGGCAGTCGTCGCCGATCATCGACGCGTCATCAATCTCTGCGACCGTCGCTGCGTCGAATTGTCCGCGGCGCTCCTTGATGTGAATTCGCGTGACTCGATTTGCGAGCAGATCGGAATGGACCTGTAGATAACGTTCGGGCGTGCCGATGTCGATCCAGTAAGTGCGCGTGGGAATGTGAGCGTAGAACGCTTCCTTGCGCCGCAGCAGATCGGGAAACAGTCCGTACTCGAACGAGTAGTTCTCACCAGCCGGCAGGTAGTCGAGCACTTTCGGCTCGAGGATGTACGTGCCGGCGTTGATCGTGTTGCAGGTGATCTCGTCGGGTTTCGGCTTTTCGAGAAAGCGTCGAATCGCGCCGTCACTTTCGGTTTCGACGAGGCCGTAACTCTGCGGATTTTCGACCGGCGTCAGCACGATCGTCGCCGTCGCTTTTCGTTCACTGTGTTCGCGAATGACAGTTTTGAGATCGAGATCCGTCAGGATGTCGCCGTTGAAGACGACCGTCGGTTCGCGAATCAGGTCTTCGGCGAACTTGTACGCGCCCGCAGTTCCCATCGGTTGCGGCTCGACGGTGTATTTCAGTTTGACGCCGTAGTCAGAGCCGTCGCCGAGAAGTTGTTCGATCTTATTGGGCTGATACGAGAGCGACAGCGTGATGTCGGTGATACCGGCGCGGCGCAGCGTGTCGATTTGATAGAGCAGGAACGGTCGATTGCAAATCGGAACTATCGGTTTCGGAGTGTAAACGGTTAACGGGCGCAGGCGCGTGCCTTTGCCACCAGCCAGAATGAGTGCTTGCATGCGTAGTGAAGTCTAACACGGATGACACTGATGATAAGAATGGATTAGGATTAGCATATGAGTGAATTAAATGAAGCCGTCATTATCAGTGCCGCGCGGACGCCGGTGGGAAAATTTTTAGGTTCGTTGAAAGGTTTTTCGGCGCCTGAGCTTGGCTCGATCGTGGTGCGCGAGAGTGTCAAACGAGCGGGGATCAAGCCGGAAGAAGTCGACGAAGTGATCATGGGATGCGTGATTCAGGCCGGTCTCGGTCAGAACCCCGCACGTCAGGCCGCTTTGCGCGGTGGGCTTTCGCCCTCGGTTGCTGCGGTGACCGTGAACAAGGTCTGTGGCTCCGGTCTGAAAGCGGTGATGATGGCTGCGCAGGCGGTCAAACTCGGCGATTCCGAGATGGTCGTCGCGGGCGGAATGGAGTCGATGAGCAACGCGCCTTACCTGATTCCCAAAGCGCGCGAAGGTTATCGTCTCGGCAACGGTGAACTCGTCGACTCGATGATTAACGACGGGCTCTGGTGCGCGTTTGAAAACTATCACATGGGCTGCACCGGCGAACTCGTCGCCGATGAGTACAAGGTGAGCAGAAGCGAACAGGACGAGTTTGCCGTCGCTTCGCATCGCAAAGCTGCCGCTGCGATCCAGGCAGGAAAGTTCAAGGACGAGATCGTTGCCGTCGAGATTCCGCAGAAGAAAGGACCGGCGCTCGTCTTCGATACTGACGAAACCGTTCGCGAAGACACATCGGTGGAAGTGCTCGGCAAACTGAAGCCGGCATTTAAGAAAGAAGGAAGCGTAACGGCCGGCAACGCGCCGGGCGTCAACGACGGCGCATCGGCTGTTGTGGTGACGTCGCTTCGTCGCGCACAGGAGTTGGGGGTTCAGCCGATGGCGCGCATCGTGGCGCAGGCAGTCGCGGGATTGGAACCGAAGTACGTGATGATGGCGCCCGTGGAAGCTGTGCGGAAGTTGTTCAAGAAGACGGGATGGTCGGCGAGTGAAGTGGATCTATTCGAGGTGAACGAGGCGTTTTCAGTGGCGGCAGTCGCGGTGACGCGCGAACTCGGTCTGGATCCGGAGCGAGTGAACGTCAATGGCGGCGCGGTCGCGTTGGGCCATGCGATCGGACAATCAGGTTCGCGCTTGTTGACTACGATTTTGTACGAGTTGAAGCGGCGCAATGCTCATCGCGGCGTGGTGGCGTTGTGTCTTGGTGGCGGCAACGCTGTCGCGATGGCCATCGAACGGTAGGAGAGTAGTGGTGCAGTTGGAAAACTCCCGTTCAGCAAGAACAGTCAGGAAGGGGGCAAGCGAAGCGCGCCCCCGCTGTCTTGGCGTGCGTTACTTAGAGCAGCGGGGGCGCGCTTCGCTTGCCCCCTTTCCTGACTTGTTCATTCGTAAAAGTCTCAAACTGCATCGCTACTCATTAGGAGTGAATGCTTGACCCCCGAACAACACAATAAATATCTGGCTTACTCGAACTTCGCATACGGTGGGCTTTTCGTTCTGTTTGCGTTGTTGATGATGGTCTTCTTCCTGGGAGTGTTTGGCACCATCCCCAACGGTCCTCCGGCAGGCTTCATCGTCTTTATGTCGCTGTTCATGTTCGCGATTTACGGCACGATGACGATACCCTCGTTTATCGCGGGCTGGGCCCTGCTCAAGCGAAAGAAGTGGGCCAAGACGGCCGCGATTGTCTCGGGTGTGATTGCAGGCGCGAATTTTCCCATCGGCACCGCGGTTTGCATCTACACCTTCTGGTTTCTCTTCAGCGAGCCCGGCAGAGTTTTCTTCGAACAGAACAACAACAACTACAACTACGCTCTGCCGCCGGCCCAACAAACATGGACCAACCAGAATTGGGAAAACGACGCCCGGCGGCAACGCGAGGGTCAGTATCAGCCACCGCCGCCTCCGCCTGACTGGCGTTAATTCTTTAAGGAGCCTGGAGCATAGTGAGTGAAGTGATTGGCGTAGTGGGCGCAGGCACCATGGGAAACGGAATCGCCCAGGTTGCTGCGCGCGCCGGCTACAGCGTCATCATGCACGACGTGCGTGACGAGTTCCTGCAGCGCGGCCGCGGCGCGATCGACAAGAGCCTGCAACGGGACGTCGATAAGCAAAGGCTCGACGCGGCAGGGAAACAGTCGATCGTTGAGCGCATCAGGACCACAACCGAACTGGATGCGTTTCGTGAAGCTTCTTTCGTAATAGAGGCGGTTGTCGAGAACCTCGGCGTCAAGACGGATGTTTTCAAGTCGCTCGATCAGATCACGCCGCCGAATGCGATCCTTGCTTCGAATACGTCGTCGATTTCGATCACGAAGCTCGGGGCGTCGACTTCGCGGCCTGACAAAGTCATTGGCATGCATTTCATGAATCCCGTGCCGGTGATGAAACTGGTCGAGGTCATCCGCGGCATCGCCACGTCTGACGAGACTTACGAGCGCGTTCGGGAGTTGGCGGAGAAGATGGACAAGATCGCGCTCGACTGTCAGGACTCGCCGGGGTTTGTTTCCAACCGCGTGTTGATGCCGATGATCAACGAGGCGATCTTCACGCTTTACGAAGGCGTCGCCACGCGTGAGAGCATTGACGGGATAATGAAGCTCGGTATGAATCATCCGATGGGGCCGCTGACGCTTGCTGACTTCATCGGTCTGGATGTATGCCTGGCCATCATGAATGTGTTATATGAGGGGCTCGGAGACCCAAAGTACAGGCCGTGCCCGTTATTGAAGCGATACGTTGACGCCGGCTGGCTTGGAAGGAAGAGCGGCCGCGGGTTTTACGAGTATTAGGTCTTGGGGCTTTGGTCTTAGGTCTTTGGTCTCATGTTTTACTGGACCCGAGACCTAAGACCCAAGACCAAAGACCCAAGGCCAAAGACCTGGAAGCAAATGTCCCCCGCCATCTCACACTACTGTCAAAAGTGTCTCGCAGCGAATCCGCTGGGACAGGAGTTCTGCACGCGCTGCGGCACGCGGCTCATGATCGTCGTCGAGCCGACGTCTGCGCGTTACGAAGTCGGCGCAGCCAGTCTTTCAACTGACGAACACCTGCTGGAACGGATTTCGGCTGCGGAAACGAGGGTTGCGCGGTTGGCTGAACGTTTGGAGCGGAGTCTGGATCTGCTGCTGCGTTACGCGCAGAATGCGTATTTCGATCGTTCGCTGGTGCGGGCGCTCGTTAATTTACTGTCGGAAGACGGCGTGGTCCAGACCGAGCGGTTGGAACGGTTGTGGACTGAGCGTTGTCAACGCGATGCCGTCGAGCAGGAAGAGAACGTTCATCGCGACGAGTTGCGTTTGCGCATCCTGTCGCGTGCGGAAACGCCGGACAAGAAAGTCTTTGAAGAGCTGGTCAACGAAGGTTTCCTGCTGATCGAAGACAAGCAGATCACGCAGGGCATTACGAAGCTTCAGCGCGCTGCCGAGATGGGCGGCGGTGAGAACGCGGCGTTGAATTTGTTCATCGGTGAGCATTTCTTCCGTCGTGGGAAGTCGAAGCTCGCACGTGCGTATCTCGCGAAAGCGCACGCGGCGTTGCCGAATGATCTGCGCATCTCGTTGTTGCTCGGGTTGACGTGCGCTGACGATGGCGAGGTTGAGTTAGCGAAAGATCTGTTGAGTAATGCCAATGCGCAAGGTGGTTCGTCGTTTGCCGGACACTATGGACTCGGCTGGTTGTTCGTCGCCGAGAAGAACTGGCGGCGTGCGCTCGGCGAGTTCAAACGGGCCTTGACCGTTCGGCCTTCACCGGAAGCGCACTACGTCCTCGGCTGTCTTTACTACGAACTCAACCGCGATACCCTCGCGGTGCGTCATCTGCGCAAAGCGACGAAGATGGACGCGCGGTACGTCGAAGCGTTCCACCTGCTCGCTCAAGCGTACGACCGCATGGGCCGTCCGGAACTCGCTCAACAAGCACTGCAAAAAGCTTCCATTCCGCCTGCGCCTACCGTCAGCGAACCGGAATCAGAGACTTCCGCAACGCGCCTCCGCAAAGCCGCTCCTCTCTTTCACTCGCGCAAATCCGGCACCCCTCGTCTGCTGGCCGGAGCAGACAAACGCCTCCTCGAAGCCCTCCGCGAAGACGCTCTGCAAGCTTTTAAGTTAACCAACCAACAATCTCATTGATGGATCAAGGAAATCTCCCGCGTTGACACATCGGGTTTGACCGCTATAATGGCCGTTTTGTGCGCGTAGCGCCGGGGCGGCTAGGGGCGGCAGTGCGGGGCAGTAATGCGGATTGAACTCGAGAAGCTGGAAGGAGATAAGGGCAGTTTTGCTCACACTTACCAGCCTGACGAGCTGAATCCACTCGACGAGCGCGTGACGATAACCCAGCCGGCTGAGGTAAACGGAACCGTAAGACGCGCCGGAATCGAGGTTTTTGTCGACGGGCATGTCGAAACGCGAGCGCAACTCGAATGCGATCGCTGCCTGAAACCGGTCGAACTGCCCGTCAGCGCCGATTTCGCCCTCGAATACATTACCGGAGCGGTTTACGAGTCCAGCTCCGCCGCGGCGCTCAGCGAACAGCAATTGTCCGTCTCCGTCTTCGACGGAGAAACGATCGACGTCGACGAGATCGCCAAAGAACAGATTTTGCTCGCCGTTCCCGCGCGAACGCTTTGTCGCGAAGAGTGCAAGGGAATCTGTCCGGAGTGCGGAAACGATTTGAATACCGGCCAGTGTAATTGCTCGGCGGACGAGGTCGATCCCCGCTGGGCTGCGCTCAAGAGTCTGAAGAACAACGATACGGAGTAATTATGCCAAATCCAAAGCGACGACATTCGAAAGCTCGTCGAGACAAACGCCGCGCGCACGATGCGCTGCGTACTCCCCAGACCACGCTTTGCCCGAATTGCCGTGAGCCCCGCATGCCCCACCGCGTATGCCCAAAATGCGGCCATTACAAGGGCCGTGAAATCGTGCAGGTGGAACAATCCTAATCTAAATCAGTGCGAAGTCAGTCGAAGAATGAAGCCCCGTTGACGGGTAAGGTCGTTCTCGACGCAATGGGCAGCGACCATGCGCCACACGCTGAGATCGACGGCGCTCTCGCGGCCACTCGCGACTTCGGCGTAGGCGTGATCCTTGTGGGCCAGCTTCACAAGGTCGAGCCTGAACTGCGGCGCTGCGGTTGGCGCGGCGACGGCGATCACGGAATCGAACTGGTCGAGGCTGCGGAAGTGATCGCGATGGATGAGGCCGTCGCAAACGCAGTCAGACGCAAGAAGAAGAGCTCTTTGAGAATCGGAACGAAGTTGGTAATGGAAGGCCGTGGCGACGGTTTCGTCTCCGCGGGAAACACCGGCGCCGCGATGGCGACCGCGAAGATGGTGATCGGAACCCTTCCAGGCGTCGATCGCCCGGCACTCGCGGCGATGATTCCGACGAAAGCAGCAAAACCGACGCTGCTGCTCGACGTCGGCGCTAACTCCGAGTGCAAGCCGCATCACCTGGCCCAGTTTGCCATCATGGGCGACGCCTATTCACGTTCAGTGCTCGGCACTGTCCGCCCGTCAGTCGGCCTGATGAGCATCGGCGAAGAAGAGGCGAAAGGGAACGATCTGACGAAAGAGGCGTTTCCGCTGTTGCGGCAGTTGAGCAGCATCAACTTCGTCGGCAACGTCGAGGGACGCGACGTCTTCTCCGGAATGGTCGACGTGATCGTCACCGATGGTTTCACCGGCAACGTCATGCTGAAGCTCTCGGAAGGACTGACTGAGGCGATGTTGTCGATGCTGAAACGCGAGCTGACGCAGACAGCCGTGACTAAAGCCGGCGCTGTGCTCGCGAAGCCGGCGTTCCGCAGTATCAAAAAGCGGCTCGACTACACGGAATATGGCGGCGCGCCCCTGTTGGGCGTCAATAAAATCGTCGTCATCGGACACGGCGGGTCAAACGCCAAAGCGATTCGCAACGCGATCCGCAGCGTAAAAGAGTTTTCAGAGAACCGCACGAGTGAACGTATTAAGAACGGAATTATCGAAACACGGATTACGCGGGTTGCATAACTAGGACAACGTTTATATTCTGAGGCGATTAATGCTAAACCAACGCGCTGGAATTCTGGGTACCGGACACTCGTACCCTGAAGGCATTCTGACAAATGCCGATCTCGCCGAGATGGTCGAAACCTCGGACGAGTGGATCACTACACGCACCGGCATCAAGCAACGCCGGAAAGCAGCGCCGCACGAATACACTTCGCTGTTTGCCGTCCGGGCGGTCCGCCAGGCGATCGAAAGAGCACGGCTGGATCCATCCGACATTGATCTGCTGATCTGCGCGACTGTTTCTCCCGATCAAATACTTCCCTCGACAGGTTGCATCATCCAGGCCGAGATCGGCGCGCACAATGCCGCGGCGATGGACGTCGTTGCGGCGTGTTCCGGGTTTCTATACGGTGTCTCGTTGGCGGACTCGATGATTCGCACGGGCCAGGTGCGATACGCCGTCGTCGTCGGCGCTGAGGTTCTCACTCAGTACGTCGACTACACCGACCGGCAAACGTGCGTGCTGTTTGGCGACGGTGCAGGCGCGGCCGTGCTTGGGCCAGTGGACGGCAATCGCGGCATCCTCGCGTCGAAGATCAAATCAGACGGACGTTACGAAGAGCAGCTCTATTCACCGGGCGGCGGTACGCGTCGCAGGCCGACGGCCGAGACGCTCGCGGCCGGCGATCATTTCTTCAAGATGAAGGGCAACGAGCTGTTCAAAGTCGCGGTACGTTCGATGACCGAGATCTCGCGCGATGTTCTGGAGCAGACCGGGTCGAAAGCCGAGGAGTTGGACCTGTTCATCCCGCACCAGGCGAACCAACGAATTACGGAAGCGGTGGCGGGTCGACTGAACGTAGACATGTCGAACGTCTATTCGAACATCGCGGTCCACGGCAACACGTCGGCTGCGTCGATTCCGATCGCGCTCGACGAATGCGTCGCCGCGGGACGAGTTAAGGAAGGCGATCTGGTATTGATGGCGTCGTTCGGCGGCGGCGTGACCTGGGGCGCAGTTTTGATCCGATGGTAACAATGAAGACTGCGTTTCTATTTCCGGGACAAGGATCCCAGAGCCCAGGCATGGGAAAGGACTTGGCGGATAACTTTCCCGTCGCGCGACAGGTCTTTGAAGAAGCGGATGAGGCGTTGGGGTTTCCGCTTTCGCGGCTCTGTTTTGAAGGCCCGGCTGAGGATTTACAGTTAACCGAGAACACGCAGCCTGCGATTCTGGCCGTATCGGTGGCGGCATTTCGCGCGCTGGAGAGCGTCGGGACGCCCGCTCCGGCATTTGTCGCGGGACACAGTTTAGGTGAATACTCTGCGCTTGTTGCCGTTGGCGTGTTGGATCTTTCGGACGCCCTGCGGACCGTGCGCGCCAGGGGAAGTTACATGCAGGAAGCGGTGCCCGTCGGCACTGGCGCGATGGCCGCGGTGCTGGGCGGAGAGTTGAGCGACATCGAACGCGTTTGCCAGGAGGCAAGCGCAAGCGGCGATGGTCTGTGTTCGGTGGCCAACATCAACTCGCCGAACCAGGTGGTGATCGCCGGCGACGCAGCCGCCGTGGATCGCGCGAGCGAACTGCTGAAAGGCGTAGCGAAACGAGTGACAAGGTTGAAGGTGAGCGCCCCGTTTCACTGCGCGCTTATGAAGCCGGCGCAGGACAGGCTCGCGCCTGATCTCGAACGGCTTGAATTCGGCGAACCGAAGGTTCCGGTGATTACGAACGTCGACGCGCGCGTTACGACCGCGCCTGACGAGTTGCGCGACGCGTTGGTCCGGCAGGTGTCGGCGCCCGTGCGTTGGCTCGAGTCGATGCAGGTATTGATGCTCAATCACGTCGAGACAGTCGTCGAGGTTGGACCGGGAAAAGTTTTGGCAGGCCTGATGCGGCAAACAAACGGCGACGTCAAGCGATTGAACGTGGAAGACGCCGCAAGTTTGGAGGCCGCGACAGCAGCGCTTGCTGCTCGAGATGTATTAGTCTAAATAAACTCACAGAGGAGCTAACAAGATGCCCGATCAAGAGATCGAGAATAAGGTCAAACAGATTATCGTCGATGAGCTTGGTGTCGATGAAAACGAGGTCACGCCGAACGCCCGCTTTATCGACGACCTGGGCGCCGATTCACTGGACACGGTTGAACTGGTGATGCGTTTTGAAGAAGAGTTTGGGATCGAGATCCCAGACGAGGACGCGGAGAAGATTCAAAGCGTTCGCGACGCCTACAACTATATTGATCAGCACAAGAAGTAAAAATTGCCGATTTTCGATTTCCCAATTGCCGATTGTTTTTTCGAATCGGCAATCGGCATTGACAATCGGCAATGACCCGAAGGAGTTCTGATTTGACACGTCGTGTCGTAATTACAGGCCTCGGCCTTGTCACTCCTGTTGGCAACACTGTCGAAACTACGTGGACTGCGCTGATGAATGGCCGCAGCGGCGCAGACTACATCAAGAAGTTCGACGCCGAGAAGTTTTCAGTCAGGTTTGCCTGCGAAGTCAAAGACTTCGACCCGCTAACGTTTATCGCAAAGAAAGAGGCGCGCAAGATGGGCGCCTTTATTCATTACGCGATTGCGGCTTCCATCGAAGCCGTCGCCGACAGCGGGTTTCAGCTCACCGAGGCAGGGAAGTTTCCCGACAGCATCTCCGAGAACGTCGGCACGTACATCAGCAGCGGCATCGGAGACTTCTGGGCCATTGAGCGCGAGCACTCGAAACTGCTCGACGATGGTCCCGATCGTGTCTCGCCGTTCTTCATCGTCTCCGCGATCGTGAACCTGGCCGCCGGTCAGGTCTCCATTCGTTTCGGAGCGAAAGGACCAAACTCGGCAACGGCAACTGCGTGCGCGGCGGGCGCTCACGCGATTGGCGACAGTTTCAAGATCATTCAACGCGGCGACGCCGACGTCATGATCTGCGGCGGCGCGGAGTCGGCAATCACGCCGATGAGCGTGGCCGGTTTCTCCGCGATGCGCGCGTTGTCGACGAACAACGACGATCCGCTGCACGCTTCGCGTCCGTTCGAACGCGATCGTGACGGTTTCGTGATCGGCGAAGGCGCAGGGATCATGATCCTCGAAGAGCTGGAGTCTGCCAAACGTCGCGGTGCGAGGATCTACGCCGAGATCGTCGGTTACGGCATCGCGGCAGACGCTTTCCACCTGACAATGCCTGACGAAACGGGCTCCGGCGCGCGGCGCGTGATGCAGCGAACGCTGAAAGACGCAGGCATCACGCCTGAACAGGTTGGCTACATCAACGCGCACGGCACGTCGACGCCGTACAACGACAAGTTCGAGACGCTGGCGATCAAAGACACCTTCGGCGCGCACGCTTACAAGCTGGCGGTTAGTTCGACGAAGTCGATGACGGGTCACTTGCTCGGCGCGGCTGGCGGGATCGAATCAGTCTTCTCCGTGCTGACCTTGTGCCGCAACGTCATCCCGCCGACGATCAACTACGTCAACCCGGATCCCGAGTGCGACCTCGACTACGTTCCCAACGAACCGCGCGAGGCGCGAGTCGATTACGTGCTCTCGAACAGTTTCGGGTTTGGCGGAACGAACGCGGCGTTGTTGTTCAAGAAGTACGAGGAATAGGGACTTAGGTCTTAGGTCTTTGGCCTTTGATAGCTGCCTGGTAATCAAGACCAAAGACCAAAGTCCTAAGACCAAAAACTCATGAAGATAATCGTGATGATGAAGCAGGTCGCGAACAAGGACGCGATCCTGCGGATCAATAAAGACGCGACGTGGATCGAAGAAGCGGATCTGTCGTTTGAAGTCAGCGAGTCAGACGGCTACGCGCTGGAAGAGGCATTGCGCGTTCGCGAGAAACTCGGCGGAGAAGTTGTGGTTTGTTCGATGGGCCCGCAACGCGTCAAGAGCGTGATCAAAGATGCGCTCGCGCGCGGCGCCGATCGCGCGATTCACGTCGTCGGCGACAATCTCACGCACCTCTCGCCGTTTGCCGCAGCCACCGTGCTGGCCGGCGCGATTCGTGATGAAAAACCAGACCTCGTGATGACGGGCTTGCAGTCAGACGATCACGGCTATGGACAAACCGGCGTGATCATGGCCGAGCTTCTCGGTCTGCCGCACGCGACGATCGTGATCGAAGTCGACGCCAACGCGGACAAGTTTCGCGTGAAGCGAGAACTCGAGAGCGGTTGGTATCAGTGGTACACGATGCCGCTGCCGGCGTTGTTAACGATCCAGTCCGGCATCAGCCAGATTCGTTACGCGACGTTGAAGGGCATCATGGCGGCGAAGAAGAAAGAGATCAAAGAAGTCGCCGCGCCTGCCGACGTCGTCGATCGTCCTTCGCATCAGCGCATTGAGAAAGTCTACCTGCCGCAAAAGACCAAACAGACGCAGATGCTCGGCAATGGCGACGCGAAAGCCGGCGCCGCCGAGTTGGCGCAAAAGCTGCACACGGAAGCGAGAGTTTTTTAATGAGTAGCGGCATCCTTGTTTTTATCGAGCAAAAAGGCGGAACCGCCAATAGAAGTTCTTTTGAAGCAATTGCGGCCGCGCAGTCGTTTGGATCGCAGTTGCAGCAGCCGGTGAGCGCAGTCGTGCTTGGCGCTGACGTTTCAGGGTTGGCCCAGGAGATCGCGGCTTATGATGTCTCGCGCGTGCTCTGTGTTAACCATCCGAAGCTCGGCGAGTACACGCCTGACGCGTATGCAGACGCGCTCGAACAGATCGTCAAGCAAGTCGATCCGAACCTCGTTTTCCTGACGCATACCTACCAGGTGCGCGACTTCGCTCCGAAGCTCGCCGCGCGTTTTCAGAAGTCGTTGATTAGCGACTGCATCAGGGCGAAAGCCGAAGACGGGAAGATCGGTTTTACGCGTCGAATCTTTCTGGGCAAGCTCGACGCGGACGTTTCGTCGGATGGAGCAGCGCCGGTGTTTGCGACGTTTCAGACTGGCGCTTACCGTCCGGACCAGGCGACGAAGGGTGGTTCCGCTTCTGTCGAAAACGTTTCCGTTGAAATCGGCGACGTGCGGATGTCGCCCGAGCCGCCGTTCCAGGAAGCGAAACAGGCTGTCGATCTGACGAAGGCTGACGTGATCGTCGCCGTCGGACGCGGGATCAAGAGCAAAGACAATCTGGCGTTGGCCGAGAAGTTGGCGGAAGTGTTGGGCGGGGACCTCGCGGCGTCGAGGCCGATCTGTGACGCCGAGTGGCTTCCCATCGATCGCCAGATCGGATCGTCAGGCCAGACCGTCGCGCCGAAGCTCTACGTCGCGCTGGGAATCTCCGGCGCGATCCAGCATCTCGTCGGCATGAAGAACTCGGGAACCATCGTGGCCATCAACAAGGATCCCGAAGCGCCCATCTTCGACATCGCCGATTACGGCATCGCCGGCGACCTCTTCGAAGCAGTCCCCGTGCTGACTGAAGAAATCAAGAAGATCAAGGGCCTGGCTTAAGCGGTTCTGACGCACCAAGAACAGTCAGGAAGACGGCAATGCCCCCCTTCGGTCACAGCGAGGGCGCGCTTTGCTTACCCCCTTCCTGACTGTTCTATTGCCCGACGGCTTTCTTGAGCTCGTCGATAACTTCTTCCGGCTTCCAGTCGTTACCCGTGTAGACCTTCGCGACTTTTCCTTCCGGCGTGATGATCACCGTCCGCAAGCTGTGAATGATCTGGTCGTTCTCGGGGAAGTAGCGTAGACCAAAATACTGCGCGATGTCTTTCACCTGGTTCTCCGTTCCCCCGGCAAACTCCCAATGCGCAAAAGTCTCCTTCTCGTACCGCTCCGTGTGAGCGGCGCCGTAACTGCGCAGCACTTCAGGCTTGTCGTACGCGGGATCGATGCTGATGCTGAGCAGGTGCGTCTTCGCGTATAGCTGCGGGTCCTCGCCCAGTTTTCGATCGATCTGTTCGAAGTTGTCGCTCATCAACGTGCAAAAATCGGGCACTGGACAACGCGTGTAGATGAACGTCAACAACAATGCCTTGCCGCGGTAGTTGCGGATGCGGATCTCTTTCCCATTCTGATTGACGAGCGTGTAATCGGGAATCTCATCGCCTTCCTTCGCTTGCATCCCCGGCGCCGCCGGCTCAGCACCTTCAGTCGCTCCTTGTTTGACGACGACGAAGAGGTTTTCGAGCCATGAATGCGAGCCATCGATTACGAGCGTCGCCGTCACTTCAGCGTTCGGCACGAGCATGTGCAGATCGGAGTCGTTGGGAACGGTGAAGGCCATCGTCATCCCCGGCATGTAGCCTTTGATGTCCTGGTGACTGATCGTTACCAGGTGTTTCTCCGGTTCGACGATCACGACCTTGCCCTTCAGTTCGTAGCGCTTCTCGTTTCCGGAAGCGCGCCGGCACGACGCAACGCCGCCGAGACTGCCGATCAGTATCAGTAACACAACGAGAGCTTTTTTCATTTGCTTAGCGGCTGGAGTTGGGCGTCGTAGAGCCGTTGGTAGACCCAGAAGTTCGCGACCACTTTGTAGACGTAGTCTTTTGTTTGCGAGAAGCCGATCTCGGGGACGTAATGATCCGGATCAGTTGCGCGAGCGCGGGCGATCCAGCGCGCGAGATTGTCTTCGCCGGCGTTGTACGAACCGGCGACGGCTTGCGGCTGATCGGGAAACAGTTTGAACAGGTTCGACAGGTATTGCGAGCCGAAGAGAATGGCGGTGTCTGCGTTGTAGAGATCGTCCTGGACGAAGTTCGCGATCTTGAGTTCACCCGCGATCTGGTTAGCAGTGGCGGGAATGAACTGCATCATGCCGCGGGCGGCGGCGATCGATTTCGCGTCCGCCTGAAAACGCGATTCCTGCCGCGCGATCGAGAGTACGAAACGGGGATCGACGTTTCTCGCCGGCGCATGTTTCAAAAGCGACTCGCGATACGGCGCGGGGAAAAGCATTCCGACGAGTTCGCGTGGTGCGAGCTCGATCACGTAATCGGGCGGCATGGGTTTCCACAGCGCCTCGGCGAAGCGGATGGCGCGATTCGGAAAACCTGCGCGCAACGAGAGCAGCGCGATCGTGTACGCTTCGTCTGAGTTTGGCGCGATCGTGCGGTTCGCGAGAATCTCCGGCAGCGCTTCGTCGTAGAGTTCCAGGGCCAGCAGCGCGTCGCCCGCTGTTTCCGGATCTTTCGCGGCGAGCGTTACCTGGTTGAACTTCGGGAAGCGATACGAGGGGAGCGCGTCGTATGCGACTTGTAAACGTTTGAGTAGTTCGTCTCGCGCTTTTGGATCTTTTGTCAGCCGGAGTGCAGATTGTGCAGCTACTCGTGCTTGTTCGGGTTGTTCTGACTGAGTTTCATTCAGGAAAGAATTCAGACGCATGCGGACCAGGTTGTTGCCGCTGAGCGCGAGCAGACGCTGCGTGGCGCGCATGCCGTAGTATTCATTGCGTCCATCGGGAATCGACAGATAAGCCGTCACGGCTTCTTCCGTCCGGCCCATCTGCTCGAGCGCGTACGCGCGCAGGAAATTGACCTCCGCCGGAGTAGTTCCGCCGGGCACGCGCGTCCCGCCAAGATCTGAAAACTTCGACAAATCCTCCGCGTCGCGCGCGGCCGCAGGCCAGTTCTTTTGCGCCAGGTGGATCCGCAGTTGAGCAAACAGAGCGAGCGCGCCGCCAATCTCGTTCTTGAAACGCGCGCGCGTTGTTTGCACCCATTCGAGCGCTTCGGAATGACGTCCGGCCTCGTGCAAGGCGTCGATGAGATTTAGATAAGCTCGTTCCGGGTTGGGCGCATCGGGAAAACGCTCGATGAAGCGCTTGTAGGTGGGGATGGCATCGTCGTAGCGCTTCATCCGCAGGTACGTCGACGCGACAAAGCCCAGCGCATCACGGGCGCTCGACGAGTCGGGATACGCGTCGAACACTTTCTGAAATCGCTTCAGCGCTTCGTCATATTTCGTTTCGAGATAGAAACCGCGCGCCAGTTGGAAGATCGCATTTGGAACGGTGCTGCTTTGCGGAAACTGATCGACGACGGCCTGGTAATGAAGACGCGCGCCGGCGAAGTCGCGATTGAACTGGTAGACGGAGCCGCGCAACAGGTGGTCAGCTTCCGAAAGGTTCGCTTTATTGTCGACTGAATCGAGTTCGCGAACGGCAGCGAGTGCGAAGTCGTCAGGCCGCGACGCGTCGGGCATTTGCATGACGAGCCGAGCAAATGCATCGCGTGCCTCTGTCGCTTTTCCGGCGCGAGCGAGCGACTGACCCATCAACAGCGCGGCTTCACGCGACAGCGCTACGTTTTTGGAGGTCGTCAGCGATTTCGCCGCGTCCGCGGCCGCTTGAAAGTCCGCGCTCTCGAAATAACTGCGGCTCAACCTTAGTGAGGCCGTTTCCGCGAGCAGACTCGACGGCGCGGTGGCTAACAGTTGACGCAGTCGTTCGCGTTCGAGCGGCAGATCGCCGGTCGCGCGCGCCAGTCGCGCCAATCGCCACAACGCATACTCCTTGAGCACCGAGTTGCGGGAAACGACGGCCTGGTAATTTGCAGTTGCGTTTGCGACGTCGCCTGACTTTTCGGCTTCACGGCCGCGAAGATAATCGGCGTTCGGTTGCGCGGTAGCGAAAACCGCGGACAGAACGATTAGCAAGAGCAGTCTAGCCAACAACATGCGCCGAATTATACTATTGGGCAAACATGATAACTATTGCGACTTCGCTTGAGGGTGGGCCACTCGCCGCCAAAATCAAGCTCGATGTAAAGACACAGGTGGAACAATTGGTGGAAACGCGAGGCATTCGCCCGTGCCTGGCCGTGGTGCGTGTCGGCGACGATCCGGCCTCGGCAGTTTACGTGGGAAGCAAGATCAAAGCCTGCGAAGAGGTCGGCATTCGCTCGGAGCACCATGCGTTGCCGGAGTCGACGACTACGGAAGAGTTACTCGACTTGATCGGTTCGCTAAACTCGCGCGACGACGTCGACGGTGTACTCACGCAGCTTCCATTGCCGAGCGGCGTGGACGAACGCGTCATCATCGAAGCGATCGATCCCGCGAAGGACGTCGACGGCTTTCATCCCGTGAACGTCGGGAAGTTGGCGCTCGGACGGCCCGTCTTTGTGCCGTGCACGCCAGCGGGAATCATCGAGTTGCTCGACGACGCGGGCGTCGAGATTCGCGGCGCGCGCGCTTGCGTCGTCGGCCGCAGCCAGATCGTCGGGCGGCCGATGGCCCAACTGCTGTTGCAGCGCGACGCGACGGTCACGGTTTGTCATTCGCGCACGCGCGACCTGCCGTCGGTGACGCGCGAAGCCGATCTCTTGGTCGCAGCTATCGGGCGACCGGGACTGATCCGGCGCGAGCACATCAAACCCGGAGCGACTGTCGTGGACGTCGGCATGAACCCGGTCAGCGATCCTGAGCAGGTAAAGGAGCTGTTTCGCGAGGACGCTGCCAAGCGGCTCAACGTGGTGTCGAAACGCGGATACACGCTCGTCGGCGACGTTCATCCCGCCGAAGCCGCTGAAGTTGCGGGGAAACTAACGCCTGTTCCCGGCGGTGTGGGATTGCTCACGGTCGCGATGCTCATGAAAACCACGCTCAAAGCCGCGCGGCTGCGGCGGAGTTGAAATGCTTCGCGTTGGCCTAACCGGATCGATCGCCGTCGGCAAATCATTCGTCACGTCCGTTTTTGCCGAACTCGGCTGTCGTGTTTTAGACGCGGATCAAACGGCGCGTGAAGTAGTCGCGCCGGGCGCGGCCGGTCTGAAAGCTGTTGCTGCAGCATTCGGCCACGACGTTCTGGCGCCCGATGGAACACTCGATCGCGAGCGCATGGCGTCGATCGTCTTCGCGGACGAAGCGCAACGCCAACGGTTGAACCACGTCCTTCACCCGTTCATCATCGTGCGGCAGGACGAGATCCTGCGGGAGTGGGAACGTGAAGACCCGAACGGCATCGGCATCGTCGATGCGGCGTTGATGATCGAGTCGGGCGGCTACAAGCGCTTCGACAAGTTGATCGTGGTCCACTGCCGGCCCGAGGTCCAGCTCGAACGGCTGATGCTGCGCAACAAGCTGACGCTCGCGGAAGCCGAGCGCCGCATCGCGTCACAGATGCCGCAGGAAGAGAAACAGAAGTACGCGGATTATTTGATCGACACTTCGGATGGTTTTGAACCTACACGAAAGCGGACCCTGGAAGTTTATAACGAACTGATTAAATGAAACGGCTCTCTCCCATCTGCTCGTTGCTGCTGGTGCTGTGTTTGACGCACAGCGGATGCTTCAGCGGCGAAACGCCATCCACTTACTACGGCACGGTCGCGCCGCCGCGTGCGCAGGAGTTTCGCTGGAGCGACGGCGGACTGCCGCAGACGTTCGATCCCGCGTTCGCTGCGGCAGCACCCGATACAGACGCCGTGCGCGCGCTCTTCGAAGGACTAACCGATTACGATCCGCAAACTCTGACGCCTGTTCCGGCCGTCGCCACGCGCTGGGAATCGTCGGCCGATGGCCGCGTATGGACTTTCTACCTGCGCGATAACGCGCGTTGGTCTAACGGCGAGCGAGTGACCGCGGGCGACTTCGTTCGTTCGTGGGAACGCACGCTCAAGATCGGCGCGCTCGCGCCGCACACGGAGTTGCTCGCAAACATCGAAGGCGCAACCGCTGCAACGACAGCGCCGCCTGAATTCGGCGCGCGAGCCCTCGGCGAACACGTTTTGCAAGTCACACTTCAACATGCCGATCATACTTTCCCCTCGCTCGTCGCGCATCCTGTCTTTCGCCCGGTCAAGGTCGATCAGCCCGACCACACGCAGCGTCTCGACACGCACGAGCTAATCTCAAATGGCGCTTTTCAACTGTCAGCCACGGAAGCGAATCAGGTGAGTCTGGAACGAGCAAAAACGTATTGGGACGGTGCATCAGTCGCGCTCGATCGCGTCACCTTTGTGAACACGGCCGACGCCGAAGACGCGCTGGCCGCCTATCGCGCCGGTGACGTCGACGCGGTCACCAACGCACCGTTCGAACCGTTGGCGCTGAAACTGCTCGCGCCGTACAAGGATTTTCACCGCTCAACTTTCGGCGCGCTCACGTACTACGGTTTCAACGTCTCGCGCCAGCCGTTCGACGACGTCAGAGTGCGCGAGGCGCTCGCTTTTGCTATCGATCGCGAACGCATCAGCCGCGACGATCTCGGCGGCGCAACAGAGCCCGCACGAAAGTTCCTGCCGGAAGCGATGTCAGGTGAAAAGCCGGTGGTCGACGAAACCGAATTGCTCGAACAAGACGCCAACAAAGCGCGCGCGCTCCTCGCGGAAGCGGGCTTCCCGGACGGCGACGGCTTTCCCGTGATCAGATTGCTCATCAACCGCAACGACCAACAGCGAATCGTGGCGCAGTCGATCGCGGCGATGTGGCGCGCGGCGCTGAACATCGAAACGGAGATCGTGATCAAGAACTGGGACGAATACGAAGCCGCCATCCATGCCGGCGACTACGACGTCGTGCGACGCGGAATGGTGATGCAGACGACGAGCGACTTAACGAACCTGCGGATGTTGTTCGATCACGATTCGCCGGACTCAGAAGCGGAGGCGTTGAAGAACTTGAAGGCGATGCCCATCTACTTCGCGTCGTCCTATGCAGTTGTCAAACCTTACGTCTCCGGCTTTGACTCGAACGTGCTCGACGCGCCCAGTTTGAAGAAGACAAGGATCGATACAACTTGGACAAAGTAATCGCATTTCGCACTGACACGTTCTATGGGCTTGGCGCCGATCCGTTCGATGCCGTCGCCGTTGCTCGAATCCGAGCGCTCAAAGGGCGAGAGGATGGTAAACCGATTCTACTATTGATTTCCGACCCCGATCAGATCGGCCGCTTGATTTCAGAGCGCACCGAAGAGTTCGACAGAATCGCCGCGAAGTTCTGGCCGGGTCCGTTGACCATCATCGGCAAGGCCGTCGACGGTTTGCCGAACGAGGTCACTGCCGGGACGGGAACCGTGGGCGTGCGCTTGCCTGATAACGACCAGGTTCGCGATCTCGTGCGCGACTGCGGCGGAGCACTGACTGCGACAAGCGCGAATCCTGCCGGACGCAGCCCTGCCCGTTCAGCGGAACAAGTGCGGACCTATTTTCCCGAAGGGATTGATCTGATAATCGACGGCGGGCGGGTGACGGCAATCCAGCCCTCGACTGTCGTCGACGCCACCACCTCACCGCCGCGCGTGATTCGAGAAGCCGCCATCCCGGCAAAACTCATTGTCCTTCACGAGTGAGGTTCTTGATGAAACCCCAGTCTCCGCTGGCATCCACCTTGATGTTGCCGACGTTCTTTCGCGCGATCACGATGTTTGCCTGGTACCACAACGGAAACACCGGAACGTCGCGGCTAATAGTCGCTTGAATCTTGACGTAAAGCTCGCGCGCTTTCTGGCGATCGAAAGTGCTCACGGCTTCTTCGAGGATCGGATCCAATTCGTGATTGCTGTAGCGACTGCGGTTTTTGGCGACGCGGGCTTGCGTCGGAATCTCGGAACTTGCAAACAAATCTTTGTAGAAGATTGGATCCTGGTTGCCGCCGACCCATTGCGAGTACCCGATCTGGAAAGTGCCGTTTCGCATTTGATCGAACAGCGTGTTTGATTCGAAGGTTTGAATCTCGATCGGGACACCCAGCTCCTTGAGCTGGTTTTGAATCACCACCGCAACGTTGCGGCCGATGATGCTGCTGCCCGACAGGCCCAACGTGATCGGTTTATCGAAACGCATTCGTGGTCCGTCGCCGTCAGGATCGCGGAAGCCTGCTTCGTCGAGAAGTCTTTTCGTTGCGTTCGGATCGAAGGAATAGGTCTGGCCGGGAGAATACGCCCACGACTCTTCGGGGATGATCGAGTGTGCGACTTTGCCGTAACCGAGTAACAGGTTATTGATCATCGTCTGGCGATCGATGCCGTAAGCAATAGCCTGCCTCACTTTCACGTTGTCGACCGGCGGCGCGGTCGTGTTGATGGTCAACAACACCACGTTCGAGCCGTTGAAAACTTTGACCTGAAGATTGGGATTGTCTCCGAGCCGCTTTATCGCGTCAGGTGAGAGACTCGTCGGCAACGGCGCGAGATCGACGCGTCCGCTCTCCAGTTCGGCTTGCATTGCGTTCATGTCTGAGACAGCGCGCACGCGCACTGACTGCAACTTGGGCGCGCCTTCCCAATAATCAGCGAAGGCTTCAAGGTCGCAGATCTGTTGCGAATTGTCGTAGTTGATGAACTTGAACGGGCCGGTGCCGATCGGGTGCGTCTTCTGCGACTCGTAACTGTCTTTCGCGATGATGGGAATCGCCACGAGGTTGGACAGCAAGCCGACCCAGGACTTGTTCAAGTTCACGACGAGTGTTTTCGGATCGGGCGCGTCGACGCTCTTGATGTAACCGCGTTTGTCTGCGCCGCTCCCTTCGAAAAAGCTCGCGGCTTTGCCGAAGCTGCTGGCGAGAAGGAGATCGAGCGTGTATTTCGCATCGGCGGAAGTGAACGGGCGCCCGTCGTGAAACTTCACGTTGTCGTGCAGCGTGAACGTGAACGTCAGGCCGTCGTCCGAGCGCTTGATGTCCGAGGCAAGCTCGCCAACATAGTCGAACTGCTCGTTCTTCTTCACGAGCGTATTGAACATCAACGTGCGCAGACGCTCGCTCGCAGCCTCGGTTGAAGGCGAACCAATCGGATCGATGGTGCGGATGTTGTCGCCGATAGCGATCACGAACGCGTTGCTGTGTTTGCGGCAACCGGCCGGCACCATCATCAGAATTATCAAAGAAAACAGCAGGATAAACGCACTTATCCTCACTTAATCGCGCCTCCGTAAACGTAGTTGAGCTTGCTGTTGAGCTTCGTAATGCTGTCGGAGAGAAATTGAAAACGTTCGAGATCGAGCGGCAGCGGCGGTTCGATGATGGCTTTCGTGCGGCCGATGCGGACCATCGATTCGCGAATGCGTTCCTCGGGCAGTCTGCCGTTTTCAGCCGCTTCGAGCAGCGCTTCATAGCCGCGGCGGATCTTGTCCGGCGAGGCGCAGATGAGCAGCATGTCTTCACCGGCGAGTGCTGCGCGGACGGCCGCGTCGCCAATCTCGTAGTGACGCGCGATCGCTCCCATCTCGAGATCGTCGGTGATGACGAGATGTTTGTAGCCGAGCTCCTGCCGAAGCAGCGTGGTGACGATGTTGTAGTTGAGCGATGCGGGCACGAGCAGTCCGCCCGTCACTTCTTCGCGGATGTCGATATTCGGAAACCCGCCGTGGCTGACCATCACGCAACGCACGCGATCGTCGCGCCGTTGAAACAATTCGATGTACGGTGCGAGATCCTGCGCGATCAAGTCGTCGTGCGAGAGCCTTACGACAGGCATCTCCTCGTGCGAGTCGACTTCGCCGGCGCCGATGCCGGGAAAGTGCTTCAAACAACCGAGACAACCGGTGCCCTGCAAGCCGCGCATGTAAACAGTCGTGTAACCAAGCACTTCACCCGGTGAACGCCCGTACGATCGCGAGTAAAGACCATTCGAGAGCAGGTCGCGATCGTCGGTCATGATTGACATGACGGGCGCGAAATTGATGTTGAAGCCGAGCATCCGCAGTGTCTCGCCGGTGATGCGTCCGAGCGCGCGCGCGGCGGCGAGATCGCCGTGCTGGCGAATCGTGCGTGCCGAGGGCATGGGCGTGAAAATCCGCCGCAGGCGATCGACGAGGCCGCCTTCCTGATCGATTCCAAAAAGCGGCGGCGTCGGAACGAGTTCACGCACACCGTCGAGCAGCGAACGAAGCTGTTCGGGCGAAGCGACGTTGCGGCCGAAGATGATCACGCCGCCGGGTTTGATTTCGCTGACCAGCGCGCGCGTTTCGGCGTCGAGTTCCGTGCCCGGGAGTCCGATGAAGAGGAATTGTCCGATCTGTTGTTCGCGGGGAAGTGAATTAAATTTTTCAGGCAACATTGATGACGAAAGTTTAGCATACGATCCTTTGATCTGTGGTTTAATAAACGAACGTATGCCACGCGAAATTACCGATCGGGGTCGCGTCGTTGAAGCCGTCCAGAGTCTTACCCTTACTGCCGAACTTTTCGAAGAACAGAATGGGAAACAGAAGTACGCCACCGACCTGGAAGTAATCGTCCAGGGACGCGACTACGGCAACGGCAAGCGCGTCGGACCTTACATTCGGTTGCTCGCGTACGACGGTGGGCAGGAGATCATGCGGCAGGGCGACTGGGGCGGTAACACCTTCTACATCGCCGTCGAAGGTGCGCTCGACGTGTCGGTGCGCGAAGGTGAGAAAGGGCAAAAAAAGATCGGACGTCTCGAACCGGGCGCGTGTTTTGGTGAGATGGCCTTGCTCGCCGGCATCGAACGCAATGCGACGATCAGAGTTCCCGATGGACAAACTGCGGTGGTGCTGGAAGTGGCGCGGCCCGCGTTGCGTCTGCTGCGCAAGCTGCCGAAGTTTGGCCAGGTGCTCGACGAGACCTATCGTTCGCACGGCTTCGGACGCGTGCTCGAAGACCTCGCGCTCGTGAGCGACGAGCCGGTGGGCCAGGCGCTGGCCGATGAGCTGCGACGCTCGGCGCGCTACATGGTCTATAGCAAGAACCACGTGCTTTGCCTCGAGGGCCAGCCGATCGATCGCCTCATTCTAATCAAGAACGGTTGGGTGCGGCGATCGCGCGGTGTCTCTTTTCACGCTAGTTCGCCGGAAGTCGTGATGGGGATCGACGAGAGCATCGGAGTCGATTTTCTTGGCAGTGGACACTGTTTGGGTCTCGAAGCGATCAAGCAAGCGGGCACGTGGAATTACAGCGCCAGTCTGATGGCCCGAACGGAAGTGCTCGAAGTTTCGCTCGCCGACTTCTCGCCTGACCCCGAACTGCGCGAACAACTCGCCGCGAGCTTTTCTCCATTCTGCAAACTCGACGATTCTTTGCCGCCGACGATCGAGTCGATTCCCGATCTGAACGTGCTGAAGTCAGCCGAGCATGAGATCGCGACGGGCGTCGTCGACGGCGCGAACGTGCTGGTGATGGACATGGATTTGTGCGTGCGCTGCGGCAACTGTTCGCTCGCTTGTCACAAAGTACACGGTCAGTCGCGTCTGCTGCGCCGGGGAATTCAGATTGAACGGCCCGTCACGATCGGGAAGAAGAGACTTCAACATGCGCTAGTGCCGCAGGTCTGCATGCACTGCGCCGATCCGGAGTGTTTGACCGGGTGCCCGACGGGATCGATCTTTCGCGATCCGCAGGGCGACATCGACATCGACGCCGCGAGTTGTATCGGTTGTTACGACTGCGCGACGCAGTGTCCGTACGACGCGATCTCGATGGTGCCGCGCGATGCGCCGGCAATGAATGGCGGGTTCGTGTCGAAGCTGAAGAAGGTGTTCAGTTTGCACATCGATCCCGCCGTGACGCCGGAGCCGGGCGACGACGTGGTCGCGATCAAGTGCAACCTTTGTGAGCAGACGCCGCTGAATCCAGCGGGCGCGCGCCGCAAGGCTTACTCGTGCGAGGAGAACTGTCCGACGGGCGCGCTGGTGCGTGTCGATCCGCTGGAGTACTTCACGGAGCTCGCGCCGACGCAGGGACACATCGTTTTCAGAGACAAGACGCATGCGATCGGGCGCAACATTCACAAGAGCGATCCACTCGCACGCGCGTGGCATATTGGCGGCGCGCTCGTCACGATACTTACTGCCGTCGCGGTGTTGTGGGGACTTAGAAAGTATGGGTTCGATGGCGTGCTGGCAGGCGCGTGGCTCACGATGCGCTGGCTTACGGGACTCGTCGGGCTGTTCGGCGTCGCGGTCGTGATGACGTACCCGCTGCGCAAACAGATCTACCGGCGACGAGCGGGCGCGCTGCGTTACTGGATGCTGGCCCACATTTACTTCGGCGCGATCGCCGGCGTCGTGTTGCTGCTTCACTCGGGTACGCATACGGGCGGCGTGCTCACGACGCTGCTCTATATCGCGTTCTACGTCGTCATTCTGTCGGGTATTGTTGGTGTGGTTTCGTATTACTTCGCGCCGCGAATCATGACGCGCATCGAAGGCGAGCCGCTGTTGGTTGAAGACCTGCGGGAGCGGCGCGCGGAGTTGCAGAAGCAAGCTGACCAGATTCTCGAGCAGAGCCAGGGATGGTTGAAAGACGAGATTCGCGATCGCGTCTACCCGCGGTTCTTCTCGCGCGGCTTCCTGTGGCAACAGCTATCGCGGCGCGAGTCGTTGAAGGCCATGTCAGCCCGCGCGCGCGAGGAGTTCAAAGAGCGCCTGACGCGGCTCGCGACTGAAGAAGAGCGCGAGTTGCTGATCTCGGCTGTCGAGACTGCCGTCACCGCCCGCCGCATCGACGCGCTCTTGTTGCTGCATCGGTCGCTGCGCGTGTGGATTCCCACGCACGTCATCTCGACGGCGTTGATGCTCGCGCTGATGTTCGTTCACGTCATTCAGGTAGTGTTCTTCAAGGTACATTAGGGGGACTTTGGACTTGGGTCTTTGGCCTTCGGTCTGTCGATGATAGGAACTTAAAACAAGCAAAGGCCCAAGACCAAAGGCCCAAGGCCAAAGACCAAAGACCACCCAAACTAAAATGGCCGCTGCTAACCAGTACGTCATCATCCGCAATGATCTGCTGACGGATCCGATCACGATCATCAGCGATGGATTGTTGATTGGTCGGCTGTCTGCCTGTGAACTGCTGTTGAATCACCCGTCGGTTTCGCGCGTGCAGGCGGGAATCAAGCAGTTCGGTGGTGAGTACTATCTGTTTCCGCTGCGGCCGCGGAATCCGGTGTTGCTGAACGGCCGGCCGGTCGAGGAGAACGAGGCGCTCGCGTCGGGTGACGTGATCGAAGCGGGGCCGTTCCGGTTGGAAGTCGAGATCACGGACGAGGGACTGGTGATCCGCGTCGAGCTTCAGATCGGAGTGAAGCCGTCGGAGATCGACGTCAGCGATGCGGGAGTGACTACGGCGAATCTCGAGCTGCCCGAAGGTGGGAAGACGAAGAAGCTGCGCGTCGCGCCGATGGCCGGCACGAAGGCGCTCGACATTTTCTGGGACAAGCGAATGCGCGAAGTGGCGAAGATGGTGCGGCCGTCGCCGCTGTTTCCACGCGCGCGCATGCGGACTGGCAAGGCACAGTCGAATTGGACCGCGACGACGGACTTGATGTCGCGTTGGCCGGTCGCATTTTTCGTTTGGGGCTTTGTGGTTGTCGGCGTGATCGCCGTGGCCGGTGCTTACTGGTACACGCAGGCTTACGCGCCGGCGCCGCTTTCGACCGCGCACGAGATGCGTGCGATGAGGTTAGTGCCGCCGATTGCTGTTCGTGCAAATGCGGGTTCGTGCACGTCGTGTCATTCGTGGAAAGGAAACATGGAGCAGCGTTGCGCCGAGTGCCACAAGACGGCGGCGTTCGTTGCGGACGTGATCAAGCCGCATGAAGCGGCGGGTGTTGGCTGTATCGACTGTCATGCCGAGCACAAAGGCGCGGCGTTCAACCCGACTGAAGGCGCGCTCGCAGCATGTGTTGTTTGTCATAACGATGCGAATGCGAAGTTGTACAACGGACGGCGCGTCGGTACGCCGCATGGAGGGACGTTTGGTTACCCGATCGTAGATGGGAAGTGGAGTACGAAGACGATCAATGAAGAAGAGTGGGCGCTGCGAAAGTTAGCGATCGTGCGGTTGCCAACTGATTCGGATGAGAAGTGGCGGAGTAATCAGTTTCATGCGCTGCACGATCAGCGAGTGAAAGTCGTCGCTGGAATTCAAGGCAATAGTGAAGGACGGCTGTCGTGCAACAGTTGCCACAAGTCATTCGATCCCATCGACCGCGCCACACCGCGCACCACCTGCGCCGCTTGTCATAACAAGCAAAACGGTGCGCCCGATTGCACGTCCTGCCACGTGCAGCACATTCGAGACACCCGTCTGAAATCCTCGTAGCTCATTTTGAACAGTCAGGAAGGTTCATCTAGAACAAGTCAGGAAGGGGGCAAGCGCAGCGCGCCCCCGCTGCTAAGCAAGTGGACGCTAAGATGCGGGGGCGCGCTTCGCTTGCCCCCTTCCTGACTGTTCTATTTTTCCTGACTTGTCCTGGTTAAACGGCTAATTGTTAGCGGAGAATCTTAACCCGCTGGTTTGTGACACGGGATGCAGTCGTTTGAGCCGGGGACTTTGCCTTTGAGTGTGGGGCGGGCGGCGGTGGCTTTGTCGTGACAGAGATTGCAGTTCAGGTGATAAGCGACTTCGTTCGTGAGCTTCGTTGGCGCTGGTTTGTCCGGATATTGGACTGACGGCGTCGGAGCGCTGTCGTCTCCAGCCTGAAGATGGCACGCGCGGCAAATCTTCACCGGTTTCGCGTCAGCCGGAACCAGTATCTCCGCAGTCAAAACCACATTGCGTTCGGAAGTCTTTAACGGCGGCTTCAGGCTCGTTGCCGGTTGGTCCGTGTGATGGCACTCGACGCAGCTCAGCACCGACTGCCCGTCAGGGCTGTACTTCTTCAGCGTATGGTTCTCGTGATTGAACGGAACCTCGCCATACTTGTCCGATTGGCTGTCCTTCGAAAGCGTGATTTCTTTCGGCTGTGTCTTGCTCTCTTTTTCCTGGGTGAAAACGAGGGCCACCGAACCGAAGGTAAGCAGGACGATGAGAAGTATCTTCATGGTGTTGAATGTTAAATACGCGGCTGATCGCCTGTCAAACTTTTTTAATTTGGCATACGAAACGTTGGGCCAGTGTGACAGCGCTGGCAGTCTTTGAACCCGAGGTCGCCGCCAAAGGTGCGCCTGCCATTGTGACAAGTCGCGCAGCTCTGGCCACGAGGGAAATGCTGCGCGGGCGCGGGTGAACTGACCTGACGCATTTGCGGCGCGCCCGCAGTCAGCTTGTGACAGTCGTCGCAGCCGAGCCGATCGCGTGGGCCATGGTCGGCGTGACTGAAGGCGTAACGATACGAGCGCGCGTTGACGGGCGTCGGTTGATACGCTTTTTGCTCGTGACAAACACCGCACGAAGCGATCTCGCGTCCGGCCTGCGATTTACTCGTTGGCGTGTGACAACTGTAGCAACCGTTATGCGCCGCGAGGTTCGCCGGGATCGAGAACGCCACGCCGCGATTAGTAGTCGCGTGGCAGCCGTTGCAACCCTGCTGCGGTTTCGCTGAGCCTCGCAGGTGTTGCGAGTGATCGAACCGCATATTGAAACGCTCGTTGAAACTGGCGGGAAAACTCTTCAACGGCGGATTGCCGCTCTTCGTGTCCGTGTGGCAGATCAAACACATCGGAATCGCCGGCGTCGTGAACTGTCCGCGATGACAGTCGGTGCACGCTTTATGACCGGGAAAACGCGGCGTCGCCGAGTTGTCAGTTCGTTCGTGACACGAGGTGCAGGCGAGGGAACTGTGACGCTGGCTCGTGTGCAGAAACTTCGAGTAGTCGGCTTCCGGGCCTTGCAGAAACGCAAAAAGCGCAACACAGATGACACTGATAATCATTTGCTGTCCTTGCGTTTCAGTGGCGGCCGTTCAGCGATCAGATAATGACTCGGCGGCGGATCGAGATTGCCGACGTTCGGCGCGTGGCAATAGACGCAGACGAATGCGCGGTTCTTATCGATCGCCGCGAGCTCCTTGCTGACGTCTTGTCGCAGTCCCTCTTTGTTGTGGCACTCGGTGCACGCGGTGATCGGCACGTCAGGTTTCAGGCCACGCAACGACTTCGATTTCGTGATGTTGATGTGGCACGAGGTGCATTCCAGGATGTGGTTCTTCTTTTCGCCGCCACCTTCATGAATAAACTTCGCGGAGATCCTCGTCAGCGTGTCGCGCGGTGGGGACAACTTGTGACAACCGTTGCAATTCGCCGCGACCGGTTCTTGCGATTTCCAGTGACAGTTGAAACACGACGAGTGATCGCTGGGCGCGGCTTTGAACGTCGCCGTCTTTGAAGTGTGACACACACTACAGTTGTAGTAATTCTGCTGGGCGTGATTCCGCGGCGTGAAAAGACGCGCAATCACGTCCTGGTGCTTGTCGTGCGGAAACTCGATCGTGAATTGGAGTTTCGTCGCTGGATTGCGAAATGGGTAGCGAACGTCGTCGCGCGGCGACGTCTTCGAATGACAGGTCGAACAGATTTGCGGCCGCGCGCCTTTGAAAAAGTCCCGGCGATGACAATTCACGCAGGCTGCATGGTCCGGGTAGTCGACGATGTCGGGAAACTTTGACCAGTTCTTACTCGGAACAACGTGGCAGGTCTTGCACTCAGCCTGGTGCTTCTTCGTCTCATGCGAAAAAGGCGCAAGAATTAGAAGGATGATCAGTAGCATTTAATTACAAGCGGGGATCGGCTTCTCAACTCCAACACACTTGACCAATCGATCCTTGCGATTCGAGACGAGGTAAGGCTTTTCAGTCGCCAGGTCGCCCTGCTTCACCTGCACTTCGCAGTTCCAGGTCACGACGGTTTGGCCCAACTCGGTTGGAACGAGGTTCGACAAAACGTAAGTTCCCGGTCCGAGCTCAGTGAAGAACGCCGTCCCGTTTCTGTCTGTCATCACTGACAGAGCTCCGGGAGCTTGCTTCAGCAAAGTTGCAATAGAGTTTTGGCGGTCGCGGTAAAATCCCTCACGGAGGTTCGCGTCGAGGTTCGTCGTTACCCACTTGCGCGCGGTCTCGTCACCGCGAAATTCTTTTTGGCTCGCAGCATACGCGGTCGCAAACTCAGGCACTGCCTTTGGTCCTGCGAGAAACTCCTGCTCGACCTCGCGACAATAGACCGACTCGCAGTCACCGGTCCTGAGCCAATCTATTAGTGCGGCGCTTGCATTTAATTTCCGGTAGTAGCAATCGCGCGTGACGAGCGGCGCCTTTTCGATCGCCTCGATCAGCGGGCGGTTCTGTTCGAGTGTTCCCGGAATCAGGAAGAAGCGTTTTCGCGCGAGTCCGCGTAACGGCGCAGCGTCGTCGGTCTTGACGCGGATGCGGATCCGCAGCACGCCCGTCGGTGTTTGGGGCAGCATCAGCAACAGCAAGACGAGTATTAGCGTCAGCTTCATTTACAGGTTCGGGCTGCGCGGAAACTTCAGAAAAGGTAGACGAACGCCGCGAACAAAAATCTGATCCGATCTGATTGCCGCGGGCGGTGAAAAACCGTTGGCGCCCGCTGCGCCGATCAAGTCGTCCTGATCGACACCGTCGCCGCTGATGCCGATCGCGCCGGCGAGTACGCCGTTTTTGTAGAGCGGCACACTGCCGGGAAAAATCTGGATCCCATTCGGCAGATTCGGAATTGAAGTGCAGGGAACTGCCGGTCCAACTAACGAAGCGAGAAACCCAGCCTTAACGAGATCGAGTTGCAGTCCGACGTTGAACGGGCTCCACTCGTTGAGCGGAGTGCTGAGCGGTCCAGCCGCTGTGTCGTTGATTCCGTCCGGGAAGAATGGCCGGTGCAGAAACCCGCTCGCGCGATCGGTAAACGCAAACGCGCCGTCGAAACGCAAGCCGTCCGCGGCGGCGCGGTCCATGTACGATCCGAAGCCCGCGCTGCGCAGTTGCGTCGCCGCGCCGGCGCTCGAGAAAAAAGCTGCGGTTCGCGCTTTCTGTACCGCGACGTCGAAACCAAACACCGGCGCGTCCTGTTGACGAAAGATGCCGAGCACGACGCCGGCTGCGTCGACGACGGCAATCGTGACGCGCGCGTTGCTGCCGAGTGGCTGGCGGATCGCCGCGCGCGTGATGTTAGCCTGCTGAGCCGCGTGCGAGATGATCGTCTGAACGTCCGCTGCGGTCAGCGCGTTTGCGCCAACCGGCGCCGTACCGCTAATGAAAGGAAAGAAGCGCGGATCGACTTCGCCGCCAATCCCGCCGACGACCTGCGGCACGAACTCCGAAGCCGGCGCGGGAAACGAGATGACAGCGCCCGCGATGTTGGCGACGTGCGATGGCGACGGGGGCGTAGGCGGGTTCGCGACGTTCGAAAACGCGAGCCGAATGCCGTCGACGAGAATCGTGTCGCCGCGAATGCCCGCAGGCGTTTCGAAACCGCGAACACCCGAAGCGGCGATCAGTTCTTCAAACGGTTGATCGTTATCGGTCGGATCGCGATCGACGGTGTAAAGCCCGTCGCCTTCGATGCCGATACCGCCCGCCGGCAGCCCGTCTTTGTAGATCGGCAATCCGCCTGGATCGGCGGAGAGGCCGAGACGCGCGGACGGCTTCTTGATGTCGCTGCACGGCAACGACGAGAACTGCACGCCGTAGAGCGGGCCGCCGGCACGGAAGCTAATGCCCGGCGGAAAGTGTTCCTGAATGATGAACCCGGCCGTGCGCGTCGTAAACGCGTTGCCCGTCGTGCTGAAGAACGCTGCCGTAGCGGCTTTAGCCGTCGCTGCGTCCGCCGCCGTAACGACGGCGCCTTCCAGTCCGCGGCCGAGCGTGCCGACGCTGCGGATGGTCGAAGTCGCGGGCGCGCCCGTCGTCGCGAAGAAGCCGAGCACGTTTGCTTCACGATCGGTGACGACGATCGTAACGGGTTTGCCAAGCGATTCCGCGGCGGACGCCGCTTGTTGAATGATCCGCTGTACGTCGGTGGCGGTTAAGTTCGTAGCGGCTGCATTGGAAGGCGGCTCGAGCGGACCGGCCGTGGGATGCAGCCCTGGCGTCGGAACGGCGTTCACGTCATCCGCCGGCCCACCGCCGACCTGACCGATGCCCACGCGCACGCGGTTGCTTGCGATGTCGCGGTAACGGATCCGCACCAACACGTCTCCTGATTGCGGCAAAGTCTCCGGGAGCCGCACGACGATCGACGTGGCCCACGGCTGATCCGGAACCTTGCCTGCGCTTTCAACTGTCAGCGTATGGATGGTGTGGCTCGCGTCTTCCGCGTCGGCGGTTACAGTCTCGCCGGGTTGCACGTCGAGGTTCATCGCAAACAGCATGATGCGCGTCGCCTGGTCGGAACCAAACTTCACCGGTGCGGTTGTGGAGAACGGTTCGCGTTGGCGGGTGACGGAGTCGAAAGCGATCGCGCGCGTGGAATCGACGTGACTGATGAGGACTGGCCCGCTTTGCTGCGCCTCGGCATAGACGGCGAACAGCACACACAGCAGGAAGATCAGTCGACGCCACATCGGGCGACAATGTACCACAAATTTTATCTGTCTAATCGAAGTGATTCTGTGGTAAAAGGCAAACCGCGTGATCATATTGCTGATCGTAGCGAGTTGTTTAGTACAGGCTACGGGCCACCTCAAAGGTGTCGTCCGATCAGCGTCGGGCACGGCGGTCACAAACGCCGTCGTCGTCGTCACCAACCAGGTCACCCGCGAAACAAAACGTGCTCGACCCGACAAGCAAGGCAATTACTCGTTAGAGCTTCGCGCCGGCGCTTATCGCCTCACGGTGGACCAACCTCACGTCGCGCAATTCGATAAAGACAAAAACTACGGCGACTTCGCAATCGTGCGCGGCGACACGCTCGAGAACGTGATCGTCGAACCGGGGAAGGACACGACGATCGATATTCCGGTTGCGTTTACGACGCAGGCCGTGATCGCAGGTCAAACTCCGACACCTCCGCAGCAACGACGCGACACGCCCGATCGCTGGCGCATCGCGTTTCCCGAGTACGATCGCTACGGCGATCGCGGCGCGCGGGGACGCGACATCCCCTTCAAGCGAGGCCACTGGTGGGATCCTTACAATCAAAACGTTCTCAAAGGCGACTATCCGATCCACGGCGACAAGCTGTTCATGATCCTTACCGCCGTGAGCGCGACCAACGTCGAACAGCGCCGCGCGCCGACACCATCGGACGTCAGCACCGTCGATCCGTTGAGCGCCGAGTTTTTCGGGCGTCCCGAACAGTTTGCCGCCGCCGAGACGCTCCAGTTCAGTTTCGAGCTCTTCCACGGCGACACGACGTTCAAACCACGCGATTGGGCCATCAAGTTCTCGCCGACGTTCAGCGTCCCGAACTATCTCGACGCCCGCGAAAACGGCGTTGTCAACATCGACGTGCGCCGCGGCACGAACCGCACTGACTGGCACGCTTCGCTCGAAGAAGCGTTCGGCGAAGTGAAACTCGCGGACGTCAACGCGAACTACGATTTCGTCTCTGTACGCACGGGAATCCAGCCGTTTGTCTCCGACTTTCGCGGCTTCATCTTCTCCGACAACAACCTAGGCGCGCGCGTCTTTGGCTCGTTGGACAACAACCGCGTGCAGTTCAACGCCGCGTACTTTCCGATGCTGGAGAAGGACACGAACAGCGGCCTGAACCGCTTCGACACGCGTCATCAGAACGTCTACGTCGCCAACGTCTTTCGGCAGGATTTCATTCGCAAGGGGTACACGATCCAGGGAAGTTTTCACTACAACGACGATCGGCGGACGGTGGAGTTCGATCGCAACGGGTTTCTGGTCCGTCCGGCCCCGATTGGCGACGTGCGTCCGCATGCAGTCAAGGTTGCTTATCTTGGCTTCAGCGGCGACGGGCACCTTGGCCGTTTGAATCTCTCGCATTCGTATTACTTCGCGTTCGGACACGACGAGCATAATCCCATCGCCGGACGACGCGTTGACGTGAGATCCAACATGGCCGCGGTTGAGACGTCAGTCGATCGCGACTACCTTCGTTTCAGAAGCTCGTTTTTCTTCGCGCAGGGTGACAGCAATCCGACGGACGATCGCGGTTCGGGATTCGATGCGATCTTCGACGATCCGAATTTCGTTGGCGGGCAGTTTTCATTGTGGGTGCGCAATGGCATTCGCCTGACGCAAACGGGTGTTGGTCTGGTCCAACCCAACAGCCTGTTGCCGAGTTTGCGGAGCAGCAAGATTCAGGGACAGGCAAACTTCGTCAACCCCGGAATCTTCATCTACAACGCGGGCATGGACGTCGAGCTCACGCAACGCATCAAGGCCGTTTTCAATGTGAACTACCTGCGGTTTCATCGCACTGAGCCGCTGGAGCTGGTGTTGTTTCAGAATCGCATCCGCCACGACATCGGAATCGATTACAGTGTCGGCATCGCGTACCGGCCGTTTCTGATTAACAACTTCACGATGACGTTCGGCGCGGCGACGCTGCAAACCGGACGCGGGTTTCGCGACATATTCACGGACGCGAATCGCAATTGTCCGCCGGGTGTCGAAGACTTTTGTCAGCCTGATGTGATCAGTCCAAACAAAGCTCTTTACTCGATATTCGCGCAGGCGAAGCTAGTTTTTTAGATGTCGCGTTATGTTCACCGCACGATTGACCCAAGACGTCGGCGATATGTCCCAAATACGCCAGCCGTAAAACCCATGCGACAGAAGTCTGTTCCCCGATGGTGTAAAAACCAGCGCGTTGGCGATATCCGTAGGCCTAAAATCCAGGCTCCCAATCAAATCTCGCGAACGTCTGTCCCACAGATCAATGCGGCTTGATGGACCGCTGGAGGCGATCATAGAATCGTTGAAACTAAAAGCGATCGCTGACACTGCACCGTTAATGTTCTTCGCCACGAACGGCGAGTTCAACGTGCCAATAGGTCGACGGTGCGGGAGATCGAACAGTGCAATCTCACCACCATTGTATCCAACGGCAAGAACCTTTTCGGTGTGGCTAATTGCCAGGCAGGTTGGCGTCTTCCTTTCACTTAATTTCTTAAGAAACCTCGCTTGCCGGTGGTTAGTCACGTCCCACACTACGACGTCGTCTCCGTCGAGGGTCACGAGTGTCCGATCGTCACTTGTAAGAACTGCGTTTTGCGTCCGGAAGATGTCCTTACCGCCCGGGGTAAGGACAAACTCCTCCCGGGTTATACCATCACGCTTTTCGAACCAAATAGATTGATCGTTAACATCGACCACGCGCCGAGGAAATCTCAGATTTTCAACAGCGCTGTCGCGCTCGGAAACTAACGTGTATTTGTCGTCAGCAAACCGCCACAACCTTGTCGGCATATCTTCAAATCCATGGTCGTTGTTCTTCAGGTACTCGTCGTTGTTTCCGATCAGATATTTGCCAGTTTTATCGAATGCAAATCTGTCCACAACCCAGTCGTATTCCACCTCAGTGAAGCGCCGCGCCAATGTGTTCTCCCGCATGAGATCCCACAGCGCAACCGTTCCGTCCGCAAACCCCGTAACTAGTTCTTGACTCGATCCCGGAAGGAAACTCAGGCTCCGAACACCAGTCACCGGTATGTGCAATCGACGAGTTCGTCCGGCGCCCGGTAAGTGCAATTCCCAAAGGCTTATACCCTCCGCATTCACCGTCACCAGCTTATTGCCTGTTTTTCCTCGGGCGAACGCTACGAGGCCACCACCGTCCTCAATGGGCTCGCCGAGCGGTTGTAAATCTGAAACCTTAAGGATCAGCGACGCGCGATCCGTCGTGCCAATTGCCAGTAATTCGTCGTCGCTGCTGAACGATAGACTACTCGCATTCCAGAACCGCTTCTGCTGTTCTTCAGAGTACCGTAAGGTTTTAGGAGCCGTAGATTGTGAAAGACTGATGAGCGCGATGCCTTCTGCAAATGCCACCGCTAATTGGTCCTTCTTCGTGCTCACGATGATCTGATTGGCGGTTGATTGGAAGCCGGTCGCCAGAGGTGTCGGAGCGCTGTCAGGCCTTTCAAGATTCACCAGATATACCTGACCGTTCTTGCGGGTTGAGGCGAGTAGTTTCTCATTCACAAGCTCGAATCCATTGCTTGAGCTAGGAGAGGGAATTTTGGTTTCATGCGGAGTAAATTTTCTGCTCGTCAGATCCACGGTCCATAACACTATCCATCCTCTTGCATTGTTCGTGGCGCACAAGTTTCCCCCTGAGATACAGGAGATTTTCGACTGGTCGAACAGCTCATCGGTTGTTTCAATATCAATCGGCTCGAATGTCTGCGCGTCCCAAAAGATGAGATTGTTTCGCTTGGGAGTTATAGCCGTAGCCCAAGGGAGGAATTTTCCATCACCGATACTCACGAGCATACCGTTTACCGGTGCTTCAACGGCAGAGACACCGGTCTGGTGATTTCGCTGAATCTTCTTCAAGCCCGGATAACGCTGAAGATTATCGAGCAGCCTGGTTTGAGCTTCTCGGGTCCGATACTGGTGATAGGCTGAGACTGCGACCGCCAATGCCTTTCCAGGTTCCGTGCCGATCAGTTGCGCCGAGGTCGCGACTTTTTGGAGTGAGGACGCACGCGTTTCCTCGCGGCGGGCGTTAGCGGAAGCACGAGCTTCGTTCTTGAGAGCGATTTGCTCGCGAGCAGCTGCGGCACTTGCGGCTTTATCCGCGTCCGCCTTGTCTTTGAGCGCCTTCCCGCGCGCGACTTCTGCTCTCAGTCTTTCGCTTCTAGCAACTTCGGCATCGTCGTTCGCCTGCTTCTCTTGCCGTTGCGCCTCCGTGCGGTCATGGATCGCCCTTGCCGCTTCGATGGTCGCGTTCCATGTCTTAAAAGAACTGATCACGACCGCTCCCAGTGATGCAATCAACAGGATGAACGCCAACAGAAACATTCGTCGTTGTCGGTCGTTGCGTTTGGTGTATTTGAATGAATCAACCACGCGACTGACGACCATTGAAGACGGCGCTGCGACCGCTTCCACGTCAGGTGAAACTTGTTCTGAAATGATTTGGTCGCTGTCGACCGTTAAAGCGATCTGCTTGTTTGCCGGAGCCCGAGACGACACGGTTTCGTTTGATACGGGAATGCCTCTCACTATTTCAATCCATTCCGAACGCGTCAAAGCGTTTCCCACATCAATCGGAATGATCGGCCGCCCAGTTAGCTTGAAAATCTCAACCTCTCTTCTCACCGCCTCCGATTGCACGGCCGCTGGCGTGCCAATGAGCACTAACGCCGTGCTGCGCTTGAGATGACGAATCACACGTGCAGGCAGTTCATTCTCCACCTCACCACCGTATTGATCGAGATAACTGACAAACTTCTTATTCGCCAGAGCAGTGGCTAACGCGGGCGCATAATTGATTGCGTCGCGGTGTGAATAGGAAATGAAAATATCATCACCAAACAAGAAGCCCAGAAATCTGTCTAAAGAATTAACTGACGGTAGATAGTTAGGAGGTCTGCGGGAGTCGGTTTTTTGGAGGTTTTTCACGGGAGCCTCTGAATAATTTAAGGATCGTGGACCATAGTTATCGAGTAACATCGGTCCCGCTGGAAGTAGTTTGAGATTCAGCCGTTGATGCTTCTAGGCGACTGTCTGGGTTCGAAAGATCTTGAGCCGCCTCGGGCACGGCGTTGTAGTACTCACCGGCAAGTTTGGACGGATCTTGTACCATGAAACCCGGAAAGCGCAAGAGTCTCCGTCGGCCTCAGTTTGACAAGAAGTTCTACTTTTACGTTCGGTAGAGAAATTGAGAAGCAGATGATTCGAGTAGCCAGTTTTGTTGTGTGCTTCATTGCAGCAGCAGCTGCGGCGCGGCCGTCAGTGGCGCCGGCCCAACAGCCGAAGCAGGAGGGCTGTGTGTCGTGTCACGGCTTGATCGAACCGATGCACAAATACGGGACCACGGAGACGCTCGACAAGCTGAAAGATGGAAAGGACGCGGTTGGATTGAGCTGCACGGCGTGTCACGGCGGCAATCCGGCGGCGATAGTGAAAGAGGAAGCTCACGTGCGGCGGAGTAAAGCCAATGCGCTTTGGAATCTCGAAAGCTGGGAATACGTTCGGTTTGTCAACCCCGGGGATTTGCGCGTGGCTGCCAGGACGTGCGGCAGTTCGTCGTGTCATGAAGTGGAATCGCGTAACGTGCCGCGCAGCATGATGACGCACGGCGCGATGCTCTGGGGCGCCGCGCTTTACAACAACGGCGGTTTCCCGTTGAAAGACGCGCGCTTCGGCGAGAGCTACAGCGAGAACGGCGAACCGCAAACGCTGCTGCAAACGACCACGGACGAAGAGCGTCGCGTGAAAGGCTTTCTGAGTTTGATCGATCCGATTCCGCGCTGGGAGATCTCACAACCCGGCAACGTCTTGCGCGTGTTCGAGCGCGGCGGCAAGCGACGGTCGGAGGTTGGACTACCGGATAAAGAAGAAGAGCCGGGCAAACCCGACAAGGGCCTGAGCGCGCGCGGCTTCGGCACCGCACAGCGGACCGATCCCGTATATCTCGGTCTGCAAAAGACGCGGCTGCTGGATCCGACGTTGAACCATCCCGGCACGAACGATCATCCCGGCGACTATCGCTCGTCCGGTTGTTCCGCGTGTCACGTGATCTACGCGAACGATCATGATCCGGCACACTCGGCCACATACCAGCAGGCCGGAAACCTTGGCTGGTCCCAAACCGCGGACAAGAGCATTCCGAAGAACGTGTCGGGCCATCCGATCAAGCACCAGTTCACCAGCCAGATCCCGAGCTCGCAATGCATGGTCTGCCACATGCACCCCGGCACGAACATGGTCGCGAGCTACATGGGCCTGACGTGGTGGGACAACGAAAGCGACGGCGCGCGACTGTACCCGGCGAAGCAGCACGATCCGAGCCAGGATGAAGAGCAGCAGAAGCTGAACAAGAATCCTGAGGGCGCGAGTCTCCGCGGGTTGTGGTCGGATTTCGATTTTCTGAATAAGACCGGGACCGCGGAATTCAATGCTTTATTACGGAATACCCAGTTTGCGGATTCGCACGGCCACGGTTGGCTGTTTCGCAAGGTCTACAAACGCGATCGCAAAGGCAACCTGCTCGACGCGCAGGGAAACATCGTCGCCGCCGACGATCCGCAGAAGTTCAGCAAGGCCGTGCACCTGGACGATATTCACCTCGAACGCGGCATGCACTGCGTCGATTGCCACTTCCGCCAGGACTCGCATGGCGACGGCAATCTTTACAACGAGCCGCGCGCGTCCATCGAGATCACGTGTGAAGACTGTCACGGCAGCATTCAGAAGAAAGCAACACTTTTTACGTCTGGTCCTGCCGCCGCGGCAGCGACGGGCGCCGCGGCTGAACGTCGCAAGAGTCAGAACCAACCGCTGATGGGCCAGGACCTGACGCGCATTCGCGTTCGCGATCAGGACGGCGCGCGCATTCCGCTCTTTCAACGCGTGACACGCGATCGAAAACGCAAAGACGAACAGGGACGCGACGTCGATCTCAAGACGGGCGACCTCATGCAGAACTCGATGGTCGTCCCCGGCCGTTGGTGGCGGGTGCCGCAAACGCTCGACACCGTTACTCCCGGCGCGCGCGACTACAACGAGAAGTCGCGCTACGCGAAGACGATTCGCAAAGACAACGTAACGTGGGGTGACGTTCCAGCGGACACGAAACAACTCGCCCATCGCGACACGGACATGACCTGCGTCGCGTGTCATTCATCGTGGATGACGAGTTGTTTTGGTTGTCACCTGTCGATGCAGGCGAATCGCAAGATGCCGAATCGTCACAACGAGGGCGGCGACACGCGCAACTACACGACGTACAACTTCCAGGTGTTGCGCGACGACGTTTTCATGTTGGGCCGCGATGGGACGGTGACGGGTAAACGCGTCGCGCCTGTGCGTTCGTCGTCGGCCGTGCTGGTCAGTTCACAAAATCAGAACCGCGAATGGATCTACTCGCAGCAACAGACTACGTCGGCGGAAGGTTTCGCCGGACAGGCGTTCAACACGCACGTGCCCCACACGGTGCGCGCGACGGAGACGAAGCAATGCAGCGACTGTCACGTCTCGGCAAAGAACGACAACAACGCGTGGCTGGCGCAGTTGTTATTGCAGGGCACCAACTTCGTGAACTTCATGGGCCGTTATGTTTACGTCGCCGCGGACAATGCGCTCGAGGTTGTCGTCGCCACCGAACAGACGGAGCCGCAAGCCGTGTTCGGCAGCACGTTGCATAAGATCGCCTATCCGTCGAACTACGAAGAGTTCGTGCGCGGCGGCAACGAGTTGAAGACGTATTACGAGCACGTTGGCAATCCGAAGGTGTTGCAAGTGCAGTTACGCGGCGAGTATGCGTATGTTGCCGCGGGCGAGGGCGGATTGCGTGTTTACGACGTTGCGCAGATCGATCAGAAAGGGTTTTCGGAACGGATCACCACGGCGCCGGTGTCGCGTTTCGGTCAGAAGTTTTGGGTGAAGACGAAGTACGCCACAGCCGTCGCCGCGCCGACGACGCTGGCCGTCGATCCGGCACGCTCGCGTCGAGCAGAAAATGAGGAGCAGCCGATCCATCCGCTTTACGCTTACCTGTATGTCGCTGACAAGTATGAAGGGTTGATCCTGGTGAACGCCGCTACGCTCCTCGATGGCGATCCGTTGAACAACTACTTGAAACGCGCGCGTCCTGCCTTCAATCCCGATGGTGTCCTGAACGGAGCCAACAACATCACCATTGCGGGCAACTATGCCTACATCACGACATCAGAGGAGCTGGTGGTAGTTGATATTAATAAGCCGCTGGAACCACGAATTAATTACAGAATTCCGCTGAAGCAGCCTCGCGCAATCGCAATACAGTTTCGCTATGGGTTCGTTGTCGATGACGACGGATTGAAAGTGATCGACCTGGCCTCGATGACCGTTATCGCAGCAGTTCCGCTCGAGGATGCTCGTGACGTGTACGTCGCTCGCACCTATGCGTACGTCGCGAACGGCAAGCATGGCATCGCCATCGTCGACGTGGAGCAGCCGGAGCATCCACGCCTGGATCTACGTTACAATGCCAACGGGCAACTCAACGACGTGCACCAGGTGAAGATCGCGATGGCGAACGCGAGTCTCTTTGCTTATGTTGCTGACGGCCGGAACGGCTTGCGCATCCTGCAACTAACGTCGCCTGAGACGATGCCCGAATACGCCGGTTTCAGTCCGCGTCCGCAGCCGGTGCTGATCGCGACCTTCAAGACGAAGGGCGAAGCGCTCGCAGTTTCGAAGGGGCTCGATCGCGATCGCGCGGTGGATGAAAGTGGAAATCAGATCTCGGTGTTCGGACGACGCGGCGCGCGCCCGTTCACGTACGACGAGATGATTAGATTATTGCGAACGAACGATGGGCAAGGTGACTGGTTTCGTGTTACGGATTCGCCGAGGTAACACGGATTTACAAGAATGAAAAGATCGGGTTTTGCAGATCTTCCTCTTCACGGCGGGCGCGTCCCTCAGTGGCTCGCCGAGCGCATGACGAAACTCGGCACGGCGATCACCGAGACCATCGTCCACGACTACGGCACGTCTGCGTTTCTCTCACGTCTCAGCGATCCATTCTGGTTTCAGGCACTCGGCGCGGTGATGGGCATGGACTGGCATTCGTCAGGCATTACAACGTCCGTGATGGGCGCGTTGAAACGCGGCCTCGCACCGCGCGCCGACGAGCTCGGAATCTACGTCTGCGGCGGCCGTGGACGCTTCTCCAGAAACACGCCCGGCGAACTCCGCAAGCTCGGCGACCGCCGCGGTTTCGACGGCGAGACTCTCGTGCGCACCAGCCGGCTCACCGCGCGCATCGACAACAACGCGATCGCAGACGGCTTCCAGATCTACTTGCACAACTTCGTCGTGACTGCCGACGGCGAGTGGGCCGTGGTGCAACAAGGCTTGAACGATCGCAACGGCATGGCGCGGCGGTATCACTGGCATTCCGCTACGGTCCGCGATTTCGTCGCCGAGCCGCATACGGGAATCGTCGGCGAGAACCAGGGCACGATCATGAACCTCGTCGACGCCGGCGCCCGGCCCGCGCAAACAGCATTACTCGAGATCGCGCACGAGCGTCCGGACAAGACGTTGCTGGCCGCGCGGCATCTCAAGCTGCCGGCGCATCATGAAGTACGAGAGAAGAACGTGGACCTCAAGCGACTCGGCGCCGTGCTCGCGGTCGCCTACGAACGCGACCTTCACGACTTCGCGGAGCTCCTGTTGTTGGAAAATCTCGGACCACGAACGTTGCAGTCGCTGGCGCTGGTGGCGGAAGTGGTCCATGGCGCTCCGAGCCGTTTTGCCGATCCGGCGCGTTTTTCATTTGCGCATGGCGGAAAGGACGGGCACCCGTTTCCCGTGCCGCTCAAGACCTACGATCAATCGATAGACTTTCTTCGCAAATCGCTGGACGCGGCGAAAGTCGGCGACCGCGAGAAGATCGACGGTTTTCGCCGCCTTGAAGGGTTCGTGCGCAACGTTGAAACGCAGCTCCATCCCGTCGCTGACTTCGACGCCGTAATCAAGCACGAACACGAATTACAGCGATCTCTGTTCTAAACACGGATATAAAGAATAAAACAAGATTACCGCAACATTCTTAGCGGTAACTTGCTTCTATTCTGCCATTGCTTTTGCTACCCTGTTCTCACCCCCACTGGTCAATTCCGCCCCGACAAAGAAAGCATCCGGGAGTGTGCGCAGTGCATTCCTAGTAAAGGATTGAAGGAGCAAACTATGAGCTTTAACAAGTTTCGCCCAGTCAACATCGGCTGCATGCTTGCCGTCGTGCTATTAGCAGCGCCGCTGGTCCTGGGCCAGGTTACACAAACTACCACCGCTACCAGAGAGCGCAGCACCAGTATTCGTTCCGTTCCGAGCGGCTCGAAGATGAAGTTCAGGGGCGTCGTCATCGAACGCAACGGTGATATGTTCACGATTCGCGACCGCAGTCGCGCCGACTATCAGGTTCTCATAACAGACAATACGAGTATCAAAACCCACGGCGGCTTCCTTCGTAGTGGGAAAAAATATCCGGTAACCGACATCCTGCGAGGCCTGATTGTCGAAGTTGAGGGAAAGGGCGATAACCAGGGAGCACTGGTCGCCGAAAAGATCCGGTTCAACGAGTCGGATATGCGCGCGGCGATCACGAGTGATACCCGCGTGAGCCCGGTCGAAGCAAACCAGGAACGCATGGCCGGTCAGATGGACGAGCTCTATACAATCGCGGCTGAGGCGCGTGCTGAAGTCAAGGCAGTAAACGAGCGTGTTTCATCTCTCGACGATTACGACGTGCAGGAGACTGTGGCTGTAACGTTCAGAGTGAACAGCGCCGTCCTGTCGCCGGAAGCCAAGCGCCAGCTCGACGATCTCGCCGCCAAGACTCAGGGCGCGAAAGCGTTCATGATCGAAGTTGCGGGTCACACGGACTCGACCGGCAGTGATGCGAAGAACTTCCGTTTGAGCCAGCAGCGCGCTGAAGCCGTGGTTCAATACCTGGCTGTCCAGCACAAGATTCCGCTGCGTCGCTTCGTGACGCCGATGGGCTATGGCAAGACTGAGCAGGTCGCCGACAACACGACGGCTGAAGGACGCCAGCAGAACCGGCGCGTCGAAGTGAAGATGATTATCAATCGCGGCATGAATCAGTCGGGAACGACGCCGGCGACGAGTTCGGCAACGCCAACCCGTCCGTAAAAACCGTTTCAATTCCAGCCAATCCGTGTCCTCCCAGAGGGCACGGTTTGTTGTATACCGTTTCGCATACTCAGACCCGTTTTCGTCCACCGTTTGTGAAAAAATCCTCGTTTTTGCCTCCATAATCGGCGGTTTTCAATGGGTTTGCGTGGCCTCGCATTTGCTATTAGGCAACCTGCTATGACAAATGCAGAAGTCTTCCCAATATGGCACAGCGGCGCGGCCGCTAAATCTGAAACGAAGCCGGCTCCGCAGTCCGATCACGCGCTGGCGATCGCGGCGGGTGAGGGCGACATGGGTGCGTTCGAGCAGTTGTACGAACGGCACAATCGACGAGTGTATTCCCTATGTCTGCGAATGACACAGAACGCGGCGGAAGCGGAGGATCTCGCTCAGGAAGCGTTCATCCAGCTATTTCGGAAGATCGGCAGTTTCCGCGGCGAGTCGGCGTTTACGACCTGGTTGCACCGGCTGACGGTGAACCAGTGCTTGATGCACTTCCGTAAGCGAAGTGTGAAACTCGAAAAAACGACTGAAGAAGGCGAGACACCGGTGCAGATCGTTCGCGGCACCGAGAATCCCAATGCCATGCCGGTGATGGACCGCATCGCGTTGGACAATGCGTTGAAGCAGTTGCCGCCGGGATATCGCACGGTGTTTATGTTGCACGACGTCGAGGGCCACGAGCACGAAGAGATCGCGAAGATGCTCGGCGTGGCCGTCGGCACTTCCAAGTCGCAGTTGCACAAGGCCCGTATGAAGTTGCGCAAGATCCTCAAGGCGCGCAACGTTGCTGCTTAACATCATTAGTACAATCCGTGTTTTCAGAGGCCGTCGGGATGAGTTATCCTCGACGGCCAATTCATTTTCACGGAGAGGGACTTGATGAGTGAACGCAACGTTACATTCTATCGCTGGGACGACATGCCGAAAGAAAAGGTGAGCGAGACGTTTGATCGGCGCTTGGTCACGGGCGACCGTATAATGCTCGCGCACGTTTATCTGAAGAAAGGTTCGATCGTGCCGCGGCATTCACACGAGAACGAGCAGATCACGTACATTCTCGAAGGCGGGCTGCGGTTCTGGATCGGGCCTGACGAGTCGGAAGTGATAGATGTGATGGCCGGCGAGGTGCTGCACATTCCGTCGATGGTCCAGCATAAAGCGGAAGCGCTAGAAGACACTCTCGACGTCGATATTTTCAGTCCGCCGCGTGAGGACTGGCTCAACAAGACAGACGCTTATCTTCGCAAGTAAATGGATCTCGGACTCAAAGACAAAGTCGCGCTCGTGGCGGCGGCGAGTCGCGGATTGGGACGTGCTGTCGCCGAGGAACTGGCGGCGGAAGGCGCGGCGCTCATACTTTGCGCGCGCGATCCGGCAACGCTGGCTGAGACGGCGGCTGCAATTGCCGACAGCACTGGTGCGCACGTCCTGGCTGTGCCCACGGACGTGACGCAAGTCGATCAGGTGACGCGACTCGTCGAATCCGGAGTGGCGCGGTTTGGTCGCATCGATATTCTGGTGACGAATGCAGGTGGTCCACCTACCGGCCGGTTCGACCAGTTGACGCGCGAGCAATGGGAAGAAGCAACGCGGTTGACGTTGTACAGCGCGATCGAGTTGACGCGTCAGGTCCTTCCCGGCATGCGACAGCGACGTTGGGGACGCGTACTCAACATTACCTCGATCGCCGTGAAGCAGCCGGTAGATAATTTAATGTTGTCGAACAGTTTGCGCGCAGGCCTGACGGGATTTGCTCGCACGCTTGCGAATGAAGTCGCGGCCGATGGTGTGACCGTCAACAACATTCTGCCGGGCTACACGCGCACTGAACGTTTGGAAGACCTCGCGCAGATGATGGCCGACAAACAGGGAATCAGCCCCGCTGAGTTTCGCGCGAAGTGGGAGCAGGAAATCCCGATGGGCCGCCTCGGCGAGCCGCGCGAGTTTGCGGCGCTCGCCGCGTTTCTCGTCTCCGAACGCGCGAGCTACATCACCGGCACGTCGATCCAGATCGACGGCGGCTGGATCCGATCGCTAATTTAATCGCGCGCGATTTAAAAACTAGTGTCATCCGCGGATGGACCGAAGAGCGCCGGGACTTTGGCGCCCATCAGACGCAGGTAAACTGTCATCTGCCCGCGATGATGAGACCAGTGACTGATCGTGTCTTGAATCATCTCTTCGCGGGTTCCTTGCCACACCACGTGTCCACCCGCCAGCAGTTTCCAGGTCGTGTTCAGATGCTCATCCGTCGTATTTTCCAGCGCGGCACGAGCATCCGCTGCCGTTTTGTCGAGCGCGGCGAGCAACGCGTCTTTCGTCTCCGGGCGCTCCTGCTGCGTCTCCTGGCCTTTCGGCGGATGGACGTCCAACTCATCTCGGTTGATCTCCATCGTGATCCAACTCGGGATGGAAGCGACCATGTTCGCGAGATAACCGAAGGCCATCGATCTCTCGTGTGGCTTCCAATCGAATTTCCCGTCCGGCACCTGTTCGAGCGCCTTGCGGGAGCGCTCTACTTCCTTATCGAGCTGAGCTCGAAAGAACTCCGTCAGTTTCATTTGTGTCCTCCGTCAGTGAATAAGAAGATAAACCGCACGTGTCACACTCGTATGACAAACCGTGTATTATGACCGGCGGCAACCCGGATGATCCTCCAACAAAACATCGCTCAGTCGTTCCATTCACCAATCGTGCGCGTGTTGCTCGTCATCATCGCCGGCGGCCTGCTCTACATTCTGTGGCGCGAAGTGCGGAAGATTCCGGCGAAGCTGCTGGTGCTCATGGCCACCGCGTTCATGGACATGGTGGGCCTGCTGATGATCATTCCGCTGCTGCCGTTCTACGTGAAGTCGCTGGGGGGCAACGGCGTCGACATTCTCGGCTTTCACTTCGGCATCGGCATCATCGTCGGCTTCATCATCGCGGCGTTTACGGTGGCCCAACTGTTGAGCGCGCCGATGTGGGGGCGATTTTCGGATCGCTTCGGACGCCGGCCGGCGTTGCTGATCGCGTTGACGGCCGCCGGAATCGCCTATCTGATCTTCGGGTTCGCTGATTCGTTGTTGCTGCTATTTCTGTCGCGCGTGGTGCAGGGCGCGGGCGGCGGGACCGTCGGCGTCATCCAGGCTTACGTGGCCGATTCCACTGCGCCGCACGATCGTGCGCGTGCGCTCGGTTGGCTGTCGGCGACGACGAACCTGGGCGTCGCGCTCGGGCCAGTGCTCGGTTCGTTCGCGATCACGTTGGGCAAGTACGACGTGATGCCCGGGGCTTCGACGTGGCACATGGGTCAGGCGGCTCCGGGAATTATCGCGGCAACGCTCTGCGCGATTAACATCGGGTTCGCCGCGCGTTACCTCACGGAGTCGCGCGACCCGAACGAACACGAAAACCACGCCGGCGAAACGCGGCGCTCTTCGCGGCAGGTGATCTGGCGCGTCATCTCGCACTCCAGCGAACCGTCTTCACGTTTGATCTGGATTTACGCGATCTCGATCGGCGCGTTTCAGGGCAGCTTTTCCGTGCTCGCGCTTTTCTTGAACGCGCGTTTTCAGGTGACGGAACAGACGATCGGATACTTCTTCATGTACATCGGTTCGATCTCTGTCTTCACGCGCGTGTTGTTGCTCGGCCGCATGGTCGACTGGCTCGGCGAAGCGAAACTCTCGCGTCTCGGGCTCGTGCTGCTGGCGGCGGGTGTTGTCGGAATGCCGCTGGCGCGGAACCTGTGGATGCTCGGCATCGCGGTCGCGCTGATCCCATTAGGGACCGCCTTCACGTTCCCTTGCGTGACGGCTTTGTTGTCGCGCGTGATCTCGCCGCTCGAGCGCGGGCTTTACATGGGAATGCAGCAGACGTACGGCGGCGTGGCGCGGATCATCGCGCCGCTCTTCTTCGGTTGGTCGTTCGACCGGCTCGGCGTCTCATCACCTTACTTCTTCTCGTCGGCCTTCATCGTCGCCACGATTTTTCTCGGCTTCGGTCTCGACAAATACGCGCGCCATGAAGAACCAAAACCACAGGTGCCGGCGGAAGAGTCAGAAATCGCGCAGGTTGAATCGTCGTAGGTTACTCATTGAGGTTGTCCATGCCGGTGAACTTCCAACCCGTCGCGGTTTGCTTGAAGTGGTAGATTACGACTTCGTTGCCGGCGGCGTCGGGGCAGGCAACAGTGAAGTGTTTCGCGTTCTCGGGATCGAGCTCCGGTTTGGCTTTGCTGAAGCAGGCGGCGGCGTCTGACTGTTCGTTGAAGACCTTGTGATAGCGTTTGCGCAGATCGACTTTGTTTTTCACAGTTGGAATGCCGTACGACATGCCGATCGGAAAACGCGAGAGCGTCGCGATCGTGTCGACGTCTTTCTTACCGATCGCGGCCTTGAACTGGTCCCAGAACGCCTGATGCGAATCGTTGGCAGCCAGCAGTAACACAGATAGAATCAGAATCGTTTTCATCATCGAAGGAGAACGTCTATGCGAATATCGGTCGAAATCCGAGCGCTTATCGTAACACTGATCTGGCTGGCCGTTGTGCCGATTGTGAACGCGCAGTCGTTTACGATGGAGCAGATCAAGAGTTATCCGTTTCCAAACGAGTTGACCACGGCGGCGACTGGTTCACGGATCGCATGGGCCTTCAACGAGCGTGGTTTGCGAAACGTCTGGGTGGCGGAAGGCCCAGACTTCAAGGCGCGCCAGTTGACGAACTACAGTGTGGACGACGGGCAGGAGTTGACGAGCCTGGCGGTTTCCGCTGACGGCAAATATGTCGTCTACGTTCGCGGCGGCGATCATGGCTCCAACTTCGAGAGCTCGTCCCCGGTGAATCCGGCGATGTCGGCAGTCGCGACGAAGGTGCAGATCTGGAGCGTTCCGTTTGTTGGAGGCGAGCCGAAACTCCTCGGCGACGGCGACGAGCCGGTGATCTCGCCGAAGAGTGATCGCGTGGCGTTCGTAAAGGATCGCGGCATCTGGTCCGCGCCCGTCGACGGCTCGACACCGGCCAAGCGTCTCTTCTTCGCGCGCGGCGACTGCGGCTCGCCCATCTGGTCGCCGGATGGTTCGCATGTCGCTTTTGTTTCCAATCGCGGCGATCACTCGTTCATCGGCATCTACATCAACGACTCAACCCCGATCGTCTATCTCGCGCCCTCGACCTCGCGCGATTCGAACCCGCGCTGGTCTCCTGACGGAAAACGGATCGCCTTCGTCCGTCGACCCGGCAACGGCGGCGCACCCGAGCCGATCCTGGAGCAGCGCCCGCAAGCATGGGCCCTCTGGGCAGCAGACGTGGCAACCGGCGAAGGACGTCAACTGTGGAAAAGCCCATTCACGTTGCGCGGCTCGCCGCCGAGCACGGAAGGCGGGGCGAACCTGCACTGGGCCGCCGCCGGACGCATCGTCTTTCTCTCTTATCTCGACGGTTGGCCGCACCTCTACTCGATTCCCGAAAACGGCGGCGACCCGTTGTTGCTGACACCCGGCAACTTCATGGCCGAGTACATCACGATCAGCGCCGACCGCACTTACATGGTCTTCGCCGCAAACGCCGGAACTGACGCCGACGACATCGATCGCCGCCACATCGTCAAAGTCCCGGTCGACAAGGCGCAACCCGTCGTGCTGACGCCGGGCAAAGGACTCGAATGGACGCCGTTTGTTACCGGAGACGGCAAGTACATCGCGTATCTTGCGGCGACGCCACAGCGTCCTCCGCTGCCCACGGTGATGCCGGCCGGCGGCGGCAAGTCGCAAACGATCGCCGAAGATCGTCTCGCTCCTGATTTTCCCGCGCACCATCTCGTCACTCCGAAGAAGGTCGTCTTCAAAGCGCCGGACGGCATCGACATTCACGCGCAGTTGTTCGAAACACCGGGCGGCGCCGCGAAGAAGCCGGCCATCATCTACGTTCACGGTGGTCCACCGCGCCAGATGCTTCTCGGCTGGCACTACTCCGACTACTACACAAACGCGTACGCGCTCAACCAATTTCTAGCGAGCCACGGCTACGTCGTCTTGTCAGTCAACTATCGACTCGGAATCGGTTACGGCCATGACTTCCATCGTCCAGCGAACGCAGGCGTGCAAGGCGCGTCGGAATACCAGGACGTGAAAGCCGGCGGCGAGTATTTGCAGCGACTGCCTCAGGTTGACGCCAAGCGGATCGGCATTTACGGCGGTTCGTACGGTGGTTATCTGACAGCACTCGCGCTCGCGCGCGACTCGAAGTTGTTTGCCGCGGGCGTCGACATTCATGGCGTCCATAACTGGACCGCGGAACGCGCCACGCCGCTACTGGAGAATCGTTACGAGAAGCCGCCCGACCTGGACCACGCGCTCGACGTGGCGTGGCAGTCGTCGCCGGTCGCTTCGATGTCGACCTGGAAGTCGCCGGTGTTGTTGATTCACGGTGACGACGATCGCAACGTTCGTTTCAGTCAAACTACCGATCTCGTCAGGCGACTCGAAAAGGCGCGAGTCACGTTTGACGAGTTAGTGATACCTGACGACACGCATCACTTCATGCGTCATGCCAACCTGGTGAAAGTAGACTCAGCGACCGCAGCGTTTTTCGATCGCGTATTTGGCATGAATCGCGCAAGCGAATAAACCAGTGCAGAACGTCGAGACTGCGCCCGAAAAAGTCCAACACTTCCCGTGCCCGGCTTGCGGAGCGGATCTGCTGTACGAGCCGCAGGACGGGTTTCTGTCGTGTCCCTACTGCGGTCACAAGGAAGAGATCGCGAAGAGCGCCGCCGAAGTTCAGGAGCGTCCGTTCGACCAATACGTGCGTCTGAGTCCCGAGCAGATGGGCGGGTTGGCAGCGAACGCGCTTGAAGTGCAATGCCAGAGTTGCGGCGCGAAGTCGTTGTTCATACCCCCGGAAGTTGCGGGTCGTTGCGAGTTTTGCGGCGTGCAGATCGTGGCCCAACCGAAGTCTGCCGATCCAATCATGGCGCCCGAGGGACTGCTGCCGTTCTGCATTTCGCAAAAGCAAACGACCGAGAACCTGCGCAAGTGGCTTTCGTCGCGATGGTTCGCGCCAAACGATCTGAAAGTGTTTGCGCAACCGGAAGCTATCCACGGTATCTACATTCCGTTCTGGATGTACTTCACAAACACCCGGACTGACTACGTTGGTCAGCGAGGCGATCACTACTACACAACTGAAACTTATTACGAACGCGACTCGCAGGGAAATCAGGTTGAGCGTACGCGGCAAGTGCAGCACACGAGTTGGTCTAATGCCTCCGGAAGAGTTGAGGATTGGTTTGGCGAGCTGTTAGTTCCCGCGACTGGTTCGTTGGCCTCAAATCGTCTTGAAGCCCTCGAGCCGTGGGACATCGATAAGATCCAGCCATACAATCCCGCTTTTCTAGCAGGCTTCAAGGCGCAACGTTATCAGGTGGACCTCGAGCAGGGATTTGAACGTGCGAAGGAAATCATGGCCCCGACAATCGAGCGTGACGTGCGCGAGGACATCGGCGGCGACGAGCAGCGGATTGACGAGATGACGACCGAATACTACAAGACGACGTTCAAGCATCTGTTAATGCCGGTCTACGCGGGCGCGTATCGTTTCAACGGAAAAGTTTTTCAGATCGTCGTCAACGGGCGGACGGGCGAGATCCAGGGCGACCGTCCATACAGTGTTTGGAAGATCCTGCTGCTCACCGTTTTTCTGCTGGTGATTGTATTGATCGTGATTTATCTATCTGGCAAATAGCGAACAACGAAAGGTGAATCGGTGATGGTCTATAGACTCAAGGTAGTCATGATTTGTATTGCAGTTGCGCTGGCGATTGGTTGTGGAAAGAAGAATCCACTCGAGAGTGGTACGAACCGCAGCAACGACGCCACGCCAGTCGAAGGCGTCGAAAAGGTGAAGCCCGCGCCGGGAACCGGAAACGTGCAGGGCAAGGTGCTGTATAACAACGCGCCGGTTGAGAATATCGAAGTGAAGTTGTGTGAGACGTTCAGCCGCTTCCTGAGCGGTTGCGGCGGCAAGACCTACATGGCGAAGACTGACAAAGACGGCGACTTCGTGATCAGGGATGTCCCACCGAAGGAGTATGAAGGACTGACAGTGCGCGTGTTCGACACGGATTCGTACCAGTTCGCGACGACGGGCATCGCTGGGATTAGTGCCGAGAAGTACAAGGTCGAGGCTGACAAGACGCTGTTCGTGAGGCCGACGAACCTGTTCAAGGGTGACCTGAAGACTCTCAATCCGAAAGCCGGCTCGATCGTTAGCGGCCAGGACCTCGAGCTCAAATGGGAGGCTTATCCTGACGCCGCTTACTACAAGTTCAGCCTGTCGAATAACGATCACATGGCGACGTCGCCGTACACGAATGAACGGGTCGAGGGAACGTCGTTCAAGGTGACGAAGCCGTTGGACAAGGGAAGCTATCGCTGGAAGGTTGAAGCTTACAACAGCAAAGACAAGAAGTTGTCCGAGACCGCGGACGACATCAACTTCACGGTTAATTAACCAAAAAAGGCACAAACGATTTGTGCCTTTTGTGGCTATAGGTAATTAACGTTTAGGCGTCTTCTCGCTGACTACATTCGAGAAGGCTGAGTTTCCTCCGCTGTTGAACGCCCGGACTCGGTAGCGATACCACGTGTTTGCTGTCAGTCCGGTGTTGCCGAGGGTCGTGACGTTAGCGCCGACCGTCGCCACCTGCGCGAAGTTGGTGCAGTTGTTGCCCGTGCAACGTTCGATACTGAACCCCTGCTCATTATTCGCGTTGTCCGTCCACGCCAGGTTGATCTGAGTTCCCGACGCAGCCGTTGCCGTCAAGTTCGTCGGCGCGGCTGGCGCGGGCGTAGGAGTCGGTGTTGGCGTCGGAGTCGGGGTTGGAGTTGGCGTGGGTGTCGGTGTTGGCGTCGGTGTCGGTGAACCGCCGCAACCCGGGAAGCGGAACGATCCGATGCGAGTGCGCCAGTTGAAACTCGTAGTCGACACGTAGTACTCGCTCGTAAACCAGAACGTACAATCGTCAACCGGATCGACAGTCAGCGCACTGTAATCACCCCAACGGCTGCTCGTGCCGCTTTGACTTCCTGTTCCGGCGAACAGAGTCGCCTCACCCTGGCCCAACGTGTTCAGCGGATCACCCGCCAGTCTGCCGGCGTAACGCAATTCCGGGAACATTGTCGCGCTCGACGCGCTGTAACCAATCGCTAGATTTCCCGCGCCGTCCATGGCTGCGCTGCCCGTCCAGCGCCACGTCGAGTCGGGTTGATACGTGCTCTCCTGAAAGACCGATACAGGCCCGGACGTTACGTTTCGCAATTCGAACCAGCGAATGCCGGCGACGCTTCCCGAGCTGACGGTGTAGTTTCCAACCACCGACTCGTGATCGCCGAAATTTCGATACGCGAGCCTGAACATCAGCCGGTCGCCGATCGCGTCGAGACGTGACGTCGTGTTCAACTGCGGCACACACGAACGCGTCAGGCTACAGAGTTGTGTGAATCCCGCGGCCGGCGGACTGGCGACGAGCGTGAACGTCGAGTTTGCCGGCGTCGTGAAGTCGGAATGGAAGTGGAAGATCTTATAACTGCCTCCGCCGGGCCACTCGACGAAGACGTTTGGTGAGCCGGGTGGAGGAAGAGTCGAACCATCGAGGTCTGCGGGCAGATAAGCCTCCTCGAGCGATCCGTTGGTGATTCCGGGCGTGATGAATGTCGCGGGTTGTCCGGCCAGCATCTTCGCGCGATCGAAGGCGAAGGGTTGCGGGCCAAGATACGAGGTGCCCGAGGAGTTGAACACGTTCATGCTCATGTAATAGGCATCGGGCCACACGCCCAGATGCGGATAGTCGAAGAAGTTGGAACCGAGGTGGAAGTCGTAACGGTGATACGCGCCGGTAGCGTCGCTGGTGGCTGAGACGGCGACGCATTCGTCAGTCGGGATGGAAGCGCCCGCAAACTGCGAGATCACCCAGCGGTCGGCGATCTGATCGTAAAGCACGACCGGGTCGCCGTTGCCGTTGAACTCGCAAACACCGCCAAAACCGCTCCAGACGGTCTGGATGCCGGATGGGCCAAGCTGAGACGTGCCCGTCGTCTTATCGAAGACCTGAAAACCTTCGTTGACGCTTTGGACGTACTGAGTCAGCCCGACGTCGCCGTTCGTATCCGGCGGGGCGCAGTTGCAGGCGACGCCGGGATACCCGATACCGTTGAAGTTCATATCGGCCGTCGGCATGCTCGCGGCGGTGAACTCGTTCGCCGCGATTGACGTCTGGACCACCTTGTCAGGCGCATCACGGTGGAAGTGGGCGATCCTGGGGTTCTCGTTCGCCTCGTGCTTTTCCTTGCCGCCGATCGGCAGTTGCTTCATCTCGCGCAGCGGCGGCGACGTGTCGTTACGAATGGACGCGCCTGTCGTGATCTCCTGTTTACGGCCCTGGGCCGGGGTAAGCGCGTAGCTGGCCTTCGCGTCCGTTGGCGCGGCTTTGGCTCGTTTCGCCTCGATAATTCGCGGCAGAGTCGCAACTCCCGCGATCAAGAGCACTACCGTCCCTAAAACTACTAGGCGGGTTCGTAATTTCATGTCTTCATCTCCCAGTTCAGAATCAAAAGAGGGCCGGAAAGCGCCAGCACGCTAACACACGCGATTGGATTGTCGCAAGAAAATTGGACCGCTAGGATCCCACGCGATACCTGTGTTATCTGTGTTACCGAACCCCGACGAGTCCGCCAGAACATCAAAGGAGCAGAAGAAATGAAAGCATTCCGTATTTTACTTGCCGTCCTCGTGTTTGCGGCCTTTGCGATCCTGGCCCACACGCAAACGAGACCGGCAGCGGCGCCCGCGACCAGAGCCGCCGCTGCTCCAGCGAACGTCGCCGTGATCGACGCGTCCGCGTTCAGCGACGAGAAGGAAGGAATAACGCGCGTGATGAATGCGATGAAGGCGATCGAAATAAAGTTTCAGCCCTTGCGGACGGAGCTTCGGGGCATGCGCGACCGGCTGAACACGATGCGGGCCGACATCGACAAGAAGCGAAGCATCCAGGACCAGCGAATGACGGCGCAACAGATTGAGGAAGCGGATCGACTCGAGCTGACCATCAAGCGCAAGACCGAAGACGCCCAGACCAGCTATCAAAAAGAAACGCTCGCGGCGCTCGACCCGTTGCAAAAAGACATCCATCAGGCATTGGCGACGTATGCACAGTCGAAGGGCATTTCGTTGCTGATCGACATCAACCGAGTGCCCGTTATCTATGCTTCTTCGAGCTTGGACATCACGAAGGACTTCATCGCCGACTACAACCGTACGCATCCGGCGACCGGCGCGCGCCCGTAGGCCGGAAGTCAGGTGGATAATTGAGAGAACGCCGTGACCCCCGCAGAAGCGGGGGATGGCATTGCTCGTTACATGTGGTTAGAATTCGCCGACCTCATCTCGCCGTCAAATTGCTCGGCTCGACCTCCCCGTCTGGCACCCTATTGCCTCACGTAAAAACCCACTCGAAATAACATTCGTTGCCTCATTTAAAAACCCACTCCAAATGAGAGTGCAAAAATAGTAATGGTTTGTGTCCTGTTGGTTGCTTTGTGCTAGAGTCACGGGCGCCGGCGCGGAGGATAGGGCAACGCTGGAGAGCGACCTGAGCGCCGTAGCCGGTGAGTATACGGATGGGCAGGGCCACGCGCTCTGCCCTCTGTTTTGCCCATCCGGTACTCCGTAAAGCGATAAACTCATCCTGTTATCACTCGGACGCATTAGTGAAATAACGATGGTTGCGGCATTGTCGCGGCCGCACCCGTACTGGTTTGTTGGTCCCAGTCGTTTTCACTAACTGATCCTGCAAACGCATCAACTTTCTTTTCAAGGCGGCCGGGTTCAGGGTTTGATATTTAGCACGCAATCGTTCTTTTGCTGCTTGGCTTACCTTGGGAGAGGCCAGCACCCGCTGGTAAGGAGTTTGCGCCCGATCATAACGCTTAGTGACTTTGCTGCCCACTCGTTCCTTTGCTTGCAACTTCATGGTGGGCTGAAAGAAGTTGCTGTAGAGCCGCAAGGTAGCGTACAGCTCATTGAGCAAATGTAACTGTGACTCGGTGTCATAACGTTGATAGCCCACTGCGCGGCGCACTACGGAATAGTTCTTCTGCTCCACAAAGCAGTTGTCGTTTTTGCGATAGGGGCGCGAGCGCGTGAAGCTCAGTTTTTGCTGCTGACAGTACGCTACCAAGTACTGGTTGATGAACTCCGAACCGTTGTCACTATCGATGCCCAGCAAGGGAAAAGGCAGCTTTTGGCGCAGTTCTTTCAAAGCCGCGAAGACCCAGGTCTGGGCTTTGTTGCGCACGGCCATGGTCTCGGTCCAGGTAGTGGCAATATCCGTGAGATCCAAAGTTTGACAGTAATCGCCTGCGCCAAGGCCGCCGTCATGAGCTACCAGGTCGATCTCCACGAAGCCCGGCTGTTGCTCATTCCACTCCGCAAAGGTGCGAATCGGTATTTGCTTTTTCAACAGCGTCCCTGGCTTAGTGCCAGCCCGGCCGCGCAACTCATATTTGCGGCGTTCTGTTATCAGTAAGCGATCAATGCTGGCGGCGCTGATACGTAGCAGCTTCGTCTTCGTCTCCCGATCGCAGCGGAACTCATTGTGGCGCTCGAGCACGGTGATGAACTCCGGCAACTGCGGCTGTAACCGTTTACCGCAAATGTAGTCCATGATGCGCCACAGTTTCACCAGTGCCGTTTGCACTTTCTCGTCATAGTAGCGTGTCCGCTTTCGCTTGGTGCGCGACTTACGCTCCACCACCACGATCGTTTGTTTATCTGTTTGTAGGCGACGTCCCTCGTGTCGCAACACCAACCGCGCATACCAGCGACTATAGCCCGTGGTCGCGATAAACTGATCCAGAATCCTGCCTTTCTCTTTTTTGCTCGCGCCACGATACTGACCGGCGGTCGCGTTCGTAACTTCCTGCCTCGCCTTCATCGTTAGCCTCATCCTCACCTCCAGTGCCGTCAAACACTGGAGGTAAAACACACTTTATTTCGAGTGGGTTTTTAAATGAGGCAACGAATGCCATTTGGAGTGGGTTTTTGATGAGTCAATTCGGGCACTTGACTAAGCATTTGGGCTGACATAGATTCGTCGCGCACCTCGTAAGCAAGGTTCTTTTCCCTGTCTTCGGACGGTTCGTTCGACCGCTTCACGGTTGGGCCTAACCTGATACTCATTGCCCGGAAGTCCCAACCGCTTACAGTCGATATCCGCCTGAACGACATCGCGTCATCCTTAGTCTTTCATGGAGAACTCACACATGACCCCCAATTTAGGACGTAAGCCATTCATCAAACGTCACTCGAAGAAAATGATCGCGCTGCTCGTTCTCGTGCTCGCCGCCGTTTATGGGGCAGTATGCGCGTCTACGCTCTTCAACGTACGTTCAGTTCGAAAAAAACCCAAGAGATCTGCTGTAGTAGCGATGTTTACGGGAAATCTGCCGCATAACTTCATCGGACGGTTGCTCTTATTTAAGGCGGGAACGCCTGAGTACAATCTCGACGTTCTATCCTGGGCCGGCGAGTCGGGAGCACTCAGTGATAACTATTGTAATAGGTGGATACTCGAGCGCGCGATACTGAAGATTCCCGAGCAAGAGCGTCTTGATCTGCTGCCGCACTATCCACTCAAGCCCACGGAACGCTTGCTGCCAGACCTGCAAAAGGCACTTCAGAATGGACAATACCGCGTACTTCCTTTGCTCAACAAAATGGAAGGGGATGTCGGACGACAGATATCGAGAACGTGGATTGAAGAGAGCATCGTGAAGCCGCGCAACGCCCAACTCTTCGTGAACGCGTCCGGCTTTTTAGCTAGGTCCTCCTCACCAAACAATTTTACGGAGACTGTCGGTACATTCTGGCCTCAACTCAGCAAGGCGCAAAAACAGCGAATAGTTACCAAGCTCGCCGGGCACTTGTCCGCGAACGATGAAGGCATCAATGAGGTATTTAGATGGACCACCAAGACCCTCGATGACGGTAGCATCAAGATGACCTGCGCCACTGTCGCGCTGCTCGGCCGTTTCCTTGCGACACCCAGTTTGAAAACAGAGGCGCTGGGCATCGTTTCCGATCGAGCCAGTGAGATCGACGCCAGCTATGTGCCTTTACTGTTTCATTTTTCGAAACCAACGGAGTTCACGGAGTTTGCAAAGCCCATCATTGATAGGATCAAGGACAAGAATCCGGCTCTCTTACTGGAAGTCATTCACCAAGTTGCACACATTGACATACTCGGCGCGGAAGAAATGGTCAAACCTTTCCTGTCAGCGCCAGATTCCATGTTGAGAAAAGGGATTATCGTGTTGTTGGTCAGACATGGATCAGTCGTGGGAAAGCGATTGATCGACGAGACTTTTACCGGTCAGTCTCCTCGCAAGACGATATATTACAGTTCTGACGACTATGGCAACGGCAACTCAGCCGGTGAGAAATACCGAGCTTTGTCCACTCACGATTACAAACAAACTGGAAAAACGTGGCCGCCTTCATATCTTCACGGCTCGCCGTCTCGTTCGGAGATCTCTGCCTGGCAAGAGTTCATACAATCGTATCCATGGTTTCCCGGGACTGATGACGCCTATTATCGCCTTGCTTTCAGCCAGCTGGTCCAGAACGATCAGCGGGGTTGTTGGGCCACCTTAAAGCAATATCTGGCTCGCGACTATTGGCCGGACAACGATGCGAGCGCCTATGTCTATCACGTTCTGCGCACGCTGGTGATGACCTCAGACGTTGCTGACAATGAGCTGTCTTTTATCCATCACTTCCGCAACGTGGTGTCGAAACCTCTTGCCGAACTCACAACGAATGTGGAAGACCTCGATTCTGTAATTGCGTCAATAGACTGGTTTGTAGCCAACCCCAAATACATCAAGTTTCTGAATACAAACCCGCACACGCTCAAGCGAATGGCCGAGATTGCGCGAGTAATAAGAAACGCGCCACCGGATTCCGTTTGGCGACTAGTAGCAAGCCAAATCGATCAAGACGAGCTCCCGTCTGACGCTGGTGATTTTCAGCTGGAGAATGAGATTGCACAGGAAGAAGGCGACCTTGATGAAGAAGCAGATGTGATTACACAAATGTGTTATGACCTTGGTCCAAGTTCAATAGAGGACCCTGACGTCTACATGACAGGTCCCGTTTTATCCATACTCTACGGTGTGTTTCGTGACTTTCCGCCACCGCCGGCGTCCTCTTCCGCGATAAGTACTCCCGCCGATGCCGGAGAAGATGCGATCCGCCGTACAGCCGCGTTCCTCAACAGCAATCTCGCTGGTTTAAGCCTTGATTCAGTCCGGGATGGCAGCAAGGATGAATTGATAACGTTGGCGCTGCTTCACACTGGACGCGAATTCGAGAGATGGCAAGACGACTTCAAACCAACTTGGGATTTCCTGGCCGCTCTTAATACCCGATACGTGCCGCTCCCTGTACAAAAGAAGCACATCGATTTCCTCAAGGAAAGGGCCCCATAGGAATGCTGACAACGTTCCTCTCAATCTACTCCCTGATGCTAACTGCATACCTAATCAAGGTATACCGCAAGCGCAACAAGAACACTGAGCTCGACACGATCTGGAAAGAAATCACAGCGCGGACTAATCCCACTGCTGCTGACTTGACGGCTATAGCGGAAGTTGCCAAAGCCCGACAAAGCGAGATCCATTGGTTTGAAAGGAGCGTTTCGACCATTGGCATCGTCGCTTTCTTTAGCATGATCATCGCGACCACTGTTCAGACCATCAACTCAGCAAAGACCGATATTGAGTCGTCAAACGTAAAGCAGGAAATAAAGGCGCTCGAGGCGCAGCGCGTCACTTGGAAGAAGCTCCTGAAAAGTCTGTCGGAAGTGATTGTTCTGAAGCAGCTCAACGGCAGACTTGAAGAGTCGGAGAAAGATGTTCTCCGGCAGCGACTTCAGGATCTGGAGGAAGCTGATAGTGGCAAAGCAGAAGACGAAAGGGAGCGATTAAAATTATACCTTGCTCTCGGACGACATGAGAATGCGTCGGCTTTGGTGGAGAAGTCTAGCGTCGTCGCCGCGGATACTACTCCCGAGAATCTAATCCTGCTAGCAGAAACATCTTATGTTGATGGTGCCAAGAGTCGGGCCAACTTGTTCCTAAATAAATTCGAACCGAATCTCTCTAAGCAGCCGGTTGATTGGCAAGTGAGGTTCTTTGTTCTCAAGGCTGCTCTTGCCGGGACTCCAGCGGCTTATGCGAAGGATGTTGCGGCCGTGAAGGGGACAGACTTGGCTGAGGCTGAACAATTTCTCGTCGGCCGCGTGGAGCAACTGAAACAACGGGCCTTACAACGGGCGACGGCGTCCGACAGTCCCCAAGCAACACCCAGCACTAAGTAAATCTCGATCAGAGCGCTTGAAGTCTACGTTCTCTGCGTCCGCAGGATGCTGTCCGCTTGCCGCGTGGGTTAGGATAGGCCCCATATATGCTTCTTCGCTGTCTCTTTGTCTCCTTAGCAATGGGTTTGAGTGCATCGCTACATTGCCAAGCGCAGGTGAATCCCTCTTCGCAGTTAGACGTGCGGCTGGTGACGGACGAAGCTGAGGCGGTGCTCGCTATCCTCGCGAAGAAAGCATCGAACGCGCCGATCACACAGGCTGACTGGGACCGGATCTTTGCAAGCGAGGGATACACGCGGCTCAAGAAACGCGAGCACTCGATGCAGCGGCCGTTCGAAGACGCGGAGTTTCAGAAGTTTGTGCTTTCCGGTGCACTGGCCCAACGTGCCGCAACGCTCAACGAAACACTGGCGAAGTGGAAACGAGCCGATGTCACAAGATCGGCGAAGTTGGCGCTGGCGTATTTGCCTGACGGCACTCGCATCCGCGCGAAGATCTATCCGGTAATCAAACCGCGAGAAAACAGTTTCGTCTTCGAAGTAAAGGAGGATCCGGCGATCTTTCTTTACCTCGATCCCGCCGTCAGCCAGGCGAAGTTCGAAAACACGCTGGCCCATGAGCTTCATCACATCGGTTATGGCGGCAGTTGTCCTACTCCGGAAGACTCCGCCGCGATGGAGAAGCTGTCGCCGCAAGCGAAGAACGTGTTGACGTGGATCGGCGGGTTTGGCGAGGGGTTTGCCATGCTGGCGGCGGCCGGCGGTCCGTCAGTTCATCCGCACGCAGTGAGCGACCCGGCGGAACGCGCGCGCTGGGACAAAGACATGCTGACGATCAAAAAAAGCTGGAAGACTTTTTCCTGCGCGTGCTCGAAGGAAAGCTAACGGGTGACGAGATCTCGAAAGAGGGATTCTCCTTCTTCGGCACGCAGGGACCGTGGTACACGGTTGGTTGGCGGATGGCGGTATTGATCGAGCAGACGTTCGGCAGGAAGAGACTGATAGAAGTGATGTGCAACCAACGGCTGCTGCTCGGCACGTACAACGAAGCAGTCCGCAAATCAAAGGAACCGCTGCCGACGTGGTCCGATGCTGTGGTCAACTTGCAGTGAACGCGATGGATTACGAGGTACGAAAGGCTACGTTTGCCGACCGCGAGGCGATAGCGCAATTGATCGCGGAGTCAGCGCGGCATTTGAGCCGTGATGATTATTCTGACCGGCAGATCGAGGCGGCGATTGCGTCCGTCTTCGGCGTCGATACCGATCTCATCGAGGATGGGACTTACTTCGTTGCCGACCAAAACGGAACGTTGATCGGCTGCGGCGGTTGGAGCAAGCGAAAGACACTTTACGGCGGGGACCAGTTTTCGAATCGCGATGGAGGGTATCTCGATCCGGAGCATGATCCCGCGAGGATTCGCTCGTTTTTCGTGCATCCGCAGCACGCGCGCAAGGGCGTTGCCCGGACGATGTTGTCAGTCTGCGAAAGGGAAGCGCTGGCGAATGGCTTTCGCGTGCTGGAATTAATGGCGACGTTGCCCGGTATCAAGTTGTATGAGGCATGCGGCTACGCGAGGAAAGGTTTCTTTGATCTCGAACTCGCGGATGGTGTAAAACTCGAGCTCGTTCCGATGCGAAAAGAGTTGAAAGGGTAAAGATGAGTAGCTCTCCCAATGCTTCAAACGAAAAACGCGAACTTCTACGACACACCGTTGCGACGCTCGCCTATCGCGGCGGCAAAGCAGTCAAAGACGCGCCGGCAGAGTTTAAAGACTTCCGTGTAGCCGACGGCTCGCGCACGCCCGGCGAGATTCTGGCGCACGTTGGCGACTTGCTCGATTGGGCGTTGTCGATTGCGGCGGGCAAACAGACGTGGCACAACTCGACCGCACTTTCGTGGGACGACGAGTGCGCACGTTTCTTCGCGGCGCTCGAGGCGTTTGACTCGTATCTGGCTTCTGATAGTCCACTCGCCGCGTCGCCTGAGAACCTGTTTCAAGGTCCGGTAGCTGATGCGCTGACGCACGTCGGGCAGATCGCCATGCTGCGGCGAGTCGCTGGTGGTCCGATCCGGGGCGAAAACTACTTTAAAGCCGAGATTGAAGCGGGTCGCGTCGGAGCGGACCAATCATCACACCGCACGGAGTTCGATTAGCTTCTAGGTAACGGTAGCAATGAACAGTCCGGAAGGGGGCAAGCGCAGCGCGCCCCCGCTGTTTCAGAGGCGTGTCGCGGACGAGCGGGGGCGCGCGGTGCTTGCCGCCTTCCCAACTTGTTCTAGTTCGAGGATAACCAATGGGAATGGCCCGGCGCCGGGCTGTTTTTCGCGTTACGGTTGTAGAGTCTGTTAACGGTAGTCACTGCCGGAATGGAACTCCGGCAAGGAGAATTTCATGAAGCACCTGTTTCTTGTGATCCTGCTGCTTTTGCCGGTCACAGCTTTTTCTCAACACGGACACGCACCAGCCAAAGAGCCTCCTCCGGCTGTGTTAACGCCCGGACTCGGTGACATCAACCACCCAGTTTCAACCAGCAACGCCGAGGCGCAAAAATTTTTCAATCAGGGACTGGCGTATCTTTACGGCTTCAATCACGAAGAAGCCATTCGCTCGTTCAAACAAGCCGCGAAACTCGATCCGCAGTTAGCGATGGCCTACTGGGGCATATCCCTCGCGTTGGGATCGAACTACAACGTGCAAGCCGACGGCCCGGCGCTGGTCCAGGCTTATTCGAACCTGCAAAAAGCCATCGAGTTAGCGCCGAAAGCGTCAGAGCCTGAACGCGCTTACATCGAAGCGCTGTCGAAACGTTACTCGTCTGATTTACAAGTCGATAAAAACAAGCTCGCCGTCGACTACAAGAACGCGATGGGCGAACTGGCGAAGCGTTATCCCGACGATCTTGACGCCGCGACGCTCTACGCCGAAAGCATGATGAACCTGCGGCCGTGGAAACTTTGGAGCCATGACGGCAACCCTGCGCCCGAGACGCTCGAGATCGTCTCCGTGCTCGAAGGCGTGCTGCGACGCAATCCAAACCACACGGGCGCGAACCATTACTACATTCACGCCGTCGAAGCCTCCAACAACGCGGAACGCGCCCTGCCGAGCGCCGCGCGCCTCGGCAAGATCGCTCCGAAGGCCGGCCACCTCGTCCACATGCCTTCGCACATTTACATCCGTACCGGCGACTACCAGGAAGCTGCTCAGTCGAACGTAGACGCCATTGCCGCCGATCGCGAGTACATCACGAACTCCGGCGCGCAAGGTCTCTACACGATGATGTACTACAACCACAACATCCACTTCCTGGCTGCCGCAAGCGCCATGAAGGGACGTTATGCTGACTCGATTAAATCGGCGCGCGAGCTCGAAGCGAACATCAAACCGGCTGTGAAAGCGATGCCGATGCTCGAGATGTTCATGCCGTATCCGAAAATCGCGCTCGTGCGTTTCGGGCGTTGGGATGAAGTGCTGAACGAACCACAACCCGAGCCGGAGTTGAAGATCACGACCGGCTACTGGCACTTCGCGCGCGGCAGCGCCTTCGCGGCGAAGAAGGACCTCGCGAAAGCCGACGCGGAGTTGACTGCGTTGCAGGAAATCGCGAAGTCGCTTCCGGCCGATGAGCGACTGGGGAATAATCTCGCAGTAAATATTTTGAAACTTGCCGATCTGACGCTCGCGGGAAAAATCGCGTACGCGCGTGGAGATAAGCAAGCGGCCTTTGCCCTGCTAAACAAGGCCGTCGCCGCCGAGGACGCAACGGGCTATAACGAGCCCGCAGACTGGGATCTGCCCGTTCGCGAGTTCCTCGGCGGCGCGTTGCTGGCCAGCGGCGACTACGCCACGGCCGAGAGCGTGTTCCGCGCGGAGATCGAGAGGCGGCCGCGCAATGGCCGCGCGTTGTTTGGGCTCGCGGAGAGTTTGCGCAAGCAAGGGAAGAACTCTTCGGCGCAGATGGTCCAGCAGGAGTTCGAGCGCGCCTGGCAAACCGCTGATACGAAGTTGACGGTTGAGAGTCTGATAGGGATGCGTTGATAAAATTTCCTTCCACGATCCGCGTTCTCTGTGTTTGTATCTGTGGCGTGCTCTTGCTCAGCCACGTCAGGGACGCGGATCTTTCTGCGCAAACAGCCGGACGCTCGATCGTTCGCGCTCAACATGGAATGGTCGCTTCGAGTCAACCGCTCGCGTCGTTGACTGGCCTCGAAGTCCTCAAGCGCGGCGGCAACGCCGTCGACGCGGCGATTGCGATGGCCGCGGTGCTCAGCGTCACCGAACCGATGATGACGGGCGTCGGCGGCGACATGTTCGCGCTGGTCTACTGGGCTAAGACGAAAGAGTTGAAAGGATTGAACGCGAGCGGCCGAGCGCCGCGCGCGTTGAGTCTCGACTACTTCGCGAAAAAGAACGTCAAGCAGATGCCGCAGTTTGGCATGGAAGCCGTAACCGTGCCGGGCGCTTTCGACGGCTGGGTTGCGCTGAACGAAAAGTACGGCACGATGAAGCTCGCGGATCTGCTCGCGCCCGCGATCGCTTACGCGGAAGACGGCTTCCCAGTGATGGAAAAGACGGCCGAAGACTGGGAAGCGGAAGTCGGAAAGCTGAAGCAGAATGCCGCCGCGTCCGCGAACTATCTCGTCAATGGACGCGCCCCGCGCGCGGGTGAGATCTTTCGTCAACCTAATCTCGCTCGCACTTACAGGACGCTCGCCGCAGGCGGACGCGATGCTTTCTACAAAGGTGAGATCGCGCACGCCATCGTCGACTACTGCCGCAAGAACGGCGGCTTTATCACCTTGGAAGATCTCGCCGCCACGAAACATGACTGGGTCGATCCGATCTCGACCAACTATCGCGGCTACGACGTCTACGAGATTCCACCGAACGGACAGGGAATCACCGCGCTCATCGCGCTCAACATCCTCGAAGGCTTCGATCTGAAGAAGCTGAGCGCTCAACCGGACCGCTACTATCACACGCTCATCGAGGCCACGAAACTCGCGTTTGCCGATCGGAACCGTTACATCGCGGATCCTTCGTTTGCGAAGGTGCCGGTGAGCCAGTTGCTTTCGAAGGAGTACGCCGCTCGCCGCCGCGCGCTGATCGATCCGAATAAAGCGCTCGACTCGCCGCCGGCCGGCGACATCAACGTCGGCACGGATACGACGTACCTGACTGTTGTCGACAAAGACGGTAACGCGGTGTCGTTCATCAACAGTCTGTTCGACGCGTTCGGATCGGGCATCGTCGCCGGTGACACGGGAATCGTGCTGCAAAACCGCGGCAGTGGTTTTTCACTCGAGCCGAACCATCCGAATCGTCTCGAACCTGGCAAGCGCCCGTTCCACACCATCATCCCGGCGATGGTCTTGAAAGACGGCCAGCTCTTCATGTCGTTTGGCGTGATGGGCGGCGCGATTCAACCGCAGGGACACGTGCAAGTGCTCGTGAACCTGATCGACCGCGGAATGAATTTGCAGCAGGCGATCGACGCGCCGCGCTATCGTTTCATGGCGGGCAAGGGCGTGTTGTTCGAAGACGAGTTGGGAGCGACGGTAATCCAACGATTGCTCGCGATGGGCCACGTGCGCGCAAAGCCGCCCGGCGTGTTGCGATCGTCGATGGGCGGCGGCCAGGCGATCATGATCGATCCGGTGAATAAGACATTGATGGGCGCATCCGATCCGCGCAAAGATGGCATGGCATTGGGGTATTAAAGTTTATGCGCGCTGATTTCGCTGGTGTCGTTAAAGAGATCGAAACGATTGCCGTCGATACGGAGCGAGTGTTCGGCGAGCTTTCGCCGGCTCAAATCAACTGGAAGCCGAGCGCTGAGCGTTGGAGCGTGGGCCAGTGCTTCGAGCACCTCGTCGCCGCGAACCTGGGTTATTTCCCGATATTCGACAGCGTCATCTCCGGGCAAAGGAAGTCAACGCTGTTGGAGAAGTTGCCGGTGCTTCCGGGTATGTGGGGAAGTTTACTAATCAAGTTTCTCGACCCCGCGTCGACGAGGAAGATCAAAGCGCCGAAGAGGTTCGAGCCGGCGCAAAGCGACATAAAGGGTTCGATAATTCGCGACTTTGTTGCCCAACAAGCCACGATCGCCGAAAAGATGCGCGCGACTGCGAACATGGATCCGGAAAGAATCGTAATTACATCTCCGGCCTCGTCCGCGGTTACGTACAGCTTGATGGACGCGTACCGGATCATCGCCGTCCATGAACGGCGACATTTTCAACAGGCGCAACGAGTCACTGCGGAAAGCGGATTTCCCGTGCACAATGATGCAATTGATCACGAGCCGCGATAACGCGTTGCTGCGGCTAGCGCGTGCGGTGCGCGATGGGAAAAAAGACGATCTCGTGTTCGTCGAAGGCCTGCGGCTGTGTGAGGAAGCGCTTCGTTCCGCACTCGAGATAGAAGCCGTCATCGTCTCGGAAGAGCTGTTGCGAAAAGCGAGAGTGGCTGAGGCGATCGAGGAGTTAGAGAAAGCGGCTCGGCGCAGTGCATCAGTCACCGAGAAACTGCTGGAGTCGGTCTCCTACACAAAGACGCCGCAGGGAATTGTCGTTCTCGCGAGGCGGCCGGAGTCTTCGGAAAAACAACTCTCACACAAAATAAATCAAAACTCATTACTCGTCGTCATGCATCAGATCAACAATCCAGTGAACGTCGGCGCGATTCTGCGGACGGCGGAAGCGGCGGGCACGAGCGGCGTCATCGCGACGAGAAACACGAGCGATCCGTTCTCGCCGAAGTCACTGCGTGGTGCGATGGGGTCGGCGTTCCGGTTGCCGATCTGGACTGGACCTGAATATGCCGAGATGATCGAGTGGTGTTCGACGCGAGGGATTCAGACAGTCTGTGCTGATGCTGACGCGACACTCGCGTACACGGATTTGGATTGGACGCGAGCGACGGCACTCATCATGGGACCCGAATCAACCGGATTAAGTGACGACGAAACGAAGAGCGCGAGCCAAATCGTGAGTATTCCGATGCATGGCGACGTAGAAAGTTTGAACGTCTCGGTGGCGGCGGGGATTCTCTTATTCGAAGCGGCTCGACAAAGATCGGTTACTCGGCCCGCACGCACACCTCAGTAGCCGGAAACGCCTTTTCCGAGCTCTTGCGTCTTACCCACGTGACAATCGTGTAGATGCCGGCCTTGTCGTTGTAGAGAGTCACGGGCACGCTGAAGCTGCCATCGATCTGGATATCGATCTCGCCGCTGGTCCGATCGGTATACATGTACGGCGGCGCCACTCTCGGACGCAACACCTTTGATTCATTCGGCAGCGCGTACGACCTCGGCTCACGCAACCAGGTCAACTCCGGCGCCGCCGGCAACGGCTCGTAGAAAACCTCGACGTTGTTGAGCGTGTGTTCCCGGTTCAGCATCTTCGCCGCAAACACAAACTGGCTTCCCGGCTTCATCGCACGTACGAGCGGCTTCACCTCGACGTAGCGCGCTAAGAACAATTCGACAATCCGCAGACGCAGCTTATCCAGCGCGATGCCGAAACCGACGTGCGTGTGTTGTGGCCCGAGGATCGTCTTGCGATGGCCATCGTATGGCGCCTTTTCCTGGTACATGCGAACGTGCAGGTAGGAAGTATCCTGCTTCAAGTCGCTCGGCTTATCGGACCAGGTGTTGTCGGCGGCGGACACGTTCTCCTCCGTTGCATCCGTGCCGCCGGCCAACGAGTATCGATGATACGGTTTGAGCCCGTCGCGTCCCCAATGACTGACAAACTCGTGCGCCGCCATTTGCGTTGCATGGCCCGTGGCGACCCGTGTGGCGAGCTCGTCCATTTTAAGCACCGACAAGTTCGCGACAGCGCGCTCTTCGTTGACCATCTCGAGCAGGTTCGCGCGGAGCTCAGCGAAGTCCGTTGTTTGGGATTGTGAATTAGGAATCCGGGCTAATAGCGTGGCGCCAACAGGGATTGTTTTTAGAAACGTGCGACGACGCACTTTAGCGCAACCGGCCGCGGCGGAAGTAGAGATACACACCGGCGACGATCAATGAGGCGGCGACTATCATGTAGGCCAGGCGTTTTTCGCTCAGCCCGCTAGCGACTACGATGATGCTGTCAGTGTGCGCCATCATCGGCGAGGCGAACGCGCTGAGCAATGCCGTGACGATCATAGCGAGGGCGACAATCGAGACTACAACCACAAACAGAACAATCGATATTTGGAAGAGCTTTTGGTACATCGCTACCTCCCGATGCCGTCGGTATTATCGATCGAAACGCCCAGATCGCGAAGCAATCCGTCCTGCAACCCGTAAATCCAGCCGTGGATCACCAACTCCTGTCCGCGCTGCCACGCGCTCTGGACGATCGTCGTGCGCGCCACGTTCAGCACCTGTGCGATGACGTTCAACTCGCACAGTCGATCCAGGCGCTTTGACACGTCGTCAATCTCCATTAGCGCCGATTCATGTTCCCGAAAGACGTCCTGCACGTGCCGCAGCCAGTTGTCGATCAATCCGAGTCGCGAATTTTCCATCGCGGCCTTCACGCCGCCGCAACCGTGATGGCCGCACACGATGATGTGATCCACTTTCAGCACGTCCACGGCATATTGCATCACGGACAAGCAATTGAAATCGGTGTGGACGACGACGTTCGCCACGTTCCGGTGCACGAACATCTCCCCGGCGACGAGGCCGACAAGCTGGTTCGCTGGAACGCGACTGTCGGCACATCCGATCCAGAGAAACTGCGGCGACTGTTGTTTGGCTAACGTCGGAAAGAAATCCGGATCGCTTGCCTTGATGCCTTCAGCCCACGCTCGGTTCTGGTCGAGAAGACGTTTTAGATCCCTGTCGTTCATCTTATCGCGCAGTCATCGCGTGGGCGGCGGCAACCGGCACGTGCGCCACCGGCATATCGCCGTTGTCCGGCCGCAGATACTGCCAATCTTTCGGTTTCAGTGAGGCGATGAGCTCCCTCCGGTTCTTCGTCTTCATCGGCTTGCCCGGATAAATTTTACCCATCCGCTGCAACGTCTTCTCGGGAATCGCGCCCGAGAACATCCAGAGCGGCCAGGTGAAATTCGGACCGTTAAGCCGGCGCAACTTGTAAAGCCACATGCCGATCGAACCGACGCGCCAGGCCATCGGTCCCCACCAACTGTACTGCCCGGGACGCAGGTTCATCTTCCAGCACTTCATCATCAACTGCCACTGTAACGGCGTCAGTTGGCGCGTTTGTCTGACGCCTTCTTCCTTTTCCATGCGCGTGTCGTGCAGCGGCGTGAAGATGGACGGGATCAGAAACGCAAACAACCCGCGGCGTTCCATCTCGTAAACGAGGTCGATCGTCTCCATCACGTCCTCGTCGGTCTCGCCGGGATTCCCGACGATCAACGTCATCGCCGGGAACCAGTTGTTCTCGTTCAGCACGCGCAGTCCTTCGAGCACAACGCTGGGCCAGTCTTCGATCGAAAACGGCACGCCCTTGCTCGACATGATCTGCTTCGCCATTCGCACCGATCCGGTTTCCAAACCGATCAACGGCGCGAGCGCTTTCTTTTGCGGATGGCTGCTGAGATACGGGAAGTGAATCGGGCTCTTCGGCAGCAGCAGATCCGAGAGTTGTTTGATCAATAGCGGGTCGACGACGGCCGGCGCGATCGTGCAATGGCTGAGCACGTGTTGTTCGACGCCCGGTGTGTTCACGATGTCGGCATAGAGATCGACGAGCGCCTCACGATTCGGAAAATAAAATGGCGTATCGGTATGGACCTGGCCCCAGATGAACATGTCTTCGGTGGCCAGCGAGATCTGCTTGTTACCGTTGCGCACGTTGGCGCGCACGGCTTCCATGATCTTGTCTTTAGGAAGATCGATCTGTGGGTTCAAGTCGGGGACGCAGAACTTACAACGACGCCCGCAGCCGGTGGTCATTTCGACGACGCCGAACGTCGTGCGCGTGTCGGGGAAGAGAATCGCCTCTCGCTCGACCGGATGTTTCACGTCGACGCGACGCGGTAATTCCTCGCCCCTGATCGCCTTGCGAAACAGTTCGAGCGTATCGGCGGACTCGCTGCGGCCTTCGACCACGCAATCGACGCTCAGTTCCTCGTACGTGTCTGTTTGAATGATCTGCCATCCGCCCGAACCCCCGACGATGACTTTGAAGTTATTTCGGAACGGGCTCGACTTGATCTGCGCGAAGAGTTGTCGCGAGTAGTGCGAGTTGATGGGCATCTTCGACGAGCCGAAGATCGACGTGTAAACGCCGGCCGCGAAAGTCACGCCCAACGGATTGTGCGTCGACACGGCGACGACGCGCGTGCGCGGGCCAACGAACTTATGCAGGTCGTCAGGAAAACAGGCGACGACGTCGTCGCTGCGGTACTCGCGCAACAACGACTTCTCGACCAGCCGCACGCCCGCGGGCATGTAGCGCGCCGAACCGTCTTCGTTGTGTTCGACCTCGCGCCACTTCGGATACTTTCGATTAATGACGCCTTCCATCCAGATCGGCAACGAAGCCATCGCCATTTGAATGAAGTAACCTGCGTGATCGATCGCCTCGGTGAGAGGCGCGGTAAGTACGATTAAATGTCCGCCATCAACGGGGCCATCCGGTGCAACCGGGGGATTATGATTCATGGGCGCTTACACTAATGAAATAAGAGCAGCTTTACAAGAGGTTTGTGCTTGGGGTCTTGGGTTTTTGGTTTTAGGTCGTTGTCTAAGACCAAAGACCCAAGACTAAAGACCTACAAAGTACAAAGATCTAAGCACTAAGCTGTATTTCGGCCCAGATAGGCCAGTGATCCGAGACCTTGAGGGGTTTCGCCACACCGTAGCGAACAATTTTCAAGCCGCGTGAAAATATCCAATCGGCATGCATCAAGAGACCGGCGCCGCGCCAGGTCCACGTGTCCGTGGGAAACGGCGTCGTGTAACCACGCGACTCGAGAAAGCGGCGCGTCTCGATGCATTTCTGTTTGGAAAGCGTATTGAAGTCGCCGAGTATTAAGGTCGGAAGCGTAGTTGCTTCGGCTTGTACGGCGATTACTTCGAGCTGCGCGAGTTGTCCGTTGGAGGCGGCGTGGGGATCGACGTGCGCGTTGAAGAGCCGGATCGGATGGCGGCCGGCCGTAATCGTCGCGGCCATCGCGAGACGAGGACGCCACGGACATTCCTCCCACGGTAGATCGATGCGCGTCACGTCAGTTAACGGCAATCGACTCAGCAGAGCGACGCCGGTGTCGCCTTTGTCGTGCAGATCGATCGGCTCTTCGAAGTCGAGCCACCATTGGCGCTTCACTGGTTTGATTCCACGCGGGATGCCGGCGGGCGCGTGGGCCCAGTCCATGTCCAACTGTGCCGCCAACTCGCACGCGACGTGATGACCGCCGGTGCGAACCGTCCGCTTGTCTGCCTCCTGCAAAGCGAGCACGTCGACTGCGGGTAGTAGTTCGCCGGTGGTGAAGGCGCGTGCTGCGAGTGAGATCAGGTTCTCGACGTGTTGGGGACGCCGCGCGAGGTTCATTAATCCGAGCTTGCGAGCGATGCCTCCGGGAATCAGGTACGGACCGCGTGCGTAACGGATGTTGTACGAGGCGACGACCAGCCGCGAGCGTTCGGAATCCGCGGGATGGTTGTTAGAATGGTTGCCGAATTCGAGTTTTTCAGCGTCGCTTAACGGGGGAATTGCAGTGGCCATCGTTCTGACAGTTGTTGACGACATGTTCTTCGCTTCCAAGATTCGCGCGACGGCGGAAGCCGTTGGCAGCACCGTCAAATTCGTAAGATCCGTGGAGAAATTAATTGAGTCAGCGCGAGAAGCGAAGCCGGATCTGGTCGTCGTCGACTTGCACAATACAAAGCTCGACCCGATTGCGCTGGCGTCGGAACTGAAGGCGGATGAAGAACTGCGGACGATACCGTTGCTCGGTTTCTTTTCACACGTTCACACAGACTTGCAACGAAACGCACTCGCAGCGGGCTACGACAAAGTCATTCCCCGATCCCTGTTCGCTCGAGATCTCGGTCAAATACTCTCTACAACGCCGCAGTGACTTAAGTTCTTCTCATTCTCACCGGGCTTTAGCCCGGTGCAAGCAGCGCTACGTCGGGAAACCGTTTAAACGGTTTCCCCATTGGCCCGGCAATGCACCCGGCTGAAGCCGGGTGAGAATGAGAGAAGGCCAAGCTCTACAACGCCGCAGTGACGGGTGCGATCACTTCGTGGATCGACCTAACTTCGCGCACCATGTCTTCATACTGATTGAGCGTCAAGGCCTGAGCGCCGTCCGAAAGCGCGAGCTCCGGTTGATCGTGAACTTCTACGATTAAACCGTCTGCGCCGACTGCCACACCGGCGCGCGCCAGCGGCGTCACCATGAAATTCTTTCCAGTCCCGTGTGACGGATCGACGATGACGGGCAAGTGTGAAATACGCCGGACCGCCGGCACCGCCGCGAGATCCATGGTGTTTCGCGTGTGCTGCGCGAACGTGCGGATGCCGCGCTCGCACATAACGACCTGGTAGTTGCCCTCGGCCATTACGTACTCCGCCGCCAGCAACCATTCGTCGAGCGTCGCCGACAACCCGCGTTTCAGCAGCACGGGAATGCGCGCACGGCCTGCCCGCCGCAGCAGCGTGAAGTTCTGCATGTTGCGCGCGCCGATCTGAATCATGTCGCCGTAACGCTCGACGAGATCGACGCCGGCTTCGTCCAGCGCTTCCGTGACGATCTTCAACCCGTAGGCGTCGCGCACGTCGGAAAGTATCTTCAACCCTTCTTCACCGAGCCCCTGGAAAGCATAAGGCGAAGTTCGCGGCTTGTACGCGCCGCCGCGGAAGAACCGCGCGCCGCTACGGCGAACTGATTCGGCAATCGCAAACGCCTGCGCACGACTCTCGATCGCACACGGCCCAGCGATGATGGCCAGCTCGTCGCCGCCGATCGTCGCGTCGCCGCAGCGCACGATCGTCTTCTCCGGCCGCAGATCGAGCGTGATCAACTTGTACGGCTTGCTGACGCGAATCGCTTCCGCGACGCCGGCCAGATTCTCGAAATGCGACGGGTCGACTGCTGTTTGATTGCCGGTGATTCCGATGGCGGTTCGAGTCGAACCCGGCATTGGATGTCCCTTGAATCCCAGACCTTCGATGACGCGCAGGACAGCCTCTACCTGGCTGTCAGTGGCGTCGGCTTTCATTACGATTAGCATGGTTTTGACTCTTTTAGTTTTGGGCGAATTATTCTACATCTGGTCGGGGACGTTAATGCCCAGGATCGAAAGCGCAGCCGTCAACCGAGTACGTACCACTTTTGTCACGGCGATCAATACTGCGCGTCGGACGACATCTTTCTCAGTGAGAATGCGATGGTCGTGATAAAACCTGCTAAAGGTTCGCGCAAGCGAAAAAGTGTACTTCGCCAGGTTGGCGGGTTCGGCAGACTTACGACACTGTACTATCACATCATCGAGTTGCTGCGTCAACATTAAGAGCGACCAGATCTCGGTGCCGCGTTCGCCCGAGAGCACCTCCGTTACCTTGGCTTGCGCCTCGGTATTTTCAGCCAAGCTATCTATTAACGAATCCGCTTCGGCCACGGTTTCAGTTCCGAGTTTGCGGAAGATTGAATTCGTCCGGACGGCGGCGTACTGGCAGTATGGGCCAGTCTCACCTTCGAACGAGAGCGCTTCCTTGAAGTCGAAAGCGATAACGGTGTTGCGCGTGAACTTCAGCAGGAAATATCGCAACGCGGCGACGGCGACTTCGTGCGCGGTCGCTTTCTTCTCCTCATCTGACAGATCAGGGTTTCGTTTTTCAACTTCCGCGAGCGCGCCGGCTTCGAGCTGGTCTATCAAGTCGTCGGCTTTGACGCCGAGTCCCTTGCGGCCGCTCATCTCGATGTACGGCCGGGCGCGATCTTCTTCGGTTAATTCTATGCCGAGCTCTTCGCACGCTGCGGGCGAGAGGGCGACCATCTCGTAACTGAAGTGGACGCTTGCGTCGTCGCCGATCTCGGGAACGACTGCGGCGACTCCGCGCGCGACGATGTCCTGCGGGTACGACTGCCGCGAATCGATCACGTTGTAGACAGTGACGCCGCCGCCGAAGTCGGGCCGTGCCGCACTGCTTTTCGTCTCAGCGTCCGCGTCCGTGGTGGTGACCCAGAGCACGTGACCGTCACGGTAGGTGCGAAACACCTCGTAGTGAAAATCGAGTCCGAGCTTGCCGAGTTTCCAGAGTTGATACGCGATGTCTTTGCCCGTGTAGGTGACCGTGCCGTTGGACCGCACGATGATCTTGTCTGACTCGTGTTCGTCTGTGCCGGTGTGCGACTCGAACGGCATGACCCAGCAGCCGGCGTGACGGCCTTCGGTTTCGTAGCGGATCACGCCCGTCTGCTTCATCAGTTGGAAAGCGCGTTCCCAGAAATGCAGGTGCAGGATGTCTGACTCGCGAGCAAGCAGGTCATAACGAATTCCGAGCCGCTCCATCGTGTCGAGAATGCATTCGACGTTGCGCGTGGCAACGTAGTCAGCCAGTTCGGCGACGGAGTTGTCGCCAGCTTCGATGGCGTGCAGGACGTCCGTGCGGAGTTTTAAGTTTTCAGCATCGCGATAGAACAGACCGACTTTCGTGTACAGGTCCCAGCAGTAGTAATCGAACGGGTAATCTTTAGTCAGCGACTGATCCAGTTCTTTGATCTGATCGAGGTTCTTGTTCTCGAGATGGACGAAGCCGACGACGACGTCGGCGACCTGGACGCCGGTGTTGTCGATGTAGTTCTGAATTTCGACGGGATCGCCTGCGGCTTGCAGGATGCGCACGAAGGTGTCGCCGAGCACGGCGTTGCGCACGTGACCGATGTGCGCGGCTTTGTTCGGATTGATGCTCGTGTGCTCGACCATCTTCTTCGCGCGTTCTTCCGCGGCTGCCGGTTTGCCGAGGATCGGGTTCGCGATCAGGCCGAGGAGCTTGGCGCGATCGAAGAAGACGTTGATGTAACCGGCGCCGGCGATTTCGACGCGCGCGACTTCCTCGACGTCTTCGAGTCGTTCTTTTAGCTGTTCCGCGATGGCGCGAGGGTTTTGTTTCTCGCCCGTTTTCTGTTTGACGAGTTTCGCGAGTTCGAAACAGATGGGGAACGCGAGGTCGCCGAGGTCCGGTTTGGGCGGCTGATCGGTGTTTATTTGTTCGAGTTCGACGCTGTAGATCTCGGCGGCAGCGGCACGGATTCGATCTGTTAGTTTTTGTTGGAGTTCGCTAAGGGTCATGATGCAAAAGGCGAGAGTATAGCGTACCATCGCGCGCATGCCCACGATCTCGGACGAACTGCGCCGTCGTTTCGCGAAGGCGGAGCGAGTGCTGGTGCTGACGGGTGCGGGCGTGTCGGCGGAATCGGGTGTGCCGACGTTTCGCGGCGGCGGCAACACCGCGGTCTGGAAGGGAATGCCTTTCGACGTCATCTCGTCAGGCAGGATGCTTGAGCGCGACCTTCCCGCCGTTTGGGAATGGTTCGACTATCGTCGCGGCGTGCTGGCGTCGCTCGAACCGAACCCGGCGCATCGTGAAATCGCGCGTTGGCAGGATCGTTTTGCGGACTTCACGCTCGTCACGCAGAACGTCGACGGATTGCATCAGAAAGCCGGATCGCTCAACGTTATCGAGTTGCACGGGAACGTCTGGCGCGCTCGCTGCACCGCCTGCGGGCTGAAACACGACATGTCCGAGAGCGCGCGGCCGGATGCGTGCCCGTCATGCGCAAATGCAATGCGACCGGACGTGGTGCTGTTCGGCGAGTTGTTGCCGCCGGGCGCGTTTGAGTTTGCGGCAGCGAAGGCGTCCCAGTGCGACTTGTGCTTCGTCATCGGCACGTCGGCGCTGGTTTACCCGGCGGCGGGACTCCCTGAGATCGCGAGATCAGCTGGTGCTTACCTGTGTGAAGTGAATCCGGAACGCACGCCGCTCTCGGACATGTGTGATGAAGTGATTACGGCAAAAGCAGGCGAAGCGTTACCACAGATCGGCAATGAAGACTCTTTACTTTGACTGTTTCGCGGGTGCGAGCGGCGACATGATACTCGGCGCGATGGTCGCGGCTGGCATCGATCCTGATGCGCTGCGCGAACAACTGTCGCTGCTCAACGTCGAGGGTTTTCAAATCGATTTCGAAACAGTGAATCGTTCGGGTTTGAGTGCCACTTACGCGCGCGTGGAAACAATCCACGAGCACAAGCATCGTCATCTCGCCGATATAAGAAACATCATCGAGAACTCAGGCGTCAGCGCAGGCGCCAAAGAACTTTCGGTACGAATCTTTTCGCGGTTGGCCGAAGCCGAGGCTCGCGTCCATAACGAGCCGATCGAGAAGGTCCACTTTCACGAGGTTGGCGCGCTCGACGCCATCGTCGACGTGGTCGGCGCGGCGATCTGTTTTGACCTCGCGAAGATTGAACGTTTCGTATGTTCGCCGTTGCACGTCGGCAGCGGTACGGTGCAAATGCAGCACGGACGTTTTCCGGTGCCGCCGCCGGCGGTCACTGAACTATTGCGCGGCGTGCCGTTCTATTCCGGCGATATAAAAGGCGAACTGCTGACACCCACGGGCGCCGCCATCATCACGACGGTGTGCAGCGAGTACGGTCCGATTCCGCGCATCAAGACGGATAGCATCGGCTATGGCGCGGGCACGCGCGAGTACGACGACTTTCCAAACGTGCTGCGCGTACTCATCGGCGAAACTGAAGTAAGCGACGCTGCCTCCGAACGGCTCTGGATGATCGAAACGAATCTCGACGACGCTTCGCCGCAGATCATCGGTCACGTGATGGAGCGCGTCTTCGAACTCGGCGCGCTCGATTGTTACTTCACGCCAGTGCAGATGAAGAAGAACCGTCCCGGCGTCATGGTATCTGTCTTGTGCGGCGCGGAAGGAAAAGAAGCCGTGATGAAGTTGTTGTTCACCGAGACGACGACGCTCGGCGTGCGCAGTTATGAAGTCGAGCGGCGGGCCCTGGGTCGCAGCGTCGTGACCGTCGAAACGCCGTATGGGCCAATATCTGTTAAAGTGGCGTACCTGAATGGTCGCGTGGTGAACGAGATGCCGGAGTTTGAGCAATGCCGGATGGCTGCCATCCGTGCGGATGTACCGTTGAAAGTTGTCGAGGAGGCAGCGCGCGTGGCGCTAACGAAAACCCGTGGCTAACAATAAACAGCAAGATGTGGTGCGGCCGGTGGATCTCGATCTGATCGCGCAAGGCGTGCGGATGATCATCGAGGGCATCGGCGAAGATCCGACGCGCCCCGGCCTGCGCGGCACGCCGAAACGCGTCGCCGAGATGTATGCGGAACTGACTTCCGGAATGCGCGAAGACCCGCACGAGCACGTCCTGCCGCTGCCGGGCGACACGCACGACGAGATGGTGATCGTGAAAGACATCAGCATCGCGTCGTTGTGCGAACATCATCTCGCACCCTTTGTCGGCAAGTGTCACATCGCCTACATCCCGAAGGGCGGACGCATTCTCGGGATTTCGAAATTGGCCCGGCTGGCGGAAACGTTTTCGCGCCGGCTCCAGCTTCAGGAACGGCTGACGACCGACATCGCTAACATGCTTTTCGAAGGTCTCAAGCCGCTCGGCGTAATGGTCGTGATTGAAGCGGAGCACACTTGCATGACGTTGCGCGGAGTGCGCAAGGCGGGCGCGAAGACGATCACGTCAGCAGTGCTCGGCGGTTTCCGCAGCGATCCACGCACGCGCGCCGAAGCGATGGCTCTCATCAAAGGAAAGGACTGACGATCAATGGCATCTCGTTTTCACTTGAAACTGCTGCTTATCGCGTTTGTCTTTGTGACGTTGTCCGGTTGTGCTGTCGAAACGCAACCGACAAACGGCTCGGGCTCGGGCATCACGGAAGCCGAGCTCAAGGCGCACATCCGGTTCCTTTCCGACGACATGCTCGAGGGACGCGGCACCGGCGCTCGTGGCGGCGACCTCGCAGCGAAGTACATCGCTGCACAACTCGAAGCCATCGGCGCGAAAGGCGCCGGTGAAAATGGCAGTTTCTTTCAGCCGGTGTCACTCGTCGGCGTGAAAGCGGATCCGAATACGACGATGACGATCTCCGGCGGCAGCGGAAGTGAAACGTTCAAGTTTGCGGACGACTTCGTTGCATTCACGGGCACGCAGACTGAATCCGTCAACGTCGATGCCGATCTGATCTTCGTCGGCTACGGCATCGACGCGCCCGCGCAGCGTTGGAACGATTACAAAGGCGACACCGACTACAAGGGCAAGATTCTCGTCATGCTCGTGAACGATCCGCCCGCGACTGCGTCAGAACCGGATCTCTTCGGCGGCAAAGCGCTCACGTACTTCGGCCGCTGGACCTACAAGTACGAAGAAGCAGCGCGACGCGGCGCCGCAGGCGCGATTCTGTTGCACAGCGACGAGTCCGCGGGTTATGGCTGGAACGTCATCCGCACCTCAAACGGATCGTGGCGGTTCGATATCGAACGTAAAACAGGAGACGCCACGCCGTTTCTACCGGTTCGTTCCTGGGTAACTGACGCTGCCGCGCGACGCATGATGAAACTCGCCGGGCAGGACCTCGACGCGTTGCGCGCGAAGGCTGCGACGCGCGACTTCCAACCCGTGAATCTGGGCTTGAAAGCCAAGTTGGATCTAAAGAGCGAACTCAAGCGTGTCGCGGCGCCAAATGTCGTCGGCGTACTAGAGGGAACGGATCCGACATTGAAGAACGAATATGTTGTTTACTCGGCACACTGGGACCACCTCGGCGTCGGCGCTCCGAACAAGGATGGCGACACGATCTACAACGGCGCGCTCGACAATGCGTCCGGCGTCGCGTGTGTGCTTGCGATCGCCCACGTGCTGGCGAAGCAACGTCCGAAGAGATCGAGTCTGTTCCTGTTTCCCACCGCCGAAGAGCAGGGACTGCTCGGCGCGGAGTGGTATTCGACGCATCCGCTCGTCCCACTCGATAAGACATTGGCTGACGTCAACCTCGATTCGATGAACGTCCTCGGCCCGACGAATGACTTCATCCCGTTGGGCGCCGAACGCTCGACGTTGAAAGGCGTCGTCGAAGCAGTTGCGAACGACATGCACCTGCGCGTGTCGCCGGACGCGCGTCCCGAACAGGGATCGTTCTTCAGGTCCGATCACTTCCCGTTTGCGAAAGTGGGCGTGCCGTCGATTAGTTTGAAGGAAGGGAACGACTACGTCGGACATCCGAAAGAGTGGGGCGAGGAACAGTTCAAAGCCTACAACACCGCCCATTATCATCAGCCCTCAGACGAGATGCGCGACTCATGGAATTTCAACGGCATGATCCAGTCGGCGGAGATCGCGTTGGCCATCGGGCGCCGCATCTCCGACATGCCGGAGAAGCCGCGATTCAATCCCGGAGATGAGTTTGCGAAGACCAAATGAAAACGTTCTACGTCACTACACCGATCTATTACGCCAATAGCCTGCCGCATCTCGGTCATCTCTACACGATGATCGTGTGCGACAGTATCGCGCGCTCGAAACGCCAGCGCGGGGTCGATACCTATTTTCTTACCGGCACTGACGAACACGGTATCAACATCGAACGCGCCGCTCAGAAAGCCGGACGCACGCCGCAGCAGCAGGCGGATTACGTCGTCGATTACTACAAGCAAATGACGCGCGAGTTCGGCCTCGACACCGAACACGGCGGGTACGACATCTTCATGCGCACCACCGCTCCGTTCCACTGTGAGGGCGTGAGTGAATTGTGGCGCCGCATCGCGAAGTCGAAGACGCCGAAGGGGAACGACGCGATCTACAAGGGCCACTATGAAGGCTGGTTCTGTGCGGCATGCGCTGAGTACAAGACAGAAGACGAATACAACAAACCCGCGACACCGGATGGAGTCCCGACGTGTCTGATCCACGAGACGCCTCTGGATCGCGTCTCCGAAGAAAGCTACTTCTTCCGTCTCAGTGACTACGCCGACGCATTGATCGACCTCAACGAGAGGCGGCCGGATTTCGTCAGACCGGAATCCCGGCGCAACGAAGTAATGAGCTTCGTGCGCGGCGGCCTACAGGATCTTTCCGTGAGCCGGTTGAAGACGTCGGTGAGTTGGGGCGTGCCTGTTCCTGACGATCCGGACCATACGATGTACGTCTGGTTCGACGCCTTGACCAACTACATCACCGCCATCGGTTTCGGCAACGAAGAACGTAACCGCGTGGTTGGCTTTGAGAAGTACTGGCCCGCGCTTCACGTCATGGGCAAAGACATTCTGCGGTTTCACGCCGTCTACTGGCCGTCGTTTCTGATGGCCGCGGGCATCGAGTTGCCGCGCGCAATCGTGGCGCATGGAATGTGGCTCGATCCGAACGGCCGAAAGATGTCGAAGACGCTCGGAAACGCGGTCGAGCTCGACGTTCTGCACAAGCACTTTTCCATCGACGCGATTCGTTACTTCTGTCTGCGCGAAATGGTGTTCGGACAGGACGGGCGTTTCGGGTACGAGGGACTGATCGATCGTGCGAACAGTGACCTCGCGAGTGGACTCGGTAACTTGTCTAGCCGCACGCTGACGATGATCGCGAATTACTGCGACCGTAAGATTCCGTCGGGCGACAGCGCGGAGGAGATGGCCGGTTTTATCGAAACCGCTCGCGATCAATTCGTGGCGCACTTTGAGAACCTCGCGTTTAGCCGTGCGTTGGAAGCAGCGTGGTCGGTGATCGCGCGCATCGACAAGATAATCAGCGACGCGAAGCCGTGGGATCTCGCCAAGGACGAAACTCAACGGCACACGCTGAATGTCGTGCTGTATCGCGCAGCCGAAACGCTTCGCTGGTTGAGCGTGTTGCTGTATCCAGTAATGCCGGAAGCAAGCGCGAAGCTGGCGAAGCAGTTGGGTTTGGCAGAAACGCCGGACAAGATAGATCCCGCGTCATTGAAATGGGGAGAGCTTCGCGAAGGCGCTAGCATCGGCGACGTGGAACCAATCTTTCCACGGATTGACAAGATCAAGACCATGAATGAAATCAATCAAGCCCCACAAACGCACGCAACCCAGGCAGACGCGACGGGTGTCGTGAATTTCATCGAGATCGACGACTTCGCGAAGGTGGACCTGCGCGTGGGCCAGGTGCTCTCCGCCGAACGCATTCCGAAGGCCGACAAGCTGCTCCTCCTCAAGGTCGACTTGAACGAGGAGCAACCGCGCCAGTTGCTCGCCGGCATCGCGCAATACTACGAGCCCGAAAATCTCATCGGCCGCAAGGTCGTCGTGGTCGCGAACCTGAAACCGCGGAAACTGCGCGGCTTCGAGTCGCAGGGAATGGTTGTCGCTGCGTCTTACGGCGAAGAGGGACGGCCAGTGCTCGCCACGTTCACCGAAGACGTGCCGAACGGCGCGCGTCTCAAATAGATGTTCGTCGACTCGCATGCGCACATTGACGGTCCTGAGTTCGATGCGGATCGCGAGCAAGTCATCGAGCGTGCGCAATCGGCAGGCGTGTCCGCGATCCTGAACGTCGGCACCGGCGATCCGCACAGCGGCGCGTTCGAACGCGCCGTCGCGCTCGGCAAGAGCCACGAATCGATCTACACAGCCATCGGCACGCATCCTCACGACGCTCGCTTCTACGACGATGCCGCCGAAGAAAAGACCAAAGCCCTTATCGAGAGCGGCGAACGCGTCGTGGCGTGGGGCGAGATCGGTCTCGACTTTCACTACGACAACTCGCCTCGCGACGTGCAGGTCGCCGTTTTCAAACGACAACTCCACGCCGCACGAGAGCTCAACCTGCCGGTGATCATTCACACACGCGAAGCCGAAGCCGAAACCATCGACATTCTGAAGACCGAATATACGGCTGCCGATCGCCGCGGCATCTTTCATTGCTTCAGTGGCAGTCGCGACCTGGCGCAGCGCGGCGTCGAGCTTGGTTTCATGATCTCGTTTTCCGGCATCGTGACGTTCAAGAAAGCTGAAGACTTGCGCGAGACGGCGCGGCAGGTCCCGTTGGACCAACTGCTGATCGAGACGGACTGTCCGTACCTTGCGCCGGTGCCGCATCGAGGGAAACGAAACGAGCCTGCTTACGTCGTCGAAGTCGCGCGCTGCCTGGCCGGTGTGCACGAGTTGGAGATCGAGGAGTTGGCCCGTATCACTACAGAGAACTTTATGCGGTTTTTCAGTTTGCAGTAACGATCAATTTGCTCGTTTTTGAGTAAGAGATAAGTTTCACATGCGGCAGTTTTGATGTTATTCTGCTGACCAAGACGCAACAGTTTCCAACACGTTAGAACACATCGATGGCTCAGCAGAACTCGTTCGATATCGTCTCGCAGGTTGATGCGGCTGAGATCACGAATGCGCTGAACCAGACGATCAAGGAAGTGCGCCAGCGTTTTGATTTCAAGGGCAGTTCGGCGAATGTCGTGCTCGAGAAGACGGAGCTGGTCCTGAGCGCCGAAGACGAAACGAAGCTGCGCAACATGAACGACATCCTGCAACAGAAACTCGTCCGGCGTGGCGTGCCGTTGAAGGCGTTCAGTTACGGGAACGTCGAACCGGCGGCGGGCGGGACGGTCAGGCAGCGCGCGCAAATTCAGCAGGGCATTCCGCAGGAGAAAGCCAAAGAGCTGGTGAAGTTCATCAAGGACAGTAAGGCGAAGGTGCAGGCGTCGATTCAGGGCGACGTCGTGCGCGTCACCGGCCGCGACCGCGACACGCTCCAGGACATCATCGCCAGGCTGAAAGATAAAGATTTCGGTATTCACATGCAGTTCACTAACTACCGATCCAATTAACCACAAAAGGCACAAAGACAGACGCAAAAAGGCACAAACAAGACGAAAGACGAATGGCGATCACTGGCAACACACTGACACTCGACGCTGAGGCCATCACTTCGGCCCGGCGCATCTTCAGTGTGATCGCGAACGAGCTGCAACAGGTCGAGATCGAGTTTGAACGACAGGCGCGTTCGAACGTGCAGGTGATCGCTTATCTCGGCGAGTACTTGCGCGCGTCAGGCGGCAAGCGCGTGCGTCCGGCTTTGACGATTCTTTCCAACTACGCTGCCGGCGGCGACGGCGCGCGCTACAACTCGGTTCGCATGGCGACGGTGATGGAGTTTCTGCACACGGCGACGCTCGTTCACGACGACATCATCGACAAAGCCGAGACGCGCCGGAACCGTCCCACCGTCAACGCGCTTTACGGAAACGAGACGGCCGTGTTGATGGGCGACTGGCTCTACATGTCGGCGTTCGAAACCAGTCTTGCCGAACGCTCGCTGCCGATACTCGACATTCTCACCAGCGTCACGCGAAAGATGACCGAGGGTGAGTTGTTGCAGTTGACGTTATTGGGCCACGCCGAGATTTCCGAAGGGCAATATCTCGACGTGCTCAAGCGCAAGACGGCATACCTGTTCAGCGCCAGTTGCGAGATCGGCGCGATCCTCGGCGGCGCCAGTGAAAAACAGCAGACGGCGTTGCGCGATTACGGATTGAATCTCGGGACGGCGTTTCAGTTGACGGATGATCTGCTCGATTTCACGTCGAGCGATGCGCAGTTGGGAAAGGCTGCCGGCGCGGATCTGCTCGGCGGGAAAGTGACGTTGCCGTTGATCTATCTCATGGCCGACGAGCCGTCGACTGCGGCCATGGTCCAGCGCGTGTTACTCGACGGCGCCTACGAAACGGTGCGGCAGGAAGATCTGCGCGAGGCGCTGGCGCGCAGCAGCGCGTTGGAAAAAGCACGCGCTCTCGCTGATGAGTACGCGGAAAACGCACGCGCCGCGCTCGACGATCTGCCCGACTCCGAATATTGCGACTCGCTTCGCGCGCTCCCTACTTACGTGCTCAAGCGCGACCGATAATTTCAAAACCTGGTCTATCCTTTTGTGCCTTTTTGTGGCAAAATCGCCCGCGGATGGACCGGTCGTACAACGAAAACCTTCTCGCTCGATTCGAACAAACCCTGCGACAATCGCGCGCGGCGCGGATAAATCTCTCGGCACGGCTGCGTGAACTGGACGCCGAAGCCGACGGCGTACGCGCTGAGTTGGCCGAGATCGATCTGCTGATCAGCCAGACCGAAGCCGCGATCTGTCGACTACTCTCGACCGTGATGGGAAGCTTCTCGTCAGGATTGCCTTCCGATGCCGAGCTGGAAGCAGCGATGCACCAATCGTCACCTCATCGCTCGCATCAACCCGCTCGTGCTCCGATGCCGATGGAGCGACGTCCGCAGATTCCGCTCGTGCGAAACAACGTCGAGGCGCTGAGCGATCGTTTCATGGACCGGACGATTCCGCAGGCAGTGACGCTGTTGTTGCGCGAGGAAGGCGGCCCGCTTCACGTCAACGAGATCTACAATCGTTTGCTCGAAGGCGGCTTCAAGTTCACGGGGCAAAACCCGACCATCAGCGTCGCCGTCTCACTCAATCGCAACACCCGCTTTCGCAAAGTAGCCCCCGGAACATTCGACCTCGTCATGCGCGACGCGTCGAAAGCCTCTTAATCCGTGTCGTCTTTGTTCTGCCAATGCGTGCCATAGTTCTTTCCGCCGGCTTCGGCACACGTCTGTGGCCGCTCACTGAAGATCGAACTAAACCCGCCATCCCGATTCTTGGCAAACCTCTCGTCGGTTACGTCGCCGAATACCTGGCCGCTTATGGTTTCGACGAGATCGTCGTCAATCTTCATCACCGGCCCGAATCAGTGCGCACGGCGCTGGGCGACGGCAGCCGGTTCGGCGTAAAGCTTCACTACGTTCTCGAAGCACCGGAGATACTTGGAACGAGCGGCGCGCTCGACAACACGCGCGAGTTCTTCGATCGCGAAACGTTTCTCGTCGTCAACGGAAAGATCATCACGGACATCGACTTAAAAGCCGCGCTCGAAACTCACCGGAAGATGAAGGCGTTGGCAACGTTGGTCCTGCTGCCCAACGTCCGGCGCGAACGCTTCAGCGTTGTCGAGACTGAACACGGACACATCACACGCTTTGCCGGCATGCCGGATCCGAATGCGGGTGGCCCGGCGCCCTTGATGTTCACCGGCATTCACATCATGGAGCCGCGTATCTTCGACTACATTCCGCGCGGCGTCTTCTCCGACTCGGTGACCCACGTCTATCCGAGGGCAATGGCTAACAACGAGATCATCGCCGCGCACGTCGCCTCGGGTCGCTGGCGAGAGCTGTCCACGCTGCAACGGTATCTCGACATCAGTCTCGAGATGTTGAAAGAGTCAGGGCAACCGTACGTTGCGGGATCCAACAGTGTTGTTTCAAAGTCGGCTGAGGTGAGGGATGCAATCATCTGGGACAACGTCGAGATCGGCAGCGGCGCAGTCGTGACTCGAAGTGTTCTGGCGGACAATGTCAGGATTGCCGCTGGCGAACGCGTTGAGAATTCTATCGTCGTGCCGCGTGATTTGGTGGAGGGCAAAACACGACCGGAAAAAGCGCTTTCCGGCCATTTTCAAGGTGAAAACTTTGTCGTTCCCCTGTGATACAATCCGCGCGGCAACGACACCAGATGAGCTCCGCAAAACAGGTGATTTCCAACGCATTTGAGTCCTCCGCGTCTGATCGGCTTGCGACCTTCATCGCTCAGCAGGGGATAACGGGCAAAGAAGTCATCCCGCTAACGCCAGATGCGTCGACGCGCAAGTACTACCGCATCGGTTGGAAGAAACGCACCGCCGTCGCCGCCGTCTATCCCGAACCATTCGATCCCGAGTTTCATCCTTATCTCGACGTCACACGCTTGTTCCTGGAGTGTCAGATTCCGGTGCCGGAGATCTACGAGGTCGATGGCACCGCCGGCATCATCGTGCAGGAAGATCTCGGCGACGCGCAGTTGTTTCAGGTTTACGAGAACGAATCGGACGACAAGTGCGACGAGTACAAGGAGCACGCAATCGCGCTGATTGCGAAGATTCAGAAGGCGACCGACAAGGCGTATGAAGTGAACTCGATCGCCAGCCGGTTGGCGTTTGACGAAGCGAAGCTTTCCTGGGAGCTCGACTTCTTTTTCGATCACTATTTCGGCAGCCTGCGCGGCGAGACTCTGCGACACGGCGAAGTCGCCGAAGTGAAAGCCGAGCTCAACGATATCGCTGCCGAGTTGTCGGCTGCGCCGCGTGTGCTGTGTCACCGCGACTATCACGCCGCAAACCTGATGATCGATCCGAAGAAGCGCATGCGTATCGTCGATCACCAGGACGCTCGCATGGGTCCCGCAAGTTACGATCTCGTTTCGTTTCTACTCGATCGGCAGCCATGTCCGCCGTCGCTGGCCGAATTGCGATCGCATCGTCTGTTTTTCCTGGAAGAGCGTCGCAAGCTGGGACTAGGCGCAATCGATCCCGACGAGTTTGCGCAGGAGTTCCGGCTGATGACGGTCCAACGCGGATTAAAAGCGACCGGCACGTTTTCGTATCAAACAGCCGTCGCCGGTCGCGGCGAAGCTTACCGGCACTTCATTGAACCAACACTTCTGATCGTTCTCCAGGCCATCGACTGGCTCGACAGGTTCCCCACTCTCCGTCGTATGCTGAAGGAAAGAATCAACTAACTATTACACCCCTCGGGTTTCTGAATGACGACGCAATCACTCGCAAGCACAACAACTAATCACACCTACATCAACCAACTTTCACAACACGTCGGCCAGGAAGTCGTGCTCAAAGGCTGGCTTTACAACATGCGTTCGAGCGGGAAGATTCTGTTTCCGCAAATGCGTGACGGAACCGGCGTCGTCCAATGCGTGGTACTGAAAAACGCCATCGAGCCGGAGACGTGGGAAGCGTTGAAAGGTCTCGGTCAGGAATCGGCGCTGACGATCAAAGGCTCGGTGCGTGAAGACAGTCGCGCGCCCGGTGGGTTCGAGATCGACGTCAACGCCGCTGAAGTTCTACAACAAGTGCACGACTATCCGATCACGCCCAAGGATCACGGCACGGAGTTCCTGATGGACCACCGTCACCTGTGGCTTCGTTCACGGCGCCAGCACGCCGTGCTGAAAGTGCGTCACACAGTCGTGCAGTCCGTGCGAAACTTTCTCGACAACGACGGCTTCACGTTATGTGATTCGCCTATCTTCACGCCCGCGGCGTGCGAAGGAACGACGACGCTGTTCGAGGTCGATTACTTCGACGGCGAGAAGGCGTATCTCACGCAATCGGGCCAACTCTACAACGAAGCAACGGCCGCAGCGCTGGGCAAAGTCTACTGTTTCGGGCCGACGTTTCGGGCCGAAAAATCGAAGACCAGACGGCACTTGACCGAGTTTTGGATGGTCGAGCCCGAGATGGCCTACGCGACGCTCGACGACGTCATGTCATTGGCGGAACGAATGCTCTCATACATTGCGGCGCGCGTCCTCGAGGATCGCAAGGAAGAGTTGAAAGTGCTCGAACGGGATACTGCGAAACTGGAAACGATCGTTGCGCCGTTCCCGCGAGTTCATTACGACGACGCCGTGAAGATGCTGCAGGAAGGTTTCGAGAAGGGCGCGCTGGAAGCGAAGTTCGAGTGGGGCGGAGACTTCGGTGCGCCGGACGAGACTTACATCTCGAGCCAGTTTGAGAGGCCGGTAATGGTCCATCATTACCCCGCGGCGGTGAAGGCGTTTTACATGGCGCGCGATCCGGAACGTTCGGAAGTGGCCCTGGGCGTCGACGTGCTCGCGCCGGAAGGTTACGGCGAGGTGATCGGCGGCGGTGAGCGCGCGACTTCGCTCCAGTTTTTGCAGGAGCAGATCGCGATTCATGAACTACCTGAGGAAGCGTTTCAGTGGTACCTCGATCTGCGCCGTTACGGCAGTGTTCCGCACGGAGGTTTCGGCATGGGTATCGAACGCTGCACCGCGTGGATGTGCGGCATCGAGCACATTCGCGAGACAATTCCATTTCCGCGCATGCTGTACCGGCTACGGCCTTAGAACAAGGAGGACCAAGATGAGCAGCATAAACATCGACCAGGGCGGCAGCGGCGGTGGCTTTGATTTCAATCTCGGTGGTTAGCCACAAAGAGGCACAAAAACACAGAGAGTTTTTTCAGTGAATGGGCAAGGGAACAAGACGGTTGCGATTCTCGGCGTGCCGCTGGGTTACGGCGCGAGTATGGCAGGTGTGGACATCGGTCCGGCGGCGCTGCGCGTTGCACGCCTGCAACAACGAATCGAACGTTTGGGATATCCGGTCCGAGACCTCGGCGACATGCGTCTCGAACGCCCGCAGACCATTCCGCTCGCCGGTGAGAAACTGAAATACGTGCGCGAGATCAGCAAGGCCTGCGAAGATCTCGCGGACGAAGTTGAAGCGATACTTCAAGCCGATCAATTGCCACTCGTCCTCGGCGGCGACCACTCGATCGCGATCGGTTCGTTCGCCGGGGCTGCTTCCTATTTCAAACAACGTGAGGAGACGCTCGGGCTGATCTGGTTCGACGCTCACGCCGACATAAACACTCCCGACACAACGCCCTCGGGCAACATCCACGGAATGCCGCTCGCTGCTTTGCTCGGACACGGTGCTCCCGAGCTCACCAACGTTGCCGGCTTTGCACCCAAACTCGATCCGAGTTTGTGTGTTCACGTTGGCGCGCGCGACATCGACCCCGGCGAAAGGGAACTAATCAACAAGGTCGGTTTGCGCTTTTTCACGATGAGAGAGATCGACGAACGCGGCATGTCGGCATGCATGGACGACGCGATCAAGATCGCTTCGCGCGGCAGCGCGGGTTACGCCGTCACGTTCGACGTCGACGCTCTGGATCCTGGCGACGCACCGGGCTCGGGCACGCTCGTTCGCGGTGGACTCACGTATCGCGAAGCACATCTGGGCATGGAAAAAGTTGCGGAAGCAGGTGGAATGCGTTATCTCGAAGTCGTCGAGATCAATACCGCGCTCGACGTCAACAACAAGACTGCCGAGCTCGGTGTCGAACTGATTCTGTCCGCGTTGGGCAAGACAATACTTTAAAAGGCTGGACCAGGAAGAGTGGCAAAGAAGCTTCGCGTCGGAGTGATCTTCGGTGGGCGATCGGGTGAACACGAAGTCTCGATTCGATCGGCGCGCTCGATCGTCGAGAGCATCGACCGGAAGAAGTTTGAGGTAGTCCCGATCGCGATCACCGAGGAAGGGAAGTGGCTCGCACCATCGCAGTCGGCGCAACTGCTTCCGGCTTCCGTTCACGAGTTAGTCTGCGCTGGCGGTCCGGCTAAAGGCGACGTCGCGCTTGTCGGAGATCCGTCACACAAGGGACTCATCTCGCTCGACGCCGGTTCACAACCGCTCGTCGCTGAGAAACTCGACGTTGTGTTTCCCGCGTTGCACGGAACGTACGGAGAAGACGGAACACTTCAAGGATTACTTGAAATGGCTGACGTGCCGTACGTGGGGTGCGGCGTGCTCGCGTCGGCTTGCGGCATGGACAAAGTGGCGATGAAGTCGCTGTTCGTTCAGGCCGGGTTGCCGATCTGCAAGTACATCTGGTTTCTGCGCTCTCAGTGGCGGAGCGATCCGGCTAAAGTTTTACGTAAGGTTGTTGCCGAGCTTGGGCTGCCGTGTTTTGTGAAGCCGGCGAACCTCGGATCGTCTGTCGGTGTTTCGCGTGCGACTGACCGGAAGTCGTTGAGCGAGGCGATCGAACTGGCGGCGCAGTACGATCGGAAGATCATCGTCGAAGAAGAGGTGGTCGCGCGTGAGATCGAGTGCGCCGTTTTGGGGAATGATGAGCCGAAGGCTAGTTTGCCGGGTGAGTATGTTGTGTTGGACGAGGCGGCGAGGTTTCTCGATTATACCGAGAAATACACGAGCACGGGCCGCGTGAGTTTTGTCGTGCCGGCGCCGCTGTCGAAGGCAGTGACGACGAAAATTCAGCGGATGGCCATTCGCGCGTTTCAGTCGATTGATGGAGCAGGGCTCGCGCGGGTTGATTTCTTCCTGACGCGCGATGGCGGTGAGCTAGTCATTAATGAGTTGAATACGATGCCTGGTTTGACTGAGGTATCAGGCTATCCAAAGATGTGGGCCGCTTCCGGCCTTCCTTTCGCGCGTCTTCTCGAAACCCTCATCGACCTCGCCTTCGAACGCCATCGCGAGAAGTCGTTAACAAAGACGACGCGTTAGAGAACAAGTCACAACAATTGAACAGGTCAGGAAGCGGGCAAGCGAAGCGCGCCCCCGCTGTTTATAAGTCCGCTCGCTAAGATAGCGGGGGCGCGCTTCGCTTGCCCCCTTCCTGACTTGTTCTAGCTTTGCTGGCTGGTTCTATTGCTGGCTGGTTCTAATCGACGGGTTACTTCTTCGGGGCGCGGTAGCCTTTGCGGGTGCGAACGGTCAAGCCTTCACGTGTCGCTTTAACTTCCAACGTGCGCCACTTGCCGTCGCGAGTCTTGTTCGTCGGACGATAAGCGATGGTGTATTGATGTCCGAGCTCGTCGGCGATGCCGGTGAATGCATCGCGCAGCGCCGGACCACCCGGCGTCGCGATGAACCTGCCGCCAGTCTTCTCGGCAAAACCTCTCAGCGATGCGGCCGCCTGTGCCCTCGCTGATCCACCGACGTCGACTTGCGACATATCGACGGCGAAGATACTCGCGCCCACCGCAAGCGCACTCTCAACAGCCTTTTCACTCGACGCTTTGCTGTACGTATCCATGCCGTCAGACAAGATCACGATCGCCTTGCGCTGCTCGGGCCGCGACGCCAACGTGTTCGCTGCTTCGACGATCGCATCGTTCAGCGTCGTCATTCCTTTAGCGCGGATCGCATAAGCCATCGGCGCAAGGTCGCGTCCACCTGAAAACTCCTGCACGCGTTCGACCTTCGAATCGAAACGATAAACCGCCGCGACGTCTTCCGGCCGTAGTCCATCAAGAAACCTGATCGCCGCAGAACGCGCAAGCGAGAACCGTGCTTCCATACTTCCCGAACTATCCAACAGGATCACTGCCGCGTACGGCGCTTCCTGAACCGAGAAGCTGGCGATCATGTTCGGCTGCACTTCAACGCCATCTTCATAGACCTTGAAGTCTGAAAGCTTCAACGCTTTCACGTACTGTCCGGCCTTGTCGGTGACGGTCAGGTTCAGCACTACAAGATCCGTGTTCACGCGCACGACGTCGTCGTCGTCCTGTGCGACAACGACAAACGCGGTCATCAGAAGAATCGCGATCAGGCTAACGAGGCGAGTTTTGGACATTGGCTAACGGTTATCGAGCGAACGTGCGCATGAGCTTGATCAGCTCAAGTAAAACATTAGCGTCTTCGATTACACATGTCGATACCACTTGGCGCGGCGTGTTTTGAACTTGTTTCGATAGCGTGTCCGCCGCTTCGGCGATGCGCGAGACTGTCGAAGGAACGTCGGTCGGACGATTCGGGATTTCGATGTCCTGATCGTCGCCGCCAGCCTCGCCCCTGATTTTTCGGGTGAGCTTTTCGAGGCGCTCGAGCTTCTTCTGCGAATCGCTATTCAGAATCGGCTTGTCGCTAACTGCGGACTTCAGCTCTTTTCCGATCTGGGCGATCTCTTTAGCGCGGTCGATGTTCTCCTGGTGGCCTTTTTCGGCGTATTTGATCGCCTGTTTGGCTCGCATCTCAGCTTCCATTTCCGTACCCGGCCGCTCACGCTCACCACGCGTTGCCGCCGGATCGAGGTCGGACGGTGCTTGTGGCCGCGTTTGCCCGGAGGCAAGTGCCGGAAGTAGAAGCAGGCCGCAGATGAGAGTTATGAGTTTCAGCGTGTTCTTCATCGCTCGACTGTACTGTGACGATTACGACTCGCGCTGCGTTGCACGCCGAATTTCAGAATTCACCTTAACCATCGGCACGCCGACCCTTAAACAAAAACCTCAGCGGATGATGGACTTAGACTAGGGAACGCGTCCGGGATTCTCGGGTGTGTTGATGAACTCGCCCGGCTTTCCGGAGCGCTTGACGACGATCGTTCGTGGCTCGAAACGCTCAGGCGGGCGCTTCTTGCCCTGCGCGGACGTGTAGACGATGAGCTTAGAGTCGGGATCCACTTTCAATGCCGCGAGACGAATGGAAGCGAAGTCCTGCGCGTGCGCTCGCATCGAGTAGACGCCCTCTTCTTGCGGCTTGAGAACTTCGGGTGTGACCGGCAATGCTTGCTCTTCGATACCGCCGTCCTTTCGCCGTCTCAGTTCGACGACAACTGAAACGCTCGATAACTCGCGGTCTGAAGTGTTCTTAACTACACCGCCGATGATGGTGAAACCCTTTTCCAGAGTAGGTTCGTCGACGACGACGTGGGCCAACGGCGGACCTTTCGGACTCGACTCGGCGATTGGAGGCGGCGTGTTCTCCGCGAGGATCCGCAGCGCGTGAGAGCGGCGGATGTAAGCGTAGCCTGCTACGAGCAGGGCAGTGACGGCCACGGCACAAACGATTGCGAGAAGTAATCGCTTCTTTGATTCTCGTTCCTGTGCAATGGCTTCTTCCTGGTGAAATGGGTTATTGATCATTCGAAACTAGTTTAGGTGATTCCTCAAGTATTGCCGGACTGTGATGCGCAATACTCACTTCAGGTTTTACTTTACGGTTGGGGAGGGCGTCCCGGCGGCGGCGCTCCGGTAACAGCCGTTACCAATCCATCCAAAAACTCATCCTCGGCGAGGCCCGTGCTTCTGAGTGTGGTCCACTCTGCGCCCGTTAATCCGTCGGTGCGTCCTTCAACCTTCGCGTTGACTACGACGTTTGCAGTCGAGCCGTCGATCGGGTGGACTTCAACCGTCAGCGTGTAACGTCCGCGAGTCCAGCCGCGGCCGGCGGCGTCGGTGACGTCCGCGTAGCGGCTCAGCTCACCTTGCGAGACGACGGCACCTTTCGTAAACGTGAACGGCTGGCTGACGATGATTCCTTCCGACAACTTCGACGCGGCTTCGTCGAGGACCAACTTGCGATCGCGCATCAGATCCTGGACGGCGTTGATGATCACATCGCGCCTGCCGCTCAAGCGATATGGATTCGGCAGCGGCGGCGTTTCTGGCGTGCGGCCACGCCCGAAGTCGAAGCCACGTCCGGCGCCAACGTCTGTCTTGTTGCCATTGTTCGCGGGAGTTCGTTCTGAGCCGCTGTCCCTGACACGTTCGTTTTGCTTATCAACACCCTTTGCTGCTTGGCCAAACACGGGAAGAGAACAGGCGATGACTACCACCAGACCGGCTATTATGCGGAACATATTGCCACCTTTAAATCTGAATAAAAAAGAACTGTTCTGGGGCTCGATGTGAGAATAGATTAACGGTTTGGTAATTACAAGTTTGGTTTTTGGTCTTGGGTCTTTGGTCTTAGTGCTTTGTATTAGTTTCTTGTAATTGGTAGGAATCAAGATCCAACACGCAAGACCCAAGGCCAAAGACCCAAGACCAAAGGCCAAAGATCCAGGATCTACCTATCGCTATTCCCTTGCTTAGCGTCGCGTTCGCGTTCCCAGTTTCGCAACGCCTGCACGCCGGTTTCGAAGTCGCTGCTGTTGTTGTAGAAGTTGTGCGCGCCGTCGTCGCGCGCGGGATTGCGAACGTAGTAGAGGTAATCAGACTCGGCTGGATTCAATGCCGCTTTCAACGAACTCCCGCCGGGCGACGCTACAGGCCCGGGCGGAAGGCCCGTGTAGATGCGCGTGTTGTATGGCGAGCGTCGTTCGATGTCGCTGCGATAGACCTTCCCGTCATAACGCCACTTGCCTTCGAGCTTTGACGCGTAAATGATCGTCGAGTCGACAGCAAGGGGAATGTCCTTTCGCAAGCGGTTGTAAATCACCGAGGCAACCAGCGAACGTTCCTCGTCTAGCTTGGCTTCGGTCTCGATGATCGAAGCGGTTGTCACGATCTGTCGCGGCGACATTCCCAGCGAGCGGGCGCGTTCGGTCCACTCTGGTTTCCAAACGTTGCGAAACCGCTTCACCATCATCTCGACGACTTCGGCGGCGGTCGTGTCGGGAGCAAACTCGTAAGTGTCCGGAAAGAGATAGCCCTCGAGGTTTTTTGCTGCCGGATCCAGGTCGGCGATCAAGCTCACGTTATTCATTAACTCTAAAGCTTGAGCTTCGCTTTGAACGTGTAGTTCCGGAACCTGCATCATTGCTTTCGCGATGTCCCAACGCGTCCAACCTTCCGGGACCGTCAGCCGCGTGAGCCGGCGTTCGCCCTGCTCGAGTTTCGCGAGTACGGCGAGGGGCGAGACTGGCGAAGGGAAATCATATTCCCCGGCCTTCAACGTGGCTCCGCGTCCTGTGCCCTTGAGGTAAATCATGAGCGGCCATTCATGCTTGATGATGCCTTCAGCCGCTAGCTTCTTCACTATGAACGAGGGCGATGAGCCTCTTGGTATTTCGATGTAATGGCCGCTCTTGTTATGAGCGACGGGCTTGCGAAGGTCCGAGCAGATCCATGCGCCTGAGGCAGCGCCTGCCAATAACACAACTGCGATTATCAGAAGTATTAGTCGCCTCATTCGTGACCTATTCCTACTCTCCTGTAGTTTGAACGAGAATTCGGTCCTGATCCGTTTGCAGAAAATCGCGCAGGATGATTGCCGCCGCTTCAGAATCGACGAGATTCGGGATCTCGTGGGGCTTCTTGCCCTCGTCCTTTAAATTCGCTGTCGCTTCGACCGAAGTCAAGCGCTCATCTTGAAGATAAACCGGAAGCGCGGTCGAGCGGGCGAAATTTCGGGCCAGGCGCTGAACGTTTTGGGCCGCGTCACCGTGGCTGCCGTCGAGGGCCAACGGCAAACCAATTACCATCATTCGGGCGTCAAAGCGCTCAATCAAGGAAAGTACGTCCTGAAGCAGTTTTTTCCAGTTCGAACGCTTGAGCGGCGGCAGTCGTTTGATAGTTATCAGGTTTTGATCGCTGACGGCCGCTCCGACCAGTTTTTCGCCGAGATCGAGAGCGAGAATCGGCCCCGTCAAGTTGAAGTCGTCTTCAGGTTTATTCACTTGATTCGCCAGAGAAGTCAGGCTTGCGCAGCCCAAATACGGCCTGTATCATACGGTTCGATTCGCAAATCGTGCGATTGTACCGGCTCTAACGTAATCTAAGAGGTAGTTAAATGTCATTTCGCACCAAGTTTATTCTCATCCTGCTGTCGGCCACTCTGACTCTTTACACCGTTGTCGGCGGTTGGATTTCGACGCGAGCGCAACAGCCTGCAAACGATCCGAACGCGCAGTTGCGCATCTTCGAGAGCGTGTTGCAGCACATCCAGCAAGATTACGTAGATGAGCCGAACATGGACAAGGTTCGAGCCGGCGCCCTGCGCGGGTTGGCCTACGGACTCGATCCTTACTCGACATACCTCACGCCCGATCAGGTGCGCGACTACAACGCCGGCAGCCGTGACAATCAGATCGGTATCGGCGCTGAACTGTCGCAAGTCGCTTCCTATCTCTACGTGATTGCGCCGATGAAGGGCTCGCCCGCTGACCAGGCGGGAATCAATCCCGGCGACATCATCGAGTACATCGACAACAAGGCCACGCGCGACATCTCGCTTTATGACGCGAAACAGTTGCTCAACGGTCCGGCCGGAACGGAAGTGAAGCTCCGCGTTCTAAGGGCCAACTCGAGCCCGCTGACGATCACAGTGAAGCGCGGCACGAGTCGCGCACCCGCGGCTGAAGCGCGCATGGAAGCGGGCAAGGTCGGCATCCTTCGAATCAACAGTTTGGCGGATGGCGAGTCGAGCGAAGTACGCAATCGTCTTCAAGACCTGCTGAAGCAGGGCGCGCAGAAAGTCGTGATTGATATTCGCGACACGGCGGGCGGTTCGTTAACGGAAGCCGTGGCCGTCGCCAACATGTTCGTGAAAGACGGTCTGCTTGCGCAAACAATCGGACGCGAGGGCAAGTCGTTGAAGACGTTCACCGCTGATCCGAAGTTGGCGTTGTTTTCGGGACCGGTCGTGGCGTTGATTGATACCGGCACGGCTGGAGCGGCGGAAGTCATCGCATCTGCCTTGATCGAACGAAACCGTGGCCAGGTCGTCGGCGAGAAGAGTTTCGGCGCCGGCACCGAGCAGCAACTCTTTACGCTTCGGGGCGGCGACGGTCTCCTGCTGACGACGGTCAAATGGGCAACTGCGGGTGGAAAGACGTTCCTGGGCGAGGATCGCGCGCATTCCGGTGTTGCTCCGTCTGTTGAAGTAAAGGGTCCGGAAGTTACGGATGCAGTCGATCCGGACGACTTGACGGGTAACGACGACGATCCGGTTGGCAAACCGGAGCAAGGAAACGAGAAGCCCGGAGCCGCTACACCAGCGCCTGCACCGGCGGTGAAGCCGGCGACTGAGGATCTTCAGCTCAAGAAAGCGCTCGAGCTGCTCAAAGACAAAGCGTTACCGAAAGCCGCTTAAAATTAGGAAACGGTGAAGGGGAGATGCGGAGAGCCGGAGAACATCTCCCCTTCACCCCTTCTCCGCTTCTCTCCTTTTCGTAACCATATCGGTTACACCGTTTCCATATCGAATATCCCACCTCGGATTCGTCAAGCCTTCTTCGTTGCGATCAGTTTGCATTAGCTTGTGAATTTCTTGCGATGCCGCTTTTTTCGGCGATCATTGCTAGGATTTCGTCTGTTCAACCATCACCCGACAATCAGGGAATAGCCCTTGCAGCATGAGTAGCGTGCTCGACGCAGCACCTATCTTTTGAGGAGAACAGAGCGATGATTATGACAAACAAACTTCTTCCAGTTGCCTTGATTGCCGCGTTGGTAGGTGGCTCGGTTGGTGCTCTCGTCATGAACCGAACCCAGTCGGCGACTGCTGAAACAACTAACCCGCAGATTGCCCGTACCGCGACTCCGATTTCAGCCGAACAGCCGCGGGTTAACGAAGACGCTGCCGCAGCGACCTTCAATACCGCCGCCGAGCAGACGGCTTATAAAACAGGTTTCGCGGATGGCTTCGCTGCCGCAAGCGAACAGCAGAACAAAGCGGCCGGCACCACGACCAACACCGTCGTGCGACGCTCGCCGACGCGAGTGGTTTATCGAAACAGCGGCAGCAGCTCGTCCGCGCGTCGCGTTTACTACGACTATCAGCCGCGTCAGCGGAGTTTCTGGGACAAGCACCGCGACAAGCTGACGGTGGCGATGGGTACCGGCGCCGGTGCGGCTATCGGTGGTTTGATTGGTGGTAAGAAGGGCGCCGCGATTGGTGCGCTCTCCGGCGCAGGTGGTTCGGCGCTGTGGACGTACAAGCTGCGCAACCGAGACCGGAGCTACTAAGTTAATTCGCGAGGTCCGGAGTCGTGAGCAAAGCTAAAGTCGCTCTAAGTACTCTTGTGGCAATGGTTGTTTGGGCGGTTCCGATCGCAGGGACCGCCCATCAACTTTTGCGCGCTGGATCCGTTGACTCATCCGTCGTTGCGCCGATCAGGCTTCGTGATGAAGACGCCGGATTAACTGCAACGGGCTGGATCAACGGCGCGGGGCCGTTCGTGTTTGCGATCGACACCGGCGCAGGCGTTTCGATTGTCAGCCGGCGCGTTGTCCATCAGGCGCGGTTGCAAGTGTCGAAATCGGGAAGACCGCTGGTCGGCGGGCTCAGCACGGCGCCGATTGCTTCCGATCAGGAAGCGCAAATCGCGGGGTTGTCGCTGGGCAAGCCGGGCAACAGAGTTCCCGGACGCTTTGTAGCTGCTGTCGCTGATCTGCCGCGTTCGATTGACGGCGTTCTGGACCCGACGGAAGTCTTCAGTGGCTTTGGTTACACGGTTGATTTGCCGAATCACGAGTTGCGTGTATTCAACGCTTCTTCGATTCGTGGGCTCCGGCTCGACGAACAGCCTCGCGACGGTGCAGTCGTGCGTTGGGTGCGCGAGGCGGGCAGTCATCGTCCGTTCGTAAAACTCGGCGACGGTCGACTCGCGCTCGTGGATACCGGCTCAGGATTTGGTCTCGCGCTGACCGATCGACAGTCGTCACACGGATCAGACGCAACACGGATCAATCAGGATCTGGGCGGCGGACGAGTGCAGTCCCGACGCGTCGCGCCGACAACAGTGAACATCGGCGCTTTGGTCCTCAACGGCGTTCCCACAGACGTCTTGACCGGCGTCGCCCCGGGCACACCCATAATTCTCGGGCGACGAGCGCTCTTTCCTTTCAGCGTCACTTTCGATCCCGTTGCTCGTCTAATAGCTTTCGATCCCGCCGAGCGCAAGTAACGTATAATTAGTGACAAGGAACACCCGGAGTGATAGAGTCTCCAAAACTCACGGTTGGAGTTTTCTCACATGTTAACGATTAAGATCCTCTCCGCGCTGGGTCGTAACAGCGTTCGCTGTTCCATATTAATCTCTGTCCTACTCAGCGGTGCGATATCTGCATCCGCGCAAAGCGACGTTGACGCGAACACCTTACTGTTGCTGCGCTTTGAGAACACGCTTAACGGCGAGCAAGGCGAAACTCCGGTTCAAAACGTCGGGGTAAGTTTTGAAAGTGGAGTTTTAGGCCAAGGTGTCCTGGTGGACGGCTCGGACGTTTTGCAGTACGCCACAGCGAACAATTTCAACATGTCTGCGGGCACGATCGAATTTTGGATGAAGCCGCGCTTTAAGCCATTAGATCCTCAACCTCGGGTCTTCTTCAGCCTGGGGTCCGGTGCTCCAAACAGCGACTTTATTCTATTGAGAGATTTCTCCGTAAACTTCCGGTTCCTAATTAACGCGGACGACTCTGAAGCTGAAAAGTTTGCTTTCGCCAATTGGCCTGTCGACAAGTGGCGCCACATCGCCGTTACCTGGACAGTTCCCGGTCGCATGATTACTTACATTGACGGAGTCGAACGCATAAATCACGCTTCGACCAGTCAGGACGTGCTCTCTTCAATTCCCGCAACTTTCAACCTGGGAAGCCACCGTGTCCGAAATGACATGCAAGCCAACTGCGTCATCGACGAGTTAAGAATCAGCAACATCGCTCGTACCGCAGCCGAGATTAAAGCTCGCTTTCTGGCGGCGCAGCCGATTCAAAACCTTTCGATCAATCTGGCCACTAGAAATTTATGGAAAACGTGGCGCATTCCGGTAACGCTTTCAGGCACCACCGTTGTAGGAACAGTTGACGTTCCAATCTCCGAGGCGACTTTAACCAGTTCCGATCCCAACGTCTTGATGGTGACTGCAGACGGCAAAATCGTTGGCGTCAACTCAGGGACTGCGATGCTGACGGCGACCTACAAGAGCTTCCACACCACCGTCAGCATAAACGTTCACGCGCCACTTTTAGAACCGCGAATTCAGACCATTAGCAATTATCTGGCGACTCCGGCCGAGGGTGCATTGTACGAGATACCCGTGGTGATCATGCGCTACCTGCCAACCGCGGACGGCCGCAATCTGGACGTGGCGTGGGCCCCGGATTTTTGGTCGCTCAACCCAATTCCGCTGGTCCAATTGGAGCAGACCCTCGATCTCTACGATCCGATCATGAAGTTTATGCTTGAAGAGGGCAGCAGATTTAGAGGCTACGGCAGCCAGACGTCGCCGCCTTCACTTGGCTATCGGGTGGTCGCAATCATCACCGTTTATGAGCCAACTCCTCCGGGGAAACCCAAAGGTGACCTGCGAGCACCGCTGTACGATGCCGAATGGTTTCAAATTTTTGAGCGCTTTGGAATCCGAGACTACATCGAAAAGATGGGAGTAAAAGAAATCTGGCTGTCTTGGGGCGGTGTGCAACCGAATATTCCGAGCTATGACCCCGCGATACATCCTCCGGAAAACTTCCGCGAGGGCTGGGAGTCGAACATGTCGAGTGCGACCACCGGTGACATTTCCAACAGCAATCGCGACAACACCGATCTCCCCATTTATGATCACACATACATCGTTTACGGCAGGAATATCCGGCGCTTAGACCCAGTCACAATTCATGGGGACGGACATCAGTTGGAATCAATGTTCGACGCCGTTAATAGACGACAGACGGGCGATACCCAGCTTTTCTGGCAGAAGTTCGTCGGGTTCTCAGCCACTGGACCATGGCAGCGCGGGCGCGCCGGCGACACGCATCATCCGCCGAACGCGGCCACTGATTACGACTACCAAAACTTTGAGCCGTTTGATAGTGACATCATGGACTGGAAGCCTGATGGCGGACAAACTACCCCGTTCAGCGCCGCGACTTATGGCAACGTGCCTTATAAGTTTCCGAACAACTACCTTCAAAGTTTTAGCTCCGTCGAGCCGAATTGGTACATTTTTTGGCGACAGAGTATTCCAGGATCTGGCAACACCATTCCTTATGGCACGAATCGGATGACAAACTGGTGGCACTTCGTCGGTGATTGGGATGCAGCAAATCGCGCTGGACTGGGTCTGTATGAGCCAGCCGACTGCACCTACTCACTTTCCATGCAAAGCCAGAGCGTGTCGCCATCCGGCGGGGCAGGAGTTGTGAACGTCACCACGGGCAATGCTTGTCGCTGGATGGCCTCGAGCAATGCGCCGTGGCTCAAACTCACGTCGGGCGACACGAGCAATAACGGCAATACTGTTGTCAATTTCTCGGTTGAACCAAACACGCACGGTTATCCCCGTACTGGAACTATCGCCATCGCCGGCAAACTGTTCGTAGTCAGTCAGCCTGCTCCGAATCCCGCGTTGCTCAGTGGGGAGTCTTCGACTGCGGCAGTTGCTTTAGACTCGGTAACCTTTGTGCGCGATCCTTTCTCCCTGCGAACGATACATAACTTTAGTGCAGACCAACGAACTCGAATTAGTCTCTTTGCTCTGAATGTTGAATTGCTGCCGAGCGAAAACATTTCTGTCGTCACGGCTCAAGCCGAAGACTCGCAACATAGAATATTCTCGCTGCCGGTTGAATTTGTCGGCAAAGTACCAAACTTTGATTGGCTGACTCAGATAAACCTGCGCTTGCCTGACGAACTATCGGCTGGCGGAGACATGTTGGTGAAAATCACTGTGCGAGGCCTGGCCAGTAACGATGCGAAGATCAGAATCACTCCAAATCAGTTCTGATCGAGAAAGTCCAAGCGCCTCGCAACTGTGATCTTGAAATCGCCGAGTTCCTGGCAGGGCTTTAGTTCAATCTCCGTCTTCATCTCCTGGGCATCATGGCGCAACTTTGCACGCGTATCTGTGTCGTCAGGAGTGCGGAATTGAGCGGCTGCTGATAACGCATCTTCAACGGCGGGTTGGGCCAGCACCCAGTAACGGCCCGGCGCGATATTAGCAAGCTCAATCTTTCCTTCGGGGCTCACCCTTCCACCGTAAAAACGCAACGAGTTGTTGGCGTGGTCGACCTCTGCCGGAACTAAGTACGCAACCCATCTCTCAGGACGGTTTTCAGCCGAATCAAAAACCACTTGCCCGCGAAACGATGCAGCACCCTGGGCCAGCATCACAGTTAATCCGGAAAGACGGTCACCACTCTTGATCGTGGTCCAAACGCGGGTCGTGTCGATCGGCTTGCTCGCGGTCTTTGCTCCAGCCGCCGCCGGCGTCAACGAAATCGATTGCAGGTACCACGACTTTGCAGCGAAACGCGTCGCGAAATAATATTGAGCAGGCGCCAGGTTATTCAGAGAAAAATTACCCCGCTCATCGACGGAAACAGGCGCACCAATTGACCAGATGAATTGCGGTTGATTTTTCGTCGCTTCGCTCTGCCGATGCCATGCGGAGACCGAGATGTCCTTGAATGATATTGGCTCTTTCCCCTGACACTCGCTTGCCTTTGATGGTTCCAAAGCCACGCGCCCACTCACAACACCCAGCGGCTTCGGCGTCAACTCAATACCGTCAACGTCTACACCTCTGAGCCTTACTAATTTTGATTCGGAAAGGCCGGCTTCTGTCGCTGAAAGAGACATTCGCAAGGTTACGTAATAGTCGCCGTCCGTGAGACCAGTGAAAGCAAATTGCCGGCTACCGGGTTGCTCATAATTCGAGGTGTTGGGTTGCGAGTTGCCTGGCGCGATAGGGGTAAGAACGACCGTGAATCCACCGGCGATCGCTGGTCCACCGAGGGTGCCGCTGATCGTCCGCCCCTGCTCGCCACGGTAACGAATGTCGAAATTGCTCGTTTCTTCGCCCGTGCGCACGCTGATTTCTTCGGCCGTATCGCGCGTCGAAGAAGGTGCGTACGTCGGAATATCGTTACTGTACGGGTTGATGCCCCATTCCAAATTCTCATCGGCGCTGCCGGCAATAACGATATAAGTTCCGGGCGGCAATCCGTAGATCCTGTAGACACCGCGATCGTCCGTGTTAACGCGGCTCTCAAAACCTCGAGCTAATCGCTGGTCCTTATTATCGCGTATCATCCGTGCAGAGACATGCACGCCCATCACCGGGTTGCCGGCGGCGTTCGTGACCGTTCCCGTGATGACACCACCTTTGATCAGAACAAAGTTAACTGAGTCGCCGACCTTGTATTGTTTCTCGCGAGGCTCCTCTGTTTCAGACGGGCGCTTGATGTAGGCCGGCATCCAAACGTTGATCTGATAAGGAACGGGTTCCAGTCCATCCACTCTGAAGGTTCCATCACTCTCGGTTATTGTAGCTGCCGTCGAACGAGCAGCCCCGACGGCTTTCACCGAGACTCTGGCGTTTGGCAGTGGTTCACCTCTTTCGTTGACGACTTTACCCGTAATCGAACCTGACTTTGAGGTTTCGGCTACCGGTCGTTGCGTTTGGGCCGCCGTGAGGACCGACGCCAATACGATCACTATGAGAGATTTGAGCATTGCTAGTTCCCGAGTTAAGGCCGGTTAGGAAGAGACAGCGGCTGGAGTGTCATGGTGATGTTTACCACTCCACCGTCCGTAACTGTTACCTGCTGTTTTCCGTTGAGCAATTGGCTACGAGGTTCATTGGGAGCGAAGGACTGAGCCGACACTTCATAAGTGCCGGGCATGAGCCCGTCGGCTACGAACTGACCGCGAGAGTCGACCTCCACCGATCGGCTGGAACCTGGTTGATCGAACTGTCTGACTGGTTCGTCAATCCTTTTCAGTGAAACAAAGAATTTCATGTTTGGCGGTGGCGGCGCATCGTTCGAGAGCTTTAGAAGTCCGCGAATAGATGCGTTGCCGTAATGCACAATAAGCCGGAGACCGGTGATTTGTTCACGGTCACGAATCGGGATCCCTGCCGGTTGGACCACTCCATTGCGTTCCACGCGAACGAGCTCAAAGCCTTTACCTCCAACTCCGAGAGTGGCGAGGCCCGCGATTAAACCATTAAACCGAAAAGTTCCATCAGGCGTGATTCCAGTTGTGCTACTCGCACTTCCCATCTTGTTTTCGGGTTCGATCCGAGCTGACACCCAGGCGCTGCTGAGTTTCGCGAGCACGCTCTTGTCGTCATTACCCTCCAAAATGACGATGCCCGATACAATCGTTGCCTTTATTGTTTTAATGACAAGGCCGGTTACGTTGTGATCGTTCACCTCGAACGGAACTTCCTCAGCTCGCCAATCACTATCGGCCGGTGGGTATGCGTAAGCAGCATATTTGCCAGGTCTCAGGTTATCCCATTTGAATTCGCCGTTGCTGTTGGTCACTGAACCATCGGACATCCCACTGCTTTCGGTTGGGGATAGACGCACTGTTATCCCGTACGACACATTTGCTATCGGCTGGCCGGTATCGCCGTCGATGAGCCGGCCGCGAACGGAGTACGTGTGGTCGGCTTTTTTGAGGCTGATATCAACATTCGTCGCTTCGCTTCCTTCCGTCACGTTGATGGTCGTTGCCTGCGAAGGATCTGTGGTGTCCGGATGAAATGTCTGGCGAAACGCTGATCTGGCCCAGGAAGGAGAAACTTCATTCGTTCCCGCGGAAACCTTGTAGTTTCCCGGCGGGATACCGAAGATGCGATAGATGCCCCTGTCGTCGGTTCGCGTAGTATGGTACCCGGTAGACCGGTAACTCACGTTGGAATCCGCGGTGGCAAGCGAAACTGTTTCTTCAATTAACGGCCGGCCGTCTGAGTCGGTCACCTTGCCGGTGATCACGCCGCCGCGCACCAATTCGAAATCAATATTCTCGACTGTTTCATCGTTATTGATTAGCACCCCGATTGAGTTGCCGAACGGGCTCGGGATCCTATCGACAGAAACAAATCCCGGCGCGGCTGTCTCCGCATGATAGTTTCCCGGCGGCACATTGGTAATCCGATAAGTGCCCGTGTCGTCGGTGAACGCTCTGTAGCGCGTGGGTCTTTGAGATCCCTCGACGTTCAGAACCAGAACGACGGCGACTCCCGGAGCACTTTTGTTCTTGATTGTTACTTTGCCGGTAACAGTCGCGCCGGAAATTTTATCAGGCGTCGTCTGCGCTTGAGCAAAGACTGCGGTGCTGAGAACCAGGATGATCCAGGAGATTGCATGAGGACGAGAGGAAACCATAGCGCTTCACCTTTCAAACTGAGGAGCGGCAATGATACCTCATTTCTACCGGCGCGGTTCGAGATTATTGACGAATGTAATACTCGCCATGTCCCCTCTACTGATCAGATGTTACGCCTGCCGGTCATGCCATTTGCTCTCGTCGACACCGAAAACCACGAGCCAGAAGATCATCACGAGTGCGATTAGCAAACCAACAGGCGCGGTGAACGTGAACAAGCGAGAGCCGAACGGCGGATAGATAAACGTAAGCCAGCAGAGGCCTGCAATCATCGCAAGCGCACCCAGCCACCTCGGCAGGAACGTTGAACGGAAGATTAGATAGCCGTTCAGCGGGACGGAAAATCCAAAAAATGCCATCGCGATCGCGGCGCCATAGGCATTCGCTCTGAAAAGCACCAAAGCAATCGACTGTAACTGTTCCGGTGTGAATCCATGCAGGGCGGGGTTTACGATCCCGCCTGGAGTTGACGCGGCGCCAAGCACCCAGAGCGGCGTAAGATAGAAGACGCGCGCGACAGTCTTTATGATGCAACCAGCGAGGTCGATGAATGCGGCCATCAAAGCTATCGGCCTGTTCACCGGTCGAAGCAAGACATACCAAAGAGCCGTGGTCGTAATATTTGTAATCATCTCGATGAGATAGATGCTGAGGCTCAGTTTGAAAAGCCCTTTGTGGGAAAGGATGTTGTTTGCGGTGGCAGCGGCGTCAGAGAAGACGATAAGTCGTTCGCTGATAAAACCCTGAGCGATTACACCGCCGAGAATCGTCAACAGCATGAAAAGCCCGAGCATGCGGGCCAGTGTGCGCGGGCGAGACTGAGTCATCATGTCCGCAGTTTACGTTGACGGTGGGGAAATGGTTCGGAATAAGCACGATCAGGCTACAGCGGAATGTTGCCGTGCTTCTTCGCTGGGTTTTCGTCGCGCTTGTTTTCGAGGAGCGCAAGGGCGCGGATTAGTTTGGGACGCGTTTGCGACGGTTCGATTACTTCGTCGACGAAACCACGTTCAGCGGCGACGTAGGGATTGGCAAACTTGTCTTCGAGCTCGGCGATCTTCGAACGGCGCGCAGCTTCTTTGTCCTGCGCTTCACTTAGTTCGCGCCGGTAGAGAACGCCGACAGCGCCTTCAGCGCCCATCACCGCGATCTCGGCCGACGGCCAGGCGAGATTGACGTCGGTGCGGATGTGTTTCGAGGCCATGACGCAATACGCGCCGCCATAAGCCTTACGCGTAATCACCGTCACCTTCGGCACCGTCGCTTCCGCAAACGCGTAGAGGAGCTTGGCGCCATGAGTGATGATCCCGCCGTGTTCCTGTGCGACGCCGGGCAGGAAACCGGGAACGTCTTCAAACGTCACCAGCGGAATGTTGAAGCAATCGCAGAAGCGAACGAAGCGCGCGCCTTTCACTGACGCAGAAATGTCGAGCACGCCCGCGAGAAACGCCGGTTGGTTCGCGACGATGCCGACAGCACGTCCACCAAGCCGCGCGAACCCTACGACGATGTTCGGCGCGAAAAGTTGCTGCACTTCAAAGAAGTAACCGTCGTCGACCACGTGATTGATCACCTGGCGGATGTCGTAGGGCTGGTTCGACGCCTCGGGCACGATGTCATTCAACTTCGGCTCTTCACGATCGACGGGATCGCTCACCTGCAACCGGGGCGGATCTTCGAGATTGTTCGACGGAATAAATGAAAACAACTCGCGCACGATCCGCAACGCATGTTCGTCCGACTCGGCAGCGAAGTGCGCGACGCCCGAAACGCTGTTATGCGTGAGCGCGCCACCCAACGCCTCCTTCGTCACTTCCTGATGCGTGACGGTCTTGATCACGTCTGGTCCGGTGATGAACATGTATGACGTGTCCTTGACCATGACGTTGAAGTCAGTGATCGCCGGACTGTAAACAGCGCCGCCCGCGCATGGTCCCATGATGCAACTGATCTGCGGCACGACGCCGCTCGCCAACGTGTTGCGCAGGAAAATGTCGGCGTATCCGCCGAGACTGACGACGCCTTCCTGAATGCGCGCGCCGCCCGAGTCGTTCAGCCCGATAATCGGCGCGCCGACTTTCATCGCCAGATCCATCACCTTGCAGATCTTTTCGGCGTGCGTTTCGGATAACGACCCGCCGAAGACGGTGAAGTCCTGCGCGAAGACAAACACAGCGCGGCCGTCGATCAAGCCGTGACCCGTGATCACGCCGTCGCCGGGATAGAGCTGTTTATCGAGACCAAAGTCCTTCGAGCGATGCACGACCAGCTTGTCAAACTCCTCGAACGATCCCTCGTCGAGTAAAAACTGGATCCGCTCGCGCGCCGTCATTTTCCCCGATCCGTGCTGCTTCTCGACGCGCGCGGCGCCGCCACCTTGTTCAGCTTGCACGCTTCGTTCGCGCAGAGTGTCGAGCTTCGATTTTGACTGTTTGGTCTGTTGTTGAGACGCCATAAAATTATTGGTCGAAAGGGAACGAGCGCGTTTCGATCAACCTGATCAGTTCCGCCAGCGCAGCGTGCGCTTGCTCATGTACCTCGGCAGAGTAGCCGTAGCGCGAGGCGTTTTCTTCAAAATCTTCGAGGTCGAGGACCCGGTAGGAGAAGTCGGGTTTGACCAACACGTCGATGTCCAGGTCGACGTAGCTGAGAATGCGGCCGTCAAAGCTCGGCGGCATCGTCACGTTACAGTAGAAGTTTCGAAACTTCCCGTCGCCGTCGCTAAACCGAAAGACGTTGTACCAGCGATCGAGCCAGTAGTATTCGACACTGATCGTGCCCGAGGCAATGGTGCCGAGTAAATCGTGCTCGATCTCTTCGTCGAAGACGGCGTCGAGGACGAGCAGGGAATCGGTCTGCTCGACGATGCGGGCCGCCCAACGTCGATGTTCCGCGCCGTCGTATTTTTCGACTCTCACCAGGACCGCAGATTTACTTCCGACCACTCTTCGCCCAGTCCGCGAGGAATTGCGCCTGCCCCTTATCGGTCAACGGATGATTGAAAAGTTGATCGATTACTTTAAAGGGGATTGTTGCGATGTCGGCACCCAGACGTGCCGCTTCGATCACGTGAATCGGATGGCGCAGACTCGCGGCGAGCACCTCAGTCTTCCACGAATAATTCTGATAAACCTCGATGATGCTTTGCAGCAGGTAAAGCCCGTTCTCGCCGATATCGTCGAGACGACCGAGGAAGGGACTGATAAACGCTGCACCGGCTTTTGCAGCGAGGATCGCCTGCGCCGCTGAGAAGCACAACGTCACGTTCACGCGAATGCCCTGGTCGGTTAGCTGACGTGTCGCCTTGAGTCCTTCTCTAGTCAGCGGGCACTTGATCACGACGTTCGGCGCGATCTTCGAGTACTCGACACCCTCGCGGATCATTCCGTCTTTGTCCTGGCTCGTCACTTCCGCCGATACCGGACCCTGCACGATCTCGCAGATGGCCGCGATGTGCTGTTTGAAATCGACGTCGCCCTCTTTGGCGATGAGCGATGGATTGGTAGTGACTCCGTCGGCAAAACCGTACGACGCGGCTTCGCGGATCTCGTTAAGGTTGGCGGTATCGAGAAAGAATTTCATCACAAACTCCTTTAAGAAATAACTTGCCCCTGATCGTACACCTGATTCTTCAAAATACCGACTCCACTCACTTCGACTTCCACGACGTCGCCGTGCTTCATGCGCGAAACGCCCGCGGGTGTTCCGGTTGCTATCAGGTCTCCTGGATACAGAGTCATGATCGCAGAGATGTACTGGATAAGGAAAGTGACGCCGAATGCCATGTCGGCGGTGTTGCCGTGTTGCTTGACTTCGCCGTTCAGGCGCGTGGTGACAGAGACGTTGGCCGGATCGAGATCGGTGACGATCCAGGGACCGACAGGGCAGAAGGTGTCGAACGATTTTCCGCGAGTAAACTGGACGTCCTTGCGTTGCAGATCGCGAGCGGTGACGTCGTTCACGCACGTGTAGCCCGCCACGTAGCTCAGCGGATCTTCGACAACATTCCGCGCCGTCTTGCCAATGACGACTCCGAGCTCGCCTTCATGTTCGACCTGTTGCGACGCGCCCGGAAGTTCAATCGGGTCTCCGGACGCAATCACGGCCGAAGGCGCTTTCAGAAACAGCAATGGTTCGTCCGGCATCTTGTTGCCGAGCTCTGCCGCATGTTCGCGGTAGTTTCGCCCGACGCATACGATCTTCGAAGGCGTGACTGGCGCGAGTAGTCTCACTTCGTCCAAAGGCAAACCTGACTGACTCGCCAGCAGCTCGATCCGTTCAAAGTGGAAATCAATAGCCAACGGAAAGACAGTCGACTCGACAATCACCGCGTAACGCGGACCTTCAAGATCTTGATGGGCTATACGACAGAGCTTCATGTTGTTTCTTAAGGAACAGTCTCCGATGCGACTTCAGAGGGCTGACTGACGTTGCCGGTCTTATCGACGGCGACGAGATAGTAGTAATAAGTCTTACGCGACTCGACTCTCTCATCCTGATAAGTCGTCCGCGTCAACAGCGACTGGTTCAGTTTGGTCCATTGCGCTTTCGGCAGGTTGGGATCTGTCGAGCGGTAGATGTTGTAACCGGCGATGTCCGGCTCTTTGTTGGCGGCGAAGAAGATGGCGAGCCGGCCGAACGACGGATCCGGCGCGATGCTCGGGCGCTCGGGTGGTGCAGGCGGAAAAACATCGCGAGCGGCAACGTCAACCGAGTTTGAATTCAGGCTCTCAACCTGCGCGCCGCCGGTGCCGAGCGATACAGCGCGAACGATGTAGCGATAGTTGTTGCCGAACTGGAAGCTCTTGTCGGCGTACTCCGTTCCGGAAACGAGCGCGGCGTTGATGGGCAACTGGTTCGGTTGATTCTGCGATTCGTCCATTCGATAGACGTTATAGCCGAGCAGGTTCACTGGTGTGGAACCATCGATGTTCGCGGCCGGCGGTTGCCACGCGATCGTGATCGCGTCTTCCGCGATTTTCGGCGATGGCGAGAGCGTGGGCGCCTGTGCGATGCGGGCGGCGGGCTCGATGCTCAGGAAGTTCGAGAACGCTGCTCGTTGACCTGACGCGTTCACGTATCGCAGCGCGTAGCGAAGACGCGTGGGTTCGCCGGCAAGTTCGAGTTTGTCGCGATACGTTAACGTGTCGCCTGCGTTTCTGATCTGTTCGTAGGTGACGGATCCGACGAGCGTCGAGCGAGCGGCGAACTCTTGTTCGGTGAGCGCCAGCGGCACGCCGGGTTTTTCTGCGAGTCGATAAACGTCGATGCGGCGGATGCTCTGGACGCTTTCGTCAGGCGCGTTTCGCTGCGGCGCGGGCCAACTGAGGATCACCTCGTTTCCTTGTTGTGCGCCGGAGAGCAGTTCGGTGCGTTGTTGCACGCGCTCGACTGGCGGCAATGGAGGTCGCCGCTTTCCGCAGCCGGCGGCAGCAAGAAGACCGATGAAACAGAAAATCGCGAATAAGATCCGTGTGTGGGGTCTCACAGAATGTAGCGACTCAGATCCTGATCCTTAACAGTCTCGGAGAGCATTTGTTGTACGTAAGCTGCGTCGATGCGCTGTTGCTTGGGTTCGAGATCGGGGCCTTCGAAGCTGATGTCTTCGAGCAGCTTTTCCATGATCGTCTGCAAGCGGCGCGCGCCGATGTCTTCAGTCTGCTGGTTGACCTGGGCCGCGAAGTTGGCGATCGAATCGATCGCGTCGGCCGAGAACTCGATCTTGACGCCTTCGGTGTCCATCATCGCCTGATACTGTTTGATCAGCGCGTTGCGAGGCTCAGTCAGGATGCGTTTGAAGTCTTCGATCGTCAACGACTCCAACTCGACGCGAATCGGGAAGCGTCCCTGTAGTTCCGGAATCAAGTCAGAAGGTTTCGAGACGTGAAACGCGCCGGCCGCGATGAAGAGAATGTGATCGGTGCGGACCATACCGTAGCGACTGTTGACGGTTGTGCCTTCGACGATCGGCAGGATGTCGCGTTGCACGCCTTCACGCGAAACGTCGGGACCGTGGCCTGATTCGCGACCGGCGATCTTGTCGATCTCGTCGAGGAAGATGATGCCGGAGTTTTCGACGCGCTCGATCGCGGCGCGGGCGACCTGGTCCATGTCGATCAGGCGCTCTTCCTCTTCCTGCATCAAGTACTCCATCGCTTCGTCGACGCGCATCTTGCGCCGCTTCGTCCGTCCCTGAAACAGGTTGCCCAACATGTCTTTCATGTTGATGCCCATCTCTTCGACGCCTTGCGGGCCGGCGAGCTCGATCACGGGGAAGTTTTTTTCTCTGACTTCGAGCTCGACGAGACGATTGTCGAGTTTGCCGCTGCGCAGTTGAGTGCGAAGTTTTTCGCGCGTCTTCTGGAACTGTTCGTCGCGTGCGGGCGCGTCGAGTTCGGTTGAAGGCTCTTCGGTGCTGTCGGAGTCGAAATCGTAAAAGCCGGAGACGGCGCGCGGCGGCGGAAGCAGCAGATCGAGGATGCGTTCCTCGACGTTGAGCTCGGCTTTCTCGGCGACTTCTTCGCTCTTCTCCTGGCGCGTCATCTCGACGGAGATCTCCGTCAGGTCGCGAATCATGCTTTCGACGTCGCGTCCGACGTAACCGACTTCAGTGAATTTCGAGGCTTCGACTTTCAGGAAAGGCGAGTTGGACATGCGTGCCAGGCGGCGCGCGATCTCGGTTTTACCGACGCCGGTCGAACCGATCATGATGATGTTCTTCGGCATGACGTCGACGGCCATCTCGGGCGGCAACTTTTGCCGCCGCACGCGATTGCGCAAAGCGATCGCGACCGCGCGTTTCGCGTTTCGTTGTCCGACGACGTGCTTGTCCAGCTCGGTCACGATCTGACGAGGCGACATCTCGTCCAACCGAGCTTCCTCATCAACTTCTCCCGCCAAATAAATAACCATTACAATTCTTCTACTACTACGTTTTGATTGGAGTAGATGCAGATCTCGCCTGCGATGCGCAAGGCTTCGACCGCGATCTCGCGAGCGGAAAGATCCGTGTGTTTGATGAGCGCGCGCGCTGCCGCCAAAGCATAGGAGCCGCCGGACCCGATTGCCAGTATGCCTTCATCCGGCGCGATCACGTCGCCGTTTCCGGACAGGAGAAACGAAGCTTTCTTGTCGGCCACGACGAGAAGCGCCTCGAGATGCCGCAGCATCTTGTCGGTGCGCCACTCTTTGCTGAGCTCGATCGCGGCGCGTTCGAGATTGCCGTGATACTGTTCGAGCTTGCTCTCGAAGCGCGTCAGCAGCGAGAACGCGTCGCCGGTGGCGCCCGCAAAACCCGCCAGAATCTGATCGTTATAAAGGCGCCGGACCTTCTTCGCGCTGGCTTTCATGACAGTCTCGCCGAGCGTCACTTGCCCGTCTCCGGCGAGTGCGACGTGAGCGTCTTTCCTTACAAGGAGGACAGTAGTGCTACGCACCCTGTTATTTTCTTTCCGCATGTTTATGTAGAGAGCACTATAGGAACTCGTTTGAACGTAAGTCAAGGACGCTAGATCTGCCAGTAAAGGCAAACGCTTCAATATGGGTTATGATACGTTTCATGGAAAGACGACCTCGCATCGGGATCCCGATGCGCATCGACCACCCTACCGATCGGTTCTACTTGTCACGACATTACAGCGAAGCGGTCGAGGCCGCGGGCGGCGCGCCGGTTCACCTCAGTTTGATCCCGACTCCCCGTTACGTTGACGCTGTAGTGGACGGCCTCGACGGTATCCTTTTGCCGGGCAGCGACTCGGACGTCGAACCGCTTCGTTACGGGCAGGAACCGCATCCGAACCTCGGTGCGGTACATACGATCAAAGACGAGACGGACATGCTGATCATCGAGGCCGTCGAGCGGAAGCAACTGCCGCTCTTTGCGATCTGTTTCGGGATGCAGATATTGAACGTCTTTCGCGGCGGGACATTGATCCAGGACATTCGCTCGCAAGTGCCGAATGCGATCAAGCACGAGCAGGGCGCGCCGCGCGATCGCCGGTCGCACACCGTACGAATCGAGCAGGAAACGAGGCTGGGTAAAATCCTCAACAGCGACAAGGCGTTTGTGAACAGTCATCACCATCAGGCTGTGGAAACGCTGGGTGCGAATCTGGTTGCGACGGCGTGGAGCTCTGACGGAGTGATTGAAGCATTGGAAGATCCGCGTCCGGATCGGTTTGTACTCGCCGTCCAGTGGCATCCTGAGCTCGGCTGGGCCAATGATGAGGATTCTCGTCGACTCTTCGAACACTTCGTAGCCCATGTTGTGGGTTCGGTCATGAAATTCTCTCTGACATAATTTGATTTTTCCTCGCCACTTCTTTTTTAGAGACTTCATTGCCTGCAGTCGCTCTCAACCCGGGTAGCTAACGCGATCTTCTCGAGCTGATGGTCGCTCACAATGGACGCGAACTGAAGCCGTATGGATATCTAGTGCGAATTGTGGTATTACACGTTTCGAACTCCAGAAACAATAGTTTCGTTCGAGTGCTCAGCATCAACGATACACGTCATCTCACAGAGGTGTAGCTCACAATGCCGGTTGCCATTTCTTGTCATCACTGTAACAACGATATTCCACACTCGTCAGAGCGATGCCCGCATTGCGCGCAACCGGGCATCTTCTGGAACGTTATTACGGCTGATGACACTGAAGAACGCACAGCACTACTCAGGAGATACCACGCCGCAAAACGAGATGGGAACTCCAGGAAAGCAAGTAGCGCTATAAACAGTTTCGAGGGTGCAATGGCAGGATCGGCTGCGGTGATCGCGCGTTCAGAAAGCGAGCTGCTACGTCTCGCCATGAGCACGAAACAACTTTACGCGACCTATTATCAACAACTCGAAGGCGGCGTGAGATTGCCTGATGGAGATACGTGGGATGTTGTGCGTGAAATAGCTGACACGCTGCTGTTCCCAAAGTACAAAAAAGAGGTGCGTTTTGGAGCGCTCTCCCTCGATGGTATCGGACTTGCGAACTACGGTTCATGTTCAATCACTCTTCGTAATGAGATGATCTCTCACCGTACATCAGTGTTTGAAGAGAACTCGGTATTATTCATGAAGCATAAGAAGATCCGGACGAGCAATCCGAATCTGCCCAAGGGGTTTAGGGCAACCTGGAACGAGCGGGCCAAGCTGTCGATTGCCAAGCTGGCCCCCAGCATTGACTCGACCTTAGTTCCTAATCAATACTCAAAGCTCCTGCTGACGCAGGGCGCCTCTTCAGCAGATGACAAGTTCATCGAGGTGCACATTTGGGGCCCAATTTCCGTGATGAGCATCGAGAAAGTCACGGTCACAGCCCGGGAAGCTGGTGTTAAGGAAACCATACTCAAAGCTGTAACCTCAGAGTTGTTAAAGCACGGTGTTACGGTAAAGTAATGAATGCAATACTCTCGGGACGCTCTGGAAGGGCGTTGATTATCGATGGAAACTCTTTGATGTCGTTTGACGTGAACGATCCGTCGAGCGTTGTTCCTCGACAGCAAGCCGACCTTCCTTATCTGTTTGGCGAAGCCGCTGACCTCCGAGTTCTTGAGAATACAACCTTGGAATCAGTCGAGCGTGAGCTTAGAAACGACTGCAACTTTACCTGGGCGCTTGATCTAGTACTGATCTCGCTCGACCAAGAACTAGCAGAGGATATTCGAAAGAAGGCGGTAGATGGACTCAACGAACTTTTTTCACGCCAGAACACCTTGGAACAGGTCGAAAGCGTATTGTATGCGGAGCCACTTCCGAAAACGGCTGACCTTCGCGGAGTACTAGATCTTTGTGATTCAGTTGCAGGAGCCACTGTCCATGGGTTCTTCCAAAGATTGGAAGAGTTTCAACCGAAGATCTCCCACATTAGTAACGCCTGGCAGTTGATTCCGAGCAAGAGCTTTGGTAATTACGACAATCGCGACCAATTTAGATCCCTCGCCGTGAAAAAGGGCCTGTTCCGAGCTTTGGTGATCGATACTCCAGTATCTGTTTCTAATTTTTATCTAGCAAGATTTGATCCCTCACTTCAAAAGTTGTCGGATGCCCAACATGTGTTAAGCAAATGGCATGAGCTGTCTTGCGCTAAGCGGTGCGAAAGCGGCGAGGACAATGTTCAGCTTCATCCCCGGTTCGAAAATCTAAAGGTGGAATTCGCCACTCGTGTTCACTCTAGTGGAGAAACAGCGATCGCTGACCTGGAAATCACTTGTTCCGAGTGCGCCACTCTGTTCACGTTTACGGCACGGGAACAGGAGTACTATCGAGAACGTAATCTAACTCCTCCAAAACGCTGCAAGCCCTGCCGCGATGCGCGCCGGGCTAACTTTGGTAGATCAAGAGGACCAGCAGGTGAGCGACAGCGGTTCGACATCACATGCGATCAGTGTGGCAAGCATGAGTCAATGCCGTTCAGACCATCGAGAGGCAGTCCAGTCTTATGCAGCGATTGTTTTAGCGTGAGTCGGGCACACAATCGTACCTGAAACTGCAAGACCTAAATCCTACTCAGTATTTTTTGCAACCAACTGATGAGTTCAGTTGCTGGTCTGGTTCTTATGATATCGTGCGAGTAATTTCATAATGACCGACCAAATTTCACTTTACTACCGACAATTCTCTAATGATCGAACCCACATACGTGAGCGATTCTGTTAATCCGAGTTCTGCTTATGTCGCTAACAACCGCTAACCCGGCACATAATCTCGACATCGCGGATCGAGTCGCGCTCGTTACCGGAGGATCGCGCGGGATTGGGAAAGCAGTTGTGCTGCTGCTCGCTTCGCATGGAGCGAAGATCGTCGTCAATTATGTCAGCGACGAGGCATCGGCGGCCGCAACGGTGGAAGAGGCGCGCTCGCAGGGCGGGGAAGCAGTTGCGATTCAAGCGGACGTTTCTACGCTTGCGGAAGGCGAGCGTGTGGTTAAGGAAACAGTTGAGCGGTTCCAGCGGGTGGATTTCTTGATCTGTAATGCCGGCATCTGGGAGGGCGCGGCAGTCGAATCGATACCGGAAGAGCTTTGGGACCGAACGATGGACATCAATCTCAAAGGCGCGTGGTCGGTCTGTCGCGCGGCGACGCCGGTGATGAAGCAGCAGAAGTTCGGACGCGTCGTGCTTGTCAGTTCGACGGCTGGACAGCGTGGCGAAGCGTTCTATTCGAACTACGCGGCATCGAAAGGCGGGCAGATCGCGTTCACGAAATCGCTTTCGAGTGAGCTCGCGCCGTCGGGCATCAACGTCAACTGCGTTGCGCCAGGCTGGGTAGAGACTGACATGACGAAGGACGTCTTTTCTGACAATGCAAACCGTGAAGCGATTCTGAAGACGATCCCGGCTGGCAGGGTAGCGACGCCCGAAGACATAGCCGGGCCGATAGTTTTTCTGTGCTCGAAGTGGGCTGACAACATCACAGGAGAAGTGCTCAACGTTAACGGCGGATCCGTGTTATGCGGATAGGGAGTCTCAGGTATGACTTTAACTGTAGAACGTGAACGCGAGAAGGTGAGTTCTCAACGGCAACTGCATCCGGTTCGGGTAGGCCTTGAGGTAATGCTTGAAGACGTTCCCGAAGTGATGCGTGGCCGTCGAGTGGGGTTGATCTGCAATCAGTCGTCGGTCAACCACGGCTTCCAACACGCGGCGGACCAACTGCACGGGCATTCGCAGTTTCAACTGACGGCCCTGTTCGGTCCGCAACATGGAATTCGTGGCGACGTTCAGGACAATATGATCGAGACGGAGCACGGCGTGGACCGCAACACCGGACTGCCGGTGCACTCGCTGTACAGCGAAACGCGCGAGCCCACGGAAAAGATGTTGGAAGACGTCGACGTGCTGGTGTTTGACATGCAGGACGTCGGCTGCCGCATCTACACCTTCGTCTACACGCTCGCAAACTGCATGAGAGTGGCAGGGAAGTTAGGCAAGCCGGTCGTAATTTGTGATCGGCCCAATCCAATCAATGGCGTCGACGTTTCCGGAAACATTCTCGAGCCGGAGTACGCATCGTTTGTCGGCCTCTTTCCGCTGCCGACTCGACATGGAATGACCGTGGGCGAACTGGCGCTGATGTTTCAGAAAGAGTTTGCTATTCAATGTGAGTTGGAGATCGTGCAAATGCAGGGATGGCGGCGGCAGTTCTGGCTCGACCAGACCGACGCGCCCTGGGTGATGCCTTCGCCAAACATGCCGACGTTGGATACGGCGACAGTTTTTCCGGGCACGGTCCATTTCGAAGGCACACAGCTTTCAGAAGGACGCGGAACGACGAAACCTTTCGAGTTGGTTGGCGCGCCTTACATCGATCCGAGTGCTTATGCGGGGAACCTAATGGATCTCGGTTTGTCGGGAGTCGTCTTCCGCGATTGTGTGTTTCAGCCGACGTTTCAGAAACATGCGAAGGTGAGCTGCGGCGGCGTGCAGATCCACGTCGTCGATCGCGACAACTTCGATCCGGTGGTCACGGGAATCGCGATGGTTAAAGTCGCGTACGACATGTACCGGGATGAATTTCGTTGGAAGGAACCGCCGTACGAATACGTATTCGACAAGAACCCGTTCGACCTCATCAGCGGCACGAACAAGATCCGCGAAGCGATCGAGCAGGGCGCTGAGCTCCACGAGATCACGAACGGATGGGAAGCGGTGGCAGCGGGGTTTGAGAAACTGCGCGAGCCGTACTTGTTATATCGTTGAGGTTAAGTGTTAAAGGTCGTCACGCCGACGGTTCAAGTTGCTGATTAGCTCCTCAGTTGAAGGGTCAGTGTCGATTAAGGTAAAACTTGAAGACACGGATTAGTAGAATTTGATTTTGGGAGGAAGGATTTGGTCAAGTCTGAACGAGTCGACGCTCAGCGCGCCGAGTCTGCGCCCGGCACCGCCTGGTTGATTGGTCTCGCCGCCTGGTTCTTTCCCGGCAGCGGGCACTTGCTGTTGCAGAAGTGGGGCCGCGCGGCGCTGATGGGTGGCGCGGTTTGGGCCTGCTTCTTTATAGGTCTCGCAATGGGCGGCCACCTGTTTTACGTCAACACGCAAGAGGCAACGTCGTTTCTGCAATGGTCGGTAATGATTCAAATACCGCCGGCTATCGCGGACTTCGGCAGCGGTCTCCTCTACATCGCCTGTTACCTGATGGACATCGGCTTTCGTGACGATCCGGCGCAGGCCGCCCGCGCGACGTACGAATACGGCACTACGTTTCTGCTGATCGCTGGATTGCTGAACTACCTGACGATGCTCGACGCGTTTGATATCGCAGCGGGGAGGAAGTCTTGAGACATTTCCTCGTTATGGCGTTGTTTGCCGCGCTCGCCGCGATCGTGTTCGGCGCAATCTCAAAAGACACTCCCCGAGAGCGTTGGATTTATGGAGTGAAGGTGTTTGCGGAGTTCATGGCTATCGGTCTGGTCCTGGGTTGGCTCCTTCGCTTCATTCCATGATCTTTTCAACATGGCTTTATTCGAAACTGAGGCCCTGGTCCTACGCAGCTACAACCTCGCCGAAGCCGACAAGATTGTCGTTTGCCTCAGCCGCTCCGCGGGACTGATTCGAGGCGTCGCCAAGAACTGCCGGAAGCTGAAGAACCGCTTCGGCGCCTCGCTCGAACCTTTCACGCTCATCAATCTCACCTACTTCGAAAAGGAACATCAAGAGCTCGTCTCTTTCAGCCAAACCGAGATCCTGAGATCTCGCTTTAACCTGTCGTCCGACGCGGCAGTGCTCAGCGGCTTCTCTTACATGGGCGACCTGTTGCTGGACTTCTCGCCGCCGCGTCAGGCCAACGACAATCTGTATCGAATGGCGCTCGCGTGTTTCGAAGCGGTGTCGCAGTCGCCGGCGGATCTCGAGTGGGTGCTACGCTATTTCGAAGTATGGCTGTTGAAGCTGGAAGGGTTTCTGCCTGATCTGCGTTCGTGCGCCAATTGTCATAAATCGTTCAGCAGTGAAGAGCCGCTTTATCTCGGGTCAGACTTATCGCTTCGGTGTTCGAGTTGCAGCGGCGGCCGCGGCACCGTAGTTTCCAAACAAGTGCATCAACAGTTAAGAGCAACTGAGAAACTATCGCCGGCGAAGTTTGCGGAGGAGACGAGGGAAGTGCCGGCTGCGACGAGAAAAGAGTTGGCTGAGTTAACTTACAAAGTGATTACGAGGGTGCTCGAACGAATGCCGCGAGCCCGTCCAACGTTCATCCAATAGTGTTAAAGCAAGGCTTTAAGTCCGGAAGTTTTTTGATTCCCCGATACGTCGTCGGGGCGATCGCGCCGTACATCGGTCTTTCGCTGCTGTTGCTGACCGCGATTCTTTTAGCGCAGCAAGCGGGCCGCCTCGCCGAGGTCGTCATCTACACCGAACTTCCGTTTTCGTTATTGGGCAGTCTCGGCGCCGCGCTCTTGCCGGGCGTGCTCACGTTTTCGATTCCACTCGCGACGCTGGCTGGAATCATCGTCGGCTACTCACGAATGGGAAGCGACAGCGAGATCGTGGCCATGCGCGCTGCCGGAGTCGGATCGTGGACCATGATCTGGCCCGCGCTGTTAATCGGACTGCTGTTTTGTGGCGCCACTACCTACCTGCACTTGAAAGAAGCACCGGAAGCCGCGCGCGACCTCGAGCGCATCGCGTTGCAGGGCGCGCTTGCCAAACTCGACTCGCCGGTCGAACCGCGGACGTTCAGCACTTTGCCCCGCTACGTGATCTACGTTCGCGACGGCGACAAAGCGCTCGGAACCTGGGGACGCGTCTTCATCTTCACGCAGCGGGACCACACTGACCAGATCTACACCGCGCGTTCCGGACGCATCGACTCCTCGGGCGATCAGTCGGAACTTGTTTTGTCTGACGTGCTCGCCACGAAATTTCCCTCGTCGAATGCTGAGAACACGGGAGCAACGCCGGCGAACGGGCACGAGCAGACGTCGTACGTGGTTGAACGTTTCAACCAGTTGAGGTTTTCCATTAACACCGGCCGCGCCGATATCGTCCAGCGTCTCAACCAGCGCGACACGAACGCGGATTCGATGGATTGGGAAGATCTGCGCGAGCGCACCGTCAGTGGAACGCTCGAGCAACAAAGGGAAGCATCGCGAATTCTCAACCGGAGAGCGGCGCTGTCGATTGCGCCGTTTGTGTTTGCGCTGATCGGAGCTTCGCTGGGTTTGCGTGTACGGCGTGGCGGGCGAAGCGTCGGCGTGTTGCTGAGTCTGATCGTCGTCATTGTTTACTACTTGCTGTCGCTGTTGGGTGAGTCGTTGTCGCGCGTCGGTACGGTATCGCCGAGTATTGGGCCATGGCTGGCGACTGTGTTCATCGTTGCGCTCGGGCTGCTGTTCCTATTGGTCCAGCGTATTCCGGTCTTGCCGCAAAGAGGCACAAAAGCGACAAAACAGAAAACGCTTGAACCAGTTCGGAAGACGAGTGCGAGTGCAGAATTTCGCAAAAGTTTTAGATTTCCGAACTTGATGGACGCGACGCTGCTGCGCGCGCTGGCGGTCAGTTTCATCGTCTGCTTCGTCGCGCTTGCCGCTATTTTCAACATCTTCACGCTGTTTGAGCTGTGGCGCTTCATTGCCGTGACTCGAGCCGGGGCTGACCTGGTTGTGCGTTACCTTTTCTTCCTGACGCCGCTCGTCGCCGTCGAACTATTTCCCGCGACGATGCTGGTCTCCGTGCTTGTGACGTACGCGTTGTTAGCGCGACGGCAGGAAGCGATAGCGTGGTGGGCGTCCGGACAAAGCGTCTATCGTTTGATGTTGCCGGGACTGTTTTTCGCGATCGCGATCGCGTTCGGCTCGTGGTTGATCCAGGAGCACGTGATGCCCACCAGCAATCTGAAACAGGATGCGTTGCGGGCGAGGATTCGCGGTGGCGAAGCTCGCGCGATCACGGGAACGGGACGGCAATGGCTCGCATCGACCGACACTCGCCGGTTTTATTCGTACGAGTTTGCCGAGAATGGCAGCTTGATGGAGCCGGTGGTTTACGAGCTTGACGATGAAGCAGTGCACCTCACGCAAGTCGTGAGCGGCAAGAGCGGGTCTTGGACTGATGCGACGCATTTGAAAATCGTCGGGACTGAGACGCTGGCGTTAAAAGGCATGGAAGTCGAACGGCGTTCCGAACCTGAAACGGTTTTTGCCGGCGTCGAATCGCCTGCCGTGTTCAAGCCGACGATCGACAAGCCTTCACAACTCAGCGCCGGCGACTTGCAACGTTATCTCGATGCCGCGAAGCAACGCGGAATCGACGTGTCGACGATGGCAGTTGCGTTACAGAGAAAGTATGCCGGACCGTTCAGCATCATCATCATGGCGTTTATCGGAATGCCGCTGGCGGTTTCGTTTGGAAGGAAGGGAACTGTGATCGCGCTGTGTGCGGCGGTCGTCGTGGGGGTTGCTTATTGGGCTGTTGGTGGGGGATTTCAGCAGTTAGGCAATCACGGTCTGCTGCGTCCGACTGTGGCTGGTTGGTCCCCGCTACTGATCTTCGCCGCAGCGGGGACCTACTTTCTTTCGCGAGTGCGAACGTAAACGCAGATCGAACCGCGGATTAAGTTCCGGTTTCCCAGCTCGAGATGTACTCGAGTTGTTCGGCGGTCAGCGTGTCGATCGAAACACCAAGCGCTCGCAACTTCAAACTCGCGATCTCCGTGTCGACTTCCTTCGGCAGCAAGTGCACGCCTGGCGGAAGGCTTCCTTTGTTCTTCACGAGATACTCAACTGACAGCGCCTGGTTCGCGAAGCTCATGTCCATCACGCTTGCCGGATGGCCCTCCGCAGCCGCCAGGTTGATCAAACGGCCTTCGCCCAGCACGACGACGCGCCGTCCGTTCGACTTCAATTTGTACTCCTCGACGAACGGCCGGACAGTCGCCGGATCGCCAGCCATCTCACGCAACGCGACTAGATTCAATTCCAGATCGAAGTGACCACTGTTACAAACGATCGCGCCGTCTTTCATCTTCGAGAAGTGTTCGCCGTCGATGACGTGACGGTTTCCAGTGACAGTCACGAAGATGTCGCCGACTGCCGCTGCCTCGGACATCGGCATGACGCGGAAGCCGTCCATCACTGCTTCAACAGCCTTGATTGGATCAACTTCAGTGACGATGACGTTAGCGCCCATGCCGCGACCGCGCAGTGCGACGCCCTTGCCGCACCAACCGTAACCGACGACAACCAGGTTGCGCCCCGCGAGCAGGATGTTCGTCGCGCGAATGATGCCGTCGAGCGTCGACTGGCCCGTGCCGTAGCGATTGTCGAAAAAGTGCTTGGTTTGCGCGTTGTTGACGGCGATCGACGGGAACGAAAGCACGCCCGCAGTCTCCATCGCTTTCAAACGCTGAATTCCCGTAGTCGTTTCTTCCGTCGAGCCGATGAGCTCTTTGACTTGATCGGCGCGTTCTTTCAACAACGTCGCAACTACGTCCGATCCGTCGTCGATGATGATGTCCGGATGCGTATCGAGCGCGGTCCGCACGTGGCGATTGTATGTCTCGGTCGACTCGCCTTTGATGGCGTAGACGGGAATTCCCCAATCTGAAACGAGCGACGCTGCGACGTCGTCTTGCGTCGAGAGCGGGTTCGAGGCGATGAGCACTGCCTCGGCGCCGCCGGCCTGCAATGCTCTCGCAAGGTTTGCGGTCTCAGTCGTGATGTGCGCGCAGGCGACGAGCCGCGTGCCGGCCAAGGGCTTTTCCTCGGCGAAGCGCTCGCGGATCAACCGCAGCACCGGCATCTCGCGCTCGGCCCATTCGATGCGCTGCTTGCCCTGATTTGCCAAACCAATATCTTTCACGTCGCATTCGACGGCAGGTGATGCACTCATACTTGATCTATTCCTTTAATTTGAATGAAGGTTTTCAGATACCTGCACTGGCGCGCAGAGCTTCGGCTTTATCCGTCTTCTCCCAGGTAAAGCCGTCCTCGTGCCGGCCGAAGTGGCCGTACGCCGCCGTGGCCTTATAAATGGGCCGGCGCAGGTTCAGGTCTTCGATGATGCCGCGCGGCGTCAGCTCGAAATTTTCGCGCACGAGTTTCGACAGCGCGGTTTCGCTGATGCGTCCGGTACCGGCAGTGTCGACGAGCACGGACACCGGATCGGCAACACCGATGGCATACGCGAGTTGCACGAGACAACGATCAGCGAGTCCGGCGGCGACGATGTTCTTCGCGACGTAGCGAGCCATGTAAGCGGCGGAGCGATCGACTTTCGTCGGATCCTTTCCGGAGAAGGCGCCACCGCCGTGCGGAGCGTAACCGCCATAGGTGTCGACGATGATCTTTCTGCCGGTGAGACCGGAGTCGCCCTGCGGACCGCCAGTCACGAACCTGCCGGTTGGGTTGATGTGATACTTCGTGTCTTTGTCGAGCAATTCCGGAGAGAACTCGGAAGCCACGGTGTGCTTGATGACTTTTTCTTCGATTTCCGCACGCAGTTGTTCGTTGGTGACGTTAGCGTCGTGTTGTGACGAGATCACAACGGCTTCGAGACGGAACGGCCGCCCGTCACGATATTCAACTGTTACTTGAGATTTGCCGTCGGGCCGCAGGTACGGAAGCTCGCCCGATTTTCGGACTTCCGAAAGCCGTCGCGCGAGCAAGTGCGCCAACTGGATCGGCAAAGGCATTAATTCCGGCGTCTCATTGCAAGCAAATCCGAACATTAACCCTTGATCGCCGGCGCCGCCGGTGTCGACGCCCATCGCGATGTCGGGCGACTGTCGATCGAGCGCGGATAAAACAGCGCAGGTGTCGCAATCGAAGCCATACTTGGCCCGAGTGTAACCAATCTCACGAATTGTTTCGCGTGCGACCCGCGAATAGTCGATAACGGCATCAGTGGTGATTTCGCCGGCAACAACTACAAGGCCCGTCGTCACTAGCGTTTCGCAAGCGACACGGGCCGTGGGATCGGCGGCGAGAGCGGCGTCAAGCACCGCGTCTGAGATTTGATCGGAAATCTTGTCGGGATGTCCTTCGGTGACGGATTCGGAGGTGAACAGGTAACCGGCTTCGGTAGTCAAAACAACTCCTTTGTTCCTACAGGCTAGAATTTATTGCAGAAAAAGACCGCGTAATTTAACAGTCGCCGTTCGGGAGTGTCAAGGAACCGGCCATTTCACGACTGCCGGAAAACATCTGCAAAGTGCGTAAACTCAGGGCCACCACTGTGCATCCTAGAAAACGTTAGCCTCGCAAAACCACGCAACAGTGACATACTGGAGCGCGACCTCTCAATGCCCAGAAAACCAAAGGATCATGACAAGACCACAATCGTTATTGGAAGTGACGGGTGCAATGTCGGATCGCGCCCGCAAAACGCGTTTCACTTTCGGCGACGACACGATGTTGGTGGCGGTGCAGCACATGCTCGCTCAGACCGTCGACCTGTTTCGAGCTCTCGGAGAGATAGGTCTGAACCCGGAGAACATTTTCGCTTTGGGAAAGATCTATTCCAACAATGCCACGGTTATTTCGGCTATTCGAGATCTTGGCGTTACCGTTCTCGACAACACCGTCCCCGAGCCCGGAAGATTTGACGAGTCATTTGAACAAGACATCAAGCGTCTTTGGAAAGTCGTCACCGAAAATCTTGAGTCACGTCACATCAAGCGCATCATCGTGTTGGATGAAGGCGGTCACTGTGTCACCAACACGCCTCCCGAGTTGCTGCAAAAATATCTATTCGCCGGCGTGGAGCAGACCTCGCGAGGCATCTTCATCTTCGAACAAAATCCGCCGCCGTTTGCAGTATTTTCGTGGGCCAGGGCTGCGGTAAAGCTTCAGATCGGGGGACACCTATTTTCACACCTTCTGATCGAAAGGCTGCGCACCGACTATCTTCGCGGGAAATCGCTACGCGGCCTCGAAGTCGGAATCGCGGGGCTCGGAAGCATCGGCAGGGGACTGGCGAACATCGTTATACGCGAAGGCGGCCGAGTCTTCTTCTACGATCCTGTGTCGCATTTCAAGATCCCGCTGTGCCGGCAGGATCGCATTACGCGCGTCGACTCGCTTCAGGAGTTGATGTTGCGTTGCGATTACCTGTTGGGTGCTTCGGGACGCAACCCGTTCGAAGGTAAGTGGCCGCTCGCGCACCGGCCGGGAATCGAGCTGATCAGCGCCTCGGGTGGTGATCACGAGTTTGGTCCAATCATTCGCGATCTCCGCCCTCGCGCGAGCTTCAAAGTGGATAGTGAAACGTGGGACATCACCTCCGAAGACGGTCCTTCCGGCCCGATCCGGATCGCTTATCTCGGGTTCCCTTACAACTTCGTGAGCCGAGCCGAGGCTGCTGTTCCCACTCGTGTTGTTCAACTCGAGACCGGCGGCTTGCTCGCCGGCTTGATCCAGGCGCGGACCTACCTGACGCTGGTTGAAGAGGGCCACGAACGAAACGCCGGCGTTCACCGCATCTCGCCGGAAGCGCAACGCTTTGCTTTCGAGACATGGCTGCGCGCGATGAAGGATCACGGAATCGACGTTCGCGAGATCTACGGCTACGATCAGGCGCTGCTGGCAGCGACTAAGCGCCGCAACTGGTTTGCCGAACACTCCGAACCAGGCTCACAGAATGGTGACGGATCCATCAGCCGGTTGGAACAGTTGATGAGTGGGATGGTGGACCATCAGTATGAAGCGCGACGCTGAAGCGGATCTCGGTTCCTGCGGATGGCGCCGACTGGATGTGAATATCGCCGCCGGCGGCGTGCGCTCGTTCCTGCATTCCCAGCAGTCCGAGCGTCGCGGCTCGCGGCGCGCGCTTGCGCAACGCCGCTGGATCGAAACCCACGCCGTCGTCTTTAACTATCATCTCGAGCATTGTCTCTGTGCGCGTCAACTGCAAGGTGACGTTGCTGGCGCGGGCGTGGCGGACCACGTTTGTCAGCGCTTCCTGCGCGATACGGAAGCAGGCAGTCTCGAGCTCGCGCGAGAACCGTTCGTTGTGATTCGGCAGTTCGATTGTCACCTCCGCAGCGAGTCCTGACCGCTTCGCATATCGATCGACGTACCAGCACAATGCCGTTGCCAGTCCCAGATCGTCGAGCAGCGGCGGGCGAAGGTCGACTGACAGGTCGCGAACGAGCCGCAGTGCTTCATCAACTGCGTCGATGTTGTCCTTGAGACAGTGCGAGGCTTCGGGCTCGGCGCAAACGCGCTGAACAGAATGTAAGTTCAGCTTAACGGCCGTCAGCGCTTGTCCGATCTGATCGTGCAGGTCGCGGGAGATGCGGCGTCGCTCGTCTTCCTGGGCTTCGATCAACTGGCGCGAGAACATTCGCAACGTATCCTGTGTTCGTTTGCGTTCGGTGATGTCGCGCGCAGTTCCTTGCACGCCGATGATGTCGCCGTTTTCGTAAATTGCGCGGCTGCTCACTTCCACCGGCACATGTCGACCGTCTTTGGCTACGACGACGACTTCGTAAGTCGTTTCACCGCTTTGGGCAAGTTTCGAAAACAGGCAATCGCGCGCGTGCTCGACATGTTCCATGACGATGAACTCGGCGAAATTGCGGCCAAGGATCTCGTGGCGTGAATAACCTGATAGCCGTTCCGCGGCGCGGTTGATCGATACGTAGTTTCCGTCGAGATCGTGGACGTAAATCGCGTCGCGCGCGTTCTCAAACAACTCGCGGTAACGTTCCTCGCTTTCACGCAGTGCAGCTTCGGCGCGTTTGCGTTCGGAGATTCGCTCTTCGAGCTCGGCGACGTAATGCTGGCTTTGGGCAAACAGTTGCGCATTTTGAATCGCACTGGCGGCACGGGCGGCGAGCGTTTCCGCCAAACGCGCGTGTTCTGGGCGGAAGAAATCAGGCTCCGCCTTGTCGAGTGAATAAAGGCCGATGACTTTGCCGGACGCGACCAGCGGCACGCCCATCCAATTGCGCACGTGATCGGCGCCGTGGACCGTTTGCCACTCAGGTTCGTTGTTCGTGTCGCTGACGACGACGCTCTGTTTGGTGGAGCAGATACGCCGGAGCAGGGGATTGGCGTTGCCGTCGAAGGCAATGGAGCGCGTTGTCTCTACATCCTGAAAGTGTTCGTAGCGTCGCAATGCGCTGACGACGAACTGCGACTCGCCCTGGCGCAGCATCACATTCGCGCTGTCGTAAGGCACAAGTTTAGTCAGGTAGTCGAGTAGGGTTTCGAGAATTCTATCGAGACTGAGGTTCTCCGTCAGGGCGATGTTGGCGTCTCGGAGAATTTCAGTCTCTCGGCGTACGGCTTGTTCACGCGCCAGCAGTCCAGCCAAGTCGTGGGACATTCTGGCACCTCCCAGTGTGAATTCGTACAACTTGACGGGTCGCAACGTGAGGCTTTCGGGAGGCACGTCACTGACGGATGAAGGCGGCTTCATTGGCGGTGTCGCCCTATCTCGTCTTCGTCATGTCAAGAGAACGCAGAGATTCTAACACGGGCCGAGATACAACATGAGCACGTTAGGAAGACCCTCATCAAAATGTCTTTGAGATCCATCGATTTTCAGCTATTCTTTGTCCTCCCGTAGTCCACTAATTACAAACCTCCCGAGCCCGCACAAGCGTAATCTCCCTTGCCCAAATATTGAACGAGTCACGCGATCAATCGAGGTACTGAGCTTCTCGAGTGTCGGGTCGTTTGGAGTGGGTGAATGGACAGGGGGTTTTACCCTGGCGTTTCCGGCTTTCATCCGCTCGAGGGCCCGGCCTAACGGCGCGCATCTTACGGTGCGCGCCGTAACAGTGTTTAGAGCGATTAAAGCTTCGTCGGCACTTTTAGTCCCAAACGCAACATCAACGCGACCATTGCCGGATCCCACTGGTGTGGCGCCGCCGCCGCGATCGCGAGCGACTTCGCCGGGTCTGAAGGTGTTGGTGGCGTAACTGATTGCGGTCCGTTGTTCGGATTGCTCGTCGACAACGTCAGCACATCACTTAGCGAGGGCGCTGCTGCGACGCGGTTTGTCAAAGGCGCCGTGCCGAATTTTTCGTTGACCGTCGCCAACACCGACGTGTGATCGTAGGGAGTTACCTTGTTGTAAACGTAATTGGCCGGCCGGAAGATTGTTCCCGCCGCAACGTACGGGCAGATCAGCATCGCGGGCACTCTCACGCCGAAACGGTTAAAGCCGAACCATGACGGTGTCGGCAAGGTCCAACCTGTGCCCGGTGGAACAGCGTTTGTCGGCGGCATCATGTGATCGTAACAACCGCCATGCTCGTCGTAGATTACGATCAGCAGCGTGTCCTCCCACGAAGGGCTGCTGCGAAGTTTGTTGTAAACGTCGGCGAGGAAGATTTCTCCGTATGTCACGTCGTAAGGCGGATGGTTGCTGTTTGGCGTGCCGAGAAACGTCGTGTACTGCGGTTCGATCAGCGCGTACTTTGGTAACGTTCCGTTCTTGCAGTCTTCTTCAAACTGTAAATTGTAATCGATGACGTTCTGCGTTTTGCCGAAGGTGTCCAGGACGTATTTGATGTTGCACGCGATCGGAAAATCGTTGAAGTAGACCTTCCAGTTGGCGAGGGAAGGGGACCCGCCGCCGTCGAGTGCTTCAAAAATTGAGTTGATCGGAATGTCGATGTAACCCTGGTTCGTGTAATCGACGTTGTCCACGGCGCCGGCCGAGCTGCCGCAATTGAGGAAGTAGCGGTTGGGCCATGTCTGTGTCGGAGCGGACGCGAACCAGCAGTCGCTGACGGCGAACGCCTGCGCGAGTTGACCAGTGACAGGCATTTGAGCTGGATTTCCATTCGCGGGAAGCGTGGTGAAGTAGTGCATCACATCGCAAGGGTTCGCCAACGTGCCGTTACTCTGTTTCCGCGGCAACGTGGGCCATTCGCCGCCGTTCGGCAGACCGTTTGGATACGGAGGCACGGGTGAGTAGTCGGCGACGAATCCGCCCATGCTGGCGACGTCCGGCGACTGGCCCGGTTGAAGCGTTGTGCCAAAGAGTTGATAGTTCATGTCCTGGAACGCCTCACCCGGATCCGGGTTTGGTATAGTCATAGTTGTGACGTCGGTGCCGGGTTGGTTCCACGCCCAGCAGACGCCGCCGTCTTGTAAGTTGATGTTGTAGGCAGTTGGGTTGGGGACGAGTCCGTTGAATGAGGCGCTATTCGGATAGAGCGCTCCGAGAACGTTATCGAAAGATCTGTTTTCAAACATCAACACGACGATGTGGTTGATGTTGGACAAGCCGTTAGCCATCGGGGTTAGTCTCCTTTGAGGTGAGTTCTATTTAATGTTTATGCGGCAAATGACGCTATGATTCGCGTAGTGCGACGATCGGATCAACTTTCAGAGCTCTGCGCGCGGGTAAATAAGTCGCAAGCATTGCTATTGCAATCAACAACAGAGGTACGCCTACAAAAACTCGCGGATCGGTAGCGCTCACGCCGAATAATAAGTTCGACATCACACGCGTTACCGCGAACGCCACGATCACGCCAAACCCAACGCCGCCAAGAACCAATCGCAACCCATGGCCCAGAATCATTCTCAGCACATGCTGCTGCTGAGCGCCCAGGGCCATCCGAACTCCGACCTCATGCGTGCGCTGTGCGACCGAATAGGACATCACGCTGTAAACGCCTATGGCCGCGAGGAGTAGGGCAACGGCAGCGAAGATCGTCAACAGAGAAGTGATTACGTGCGGCGTGGCGATGGACTGGCCCAACACATCTTCCATCGTGCTGACGTTATAGACGGGTTGATCGCCGTCAACCGCCAGAACTTGACGGCGCACAGCCGGAACGAGGCGCAGTGGATCAGACGCTGAGCGTACTAAAAGGTTCATCAGAGACGAGGGATTCTGCAAATACGGTAGGTAAATCTCCGCCGATTGCTCGTCATTAACTCCAGCTTCTTTCACGTCTCCCACGACGCCCGTTATCGCCAGCCAGGTGTTGGTTGACGCTGGCCGCCAGGGAACTTTCGCGGCAGGGAACTCCGGTTTGATGCGTTTGCCGATCGGATCCTCGTCGGGCCAATAGCGGCGGGCCATCGTTTGATTGATCATGACGACACCGTGCGACTCATCGTTATCCTGCTCCGTAAAAAATCGTCCTCGCAATAGTGGAATACTCATCGTGCGAAAGTAGTTTGGATCGATCACCCGGTAAGACGCAGTGATTTCTGGGCCGGAAGCCGAAGGGTTACGACCTTCGATCGTCAGGCGAGTTGCATCTCCGAAATTTGTTAGCGGGAGAAAGTTAACAGCGCTAGCCGACAGCACTTCCGGTTCAGATTGAATCCTTTGGAGCGTCTGCCGGTAAAATTCCGCCGTCTGCTGCGCAGTAACATATTTCGTCTTCGGCAATGAGATCTGCGCAGTAAGGACGTTTCTGATATCGATGCCTCGATCCAGGTTTTGCAGCAGCAAAGAGCTCCTGAGCATCAACCCGGCCCCGATCAGCAGCGGAACCGCCAACGTGACCTCGAGAACAACAAAGAGGTTACGCAGTCGCCGATGACCGGGAGTTTCCGACGACGTCCTGCCGCTTTCTGCCAGAGCGTCTCGCAGATTTAGTCTTGAGGCTCGCAGTCCCGGAACCAGGCCGACGATGACTCCGACGAGAACTGAGACGACTAGCGTGAACCCGAGTACGCTTCGATTGATAACCAACGTGTCTAAATAGGGAACTCGCTCGCGCACGATAACATTCAGAAAATTGATGGCCCAGTAAGCCAGCAGCAAGCCCGCTGCGCCGCCGAGAAGCGCGAGCAGTAAATTCTCGATGAGTAATTGCCTCATCAGGCGGGAACGGCTGGACCCGAGTGCAAAGCGAACCGCAAAATCCTTTTGCCTTGTGGTGGCCCTGGTCAGCAGTAAGTTGGCTACATTGCCGCATGCAATCAGTAGTACAAACCCAACTACCACCATCAGAATGAGCAGCGTGGGACGGAAGGGCGCGGTAGCTTGTTCCTGTAGGATATTCACTTGCGCGGTCCAGCCTGAATTGGTTTCGGGATACTGTTGCTCGAGGCGTCGCATGATACCGTCCATCTCCGCCCGGGCCTGGGCCAGCGACACGCCTTGCTTCAACCTTCCGTAGACAGTTATGGATCGATCTTCGCGCGTGAGTTGCTGTGGCGTGAAGGAAATCGGCATCCACAGTTCCAATTCAGCGTTCAGAACTCTGCTGAAACGAAAACTGGCCGGCAGTACACCGATGATGGTGAAGGGCTCATTATCGATTGTCAGGGATCGTCCGACGATGTTCCGATCGCCTCCAAAGCGCCGTTGCCAGAAGGCGTGAGTTAGAACGACAACGTGATCGCGGCCCACCTGTTCTTCTTCTGGTCCAAAGTTGCGTCCTAGCTCAGGCTTTACACCCAACAAGGGAAAGAAGTCTGCGGAGACGCGCGCGCCCTGGTATCTTTCAGGATCTCCCAAACCAGTCACCGTGTAGTACCAAAAACGGAGAGCTGCGAGGTGGTCAAAGACTTTGTTCTGTTCCTTCCAATCGAGGAAGTTGGCGGGAGAAACAATCGACCTGGGCACGCCCTTGCTTTGATTGGTTTCCCAAATCATCACGATGCGCTCCGGAGCTTCATAAGGTAAAGGTCGCATCAAGACGGCGTCTACGACACTAAAGATCGTGCTGTTCGCGCCAATCCCCAGCGCCAGAATCAACGTGATAGTGATGACGAAGCCGGGACGCTTAAGGAGGGTTCTGGCACTATAGCGAAAGTCGTGTAGTACGGACATGCTTCCTCCTGATCGAGAGTCGTTGCATATCTGAGCGAAAAGCAATTTGACTGAAGGCACGCGTATTCAGAGGAATGCTACATCAGTTATTGTAAGCCCTGAGAACAGAAATGATCCCACTCGCTTTTCGTCTTTTTCTCGCTGGATTTAATCACGACGGCCGGATAATCGCGACGGGCAACTTCAATGGCACAGTGAAACTCTGGGATTCATCAAGCGGGCGTCTTTTGCGCACTTTCAATGGGCATACTAACGTCGTTACAAGGTGTGTTCAGTCCCGACGAAAAGGTTCTTACTTCTTGCAGCCTCGATCGAATTATCGAGATCAGCGGCATCGCCTTCAGCCCCGACAATCGTTTACTGCCCGGCGCCGGCCCGGAAGGTGTCATTAAACTATGGAGCGTTAAGACAGGCCGCCTTGAACGCAGTTTTCCTGTGCCAGCTTTACCTCATAAATGAAAGTAACCGTTGGCCCTTCGCCTTGACTTTCGACGGAACCGGTTCCCATACTGCCGATCCTCTCACACCACCATCCGCATCAGTCTAGAAGGAGGAATTGAAATATGTCCGAACTCACGCGCGACAAATTACAAGGACCCGAATCAGAATCACAAGCGCAGAAGAAGGAATTAACGATTAAGGATCTTTACGACCAAGGATCAAAATGTTGTCAGCAATACAGTGTATTGACGATGCAGATTCGCACGCTTGCACAATACATACTGGTTGCATACACAGTCGGCATTAGTATTGCTATCAGCCGCGTTCCATCTCCAGATCCAAAAAGCCCCAGCCAAGACTTGTACCAGATCCTAGCAGTGGCTGGAGCGGTTGTTGGGTGCTTTGCCGTCGTACTTGGCATTCTTAATCATCACTACTCAACTGCCTTCAATGAAATTCGAGACTTATGTCTAGTGGCGCTTGAGAAAGACGTATTGCCGCCGGAGAAAGTGGAAGTGGAAAATGTATCAATCACGGCGAAGTTCGTCGCGCTCTTTAAAAAAGAGCCGCAAAGAGAGATCGCTAAACCAATTGGACCATGGCAGGCACAGCAGAATGTCCGTCGACGGCAAACTATAATGCGACGCTTGTCATGGTATTTACCGTTTGTTGTTCTATTCGTTTTTGGCTTGATCGGCGTCTTCATCGGCCGAAACTGGTGGCCCTTTACTCGATGACAGGCTCGGAGTGAGTTGAGGGACCACTAAGCCGTCGTGTGCGAAGGTCATGCTTCCTCCTGATCGAGAGTCGTCGCATAACTTACTCCGTCCGCTCGCACAGACCCGACTCGAACGAGCTCTAAATAATTACCGCACTCGAGCCACACCTTGCACTTCTACACGTAGTGCTCTTTAATATGTAGAAGACGGAGGTAACAGCAGTGAAGCCGAAATCAGATCTTCCCCAGGGCACGTTAGATTTGTTGATCTTGAAAGTTGTGGCGCTTGGCCCGATTCACGGTTATGCAGTCGCCCAACGCCTGGAGCAAGTATCGCGCGGTGTAGTCCAGGTGCCGCAAGGCTCGCTTTATCCCGCGTTGCACCGGCTCGAAAACCGCGGGCTTTTGAAAGCGGACTGGAAGTTGACCGAAACCGGACGCGAGGCCAAGTTCTATCGCGCGACGCGAAAAGGGCAGGCGCAACTGGAAACGGAAGCCGCAGGCTGGCAGCGCCTCAGTCAAGCCGTCAGTCTGATTCTCAAAATGTCTGAAGGAGGTGCGTGATGACGTGGTGGCATCGCCTGTTTCGTCGAAGGCAGCAGGAAGAGCAACTTGAAAAGGAACTGCGCCACCATCTGGACCTGCATACTAGTGATCTGATTAGCCAGGGCTACAGTCCGGAGGAGGCGCAGCGACAGGCGCGTCTTGCTCTTGGCGGTCCCGAGCAGGTGAAGGAGATGTGCCGCGACGCCCGCGGGACACGCTGGTTGGAGGAATTGGTCCAGGACCTTCGCATCGGCGTGCGAATGTTGCGCAAGAACCCCGGCTTCACGCTTGTGGTTGCAGCCACGTTGGCGCTGGGCATAGGAGCGAACACCGCGATCTTCGGCCTGGTCGATGCCTTACTCTTGCGACCGTTGCCCGTAGTCAAAGCGCCCGGCGAGCTCGTCCTCCTCGTGCGCGGTGAGGGACAAGGGTCGCCACTTTCTTACCCTGATTTCAAGGTTCTGCGTGAACGCAACGAAGTTTTGTCGGATCTGGCGCTGTACACACAAGCGGCGATCAGTTTCGGGAATAACGTGCGCAGTGAAGTCGTGCTCGGCGATATGGTTTCCGGAAATTACTTTGACGTGCTCGGAATTCAGCCTTCCTTAGGACGGCCGTTCCTGCCCGAGGAAGACCGTACGCCCGGGACACACCCGGTCGTGATCCTCAGCAATAGCTTTTGGCGGACTCGTTTCAATAGCGATCCTACACTGGTCGGTCAGACGATCGTTTTGAACAACTTGCGGTTCACGGTCGTCGGTATTGCTCCCGCCGGCTTCGACGGTGAGACCCCTCCGATGAAAGTCAGTTTATGGATTCCCGTCATGATGACGCCCGCGATGAGGTCGGCGCCCGGCCCAGCCCGGCAAGATCCTCTGGGTAACCGGCAGGATGAAAACTTTGGCGCCATCGGAAGACTCAAACACGGCGTTTCGCTCATTCAGGCGCAGGCCGCGCTCGAAACGATCAATCGCCAGCTGGAACAGTCCGATCCTCGTCCGCCTGAGCAACGCCTCAATCCTAATGAGGATCGCTCTCTCCGGCTGCTCAGCCCTCGAGGCATCATGCTCGGTCCAATCCGGCAGATGGCCGCGACGTCGTCGAGGCTGGCCGGCGCAACGGTGCTCGCGGTGCTGCTGATCGCCTGCGCCAACGTCGCCAATTTGCTGATGGCGCGTGCCGCAACACGCCGAAAAGAGGTCGCTGTGAGATTGGCGCTGGGTGCAACGCGAGGACGATTGATTCGTCAATTACTTACCGAGAGCGTGCTGCTGGCACTCGCCGGCGCCACTGTCGGGTTGTTCCTGGCGTACTGGATCAATCAACTGTTGATGGCTTTCAAGCCACCGTTTCCACCTCCATTTACCTTTACTCTCGATCTGTCATTTGACGTCCGCACGTTTGCGTTTACGTTCGTGCTGGCCATCGCGACGGGAGTGATCTTTGGTCTCGTCCCGGCGTTGCAGGCCTCCAAGCCCGACGTTCTTCCGGCTTTGAAGGATGAGAGCAACGCGGAAGGCGCGCGCGTGCGCTGGTTGAATTTCCGCAATGCGCTCGTTGTCACGCAAGTCGCACTCTCGCTAGCGTTGCTCATCAGCACGGGTTTGTTCTTGCGCACCCTGCGTTACGCGCAGCAAATCGATCTGGGCTTTAAACCGGATCAGGTGCTGGCGGCTTCGTTCAATCTGCGGCTTCAGCACTACAACGAAGTTCAAGGCCGAGAGTTTTACCAGCGAATTGTCGAGCGAGTTGAAGGGCTGCCGGGTGTGCAGACGGCGAGTGTGACCAATTTGTTGCCGCTCGGTTTTATCTGGCTGTCCACACCGGTCGTTCCCGAAGACCGAGAGGTTTCGCCCAACGAACGAGTGTTCGCGGGCGATGTTTCCGTCGGCTCGCGATACTTCGAGACTATTAGTACGCCGCTTCTTCGTGGGCGAGATTTCGCTGCGCAGGACACGATCAGCTCTCCTCCGGTAGCAATCGTCAGCGAAAGGTTGGCGCGCCGATTGTGGCCCGAGATCAAAGAACCGGGCGAGGCGTTGGGCAAACGATTGCGTGTCGGTAGATCGAGTTTAATTTCGTGTGAAGTAATTGGCGTTTCCAAAGACTCGAGAAATAACATCTTCAATCGGATCGACAGGGAACCGGAACCTACCATCTACCGGCCGTTCGCGCAGAACTACTCTGCTAATGCGTCATTGATTGTACGCACGGACGGCGATCCTCGCGGCTTAACCGCCGCGGTGCGGCGTGAAGTTGCGGCGCTCGATGAAAACCTGCCGCCGCAAAACCTGCAACCGCTCTCGGAAACTGTGAGCCTCGCATCGTGGTCGGCGCGCACGGGCGCGGCGGTGTTGGGAGTTTTCGGTTTGCTTGGTCTGCTGCTCGCGGCGATCGGAGTCTACGGCGTGATGTCATACTCAGTGTCACGACGCACGCGTGAGATCGGGTTGCGGATGGCCCTGGGAGCAGAGACCCGCGACGTCATAAAGCTGATCTTCAAGCAGGCCATGGGTCTAACCTTAATTGGAGCCGTGATTGGGTTGATGCTGGCGGTGGCTGCGACGCGCCTGCTGGCTAGTCTGCTGTACGGCGTGACGGCAACCGATCCAGCGACCTTCGCTGGCGTGGTGCTCTTCGTGATAGGCGTAGCGATGCTCGCTTGTTATCTGCCTGCACGACGCGCAACGAGAGTGGATCCGATGAAGGCGCTCAGATGTGAGTAAGGAGCGCATGTCAAGCTAATTGAATCTCTGGCAGAAATGCAGACGAATCTAAGCCACTTTCGTGTTGACATTACGGAATTGCGATACTAAGTTGTAAGCCGGATCCAGGGGTCCAAGTTTCTTGTAGAAATATGACGTGGAAGCTTGATTTTGTTAATCCTCGGCCGCGCGCGGGTCGCTTCCGTGCGGTGGCTTATGTACTGCTAGTCCTCGTCGGGTTTACTTCTACAGTCGGATTAACGCACCGGCACGGAAATCTTTCACCGAATCCGTCTCAAAAAATATTTTCCTTCACTGAGACGAACGCCTCAGCAAAAATCAACGTTCCATCTTCGACGACGCAGGATCCTGTTCGGTCCGGCGACTGTGTCGTCTGCCAGTTTCAGCGAACGTTATCGAACGCCGAAATCTTCACACCAGTAATACTCCCGGCGATCACGGTAACGGCCTTCGTTAGCCGACAACTCTCAGCCTCTTTTGTTTCCAAAACTCGGGGTATCCTTCAAGGCCGAGCTCCTCCGATTACCTTCTAATTGTTCAGCTCAACGGTTCGCCCGCAGATCTAACTGTGGACCACGCGAACTAATCGACTTATTCGATCCTCTCCACGAGGTCTAATCAAGTCATAATCCGCTGCTTCAATTTGCGAGGTAAACGCCATGATCCGTAACGTCATTCTTCTCAATCGGTTTAGATTTATATTCTTGTTACCGTTAATAGTGGGCCTAAGCTACACGGCTTTTGGTCAATCATTGACGGCGGGAACTGTTAGTGGCACTGTGCGCGATCCGAATAATGCGGTCGTTCCCAATGCTAACGTAACGATCGAAAACGCTGTCACGTCATACAAGCAAACGACGACTACAGGTACTGACGGCACGTTCCATTTCAACAACGTGCCTTTTAACACTTATGTAGTCACTACACAGGCCAGCGGTTTCGGCCCCGCGCAACAGACGTTGAACGTGCGTTCCGCGGTACCGGTTAACATTGATGTAGCGCTTGCAATCAGTGGCGCCACTGAAACAGTCACTATCACCACCGGTGGCGCTGACGTTCTGGAAAATGTTCCTTCTTCTCACACAGATGTCGACCAGAATTTGCTAACAAAATTACCGGTCGGATCTCCAGCCAACGGCTTGAGCGACGCCGTCACGCTTGCTGCTCCTGGTGTGGTCGCTGACTCGAATGGATTTATGCACCCACTCGGAGATCACGCCCAAGTGAATATTTCATTAGATAACCAGCCGATCTCGGATCAGCAAAGCAAAGCCTTCTCGACGCAGATCCCGATCAATGCCATTCAATCGCTGGAAGTTGTAACGGGAGCGGCTCCCGCTGAATTTGGCGATAAGACGAGTCTGGTAATTAATGCGGTGACTCGCTCCGGCCTGAATCAAAGAAAACCGACGGGCAGTTTCAATACACTCTACGGAAGTTTCGGTACGACTCACGAGGACGCATCCCTGGCCTACGGCAACGCGAAGGTTGGAAATTTCGTGGCTTTCAATTTCGACCACTCGGGGCGTTTTCTTGATGCGCCGGAATTTACCGTGTTGCATGACCGGGGCAGGGCCATCAACTTATTCGATCGAATCGACTATAGCCCAAATTCCAAAGATACGTTTCACTTGAATTTGTTTGTGGCGCGCAACAGGTTCGAGACTCCGAATGAATTCGATCAGCAAGCTTTTGGGCAAGACCAGAGGCAATTGGTTAACTCAATCAACATAGCTCCCGGTTATGTACACATTTTCAGCCCGACGACAGTACTCTCGATTAATCCATACTACCGGTTAGACAACGTCAAGTACTTCAACAGTCCGGATCCTTTTTCTGACCAGCCGGTAACTTTTAACCAATCGCGCAGGTTGAATAATGTTGGGATCAAATCAGATCTGCCGTATGTGAAGGGAAGGCATAATGCGAAATTCGGCGCTCAATTCTCACATACGTTTTTAACCGAAGGATTCCAATTCGGCATTACTGATCCAGAGTTCAACGATCCAGAGAGTCCAGAGTTTTTACCTGGCCTGTTGCCGTTTGACCTTACTCGAGGCGGAAGTCCGTTCGCCTTTCATGGTCACACCGACATTAAACAGGAGGCGTTGTTTGCTCAAGACAGTCTCACACTCGGAAACGCTACTATTCTATTAGGGGTGCGCTTCGATAATTATGATGGAATCACTCACGGCAAAGCGTTGCAGCCGCGTCTCGGTGTTTCTTATCTGATTAAGAGAACGAACACCATATTGCGGGGTTCATACACACGCAATTTTGAAACTCCATACAATGAGAACTTGATCTTGTCGAGCGCAACCGGGTCCGGCGGGTTAGGAAACGGCATTCTAGGCGATGCCAGTAATCTCCCACTCAAACCGGGCCGACGAAACCAATTCAATTTCGGATTCCAGCAAGCGTTGGGAAGTCATCTCGTTCTCGATGGCGATTACTTCTATAAGCACACCAACAATGCCTACGACTTCAACGTGCTCTTCAATACATCGGTCACGTTCCCGATTTCCTGGGACAAATCAAAAGTGGATGGTGTCAGTGCTCGCCTGAACCTGACGAACTATAAAGGGCTGTCAGCTTTCATCGTCGCTGGTCATACGAGAGCGCGTTACTTCCCACCGGAGAGCGGCGGGCTGTTCTTTAATTCTGATTTGCCGGCAGGCGTGTTCCGCATCGATCACGATCAGATTTTTCAGCAGACAACCCACCTGCAGTATCAATTCGAACGATGGAAACGGCTGTTACCATACGTCGCTTTTACCTGGCGTTACGATAGCGGCTTGGTGTCGGGTGCAGTGCCGGATTTTGCTACTGCTTTAACCTTCTCGGCAGATCAACAAGCACAAATCGGGCTGTTCTGTGGCAGCACCTTCGCCACTCCAACACAGGCAATTACTGAGTGCAGCGATCCGAATCGCGGTGCGTTGCGAGTACGTATTCCCGCAGACGGCACTGAAAATGACGATACCAATCCGCCTCGAATTGCGCCTCGTCACCTGTTTGATTTTAGCGCGGGGACTGACAATCTTTTCCGGACGGATCGAACCAAAGTAACCCTGCGCTTCAACGTTCTTAACCTGACAAACAAGGAAGCACTTTACAACTTTCAATCAACATTCAGCGGAACACATTTCGTGTCTCCCCGATCATTTCAGGGGCAGATTGGCTTGACGTTCTGAAGTGAGTTTTGAGGGAAAGCTTAATAACGACCGCTTCCTGATCATCTTAAAACCAAACTCCGGCAGTTTATGCGCTGGTTGGACGTGAAAATGGAACGAAAGAAGACCGTCGCCAGTGGCTCAAGTTGCACCTTATGTGCGGCGTCAAAACGAACATCGTAACGAGCGTGGAAGTCAGTGACGGATACGCGCATGATTATCCGTTCTACAAAAGGTCTAGTTGATCGCACGGCAAATGGCGGATTCAAAATGAAAGAAGTAAGCGCCGACAAGGGCTATCTCGGGGCGACTAACATGCTCGCGACGCTGCAACGCGGCGCGATTCCTTGTTTTCCATTCAAGATCAATTCGGTTGCAGACTCACGCGGCAGCTATGGGCCAAAGTCAGAACTATGGACGCGGATGTACCACTTCTACGCGCTTAACCGCGCCGAGTTTCTACAGCACTACCACAAACGATCCAATGTCGAAACTACGTTCCACATGATTAAGTCGAAATTCGGTCAACGGTTACGAAGCCGAACCCTCACGGCGCAGATCAATGAGGCGCTATGCAAAGTCTTATGTCACAACCTGTGCGTTGTGATTCAATCAGTTCACGAGTTGGGAATCGAAACGACTTTTGCGACGGAATCATTCTCTTAACTTGTACTCACTGGGGTACTGCTTCGATGGATACTTGAATCTCGTCGTTAGTCGATCCGGCTTGTCTCGTGGTGAGAATACTCCGTCCACCGTTATGTGATTAGGCGCATCAAAAACTAACTGAAATACCGCCCGCTGTTTTTCATCTACGATCTCAATCATGCGGTCGCTTTGGTTTGAGTCCCATCTTTTAGGCGGGTCAACCAATTTGTTTCCTTTTATCGTAACGGCTTGTGCGCCCGCGTATACAACGGCGTCAACTTGGGGTTCTAGATTTCGCAGCTTAACTATTAACGGAGATCCGCCAGTCACAGTCTCGTCAAAAGGATAGCCCTCGTCCCGCTGAAAATACTGGTTCTCAAACCTTACATTCTGACCGCGCAAAGTAATCCACAGTCTGTCGCTGGCTTTATCAATAGTTGGCGCGTCGGGTGGTTCGGACGAAAGCAGAATCCTAAGAGACTCAATATGGTGCGGGTCTACTTCGTAAGAGCCTGTCGTGTAGTTACGTGTGACGAAGCCCGTCTTTTCCTGAATGCTCTGCAATGCGGTTGTTTGTTCACTGGTTAGATTAGTGGGTGACCGTCGCAACGGTAGAATGAATCGCAGGGCTTTCTTTTCCTCTAATGTCAACAGGTCGTAAAAGCCCCTAATCTCTTTTGAGGAATCGGCAGCTTTTTCGTCGCTGATGTCAGTTTGCACCTTCCATACAGCCCACGCGCCCGTTGCGGTAAAGCCAAGAATCCCTAGTAAGCCAAAACCGACCCGCGTCTTGAATCCAGAATCAGAAGTCAGCGCCCAACGAAGAACCTTCGCGTCGGCTAACAACGTCGCAACGCCAAACAAAACCTGAGCTGCCCGATACCAATGCTTTTTAAGCAAGGCTAGGCCTACCCCGGCGAGGCCTACTATCCCGAGAATAGTACCGACTGAGAGCAAATCGGTTAGAACATCGGATGCTAAGAAGACCGGCATCGAAGCGAAGCTGATCACGGGCCATCTCCAGTTTCGGCAGGACTAGAGGATCTGATGCGCGCAGGCTAACATCATCCCGCCGACTTGCCCATCTGTCATGTTGATTTTTACTGTAGGAATGATAGTTACAGTAATAATCGCCATTAAAAAGGCAAAGCCCCGAATAACGACTTTGCCTAAGAAATCTGTTTTGATCCAAAAATCAGATTGACCGAAGATCTTTGAAGCGCGACGTCGGACAAGGATTTTCCACTGAGTGAATCAATTGGACCATCCCGTCCGTTATCCCGGACAGGCTGTCCGCCGTCGCGGACGCGAAATTTTTCCTATTGACATGCATGTCCATAACTCTTTTAGTAGCAAGTGTTAACATGCATGTTAACAACCGGCTGTTCGATATATCTTACAAAATGTAAGAAATATCATTTGTCATTCGCTATAGCGAAGGCTTAATATACGCTCGGTTTTAGATTATGTTACCCCTAGGTGGCAGTAGACTTAAAGCTCTTTTGATAGAACGCTATCAGCGGTTTTTGACAAAAAGACGGAGCCGATCTTAAAGACTCGGCCCCGCCTTTGATATGGCCCCCGAAGGGGCTATATCGGCACCAGCAGGATGATGATCGCGTCTCCGGTAAAGATAACGATCATCACCCAACCGACAGGAATGTAACAGCGCATACTGTTACCTCCTTTTCAGAATGGCCCTGAGACGCTCAGAACGTCTCGGGGCTTTTCCGTCTAAAGACCATGACGGAAAACTCTGCGGGCCTCGGTATCTGGTTAATTAAAGCCCAATCTCAAAAAACGAACGCAGCAATAGTAACAACAAAAGGTTGTTTGTCTAGCCCCTAAATGTGAAAAAAACCAAGCGCCAAGTGGTAACTACAGTTGCCACTTACGAGTTAATATCTCATCTACAACACTTTGCGCGACTTAGCACCGGGTGTTAACTCTTGCGAACTTTTTTCTTCTTAACTCTCGCCCAACGCGCCTTTACAGCGTTTCGAGCGCTCTCGCTTCGTTCTTCTGCGGTCATATTAGCTGCCCTTGCAGGCCCGCCCTTCAGACCGCCTCTACGGCTTTGTTGTACGAGCTATGCAGAGCGCTTCCTGAGCCTGAGCAACGGCGTGGCAGGCCGCGCCTGTCGTTGGCTGACATCATCTTTGCCAGTACATTCAAAATTTACTCTACCGTTTCGGGCCGTCGCTTTCAGAGTGATTTGCAGGAAGCAAACCGACGTGGTTTTCTGTCACGGATGCCTGCGTATAACTCAGTGTTCCGTTACTTGGAATCCGAAGCGCTCACACCTTATCTGTACGAGTTGATCAGGTTGAGTGCCGCGCCGCTCAAGTCGGTTGAGACAGACTTCGCCGTTGACTCCAGTGGATTCAGCACGGGCCAATTCAAACGCTGGCTAGATGTGAAGTACGGCAAGGAAGAGGATCGGCGCATGTGGCTCAAACTGCACCTGATGTGCGGCGTGAAAACTAACATCGTGACGAGCGTCGAAGTCAGTGATGGATACGAGCACGACTATCACCGCTTCAAGACTTTGGTGCAGCACACAGCGGACAGCGGATTCAAGATGAAAGAGGTAAGCGCCGACAAGGCTTATCTCGGCGCAGAGAATCTACTGGCGACGCTTCGCAACGGCGCGATCCCCTACATTCCGTTCAAGAGCAATTCAGTACCGCACTCACGCGGCAGCTACGGCCCAAAGTCGGAACTGTGGACGCGCATGTACAATTTCTATACTGAACGGCGCGAAGAATTCTTGACGCACTATCACAAGCGATCAAACGTCGAAACGACCTTTCACATGATCAAGGCAAAGTTTGGTCAGCGGGTTACGCAGTCGGACACTCACAGCGCAGATCAATGAGGCGCTTTGCAAGGTGCTTTGCCACAACCTTTGTGTTGTGATCCAGTCGCAGCACGAACTAGGAATTGAGACAGATTTTGCAAGTGAGGAAGCGGCTTAGAGGTTGAGACCGCATCTAGCGGCGTGATATAAGCCGCCTCACCATGAAGCAAAAATACTCTGTCGAAATCTACTACCCCGGTAGCTCTGGCAATGTCTGGGCTTACTTCCAGTCAGAAATGCCCTTCCTGTCCATCAGCAAGGGCGACATCATCAATCCCGGTATGTTTCACGACGCAGACGCCGACACCATGCTGCGCGTTACGAGCGTAGAGCACATTTTATGGTCGGTGGAAAATAACGAATCAAAACACAAGATCTGCGTTTACACCGAAGACATAGAAGACAATTATGATGCGCGATTCGGGTTCGAGTTTTCGACCTCAAGGAATGCGCCGGACTTGAAAGCCAGCCGCCTCTAGGTAGTCGGCAAAGGCATCGCCCGCCCCGGCGGGATTGATCTGCACGATGAGGTTTTCTTTGTCGTTGTGATGCTCTCGGATGAAAGCATCAACGTCTCGCAGTTTAGTGAATCCTTTTGTATCTCGGTTGACGGGAAATGTAATAGTGTTCATAGCGGCATAGTAAGCCGCCCGTGAGATTTATTTTTTAGTGGTCTTGCGTGCCTTGCGCGGTCTGCCCACTTTCCGATCCTTCACCGCGTCAAGGTCTTTCGGATCGATCATCCACACGTTTCCGAATTTTGTAGCCTTCAGGCGCTTGGCCTCAATCATCTTCCGCACTCTGTCAGGCGTGACGCTTAACCGCCTCGCTGCCTCTGCCGTATTGATGACCTTCATGGCCCAAGTATACCATTCAAGAAAAATTGTCTTGCGCTCACGATAATTTCCTTGACAAGCGAAAGCCGTGCTCCTATAGTGGCCCGCACCCACCCACCAAAAAGAGCGGGCTGGCAAGTGCGCAAACACTCGCCAACCCTTACACAGCCGACTCCTAACCTGTTCAAAGCGAGGAATCGACCATGCTGGATAATACTATCACGAGCACTCACGGCGAGACGCCTTACGCCACAGTAAAACTTACTCCTAACGACATTCAACCGCGAGACTGGGAATTCCTGCGCGAGTGGGCCAACAACCTCAGCGTGTCGCTTGAAGTCTTGTTGAAGCGCATCCTTGTGGCAGCAATCATAGGCCAGCTTTACGCAGAGAAGATTCCTGAGATTTGAGACAGCTTCATGCGGCCCAGTAACGCATGAGGCTAGGGCGTCGGAGTTTGTGACCTCACCACGGAGTGACCTCACCATACGCTCGACGCCCTGAAACGTGAGCGTTGCCGACCGAGAGGGGGCAAACGGTCTGGCGACGCTTACAGAGACGCTACTGCGGTTTCCCAACTGCGCGGTAGCGTCACTAAAGGGCGCTATTCGATAGGTGGGTGTCGGTAGCGCCCTTCGTATTGGAGGAACCGAAATGGCCGTTGACAAAAAACATTACTCGAATGGTTAGCGGAACTCCCGGACGACGCGCAGATCGGCATTGAAATGGGTAACATCGGACAGCCGCACTTGATCGCGTTCTCGGGCGACGAGCGGCACATATTTGTGGTGGGCGGCATTCCACCCAAGTATAAGAACACTGCTCAATCCAACGGCAAGCATCAGTCAAATTGATTTTTGGATCAAAAGAGGGGTAATCACCATTAAAAAGGCAAAGCCCCGAATAACCGAATAACTGAATAACTGAATAACGGCTTTGCCTATAAATTGAGAGTTACCATTTTAATCCGCCAGTTTCAGTAAAAATCATTTTGACCGTTCATCACACCGCGAATCGCGGTCGATGAGTTTTACTCAAAGGGCCGATTTAGCTGATTCAGATCGTTAATTCGAGATCGTCATCGACAATTTCCTCCAGCGGGATTCGTGCAACCCGCGAATACGACAAGAGCACCTTTAACGGCGGCATCCGTCTACCTAGTTCAAATTCCGAGATCCGAGTGTAGTCGCCGTCGAAGTTGAGCAACTGTTTCATCCCGGTCTGACTAACGCCGAGATGTTCACGGATTGCCTTTAACTTCGGCGCGATTCGTTGCGGTGTATCACGCATGACTTACGTCCCTTTCCCTAATTGAATTACTCGGCTTAATAACGGATTCCGAGTGCTTCTAACACCTTTTCTTCATCACGAGTAAGTTGCCCGTCCGCTAGTCTGCGGAACAGGACAAAAGAAACCTCGTGAAATTCGGTGTAAGGAAACAAGACTTCCATCGCGCAATCTAGCCCCTCAATAGCGACTTCGATCTGGCGTGGTTTAGTCATGAGATAGCTTCGCAGGACCATCAAAAGAGATCCCAACGAAAGCGCCGCGCCCGGATTGTCCGCGTAAGGTTCTAGGGCTACTTCCCAGTCCTCAGCGTCAAGGGGCAGATTCTGAATGTCAGTGTTACGATTGTTTTGCATGGTCGATTCCTCTCAAACAGGATTCGGCTGTGAAGGGATTGGCGAGTGTTGGTAGCACTTGCCAGTCCCGCCCTAGCGGGTTCGGTCACTATAGAGACATTGTTTCATCTGTGCAAGGTCTAAGAATCAGAATCCCCAAAGTCAAACTCTTGTTGACTTCCAAACACGGTCTTGACGTGCTTTTCATATTCCTGCTGGTTCTTCGATACCTGAGAGATGCCAAGCAGTTGACCTAAATGCGTGCGTAAGGCTTTAACGCCAATCTCACTGAGGAATTGATGCAGCCTTTTGTTCCGATCCCCACTAGCTGCTTTTTGCGCCACCGCTAGTTGATGTATTTTCCCGTGACTCTGCGCCAGCGGAACGTATACCTGATTGACCGTCAGGTGCTTAAACTTCCACGGATGGTTTCTTTCCGGTTTTGGGAGTCCGTACAAGCGATACCACTGCGCGTACAGTTGAGGCGGAAACTCCTTTTCGTATTCTCGGGCCTCTTGACGAACATACATCTTAAACGCGGCAATGACCTCTTCTTTTGCTGCGTCATAACCTGACAACGCATAAACCAAACCCTTAATTCCAGCTTTGGCTGACGCGTTTAGAATTACGTGAGCTTGACGCGCAATGAGTTGCTGATTGGCTGTTAACTGACCTTCGGTCTCCGCTTTCACTATGGCCTTACAAACATCAATCAGGAGTGTTACGTCAAAGCCGTATAGCTTTACCACTGAGGGGTCCCCGACTTTAGTGTCAGGACCTTGAAAAACAATGGGATTCTCAAGTTTTTCGCGCAGGCTGGGACCTATGTACGGAGAAATGCTTTTGCCGTTGATGAATCTCGGAAACCTAGCGCCGCTCTGTTTACTAAACCCCAAAGCCGCACCCATGCCGCGTTGGTGTATGACCGCTGTTTTGTTTTCATCATCGAGGACATAACAGTCAACATCAAAACCGAATTCCTCCTTGAAGTTACCCTTGTTGATTGCCGTAGGAAGCCTTTCACCCCAACGCGCAATGGCCGCTTTCTTGGCTCTTTCCCTTCGTTCCTCAGGCGTCATCTTTTCGGCTAACGCTTTCGCGCCTTTTGCTCGACCGGAAATCTCACCTGTCATTTTGCTAGCATCCTTTCGAGAAATAATGCTTGCATCCTAACCCTAGAACCATTATCATGCAAGCATTATTTCCTGCTCATGCTTGCATTGATTTACTGAAAACAGAAAGCCCCGCCAGTTGCTGATAACAACCGACAGGGCCATTGAAAATCAAACGCGATTGCTCACGAGTGACTTCGCAAAGACATTGTGAGCCATTGCTTAACCAAAAGGCAAGGGAACACAATGACCGAACGACAGCTCTCCGAACGCGAAATCAAAGCACTCCAGATCGCCGCCACTTCTAAACTTACCCGCAAAGGAAATACCTGGATTGTTCCGTCTCAAGTCGGCCACGGCGAATACAAAGTCAATCCCGATCCACAAGCGCCGCGTTGCACTTGTCCAGACTTCGAGTTTCGGCAAGCGCCCTGCAAGCATGTGATCGCCGTTGAATACGTGATGATGCGCGAGACTACCTCAGACGGGCGCACGGTTGTTACTGAGACAGTCAAAGTCACGCAACAGACCTACACGCAGGACTGGAAAGCCTACAACTACGCTCAGACGCACGAGAAGTCAGAACTGCAAGCCTTACTCTATGAACTTTGTAAAAACCTGCCTGAGCCCGTGCAACGCCAAGGCAAGGGCAGACCGCCGCTATGTTTGTCCGACATCATCTTTTCAAGCGTGACGAAGATTTACAGCACGATCTCAGGGCGTCGCTTTCAAACGGATTTGAGGGAAGCGAAAGCGCGTGGCTACCTGATGCACTTGCCGCACTATAACAGCGTGTTCAAATACCTCGAATCGGAAGCGTTGACACCGTACCTCTATGAACTGATCACGTTGAGCGCCGCGCCTCTCAAATCAATCGAATCAGACTTCGCGGTCGATAGTTCAGGATTCAGCACCGGGCAGTTTATGCGCTGGCTGGACGTGAAATATGGCACGAAAGAAGACCGTCGCCAGTGGCTCAAGTTGCACCTTATGTGCGGCGTGAAAACGAACATCGTAACAAGCGTAGAAGTGAGCGACGGATACGCGCATGACTATCATTACTTCAAGGGCTTAGTGAACCGCACGGCTGAGACTGGATTCAAAATGAAAGAGGTATCAGCCGACAAAGCGTATCTCGGGGCAGAGAACTTGCTAACAACGCTTCGCCGCGGCGCGATCCCTTACATCCCGTTCAAATCAAACTCAGTCCCGCATTCAAACGACTACGGTCCAAAGTCAGAACTTTGGACGCGCATGTACCACTTCTACAGTCTTCATCGTGCAGAGTTTCTACAGCACTATCACAAGCGCTCAAACGTCGAAACGACGTTCCACATGATTAAGGCGAAGTTCGGCCAACGGCTGCGGAGCCGGACACTAACGGCACAAGTAAACGAAGCATTGTGTAAGGTTCTTTGTCACAATCTATGCGTTGTGATTCAATCCGTTCACGAGTTGGGCATCGACGCGAGCTTTGCAGAAACGGCGGCTACTACCTAGTCAGTCAAATCAGATCTCATCATCTTCTTCTGTTGTGTCCGGTGTTCCGTCTGGCACTTGGAATGCTTTGCCCTGCGTGATATTCAAGCCGTCACGGTAGAGCATGGGGACTTTATATGTGTCGCTTTGTTTAATTCGCTCTAAAAATCCCATATCCAAAAACATTCGCAAAAAACCTCTCGTCGCAGACGGGTTCGTCCCTAATTGTTTCTGTAAAGATTCGATGTTGTGTTCGGCTTTACCGTCTCTAAACATTTCGATGAACGGTTTTACATCTCCTGATTCAGCTAACAGTGTATCCACGACCCTTTCCTTGCTTAAGCGCGAATGTGCGTCTCTGATCGCCTCTGGGTCAAATAGCGGTTGGCCCGGCACGTACTCTTGTGGCTCCCGATCTTCGCGTCTTAATTGCTCCTCCTGCGCTTTCTTTACTAGATCGATTAGGTTGCGCGGAGGCTTGACATCTAAACCGTCTCGGATACGCGAGAGCATCCATTGAAGCGTCTTTGGCCGTCGTGACCCTTCCTCTACTTGGTCAGGAAATAGCGCCTTAAAGATTTCCGTGTTTGATTTGCCTTCTAATTCTGCGGTCCTCATAAACTCCGCGTTTGCTCGAACGCGTCGAATCAACAAATTGAGCAGATCGTCATCGTCCCAAACTATCTCTACCTTTCTCGCGTCAATGTGGGTTAGGTTTACAAAGCCGCCCTCCGTAATCCTGCGAAACAGATCCCGTCGCACGAACATCTTCAACCTGACTCGATCAAATTCCAGCAGATCAAGGTAAATTCTAAAGAGCGCCCGCAAGGCTGGGATTTCAGTTAAGATCGAACCAGCAAAAGCCTCATCAAGGCGATCTAATACCAGCCAAACCGATAAACCCGCTTCCGTTAAAGCGTCGTTAAGTAAGCCCAGGGATTCTGCGTGCTGAATTACAACTGGTTCAGATTCAGAAACCGAATCACCGAACTCTACATGGGGTGTCGTGACTGGCATACCGGCGTCATCAAACGAGAACTCAACGCCCGCTTTTTTCAGCGAAGTGAGACGCTTCAGTAGATTTACAATGCCAGTGAAAACCCCTCTCGGCGTATCATCAACTTCTCTAATTCCGAGACGCCGAAGCATAACGTCCAGCCTTGTCATGCTCGGGGTCCAATCACCCTCGTATAGTTTTAGCAACCAGTTTCCGGCCAGCGAAAGAACGTAGGTTTTCCAAACTGATCGATACTGGGCTTCAGTCAGCGCCTCTCTCGCCGTGAGCTGCTTAAAGACAGGGTCGCCGCTTGCGTTGAAAGCGGCCACGACCTCAACGTCGTGCAGCTCCGGCACCTCGGTATAGCGTTCGCGCAGTATTCTAAAAAGGGCGCTTTTGCCGGTTCCTTTATCGCCTGCGACGATGTCAACCTTTCCCTTAATCAGGGCGCGAAAGGTTTCCGTTTCGACAAAATAGCTCTTTAGGTCATTTTCAAACTCAGCAACGATTTGTCCTAAATCAAGCTGCTGCAACGCCTCTTTCCGTCTCATGCCGCGCCACGTCCTTTCCGCCGTCTCCGGCGGCGAAAGACTACGCTCGTGTCCGCGTGCTTTCAAGTGCGTTGCAGTCATTTTGATTTTTTAGGCAGGATCGACAGTTTCCATTTTAATCACCATTAAAAAGGCAAAGCCCTGAATAACATAATATATATTATCAGACGCGACAGGTGGGCGAATTGCGGTGCTCTGCTGAGGCGTCCGGCTATATGAAACTAGTTTTATTGTAGGTCCGTGATCGTGCAGGATGCCTGCGTCGTAGGACAGGAGGGATTGTAGCCACCGCCGATAGAAACGGCCGCAGTTACTGATTTGCCACTGAATTCCGAGACGTCGACCGTGAGCTTCGACGTGCCCTGGCCGCTGAGAATTTGACCGGCCGTTATGCTCCACTTGTAAGTTGGCTGTATCTCCGCGGGGCCACCGGAAACGGTCGCCTCAAACACCACCCGCTGCTTACGGTCGGCTTCACGCGGACAACTGACGGAGATGGTTGGGCACGGCATAACTACGGTCGTACAGTTCTGACAGTGAGCGACTGTCACCGACGCCGATGCGGTGGGCGTGAGTTGATGACCGTCGTTAGCTTCAACGGTAGCGGTATAGGTTCCTTCCGGTAGGCCGCTGAGATCCCAAGTCACGTTGCGACCTTCGCCCTTAAGACGGCCACCTGTTACGCTCCATGTATACAGTCGCATCTCTCCGTTGGGAGCGGTGGCATTCGCCCACAGCGTCACCTCGGAACTCTTCGAACAGGTCGGGCTCCACTGGTCCACAGGACAAACCGTAATCAATGAGGTCGACGACGTGATCATCACGATCGGTGGCAGTCTACATGCCGGCGGCGGTTTCTTGAATAGACGCGCAACGGGTTGAATAGTCCACAACAAGAAACGTCGAAGCGGATTGGGACCATCGGGTTCGCGAATGGGAGCCGGAGTCGGTGATGGCCCCTGCGTCGCGCACAGTGCTGATTCTGCAGACAACGCTTTCGAGTCTCCATTAAGAGTAGCGAGTGAAAGGATCAAAAGAACACAGCCGAACGCTATGACGAGCCGTCCGCGAGCTTTCATGCTGTCGTTTGTTGATATAGTCATCTTATGTCGGTGATAGCTGTCCGTTTGCGCAGTAACGCCAGGAAGGCGGCCGCGGCCGGTGACAAATGGGTGCCGCGGCGATGGGCCGCCCAGAGGGTCCGGTTATGTGTCAGGCCGCGGACCGGAACGCTCACCAGCGCGCCTCGCTCCAACTCTTCGCGAACGCACATGCGTGGCACAAAAGCCAGCCCGATGCGCTTCTGCACGAATCGCTTAATGGTCTCAATCGTGTCCAGTTCAAGCGTGATATTAAGCGGCGTATGCTGCGTCGAAAACGCCTCTATTACCTTGAAGCGGGAACCCGAATTGACGTTGTGTGCAACAAACGGCTCGTTCCCCAGTTCCTTGATCTTCACCGAAGAACGTCCAGCTAACGAATGCTTCGGACTCATTATCAAAACAAGCTCATCCCTCAGCACTGGAAACGCATCCAGCTCGCGATCGACCGGCTCAAAAGCCATTAACGCAAAGTCAATGTTGCGGTCCAGCAATTCCCTCGTTAACCGGCTCGACGCGCGACGAAATATTTCGACCTTCACATCAGGATACTGCTGCCGGTAAGTCAGAATAAGCTCCGGCAATAGATACAACGACGTACTCTCGTTGGCGCCGACGCGCACGCGTCCCGACTTGAGACTCTGCAACTCCCTGATCGCCTGGTTCACCTCATCCCGCAGGCCAAGAATACGCTGCGCATAGTCGTAGACGACCTTCCCTGCCTCGGTGAGCACCGGTACTTTCTGGTTGCGCTCGAGCAGCGGCAATCCTATCTCCTCCTCGAGCCGTCGAATCGCAATACTCACGGCCGGTTGCGTGCGAAAAACCCGAGCCGCCGCCTTGGAGAAACTCTTCTCCTGCACCACGCGCATGAAATATTCCAACTGGGCCATTTCCATCGCCCAACTATTTACCACAATTCGCCAATGAAGAAAATTTATAATGCGCTTAAAAGAATAAATTTTACAAGCAGCACCATGGAACGCTACATTCCCGTCCCGCAGAGCGAGTGAACCGATGATTGCTCAGCCACTGATTAAAGACACCGTTGCAAACCAGACCAAGGCGCAGGGAGCGACAGGCGCCGAGATCCTGGTTGACGCGCTCGTCTCCGAAGGAGTCGATACTATCTTCGGCTACCCCGGAGGCGCGGTCCTGCATATCTATGACGAACTGTGGCGAGCCCGCGACCGCATCACTCACTATCTCGTGCGGCACGAACAAGGCGCCGTACACATGGCGGAAGGATACGCGCGCGCGTCTGGCCGCGTTGGCGTCGTGCTCGTCACTTCAGGTCCGGGCGCAACCAACGCCGTCACAGGTATCGCCAACGCCTACATGGATTCGACACCCATCGTCGTAATAACGGGCCAGGTGCCCAAACATCTCATCGGAACAGATGCATTTCAGGAAGTAGACACCGTCGGCATCACGCGTCCGTGTGTGAAGCACAACTACCTGGTTCGAGAAGCGAGCGACATCGCTGGAATCGTTCGTGAAGCATTTCATCTCGCGCGCTCAGGACGTCCGGGTCCGGTCGTTATCGACATCCCCAAGGACGTCACCGCCGCCAGATCAACTTATTCCCGCCTCGACCATGTGGGCTTTCCCTTCTCCACCGCAGCGTCGCGACCGGATCCGATGCCGATCACACGGGCATTCGATGCGATTCTGAACGCCAAACGACCGGTATTGTACGTCGGCGGCGGAATCGCCAACTCCGGCGCTGATGAACTACTGCGAATGTTTGCCGAGCGATTCTGTTTGCCTGTTGCGCCGACATTAATGGGACTCGGCGGGTTCCCTTCTGCCCATCCACTTTGCCTCGGCATGCTCGGCATGCACGGAACGTACGCGGCGAACACGGCTGTGGCCGAGAGCGATTTGCTGATCGCCGTCGGAGTCAGGTTTGACGATCGTGTTACCGGGAAGTTGGCGACCTTTGCGCCGCATGCACGCGTAATCCACATCGATATCGATCCCGCAAACATCGGCAAGAACGTAGCTCCGACTCTCTCGATTGCTGCCGATGCACGACACGCGCTGGCTGAGCTTCTCGAGTTGAGCGGGCAACACAATGGCCGGCACTCGCTGGAGCGTTGGTGGGAACAGATACGCCAGTGGCAGCAATCACAGCCGCTGCGCTTCAGCGGCTCACCGCACCAGATCAAACCGCAGTCAGTAATTCGCGAGTTACATCGACTGACGAATGGCGAAGCGATCATCACCACCGACGTGGGCCAACATCAGATGTGGGTGGCCCAGTTCTATCCGTTCAATCGACCAAGGCAACTGATTACCAGCGGCGGTCTCGGAACGATGGGTTTCGGTCTCCCTGCCGCCGTCGGCGCACAACTCGCATTTCCGGAGCAACTCGTCGTAGCAGTCGTCGGCGACGGCGGATTTCAAATGACTAACCAGGAATTGGCGACCGCGGTGCAATACGGGCTGCCCGTGAAGATCCTGATCATGAACAACGGTTATCTGGGAATGGTGCGGCAGTGGCAGGAGATGTTCTACGACCGCGCCTATTCAGAAGTCGACATCTCCGTTGCGCCTGACTTTGTGAAACTCGCCGAAGCGTTCGGGGCCGTAGGCCTGCGCGCCGAGAGGCCGGACCAGGTTCACGATGTGCTTGCTGAAGCACTCGCCCATAAAGGCGTTGTCGTCGTGGACGTCGTCATCTCGAAAGAGGAGAACGTCTTCCCAATCGTGCCGGCGGGCGCCAGCTCGAGCGACATGATCCTACAAAGCGAAGGTGTGTAACCGATGCGTCACACACTCTCAATAATCGTTGCCGATCAGCCCGGCGAGCTTTCGCGGATCGTCGGTCTCTTCAGCGCTCGCGGCTTCAACATCGAGACCATCTCCGTCGGCGAGACACTGGACCCAAACTGGTCACGCGTAACGATCGTCACCCACGGCGACGATCGCACAATCCATCAGATCGTGAAGCAGTGCGAACGCCTGGCGCGCGTGCGCGAAGTGCACGACGTCACCACGCGGCCGCACATCGAACGCGAGATGGCGTTGATCACAGTGGAGGCTTCAGCGGGCACGGCACGGCAAGAGGTCCTGAGTCTCGTCAGCGTGTTCAGGGCTAAGGTCGTCGACATTTCGCACACGCAAATGATCGTCGAGGCGTCAGGCAACAAGGAGAAGGTCGACACGTTTGTCGAGTTGCTGCGGCCGATCGGAATCACAGACATCACCCGGACGGGGCACATCGCCATCAACCGGCTCGCAGCCGGTGAAGAAAGGGACGAAGATGAATATCTACTACGACAAGGATGTGAAGCCTGAACTGCTGCGCGACAAACAGATCGCCGTCATTGGTTACGGCAGCCAGGGATTTGCGCAGGCAAATAACCTGAATGATTCCGGTTGCAACGTCGTCGTCGGCCTGCGCGCGAACAGCCCTTCATGGCGAAAAGCTGAAAACGCCGGATTGAGAGTGTTGCCGGTGGCCCAGGCCGCCGCCGAGGCCGACATCGTCATGATGCTCGTGCCGGATGAGCTGGCGCCAGAGATCTACGCGCGCGAAGTCGCCGAGTCGATCGCGCCGGGTAAGTATCTGGCCTTCTCTCACGGCTTCTCCATTCACTACAAATTCATCGAGGCGCCTGCCGGCGCAAACGTTTTCATGGTCGCGCCAAAAGGTCCGGGCCATCTCGTGCGCAGTGAGTACAAGCGCGGCGCGGGAGTTCCCTGCTTGGTCGCTGTGAACCAGGATCCAACGGGCGACACACGGCAGATCGGACTGGCCTACGCGTCCGCCATTGGCGGTGGTCGCGCGGGCATTATCGAAACAACCTTCCGCGAAGAAACGGAGACGGATCTCTTCGGCGAGCAGGCTGTTCTCTGCGGCGGGCTCACCTCGCTCATCAAAGCCGGCTTTGAGACATTGACAGAAGCCGGGTACTCCGCTGAAATGGCGTACTTCGAATGCCTGCATGAGATGAAACTGATCGTCGACTTGCTTTACGAAGGCGGCATCTCCGAGATGCGCTACTCGATTTCCAACACTGCGCAGTTTGGTGATATGACGCGCGGTCCGATCGTGGTCAACGACGAGACGAAACTTCGCATGCGAACTCTGCTTGCCGATATTCAGTCAGGCGCGTTTGCGCAAGACTGGATGCGGGAAGCTCGCGATGGCCGTCCGCGCTTTCAACAACTCGAAGACGAAGCTCGTGAACATCCGATCGAACGAGTCGGCGCCAGGTTGCGCGAGATGATGCCGTGGTTGTCGCAAAGCCGGTTGGTCGACAAAGCTACTAACTGAGACGTCACAATCTTGTCCAGTCCTTCGCAGAAGAGCCCTAACGCTCGCAGTCATGCCATAACTCGCGGCGTGGAGCGCACGCCCAATCGAGCGATGCTTCGCGCCGTCGGCTTCAAAGATGCCGACTTTCAAAAACCCATCATCGGTGTCGCCAATGGCTACAGCACGATCACCCCTTGCAACGCCGGGTTAAACGAGCTGGCGGCACGCGCGCTCGAAACGCTTCGCGAGTCAGACATGATGCCGCAGGTCTTTGGCACGATTACGGTGAGCGACGGCATCTCGCAAGGTACTGAAGGAATGAAGTACTCGCTCGTCTCGCGCGAGGTGATTGCTGACTCGATCGAGACTGTGTGCCAGGCACAGTCGGTCGATGGTTTGATGGCGATCGGCGGCTGCGACAAGAACATGCCGGGCGCGATGATCGCCATCGCGCGTCTCAACATTCCTTCGATCTTCGTCTACGGCGGCACTATTAAAGCGGGTCATTTCAAGGGCGAGGATCTGACCGTCGTCAGCACTTTTGAAGCGGTGGGCCAGTATTGCTCGGGCCATCTCAGTGAAGGCGATCTCGTGGAAATCGAGCGTCGTGCATGTCCCGGAATCGGGTCGTGCGGCGGGATGTTCACCGCCAACACGATGTCTTCCGCGATCGAGGCGATGGGATTGAGCTTGCCGCATTCGTCGACAATGGCGGCCGAAGATGCCGAGACGGCGGAGAACGCGACCGCCTCGGCCCACGCGCTCGCGCGAGCGGTGCAGCAACAGATTCTTCCTCGCGTTCTTTTGACTCGCAAGGCCTTTGAAAATGCGATCGCCGTCGTGATGGCAGTTGGCGGCTCGACGAATGCCGTCTTGCATCTTCTCGCGATCGCTCATGCCGCGAAAGTGAAACTGACACTCGACGACTTTGAAGCGATCAGGAAGCGTGTTCCGCTGTTTTGCGATCTGAAACCTTCCGGCAGGTACGTTGCGACGGATCTGCACAAAGCAGGCGGGATTCCGCAGGTGATGAAAATGTTGCTGAAGCATGGCCTGCTTCATGGCGACGCATTGACGATCACGGGCGCGACCATCGAGGAAGCGCTGGCGGATGTGCCGGACAATCCTCGACGAGATCAGGATGTTATTCATCAGTGGGACGACGCGCTTTATCCCGAAGGGCACCTTGCGATCCTGCGCGGCAATCTTGCCACGGAAGGCGCGGTCGCGAAGATCTCGGGAGTGAAGAAGAAGGCCATCACCGGCCCGGCCCGCGTCTTCGACTCTGAAGAGTCATGCCTGCATGCCATACTCTCGTCTCAGATCAAACCGGGAGACGTCGTGGTGATTCGTTACGAGGGACCCAAAGGCGGACCGGGCATGCGCGAAATGCTTGCGCCTACCGGAGCGATTATTGGCGCAGGTCTCGGCGATTCAGTGGCTTTGATTACTGACGGACGTTTTTCTGGTGGTACACACGGAATGGTCGTGGGCCATGTCGCGCCTGAAGCGGCTGTGGGTGGCAACCTCGCGCTCGTTCGTGAAGGTGACTCGATCACGGTCGACGCCGAACGAGGTGTGCTGCAACTCAACGTCTCGACGGAAGAGTTGAGCCGCAGATCTGAAGAATGGACCGCGCCGGCGCCGCGTTATCCAAACGGTGTGCTGGCGAAGTATTCGAAACTCGTTTCCAGCGCCAGCCTCGGCGCGGTCACTGATTAGCTGACCGCGTGGTTTATGTGTGCTCCTCGATGATGTCTCTGACTTTTATGACGTCGTCGAGCACGCCGCTGATGAAATCGACGGTGCCGCCGATTATCAAGTTTCTGCGGATTTTGTCGTCGAGCGCGTTATCCAGTGCGTTGAGTTCCTCCGCGGTCTCGTTGTCGAGTGGTTGAACGACTTGAACCGCCGCTCGAAGATGAGCATCAAGCTCTTCGAGATCACTTTCTTCATTCGAAGCGCGGCTTAATTCATCTATCCTGTCCTGCTCGTCCTCACCGATTAAGCCGCGAATCGACGCGAGGCGCGATTTCGACTTACGACAGGCGTCCAGAGCGCGTGTGTTTTTATCAATTGCGTCTTGCAGATCAAATGGCATGGGGGTTTTCTCCTTCTATCGATATTTTGCTTCAAGTGCCGGATTTGTTCATTGACCTGATTTCTTGCCTTTATCTTTAGCGGTTGCCTGCGCAGAGGTCTTCAATTGATCAATTTGGGCTTGCACCTCAGCCGACATCAGTTTCGTCGTCGCGTCCTTTGTCTTTGCAATTGCTTCAGCAGCGGCTTTCAGCCGTTTGACGTCTGAATCCGGTTTGGCCAACTGAGTGAGCGCTTCCTTCAGGAGCTTGACCTTTTGGAGCTCGAGCTCGATGCTCTCGACGTCCGCGAGGTATCGACTACGCGAGTCCATTCCTTCCTGCAACAGCGACCGCGTCATATCGAAGTCCGTTTTCGCGTAATCCTGGAGGAGCGCGACGAGCTCCGCTCGCGTAGGCGCCTTGCCGTCGGCGACGAGTGTATCGGCTGCATCCATAGATCGATTTACTCTTTGGCTGGCCAGACGAATCATAATGTCGTCTTTTCGGGCGCCCACGTACGCATCGGCGAGGCGCTCATACGACTTCTTCTCTTCTTTGACCTTCGCGGTCAGTTGCTGCTGATAACCATCCAGGACCGGGATCAACTTGCTCGCATATTCGCGAGCTTCTTTGTCGCCGCAGCCTGAGAGGACGAACGTTGCCGCGGTGATGAGTACCAGAATTCCCTTCTTCATAGTGCCTCCTAGTTGCCGGCGATCACGCCGGGGATCGCGAGAGTTGCGGCCGAATAAACGAGTTGGGCGATTTGTTCCGGTTTCAAGCCGCCTGCGTAGTAACGAGACAAGCGATCGGTTCCGGCGCGAAGAACCAGTTCGTATCCCCTGGCCACCACGAGGCTCTTGCGAATGGAGAATCGGTGTAGTTCGTGAGCCTCTCTCTTTTCCGCGAGTTTGAAAGGCGTCTTGCCCCTGGCGACGAGCGCGGAAACGTTGTGGAGAGTTTGATATAAGTCGGTGGCAATCTGATTCTTGTTCAAGGTCTTATCTTGTCCCGGCGTTTCTGGATCGCTGATTACGCATGACTCCTTGGTCACTGTGGCAGTGAGCGTCGTGCGAATTTCCTGTTCCGCCAGATTTTTCGGGGTCAGATCAAAGCACTGTGAAATCTGCGCGAGACGTTCTTCCACGTCACCGGCGAGAAAGTTCAGGTCGGTTTCTTCCGCGCTTCGTCGAATGTTGATCTCGCTGAGCGTTTTCCAGTGATCGACTTCGAGTTGGAGTGTCTCGACGGCGATGCGCTGCAACAACAGCTTCAGATCGTCCTGCGCGTCATTATTGATCTGCTGCAACCTGACGTTGAAGGTTAGAAAAGACTTGGCAAGGCCGGCGAACGCTTCCGACAGCGCCTTGATCGTCTTCCTTTTCGCTGGATCGGAAGTAAGAAAATCCTTCGTCTGATTGACGATGTCGTCGATCGCGTCGATGTTTTCTAAACGCGATTTCAATTCTTCGTCGAGCTGTTCGTTGGCCGCGTCCGCTTTGGTATGGGCATCCTTTAATGTCTGCAATGCGGCCTTGGCGTCACAAACGGATTTTCCGAGCGGAGTCGTCCGGGCCGGGCACTCCTTTCCGAGATCGGCGACGATGATGTTGACGTCATCGCTCTTGAGGAATGTCGAGCTTTCCAGAGTTTTCTTTGTGTCGGTGACGATCTTCATCACAGAGCCCCAGGTGCGTATGGTGTGCAGGTCGAGGTCCATCTGCCGCTCCGCGCCTGTGAAATAGACCTCGAAATCACGTTCGGCAAACTTGTCCAGGTTTCGCAACTGGGCTTCGAAACTTGATTTGTTCGTGATCTCCTCGGCGAGCTTCGCTGCTTCCCTGGCCTTTTGATCGCGTTCTTCGTTGTACCATCGCTGGCCGTGCGCTCCAGGAGCGAACACGCAAAGGAGGGCCGCCAACAGTGCGGCTGAGAATAAAGTTCTGTTGGTTCGCATCCGTTTGTCCTTTCGGGGGGTAGATTCGAGCACTCTCATACCTGTTATGGCGGAGCACCAGAAAACGTTTCTACGCAAAGATTTTTGGAGTTAGAAGTGGACGGACGAACACCCGGGCCGGGTGTTGCTGTGAAGGGATTCCAGGGGCGACGGCGCAGCGCCAGGCTATAGCTGCGCCAGTTCCATGTGCGTCGCGAGGATTTTGTTTTCGTGTTGCTGGTAGTACTGGCAGTTCTCTTTCTTTTGTACTTCACGCATTTGCATCTGGTTGCGCGGACAGCCGCCGAGACACGAGGGGAGAAACTCGCACCCGCGGCAGACAGGATTCGCGAGCGGCGTCCACTCTTTCCACTTCACCGCATTAGCGTGGTTCCCGTCGAGCTCCTCGCCCAACATGCCGATCGCCTCGGTCGAATCATCCACCGCGAGTCCGCACTTATGAATCTCGCCGTTCGGATTGAAGATGAATCCGTTGTTGCCGATCGCGCCGCAGTTGTAGAGCGAGAAACGCGGCTGACAGGTGTTCGATCGCCGGCAACGCCAGCAAGGGCTCGCCGCCGAACCAGTCGACCGACATGCTCGGAAACTTCTGCGTCTCAAAGCGCCGGGTCACGAACTCGATGATCTGGTCCTGCCGCTCACGATTCATCGCGCCTTTCTTCTTGCCGACGAAGCAGTAGTCGCAGCCGAGATTGCAGCCGAACGTGGGCAGAATCGTCAGTAGAAAGTGCGATTTGTTTCGTTCGCGGTTGTACTGATCTTCGATAAACGCGAGCTCGTCGAAATCTTCTTCGACCACGAAGTTTCCGGCGATCAGGTGGGCGAACAGATCATCGCGTTCGACGGAAGCGTTGAGCGCTTTTCCGTGCGGACTGCTCGAGAGTATCGATTCGCAGCGAGCGAATGCGCCCGGCTACAACTTAACCAGCGCTCCGCTGCGGCCGTTGTAGACCACGCCGTCGCCGCTCGTTAGCGGAATAAGATGGGTATAGTGCGACGCCTTCCAAGCCATGAGCGTGCCTCCAGAGATTCAGTTGTGAGAAGTAACTAAACGATGCAGGTGTCGCCGCCGAAACACGGATCAGCGCGGCGTGCGAGTCCTGCCTTATCGAGTGATGCCTGTAGATCGGCTTGCACGACAATGCCTACGTCATTACGCATTGTGGAAGCAGCGATGCACGTGTCGCCGCCGAAGCACGGGTCGCTCCTGAGGCCGAGCTTGGCCAGCTCTGCGACCGACATCGCCCTCGGCAAACGCAGCCACATCACGACTTCTTCAGAAGATGCCGTTGAGGTCGTGGCCTTTTTTGACTTGGTGGATTTGGTGGATTTCTTGCTGGTTTTCCTGGTCGGCATGCGAAGAGACTCCTTTCGACCGGTTGTGAGTTAAGAAAACTATTCGTTTGCGAGTATGTCGTTCAATTAAACCTGTGCGATGGATCTGTCAACACAATTCACAGCGATGAAAGCGCGCCGATTAAAGATTGACATGCCTGGAAACGCGACTATACTCTTGCGGTTCTAACTTGAGCCATCCTTGGTTGGTCTTCACACTCAAGTATTCCGCCAACAACACCATCCAAGGTCAGCTCTTTTGCCCGGAGGCTCTTATGCTCACCCTTGATCAAGCTCTTGAGATAGCTACGCGGTCAGTTCAGCGGATCACGCAGCAGCCAGTATTTGGACCTTCCGCGCCACTCGCAGCTTGCGGAATATCGAATGATGCCAAGTTGAATGCATTCATCGCAGCTGTGGTTCACGAGGTCGGACAATTTGGCTACACGATTTCAGAGTCCAACCTGAGTTCCCTTGACCGAAATACCACAATCGATAACGTTGCACACGTCATCGCGGCCTACTCACTCCCCGGTGACGATCCATTTGAAGAGCCGTCCGAGCCGCCCATAAACAGCGGCGGCGACGATACATTTGAAGAGCCGCCAGGATAATAGATAGGTCGCGGTCCGATAGCCCAACCCTTGAACAGATAAGGAACTGCAAGTGTCAAGCATCTTGTCGGCCATCTCCGGCCAGTTCGGCAAATCCCTAATACTCGGGACCTTCATGCCGGTAGTGTTTTACATAATGGTCAATCTCTTTCTACTGCTTCCCTATCTTCCTGCCGACCCACAGGTGCTGCAACAAATTAGCGAAGTGAACACTCGCGCAGTGCTGGTGATTACCTTCGTTGCTGTTTTGCTGACCGGATTACTCTACAACCTGAACATCCCGATTACGCGGTTATATGAGGGCTACACCTGGGAAAACTCTTTTATCGGACGTTGGCGCAAGGCCCGGTATGAAAGAGAGTTGAGTGGATTGCTTGAATTGCGACCTCGCCTTCAGGACTTGCACAACGCGCTGACCCGTCGAAATGCAAAGGCTTCCATTCAGCTTAAAGAAGCGACCCAACCACAAATCAGCGCTCTCGGGTCAATCCGCAGCCAGGCGGGAAGAAGTGTTAATAGAGAGTTTCCAGCGCTCGCCTCCGTACTGCCGACTAAACTCGGAAACGTGATCCGCAGTTTCGAAACTTACCCGCAGAGGCAATACAACATTGCGGCAATACCTATGTACCCGCGTTTGGTTGCGGTCATAGATAAAGATTACCTGGCCCAAATCGAGAATGCCAAAAACGGAGTTGATTTCATGATCAACTGCTCGCTTTTGAGTGCGGTATCGGCGTTAAGCATCCTCGTGGCTGGTCTCCTGTATCCGATCCCGTTTGCTGCCGCAACACATTGGTCCCTGTGGTTGATAAAGATCGCATTCTTCGTTTTTCTTTCGTGGGCTTTCTACGTTTCGTCTATTGGGAGGGCACACGAATGGGGAGACTTGGTAAAAGGAGCTTTTGATCTCTACCGCTGGAAACTATTGGACCAACTTGGCTTTAAACGAATCCCGGAAAACATGGACGAAGAGCGTGTTTTGTGGGAAGCGATTTCCGCGCAGATTATTTTTGGCGATCGGGCGAATGCGAGACTTCTGGAGTATTCGCGGGCTCGTTCTTTCGCGCGGGGGACTCCGACAGTAGCAAAGCTCGAGATGACGCGCGCCTTGAGTAAGACTGAGGTGGAGAATGTCGTCACCGTAACGGTTGCAGTTAAGAACAACGATACTCAGAAACGCGCCGTAAAGAACGTAAGCGTGATGGAAACACTCCCGGAGGGCGCCGACTACATCTGGAAATCTGCAAAGATTGCGCGCGGGAATGGACGGAGCGCCTCACCGTCGCATTCCGAGAGCATCACCAATTCGGATGTTGCTATCTGGCACCCTATGGCCGTTACGGGAGCGAATCCTTACCGATTTGCGATTGGAGATCTCGAATATGACGATCAGGTGTTCCTCTCGTATCAGATGCTGCTTCACAAACCTTAAACTCACGAAGGATCTGCTTATGCCGCACGATGATCGAGATGTTGATTCGTTGTCAGTCCGCCTGACGTATCTTCTGATCGGAGGTGGACTGGGGGCTATTCTTGCCTTACTCCTCGCTCCTAAAGCGGGTAGCGAACTTCGGAGTGATATAGCTGATGCAACTCGTCGCCGTATTGATCGTTCGCGCGAAGCGACTGAACGGTTAATGAACACGTCTTATGAGAAGGGTCGTGCGGCAGCACTCGCTGGCGACGACGACTTTCCAGAACCATTCGATTTAGGTTGAGCAGGCTGGACGATCATGACTCAGATCGCACAGACAATCAGTCAGCTAGACGCCGCAACACCCGTTGAAAGGCTGGAAGGGATAACTTTAGACGAAGTCGCAAAACTCGAAGCAAAGGGCATCCTGACGATCGGACATCTCTGGGCCCGCATGGGCGGAGACGAAATGAAGCTGAGCGATCTGGATATCCTCGCCGCCGAGACCAAACTTTCCAGCGACAGACTGATTGAATTGCTTCCCTCTTCTCTGATAGACACTCTTCAAGCGGAGCTTCTGCATCGTGCGGATTACTTAAACCTCAGACTCCCGGCTTCGACGAGCACTGGCGCGATTTGGGACCGCAGCGCGGCGTCTGCTTGGGAGCGAATTTCTATCCTCTTCAGAAAGACAGGGCCCTGGTTCAGGCAGCATTTGCTTGATTGGGTCGTCTTTATTTTCCTCCTGGGTTTTGCTTTTCTCATCTTTCGCGCGGCCGGCGCGTTCGACTCGTATCCGTCGCCGCTCGGCCTTAGCCACGGTGTCGTCGTCACGCGTCGCGATCTCAGAGCGGGAGAGGTTTTGCATATTGAGCGTGATTTATCGCAAGCGCGATTGCCACTGAAAGATACTTACTTTGTCTCGACCAGCGGTCTGGAAGGGCTTATTTTGACGCGTGACGTATCGTCGCAAAAACCGCTCAGTTTTGGCGACCTCTTGCGTTATCAAGTGGTAACGACGAAGAACATCGCTGAGGGAGAAACAATCGCAAACGACGCGGTAATGCTTGCGTGGTCACCTTACAATCCGAAAGCGCTTACCCAAACGGAACAGGCGACGAACCGCAAAACAAAGTCAGCCATCCGTAAGGACAACGTTGTTCTTAGTGATGCTGTTGCGCCTTAGCCTCCGCTTGACCGCCACACTTGGTTCACCTAAAGTGACTCCCTTCTGACAACACGATTTTCATCACCTACAGGAAGCGATTATTGTGGCGATACGCATTGAGAACCAGTACGAGGGAAAACTGCCGAAAGGCGCCCTGGAACAAATCGAGCAAGCTTTCGACAGTCTGCCGCGCGAGCACACGCGCGGTATCGAACGCATTCGGCTAGTGCCTTACATCACCGACCCGCGTATAAGAGGACCATTTCAGGCGACGGAATTACCGGGACTTTATCATCCCCGCCAGGGGCCGAAGGGTGCGTGGCTGGAACTCGCGGTCAACGTGTTGTTGCCGGCTGATAAACCGTTTCACAAGCGGATAGTTCCGAGGCTTTCGTTCAAAAGCAATCTCGTCGCGCTGGTGTTCTCGCTGGTGGGCCAGCACTACCACATCACGCTTCGGCACTCACTCAAGAAAACTCAGCTCGAGCCCGCGATCAGGGTGTACACGGAGAAGCAGTTGAAGACGTGGAACGAAAGGAAGCACAGTTTCCGCGCGCGGCTGTTCAAGCCATTGCAACCGACGTTTGAACGGTGGGCAAAGTCGTTGCAGAAACGCGCTGCGGCCGAGAAGAAGAAGAGTTTAGCTAAGTAGTCGCAGCAGGCTCGTCGTCGATCTCATCGGCGACGGCGCGCAGGATCAACGCCACTTCCGCATCGCTCACCTGCTGCGCTTTGAAACGAACCTCGACGTTGAAATCTCCCTCAGGTGACGCATACTTGAACGTGTAAGGTTTCGACTCCGAAACAACGCGCGGTCCCATTTCCTGCCGGCGCGCTTCCCTTGCGTCATTGCGATTCATGCCCCGCGACGCAATCTGCTGGGCGAACCGGCGCATCGACTCGTCGTCCGGCTGACGAACGATTTGCAGCAGCGACGATTTTGCGGTGACGTCAGCCGCGCGGCAGACTTCGCGCACGTCTTCCGGAATCTTCGCGATTGCCAGCGCTTCAGTCACCGTCGTCCGGCTCTTGCCGACTTTCCGCGCGACGTCGTCGTGCGTGTAACCAAAACGGTCGCACAGCGCGAGCAAGCCGTCAGCTTCTTCCCAAACAGTCAGGTCCTTACGCTGCATGTTCTCGATCAGCGCAATCTCCGCCACCGTGCCTGCGTCGACTTCCATCTCGACGCATGGCACTTCCTTCAGCCCTGCCTTCTGCGCCGACCTCCAGCGACGCTCGCCGGCGATGATCATCCATCGTCCCGTCAACCGGTTTGGTTTGACCAGCAACGGTTCGAGCACGCCCTTCTCGGCGATCGACGCCGTCAACTCCGTCAGGTCGCCAAATTCGACGCGCGGCTGCTCGGGGTTCGGGTCCAACTTATCGACAGGAATCATGCGGCCTACCTGCGTGGGCCGATGCTGCGAAAGTTCCTCGACGTAATGCGCATCGTGGCGCATTTGCAGTCCTGTTGGCAGTCCCCTTTTAGACACGGCTGATTACCTCTTCACAAAGTTTTCCGTACTCAACGGCTCCGGACGAATTGGGTGCAAAACTAAAGATCGACTCCTTGTAGGCGGGCGACTCCTCGAGCCTGACGCTCTTCGTGATCACTGTGTCAAACAACTTCGGACCAAACACGTTTTTAATCTGTTCGTGAACCTCGCGCGCCAGCGTCGTGCGCTTGTCGTGCAATGTGACGAGCACGCCCAGGAGTTCGAGGTTCGGGTTCGGTCTCGCTTTGACTTTCTCGATCGTTTCCAGCAGATCGTCCGTGCCTTCGAGCGCAAAGTATGATGACTGGATCGGAATCAACACGTGCGACGCCGCGACCAGCGCATTGACGGTGATCAGGCCCAACGTCGGCGGCGTGTCGATCACGATCACTTCATACTGCTGACGGAACGGATCCAGCCGATCTTTCAGACGAAACGGTGCGTCGAAGTCGCCGACCAGTTTCGACTCGAGCTTCGCCAGGTTGATGCGCGCGGGAACGACGTCGAGGTTCTGCACCGGCGTCGCGTAGACTGACTGCTCGACCGGCGCCTGCCCGTCCATCATCAACTCGTAGACGGAGCGATCGACGCTCGTTGGATCGAGAAAAGAGATTGAACTGTTGGCTTGGGGATCGAGGTCGAGAAGTAGGACACGTTGTCCCTTGCGGGCGAAGGCGGCGGCCAAATTGATGGCGGTAGTGGTCTTCCCTACCCCACCTTTTTGATTGGCGATGGCAATTACCAGTCGCTGCACAGTGGCAAACTCGCGCTCCAGTGGTTCATAAAGCTCATAGGCCTATTACATCGCCCAAGTTACATAGGGAGATCGCCGGCTTCGCCGATGACGTCGGGCCATTCCTCTTCAGACGAGCTGAGCTCGCTTTCTTCAGTTTCTTCTGTCGGTAGTGTGTTGCGCGACGCTTTGATGACTTCCATGTCGACGTAGATCGGACAGTCGGCGCGTAGCGCTAAGGCGATCGCATCAGACGGACGCGAATCGAGCACCATGCGATTGCCGTCGCTGTTGCGCATCTCGATGACGGCGAAAAAGGTGTTGTCGCGCAGACTCGTCACTACCACTCTTTCCACTTGCACGCCAAGCTGAACTATCAGGTTTCGCAGCAGGTCGTGGGTCATCGGCCGGGGTGGAGCAATCTTCTCGATCTCCAACGCGATCGCGTTTGCTTCGTAAGCGCCCACCCAGATCGGCAGCATCGTGTCGCTCTGAACGTCCTTCAGAATAATAATCGGAGTTCCACTGTTCGGATCCATCATCAACGCTCGGATCTTTACTTCGATTTCCATACGCACCCCTTACCCCGCCGCTGACCGACCTGCCAAGGCGCCGTAAAGACTGTTGGTCTTGGCTCCAGTCACTAACACGTCGACGATTTCACCCTCCAAACTTCGGTCACCGGCGAAATTGACGACCTTGTGGCAGGTGGAATGTCCGGAGAGATCGCTTTCCGAGCGCGAGCTCTGCTTTTCTGCGAGCACGCTCAACGTGCGTCCCACATAACTACTGTAAATCTTCTCCTGGACTCTTCGCTGCACCTTTTCGAGTTCAAGGAATCTGTCTGTTTTTTCCTTCTCTGATATGTTGTCGTCGAAGTTTGCCGCTGGGGTACCGGCGCGTTTTGAGTATTTGAAGATATAAATGCTGTCGTATTCGCACTGTTCGACGAGTTCGACTGTCTGGCGGAAGTCGCCGTCAGTTTCTCCCGGGAAGCCGACGATGATGTCGCTGGTGAGCGCCAAACGACGGCTGGAAGTCTTGATGCGCTGGATTCGCTCGAGATAGTCGCTCCGTTTGTGACCGCGCCGCATCAGTTTCAATACGCGATCGCTGCCAGACTGAACGGGTAAGTGAATCCAGTCGCAAAGATTAGGGTTTTCTTCAATAGCGGAAACGATGTCCGGGTGAAAGTCGCGCGGAAAAGAGGTGGTGAACTTAATACGCGGCATGCCCGTCGCCGCCACGGCTCGTAACAGACGACAGAATGGCGTCGCGCCGGGAAAACCTTCGAACCCGTCTTCAACTCGCGGACGATAGCTATTGACGTTTTGTCCGATAAGGTGAATCTCTTTGTAGCCGAGCGACTGGAGCTTCCTGGTTTCGGCGACGATCTCGCTTGCCGGACGGCTGCGTTCACGTCCCCGCGAGTACGGTACGATACAGAACGAGCAAAACTTGTTGCAGCCTTCGATGATGGGGATGAAGGCAACATGCGGCGAGTGGCGTTCGACGGGAGACACGTCCCACGAATCGTGCTCGCCCCGTTCGTTGAGATCGATGATCTTTCGTTCGCCTTCGCGGGCGCGCTCGATCAGCGACGAGATGCGGTCGGTGGCGCGAGTTCCGATCACCATGTTGACGGAAGGTGCGTGTTCGAAGATCGCGTTGCCTTCGAGTTGGGCCACGCAACCCATCACACCTACGAGCGGAGCAGACTTTCCAGTTTGCTGCGAGCGAATCTCGCCGATTCGTGTGAAGACCTTTCGTTCCGCCTTCTCGCGTACCGAGCAGGTGTTCAGCAAAACCACGTCGGCGTCGTCGGCTGATTCGCATAGATCGTAACCGGAGGCGCGCAAACCCGTAGCGGCGCGTTCGGAATCGGCCACGTTCATCTGGCAGCCAAAAGTTTCGATATAAACCCGAGGCTTCATTCCGTCAGATCCAATTCAACAATGGCGACAGTCTACCAGAAATCATTTGCCAAGCGCGATAGTGAGACTTTCGCCCATATCAGTCATGAAACCTCTTATAAAACTAGGCCTCGCTTGACCGGTTTTCGTCGTGCGAGTAGTATCGCGCCGTTAGTAACTCCCGTAAAAAAAGAAAGGTTCCTCATGGCCTCGTTTAATCGAATTATCATCGTGGGCAATCTCGGGCGCGACCCGGAGTTGCGTTACACAGCTCAAGGTACGCCGGTTTGTAGTTTTAGTTTGGCCACGAATGAACGCCGTAAAGATCGAAACGGCGAAATGCAGGATCAAACGACCTGGTTCCGCGTCACCTTGTGGAACCGCCAGGCGGAAACTGCCTCACAGTATCTGGCGAAGGGTCGACAGGTCTACATCGAAGGACGCTTGCGCGTGGAAGAGTACGTCGATCGTGATGGAAAACCACGCCAGTCGCTCGAAGTGACTGCCACAGACATGCAGTTCATCGGCACGCGAGGTGAGGAAAACTTCACCGAACGAGCGGCATCAGCAAGCGCCGGAGGTGGCCCCTCCGAGCCGCCAGGCGGCGATCTGTCCGACGACGACATTCCGTTTTAAGTGCGAACACGATTACCGATAGAGTCTGTGGGATCCAAACCTCGGGGGTGTCACCTACGTGTTGGACTTCAACATTAACGGTAGTGCCTGTTTTCGTTTGCTCACTCTCGGTATGGATAATCCTCACGTAACCGATGTTGAACTTATTCTTACTCGCCCAGACTAACGCCAAAAATATCGTTCATAAATTTGATGCCACATTGGCTGAGATGCCGGGACATACGGCAAACTCAGTGCGCGAATTTGCATTATGGGTCCAAGCTGAATCGTTGATTTCCATAAACATTAAACTCTTTATCCTGGTCGATATTATTAACGGTGGTCATTATCAGAACACGTACCTGTGGGCTCAGGAGCAATCTCGGCTGAGCGGGAGACCACCCGAGGAGCTCGTACAGGAAAGGCTCGGCGATTATTACGAAAAACGAGTCGCGTTTGATCGAGCGTTTGAAAAGGGCGATCAGTTCATTTACGGAGCCCTCAATGCGGGCGGCGTTGGACTGACGTCCTTTGCCCAGTACTGCGTGGTGTTAAAGCGCTCCTTTCAATCAAGAGTAGAAGAATTGGGAGAAGCGGTATGTCTATCCGGTGATAGTCTCAAGATCTGCTTTTCCGAGGATGGTCTATTTGATCATGCGGCAGTTGCGACCGCCGTCGCGCCGTTCTCTGAGCGGCACAGACTCGCCGCGCATGCATGTGCGAGCGAAGTGTCGTCCGTGGAGAAGGAACGATGGCCGGTCCTCATGTTTTCTCAAACTCGGTACTTCGAGGTTATTTTCGTTGGGCAGGTTTCCATTGACTCGATTGGGTGTGTTCGGTTGACGGAGAACGAGTATCATGCCAAGTGGGATCTGTGCTTTCGAAATTTCGGCGCGAAGCGAAGTGAGGCTGAACGTGCGCTGATACATGATTTCATTCAATTGCGGCGCGCGGAACTGGACGGTACCGTCAAATTGGAAATTCTGGCATGACCTTCAAATTAGAAGCATTTTCTCCACCAGAAGGAATCGGTATTGTTCGTGCCGGTAAGGACCTCAGGCTTGTCGGACCTCCATATTTGTTAGACGAATCCGCTGTTGTGCCCGAGGATTCGATTCGGGAAGCTATTCTCAAATACGGTTATTCCTCGTCCGGTGAAGACTTCAATACTTGGGATCAGTTGAAGAATTTCCTAAATAGTCAGGTGGTCGAGGCAAGGAGAGCACTGGGGCAACAGATACCGGAGATAAACGATGCTGACATTCTCGAGATAGCGCCGGCAGATGCACTTGAAAGATTCCTGGACCGAATCGAGCTTCAACTAACGTCCGATAGACAATTCGATCAGGTAGAGAATTCTTTACTGACGCTGCTCTCGAATGATTCGTTTTTGCGTAACACCTCACTCACGCAGAGAGCTGCTGGTTTATTCCGGCGTTATAGTTTGGCCCGTCGCGCAACAAGGCTGGCCGGCAGAAATCCTCAGATTCTCATCGTTGATAGTGACGAATCTATGGCAACAACTCTCCTGGAGTCATTGTCTAAGGATTACGTGTGTGCAACGGCGGAATCAACCAACGCCCTCTCGACTTTCGTTGGCAAAGACATACCGTTGGTACTATTTGACCTGGTCAAGCCCGTTATTACCCCGACTGAACTGTTTTCGCGTTTCGCACCAACTACAGTCGTTGTGGTGCTTAGCGGATGGGCAAGAGATACGGCTCTTGAAGCCGTGCGCCTTGGCGCCTTCGACTACTTGATCAAGCCGTTTGACGTGCGCCAAATCGAGGAAGTCATCAAGCGGGCATTTATGTACCGGGATCTCATTATCCAAAAGGCAGAGCTTAATGAATTAAATCAACGCCCGGCTGCCTATCTGCTATATCTCAAAAACGTGATAACAGCCTTGGAAGGCCGCGGATTGGAGTCGCCCGGCCACATCGAACGAGTAGTAGGATACAGTTTGCGTCTTGGTCAGGAATGCGGGCTGCATCCCACGACAATGAAGTCTCTGGAACTTGGTGCGCTACTCCATCACATCGGGATGATTGGGGTGCCAGAAGGCATTCTCCGAAAACCAGCTAAGTTAACCACAGAGGAATGGAACATCTTTCGTAGGCATCCTTCATTCGGAGCGGAACTCTTGCGTGGAATAGAGCCGTTTGAAGGCGCTGCGAAAGTGGTATCGCAACATCACGAAAAGTGGGATGGTTCGGGTTATCCACTCGGACTGCGTGGTGAAGAGATAGATATCTGTGCACGTGTCTTTGCGGTGGCAGACGCGTTTGACGGCATAACCAGTGACCGCGTTTACCGGGTCGGTAGATCTTATGAACAGGCAGCGACAGAATTGGACGATTTGTCTGGGCGGCAATTTGATCCGACGATCGTGACGACCTTTCATCAGGTGCCGAAGGAGGATTGGACAGAAATCCGCCGTCACTCGATGCTTTCGCCGAACAAAGAATCAGGGTTGCTGCAATTCGTGAATGCGATGATGGAAGTACAGCCTGGGAGCATTAGACGTTGATCGCGGGATCGCTTGCAGGATCTGCCAAATCGCTCACTGGATTTGAACGTCACCGAGCGGATCTTAGAAAACTACTTCTTGTATCCAGCCAGTCCTATTTGCACTTTCGCCTGTGTCCTGCAGGATATGAGAGAACTCATGGGCCACACGCCAAATCCCGAATAGGATCTCGTCAGACGCGTATAGGTTCTCACTGATGTCAATTATCCTTTCGTGAATCCGAAGTGCCATCTGCTGAAACGGAAAAGTCAACGCGCCGAAGTCCATAAGTCGTAGTCGAAAGAATTAAAAAGAGAGCCCCGGTTCTCACGCGAGGCTCCCAGTTTATTCGGCATCGTCAAGAGACAAGCGCGTTGGCCGCCACAGCCTCCTCTCAATGACTGCAATCTGCGTCGGATGTTCGTAGAGACTCGAAAGTATCGACGATGTTCTCGCCAGCTTCGGCACGCTGCACCAGGTCAACGAGCCACGGATCATTTGATTCCAGACCGTAACGGATAACTGTCCGCCACTGTGGATCGATCGATGTGTCGTTTACTACTGACTGAGCGCGACGTCTGAGAGCATCGCTGATTGTTATTGGTTCGGTTACGTGAGGTTTTTCTTCATGCGCTGTTGCGCTAACATGACTAGTCATGGTCTTCATCCTTTCTTGAGAAGGTTGAGGTCCTAGGGCTGGCTTTGTGATGGCGTCACAAGTCGGCCCGCTTCTTTTTGGAGGCGTGGGCGGACTATAGCACATTTTTTTCGCTTAGGTTTTTAAAGAATGCAGGCTCGACGATGATCTTACGGGCCCGCCGGCGCCGTACCGTCGCTTGTGCCCCAGCGACCGAAGTGACGGAGCTTGCTGTAGCGACGACTTAGTCTGTCTTCTTGCGAACAACTGACTGCCTCCGCCAGACGTTCACTCAATGCTGAATCCAGAAGACGAGCGGTTTGATCGTAGTCGTTGTGTGCTCCGCCTTCAGGTTCGGGAATGATCTTGTCGATGATTCCGGCTTCGAAGAGATGTTGTGCGGTGAGACGCAAGCCCTCCGCGGCGAGATCGGCTTTGGCTGAGTCTTTCCAAAGAATCGCGGCGCAGCCCTCGGGTGAGATGACCGAGTAGATTGAGTTCTCGAGCATCAGTACCTGATCGCCGACGCCGATCGCGAGCGCTCCTCCAGATCCGCCTTCACCGATCACAGTGACAATTATCGGGACCTTGATCTTCGCCATCTCGCGCAGGTTGTAGGCAATCGCCTCAGCTTGCCCGCGTTCCTCGGCGTCGATTCCCGGATACGCGCCGGGCGTGTCGATGAAAGTAAAGATGGGCCGACCGAATTTCTCCCCGAGCTTCATCACACGCAACGCCTTCCGATAACCCTCGGGTTTGGGCATACCGAAATTGCGATAGCTTCGCTGCTTGGTGTCGCGTCCCTTTTGATGGCCCACTACAACAACCGGCAACCCGTGAAAACGAGCCAGGCCGCAAACGATCGCCGGGTCTTCCCCGAACCGCTTGTCGCCGTGAAGCTCGACGAAATCTTCGAACAATCGCTCGATCAGATCGAGCGTGTACGGCCGATCGGCGTGGCGCGCGAGCTGCACGCGCTCGAACGCAGTTCGTGTTTCCGCCGGTGTCTCAGGTTGGGCTTCTTCTTTTTTCTTCATCGGGGAAGTTATCCAAAGCTTCTGCTCGTTTGCGCCGCCTTTTCAAAACTCACGCCGCAGCCGATCTTCTTCAAAGCCTCTTCGACCTCATTGCTTCGCCTCACGCGCAACGCATTGTTGGCCTGGATGCGAACGACAAGCCCGTCGCCGGTCTGCGTCTCGATCGCGACGTCGCACTCGCCAGGGTTTGTGCTCAACACGCTTAGAATCGAATCGTACAACGTGGAGACATCTTCCTCCTGCGGCGGTCGTAACACCATGAACTCGTTCTGCTGTTCAGACGCCTCGATACTTCGCACCTGGTCGACGATGATCGTCGGCGGATTGTCCTCGCTGAGTTCCAACCGCCCCGTGATTATTGCCGGCAACTCGTTCTGCAACACCGCCGAATGCTTGCGGTAAACCTCGGGCCACAACACGCACTTGGTGCCGCCGGCTTCGTCTTCCAATCGCAGCAGGGCAAACTTGTCGCCCTTCTTCGTCATGCGCAACTGGAGATCGGCGATGATGCCGCCCGAAGTCACGCGGCTTCCAGTAGCCAGGTTCGGCAGCTCTGAAGACGAAACGGCCTTCAGGTTCTGCAACGTCTCCAAATGCCGCTCCAGCGGATGACCAGTGATGTAAAACCCGAGCGCTGCTTTCTCCGCCGCCAGCATCTCGATCGGCGTCCAGCCTTTCAGCGCCGGCGACAGTTCGTTGTTGTAATCGACTTCCTCGGACATCGCGCCGAACAGGCCAGTGCTGGCCCGCAGGCGGTCGCGCTTTGCCCCCTCCGCCCGCGAGAATGCAGCATCGATCGAACTGTGCAGGCCGCCACGCCACGAGTGAATGGGTCGTCCGTCATTCAACGAGTCGAATGCCCCAGCGCTTATCAGACTCTCAAGGACGCGCTTGTTCAAAGTAGCAGAGTCAACCCGTTCAGCGAAATCGAAGAACGACCGGAAGGGGCCTGATTCACGCGCCTCACAAATCGCTCTAACTGCCGATTGGCCCAGTCCCTTGATAGCAGTGAGGCCGTAGCGGATGGCGCCGCTTAACGGAGTAAAGCCTGAATTGCTCTCGTTGACGTCCGGCGGAAGCAGGGCGACCTTTTGGGCCCTTAACTCCTTCGAGTACTTAAACACCTTGGCGGCGTCCTGGGCTTCGCTCGAAAGCACGGCGGCGTAGAAGTGTTCGGGGTAATGCGCCTTCAGGTAGGCGGTCTGGAAGGCGAGATACGCGTACGCCACGCTGTGGCTGCGATTGAACCCATAGTCCGAGAACTGGGCCATCAGCGAGAATATCTTTTCCGCTTTGTCCTGTTTGATGCCGCGCTCGACAGCGCCCGAAATGAACTTCTCTTCATGGACCGCCATCTCCTCGCGCTTCTTCTTGCCCATCGCGCGACGCATGAGGTCGGCTTCGCTAAGTGTATAGCCCGCAAGCTTCTGTGCGAGCTGCATGATCTGCTCTTGATAGACGATGATGCCGTAGGTGTTGTTAAGGATCTCCTTCATCTCCGGCGTGATGTAGCGGACGCTCTTCTTGCCGTGATGACGGAGGATGAACTCGTCGACCATGCCGCCGTCGAGCGGGCCTGGCCGGTAGAGCGCGTTGAGCGCGGCGAGATCTTCGAGTCCTTTTGGCTTCAGCTTGCGGCAGATCTCCTGCATGCCCGACGACTCGAATTGGAAGACCGCTTCCGTCCTTCCCTCGGCAAAAACCGCTAAAGCTTTAGCATCGTTAAGCGCTATATCGGACCACTTAATCTCTTCTCCAAGCGTCTGTTTAATGCTAGTTAAGCAGTCATTTATAACGGTTAAAGCGGTAAGCGCTAAAAAATCCATCTTAAGCATGCCGGTCTTTTCCAGGTCCGACATGACGTACTGCGTGGTGAGTTCTTCCTTGCCTGAGACGGCGATTGGGATCAGTTCCTGGAGCGGCAGCGGCGAGATCACAACGCCGGCCGCGTGAACTGAAGAGTGCCGCGCGCAGCCCTCGAGCCGCTGCGCGATCTGAAGTATCTCTTTAACCTGCGGATTGGTCTCCATCTCCTTTCGGAGTTCAGGTACTTGTTCAAGTGCCTGGCCGATGCTGACGTTGCGTCCACGGACCGGAGGCGGGATCAATTTCGCAATCCGTTCTACCTCCGCATAAGGCACTTCGAGCGCCCTTCCGACGTCCTTGATCGCCGCCTTCGACGCGAGCGTTCCGAAGGTGATGATCTGGCAGACAGAGTCGCGGCCATAAAGATCCGCGACGTGGTTGATGACGTCGCCACGGCCACGGACGCAGAAGTCGATGTCGATATCGGGCAGCGAGACGCGGCCGGGGTTCAGGAATCGCTCGAACAGCAGGTCGTACTGGAGCGGATCGACGTCGGTGATCTCGAGACAATAAGCGACGAGCGAGCCGGCTGCCGAGCCTCGCCCGGGTCCGACGGGTATCGAGTGCTCTTTCGCGTAGCGAACGAAGTCCCAGACGATGAGAAAGTAGCCGGGGAAACCCATCTGCTTAATCATCTGGATCTCGCTGGACAGCCGCGTCTGATAATCAGTGAGCGGTTGTTTCAGCTCCCCGCGGGCGGCGAGCGGATCCCAGACGCGCTGGCGCCGGCGCTCGAAACCGTCGCGCACGACCTTCTCGAAATAATCGTCAATCGACAGTCCCACTTCCGACTGCGGAATCGGATACTGCGGAAGGTAGTTCACGTTCTGCGGCAACTTGATGTCGCAACGTTCTGCGATGTCGACCGTACGCGTCAGCACTTCCGGGATCTCGTCGCCGAAAATGCGCCACATCTCTTCGGCGGAGCGCACGTAGAAATTAGGGCTCGCGTATCGCAGACGATTCGTGTCGTTGACAGTCTTGCCGGAGCCGATGCACAGCAGAACGTCATGAGCGCGCGCGTCGTCCGGCATCAGGTAATGCGCATCGTTCGTGGCGACCAGGGGCACGCCCGTTCGTTTGGAGAGTTCGACCAGTGGTTTGCGAATTCGTTGTTGAGGTTCGAGGCCGTGTTCCTGGATCTCGAGGAAGTAATTCCCTTTTCCGAGAATCTCTTCAAACTCGACAGCCGCTTTCGCAGCCTCATCACACTTGTCAGCGGCCAGCATCGCCGAGGGCCATCCGGACATGCAGGCAGAGAGACCGATCAGTCCTTTGCTGTGTTCGGCCAGAAGATCTCTGTCTATGCGCGGCTTGTAATAGAAGCCTTCCGTGTACGCCTTGGACGTCAGTCGCACGAGGTTCTGATAACCCTCGTAGTTCTGGGCCAGCAGGATCAGATGGAAGTTTGCTTTCTCTCCGGGCGCGCTCGCGGCTTTCTCTTTACGGTTGCCGCGCGTGATGTAAGTCTCGCAACCGATGATGGGCTTCACGCCCTTGTACTTCATCGCGTTGTAAAACGAGATCGCGCCGTACATGTTGCCATGGTCCGTCATGGCGCAGGCGTTCATGCCCAATTCTTCGAGGCGATTGGAGAGCGGCTTTATCTGAATTGCGCCGTCAAGCAGACTGTAATCGGTATGAAGATGAAGATGTACGAATTGACGATCCGGCATTCCTATTCCCATTCAATGGTTGATGGTGGCTTCGAACTAATATCGTAAACAACTCTGTTAACACCGCGAATTTCTGAAACCATCCGCGCTGAGACTCGCGCCAGCAGATCGTGCGGCAGACGCGCCCAGTCGGCCGTCATGCCGTCGACACTCGTGACGGCGCGGATCGCGACGACGCGTTCATACGTCCGCTCGTCGCCCATCACGCCGACTGTCGACACCGGCAACAGCACTGGAAACGCCTGCCACACTGAGTTGTACAACTCGGCGAGCCGCAGTTCCTCATCGAGAATCCTGTCGGCCGCTTGCACCAGACGAATCTTCTCCTCCGTTATGTCGCCGAGAATCCGCACGGCCAAACCCGGACCAGGAAACGGATGCCGGCCGAGAATCTCTTCCGGTACACCGAGCTCTCGTCCGATCAGCCGCACTTCATCCTTGAACAACTCGCGCAGCGGCTCGATCAACTTCAGCTTCATCTTCTCAGGAAGCCCGCCAACGTTATGGTGACTCTTGATCACGGCTGACGGCCCGCGCACTGATACAGACTCGATCACGTCCGGGTACAACGTTCCCTGGACCAGAAAACCGACGTCGCCCAGCCGTCGTGCTTCCTCTTCGAAAACGTCGATAAAAACTTTTCCGATGCGCTTTCGCTTCTCTTCAGGATCGGTAACTCCGCGCAGCGCTTCAAGGAACAGATTACCGGCGCGAACGCCGTTGATATTCAACTTCATGCTCTGCCGCAACAGCGCGAGCGTCGATTCAAACTCACCTTCACGCAACAGCCCGTTGTCGACGAAGATGCACGTCTGGCGATCGCCGACGGCGCGGTGGACCAGCGCCGCCGCCACAGTTGAATCGACACCGCCCGATAAACCGGAGACCACGCGTCCTTCATCGCCAAGCTGAGCGCGGATACGCGCGACCTGTTCCTCGATCACTGCTTCCGGCGACCAGTCGCCGCGGCAGCCGCAAACGGAAAACAGGAAATTGCGCAGCACCTGCGCACCGAGCGGCGTATGCGCGACCTCCGGATGAAACTGCACGCCATAAATCCCGCGACTATCGTTCTCCATTGCGTTCAGCGCGTCGTCAGTCAGGGCAGTCACATGAAACCCGTTCGGAATCTCCGTAACGTGATCGCCATGGCTCATCCAGACGTCCATCTCAGCCGGCAAGCCCTGAAACAACCTACTGGTCACGTCCAGAATCTTTAATCGGGCGTAGCCAAACTCGCGGTTTGGCGACGCGACAACAGCACCGCCGAGTTCGCGGGCAAAGACCTGAAAGCCGTAGCAGATTCCGAGCGACGGACAGTCGATCGATTCAAGCAGTTGCGGATGCGGTTTGGGTGCAGTCGCGTCGTAAACGGAGGACGGGCCGCCGGAGAAGATCAGTCCCTTCGGCGATCTCGCGTTGATGGCCTCGATGGAGGCGTTGAAAGGAAGAATCTCGCAGTAAACGCCTGCTTCTCGAACGCGACGGGCTATTAACTGTGTGTACTGTGATCCGAAGTCAAGTATTATTACGGTTTCGTGCTGCGGGACGTTAGTCAAGTAAACCTCAGCGCCTGGTTTTTACGCGTGGAATAGAAGAGTGGCTGATTATACACAAAGGCGAATCGATCATAAAAAACTTGCCCTGGTGTTATTTTGCGCGCTGTTTGCAGTTATCACAGTCGCGCGCGCAAGTTCTGACGCACTTCTCTCGCAGCCGCTTACAGTCCGCTGGCGTTACGAATCAAACGTCACGCTGAATCTTACGCCCGCTTTCGACAAAGAACGCGTTTACTTGCCGCTAGCCGGCGGAACGATCGTGGCGCTTACTGCCCGCGACGGTCAGTTGTACTGGCGTTCCGACATGGGCGGCGAGCTGTCAGCCTCTCCGATCGCGGACGAAACCGCGATCTACGTCGCGTCTGAAACTACGGGGCTAAACACCGCGCCACCGCGTACGTCCGGCGCTTTGCGAGCGCTCAGCCGCGAAGGCGGCGTGACACAGTGGATGACGCCGCTCGTGACCCCTTTGCGCGGCGCACTCGCAACCGGTGGCGGCAAGTTGTTTGCCGGCGGCAGTGACGGCAGGGCCTACGCTTTCGATAAACACACCGGCGGCGTTCTCTGGTCGATTCCGTTTTCCTCGCCATTCTCCGGTCAACCCGTTTTGAAAGCCGGCCGCGTTTACTTCGGCAGCGACGACGGCACTCTACTCGCCCTCGAAGAAACGACAGGCAAGCTGCTGTGGCGTTATCGCACGCAAGGCGCTGTTCACGGTCCGGTGGCTGTCGACAATGAAAACGTCTACTTCGGATCGGGCGATGGTTACGTCTACGCCGTCACGGCTGACAAAGGACGTTTGAAATGGCGCAAGAGAACAGGCGCGGGCGTCGAAGCGGTCGCGCTCACCGGCGACATGCTGCTCGCCGCTTCACTGGATAACTTTGCTTACTTGCTGAACGACAAAGGCACGATGCTTTGGAAGAAGCAGTTACCCGGACGAATCTCGTCGCAGCCGTTGACGGTTGAGGAAGCGGCACTCTTCACGCCGTTGTCGAGTTCGGCGGCAGTCGTGTTGTCGTTGAAAGACGGGAAGCAGGTCAATACACTTCCCACGGAAGAGGAGCTTACGAGTTCAGCCGCGCCGATCCTGGTTGGCGATGCGGTTATCGTTACGACTGAACACGGATTACTTGCCTTTGCGCGCCCTGCCAGTGCTGCGGCAAAACCCTAACTTCTGGAAGATCGGCGCACAGGGTTCGTCTCGATCTTGGTTTCCGCCGATTCACCGCGGCGGAAGAACACGCTCGCCACGCGCGACAGAAGTCCGTAGAGGATATACATCACTACGATCGCCAGCAGCACGTACTGCGAGTAAAGAAAGACCAGCACCAACACGGCCAACGCGAGAATGACAGGACGCATGTTCCTGCTGCTGGTGCCCACTGTTTTAAAGCTCGAAAAGCGCAGCGTGCTCACCATCATTAAACTCAGCAGTCCCACTACCAGCATCAGCAGTCCCGCGTAGATCCTCGAGCGCTCCGGTCCGAAGTAGATCAACGGCGCGGGTGAAAAATGTACGAGTGCGGCGATGAAACCGCCCGCGACTGGGATCGGCAAACCGACGTAGTTCTTCTTGTCTGTCTTTACCGCGCCTTCAGCCATGACGCGCGGCCGCGATGCCTGGACATTAAATCGCGCGAGACGAAACGCCCCGCACATCAGGAACATGAATGACACAAACCACGCGAGCTGGTGCAATTCCTTTCCCTCTGCAAGACTGACACCGTAGCCCCAAACGTACGCAAGCACCGCCGGCGCAAGACCAAAGGTGACTACGTCGGCGATCGAATCGAGCTGAATGCCGATTTCGGTGGTGGTTTTCGTCAGGCGAGCGATGCGACCGTCGACCATGTCGAACAGCAGCGCAAAACCTATCGCAATTGCGGCGGTGTCGAAGTGGGTAGACGCACCCGGTATATCCGGACTGGATCCGCCCAGTAGTTGAAAACCACGAAGCGACGACATCACGGATAAAAAGCCCATGGCGATATTCGCCGCCGTGAATGCCGAAGGAATCAAATAGAGCCCCTTTTTCAAACCGCGACGCGGAGGGTTGGGCCGATCGTGTTCCAGATCTTCTGACGTGGAGCTCATAAGATTCTCCCAATCACCGTTGTGCCGCCGCGAACGCGCGCGCCCTTGGTCACGGTGACCTTTACGTTAGCCGGCAGAATGATGTCGGTGCGCGAGCTGAATTTAATCATGCCGAACCGCTCGCCCAGCGACAGTGTATCGCCTTTTCCTTTCCAGCAAACAATGCGCCGGGCCAGGATACCGGCGATTTGCGTGCAGACGACCCTGATCTTTGGCCCGTCGATCGTCAGTGCGTTCTGCTCGTTTACGAGGCTCGCCATCTCGTTCGTAGCCATCAGAAACTTCCCTGGCGAATAAACGACGTCGACGATTCTGCCGGGAATCGGCGCGCGGTTGATGTGCACGTCGAGCGGAGACAAGAAAATGCTGACAACTGTCGGAGAATCCGTTTCCGAGGTCAACGGCTTGACCCGCGTCACCCTTCCGTCGGCCGGCGAAACGACAACGTTCGGATCGTCAGGCGGCACGCGTTTCGGATCGCGGAAGAAAAAGGCCATGAACGCTGCCACGACGAACAGCAACAACCCCACCCACCAGTAGCCGAACACGGCAGCGCCAATGGCCAACAGGGCCGGTACAACGATATAGGGAACGCCTTCTCGGACGATACTCAATTCTGGTTATAAACCCCTTATTACGCTGAAAGGGACGCGCAACTCGTGTTCCACGTCCCCTTCGATCTTTTTACTCGGAGAAACTGCTTGGGCAGCTTCAGTGACTCAGGCTTTGAGTCTTTTGATATTGCAACATTATGGAATACATCTGATCCTTCAGCGCCAATTTCTTCTTCTTGAGCGTGATTTCCTCCAGTTGTTCCTCATCATTCGGATAGGAAAGAGCTGATAATTCACTAAGCCGTTCTTCGTACTTATGATGTTCTCTAGCTAACTCCCGAAACTCGGGATCTCGGTTTATCAACTCTTCTTTCAGACTATCCGTGGTTGCGATGTCCATGTTCGTGCATGTCTCCTTTCAGACGATGGGACTGGGCAGGATGGTTTTGGAGGTAACAGACTGGAACCCCCATTTGGATTGTCTCGCACGGCAAAAATGGTAGCCCAACAAGTGGGTCAAATCAAGCGGGTAATTCGCCTCAAATAACATTATTCCTGCCCAAGGACTAAACTCATTACAACGGCATCCTCTTTGGGATCGGAATAGTAATCGGCGCGGCGCGCAATTGCCTTGAAACCATGCCTTTCATACATCGATTGGGCAGGACGATTGCCGCTCCGGACTTCCAGAAACGCCACCTGGGCCTTGAGTCTCCTGGCCGTCTCGAGGGTGCGGGCCAACAGCGCACTGCCGACGCCGCGACGCCGGTACTGGTCCCGGACCGCGACGTTGTTGATGTGCAGTTCACCAGCCGATTCCCGCGCCACGATATAACCGGCTATTCGCTGATGTTCGATGATTGGCGCAGCAGCGACCCGCGCGATCAGCATCAGATCGCGGTTGGCGCCCTGGAGTTCCGCGTAGTAGGCGGACCAGCCCCAGCGGCTCAGGCCCGTCGTCTCTTCGATCTCCACGACTTCCAGCAGATCGTGCTCGGTCATGCGCGTGATCATGATGTCGTTGAGAGTCGATGTCATGACGTTTTTAATTGGGCGTCGGCTGGCCGGACGTAGATTGCGCGGAGCGAGTAAGCGTCGTCGAACTGCGTTCTGTTGAGAGCCAGCGTGGCTACGTGCGTCGCGAGATTGGGATCTGAAGGAGCGATGCGCCAGTTCTTTCCTGCCGCTCGGCTTTCGATCAATTCACGATGGACCATCGCGCCTTCGCCGCACCACGTTACTTGGCCGAGCTGGCCGTATCTTTCTAACAGCCGCGCCGGTGGAACATGCGCTGCTTCATCCAACGCTGTCACCACGTTCTCCGCGGAGACTGAAAACAGTTGCGTGAACACTTCACCACGGCCGGCCGGCAACAAGGCCACTGATTTTTCAGAGACGCTGCCGGAAAGCGCAACCGCTTCGAGCGTCGGTATTCCGACCGACGGGCGATCGAGTGTTGCGGACAGCGCTTTGATCGTGGCGATTCCGATGCGAAGTCCCGTGAAACTTCCCGGCCCTGTCGCCACTGCAAATACGTCAATATCAGACACGCGTAACTGCGTCTCGGCGAGAAGCTTGTCGACGTCCGCAAGCAACGTATTCGAGTGCGAGATCTTCGGATCGCCGCTCACGACACCAAGCAATTGCTCGCCGCGCGCGATGGCGACGCTCCCCGACAAGGTAGCCGTTTCAACGCTGAGAATTAGTGGTGCCGACATCCTCGATCAAAAACTCATCCAGCCACATCGTGCCGAAGATTGGACACGGTGTACACGCACCCGCAACTCTCGTCAATCCCAATACGATCGCTTGCGTCGAAGGGGTCGCAGTAAATTCAAGACTCAGCTTTTGCCAGTTACTCGAGGGCGACGGAAACGCGGCTGATTGTCCCAGCCGCTGATTGCCGTCAAACACCGCGATAAGCGGCGGTCCGCCAGTGATCAAATCTTTCGTCTTGACGTCGAAGCTGATGCGATAACGTTTTGACGGCTCGACGATGATCGTTTGCGAGATCAACGGATTCGTGTCCTTCCAGTCGCCGTAGAAACCCACCAGCAGACTCTTCGCGCCAGCCGCCTTCTCGCCGTCGTCGAGAACGATCCTGGGCTCGGGTTTCGCAACGACGATCCATCCGAAGTTTTGATTCGTTAGCAGCAGTGACTCTTCAAATCCGCCGTTCAATACTACAGGCATACTCAGTTTTGCATCAGTACGCCAAAGCTCGAACGCCTCGCGAAAAGCTTTTGATCTGAGCAGTTGACTGACGAGTTCGCGCCTATTCTCGTCGGAAAGTGGCGCGCCGAGCAAACTGAGGTGTTTCAAACACTCCCGGCCCTTCCCTTTCTGAGCCAGAAAAAGCGCGAGCGCCAGACGATCGCGATCGTCGTTGATGGGGACCAATTGTTCGACCGTGTTCACGTCGCCGCGCGAGAGTCCCCACGCGAGATCGATGAAGTTGGGCATCAAACTCTTCTTCATCGCTACAGCCGCGCGCAAGTCGTCGAACGCTTGCGTGTACTGGCCCATTCGCAATCTGAGGTTGCCACGCTGCCAACGCGTGTGAGCGTAGTAAGGCGCCCAGCGAACTGCCTGATCGAACGCAGACAACGCCGCTGCCGTATCGCCGAGCTGTTCGTTCGTACTTCCGAGCTCGAGCCAAAGATAGTCGTCGCGATAACGCAGACTCGTCGCCGTTTCAAAACTCTTCCGAGCCTCGGCGTGCATCCCGAGACGGTTCAGCACTCGCGCGCGGGCGCGATGCGTTTCAGCGTCTGAAGGCGCGAGCGCGATCGCCTGATCAGCCGCGGGCAACGAGTTCGCGATGACGGCGTAATTGCCGAGCAGTCGCGCGAAACCAAAACGCGCGGCCGCTTGCATCGCGAAAAGGCAGCAAGTGATTGCGACGAGTGCAACTACGCTGCGTAGTAACACGGAGTTTATGTGATTGGTGTTTAGTTTGACGCGCGGCTTGGGTTGTCCTGGAAGAACAACGGTGTAAGTCCTGCCGCTGTGCCGCTGCTAATGATTGCAATCGTGGCCGGAACGCCAAGACCGAAAAGCCCGCCTTCACTCCCATTGTCTGGCGGCACAGGGGTTCCCGGTTCGATGTTGCAAACGCCCTGGCCCACAGCGGGCGCGGCGCCTGGCTGGTATCGCACTTCGAGATCGCCGCCGCTAGCAGGGTTAGTCTTGCCGACGCTGCCTTGATCGGTCGCGAGCTCGCCAGTCGCTTTCTTTTTCGCAGAAACTTTGGCACAGCCGGTCATGACCAGGGCTTTAAAGTTACCCTGATCGTCAAACGTGAGAACGAGTTTGGTGTTGGGCCCGATCTCAACGCTGCCGAGTGGGCCAAGGTTGACGGTGGCTGATTGATCGGCGCCGGTTTCGAGCATCGCGCCGCTCACGATCGAAGCGCCCGTCGTAGCGCTCAAACCGTTGACCTGGATCGGCTGATTGTTTCGGGTTGTTAATCTGGCTACCGTTTGAGGTGGGATCGGTATCGCTGTGTTGGCCGGTTCAGCGAGGCTGATTTGAAGACCAATCTGTGCAATTGAAAGAACTACCAACGCCGCAATAACTCTGGGACCATTACGTCGTTTCAGATTCATCTAAAACATCCCTTCTCAAGAGAAACAACACAGCGACTAAAACTCGCCCGTTCATTGAGCGAAGTCTACTGTTGTTAAGTGTTTAGGTCAACGACTTTCTTCGTCCTGCTTGCCGGTGTAGTGGCCAGCATGAGCAGCACGACGAAGACGAGCGCGTTGCTCATCAGGTGCAGACCGAAGTCGACCAGGCTATGGACCACGACTCCCGTAATTCCAACCAGCGCGGCGAAACGAACCGCGCGCATGTATCCGTCCTCTGACAGGTTCCTGCGAGCTCTACGAATCACCATCACGGCGAACCAGACGCCGATGGCCAAGCCGATCAAGCCGCCGCTCGACAGCAGTTCGAGATACTCGCTATGTGCTTCCTGCGGCGTGAGACTGCCCGATGCATTGTGGTATGCAGTAATGCCGATCCAGTAGCCGCCCAGGCCGACGCCCGCGATCGGGTGCGCCGCAAACATCTTCAGAGTTGCGCGCCAGATCTCATTTCTGCTCGCGCCGTCTCGTGTCGTGTCGCCGGCGAAATTCGTGTATCCAACCCACAGGGTTCCGATTAATACTCCAATTACAAGAACACCGATTAACACGAATCTGTTCCGCTTCAGCATCGTTGACGCGCAAATGACGACCTGCGTCAGCATCGCCAGAATCCCGCCGCGTGAGTTTGAGAGCACGAGTGCGATCCAGATGGGCAGCAATAACGCGACGTAGATCAACAACCGATCTCGTCTGATTCCTCGCGCCACAATGAGTCCAAGGACGAGCCCAAACGCCATCTCCATCAAGTATGCAAAGTGGTTCTTGTTGATGAACTGTCCGTAGCCCTGATTTTGCTTCAACACCGGCAGCACGAAACCGGTTTGCTGCTGCGTCGCCTGCCGGAGTATTCCGAAGATGGCGCTCGCCACCGCGATCGCGATCACGACGTGAATCAACACGCGAACACGACCTTCGCTGTCCGCGTAGCGATAGAACAACGCCAGGCAGATCGTGAGCGCCAGAAGTTGAAGGACAAAGAAGCGCGTTTGATATGGATCGGCGCTGATATCAAAACTAACTGCTTGCAGAAAGGCGAAAGCGGCGAGCGCCAGCAGCGGCAGCAATATCTCCCGTGGCCCAACGTAATTCGAACCGCTAATCGTCCACTCGATAATCGCGAGAATACAGATCCCGAAGACACCACAGACAAACGCCGCCTTCCACCACGCTTCGACCGTCCCATACGGAATCGCCGTAAATACGATCAGACCGATTAGCGCAACAAAGATTACGCGGCGCAATCGTCCCGCACCTCATCTGCCGTTACCACAACCGGCAGCTCATGAAGCGTGACGATCCTCGCCACTGCATCCGTAAACTCGCGCCGGAAAAGATCGCTCAAATAGTTCGTGTCCAGCAACAGCGTCTCGCCGTTTAAACGGTGATAGAAGTTGAGCCAGCCCCACTCGACGCCGTTCTTGATCAACGGCAACCGGAAGGACCATTCTGAACGAGAGCGGAACACCTCATCGGCGTCAACGCCATCTGCCGCCCACGACCATGACACGCGTCCATTTCGGAATTCCAGATCTTGTGTGGGGTGCCTGTGCAGGCTGGCATTGAACGCGCGCTCGTTCATCTCGGCGCGTCCAGGCTGGCCCACGAGCGCGTTCGCAAACGAAAACTCGCCAGAGTCGAGCATGTGGCGCGTCGCTTCAAACATCTCGTGCAGGTCGGAAGCCTTCGACAGCGCCCGAGCGGCGCGGCGCACGCGGATGTTGTTCGCGACTCGCAGACGGCGGTCGCCGACAGTGCGCTTCACTCCCGCCCTGATCTCGTCAACCTCGTGATAACGAAGATGGCCCACCGCGATGATCACCGCGACCGAGATGACGAACAACATGAAACCCGTCAGCTTCGAACCGCTCGCTGGAAAGATCAACGCTACGAGCCCAAATGCAGCGCAGACGCCGTAAAGCACAAGCGCCGCGCGCCGTTGCGACCAGCCGCGCGCGAGCAGCATGTGATGAATGTGTTCGCTGTCACCCTGGAAAACCGGTTTGCGGCTCATCATCCGGCGCGCCATAGTCATCGTCGTGTCAACGACGGGGAAACCGAACGCGAGAATCGGCACTACGATCGCCACCGCCGTCGTCGCCTTCTGCGTTCCGAGAACGGACAACGCCGCGAGTACGAAACCGATGAAGAGCGCGCCGGAGTCGCCGAGAAAGATCGACGCTGGATTGAAGTTGTAACGAAGAAAACCCGCCAGCGCGCCGCAAAGCACCAGCGACACGACGATCATCAGGGTCCGTTCATGCGAAACAGAAACACCGAGAATGACCAGCGATGAAAACAGAGCCGCGCCGGACGCGAGTCCGTCCATGCCGTCGATCAAGTTGAATGCGTTCGTGATCCCTACCAGCCAGACGACCGTGATCGAGAACGACAATAGCGCCGGCAGTTCGACCGAGCCGGCGAACGGAATCGACACGGCTTCGATTCGCCCCCCCATCGCATAGAACAGGCTGGCAATCGATCCGAGCGCGATAAACTTCACGACGGCATTCGTGCCGCGCAGGTCGTCGTAGATTCCGAGCAGCAGCACCAGTGTCGCCGGGATCGCCAGCGTCAGGAACTCGCTCTTGAATCCACTCAGCGTTTCCGTCAGCAGGTTATCGACGAACGGAAGCAACGACAGCGCAGCCAGACACGACAGATACAGCGCAACTCCACCCAGTCGAGGGATCGCCGTGCGATGCAGACGCCGGCCATCAACGGGCACGTCCAGCAGCTTGAGCCGTTCACACAGCCGCCTGATGAGCGGTGTGGTCACGAGCGATGCGATCGTGGCGATCAGGAAGAGAGCGAAATAAGTTTTCAAGAAAGAGTTACCTCCTCCATCATCTGCGGCAGCAGTGTGTGTTTTGAAAACGAATGGTTCGTATGTATCCGTGTTCCAGATCGTGCTTCGAGAATGCGTGTCGCGACGCGGGCGACGTCGCCGTGCCGCGCGGAAAAGACGTTGAGATCCGTGATATGACTTCGTTCGGGTCCGATGTAGAGCACCGGAGCGCCGATCGTCATGATGTTGTAGATCTTGCAAGGGTGAACGATGCCGACAAACGGATCACCCATGACGACGACGTGCAGGTCGGCGGCCGACAGCGAGCTCGAAAGCTCCTTCAGAGGTTGATATGGCAGGCACTTGACGTTGCTGAGCTGGTGCCGCGCGGCAAACTCGCGCACCTTCGCATGTTCGCTGCCGCCGCCGATGAAGCAGAACTCGATCTCTTCGCGCTTTCTCAACTCGAGCGCTGCGCGCAGCAGCGTGTCGAGCGGATGACACGGGCTGTGATTGCCCGAATACATCACGACGAACTTGTCGGTTAATCCGTGTCGCGTGCGAAAGGCTTCCCTGCCCTCCGCTGAATACACGACGGCATCGTCGTGCGACCACGGTGGAACAACGGCGATCCGATCCGCATCAATACCTTTCGCCAACACTCGTTCTTTCATGAACCGGTCGAGGACGATGGTGCGGTCCGCATTGTTGAGGCTCCAACGCAGCATCTTTTGCAGGAGTCGAGCGAGTCGAGAGTGTTCGTCGAGCCAACCGGCGGCGATTGCCTCGTCGGGGTTGAGGTCCATCACCCAGAAACAGAAGCGCCCGCCTTTCAATTTCACGAAGAGCGTTGCGAGAAACGAGATCAGCGGTGGTGAAGTGAGAGCGACGACGACGTCGAAGCGTTTGAAAGTCAGTAAGCGAGCGGAACAGATCGCGAGGAAGCTCGCAAAACTCAATGCACGGCGCCAGCGACTGTTCTTCCCCAGCGACAGCGACGGGATGCGAATGATCGTGATCTCTTTCCAGCGTTCTCGGCGCGGAAAACGTTTGTCCGGATCGTCGTAACCACGATCGCTCGTCAAAACGGTTACTTCATGACCGCGTGCTGTGAGTTCGGTGGCGAGATCGGTGAGGTGTTGCGCCGTAGAGACCACATCAGGATAGAAACACTGATTAAGAAGGAGAAATCTCAACCCGTGGATCTAGTTAATTTTTTAACCACAAAAGGCACAAAACACACAAAAGGCACAAAAGCGAATACTCAGGTGAGAAGCGTGATCTCCATTCACCATTTGGTGCGACCTTCCCTTGTTCAATCGTTTGTGCCTTCTGTGTCTTTTGTGCCTTTTGTGATTATGGTTTGACCCTCTGTCGGAAATCGGCAACTGTCTTTTCCAATCCTTCGCGCAAGGGAATGGTCGGGTTCCAGCCGAGCAGCGTCTGCGCTTTGGTGATGTCGGGTTTTCGTTGGCGCGGATCGTCGGCCGGCAAGGGCAGGTGCGTGAAACCGGAGCCGGATCCGCAAATGTTCATCACCTCTTCGGCGAGCTGCTTGATCGTGAACTCGCCTGGATTGCCGAGGTTTATCGGATCGTTAAGGCCGTCGGTGTTCATCAAACGAATCAGGCCTTCGATTAAGTCGTCGACGTAACAGAAGGAACGCGTTTGAACGCCCTCGCCGTACAGCGTCAACGCCTGGCCGCGCAAGGCCTGGACGATGAAGTTTGAAACGACGCGGCCGTCGTCTTCGAGCATGCGCGGGCCGTAGGTGTTGAAGATCCGCGCGATGCGGATGTCTACGTTGTTCTGCCGGTGGTAATCGGTCATCAATGTTTCCGCGATGCGTTTGCCTTCGTCGTAACACGAGCGCAGGCCGATAGGGTTGACGTGGCCCCAGTAGTCTTCCGGTTGCGGGTGGACCAGCGGGTCGCCGTAGACTTCCGACGTCGACGCTTGCAGGATTCGCGCGCGCACGCGCTTCGCGAGACCGAGCATGTTGATCGCGCCCATCACGTTCGTCTTCACAGTCTTCACCGGATTGTACTGGTAATGCACCGGCGATGCTGGACAGGCAAGGTTATAGATCTGATCGACTTCGAGAAGGATGGGTTCAGTAACGTCGTGGCGGAGCAACTCGAAGCGCGGGTTGTCGAGCAGGTGAAAAATGTTCTCGCGCCGGCCCGTGAAGAAGTTGTCGAGGCAAAGCACCTCCTGCCCCTCGCCCAGCAGCCGCTCACAAAGATGCGAACCAATGAATCCCGCCCCACCCGTTATCAATATTCTCATCCGCGTTCTCCGATCCTTCGTACGACGTGGTTACCAATATATAGGGCATCCATCCGTGTTTTCAAAAAACATTCGATAGCGTGGTCCGGGGTGCAGACGATCGGCTCGTTTTCATTGAACGACGTGTTGAGCAGTACGGGGACGCCGGTTAGCTCCGCGAAGTCGGCGATTAGCTGGTAGTAACGCGAGTTGACCTCGCGCGAGACGGTCTGGAGACGGCCCGATCCGTCGACGTGAGTCACCGCGGGGATCTCGGCGCGACGTTCCGGCCGGACCTGGTAGACCATCAACATCGTCGGCGCCGGATGCGTCTGTTCGAAATAATCCCCGACGCGTTCTTCGAGAATCGACGGAGCAAACGGCCGGAACGGTTCGCGCTTCTTGATGCGATCGTTGAGCACGTCTTTCATCCCCGCTCGACGCGGATCGACGACGATCGATCGATTCCCAAGCGCACGCGGCCCAAACTCCATTCTTCCCTGAAACCAGCCGACGACCTGCCCGTCCGCGATGTCTCGGACCGCCCGTTTCGTGAGCTCTTCATCCGTGTAAGTTTCAAATTCCAGCTGCGCATTTATCAATGCTTCACGGATTTGGTCGTTGGAAAACTCCGGGCCCGTGTATGCGCCGATCATCTGTTCGCGGCGTTTGTAGATTTCATAACAGACGCCAACGGCAGTTCCACTATCGCCTGCCGCAGGCTGAACGAACACGCGTCGAAACGGCGTGTGCAACAGGATCTTTCCGTTCATCACCGAGTTGTACGCGACGCCACCCGCGAGACCGAGATCTTCCAGTCCCGTCCGCTCATGAAGATGATTCAGCACGTGAAACGCGACCTCTTCGAGACGGAGTTGCAGACTGGCGGCAATGTCGCGTTCGCGATCCGAAAGCGGCGCGCCCGGTGTTCGTGCCGGCCCAAACGTCTCCGCGAAGCGATCGGAAAACACCTGGCCCAAGACGGGCGATCCGCCGTCCCACGTCATCTCGACACCTTCCGCATGGTGCCGGAAGTAGTCGAGGTTCAAACGAAACTGCCCGTTCTCTTCGATACGGACCACGTCGCGAAACACGTCGATGAAACGCGGCCACCCGTACGGCGCAAGGCCCATCACCTTTCCTTCGTCGCCGTAGTGCGGAAATCCTAGAAACTGCGTCGTGGCCGTGTAGACGATGCCGAGAGAATGCGGATACTCGACCTGTCCGAGTATCTCGATCGCGTTGTTGTCGCCCACGGCCCACATCGTCGAGATGAAGTCGCCGAAGCCGTCGATGGACAACAGTGCCGCGCGTTCGAATGGCGAGACGTAGAAACAACTGGCGAGATGCGCGCGGTGATGTTCGACGTTGTGAAATTGCGCGCGGATGCGGCTCTTCGGCGCATCAAAAACGCGCGCCAACTCCGATTTCAGATCGCGCACCTTCGCCGCGTTGCCGAGCCGGTCTTTGATCTGGTTGATTACGCCTGATGCTTGTTTTGCGGCGCGAGACGCCGCGAACAACACTTTCTTATGCAGATGCGCCGACGGGTCTCTCGAGATCCCGACGTGGTCCAGGTCCTCGAGACCAATGCCGGCGGCTTCGAGGCAGTAACGTATCGACTGCTCGGGAAACCCCGCGCAGTGTTTGAAACGATTGAAGCGTTCCTCCTCGACGGCAGCGATCAGCTTGCCGTTGCGAATGATCGCCGCGGACGCGTCACCGTGATATGCGTTGATACCTAGGATGTACACTCTTGATCCAATACAGCGACAGCATTAACTCTGCCGTCCCTCTCTGGAAGGCGTAATAGAAACCTCGCCAACCGTCTCGAAAACCGCCGCGAACGATCAGGCAATAGAACAGTGCGAGTGGCGGAACGATGAGGGGCCAGCGCCGCAGGCGGTCGACGCGACTGAGTTCAGCCGGATCGGTGGCGCGAAGTTTTTGCGCTTCGAGTTTGGTGTAACGCGCCTGGGATGCGAGCCAACGGCGTAGTGGTTTTCGGTCGTCGTGCAGGAGCGGCGAGTGCAGTTCGCTGATTCGTCCGTCGAGTGACACTCGTTGCGTGTGACCGTCCTGGATGTAATTCGCTGCCGCGCGACGGTAGAGGACGGTGACCGGCGGATAGATGCCGCTGTGCAGTCGTTTTCCCGAGATGCAGTAGACGAAGCTCGCGCGGTAACCAACATTCTCGTCAGGCCGTAGATCTCGCATTTCATTTACTAGATCCGTGGTCACAATGTAGTCAGCATCGAGCGCGAGCACCCATTCTGTCTTAATCCCTGTTTCTCTGAGTGCGAATTGCCACTGGTTACGATGCGAATCGAACACGCGCTGCATGACGCGCACGTTTGGGAATGACGCTGCGATCGTCGTCGTCTCGTCCGTGCTGAAACTATCGACTACGACGATGTTTTTGGCCCAGCGCAGGCTTTCCAACACGCGCCCGATGTTTGGCGCTTCGTTGTACGTCAGTATCAGCGGCGTGATTTGATCGAGCATTATTTGTGCCCGTGGCAGATCATGTTCTTCCAAAGCCACGGTGCGCGGCCGTAGAACGTGAAACTGAGATCGGTGAACGCGTGGCTTGTCATCAGTTGCGACAGCGTGCGGACGCTGAAGAATTTGATGTGGCCGCCGTCGTGCAACGCTGAATAGTGCGAGTCCATGCGGCCGCTGATCGCGAGTGCGAGATTTTTCAGGTAGCCATGGTATGGCGTGCCGATCAGCAAGTGGCCGTGCGGTTTTAGGAGAGTGAAGGCCGCTTCCAACAGATCTGACGGACGATACAGGTGTTCGATGACATCGCTCGACAATATCAAATCGAACTGTTCGGAGCTGACGGCATTTTGAATAAACACTTCGATAAAATTCGCGTTCGGATACGCGCGTTGCGCGATGCTGATTCCACTGCGCGATGCGTCGATGCCCGTCACTTCGTATCCGAGCGATGCAAGACGCCCGGCGATGTGGCCGTTGCCGCAGCCGAGATCGCAGATGGATCGCACGCCGTCGAGCTTTTGCACGAGTCTCACGAAGACGTCAGTCAGCTTCTCGCCCGAAGCGCCGTTGCCGGCGGACTCAGTGCGCCACTCAAACTCGCTGTACGGTTTTGTGAACTGCGGCGCGGCCATTAGTGATTTCGATGTAGAGACTGATCAGACTGCTTGCGACTCGTTCCCATGAATAACGTTGCGAGAGCGCCTTCCCTGCTCTCCCGCGTTGCGCGCGCTCGCCGTCGTTGCTCAACGCGCTGGCGAGCGCTTCGACGAGCGCGTTCTTTTCGACGGCCGCGATCCAGCCTGCGTTTGCGGCTGCAATTTCAGCGGCCAGATTAACGTGCGGACTGACAAGCACCGGAACGGATCGCGCGAGCGCTTCCATTACGCACAATCCAAAGTTCTCCTGGTACGAGGGCAGGACCAACAACGACGCACCGCGCAGCATCGCTTCCTTTCGTTCGCCGTCGAGCCAACCAGGAAACACGATCCTGTCGGATGCTGCCCGTTGCTTCAGTGAATTCTTCTCCGGTCCGTCACCGGCGATGATCAACCTCCACTTCGCAAACCGCGGCTGCCGCGCGATGTCCAGGAACGCATCGATCAGAACGTCGAGCCCCTTCTTCGAATGCAGCCGTGACAGGACGAGCACGTAACGATCATCGGACGCGCCGTTTGTCGAAAGCGGCGCCTCGATTCCGAGCGGGATCACCGTCCCGTGGTTCACGCTGAGCAGACCTTCAGTCGCGGCTTTCTCTGCTGCTGACGTGTAATGCACCGCCGCAGCGGCGCTCAGCATCGCCTTGCCTGCGAGCGACCAGAACACGCGCTTGCGTACGGATTTCTGTTTCATGCTCCACGGATCGAGCGTCCCGAGCGGCCTGATGACGTACGGGACGTCGGCGTTCCGGCACGCGCGCGCGGCGGCCACGCACGCGTGGTTGAAAACGGCGTGAATGTGTGCGGCGTCGAAGTGTTTGACATTCGCATTGAGCCACGCCGCGAGTGGGCGCGAGTACTTGAACTCACCGAGTTGCGATTCGAAGAACATCGTCGGCACACCGTCGATAGTTCGAGACATCTCAGTCGTGACTAGCACCACTTCGATTCCCTGCGCCTGGAGCGCGCGACACATCGGCACGATCGCCATACCCGGTCCACCGGATCGTTCCGACACGGACGGGATGACATGAAGCACTTTCATTACGGCGTCACCCGGTTGATCTCGCACCATCTTGCCAGCACGTACAGCGACCACGGACGCGTCCAGCCAATGGCGCGAGGGTTTTTCAGAAACTTACGCCAAATGTTTCTGACGGTATGGGCGTCGAGATAGTTCCCATTGGAAAACACGGATTCGATCTCGCTGCGCAACCGTCCTTGCATCCATTTCTCGAATGGCAACGTGAATCCCATTTTCGGACGCGCCATCAACTCCGGCGGCAGCAGATCCGCCAGCGCGTCAGCCAGCAGCGGTTTGGCGACGCCATTACCATTCAGTTTCCATTTTCCCGGCAGCGATAACGCAAACTCCACGACTTTCACGTCAACCAACGGCACACGCACTTCAAGCGAATGGGCCATGCTCATCGCGTCCGTGTCGCGCAGCAGCGTGTTCGTCATGTATCCACGCAACTCGAGTTCGGAGATGGTGTTCACAACGTCGGCGGTTGTTTCAATGCACGGAAGATGCGGCAGCGTAGCGCGGCCCGTTAACCGCCGCACCGAATCGGGCGAAAACAGTTGCCGCGTGATGCGATAGACGTCCGCCGGAGCGCAGTCGCTCGCGGCCAGTTGCCAGAACTTGTGCCGCTGCGTCGAACCGTTCAACGCCAACTTCCCGAAACCCGACGCGGCTCGCAGGAACCGTTTGGACACGGGCGACATCGACTGGACCTGGAGCGCGCGGCGGAAGCTTGGATACCCGCCGAACAGTTCATCGCCGCCAAGACCGGAAAGCGCCACCGTCACGCCCGCGTTCTTGACCGCTTTCGACACGACGAAGGTGTTGATGCCGTCCATCGTCGGTTGGTCCAGCGACGCGATCGCTTGCGGCAGCAGATCGAGTAGTTGATCTTCGTGCAGCCGTGTTTCGTGATGATCGGTGCGAAACTTCGCGGCAATCGCCCGAGCGTGAGGCGCTTCCGAGTATTCGGGTTCGTTGAAGACGACGCTGAACGTCCGCGGCGGTGTTCCCGTGATCCGGCTGGTCAATGCAACCATCGCGCTCGAGTCCATACCGCCTGAAAGAAATACGCCGAGCGGCACGTCGCTCACGAGATGCAACCGGACCGATTCTTCCAGTTCGGCTCGCAATCGCGCGACCGCCTCGGCCCGGCTGCGCACGTTCATTTCAGTTTTAGAATTGGAGAAACTAGCGAGTGATGCTTCGAGGTTTGGATCGACGGTCAAAACCCGACCGGGCAACAACTGCCTGACGCCTTCGACAATCGTCAGCGGCGCTTCGATCGAACCATGCGCAAGATATGAGTCGATGCCTTCGAGGCTCAGTTTACGCGGCACAAGTCCGCTCGCCAGCAACGCGCGCAACTCAGACGCAAAGACGAACAGCTCTGCGGTGCGGTAGTAATAAAGCGGCTTGATGCCGAGCGGATCTCGCGCCAGCACCAGTTGTCGTCGCTGCTCATCCCAGATCGCGAGCGCAAACATGCCGCGCAAACGGCTAAACGCGTCAACGCCCCACTTGCGATACGCGCGCAGGACAACTTCAGTGTCTGAGTTCGATCGCCACGGGTGCGAATCGTCGTCGAGCTCGCGGCGTAGTTGTTTGAAGTTGTAAGTCTCGCCGTTGTAGGTGATCCAGTTGCCGGTCTCCGGATCGTTCATCGGCTGGTGACCGGCATGTGAAGTGTCGATCACGGCCAGACGCGTGTTACCGAGGCAAGCGTTTCCACAGTTCGCGATTCCCTCATCGTCAGGGCCTCGATGCCTGAGCGCAGCGTTCATGCGCTTAACGACGTCGATCAAATCGTTACCGGAGAAGCTGAGGACGCCGGAAATGCTACACATTCAAAGCTTCACTTGCGAACTGAACGAATCGCATCGCCCCATGCGTCAGCGTATGGTCCTTCACGCTCTCTCGCGCACGCTGCGCGATCTGATCGTCGGTGATAGACGCAGCCGCCAGCATTGCATCCAGAATCGCATTCTCATCGCCCGTGGGAATCAACCACCCGTTCACACCTGTCTCGATGAACTCGAGTGCTGCGCCCATGCGATCCGTCGCAATCACCGGCAACCCTGCCGCCAGTCCTTCCGGCACGACGAGCCCCCAACCGTCATATCGCGACGGCACACACAACACGTCAGCCGACGAGTACAGCTCCGGCAACTCATCCCAGTCTTTGAAACCCGTGAACTCCACTCGATCGCTGACCGGACGAAGCGTTTGCACGAGACTCTCACGCAGCTCACCATCGCCAACTATCTTCAACCTCACGTGCGGAATTCCCGCCGCCAGCCTGACGAACGCGCGCGCCAAAAGGTCGACGCCTTTGCGCGCTATGAGCGATCCGGAGAACAAGAATATGCGCTCCCCATTACCTCGCCGCTTTGCAGTTTCAAACCGCGCAAGATCGGAAAAATAAGGCAAATTAAAATAGGATCTGCGTAGTCCAAATTCCCTGCGATACTCTTCGACGGCAAACTTCCCGATTCCCCAGATCGGCACGCTCGAATCGTGCAGTTTCGCTAGCTTCCATTTTCTCCACAGCCGTCCAGCCCACGCCGGCTGTCGCAACCCCGGACGTTCGCCCCAGAAGCACCATGGCCCACCACTCGCTACTCTCTCGCCGATCAACTCCATCGCGCGTGGATGCTGGTAGTAGTTGAAGACGACGAGGTCTGCATCGCGCGCCGCTGCCCGCGCGTCTGCAACATCCAGGGCGACATGGGTGATCGTCGATTGCTTCCACTGACGATGCGGATCGCGCCGTCGCAAATACCCGACTTTCAACTCGCAGTCGCGCTGTGTCTCGATCTCGTTGAAGAACTCGACCTGATACGGCGACGGCACGTCAGTTAATACAAAGACTTTCACAGAGAGCGCGCTCGTCTCAATTTAATGAAGAGTTGCGAAAGACCGACCCACGCCAGCACCACGTAACTCACTAGAATCAGTTCCAGGATCGAACGCATCCCCGAAAACAACGCCATCACGACGATGCTGTAGATCACGAGCGCTCCCTGCGTCGTACTGCGTTTGAGCAGCCCGCCGGCCATTGACGCAACGCGCCCGTAGAACCAGCCGCCCAGCGCGACACCGAGCAGGCCGAGTGACATGTACAGTTCGCCGATCACCGAATAGGAGTACGAAACGCCCTCGACGCCGAGCGCGCTCGGTAAATCAAAACCGGGATCGACTGGCTTCCCCGGCCAGAACACGCGCGGGATCGGCCGCACGATCACGTAGACGAAATACTGGTGATAGACGTAGCCGTACGACTGCGGAATGAGCTGGATGATCTGGCATAAACGATAAAAGTTGTCGTCGACGCGCAGGTGCTGTCCTTCGAGAAGCTGGCGTTTCTCGACGCGGCTGTCCAGCGTCGCATCGGTGTTGCCGACGAGCGCTCCGAGCCCGACGTTTCTGTACTCGAGCATGATCTGTAACGCGAACAACAGCGCGCCGATCACGACGACCGTCAGCAGCAAGTGCTTGATCCGGAGTTTTCGCTGGTCCAGGATCCAGAGAATCAACGCCATGCCCGCGACGACGCCGATCACGCGGCGACTGCCGCTCTGCGCCAGAAACAGAGTCATCACGATCGACATGCCGGTGCAGATGAGCGTTCGCAGGTTGCGCACGCCGGCGCGTCTCGCGATCACGACCGTCAGGATCGGGAGCAGGTATCCGAAGTACTGCAAATGATCGAGGAAGGCGTCCCAGCCGCCTAACTGTCCGCGGCCCCACGGCGCGGCCCAACGTTCCTGGCCCAGGTAGTGGATCATCTCGAACACGTTGAAGTCGCAGGCGACGGCAAAGTTCAACATGCCGATGAAGAAACAGGCGATTGCGAGCGCGAAATAGGTGTTGAGGGAAAACTCCTGAGACACCGAGCGAACGACGACTGACGGAATTCTCCACGGCCGTCGAATCGCGCCGAGCCAAACCATCGCGACGAAAAGACCGATGGCGATGAACGCGAGCCGCACCTCGTCGGCGGTGATGTAGTCGAGCGGATAGACGCCTTGTAAGAGATCGAGCAGCAGCCAGTAGATCGGCGCGAGCGCCAACAGCGATTCGCCGCGCAGCAGGGCTTTGGGATGGCGAATCGCGTCTATCGCAGGCGCCGCTGCGAGCCCTGCGGACATCACGAGCGCCGAGTAAAACAACGCTCCAGGCGCGGTCGGGTTATCAGGGACCAGCAGCACGGCGATCGTCGTCCCCATGCCGGTGCTCAGCAGTGCGGTAAGCGTCGACCGCTTAGCCACAAACGGCACAAAAGGGACAAAAGGTTTTGTGACTACAAACTCGATAATGATGCTGCCAGTGAGTTCAAACTAAAACGCTCTTCGACACGCGAGTTGTCGGACATTGCTTGCAAACGTTCAGGAGTTAACTGTTGGACTGCGTCCGCAATCGCGGACCCGGACACTTCTTCGAGCACGATGCCGTTGTAACCGTCGCGAACGACGTCGCCGCAAAAGCGAGACGCAATTACCGGAAGCTTCCACGATTGCGCCTCGAGCTGCGTCAACCCGAATCCGTCGGACAGTGTCGGCAGGATGAAGACGTCGGCGTCGCGGTAATAGCGCGAGACGTCGCTGCGGGAGGCAACGCCGAACCATTTCACGTCCGGCGGAAGTTCCACTTGCAACGGCCCGACAAACCAGAACTCGATCGGTTCGTCCGCCAGCAGCTTGATCGCCTCGCATAATTGCGCCACACCCTTGCGCAAGTTGATCTGGCCCAGGAACAGCACGCGCAGCGGGCGTTCAGAATTGAAAACTGCAGGATAGGATCTGTCGAACGAATGCGTTTGCGCTTCAAACGCAACCGGAATAACGCGAATCTTTTCGGCTGCGATTCCCTCACTCAGCAATGCTTCACGCGACCACGCTGAATTAACGACGATGTGATCCGCGAGCCCGCATTCGTTACGCCATTGTTTCCAATATTCAACGGGCGCCGGCCTATGCGCCGCGACGATTCGCTCTTCAGCCGGACCGGGATCAATCTGGCCCAATACCGTGCGCCAGCCGCGCTCGCGCGCAGCTTTGAAAATCTCCCCCGCGGCGTAACTGTATGCGAAAACGGTGAGGCTGCCGTCATGTCGTGGCAGTTGATTGACGACCGATCGTTGAAACCAGTCGTTTCGCCTCGTCATTAACGTCCAATCAGACATGCGTCTGACTCTTGCGCGGGCCTCGAACGCTAAAGCCCCGAGGTTCATACCCGTAACATTCGCGGACGACAGACTCGGATGAAACCGACCTGGATTGATCCATAGATCGGTGATCAGTTGCCGCAACTGGCCGCTGCGTTGCAGCGCTCGCGGAACGGCGTAATGTTCGCGTGCGCCGAGTTGACAGCAGATCCAATTCATACTTCCAAGGGCGTTCGGCGCAGTGCCAGATAAGATCGCACCGCGCGATTGCTCACTGTCGATCGAAATTGACGGTGCAGCAGCAGATGGTTCGGAATCATCGTCAGCCCTCGCCAGATGCCGCGGCGGCGGCCATGTCGCAAAAGCCACAAGACGCGGTTGGCGCACTGCAACGCGCCGATGGACCACAACCAAACCGGGTAACGCAGGTACGCGAGCAACGCGAGGTTCGCGATGCTGCCCGCGGTGATGTGCGGCGCCGCGTGCCGCTCGAGATCCGTGTCGTGAAACACGCGCAGCCACGTGCTCGACAGGATCTTTCCGCCTCGTGAATGCAGACGCAGCGCGAGGTCTACCTCTTCCATGCCGTATGCAACCGGCAGCGGCACATACCCGCCCGTGTCCAGAAACGCTTGCCGGCGGTAGACGCAGGCGCCGCCGACAAAGTCGGCTGTCCATTGGGCCTTTCGCTCGTCGAGCGCGATCGCTTCACCGGCGTGATAAAGCGCGGCGTCGATGATCGATGCCTCCGGAAACTGTTCGAAGAGTTGGAGCGCGCGACCGAAGTAGTCGGAATCGATCGGATATGAGTCGTCGTCAAAACTGGCGATGAGCTCACCGGTAGCGGCGGTGACGAGCTTGTTGCGCCCGCCGCCCGGGCCGACGTGGTCGCTGCTGGTAATCACGCGAACGTTTGGAAACGCCTGTTCGATCGCGACTGCGCAGGCGGACTGATTGCCGTCGACGTGTACGAGGATCTCGTCCGGCCGCGGATCGCACGTTTCGAGGACGCGAAGCGTGTTCAGCGTCTGATCGACACGTTCATAGGCAGTGACGATTGCTGAGATGTGCACTAAGTATGTCTGCCAGTGCCCGCGCGCCGGCGAGGTTCGGATGAAAACCGTCGCGGTAGAACAGGCCGTCTTGTGCGAGACCTGATCCCCAGTCGAAGAACTCCGCACCTTCCGCGGATGCGATGTCGCGGAGCTTTGCGTTGACAGAAGCGAAATGCGCTCGCGAACCGGGAAAGCGCGACTCGTCCACCGGAAGCAATCCGAGAACGAGCACTCGCGTCTTCAGCGCGCGCAACAAGGTAGTCAAATGCGTCGCGACGACATCCGTATCCATCAATGGCTTACCGGCCTGACTCGAAAGCGCCTTGAGTCGCACTCGCTGCTTCGTCGCGTCGAACGCCTGTTGCTTGGCTTTACGCCACCACGTCGAGCTAAAGTAACAACGCGGATCCATTGCAGCGTAACCGCGCCACGATTGCGGCACCCACCATGGCAGCGTCACGGGCCGAATGATGCTCTCCAAACTGCCGCGAAAAATCACGACCAACTCAGGACGCAAAGCGTTGATGAGCGGCAACCACGCGAGGTCCGTCTCAATCGTCTTTCCTTCACACGCGAGGTTCCATAGCCACAGGTCCGACGAACACGTCGCCGCGTCGACATCCATCTTCCCTGCAACATTGAACTCAACAAATCCATTCACATCAGCGTGTCTTAACCGCAACTCGTGAACAGAAACGTCGCGCTTCGCGGAGCGGATTCGTGTTACCAACTCGCTCACATAACTGATCCGGCTCGAACCAACTCCTTCAGTAAGACTGTCACCGAGAAAAACCCAATTTCGAACCATTCACGTTTAGGAATACTTCAGTCGAGCAACGACCATTTGATGATCTCGCCAGAATGGATACCACGACTTGTTTCGTCCCAGGACGCGGCGGGCCGGCTCCAACAGATGCACGCGCCACCACGCAATCGCGCCGGGACTCGAAGGATGCTCGCAGCGCTTTAAATCGATAATCTCGAACCCGTGTGACTCCAGCAGTCGCCGCAGACCGGACTGCGAGAATACAGAAATGTGGCCACACCATCTCAGATACGACCACTGTGGACCAGCAATCCGCGCTGTTGTCGCATCGGCGTCTCCGGTCAGCATCAAGACCACGCCGCCCCTGCGCAGATGTCGCTTAACCGATTCGACGAAGTGGTGTGGATCGACAACGTGCTCGATCACGTCGAGTGCAGAGATCAGATCCACTTGATAAGCAGTTGTCGTCGTATCGAGAGTGGCACACACCACATCAAGTTTGCGGTCGCGAGCCAGGCGCGCACCCGACGCACTCGGCTCAACACCGTACTTGGACCAGTCAGCCGACAACGTCGCGAGGAACGTGCCGTCACCACACCCCACATCGAGGACCGACCGCCCGGACACATGTTGCTTCAGTAACTGCTCCAGCCACTTATAGAACTGGTGATATCGGGGATTACTTTCCGTCGGTTCGAAGTAACAATCGCTGACCCGTTCATAGGCTGCGACGAGCGTTGCCTCAGACCGTCTAACATCATCCGCCCACAAACAACCGCACGCCAGACACCGTCGCAACCTCAACTCCGGCAATTGCTGACGCAACGCATCATCCAGAAACGGCTCATCCAGTCCCTCACTGGAAATACACATGAACCTCTCCGTCTCCTCGTCGCAAACCCGGCACTTCATCGTTATTTCTTTGTGTTACAAAAACGCCGCCTGAAAACGTGCGGCCAACGTCTCAATATCAAACTCTTCTCGCAACGCCCTCGTCGCTTTTTCCACACCATCACCATTCCGACTCCCACTGACCCACGTCTCAACAAACTCATCGAGCGCCGCTGCCTCGATCGTCGCCAGTCGCGGACTCAGGTCATAACGCTCCGCCACCCGAAACACGGCCGACTCCTGCGGCGCATGAAAAAACACACTCTTCCCCGTCGCTAAATATTCAGGAAGCTTTGTCGGCAGCGAATAAAGCGAGATGCGCGACGACTTCTTGCCAAACGCGAGAGGCAAATAGAGCAGGTCGGCAGCCGTCATCGCAGCGAGACATTCTGCATGTGACCGCCGGCTCAACATTCGCACTGTTTGCAGTGGTGACAACGACGACCGGTGTTGCTCGGCTACGTCACCCATCACCGTGAACTCGAGCGAACGGCCATGGCGTTGATTGTGACGTTCAATCGCCTCAGCAAAAGCGATCACTGCATCGAAGCGAAAGACGTTCACATCACCTGCGAGCAGCACCTGTCGTGGCTTCGACGTTCCATTCGTCTCGTGCGCCGCCGAGCCATTTCGCACGCCGTTATGCACGACGATCCAGCTCTTGCCAAAACTCTCTTCATAGTGTGCCGCCATTTCACGAGAGACCGCGAACCGCACGTTCGCACGTTGAATGATCTCCGCGAGCAAACGCTGTCGCCCACGCGTGTAAGGAAGCTGGTGACACTCGTGATGCCCCTGCCAGTCGTCCATCACGTACAGCACGAGGTTCAGTTTCGAGTGTTGCTTATGAAGCGCCAGCGCCGCCGACAGGATCCACGGACTCACCGGTATGACAAGCAAATTCCTGATCGATTCCCGTTGGACCAGGTCTGAAAGCAGTCGCACCGCATCACGCGAGGCGCGGAATTGTTGCCCCTTCAACAAAGGATAATAAGCAAGCGAGATCCGGTTCGGCAGCCAACGCGGCCGCGACGGCGACGGCAGATTGATCGACTGCGCTCTTGTCTTTCCCTCGGCCGGTGAGACATGCGCCGGATGCGCGCTCCAGAGCTTGTCACTCGGAAAACCGCTAAACAGGTTGTATAGCGTCTCGCCAAAGCCGCTCGCATACCCCACCGGATAGTCAGCAACGACAAGAGTGTTAGACGACATCCGCGTTTTCTATCCGTTCAAGTCCGCGGTTACACACGACAGGAACCCACGCAATCGTCCGGCCCACGCCCGTGGCAAATCCGGCCGCAACACGCCATGTCGCAAACTCGCAAGCTCACTTAAAAACTGGACCAACGCCCAGAGCCCGATGTGCGCCAGGCCTTTCACGCGACTCTTGCCCATCGTGATCGTCAGAATTCCGAAGCGCGATCGCATCGACAGGTACTGGTGCCGATCCGATCCCTCACGACCACCTGCGGCCTGATGATGAATACACTTCGCTGAGGGGACGTAATAGACCTTCCAACTCCGGCTCAGTCGATAACCGAGATCCAGATCCTCACCCGGCGAGCTGCCCGCGAAGAACGAAGCGAAGCCTCCAACCGACTCGAATGCCTCGCGTCGCAAGGCACTCGCGCCGCCCCCGATCCACTCACAGGGAATCAGTTCGCGCGCAGTTGTCGGAAACCCGTTCGGCAGGGCCGCGCCAACAAGCCTTCCGGGCTCGAACCCTTTCGTTTTACCGTGCAAGAGTGTGCGATAGATGCGCCAGAAGAAAGTTGGCGTAGCCATCGGTTGGTTGATCAGCCGGCCCATCGTTGCTCCCACCGTCGGATCGTTCCAAATCGGCTTGAACAGCTCATGGGCCCAGTGCTCCTCGACTTCCACGTCGTCATCGATCAGCAGAAGATCGTCGTGAGTCGCGTGGGAGATGGCGAAATTGCGCTGGGCGGCGCAGTTCCGTTCGGGATAGTGGAAGTAGCGCACACTCAATCCTGCGTCACTCCAACACGATTCTTTTGTGAGCTCCGCTGTAGCTTCGTCGTCACCGCAATGGACCACCACAACTTCCGCCACTGGCACTGTTTGTCTGATCAGACTGTCGAGACAGAGTCTAAGCAGTTCGGGCCGGCCCACAGTGGCGATGATCGCGGAGATCGGTTGCGGCGTCATCCGACTCGTTGCATCCAAAAGCTCGAAGCGCCTCCACTCGAAGACCAGAGACGCGCGGTGGCCTCAGCGTGATCGAGACAAAGCCAGTAGTTCGCGAGTGTGACTTTGAAATGCTCGTTGAAGGACAGGAACGCTTCGAGCAAGTATTGTTCGTTCAGTGCGAGCCGCCGCTCGATCAGCCACTCGGCCGGGTAATCGTGCGGGAAAAAGATGTCATGCACGTGTACCCAGACGCCGGGAGCGAGCTTTGGCAGTAACTCGAGAAACTCGTAACAGACATCACTGCGAAACTTCACCGTGTGGCTGGAGTCGATGAATAGGATGTCGTTGGCTGCGAGACATGAGAAGAAGTCAATATCGATCTTTTCGACTTGCTTCTGGATAAGCTCGACGCTTGGACCAGCGCCGTTGAGCCGCTCGGGGTAAGGCTCGATACACGTCAGCTCGCCCGTTCCGTTGCGGGTTAGAGCTTTGTTTGCGAGCTGGGTTGAATAACCGCCCCCGATCTCGATGATCCTTTGCGGCTTGAGGTGTCGAATCTGTGAATAGTAAACAGCGGCGTCGAAGCCGTTGAAGAAACCATTACTGAAGTTGAATTCGAGCGTGCTTAACTCATCGCGATACGCAGTCAATACATCGAGCAGCGCTAACTGCTCGTTCCACCTGAAGTCGACGGCCGGAAACTCTCGACGGCGCGTGATCTGTTCAGTGGTGATCGAGCGGAAGTCGGGGAGGGGCTCGTAGTAATGAATCGGGCGGATGTGATAGCCCCAGCGATCGGTGAGATTCGGGTGGCTCTGTGCCCGGAACAAGAGGTGGTGTGCGACGCGATCGAGAAGAGTTTTTATCGCCACGGATTACACGGACAAAGACTGATAGAAGCGCTGTTGGACGCGTGCGTGAGTGAAGTATTCGCGGCCCGTCTCGAGAGCACGCTTGCCGAGAACGAGACGATGGTCGGGGTTGTTTGCGAGCTTTGCGATCGCTGTGGCCAGAGCAGGTTCGGCTTCAGCGACTTCGGCGACGCCTGCGTTCTCATGCGCCCAGGCGACGGCTGAACAGTAACTCGGGCCGTAGATCAGGAGAGGCACGCCGGTCGCGGTATAGTCTGCGAGCTTGCTTGGAAACGCCATTTCCATGTTGCTGCGATCGGCGGCGTCGAATGACATTGGAACGAATAGCGCGTCGGCCTCTTCTCGCAATCTCATCAATAACTCAGTCGAACTCAACAAGCCGCAGATCTCGGTATTTTGGTGGATCAGTCCGGCTTGCTGTGCTGCCTCTTCGCTTAATGGCCCAAAGAGCAGCAAGCGCCCGTCGACAGGCTCGAGCGCCTTCTGAAGCGTGGTCAATGCGCGAACGTATCCGCGTGAATTGATAGTGCCCGCGAAGGCGATCGTAAACTGCTTATCACGTTCGGCCAGATGCGCAGGCGGCTCTGCAAAATCCGCACAATCCGCGGCACGGCTCGGATAGATCAATGATGCTGCCGCACCGTAACGCTGTTCGTAGAAACGATTCATGGCAGGCGACACGCACAAACGCGACCGCGCCTGGCGATAAACTCGCGCGAATTGGTCGTCGAGCCAGTTCCGAAAGCGCGGCGCAACGTCTGCTACACGTGGCCAGTCGTCATGAACAATAAGATGCAAAGGTTGATTTAGTTTGGTCGCAATCTGAGCTGCCGCAAGCCAGCCAAAACCATGCGCTACTGTCAGCAGAACTTCACCATCAAACCCGTTGAGCGATTGGGCCACCCGCGACCCTATGCTCTGAGCAAGGTGCGAATACCACGCGACTACGTACGAATGAAAGCGCGTGTTGAGCCAACGCGGTTTACCGATCGGATATGAAGCGTACTTGATGTTCGGCAGTCGCCGCTCCGGTTGCGATTCGGTCGCCGTCTCGACGATGGCCAAATGGCTGGTCGGATAATCCGACAACAACCGGTGCAACAACGCCGACCCGTGATACGATGCCTCCACCGGCACATCACCAACATAGACGAGCCTTGGAAATTCATAACCCATAGACACTACGCATCCAATCGGCCGTCAATTGCATGCCGGCTTCGAGGCTGTAGGAGTTTTTATGGTCCAGATCGCGGACTGACTTCGACGTGTCTACACGCTTCAGCTTCGTCGTGAGAATTTCAGACTCCTGATGGTGGACCAGCTTCGGGTCTGCGCCGGTAACTTCCAATACGACGTCTGAAAGCTGCTCGATCGTGTGCAGATCAGTGCCGCCGATGTTGTAAGTCTCACCGGCACAGAAGTTGTTCGTGATGTTTGCGACTGTGCGAACGGTGTCCGCAAGATAAGTCGACGTGCGCGAGTGACCGCGAAAGACGGTCCAGGGGAGGCCGTGCAATGCGCAGTACAAAAACCGGCAGTTCACTGAACGATATGGGCTGTAGTACTCGCCTGGACCGTAAGTGTTGAATAAGCGCACGACGACAGTTTCAGTGCCGTATTGAAGTGCAGAGTTTCGGATCTGCATTTCGTTGACCCACTTCGTCATCGCGTAATCGTTTAACTGCTTGATTTCATGCTCGTCCATTACGGTCTCGACCATCAGATCGGGCCAGTCGCCGTATACTTCCGACGACGAAAAGTGGATGAGACGAAACTCGAGACGCTCCTGGAGACGAATCATATTCTTGGTGCCGATGGCGTTCGTGCGCCAGAGCGTTTCGTAGAAGTCTTCGCCGTTCCAGCGGCCGAACTCAGCAGCGCAGTGATAGACGTAATCGAATGGACCACAGCGCTCGAACACGCGCTCGAGCTGGCGAAACTCGCCGACGTCGCAGCGTGCGTAGAGCGGGACCTCGACGTCCGTACGCAGGCTGAAACCGATCTCGTCGGGTTGATGTTGTATGTCGCACGAAACGACGTGATGCCCGCGCCCGCGCAGCTCCTTGATGAGCCCCGCTCCCACCGTCCCAAGGCCTCCTGTTACAAGTATCCGCATGGCTAATATTGTAAATCCTGTCTAAAGCTGTATATCCATTGTGAAATCGCATCCGGTTGGAATAACTTCGCTCTTGACTTGATAACCCGATCGGTAGTTTTCCAATCGTTGATCTCATTCGAGACAACGCCGGTTTCAGGGTTGTAGGCGCGGAAGCGGTGTCGGTGCTTAAAGAGGGAGGCAGCGTCACGATACTCATCCACTTCGAAATCATGGATCACGATCCACGGCTGTTGCGGTTGCTTACATGCTACAGCGCGGATCGTGGCGGCGCGTTGTGCACTCGTCTTTGAATCGTCGATCAGGATCAAGTCGAAAGATTCAAGATCGAGGCCCGGGACCGAGTCGGAGATCTCTCCATCAACGAGACGTAGGGTCCAGCGGCGATCATCCTTCGCTGCTTCCTGAATCGTCGCGGCCCACTCATAGTCATTCTCGATCGAATGCAATCGTTCAAGCTGCGGAAACGCTGAAGCGTTGAGAAACGTGAGCGTACTGTAATGACCGCAACCAAATTCTAGAACACTTCGGATCTCGCGCAGTCGCGCCAAGCCAATCAGGATAGGAATGTGCGTGGCGTAATCATTGAGCGCACGAGGTGTAGAAAAGTATTTCCGTAACTGACTTCTAATCCCCAAACTCATCTTCGCGCTAGAGGCCGCGCCCGCAACCCCACACTCCCGAACCAACTATCAGCTTTCGCCCGCCACCTAAAAACTTGAACGTCCTGACCTCGCGATCCACGGTGAAAAATCTACGCAAGCAATATTGGATCGGATCTCCAAACAGTACGCGGATTTAAGCTTCCTTCTCGTAGTACTTTCGACCGTAGTAGCTCTGGTAATAATAGTAGTCGTGCGATTGCAGGTTCACGTTGTTGAGCACGACGCCGAACACTTTCGCGCCGACGTCATTCAGCAACTGTTTTGATCGCCGCACGATGTGACGCGAGCTCTTGCCGCCGTGGACCACGAGCAGCACGCCGTCGACCATCGTCGAGATCAGCACGCCATCCGTGAACGAACTGATCGGCGGCGAATCGACGACGACGTGCGTGTAGTTCGCCTGCAATGCGGCCATCAGCCTGCGCATCTGGTCCGAGCCAATCAGTTCAGCAGGATTCGGCGGAATGGGACCGGAACTCAAGACACTCAGCCCGCTCGCCTCATCCGTCTCGACCATGGCCAGCATCTCTGTTTCAGTAACATCACTCGACAAGATTGAGCTCAACCCCGCCTCGCGGTCCACATCGAAAATGTTTTGCAAACGCGGCCGCCGCATGTCACCGTCGATGATCACCACGCTCGCGCCTGTCTGCGCCAGACTAATGGCTGTATTCACGGCCGTCGTCGTCTTCCCTTCACCCGGCAAACTCGACGTGACCAACAACGACTTCGGCGCCCGGCCGGCGGTCGACAACAGCACCGACGTCCGCAAGTGCCGGTAAGCTTCCGCGAGCGGCGAACGCCCGTCGACATTGATCAAAAGCTCGCTATGCCCGTTCCCGTTTCCATTCCCGTTTTGCTTTTGCAGCGCCGTCATACCGGGAATCACTTTTCGACGCACAGCGCCGCCCATCGTGGGAATCACCGCCAACGCCGGCAGATGCAACACGCGTTCGACCTCTTCCGTCGAATGGACTGTGTCGTCGAGATACTCGAGGAACAACGCGAGCCCCAGTCCCAATCCGATCGACAACAAGAACGCCGCGATGATGGTGCGCGCGCGATTCGGTCCGACCGGCGCGTCAGGCGTCAACGCGTGGTCCACGATCGAGATGTTGTTCGGCTTGCCGGCCAGCACGACGTCGTTCTCTTTCGCGCCCTGAAGCAATCCGGTCAGCAGCGTGCGATTGGTGTCGATCTCCTGTTGAATAATCCGGTAATTGATGGCTGCTTCGTTTTGCGACAACGTCTGCGCGCGTTGCGCTTCGAACGCCGTGCGCAATGCCCGTTCCCGTTCGAGCGTTTGCTGGTAACGCGTGTGCAGGTTCGTCAGCAACGTATTTGACTTGCGGCTCAGCAGATCCGTCAGTTGCTTATCGAGCTCCGTGATTTGCTGGTCGACTTCCTTCACTTCCGGCGCCTCTTCAGTCGCATCAACCAGCAGCAACGCTCGTTTCTGCCGCAGCTCCACCAGCTTGGATTCGATCTCGTTTGCCTGTTTCGCGTCAGCGTCGGCTAGCGCGGTTGCGGCGCCCGGCGCTCGCGCGGCGTTGTAAGCAGCCTCGGCAGTCTTGCGTTCGTTCTCCGCGTCGAGCAGTTGCCGGTTCAAACCCGAAAGACGGTCGACGATCATGTTCTGGTTCTGATCGAGCGAGATGATCTGGTTATTTTTGGCGTAGTTGACGAGCCGTTCCTCGGCGGTGCGAATCTGTTGCTGCAACTCGGCGATTCGCTTTTGCAGAAAACCGCCGGTGGTGCTGTTGGTTTCAGTCTTCTTTTCGAGGTTCCAGAAGACGTAAGTCTCGGCGATGGCATTGACGACCTTCGCCGCGACCTGCGGATCGGTGTGCGTAAACTTGATGTCGATTAACCGCGTCTCTTTGTAGTAGCCGCGAGTCTCCTTGACGGGATCGACTTTCAATCCGCCGAGGATGGCATTGACGTACGGTGCGAGTCGCTTCGCGTCGTTCAGGTCTTCTTGCGCCGGCGTCTGCGCCACTGAGGTCGTGAGCGGGAGTTGATCCGGTTGAGTCGAGGTGTTCGCAGGCGGTTTGCTTCCGAGTCCGACCATTCGCAGCAACGTTTGCCACGTCGACTGTCGCTGGGCGGGGTTGCCTTTAAAGAAGTCGGGATTGTGTTCGAGATCGAGCGTGCGCACGACGCGGCGCAGCAGTCCCGGGCTCACGAGAATCTGAAGCTGCGTGTTGAAGTAGATCGGATCGTCAGCCGGTCCATAAAGCGGACGCGCCCCGTTTAGAACTGCGGAAGTGTCTTCGAGATCGACCTGCACGCGCGCCTGCGCTTCGTAGAAGTCGGGTTTGCGCGCAACGTACACGACGGCCATCATCGTGCTCAACACGACGATGCCGAGCACGAGCCAGATGCGTTTGCGGATCGCGCGCCAGTAGTCGAGCAAGTGGATTTCGTTGTCGGCGTTGGGATCGACGCCATAGTTATAGGACTGAGGCGGATCTATAGGTGCGTCGAGAGAGTTGACCTCGGACTCTCTCTTGACGAGCTCGCGGGTAGGTTTCATGTATTTTTACTGGGCTGCTAGGGAACTACTCTGACGGGCAGTTGACTGACACTCGGTACGACACCCTGGACGAGACTGCGGAAGAAACTCTTTCCGGCTGACGTGGGAACATCGACGATGTCGTTCGGCAATAGCGCGAGATCTTCCGTGCTTTTCTTTTCGATGGCTGACAGGTCGACCGTGATCTCTTTGCGTGTGGCCGCGCCTGGTTCCTGGCGCAGCACGCGAATCTTGTCTTTCTTCGTGTCCTGCTTGAGACCGCCGGCCATCGCGATGGCGCGCGTCAGCGTCACGGGCTCGCGCAACGGAATCGTAAGCGGCATGAAGACGTTGCCGACGATATAGACCTGGTCTGCTTCGGGCACGGTCACGATGTCGCCTGCTTCGAGATACGGGTTCGCGTCCGGCTTGCCTTGCAGCACTTCGTTCAACTTGTAACTCGCGAACATCGACGTCACATCATTCTCGTCGCGCTGTTTGCAAAGCGAAGGCGCGGTGGAATGGACGACATTGATCGTCTGTCCGGCTTTCTGTGACGGGCCTTTCGCGTAGGTGAGCAGTTCGAGTAGACGAATGCGACGTTGCAGTTCGAAACGGCTCTGATCGTTGACGGCGCCGATGATGGCGACCTGCCGTGAGTGGTACTCCTTTATAAATACGTCGACCTGTAGGTTTTTATAGTACTTGGCGTAACGAGTGGCGATCTCCTTCGCCAGCTCGCCTTCGGTCAGACAGGCAGCTTGGATCTCGGTCTCGATCAACGGCATGCGGATCATGCCGTTACCTTCAACGCGCACGGCCTCGCGCGAGAGTTGCGGTCGAGTCGGGATCCGAATCTCCAGCACGTCCGACGGTCCGATGCGATAGCGATCGTCCTGCTGCGCGGCCGCTATAAAGGCGAATGTGAAAATGACGAGTGCTGCGAGCGCTTTGCACAAAAAATTTTGGCCGAGCTGTAGTGGCTTCGCTCGCAGGTTGGCTCGCACCGGCTTCGCCGCCTGATGTGCGGCGTGGCTATGCCTCGCCGTCGGATTGAGCAAATCCATGGGGCTATGCCCTTGGTTCGGGCTACGCCCGCAGGCTTTTCGGCCAAAGGCCGAACGAGGGGCGCAGCCCCCTTTCATTGCTGATGGAGAACGGCGAGGCATAGCCACGCCGCACATCAGGCGGCGAAGCCGGTGCGACCGGAATCTCTGTGGAAGAACTCTTGCGAGCGCGAGTCTGGACACTGGCGTTACCTCCCCGACATTCCGAGTCGTCGCGAAAGCAGCGCCTCGCGCATGTGGTTTGGGTGTGCCAGGTTCAGCACGGTGTTGCTGAGTAGAACGAGCAACTCCTGATGCTCACGCCTGAACAGTCCCGTCAACGGTTGCTCGCCCGTTTTCACGACGACGCCATCGCGCACCCACTGCCAGAACTGCGCTTGCGTCGTCCAAAACTGTTTCCGGTCACGGCAAACGACAAGCGCCGTCTTCTTCTTGCGCTTCTTTTTTCGCGGTGCTCCCTGCGGAGTCGCGTTTACATTGGTGGTCACTAGATACACCTCCGTCCTTGCGTAGCGGTTTCCGTTAACGTCCGATGGAAACGGCCACACACGTACCCCGTAGGGAAGCCTCTCATGCGAGGCAGCAGCTAATTGTCAACTTGCACACACTCACTCGAGACACACCGCTGTCCTTCGATCGGGAGTTTCTTCTTTCGACGGGGATGTGACTCAGCAGGAGAAGTGAGTGGGAGGGGTAAAACTCGAATTTTGCACAGCCAGACAGTTCTTGAAACAACATCGATGTTTCAGTACTTATGCTAGTGCGTTCAGACTAAATAGATCCCTCGCATGTGTCAACGTTTTTATTCAATTTGATCAACCATTTCACACCACAGGTGACCGATAGTGATGTGCGCTTCCTGAATGCGCGAAGTGCGCGACGACGGAACTGCGACCGTCATGTCGCACATCGATCCGAGCGGATCAGCCGACGCGCCGGTGAGCGCGATCGTGCGACAGCCCAGTTCTCTCGCCCGTTCGACTGCCTGTAACACGTTTTTCGATTTGCCACTCGTGCTGATGGCGATCAGTACGTCGCCTGCTCGAGCGAGCCCGGCAACCTGACGCGCGAAGACTTGTTCGTAACCGAGATCGTTGCTGACTGCCGTCAACGCCGACGTATCAGTCGTCAACGCAATCGCAGGCCACGAACGTCGCTGCTTTTCGTAACAACCGACGAGTTCGGCGGCGATGTGCTGCGCATCAGCGGCGCTTCCGCCGTTACCGCAGAGCAGTATTTTTCTTCCCGCGGCGAGCGCGTCGCAGATCATCTGTCCTGACTGTTCGATGTCCTGAAGCCTGGCGTTGAGTAAGGATTGAACAGTTTTCAGGTGTTCCTGGAGTGAGTCCGTCAGCAGAGTCGCGGCAACTTTCGGTGCACTGTTATCCACGTTGCTGTGGAAATTAGCATAGTTTCCATCTGACGCCAAAACGCCCGAAAAACCGGTTTTTTATTTGCAAATGCCTGCACGTTTAAGCGCTTGGCCAAAAAGCTTTCATGATGGAAGTGAAACGTCTTGCTCTCTGAAGACTAAGATAGGTATCGTGATTCCGTATCGCGGGTTGACCCATTTGGCTGTTTCTCGCCACCGCGTAGAAAACAAGGAATGTCATATCGCCGCCCTACAATCATCGCTATCTCCGCATCTGTCCTCATTGGAATCGTAAATATCGGCAACATAGTTCGAGGACTTGCATCGCCTACAATCTTCCAAAAAGATTTCATCCAGGAATATCTGTTAGCCCGAGCTGTAATTTTAGGATTACCCCCTTACGATCCTCTGCCAACATTGGCGCAGAGGATATTTGGTACCTTACCTTCTGCGATATTTCCTCACCCGACGCCGCATCCACCATCCGTTATTCTTTTGGCGCTGCCGTTCGGCCTCTTTAATTATCGACAAGCTGCGGCACTTTGGCTTCTTCTGGCATTGACGTGCTTATATGCTGTTTGCCGGTTGCTCGTTACCCGATACTTAGGAATAAACAACCGCCTCGTACCAGTTCTGCTTTCGCTCGGTTTGTGCAGCTTCTTTCCATTTCGGCTCGAACTGGGAGTAGGGCAACTCATGCTGCCGATGTTATTACCCCTCACCGGCGCTTGGCTGGCACTTCGTCGGAACCGAGACGCCGTCGGCGGCGCCTTGTTGGCTCTGCCACTGGCGATGAAGTTTATTGGTTGGCCTTTGATTCTCTTTCTCATCTGGCGCAAGCGTTGGCGGGCCGTCTTTTGGACGTGCGTAACGTTTACCCTGACCAATTTGGCTAGTACCGCGATCATTGGGATCAATCAATCTGTTTACTACTATCGATCTGTCGCGCCCCTGGTCTCACGACTGTATCGTTCGGAGTTTTTGAACTTCTCCACCTGGGGGATTGGCTACAGACTATTCGCCGGCGCCTCCTCTAACATTCTGAATAGTCCAAACGCGCCACCGCTTTTCGATTGGCCCGTGTTCGCTCCGTATATGTCACTGATCGTAACGGCGGCCGTGCTTTCTCTAGCTCTGTGGCTGGCCCACACGTCCCCGGACTTTGAGACCTCAGCTGCTGTACTGATCTGCGCGTCCGTTGTCGTCAATCCCATTGCCTGGCATCACTACCTCGTGTTGCTACTCGTCCCGTGCGCAGTCACTTTTCGACGCCTCGCATGCAGCTCCTTCCCCCGCCGATTGACGCTCGCCGCTGTCGTTATTGGTCTCACACTACTGCTCCCACAACCGGATAGCATGGTGGGTTTCATGGCAGTCGGTGATCCCCCCACCGTTCCTGCTTCGGTTGGCCTATTAGCTTTCGTTCCGCTTGGCTCAGCTTTGGCCCTTATGGTGTTGGTCTGGCATGCTAGCCGGAGTCTCTTCCAACCGCGTGAAGAGATGGCTTGAAATAGGAATCACCTGATTTAGTCTTTAATAGCAACACAGATAACACTTAGTCCGGTCCACGGCCAGAGGCGATCGATCCTGCTGAGGACCGGGGTCAACATATCCAGTATCTTCAACTGCACGCGAGATATTCTCTTTCGACGTAGCAGTCTGCCATTGAGCCACCAACCTGGTGTACAAGCGCGATTAAAGTCGAGAGTTTTCTCGACACGAAAGCCAGCGTTTCTCAGTACCAGCTCCAATCGCGACACCGTATACCGTCGGTGACGTTCCAGGACTTGATCCAGTGTTCCGTGCAGTGCGGGATGTTGAGGGACGAGAATCACTGCTCGGCCACCGGGTTGCAGGGTGGCCCAAAGGTTTCGCAGTGCAGTCGCCTCGTCAGCGACTCGCTCAAGGACATTGATCATCAGCACCGTATCAAATTGTCCTTCAAGCCCTTCGAAGTGATCGGGATTCTGTGGATTAATGTTGAGTACATGAAGGTAGGGTTTGCCGAATGAATAGGACTGCAGGTACCGAATGTGATCTGAATTGACATCCGAGGCTACATACACCTCGCGTGGGATGAACTGGCTCGTAAATAATCCGATTCCGGAACCAATCTCGAGCACGCGATCACCTAAAAAAGGTCGCAGCGTTTTGCCCGTCCACAGGTTTAGTCTTCGTGCGTGCTTCAATCCGGAAAGTATTCGCGAACCGTGTTCTTCGTCGGCATACAGATCATCGATTAGCCAAAAACGAAGCATCGATATCAGCGCCAGCACTCCGTCGTATGCTCTTATCTTCTTGCCTTCTTCGCGTGTTCTTGGCAGATATCGAATGGGCGGCTCAAATACCCTGGCGCGGCGCTTCGCCAGCTTGAAAGTGATTTCTACTTCAAAACGAAAGTCGTTGCTCCGAATCGGGATCGATTTGAGCAGGTCCGTCTTTATTGCTTTGTAGCACGTTTCCAAATCCGTGAGATTCAGATCCGTTAACCAGTTGCTCGCGGAAGTAAGCAGCTTGTTAATCGTAGTGTGCCGGTGCATCAACGCCCGGCGGTAGGGAGCAGAAAGATAGCGCGAACCAAAAACGGCATCGGCGCCCTCCTTTGCGAAAGGCAACAGCAACGAAGGGATGTCAGACGGATCGTATTCGAGGTCAGCGTCGTGGACGATACTGATGTCGCCGGTCGAACGCGCGATGGCCTTGCGTAATGCCGCGCCCTTGCCGAGGTTTCGCTCATTGCGAAGCAGCACAATACGAGGATCTTCTGCTGCAAGTCGCTCCAGAATCGCCCACGTACCGTCTGTGCTCTGATCATCGACGACAATGACTTCAAGACTGTTTATTAATTCATCGCGGACCGAGAGTAGGCGTCTTAAACTTGCCTCCACAACGTGGCGCTCGTTGTAAACGGGAACCAGGACGCTGAGACGAAAAGATGTGAGAGATGTGTGTTGGACAGCGTTCCGAGCCACAGAGTCCAAAGCTTTGAACTCTTCGGAGACAATCGACGGCGCTGTATGGAGAACACGCATGGAATGCTGAAGTTATCGACGACGGCCCTAAGTCACTGCTTATCAGGTGGAAGCCGCCTTTGGATTTGGAATGTCTTTCAAAGTTCGTTAAGCCGGTGAGGCGGCGCTTAACAATTCATGTCGTCAAGGATATCACCGCGCGGTTCGGACTGTAAAAGGGTTTTTGGAAATCCCACTTTAGGCGCGTCGCCGAGGCAAATCAGGTCAAGGCGAGACTATGGTGTGACGTCTCACTCATCAACTATCAAGCGGATGGAATCGGTTACGACCTGCGGCTCGTCGAGTTGAATGTGATGGCCGCTCTCGGCGATGATGAGCTTGCTGTTATGTTCACTCGCGAAAAACTCGCAAAGACGTGCAAACCGCCGTACACCGGTATACACTCCCATACAAATTAACCAAACATTACTCACATATGAATAATTCCAATCCAACGCCGATGCTGCGTCAGTACCAGGAACTGAAGCAGAAACATCCCGGCACTTTGCTGTTCTTCCGCCTCGGCGACTTTTACGAACTCTTCTTCGACGACGCCGTCACCGGCTCGCGCGAACTGCAAATCACTCTCACCGCGCGGCAGAAGGAGAGCGGAAACCCGATACCGATGTGCGGCGTGCCGCATCACTCCGCGGCGAGTTACATCGCGCGGCTCGTCCGCAAGGGTTATCGCGTCGCGATCTGCGAACAGACGGAAGAGGCCGGCAAGACGAAGAAGCTGGTGCGGCGCGAAGTCGTGCGGATTGTCACGCCGGGGACGCCGATCGATCCGCAGTTGCTCGACGCGCGCGAGTCGGTTTATCTCGCGGCAATTTGCAGTGCGGGCGAGACGATCGGCGCGGCGTTTCTCGACATTTCCACAGGCGAGTTTCGCGTGACTCAGGAGACCGGCCGCGATTCGTGGACGCGTATTCGCGCTGATCTCGAATCGTATGCACCGCGCGAGTTGCTGTTCCCTGCTTCGCTCGGTGCTTTGATTAAGACCGGACTTTCCGGGCGCGCGGCAACCGTGCCGCTGCCTTTAAATAATGACGATGGAGCCTCGCCTGAGATCTCGCCGAACGAGTATGGCTTCGACGCAACGCTAACGGCGCTCGACGACTGGCAGTGGCAACGCGACGATTGCCAGACGCTGCTTTTGAATCACTTCAAAGTCCGTACGCTCGACGGCTATGGCCTGGCCCGCAAAGACGAAGCGGTTCGCGCTGCCGGCGCGTGTCTGCGTTACGCGCAAGAGACGCAACGTGCTGCTGCGGCGCACGTCACCGATCTTGTCTACTTCGAGCCGCAGGATCATCTCGTCCTCGACAGCGTCACCGTGCGCAATCTCGAACTGGTTGAATCGCTGGCCGGCGGCGGGCGTTCACTCTTGCAGGTGATCGACGAGACAGTGACGGGCATGGGCGCGCGGCTGCTTCGTTCGTGGTTGTTGCGTCCGTGCGTGAAGCGCGGCGAAGTCGAAGCGCGGCTGGCTGCCGTCCACGATCTCGTTTCATCGCAGATCCGGCGCGACAAGTTGCGGGCGCATTTGAAAGAGGTTTCGGATCTCGAACGCGTGATCGGCCGCATCAGTCTCGGCTCGGCCACGCCGCGCGATCTTTGCGCGATGCTGCGTTCGCTCGATCAAGTGCCGTCGATTCGTGAAGCGGTTGCCGGACTCGAATCGTCGCTGTTGGAAGTGCTCGCCGAGAATACCGACGAACTGCCGGACATTCGCAACCTGATCTCTCGGGCCATCAACGACGATCCGCCGGCGAAAGTTGTTGACGGCGGCGTCATTCGCGATGGTTACTCGCCAGAGCTCGACGAACTGCGTTCCGTCAGTCGCAACGCGAAACAGATCATCGCCGCTCTCGAGGCGACTGAACGCGGACGCAGCGGCATCAGCAACCTCCGCATCCGTTTCAATGGCGTGTTCGGATACTTCATCGAGGTGTCGAAGGCAAACGCCGCGCGCGTTCCGGGCGAGTACGAGCGTCGCCAAACACTCGCCAACGCCGAACGATTCACCACGCCCGAGCTTCGCGACTGGGAAAAGAAAGTGCTCGGCGCCGAAGAGCGGATCATTCAACTCGAGACCGAACACTTCACCGATGTCTGCCGGCAGATCGCCGCTGAAACTAAACGCATTCAGATGACGGCGCGCGCACTCGCCGCGCTCGATGCGCTTGCTTCGTTTGCGGAAACTGCCGCGCGACGGCGCTACATCCGCCCCGAACTTCACGACGGCGATCAGCTCGAGATCATCCAGGGACGCCATCCCGTGATCGAGGCCTTCATCGACGAGCCGTTCGTGCCCAACAGCATCTATCTCAACAACTCGACCGATCGTCTGCTGATCATCACGGGCCCTAACATGGGTGGTAAGAGCACGGTCCTTCGCCAGACGGCCATCATCTGCATCCTCGCGCAGACCGGGTGTTTCGTTCCCGCTGAACGCGCGCGCTTGCCGCTGCTCGATCGCATCTGGACTCGCGTCGGCGCGTCAGACGATCTCACGCGCGGCCGTTCGACCTTCATGGTGGAAATGACGGAGACCGCGGCGATTCTGCACAGCGCGACGCCGCGTTCGCTCGTGCTGCTGGACGAGATCGGACGCGGCACTGCGACGTTCGACGGTCTATCGATCGCCTGGGCCGTAGCCGAGTATTTACATGACTCCGCCGAGCATGCGGCGAAGACGTTGTTTGCCACTCACTATCACGAGCTCACCGAATTGGCCGAGCGATTGCCGGGAGCGCAGAACTATCAGATCACTGCAACAGAGCGTGAAGGCGAAGTTGTTTTTCTGCATCGGCTCGAACGCGGGCGTGCGTCGAAGTCTTACGGGATCGAAGTTGCGCGCTTGGCGGGTCTGCCGCCGGCAGTGCTCGCAAACGCGCGTGAAGTGTTAGCGCGATTGGAGCGTTACGAGTTGGATGTGTTCGCTGAAGACGAAGTCGAAGAGCCGCTTTCAGTGAAGGCCGCTGTCGCAAACAGCGCACTTGATAAAGCGACGACTCGTGCCGGACGGCGCAAGGCCGCGGCGCAGGCGTCGCTGTTTGATCTCGTGAATCAGAAAGTGATCGAAGAGATCCGCGTCAGTTCTGAGTCGCTCACGCCGGAAGAAGCGAAAGACTTGTTGCTGAGATTGAAGTCGCGCCTGATGTAACTAGCGCTCTTTCCTGCTGACGCGCCCGATGTAAAACCCTGCGCCGAAGATCATCGTCAACAGAATAAACACCGGTATCATCATGACAAACGTGTCCCAAAGCTGCTGCATCTGCTAGTCCTCCCGGAACCTGATACGACGTGAGCTTTAGGGCAGTGTTGATTAGTAATCTAATTGATCACCTCGACGCCCGGCAAGATTTATCTCCTCACGCTCCCAAAACGCCTGCAATTGCATGAATCGGCGGAGCAAAGAAGTAACCGCCGCCAGTCGGAATCACCCATTCGTCTTTCAGGACGATGCGGCGCGGTCCGGACGCAGTCGGAAAGTCGATGAAGCGCGCACGGGCGCCACGTTCGTCACGCTGGCCGATAATCGGATCGTGTCCGCCAAAGTTCGGCTGTATCGGCGAGTTGGCCCAGCGGCGCGTAATCAGTTCGAACTGTTCCTCGATCGTGCTGCCGTAGCAAATGAACATCAGTCCTCGCTCTTCCTTGATCAGTTTCGACGACGGCCTCTTTATACCGAAGATTGGCGGACCGAAGGGAATGCCGCGCCGCAGGATCATGCGCAGCATCGTGTCGTGCGGTTTGCCGAGATCGGTGGCGACGTCGCGCGGGTTTGCCTTCCGAATATGAGCGAAGTGCGGGCAGACGTTCCCGAGTATGTCCTGCGCCGCTTGCGGAAACCGATCGCCGCCGTAGCCCGGTATCGGACGCAGCATCGACGCGAGCGTGTTGTCGTCGAAGATGAAATGGTTGTTGGCCCACTCGTCGCCGGCGAGTGCTGGGTTGTCGCTCGACGGCGTACGCATGATTGGCGCGCCGCTGGGCCAGCGTCCGACCAGCATCGACGCAAACTGTTGTGACGGCATGCCGAGGATTGCCGCAGCGCCGATGGCGAACCTCCAAAACGCAAGCACGTCCTGTCGCAGACGGCGGCAGACGAGATAGGAACCGAGTGCGGCCCACGCCGGGAAATTGCTCGCTGCTGGAGCCGCGTTGAAGAGATGTTCGGTGTGTTGTCGCGGCTCGCCGAGGAGAAACTGTCCCGGCCAGATCAACAACTGTCCGGGCTTCGCGAAATACTGCGCTCGCGGATCGGCGTTATCGATGTAGCGCGGCGTAATGTAGTCGCCGGGTGCGGCTGAGACTTTTCCGCGGACACCGGGTTGCGAGACGCCGTCTTTAAATCCGAAGTGCTCGTGACCGCGCAGCCGGCCCGGAAGCGTGTCGCCACGCTGTTCGAAAATCAACTTCAGCGTCGCGCCGTCAGCCTCTCGCTTGATCATGTTGACGATATTGACGAGATCTTCCGGATCGTCCGCGGCGACGATCACGAGAATGTCTGCTTCGTTCTTTGGTCCACCGACGACCCACTTGTTTCGGTGTCCTGGATGCGACGTCCTGGTCGGATCGCCGAGATATGTCGAACGCTCTGCCAGCCCTTGTCGAAAACTCTGCTCGCCGAACGCGGCTGCGTCGGCAGCGCCCGCCAGCACTTCGATCGCATGATGTGAGAACGCGATGTTTACCCAGGCGGCGCACATCGGCGGTTCGATGCCGAGCCTGCGTCGCGCCGCCCGCAGTGCGCGCACGAATGCCAGCACTTCTTCCATCGACGTGATGAGCGGCGCGATCCAGTGCAGCCACCGCTTGGCGCGATCGACTTTGCCGATGCGATAGAAGAGAAAGTGCTGGTGGTCTTTGTTGAATCCCGGAATCGTGTTGCCTTGAATGTTGGCGCGTTGTTTTGGGTTGTAGATCGGTTCAGGCGGCGCGCCGGGTAGTTCTTCAACCGGATCGCCGCCGAGCGCGGGCGTGAGAATGCCCTGCGGCAGTTGCGGCTCGAACTTCTCCAGCTCGTCGAGGATGTTGTTGAACTTCGCGTTGAGTGCGGACGACTCGATGTCGATCTCGAGAGGTTTGTTGATGTCGATGTTTTTATCTTTCATGCTCTTCCCCTCGAACCGGCGACGCCGGCGATCGTGACCGTTACGTGTTCGGCGATCTGTCCGCCCCACTCGATGGGCCGTCCGCCGATGAGAATGTCGCCGACGACGAAGCCTTCGCCGGGCGGCACTTCATATACGACTCGCAACGCCATACCTTCGACGCCGCGAACGATCGTCCAGTAGTTGCCGACCGGCGAACCGTCAGGCTTGGTCCAGCCTGTATCGTCGAGGCCGGCGATGTAGAGCCCGATGGGTTCGCCGAGGCTGATCAACAGCGGCTTGCGCGCGAGCGCGCCGACGTCGAATTTGACGCGCGGATCGACGTTGGTTGCGGCTGGCGGGATCATTTCGTAGTTGTCGCGCGTGGTGCCCGTATTCACGCCGCCCTGGGCTAAGCCGATGGCGAGTCTCAGTTTGTTGATGCCTTGAATCAGGTGAACAATTCCGTTCGTCGTGTTGAAGTTGTTGAACTGGTTGTAGACGTGACCGGTGCCGGGCATCTCAAGATCCGCTTCGGTGATAGCGGGATTGTTGAGCAGTGTGCGATAGAGGTTGACGACGGTGGCGCGATCGTCGGTCCAGAGTTGTTGCCAGTACTCGGGTGATTCGGTGACGAAGACGACTCTCGTGATCTTGCCGGCGCGATTGCGGGTGACGTGCCATTCGCAGTATTCATTCTGCGGATCGCGCCTGGCGACATCGGCATCGGCGAAGATGAAAGCTGCGCGGCGATCGTCGCGGTTAGGGACGAGCACGTCGCGTGGGAACGCCATCCAGACGAGCGGGCGTCTGGCAGCGATCGTCACGTCAACTTCACTCGGATCGTAAAACTCTCCGACGGCCGTGCCGCTGCCTGCGACAGTGCTCATGTTGGACGCGATGAAGTTGTGCCAGTTGGTGTAAAAGGCCGGGACTGCCGTATCAGTGAGCGACGCCGGCGTATCGAACCGCGTGACTATCGGCATTAGCTACCTCCTTTAACTTCGCAAGAGGCGAAGGTGAGCGATCGAAAGACAGGCTGCGTGAGCGCGGGAAACTTATAACCTACGACTCATGGGTGTCAACGTTTTAGTGAGGAGCCTCAATGCAGACACGCCACGCGATGAAAACTTTTTTCGACGCAGGCCACCTCGCCTACGAAATTCTGCATCAATAGCGATAGTAGTTCGGTAGTTCCCGCGCGGTCTCCCCCGCATGGTCCTGAGTAAGTAAACGGTCTGAGACCTCGCGTTCTTCGGTCTCAAAAAACTGACAACCTGCGATCTTTTTTCCGGCAGCGACTCGTTCGAATTCGCAAGCACAACGTCGAAGTGCGCGCGATTCTAAATACCGAGTCATGCCGAAGAGGACAAGACTATGCTTTGCCGACTCTCCCTTAAATTCACCTTAATAACTTCCATCACCATTCTTGTCGCACTGCTGTTCTCCACCGCGGCTGCACAGAATCAGCAGCAGCAGAAATCGCCTAACGCAGGTTCGCTGCAAGCGTTTGATGGAAAAGGAAACAAAGCCGGCGAGTGTCCACTCAAACACACCACCGTCAAGGCAGAAGTCAGCGGCTTCCTGTCGCGCGTCACGGTCACGCAGGATTTTGAAAACCCGTTCACGGAAAAGATCGAGGCGTTTTACATGTTCCCGCTGCCGCAGTCAGCAGCCGTCGATGACCTGACGATGTTGATTGGCGGCCGCACCATCAAAGGTCAGATCATGCAGCGAAAAGAAGCCGAGAAGGCCTACACCACCGCCAAACAACTCGGCAAAGTCGCCACGCTGCTCGATCAGGAACGTCCAAACATCTTCACTCAATCAGTGGCGAACATCATGCCTGGCCAACAGATCCGCATCGTCATCAGCTACGTCGAGACGCTGAAGTATGAAGACGGTTCATACGAATGGTCGTTTCCAATGGTCGTTGGTCCACGTTACATCTCGGCAGAATCAACTGACAAAACAGACGACGCATCGCAAGCCCCCGAACAAGAAGTAGTCGACGCCCCACGCACTCCTCCCTCTAACGAAGACCGACCCACGCGCGCCGGTCACGACATCTCACTCGAGATCGCGATCGATGCCGGTCTTCCGATCCAATCCCTCAACTCAAAATCCCACGAAACGCAGATCGAACGACCCGACGCCAACCACGCCGTCGTTCGTCTCAAAGACCTCACCACCATCCCAAACAAAGACTTCATCCTCAACTACGAAGTTGCCGGCGCCGTAATCAACGACGCGGTCCTCGCTCATCGCTCAGACAGGGGTGGCTTCTTCACTTTGATCCTACAGCCACCCCAGCGCGTCTCCGCCGAAGACATCATGCCGAAAGAGCTCGTGTTCGTCCTCGACACTTCGGGCTCGATGTCCGGCGTGCCCTTCGCCAGAGTGAAGGAGACGACGCAGCACGCGCTCGACAATCTCAATCCGCACGATATGTTCAACCTGATCACCTTCTCCGGCGACACCAACATCCTCTTTCCCGAACCCGTGCCGGCGACGCCTGAAAACCTCGCCAAGGCAAAAGCGTTTCTGGAAGGAAGCCGGAGCGGCGGCGGCACCGAGATGATGAAAGCGATCAAAGCCGCGCTTGATCCATCCGACTCTCAACAACACCTGCGCATCGTCTGCTTCATGACCGACGGCTACGTCGGCGACGACATGAAGATCCTCGCCGAAGTAAAGAAGCACAAGAACGCGCGCGTCTTCTCGATGGGATTCAGTAATGGGTCCAATCGCTTCCTGCTCGACAACATGGCCGAGTACGGCCGCGGCGAAGTCGATTACGTCACCGAAAGAGACGACACTGTCGCGGTCGCGAAGCGTTTCTACGAACGCGTTCGCAATCCACTATTGACAGATATTTCGATCGACTGGTCCGGGCTGCCTGTTGCCGATATCTATCCGGCACGCATTCCCGATCTGTTCAGTGCCAAGCCGTTGATTCTCTCCGGTCGTTACCTCGACGGCGCGAATGGAACGATAACGCTTCGAGGCAAGATAAGCGGTCAGCCTTTCGAGCGACAGATTCCCGTTCAACTACCCGCAACGGAAAACGATCACGACGTACTCGCGACACTTTGGGCCCGCCGCAGGGTCGACGATTTGATGAGCGAGGACATGGACGGCGCGCAAACGGGAAACATGAAAGCCAAACCGCGCGAAGAGATCACGCAGCTCGGTCTCAAGTTTAAGTTGATGACGCAGTTCACTTCGTTCGTGGCGATCGACGATGTGATCTTTACCGGCGTCGAACCACCGCGCCAGGTCGAGGTGCCGTTGGCGGCGGTCGCAAACGGCACAATAACAGCCGCGCTGAGGGGTGGTGTCTCGGCAGTCGTGGAGGTTTCCGGTGTTGCCACGCTCGAGTCGCTCGAGGCATCAACAGGCACAACCGTGACGACACACTCCATCTCAGAGTTACCATTAAACGGGCGCAGCATTCAGACGTTCGTCACGCTGACGCCTGGCGTTGCCGAAGGTTACTCACGTCAGAACGTCTTCTCTTCCTATGTCGATCTTTCGACCAACGGCCAGCGCCCGAATGCGAACGTGTTTACCATTGACGGCGTGAGCGCGAACTTTGGCATCGCGCCGGGCGGAGAGTACGCCGGCGCAACGGCTGCCGGAACTACGCCCGCGTTGACGGCGAGTGGAGACGCGAACGGGCTCGTTCAGTTCGATGCCCTGGACGAGATGGTCGTTGAGACGAACTACACGAAACCTGAGTACGGCCGCATGCCCGGCGCGCAGATCCGCGTTACTACCAAAGCAGGAACAAATGACTTTCATGGTTCACTGTTCCACTTCTTTGGCAACGACTCTCTCGACGCGAACGACTGGTTTGCCAACAACCGCGGTCTCGACAAGCCCGTTCGACGTCTGAACATGTTCGGCGGCACGTTTGGTGGGCCAATCGCCCGCGACAACGCCTTCTTCTTCGGTTCTTATGAGGGAATGCGGCTGCGCAAACCCATGACGGGCATCACGGACGTTCCGTCGCTCCTCGCGCGCGCGAACGCCGTCCCGGAGATGCAACCGTTCCTGAACGCGTTTCCAGTTCCGACTGGTGCTGCGAGGCCTCACGGTTTCGCCGAGTACGCCGCAACGTTCGACAATCGAGCACAACACGATGCAGGCGCGATTCGCATGGACGCTGTTCATGATCAATGGAACTTTTACGGGATATTTAATTTTGCAGATTCTGAAGCTGATCGACGTGGTGCAGGTGGTTTCTCCTTGAATACGACGAATCGAATTCGCAGTCTCGCGCACACAGTAACCGGATCGGTTACCCGGACTTTGTCGCCAACACAGATAGTCGAGCTGCGCGCGAACTACAGCCGGTTGCGCGTCGGGAGCTCGTATGCGCTCGACGAGTTCGGCGGTGCTGTCGTTCCGCAGGAACTGTTCTCCGGTCGTGCGTTCAACTTCGATTTGAACGCGCGCGGAGCAAACCTGATGACGGGCGACGAGGTTGCGAACGTTCAGCGGCAGCTCAATGTTAACGGTTCGTGGAAGCTCGTCCACGGTACTCATGACCTCAGCTTTGGCGGCGACTATCGCAGGCTTTCGCCCATCCTCGGCATGAGAACGCTTGAAGAGAACGTGCTGTTCAATGGCGTGGACCAGGCGCTCACGGGTGTTCCAGCTCGCGCCGGCCGGTTTACTCGTGCGGCGACGCAGAATCCAGTCTTCAACAATGTATCGCTGTATGCGCAGGACGATTGGAAAAAGACTTCGCGGCTGATGTTGAATTACGGTGTGCGCTGGGAGCTCAATCCGCCGCCGTCGATCGACGGCCGTGAGTTGTGGCAAACGACGTACGCGAACTTTGCGCCACGGTTTGGATTTGCATACGAGCTAATGGAAGACAAACTCGTCGCACGCGGAGGCGTTGGGGTTCATTACGATCTCGGAAATGAGCGGGCGGGCGACGTGTTTGTCGATTCCACTCCGTTTGTGAGCGGCGCTGGAGCGCCTTTTCTGACGTTCGATTCACACTTGGAACTTCCATACGCGTTGAATTGGAATGTCTCAATTCAACGTGAGCTTGGCCCGCAACAGTCGATCCGTGGGTCGTATGTAGGGACAGCGGGACGAAGGCTGCTTCACACGCAAACGCTGTTCGATCCTTTTGTGCGGCTGACGACGAATGAAGGACGTTCCGATTACCGGGCGCTGCAAGTGCAATTCGATCGCCGGTACAGAGCCGGGTTGACGTCGTTTGTTTCGTATACGTGGGCGAGGTCGTTGGACAACGTCAGCGAGGATTCGGCGCGGAACGTGTTGCTGACGAGTGCGAATCCAGAACAGGATCGCGGTCCGTCTGACTTCGACACGCGACATCAGTTCACAGGATTCGTCGCGTACGAGTTACCGGCGTTGCTTTCGTCGGGTTGGGGAAACAGGCTCACGCGTGACTGGTCAGTCGACTCGATCTTCAACCTTCGTTCGGCGAAGCCGGTGAATGTTCTCTACATGGTGCCGACTTCTTTTGGTGTAGCTTACTTCCGGCCAGACACTCTCACGCGTAATGCTCAACGCGGATTTGCTTTCTACCAATTCGATCTCGCGTTGCGTCGACGCTTCAAGTTCAGCGAATCCGCCAGTCTTCAAGTACAGGCGGACGCGTTCAATGTTTTCAACCATCCGAACTTCGAAGACCCGCTCGGCCGCGACCGCGTAATCGGCAGCTTTTTCTCACCCGACACCTTTACGCCGAACGCGACCTTCGGCACGCCCGACAAATCCCTCGGTGCACGTGCTTTGCGGTTTTCAGTCAAGCTATTGTTCTAGATTGAGGTGATTAGGCTAGAATACAGGCAATCCGTGATCAATCTGTGGCTTGGTCGAACTGCCCGGTTGAAAACTCGTATTGACTGTTCATGACTGACGCTGACGATTCGACAGGCAAGCTCAAGAACGACCAGGGCGAGAAAAAACGGCGCGAAGAAGCACTGCCGGAACGCCTCCTGCGCCGCGTGCTCGAAGGAATGGGCGACGTTGTCGACCGCCGCTTTGGCCGCACCGTCGAACCGCGCAGCGGACTCACCACCTCCAAGCTCATCGACCGCATGAAGCGACTGATCGACGAGCGCGTCCGCAACGAAGGACAGAAGGGACGCATCGCCCCGCACCATCTCCTCCTGAAAGTCGAATGGGGAACGCACTCGGAAGCGCCGCCCGAGATCCTCAACGATCTGAAGAACGAGGTTCTCGCCGCCGCAATCGACCACATCAACGATCATCGCTACCGTACTCTCGGACCAATCAGGGTCGAAGCGGAAGTCGACATCTTCACGAACGGGATCTCCGTCGATCCCACGTTCGGCGAATTCGAAGACGACTTGCGCCGGCAAGACGAAGAACGGCGCGCCGCGAAATCGGGCGTCGCGATACCAACGGGCGCGCCGTCGATGCCTGACATCCAGGTGATCGCGCGCATCACTCAGCCAAGCGGCACCCGCGAGATTCCCCTGATCTTCAAACCCGGCGGCAAACGACTCAACGTCGGCCGCGCCTCCGACAACGAACTGACACTCAACGACGCCAGCGTCTCGAAAATTCACGCGGCGCTGCTGATGACGGGCGAAGGCACGCTGCTCGTCGCCGACACCGGTTCCACAAACGGCACTTTCATCAACGGCCGGCGCATCGCGTACGGCGAATCACGCGCGCTCGAAGAGGGAGACGTAGTTGGATTTGGAGACGTGGAAGTGCGACTGCGTAAAAGTGAGTAGAACTGGATGACCGTAATCACCTTACTGCTGTTTCTCTTCCAATCTCCCTCACCTTCTCCCCTTCCCACGCCACACGTACCGGAGCGAATGCCCGCGCTGTTCACGCTCATCTACGTCGGCGGTTTCGGCTTCGTTCTGTTGCTCCTGCTGCTCGGTCTAGTGAGAAGCCGTCGGCGTCCATTAGCGAGTCCCGCAATTCCTGAAGATCTTCCGAAAGCTGTGCGGAAACGGCTCGGCTCGACCTCGACCAACCGCGGCCTGCGCGTGTTGCGCTGGCTGTTTGTTCTGCTAGCACTCGGACTGTTTGGGTTCCACGTTTACTGGGCGAGGTATGCCGCTGAAGAGAACCAAACGTTTCAGGATCTGAGCTACAAGGACCTGCGCGTCCGGCGCCTGTCTGAATCGACGTTGCGCGGCTGGATCCTCGATCGCAGCGGCCGGCTGGACCAGCCGCTGGCCTATTACAAACGCAACTCGAGCGGCGACATCCAGCGCGAATACCCGCTCGATAAAGCGCTGTCGCACCTCTTCGGATCCGATCGCGGCGACCCGGGACTGGAGCGGGCGCTGTTCGGCGTCCAAAGCGGCGCGTTGCCTGAAGCACTCGAAGTCGTTCGCGGCAAGACGATCGAGTTCAAAGGAAACCAGGACGTTCGGCTCACGATCGATCGCCAGTTGCAACAGACGGCGGTCGAGTTGATGAAAGGTAAGCACGGCGCGATCGTCGCCCTCAATCCGCAAAACGGCGAAGTGCTCGCGATGTACAGCGAACCTTCGTATAGCTTGAGCGAAGTCAACGACGAGACGACGTGGATTCGTCTCGAAGCAAACGAACGCGACCGGCCGCTGGTGAGCCGCGCGCTCGGCGCTTACTACATTCCCGGTTCAACCTTCAAAACCGTCACGATGATCGCCGCTTACCTCGCCGGCGAACAAGACACGGAGTTTACGTGCAGCGGCGGTGGATACTACGCGGCGCAAGGCGCGAACCCTATCTTCGACGACGGCGGTCCGGGCGAAGTACACGGAAAGATCGGCATCGATCAGGCGTATGAAGTTTCCTGCAACCAGTACTTCGCGCAGATGGGCGTTAAGCTCGGAGCGGAACGTCTCAAACGCGCCGCGCAGTTGTTGGGCATCGGCGCGTACGACACGCCGGCCGAAGCGCTGCGCGGACGCAAGGAGCCGGAGATATGGACCGGCAGCAACGACGCGGTCAAACGCGCGCTCGCGCCGCGTGAAGCGACGATCGTCACAGGCAAGCAGGTGACGAGATACGACCTTGCGCTGATGGGATACGGCCAGGGCTATGCAGGCCAGATGACGCCGTTTCAAATGGCGCTCGCGGCTGCGACGATCGGCAATCTCGAAGGCAAGTTGATGAAGCCGAAGATCGAATATAACGTAGCGCCGCAGCCGTTCAATCAAGTGTTACCGGCAGCAACTGCTGCTCGACTGCGCGAGATCATGGGCCTCGTCACGGGAGGACCGAGCGGCACCGCGCGCGGCGTGTTCGCGCCGGTCAAAGCAGCGGGCATAAACACTGGCGGCAAAACCGGCACGGCGCAAAAAGTCATACCCGTTTACGACCCGAAGACGGGCCAAGTCAAAACACAACATAAAGTCGAAAAAGATAATAAAGGGAACATCATTCGCGAGTACGACCAGGTGATCATGGACGAAGAGCACCCGCGTATTGACGGCTGGTTCCTGTGCATCGCGCCGCTCGAGAAACCGCAGTTGGCAATCGCGGTGATCGTCGAAGGCGGCGGATATGGTTCCAGATCAGCAGCGCCGCTCGCGGCTGCGCTGGTTATGAAAGCGAAGGACCTGGGTTATCTAAGGAGATAATATTGGCCTTTGGTCTTAGGGCTTTGGTCTTAAGTTTGGATTGATGCATATAAGACCTAAGACCTAAGACCCAAGACCAAAGGCCAAAAGCCAAACTCAAAATGAAGAATCGCGCGTCGTCACATCTATTGCTCATCCTGATGATTCTCGGTCTCGAGATCATGGGCTACATCGGCATTCATCGCGCCGGACTGCTGCGCGGCTACGAGACGTCCATCATCGGGGCCGTGCGCGACCTCGCGATGTTCGTTCCCTTGATCATCGTCGCGCTCTGGCTCTCGCGCGCCAAGAGGTTCGCCGGCAACTGGGTCCTGTTCACCACCGCCATACTCCTCTTCGGTTTCGGCATGCTGATCCAGTACCGGCTCTACAGCGATCCCGAATACAACGCGCGCAACAAAGCCGCCGCGCGCGAAGAAAAGATGGAAGCGCTGCGTACGCGCTACATCCTCGAGAACTACGATCCCGTCAAAAAGCAGATGATGGGCCTGCCGCCGACGCCAGCGCAGCCAATCGACATCAACCAGTTGCCAAAGAAAGAATCGACCTACTCACTCTGGAACGCGATCACGTCGAGTTACACGTGGATCCCGATCTTCTCCTTCATCGCCTTCGCGATCGCTTACTCGATGTGCGCGCGCGACGGCTTTCTGCTATGGCTACAGCGCAACAGTTTTATCATCGTGCTGTTCACGCTGGTGCCGCTCGCGATGGCCGTCATCACGTCGAGCGCGGGTAAAGCACTCGGCAACATGACACCGTGGGAGCCGTCGAAGATCCCGTTCCTCGTCGGCTTCGCCGGCATACTGACGGCGCGCTACAAGGACCTCGCCGAGACTTACTGGGGCATTCCCCGCGCTCGCGACATCGTGCCGTTGCTCGTGATGGCGATGATGCCTTTCGTTCCCTTCTTCGCCTTGAAAGACTTCGGCCAGATGCTGATCTTCAGCGGGGCGTACACGACGTTGTATCTCGTCGCCGTTCGGCGTTGGCCGCAACTGTTGCTGTTCGTCGGCTCGGTTATTCTCGTGATTGGAATTCTCGTCGTCGGCGCGTTGCCGCGAGACATTCAGGAGAAAGTGCCGCTGCTGCCGACGATCGCGCGGCCCATCAGCGCCGCTCTTCCGTCGCGCATTCAGCAACGCTTTCATCTCTGGCTCGACGGTTTCGATCCGCCGTCGCCGGAAGTCTCCTGGTGGAAGGGCGACTACGAAGACACGCTCAACAAGAACCCGGAAATGAAAGAGCTCGCGGCGCAAAGTCCGGCGCTGCAAAAGACGGTGAACGTCGACATCTGGTTTGATCGCCTCGCCTTCCAACCCGCGCAAGCGGTGTTTGGAATCGCGTCCGGGCGGACCAGCGGCCGAGGCCTGGGACTCGGCTTTCCGGAAGTAATTCCGATTGCCGACTCCGACTACGTTTACGCGGCAATTGCGGAGGAAACGGGTCTTTTCGGCGGCGCCGTGATCGTCCTGGCAGTGATCATTTTTGTCGTCGCTGGTGTTCGCACTTCGCTGGAGTCGCGTGATATGTTTACGAAGCTGTGCGCGGCAGGTCTAACGGCGTTTGTGGGGTTTCAAGCTTTGGTGAATATCGGCGGTATTCTGCGAGCCTTGCCGATGACGGGCATCACGCTACCGTTTGTCAGTCACGGCGGGTTCAGTCTGATTACGAGCTTTGCGATGTTGGGGATGTTGATGGCGTTTTCAAACAGAAACGCGCGCGACAGGGTGATCGCGGATATGCCAGAGACGAAGAGTTCCTCTCCCCTTAAGCTGGAGGCAGTGCAATGAGCGAAGACAGGAAGACCTTAAAGGTTCAATCCTCAGCGCTTTCCGACCGCGGGCTGAACGAACGTCGTCCCCTTAACGAAGATGCATTTCTACACGATCAGCAGCGCCAGATCTTCGCGGTCGCCGATGGTGTTGGCGGCGCCGAAGCCGGCGAAGTCGCGTCGCAGACGGCGATTGAAGTTCTCGACGAAGCTTTTCGCCACCAGGAAGACGGCGCAGACGTCGAAGACCTGATGGAGCTCGCGATCCAGCGGGCCAACGCGTCGATTCACCAGATGGCCCAGGAGCACGCGAAGTTCTCGATGATGGCCACGACGATCGTCGCACTTCATCTGAAAGACAACGTCGCCACCTTCGGTCACGTGGGCGACTCTCGCCTCTATCGACTCACGCCCGACGGCGTGCTGCGCCGCGAGACTGAAGATCACTCGATCGTCGAAGAAGAGGTGCGCGCCGGACGCATGACGCCCGAACAGGCGGCGAACCATCCGAGCAAGAACGTGATCAGCCGCGCGCTCGGCGCCGAACAAGGCGTCGAGGTCGACATGAAGACGATCGAGGTCGAAGATGGGACCGAGTTTCTCCTGTGCACTGACGGCATCACGCGTCACATCACCGACAACGAGCTGCGCCAGTTGCTCGTCGTCAGCAACAGTCTCGAAGACGTCTGCAACGAGCTGAAACGACGCTGCTACGAGCGCGGCGCTGAAGACAATCTGACTGTCGTCGTCGTGCGCGTCGGCGAACGTCTCACCTCCGAGGATCGCGTTGGCGATTTGGAACCAACGTTAACGCCTGAGACGCAATATGCGACGCAACCTAACGGGCAGCCCGCGACTGTCGTCGCCTCGGATCAAGGCAACTTCATTCCGGCGTCGCGCATAGCTTTTCCCGGGCCGCCTCCGGGCGATGGACCGGTGGCCCACGAGCGATTGAACGTCGCGGATCCTGCCGTGACGACGTCAAGCGGAAGCGGCGCGACGAAACTGTTGGGCGCTTTGCTGGTCCTGTTGCTGGTTGCCGGAGCGTTTTACGCCGGCGCGCGTTACAAAGAGCGAATTCCCTTCCTCGCGTCGAAGGCACAGCCCGCGGTGGCGGCGCCAGTCAACACGCCGACGCCAGTTCCCGAAGAGCCATTCGTGAAATTCGAACGAGCGCGGCGGCAAGTCGATCAAGATCCGCGCGCCTGGCTTCAGACTGACACTGGTAAAGAGTTGGTGAGTGCGGGGGTTCAAAACCCGCTCGAATCGCCAAATGCGGAGTTTTTGTATCTTTACGGTCGCGCAAATCTGCTAACCGGAAACACCGAGGAAGCGACGAAAGCTTTCGACGCCGCTATCAGCAAGGCAAACGCCGCGTCTTCGCCGGCCGCCGCCACCATCAAGAAGGAGGCAATTCTGGGATTGGCGGCGCTTAGCTTCAAGACCCAGCGCGACCGTTGGAAAACACTCAATCAGTACGAAGAGCTGACGAAACCTCCCGCCAGCGCCACCGCCCCCTGAAACTTGAACCCTGATGTGATTGTTATGCATCTAAGCCATGTGATCGGAGTGCTTAGCCCATGCGGATCGGAGTGCTTATTCAGCTTGAGAACTGTCAGTTAAGTACAAGTCAGGAAGGGGGCAAGCGTAGCGCGCCCCCGCTCTTGAGCGGCGAGACAGCGGGGGCGCGCTACGCTTGCCCCCTTCCTGACTTGTTCTGTTCGTAGCTTGCGCTCGTACTCAGACTGAACTGGTACGAATCAGGGCATAACCGATGTCGGAACTCGAACTTCAACAGAGCAGACTCGACGGGCGCTATGACATCGTCGACTGTCTCGGCCGCGGCAGTTACGCTGAAATCTACGTCGCGAACGACAACGCTGCCGTTGACGGCGCGCCGCGCACTGTTGTTATCAAAGCCCTGAACCTGCATCTCCAGGACGAGCCCGACGTCGAGCTCGAGCGCACGCTCGTCGCTAATTTTCAAAACGAAGCCGTAGCGCTCGATCGCGTGCGCCATCCGAACGTTATCAATCGTCTCGGACACGGCACTGCGATCGATCTCGCGGGCACGACGTTTCACTACATCGTCCTCGAGTACCTGCCCGGCGGCGACATGTTCGCGCTGACGCGCACTCATCCGTTGTCGATCACGAGAGCGCTTCACTATCTCGAGCAGGTCTGTTCCGGTCTGGCGCACGCGCACAAGTGCGGCGTGATCCACCGCGACATCAAACCGCAGAACCTTCTGCTCACCGCCGACAAGGAGATCGTGAAGATCGCCGACTTCGGCGTCGCTCGGCTCGACGCGACGGAAGGCGCGATAACGCGCGTCGGCACCAACATCTATTCCGCACCCGAGCACAATCCGTTGATGCAGACAGGCCAGCTCGATCCGAGTGGCCTGCGAACGCCGCCGCGCGATCATTTGACGCCGGCTGCCGACATCTACTCGCTCGCCAAAACGACTTACTCGCTCCTGGCCGGCGAATCGCCGCGCCGTTTCGCGCAGCATGCCATCACCGAATTGCCCGAAACCGTGAGCGGAAGCTTCTGGTCCCGTTCGGTTCTTCGCGTGCTGGAGAAAGCGACGCAGAGCCGTCCCGAGGATCGTTATCAGACCGTCGAAGAGTTCTGGGACGAGATCGCGGACGCCAGCTTGCCGCCGACGCGCCCGTTGCAAATGGTCGCGCCAAATGTCGAAGCGCCCGGCAAAACTCGCAAACCGAGTGAGGATCTTTCCTTGGAGCCCGAAGCGTTCACCGAGGCTGCGCCGCCGCGCCCGCACTTCGCGATACCCGAAGCGCGCGGCACATTTTCTACCGACACCGAAGCAATCAAACGCCCGCGCATCGTCGTACCGATCAGTCTGGAAGCACAGCGACAGATGGAATTGCGCGAGCACCAGCAGATTCAGGCGGAGAGAAATTTTGCCGGCAGCCGTCGCGATAGGAGAACGGCTGATTCAGTGTTGCCGCCGAGCCGCACGCGCCGGGCGCTGGTTGCGGCAGGATTGATCCTCGCGTTCTCCGGAATGCTGCTGGCGACACACAAGTACGTCACCACGCGTTGGAACCCGTTGGCGGCTGTTCCTGCTGCCGCGCCGGCATCAGACGTCGGCCGTGAAGGAGTTACGACTACCGATTTGAATCTGCGCGCGGTTGCCAGCGCGAAGTCGAATGACCCGATTGGACTGGCGGAGTCGGGGTCGAAAGTGAGAGTGCTCAGCGTCAATAACAACTGGTATGAGGTCCAGGTAGTTCAACATGCCCGCCCGAAAACGGATCCTTATTCGTCGGACCGGGGCTGGGTCAATAAGAGTTTTATAAAATTTGATTGATAACAGGAGAGCCACAGCTTGGGCCTGATTGAATCGATAAGGAAATGGATCGACGGCGAGACTGGCGAAGACCTGCTCGAAGCAGCCGACGAGCATGCTAAACCGCGGCGCGTTTGGGAAGAGTTTCTGGTAAAGATCGCGCGCGAAGTCGAAGCTGCGATGCAGCGCGAGATGTTCACGCCGCCGGGTGGCCCAACTTACATTCCCCGCGAATACATCGTTTACCTCAGTCCGGACGACGACAAAGACTGGCAAGGCGACAAACGTCGCGGGCTCGAGCAGGGCCTCTTTCATGTTCTTTCCGAACGTGCGCGCGAACTCAGCGGCACCACTCAACTGGCGGTGAAATCTTTTGCCGTGGAGTTGCGTGTCGACGGCACGCTGAACAAAGGCGAGTTTCGCGTTCAGGCAGTGTGGGATGAAACTGAGAGCGGCCACACGATGGTGACCCCGCGCGTCTCGGCGTCTTCGTCACAAGTGTTCAATCCAAATGATACGGTCGTCGAGCGCGCTGAAGACGTCAGCGAGAGTGAACAGACTGTCGTGCGTCCTAAAGCAGCGCCGCTCTACACCGTCGAGGTCTGGCGTGACGGTGTTCGAGAGTCTGTCGTACCGATCACGAAGAACGAAATCACGATCGGTCGCGGCTCGCGCAGTATTTCAGTAGACCTGCCGATCAAGGGCGATCCGGAAGTCAGTCGCGTTCATGCGGTGATGTCGAGGGATAACCAGGGACGTTACTGGCTAGTGGCTAAAGGAAGAAACCCGACGCTGGTCAACGGCCGTGAGCTGCCGCGTGAAGAGGCGACCGAAGTTTCGCCGGATCAGAAGATCGCCATCTGCAACTTCGTCATTCGGATCCAGCCGAGATAGCGGCGCGTCCGCTGTTGCTCGCGTTGCCTTCGAGTTCCGCAATCAGATCGCTCAGCAACGTCGGCACGTGCTCGCCCGCGAGATAATCTTTCCCTAGCAGCTTCGTGATTGGCCGTCTCTTCGACACGCCGTTCACTTCTTTCAAGATAGCTCTCGCAA
>JBKPOC010000044.1:0-1695 GCA_046732935.1 Acidobacteriota bacterium | reverse complement strand
TGAACGGGCATAATCAGAATGCGAAGGTAGAACGAACCAACGGACAACAAGGCAAGCGCGGGTTCTGGGAAAGAATCAGGAAAAGACTCTTTAGGCGGACACACATCAATTAGAATACTCTGAATGAAAAGAAAGGCTCTTACTCCCACTTCTTATACATCTCATCATTAATGTTGCCCATAAAGATCAGACCATTCTCAATACAAAGAAGCCAACTGCCTAGCATTCAATCGTCTGAATTTAAGAGGTTACAAGTGGACGAGTCTCTTGTTCGGCGATCTTGTATTCCTCATCGTCGTATTCATCCTGATCGTATTCATCTTCCTTCTCCATTCGGACAAATGCAATGTTTGGAATATATCCTTGATAAGCTTCAAATCCCGTCCCAATGCTCAAGCAGGTGGTGTTTATTGAGAGCAAATGCTTTCGCGTCGTAATACCTCTAACCAATAAGACTCCGGTACATATCCAAAGCCCGGTTAAGTGAGAGTGATGCGCTGAGGATGAAGTTGCTTCCCAGGCATCAATAGTAAAGCGTAGTTCGATGCCTCGTTTTCTTAGATACCCTAACCGAATTTGGCCGGGACCATGCATCATGCTCTCCTGGCGCTTGAATCGATAAGCGCCAGTGCAGGCGATAATACTTCCGGGCGACGCAAGCGACTGAACGGCTGTTCGGGACCACAGTCCGGTAAGTACGGTAACCGGTATTCGTCGATGTAAAGTAAATTCTTATAGAAACTATACAGGCCTGATGATAGCTGTACCCCAATCGCGTTATACAGAAACGAACTGTCGCTGTGACCATCCGACTTGCCTACGATAATTGATTTCTCGATGCCTTTCAGAACGAGTTGAGCCGTGACCAAGTAATTGTGACCCGGAATCTCACTGAGGTCGATTTGAAGGTTATTCGCGATGTGGAGCAATCGGCTTCGATTGAAGTAATCCCACATCGCACCTGCGAGTGCAGTCTCGCGAGGTGTTATCACGCTTTCGAGATCCGACGATTCCACTGTCCTTTGCCACTGGGCCTTGTGCTGCCGAAGCTGATCCCGTGTCAAGTTCTGCGCTAACTCTCTTTTTGTATGCGCTTCGCTATGACAACCAAGGCAAAGGACCACAAGATTTTCGATGTCGTGGCTATGCGATTCTGCCCACGGAATAATGTGATGGATAATGAATGGCTGATTTGGCTTTCTACAGACACAGCACGTTCGGCGACATTTATGGAGCAGCTCGAAAACTGTTTGGCTGTCGATGGGTGGTCGCTTTGAATCAAGAAACGCAGCGGCTTGCCGTTGATTGAGACCAAGTCTACGGAGTTGTTGTTGCGATAGTTGCCGTAGTCCAGTGACAGAATGATGGCTTGAGACGAGTTTTTGACTAAGACCTGAGTCAATGCCACGGGCGATAAGAGCGTTATAACTCCTAGAAGACACAGATCACATCTTAGTACAGAACCAATTGAAACTGTCTTCAACGAGGGATACGCTCGCTGTGGGAGATTGTGGCAGGTAGAACACCGCAGTAACTGAGTGGAAGATTCTCTGAGACAGCAGGGACGCGGATCTCACGGCTGAATGACGCCAAATTCCGATCTAGTGTCAACGTTGGGCTCAACGTTGACAAACACCTTTGTAAGCTACTGAAAACACGGAAGTTGCGCGCTTGAGCACAGTTACTGAGCCAAGC
>JBKPOC010000043.1:0-41599 GCA_046732935.1 Acidobacteriota bacterium | reverse complement strand
CCGTGCAATCTACAAAGAGACCGCCTCGCTCAGGAACGAGGTATTTCAATGTCTCTTTTAGCAGCACGGGGCGATGGGGCGCGCCCATGCCCCCCAAAGGCGCAGCCATCACCACCGCCCCGTGATCTCGTTCAAAGATCCTTCTTTAAATACCGAGTCTCGCAATTGCAGCCTCGTCCTCTTCCGTATACGGATCGGCGAGCATGCGAGCCTTGAACTTATCGAGTTCCCAAACTTCGAGGTACGTCAGGTATCCGAGCACCGCAACGTCGCCAATTACCTCGGCGCTCTTCCGCAGCAACGGATGAATCAACAGCCTTCCCTGGCCGTCCATCGTCGCCTGCTGTCCAAAGTAGTTCGTTCTGTCAAGGAACTTTCTGCGCGCCGGATCCATCGACGGCAGGAGGGAGAGTCGTTGTTCAATTGACTCCCACTCGGGTAGCGGGTAAATCCGAACGCACTCGCCGGTCAGGCTCGTGATATAAAAGTCTTTGCCGTGCTTCTCGTCGATCAGCCGCCGAAACTCGGTCGGCACTTTTAAGCGGCCCTTAACATCGATACGTGCCGTGTAGTTTCCTCGCAGCATATTTTCTGGCCTGACGAGAGAGCTGGTGGGTGGCCCAAAGGAAAAGAGTTACCAATGATCGGTGTTGCTACGAGGTTGGACCCACTTCCGACCACTTTTGACCACCCAAGCCGGATACTACGTTCCCCACCCATATCTGTCAACAGGTAAGCTGTTTAGGGGTGTACACAAGGCGATCACATATCTTTGGGCTTTGGCCTTAGGTCTCGGGTCTTTGTCGCTTGCCGTCATCGCGAGACGAAAGACCCAAGACCCAAGGCCCAAGACCCTAAACCCGCGATTGCTGTATAGTGACCCACCATACGAATGAGATTGATACTTCTGTTTGGCGTGCTGGCGGCCGCGGCTAACGTCGTAGGTGGGCTGGTGCTGGTGAAGGCGGGCGTCCACCGCTGGGGTGAGCGGTCTTTGAAATACCTGGTCGCACTCGGCGCCGGATTCATGCTCGCCGCCATCTTTATCGAGATTCTCCCCGAAACTGTCGGCATCTGGACCCAAACCGCAACCGCCGACGAACCGGCGGCACGGGCCGTAGTCGGAGCAATGACGCTACTACTCGCCGGTTATCTGTCGATTCAGTTCTTCGAACACACACTCGCGCCCCATTTTCATTTCGGCGCCGAAACGCACCCGGAGTCGCTCATCCGCCCGTCCGCTGCGTACACCGCCGTCGGTGGGCTCTGGATCCACACGTTTTTCGACGGCGTCTCGATCGCTTCGGCGTTTCTGATCAACTTCAAAGTCGGACTCCTCGTCTTCATCGCCATCCTCCTGCACAAAATACCGGAAGGATTCACCGTCGCGTCGATCATGCTCGCCTCCGGCCGTTCGACGCAAAAAGCACTGATCGCGACCGCTGCCATCGGCGCCGCGACGCTCGCCGGCGTCATAGCGGTCGGCATTCTTGATTCGAAGATGAGCAATTCGGTCGGTTATGCGTTACCATTCTCCGCCGGCGTAACCCTCTATGTAGCCGCGAGTGACCTGATCCCCGAAGTCAATCATAAAGAAGAGCGAAACCCCACGGTCTCAATTGTCGTTTTTGGAGGGGTTGCCCTTTTCTACCTGTTGCACCGGTTGATCGAGGGCTAGGCCCGGAGCGTTTATCGTTGGTCATTGGACATCTTTCATCTGTCATCTTTCGGGTGACGTTGCTTCTTTTGCTGGCGGTGCCGGTTGTCGCCCAGACGAGACCGCAGTCACCGGTTCCCTTACCCGTTCCCTTTAATCCCATCGTCGACAACGCCAACGTGATCGACGCTGACACGCGACAGCGTCTCGAGTCGATCTATCTGAACCTGAAAGAGCGCGCGCAGATTGAGTACGCGGTGCTGACCGTTCCAACCACCAACGGCCAGGAAATGTTCGACTACTCACTCGCCGTCGCGCGTGGTTGGGGCATCGGACCGAAGGGCGGCGATAAAGCGGGATTTCTATTAGTCGTCGCGATCCAGGATCGAAAGTATTTCACCCAGGTCAGCGATCACCTCGAAGGCGAATTGCCGGACGGACTCGTGGGCCAGATACAACGCGAACGGCTCATCCCGGCATTCAGGCAGGGAAACTACAGCAAAGGCATCTTTGACACGATTCAGTCATACGTCGCTACGCTGGGAGCGAAACGCGGTTTCAGTATCGAAGGGATCGATCAGCGCTACGCGTATCGCGGCGAGGAACCGCCTACTCAGGTCCGTACCAGCAGGAGGAGTCTGGGCAGTGTTTGCTGCGGCATCATCGCGATCGTTTTCATACTAATCGTGATCTCATCCGCATCTCGCGGCGGGGGAGGCGGAGGCCGTGGAGGTCGTTATGGCGGGGGTGGCCTGGGACAGGCAATTCTGTGGGGCACGTTATTGAGCGGTCTATCGGGCGGACGAAGAAGTAGTGGCTGGGGCAGCGGCGGAGGTTTTGGTGGCGGCTTCGGTGGCGGTGGCGGTGGTGGTTTCGGTGGAGGCTTCGGCGGCGGCGGTAGTTTTGGAGGCGGAGGCTCCGGTGGTTCCTGGTAGACCACGGATTACGCTGTTAGCATGCGGATGAAAGCGAACAACTATGGCTGTTAAGACTGTAGTGCAGGAAGCTCTCGGTGAACTCGTCGACGATCTGCGTGCGACGCATGGCGAGAATCTGGCGTCAGTCGTGTTGTACGGTTCGGCAGCGGCCGGCGATCAGGTCGAACTGCGCTCAGACTACAACCTGCTGATCGCACTGAATCGCATCACGCCCGAAGATTTGCGTCTGGCGCAGGCGCCGATGCGTGAATGGCAGCGCTTGGGCCACCCGTTGCCCGTCTACTTCACCGTCGAGGAACTCTCCGACGCGGCTGACGTGTTTCCGATCGAGTTTCATCAGATGGCAAACGCGCGCATCGTCCTTTACGGCCGCGATCCTTTCGAGTTCGTCACCCTTTCAGACGCGAACCTGCGCCATCAGACCGAGTACGAGCTTCGCAGCAAACTGATTCAACTGCGTCGACTTTACATTCCGGCTTCAGTGTCGATCGAGAAGTTGTGCGACTTGATGAGCGACAGCCTCGCGAGCTTCGCAGCGTTGTTTCGCCCGGTGCTGTTGCTCTTCGGCGAGAAAGCGCCGGTCGCGAAGTCTGATTGCGTGCGCCGCACAGTACAACTTTTGAAACTCGATGCGGCGCCCTTTGAAAGAATTTTCGAACTTCGCAATGACGCGCATCTGCCGTCATCGGAGAAAGATGCCAACGATCTTTTCGCATCTTACATGTTTCAGATCGAGCAAGTCGTTGAAGCGGTCGATGAACTTAACTCAAACAAAAGGGGAGATTGAGATGAAGAGTCGAAGAATGGCCATCCTGTTTGGTATCGCGATCCTTTCGTTGACGGCGAGCGGCTGCGGCTACAACACGCTTGTTACGAAGCACGAAAACGTGAAGGGAAGATTTGCCGACGTGGAGACGCAGTTGCAGCGCCGAGGAGATCTGCTGAATAACCTCACGGAAGCGGCAAAGATGGCCGGCGTTCAGGAGCAGGAAGTATTTGTGAAGATAGCGGAAGCGCGCTCGCGTTTGCTGAACGCTACGAGCCAGAAACCGCAGGGCGAAAACGGCGATAGAACACCGGAGCAGAAGCAGGCAGTCATCGACGCTGATAACAGTTTCGGCGGTACGATCGGCAGGTTGCTGGTGCTGCAGGAGGCGTATCCCCAGTTGAGGTCGAATGAAAGCTTCCTGAAGTTGCAGGACGAGGTCGCCGGGACCGAGAACCGTATTGCCACGTCGCGCAAGGACTACAACGCGGCGGCGCAAGACTACAACACGACGCGCTCGAGCTTTCCGACGGTGATTTCAGCGAAGCTTTACGGGTTCGCGCCAGAACCGTACTTCAAAGCGGAAGAAGCAGCGCGACAGGTGCCGCAGATCAACGCAAACTCATTGCGTCGAGATACGAAGTAAGAGGGATTTCAGAAACCGCGAGAGCTGCACATCGCGCAGTGATCGCAAGGCTTGCCGCCAGGTTCGACGGTGCAGGTCTTTTCATTCTGAAAGAAGTCGACCAACTCGGAGACGGTCGCTTCTTCAACTCCAAAGCGTTCCTGACTCGGATGGCTCGCGTTCACCCCCGCGAGCCATGGCGAGTGAACTCTTGGCGCACTCACTTTCGATTCAATCTGGGTTAGCCGATTCTGTATGTCATTAAGAGTTCCACGGATCGCGGCAAGCTCCGTCCCCAGATCCGCGTTACCACCTGAAATGCGCCGCGCGATCCTCTCCGCCACCAGTCTTGCTTGATCTGAGCTCATAACAAATCGATCCGATCCACGACGCCGACGATCGCCGAATCTATCGCGGCGCCAGCTTTGCCAGTCGCCGCCGTCGAAGCGCTCCAGCCTTCCTGTACGATCAAAACCGTATCGCCAACACCCGCGTCGACAGAATCAAGCGCCAACGTGGAGTAGCTCGTCTCCTCGCCCTCGGGCGTTATCTGCTGGCATAACATCACGCGCGCATTCTCGTAGCGGTGGTTCTTCTGCGTAGCAACAATGTTTCCGACTACTCGCGCGAGAATCATCTTGTTACGTGCTCTTCAGAATCGACGATGCCGACGATCGTGCAATCAGTCGGCGTGTCTTCGCGTTTGAAAGGAAAGCTCGCTTCCTTGCCGCGGCACCAGAAAACCAACTCGCCGACGCCCGCGCCGATAGCGTCGATCGCGACCATCGGCTTGCCGCTTGGCTCCAGGTTCTTGTTCAGGGTTTGGACGACCAATAGCTTCCGTCCACTAAGTGAATCGTTCTTCACTGTGGAAACCACATTCCCGATCACGCGCGCAAGTTGCATCGTTTTACGGAACCACATCAACCGTGTCGATTACGCCGACGATCGCCGCATCGACCGGAACGTCTTTCATCCCCTGCGCCAGTCTCGCACTCGAGCCAGCGACGACCAACACGCGTTCGTGAAAACCGGCGCCGACGGTATCGACTGCGACTACGTAACCCGTCGTGTCCGTGCCGTCCACATTGATCGGTCTGACGATCAGCAATTTCTTTCCGCTTAACCGTTCGTCCTTTTGCGTGCAGACGACGGTGCCGAGGATGCGAGCGATGATCATGCGAGCGCTATCTATCCAGACCGACCGGCAGACTTTCGTCGACGCTGCCGTGCGGACGCGGGATCACGTGGACGCTGACCAACTCCCCGACGCGACGCGCAGCAGCAGCGCCCGCGTCAGTCGCAGCCTTCACTGCAGCCACGTCGCCGCGGACTATCGCAGTCACGAAACCGGCGCCGATCTTTTCATAACCGACGAGCGTGACGTTGGCGGCCTTCACCATCGCGTCGGCCGCTTCGATCATCGCGACCAGTCCTTTTGTTTCCACCATTCCGAGTGCTTCCTGCATTCAGATGCTCCTCTACAAGGTTTTTAAAATCTCATCTCACCCGGCTAAAGCCGGGTGAGAATGAGAGGCAGTGCGTGTATTACGTACCTGGATATTACTTGCCATTCACCGCCTGGCTCAACAACTCAACCAGTTCCTCGCGCGTCAGGGAAATTTTGCCCGAACCATTTTCCATCAACGGCTCGCGCAAGTAACCGCACGCCTGCCCGCGCGCTGACTCGCCAAGATAACCAGCCTGTTCGCGCACGTTGATCAACTTCTCGATCGCGTCAGGCGAAAGGTTCTGCGAACCGCCGAGCACGCGCGAAAGGATCGCGATCTTCGCCGTGTGCTCCAGCGTTTCCAAACGGTCCCACGCCTGCCAAAGATCCGCGCCGTACGCGACCGCGCCGTGGTTCGCCATCAGCAGAGCGTTGTGATGTTTCACCAACGGCTGCATCTGCTCCGTCAACTCGCTCGTCGACGGCGTTCCATACGACGCGAGCGGCACGCACCCGAGCGTCAATATCACTTCCGAGAGTATCGGCTGATCGATCGCCAGCCCCGCAACGGCAAACGCCGTCCCATGCGGCGGATGCGCATGACAGACAGCCTTGACGTCCGGACGTTCGCGATAGATCAAAAGATGCATCGCCAACTCGCTCGACGCGCGTCGATCGTTCAGCGCCTTTCCATCGAGATCCGTTACCGCGATCAGATCCTCCGTCATGCGGCCTTTGCACGTCATCGTCGGCGTGGCAAGTATTCGCCCATCGTCGAGGCGCACACTGACGTTGCCGTCAGACGACACCACGTAGCTGCGCTCGTACATCAGGTGGCAAACGCGAATCAGATCTCGTTTGACTGTTTGCTCATCCATGCTTGTTTTCTGGAAGCAACTCGACGCGGCTGAGTGACTGTGCTGTTCGAAGGCTGAGAAAGAAAATACGACAGCGATTCCAACGACGTCGTCAGGTCGACGGTCTTGACCTTCACTCCACGACGCGACGTCAAGGAAACGGGAGCGAAGTTCAGCACTGCCTTGATACCGACGGACATGGTCTGGTTGAGAACTCTCTGCGCCGCCTTCGCCGGCACCGCGATCACGATCACGTCGATCGACTTCTCGCGGATCACCTTCGCCAGATCTTCCACGTCATGCACCGTGATCTTTTCGTCGCCGATCCGGCGCCCGATCTTCTGGCGGTCGTTATCAAACAACGCCGCAACCGTGAAGTTTGATCTGCCGAAACCGTTGTAGTTGGCGAGCGCCGTTCCCAGCCGGCCCGCGCCGACGATGCCGACGCGATGCGGAGTGTCGAGACCCAATATCTTCGTGATGTGATCGCGCAAGTCGTCGACGTAATAGCCGACACCGCGCACGCCAAACTCGCCGAAGTAACCGAGGTCCTTCCGAATCTGCGCGGAGTTGAGATTAAACTGTGCGGCCAGCGCTTGCGACGAGATGGTCTTGATCCCGGCTTCGTGAAGCGTATTCAGACACCGCAGATAAACACTCAAGCGGCTGGTTGTCAGTTCTGAGATTTTTTCAGACTTCATTCGCGGGAACCTGTCACGCTCAGTATAATACTCCGGCGCAAATGATTGCACACCTGAGCGGCACACTGCTTTCCAAACAAGCGACTTCCGTGATCGTTGACGTGTCTGGCGTCGGCTATGAAGTAAACATTCCGCTTTCGACTTTTTACGACCTCGAAAACGAGGGTTCGAATGTCGCTCTCCGCATCTACACGCACGTCAAAGAAGATGCGTTGCAGCTATACGGCTTCAAGACTGCACGCGAACGCGAGCTGTTCATCAACTTCATTTCCGTCAGTGGGATTGGGCCGAAGCTTGGCATCGCCTTGCTTTCGGGCATGAGTGCGGATGAACTGATCGCGTGTATCAAGTCGAACAACCTCGCGCGTCTCACGCTGATCCCGGGTGTTGGCAAGAAAACGGCTGAACGCCTGATTGTCGATCTGCGTGAGAAGATGACGGCGTTATCGGTCGCCCAACTCGAGCAGGAGCCAGGCGCGAAACCCGAAGCAGCGGAAGAGCCGACTGAAGACAGTGTGCGTTCGCAGGCGCTGTCAGGCTTGATGAATCTGGGATATCAACGATCGGCAGCCGAGAAAGCAGTTGACGCCGCGCTTGCCGAGGGCGGCGAGATTACCGTCGAGTCGATCCTCAAGCGCAGCTTGCGCAAGATCGGTTCGCGTTTGATTGGATGATGACGATGGTTAGCGTGAAAGATGGCATGCCCAGCGATGACGATCGCCAACTCGATCTGACGCTGCGCCCAACGCGCCTTGCCGAATACATCGGCCAGGCCCAGGTCAAGGAAAACCTGCGCATCTACATGAAAGCCGCGCAACTGCGCCGCGAAGCGCTCGATCACGTCCTCCTGACCGGTCCGCCAGGTCTCGGCAAAACGACGCTCGCAAACATCGTCGCCAACGAAATGGGCTCGGAACTGAAATCGACCGCCGGCCCCGCAATCGAAAAAGCCGGCGACATCGCCGCGTTGCTCACCAATCTCCAGGAAGGCGACGTGCTCTTCATCGACGAGATTCATCGCCTCCTGCCCGCGTTGGAAGAAAAGCTCTATCCGGCAATGGAAGACTATCAACTCGATCTCCTGATCGGACAAGGCGCTGCCGCTCGCTCGATCAAACTCGACTTGCCGAAGTTCACCTTGATCGGAGCAACGACACGCGCCGGCCTGATCACAGCTCCACTGCGCGGCCGCTTCGGAATTGTCTTCCATCTCGACTTCTACCCGCACGAAGACCTCGAAATCATCTGCAAACGTTCCGCCGAGATCCTCGGAGTCGAGATCGAGGACGACGGCGCGAGAGAGATTGCCCGCCGCTCGCGCGGAACGCCGCGTATCGTCAATCGACTGCTGCGCCGCGTCCGCGATTACGCCGAAGTCGATTACGAGGGGCGCATCACCAAAGCCGTCGCCAGCGACGCGTTGAACCGCATGGAAGTCGATACCTACGGCCTCGACGAAATGGACCGCAAACTGTTGTTGACCATCATCGAGAAGTTCAACGGCGGGCCCGTCGGCCTCGGTACGATCTCGGCTTCGATTTACGAAGAGAAAGATTCGATCGAAGAGATTATCGAGCCGTACCTGATTCAGATCGGATTTCTCGACCGCACGCCGCGCGGACGCCTCGCGACACCGCTCGCTTACGAACATTTCGGCATCAACTCCCCCGGCTCACAACGGCCCAGCCTCTTCGATCCGCGCTGATACGAAACTGAGCGCGCAGCTCGACGATGAAACGCTTCAACATATTCTCGCGTCGTTCATTCGGGGTTCGTAACCGCTCGCCGTGGCGCTCGATGCTGGCCCACGCCCTGCACCAGTTTCACGAAAACGATCTCTTCACATCGGCCGCGGCGATGAGCTATTTCGGATTGTTGGCGCTGTTTCCGGCGTTGACGTTACTGCTCGCGATCAGCAACAAGCTCGCCGCCGGCAGCCAGATGCTGTCGCACGCGGTCGACGTCTATCCCGGATCGGCGAAGTTCCTGCGCGACACGATCGGCGCGTTTTCGGATCTCGGATTCGGCGCGATTGCCACGTGTTTCGTGCTGGTGTTGTGGGCCGGTTCGTGGGTTTTCGCCGTCGTGGAACGAGCGCTGAACCGGATCTGGGGCGCGATGTCGCGAACGTTTTTGCACGGCCGGGCGCTGACTGTCGGCATGGTCGGATTGGTCGGGTTGTTGTTGTCGATCTCGGTACTCGTGACTTCGGCGCTCGTTGCGCTGCGCGAGATCGCGGAGCGGTTTTCACCACGGCAGATTGAACGTTACACGTTGCTGGCGTCGGTCGGCAGCGCGTTCTGGCAAGGCGTGTTCGCGGCAGTCAGTTACCTCGTAACAGTGGCGCTGTTCGTGTTGGTCTACCGCTTCATGCCTCGCGCGGAAGTGACGCTGAGAGACACGTTGCCCGGTGCGTTTCTGGCAGGACTGTTGTGGGAAATCGCGAAGTACATCTTCGCCTGGAGCCTGCACTACTTCCATTACGATCAGATTTACGGATCAGTCGGCGCAGTTGTGGCCGTGCTGACGTGGAGCTACATGTCGAGCCTGATCCTGTTGTTCGGGGCGCAGCTTACGAAGGTGTTCCATTACGAGCATCCGACGTCGCCGGTGAACGCCGCGGTCTAAGGAGGCGATATGCCTGACCGGGATTTGAGACTGAACTCAGTTTCGCGCTACTCCAAACAGTCTTCACGACTCGTCCTCGAAGAACACTCTCACTGCGAGATACCTGCGGGCTGTGGCGGTGTCGTTCTCAGGTGGTTCAATCCATCTCGCGCGTTGCCGGTCCAGTTGCGGATGTATGTCAACGGCGACGTCGATTTTGCGCTCGACGGCGTTCAGACGGAGTTCGCTCGTCCTCTCGTCGACTATGGTGAGCACGTTCTTTCGTTTGTCGTGAGCGGCTTCGACAGGAAAGCAGGCATTCTCATGTTTGCAGCGAGCGTTGAAACTAAGGCTAAAGATTCGCCGGTGAGTCGGCGTGAGTTCGTTTCTGACGCTGAGGGTTCGTGGAAGTACATGCTGGAAGCGCCGAGCAAGAATTCGTGGATGACAACCGGGTTTGATGATTCGGACTGGCGGGCGCTTGTACTTAAACCCGTACCGCAGCCGGATAAGTCGAGCGCCCGAGGGTATTGGCATAGACAGTTACTCGAGTTGGGAGCAAAAGGACTCGGGATCGACGAAAAATGGACAACGCGGCTCTTTGGGCGAGCTCCGTCATCAGACCAGATATGGATACGCAAAGTCTTTAATCTAACCGCACGGGCTGCCGTATGACGCATTCCCCATTCGTACTCGTCCCTCAATACTTCGGGAGCACGGTGTTCGATCGCCGCACCTCGAAGTATCTGCCTTTCGACGTCGAAACTACCGAGCTTCTGCTACGTCTGGCGCGAGAGCCCTTCGACGTCGTTCTGTCGGAGGTGCCAGACGCGGAGTACAGAACTCAGTTGATTCGGTTTTTTGAGGACTATTACAAGCTGGGCTTCTTTACGATCGACTTGCGATTTGCCGGGACTGTTCTTGACGTCGCTGTCCCGAGAGACCACCTGGTTGGCCCACTGGCTTTACACCTGGAGATCGTGGCCGCGTGCAATCTCAAATGCACGCACTGTTTCGCCGGTGAACTTCCACGCAAAGAGCAACCGCTGACTCTAAAAGAACTCGACGAACTGTTCGCGACTCTCGCGCGCATCGGAACGTTTCGCATCGGGCTTACCGGCGGCGAACCGCTTCTGCGCCGCGACGTGTTCGACATCATCGACTTAGCGACCCATCACGGTCTGCACTCCTGCATCACCACGAACGGGCTGCTGATCACAGAAGAGATCGCGCGAGAGTTTGGCAAACGAGAGCTCGTCTGGCTCAACGTCAGTTTGGAAGGAGCGACGGCGCAGACGAACGATCGTGTTCGTGGTAACGGGACCTTTGATGCGGTTCGCGAACGGCTGGCGTTGCTGTCGAAGCACTCGCGCTTTACGCTCGCGTTCACGATCATGAAGAGCAATCTCGAAGAGATGAAAGACTGCGTCGAACTCGCATATCAGGTGGGAGCGAACACGGCTGTGTTTCGCCCGCTGTATCCGGTGGGGATCGCGCGTCACAATCTCGAGCTGATGCCGTCGTTTGCCGAGTACAACGACGCGCTGAACGTGATTGCCGGCGCTCAGCGGGATAAGCAAGCTGATCTGTGCAGCATCGATCCGTTCAGCCCGCTCACGCGCCAGGAATCGCAGTCTACGATATACGAGAACCATGGGTGTGGAGCCGGCAACCTCGTCTGTTCGGTTTCATTGTCCGGTGACGTCAATCCATGCAGCTTTCTCGGACCTGAATTCACCGCCGCCAACATTCGGTCCACGCCATTCGAAGAGATCTGGCACAACAGCCACGGCTTTCGCAGCATCCGCGGATTGTCCGGCGATGACGAAGAGTCGTTCAGCGGCGGTTGCCGCGCACGCGCGCTAGTGCTGAACGGTTCGATTAACGCTCGCGATCCGTGGCTCGATGCTTGATATGGAACTAAATGCGAAACTGCTGGATCAGTTAGCCGTCGTCGAGCACGGAATCACGTTCCGCTACATACCGGCCGGTTCATTCCTGATGGGATCGACGACGGGCGAACCCGACGAGCAGCCGGTTCATAGCGTTGAGTTGGACGAGTTTTGGCTGGCAGAAACGCCGGTGAGCTGGTCCACGTTTTGTGCTTTGATGGACTGGCAGCCACCGCCTCATGCTTGTCCGAAAGGCGACGCAGAAGACGGCTCGAGCCCGTCGTTCTATCTTGCCCAGGAAAACAAGATTCGACTTCAATACTGCGAAGACGAAACTCTGCGTGCTCGCGACTGGCACAGCCACCTGCCCGGCGAAGAGGGGAAGGATTTTTTTGGAAAGGCTCTTCGAGCAGATCCCCTGAGCCCCTGGACTTATGAACGAAAACCCATGATCAGCGTTTCGTGGCAAGTGGCCGAAGCGCTCTGCAACCGTCTTTCGAATGCCGAAGTGCTCTATCGTTTGCCGACCGAAGCGGAGTGGGAGAAAGCCGCCCGCGGCGGACTCATCAATTGCACGTATCCGTGGGGAAACGATCCCCCAACGCCTGAGCGTTGCGACTTCAATCGCTTCGATGAGTTGTCGATATTGCCGATGCGGCAGTTTCCGCCAAATGGGTACGGTCTATACGCGATGAGTGGCGGCGTTTGGGAGTGGACCAGTGATTTTTACGATGCTTCGTACTACGCCGAAAGTCCTGCGCGCAATCCAATCGCACAAAACGGAAGTGAGAGAGTTTTGCGAGGCGGGTCGTGGGCCGATTGCGCGGAAACAGTTACCGTTTCGTTCCGCATGTCGCAGGAATCGAGCGGTTCGGACGAAGGATGGGGAGGACATTTTGCTCCAAACATCGGGTTTCGTCTTTGCCGCGTGAAGCGCGCCGCCGGGTAAGTGACTTGTTAATCTCCGACTTCGACTACGAACTGCCTGACGATCTCATCGCGCAACAGCCTCTCGCACAGCGCGACGCATCGCGGATGCTCGTGCTGGATCGCGATAATAAATCCTGGTCTGATTCTGTTTTCACTGAGTTTCCTCACCAACTGCATTCGAATGACGTCGTTGTCGTAAATAATTCTCGTGTGATACCGGCCAGACTGAGCGGACGCCGCGCGGAAACAGGTGGCGCGGTAGAGATATTTCTGGTTCGTGAGATAGAGACACGAATTTGGGAGGCGCTGGTCCGTCCCGGCGGAAGACTGCGCGAAGGCGCGAGAGTCGTGTTTGGGGATGGAAGACTGATCGGAGAATTATTAGACGAGCCGGGTCATGAACTGCGGCGCGTTCGGTTCGATTGTGATGGGTCGTTTGAGTCGGTTATTGAAGAGCTCGGTTCGACGCCGTTGCCGCCGTACATCAAGCGAGCCGACACTTCGGCGGATCGCGAACGGTATCAAACCGTCTATTCGAAAAACCCCGGCGCCATCGCCGCGCCGACCGCCGGTCTACACTTTACGGACGACGTGCTGGCAAGGGTGCGTGCCAGCGCGTCAGTTGTCGAAGTCACACTGCACGTAGGTTACGGAACGTTCGAGCCCGTGCGCGTCGACGACGTAGACCAACACTCAGTCAGCAGCGAACATTTTGTCATTTCCGAAGAAGCGGCTGAGACGATCAACGGCGCGGAACGAGTCATCGTCGTCGGCACTACCACAATGCGCGCACTCGAGTCTGCCGCTGACGACAATGGACGCGTCGCCGCAATGAGCGGCGAAGCCAGTCTGACAATCAAACCCGGGTACCGTTTCCGCATTGCCGATGCGCTGTTGACCAACTTTCACCTGCCGCGTTCTTCCCTGCTCGTTCTCGTCAGCGCTTTTGCCGGGCGCGAACTCGTGCTCAGTGCTTACGCTCACGCCGTCGCTGAAAAATACCGGTTTTACAGTTACGGCGATTGCATGTTTATTGTCTAGCCGATATAAAAACTGCAATGGTAAACTAACTGCGTGATTCTTCTTCCCGTGCAAACGCTATGGCTGTACTAAAGAAATTTCGTTCCCGCTGGTGGTCACAATCTGATCCTCCGTACGAGCCCGAGAAGAAACAGAAGGCAGCGACGCCATCGTGGGGCATGAGCTACGACATTCGTCCGCTGACCATCTCTCAACTCGAGGAGTGCTGGCGGCTCGATCAGCGTTGCTTCATCGACGGCGAAGCGTACAGCAAGGAGACGTTCGACTATTTGCTGACGGCTCCGGAGTCCGTCTCGTTTCGCGCGGTGACGTCTGGTGGTGTGATGGCGGGGTTCGTGATCGGACTCGTCGAACCGGATCGCACCGGTCACGTCACGACCGTGGGCGTCGCACCCGAACACCGGCGGCGCAGTCTGGCGAAGCGATTGATGAAGGAAGTTGAAGAAGGTTTCCGGAAGCGGCACGTGAGGTTGGTGCGCCTGGAAGTCAGAACACTGAACACGCCCGCACAGAAACTCTACGAAAGTCTCGGCTACACGATCTCCCAGCGTCTGCCTAAGTACTATTCAAATGGCGGTGACGGATTGTTGATGCTGAAGTCCTTGGATTAGCTACTCACTTTTAACTACAAAAGGCACAAAAAACACAGAAGGCACAAAAAAATTTAGAGAAGGAAGGGGCTACTTCTTCAACCCCACCTTCTCTAACTCTCTAACCTGCCTTCTGTAACCCTGCTTCGGTAGATCTTCTTTTGTGCCTTTTTGTGTCCGAAGGTTTGTGCCTTTTGTGGGTTACCCCTTGCGGAGTTCAGTCAAAACCTGCTTCGCAACAGCCTTTAACGTATCGAACACGCCGACGCCGGTCGCAGCGACCGCCTCAACCACCGGCTCGCCCTTGCGCTGTAACTCCGCCGCCAGATCCTCAACCGGTACGATATTGCCGAGATCCCGCTTGTTCAGTTGCAGCACGTACGGAATCTTCATTAGGTCGTAACCCTGCGATTGCAGGTTCTCTTCCAGGTTGTAAAGCGACTCGATATTCGCATCCATTCGCTCTTCCTGCGAATCAGCGACAAACACCACCCCATCGACGCCCTTGAGAATCAACTTGCGCGATGCGTCATAAAAGACCTGACCCGGCACCGTGTACAAGTGAAACCGCGTTTTGAAACCACGCACGGTACCGAGCTCCAACGGCATGAAATCGAAGAACAGCGTGCGGTCGGTTTCAGTCGCCAGGCTGATCAATTTGCCGCGCGCCTGCGGCGCGGTCGAATCGAAGATGTACTGCAAGTTCGTCGTCTTACCACACAGACCTGGGCCGTAGTAAACGATTTTGCAGTTGATTTCTCGGGAAGCGTAATTAATAAAGGTCATAGCGTGCCGTTAGCTAAAGAGACTGTCGATGTCTTCGTCGGTGATCCCGGCGAAGGGCGACTCCTCGTCGTAATCTCCAGCAGCGATCTCTTCGAACATCGTCGCCAACTGGTGGGAGACTTGCTTGCTCCGCAGTTTGACCAGGCCGAGGCTGGAACGTTCGTCGAAGACGACGACCAGCAGGAGCCGGCCCACCACGGAGATGTGAATGCTCTCTTTTTCGCCCTCGTGAGAAAGGGTTGGGAATTCCTTCTCGCCGATGAGCTGCGCCATTCCTCCCGTGGCGGCGACGTTGCCGGCCGCAAGAGACGCCAGACTGGTTGTGTCAAGATTTCCCACTTCTCCCTGGGAAGCGATCTCCTGACCATCTTTGTCCACCAGGAAGACCACCTTTGCGGATGCATCCATACGCAACCGGGCCAGGACGGCTTTTATCTGGTGGTATTGCTGCTCGCGCAACAGGATCGGTGTATCTGCCATTATGCGACTCGTCGTTGATGACCGGGCGGGGATTTCTACCTGGAGAGTTGAACTTTGAAGCGCCTGGTTCGCTATCGCAAGTTTTGCAACTAAAAGAGGTTACTAATTCGGTTGGGGCCAGGCGCTGAGGCCGTTTAGACCTCCATAAGCCAAACGCACTTTAACATGGCCAACAATGACCTTCAAGTGTTTTCTTTTGTTTGTACGTTTGTCGAAATGGACGCGTACATCGACGTTAAAGCACCCGCAAATACTTGTGTTCGTTGATTTAGGGGCGGGCCTGTGGTAAGCTGCCGGCGATTCCAGCGGCTGCTTACCGGACGTAAGCAGCCTTTTGAGATTCCACCCATGAGTAGCAGTCTCACAAAAGGCTTGCGACGGTCCCCTACACGTTCAAAAGCAAAACGACCTGCGGCGAAGACCGCGAAGCGTGCTGTCAAAGCGAAGCCCAACGCTGTTAAAGCGAAGGCCAAACGCGCCAGCGCCGCCAAGCCCGTTGCTCGCAAGGCCGTTAAGGTGACCGCTGCAAGAAAGACTGCTGCCAAGCCGAAAGCGACAGTCAAAGCGAAGAAGGCGGCTCCGAAGCCAGTCGCCCGCAAAGCGGCAGCTACAAAGAAGGTCGAAGTTCCGAGAGTCAAAAAGACGCAGAAGCTCGCGGCAGTCAGAGCAGTTCGACCCGTTCAAGCGCCGCCGCCTCCGCCACGACAGCCGACGCAGGACGAGTCGGCAGCACTCGGAGCCTTCGAACGCGCTCACAAGGAGTTCGTCAGGGGCCGCTTCGCCGAGGCGCGCAACCAGTTTCGGATTCTCGTTGATAAGTTTTCACAGGTTTCGGAAGTGGCCGCCCGCGCGCGCACCTATCTGGCGATCGCGGAATCGCGGCTGCGAACGGAAAGCATGCTTCCCCGCGACGCCGACTCGCTTTACGACCGCGGCGTCATCGAACTGAACCGCGGCGAATACGTCGCGGCGCAGGAGATGTTTGAGCGAGCGCTCAAGCGCGAACCGGAAGCTGCGCACATTCACTACGGCCTCGCCGCGACCCGCGCGCGTCTCGGTTCCATCGATCTCGCGCTCGAGTCGCTCCAACGCGCGCTCGCCATTCAACCCAATCTTCGCGTCCGGGCTCAGCACGATCACGACCTGAACCCCCTGCGCAACGATCCCGACTTTGACCGTCTCATTTTCAGTAATCCTTCCTAAAGACGGTAATATATCCCTGCGTTACCTGATCTGTGTTCCCAGGAGCTTGATTTGCAAAAACTCGTAGCCATCGGAGGCGGCACCGGTTTGTCGATGCTGCTGTGTGGACTGAAACAGTTGGTCGGCAAAAGCGATGAGGAGATCTGGATCGATAGTCTCTCCGCGATCGTGACCGTTTCCGACGACGGCGGCAGTTCAGGACGGCTGCGCGAAGAGTTGCAGATGCTCCCGCCCGGCGACATCCGCAACTGCATGATCGCGCTCTCGGAAGACGCGAACCTGATCTCGCGTCTTTTCAGACATCGCTTTCGCGGCGACGGCGGGCTCGGCGGGCACAGTTTCGGCAACCTTTTCCTGGCGGCACTGACGGAGATCACGGGCGACTTCACGGAAGCAATTCGTCTCTCCTCAGAAGTCATCGCCAGCAAGGGACACATCTATCCGGCGACGCTCAGCGACGTCAGGTTGGCGGCCGAGTTGGAAGACGGTTCCGTCGTACGCGGTGAAACTCAGATCTCGGCGTCGAAACTTCCGATTCGGCGGCTGCTCCTCGAACCGGAACAATGTCTGCCGTTGCCGCAAGCACTGAAGGCCATCCGCGTTGCCGACATCATCACGGTCGGTCCCGGTTCGCTCTACACCAGCATTTTGCCGAACCTGCTGGTTTCGCAGGTCGCGCGCGTTATCGGCGCGAGCTCGGCGACCAAGATCTTCATCAATAACCTGATGACGCAACCGGGAGAAACTGACGGCTACTCGGCGCGCGCGCATCTCGAGACCGTTAAGAAGTACGCGCCCGAAATTCATTTCGACTACGTCGTCGTCAACAACCGGCGCATCACCACCGAGCAAGCCGAACGTTATGCGGCCGAAGGTGCGTATCAAATCGGCATCGACGACCCTATCGACGAAGCACTCGATCAAACGACGGAGATCATGCGCGGCGACTTGCTCGACGACGGTGAAAAGGTCCGGCATCACTCGGACCGTCTCGCGCAGGTCGTGCTGAACTGCCGCAAGCAAGCACTGTCGCAGGCGACGGTTGCAGTCTAGTCCTTTCGGAGAACGTTCTTGAGCAACGACAAACTGAACGTGGTGATACTCGCAGCGGGACTCGGAACGAGAATGAAATCTCGTCGCGCGAAGGTGCTGCACGAACTCGGCGGGTTGCCGTTGATCACGCACGTCGCGAAGACGGCGAACGCGTTGGATCCCGAAACGATCCTGGTCGTCGTTGGTCATCAGGCCGAAGAAGTCGAAAAGGCTACGCTCGACGCCGTTGGCGAAAAGGCGAGCTTCGCCGTTCAGGAGAAACAACGCGGCACGGGCGACGCCGTCGAGTCTACTCGCAGCCGTCTCGAAAACTCCGATTCGCTCATCTTGCTTCTGTACGGCGACATGCCGCTGGTACGGACTGAGACGTTGAGGAAATTGATCGATCATCATCGCCAAACCGGCGCCGCCTGTTCGATTCTGAGCGTCGAGCTTCAGAACCCGACCGGCTACGGACGCATCGTCCGCGGCGAAGACGGTTCTTTCGCGCGCATCGTCGAACAGCGAGACGCCACGCCGGAACAGAGACAGATCAGGGAAATCAACAGCGGCATTTACTGCTTCGAAGCGCGCGACTTGTTCGAGGCTCTGCGGCGTGTCGAACCGGCGAACGATCAGGGCGAGTATTACCTGACGGACGTCGCCGAGATCATCCTTTCACTCGGCGGAATCGTGGACGTCTACCGTCACGACGATCCGCGCGAGGTTTCGGGAATCAACACGCGCGCTGAGTTGGCGGAGTTTGAAAACCTGCTGCGGCGCAACACGGTTCGACGGCTGATGCTCGAAACGGGCGTGACGTTTATCGATCCGTCGCACGCGTACATCGGTCCGGAAGTCCAGGTCGGCAGCGACTGCATCATCTATCCCAACGTCGCCATCGAAGGCAAATCCGTGATTGGCGACGGCTGTGTGATTCGTTCCGGCGTTCGCATCACAAACTCGCGCCTCGGAAACGACGTCACGGTCAAGGATCATTCGCTCATTGTCGACTCCGAAATAGGCGCAAACTGTTCCGTCGGGCCTTTCGCCCATCTCCGGATGAACGCGACGCTCGAAGACAGGGCGACTGTCGGAAACTTCGTCGAAGTTAAGAAGTCGCGGCTGAAACGCGGCGTCAAAGCGATGCATCTGACGTACCTGGGAGACGCGACGATCGGCGAGCGAACCAACGTCGGCGCGGGCACCGTCACGTGCAACTACGACGGAAAGCACAAGCACGAAACGATCGTCGAAGACGATGTTAAGATCGGCTCGGACACGATGCTGGTCGCGCCGGTGACCGTGGGCGCGCGATCCATAACCGGGGCAGGCTCGGTCGTGACGAAAGACGTACCACCGGATTCGCTCGTCGCGGGCGTACCGGCAGAAGTGAAAAAGAAACTGAATTAAGAGTATCGAAACATTATGTGTGGAATTGTTGGTTACGTAGGCAACAAACAGGTCGTGCCGTTGATCATCGACGGCCTGCGAAAGCTGGAATATCGCGGCTACGACTCGGCCGGCATCGCCGTCGTGAATGAAAACCACGACCTCGAGATTCGCCGCGCCGAAGGAAAGCTGCGCAATCTCGAGGAGACCATCCGGCTCAGCCCGCTCGACGGCACGTACGGAATCGGCCACACGCGTTGGGCCACGCACGGGCGTCCGACCGAAGAGAATGCGCACCCGCATCGCGACTGCACGGGCCGCGTCGTCGTCGTCCACAACGGCATCATCGAAAACTACCTGCAACTAAAAGAGCGTCTGCGTCACAGCGACCATCGCTTCGTTACGGAGACCGACACGGAAATCATCGCGCACCTCATCGAGGAGCACTTGCGACAGACCCACAACTTCGAAGAAGCGGTCCGCTCCGCGATGGTCGAGCTGCGCGGCATATTCGCGCTGTCGATCATCAACGCCGACGAGCCGGACCTGATCATCGCAGTGCGCCAGGGCCCGCCGGTGGTGATCGGCCTCGGCGATCGCGAGTTCTTCGTCGCGTCGGATATTCCGCCCATCCTGCACCACACGCGCGACGTCTTTTTCCTGGGCGACGGCGAGATCGCAGTCATCAACAAAGACGCCGTTCGCGTTACTGACTTCGAAGGCAACACGGTCCAACCGTCGATCCAGCGGATCACATGGGACCCGATCATGGCGGAAAAGGGCGGCTTCAAGCATTTCATGCTCAAGGAGATTTACGAGCAGCCGCGCTCCGTTCGCGACACCGTCCAGGGCCGCGTCTCGCTCGACACCGGACGCGTGTTTCTCGACGAGATGGCGAACATCACCGAGTCGGATTTCAAGCGCTTCACGTCGATCAAGATCGCGGCGTGCGGCACGTCGTGGCACGCGGGGCTCGCCGGCAAGTACATGATCGAGCAACTCGCGCGCGTGCCGGTCGACGTCGACTACGCGTCGGAGTTTCGTTATCGCAATCCGGTGATGGACGAGAAGACGTTGCTGCTCGTCATTTCGCAATCCGGCGAGACGGCGGACACGATCGCCGCACTGCGTGAAGCGAAGGAGATGGGCGCGCGCGTGCTGGCGATCTGCAACGTGCAGGGCTCGATGATCGTCCGCGAGGCTGATGGAACGATACTCACGCACGCGGGACCGGAGATCGGCGTCGCGTCGACGAAGGCGTTCACGAGTCAGATGATCGCGCTTTACCTGCTCGGCCTGTTTCTCGGGCAAGTGCGTGGGACGCTGAAAGAAGATGAAGCCAGGTTTCACGCGCAGGAGTTGGCGGAGCTGCCCGTCAAGCTCGAACACCTGCTCAACGATTCAGACGGCATCGAGGAGTTGTCGAAAGAGTTCTTCCGATCGACTGACTTTCTCTACCTCGGACGCGGTATCAACTTTCCTGTCGCGCTCGAAGGCGCGTTGAAGTTGAAAGAGATCTCTTACATTCACGCCGAGGGATATCCAGCCGGCGAAATGAAGCACGGACCGAACGCGCTGATCGACGAACGGCTACCGGTGCTTTTCATCAACACGCGCGAAGACGGTAACCGCTCTTCAGAGCTACGCTACGAAAAGACGCACTCGAACATCGTCGAAGTTAAGGCGCGCGAGGGCATCGTTATTTCCGTGCTGACTGAGGGCGACACGATGTCGTCGGTTGTGTCTGACCACGTGATCGAGATCCCGGCGTCGAGCGATCTGCTGTCGCCGATTCTCTCCATCATTCCGCTGCAACTGCTCGCGTACCACATCGCCGTCCGTCGCGGCTGCGACGTCGATCAACCGCGCAACCTGGCGAAGTCAGTGACAGTGGAATGATCAGCCGGTTCGTCTGGCGGTGATGACAAAGTGGGCCGCGCGTTCGATGCGAATCTGCTCGAAACCGACAGCGAGCAGTGCGCGTTTCATCGCAGAGCTCGTTTGCCACGTCTCATAGCGATGTGAGTTGCCGGGCCAGTGCATCTGCATTCCGAGAGTGTTCAGGGTGAGACCGTTGATCAGCACCCACGTTCGATAGAGACCGGCTTTGAGTTGAAAACTGGCGAGATTTGTTACCAACTCTCTCGCCGTCATGCTGAACGGGTGCAGGACGAGCCAGAGATCGCCGCCGGCGGCGGTCACGCGGGCCATTTCTGAAACCGCCCTTGAAATGTGCATATAAGGAAGTGAGACGCGGCAGACGACCAGGTCAAAGGAGTCGTTCACGAAAGGCAGTGATTCCCCCCGTCCACTGACAAAGTGAATAGCCGGCGCCAACTGTTTTCCGAGGGCGAGAGCTGAATGATCGACGTCGAGTCCGACCGCCAAAACGTCGCGGGAAAGGTTGCTGCCGATGAGCGTTTGACCGGCGCCGCAGCCGATGTCGAGGATGCGCCGGTGCCTCGATTCGAGGCGTGGCATGACCCTGCGCGAGTCGTTCGGATCGGTCGCGATTGCCAGTTCCAAACGATGGTAGTCTGAGCTATCGCTGAACATTGCTTAATTACAGGAAGTGTGATTTGATTTCAGCCCCCGACCCTCAAAGTCGTTACATTAACCTCCGGGTTTTTAGGGATCAATTTCAGGCGACGCCCCTATGAACGTCCTGAAGACTGCCAAGTTGCTTACCCTGAACGCAGGTAAGGCTATAGGTGTGCTCGACGCACTCCGTCGCAGCGACTGGCGCAGAAACCAGTTACTGATTCTCGCCTACCATGGCGTCTCCATCGACGACGAGCACCTGTGGGATTCCGATCTCTACATCAGCCCGGGGCTCTTTCGCAGCCGTATGCAAGCGCTCAAGGACTACGGCTGCAACGTGCTTCCGCTCGCCGATGCCCTCCAACAACTCAGGACGGGATCTCTGCCGACGTGCAGCGTTGTTCTGACCTTCGACGATGGCAGCTCCGATTTCTACAGCCGCGCATTTCCGATTCTACGTGAGTTTGGCTGGCCGGCGACCGTTTATTTGACGAGTTACTACGCGAATTACAATCGCCCGGTGTTTGACGTCATGTGTTCTTACTTGCTCTGGAAGGGCAGAGGACGCGTGATGGACGTTAACGGGATGATGAATGGCTTCAAGAGTTTCGATCTGAGATCCGACTCCGAGCGCGGGGCCGCGGTCATGGCCATACGCGAATTCTCCCGGCACGCAAGGTTCTCGGCGGCGAGAAAAGACGAACTACTCAACGTCATCGCCGAGCGACTGTCAGTCGACTATCAATCGATCCTGTCCAAGCGAATCCTGCACCTTTTGTCGACGCACGAATTGAGGGAGTTAGCAGCGGCTGGAGTGGACATTCAATTACACACGCACCGTCATCACGCGCCGCAAACTCGCGATTCGTTTCTGGACGAGATGGAAGAGAACAGAAAGTTCATTACTCAGTTTACCAAGCTGCCGCACCACTTCTCATATCCGAACGGTGCGTACGCCTCGTGTTATGGTCCATGGCTCGACGACTTCGAAGTAACCTCAGCAACCACCTGCGAACCAGGCTTGGCCACGAACGAGTCGAACCCGTACAAGCTTCCACGCCTGGTGGATACGTCGTCGATGCGCGAGATCGAATTGGAAGGCTGGGTTTCCGGCTTCTCCAAGTTCCTACCGCACAGGCCGTATAAAGAAGCTACGATCATCCCACCGTTTTATTATTGATTAAGACACGCGTCCCCTCGGGGCAAACGGAGCGGCACCGCTTCCCCTGTGCGTGCCTCCCACGTAAGCCCCGTTTGCCCCCCGCCAACGATGTAACGCGCAACGCGAAGACAAAAAGGGATCACCTTTTCTCATAATCGAGAAGTTTTTTCTTTCGCTCGAGGCCCCAGCGATAACCGCCAAGGCTCTGATCCTCGCGCACCACGCGATGACAGGGAATGACCAGCGCGACGGGATTCGTCGCACACGCGCGGCCGACGGCGCGCACCGCGCCCGCTTTCCCGAGTGACTTCGCGACGTCGCCGTACGAGACCGTTTGACCGTAAGGAATTGTGCGGAGTTTCTCCCACACCTGACGCTGAAACGCCGTCGACCTGATGTCGAGCGGCAGATCGAGCCGCGGTTCTTTGTTCGTCAAGTGGCTCAGGATCTTTTGCACTGGATCACACAAAGCGGAGTCGTTGCGTTGGATCTCGGCGGCGGGAAATTCCGCGCGTAGATCGTTTTCAAGTTCGGCGTCCGTGTCGCCCATTCGCACTGCGCAAACGCCGCGCTCAGTCATCGCAACGAGCAGACGTCCGAGCGGCGAGGCGACGATCGTGTAGCTGATGTTGATTCCGTATCCGCCACGGCCGTAAGTCGCGGGCGTCATGCCGAGTTCTTCGGGCGCGTGTTCGTAAAGGCGGCTGCTGGAGTTGAAACCTGAATCGTAAAGCGCCTGTGTCACCGGTTCTCCTTCGCGTACGAGAGTCTTGAAGTTTCCAAATCTGCGCGCTGTCAGATACTGCCGCGGACTGATTCCCATGATGCGTTTGAATGTGCGTTGCAAATGAAACGCACTGACGCCCGCGTCTGCCGCTAGATCTGCGAGCTTCACCGTCTCGGTTTGACTCGCGTCGAGATAACGACAAACGCGCTGGACGAGTGCGATCTGCGGATCGAGTACGCGCGGATGGCGAGGCTCGCAGCGCAAACAGGCGCGAAAGCCTGCCTGTTCTGCTGAGTCAGGCAAGTCGAAGAACATCACTCGCTCGCGGCGCGGCCGGCGCGACGGACACGATGGGCGGCAGTAAATCTTTGTCGAAGTGACGGCGAATACAAACTGCCCGTCAAACCGCGGATCTTTCGCGGCCACTGCCTGCCACATTCTCTCGTCCGTCTGAATCACGCGCTTATCCTAAACCAACCTCGACACTCGATCTATCTGGTTCTTGCGGTTGAATTGAACACGGATTTTGTGAAGTTCGATCGTTATGCTTAAATGCAAACAAAGCTCGTGGATTCGGAATTTCTGGCACAACTGAATGAACAGCAGCGCGAAGCTGTGCTCGCCACCGAGGGACCGCTCCTGATCCTTGCCGGAGCCGGTTCCGGCAAGACGCGCGTCATTGCGCACCGCATCGCTTATCTGATCGCCGAGAAGCAAGTCCCGACCTGGAACATCCTGGCAGTTACGTTCACCAACAAAGCCGCCGAAGAGATGCGGCTGCGAGTGCAACGACTGCTGCACGCGCGCGACGCGTCGAGTCTGCCGCTCGTCTCGACGTTCCACAGTTTGTGCGTCCGCATCCTGCGGCAAGACATCGAAAAGCTCAACGACAGTTACACGCGCCGCTTTACGATCTACGATCAGGACGACTCGCTGCGTCTCATTCGCCAGTGCGTCAAGGACATCGGCTACGACGAGAAATCGCTCGGCCATCGTGCCGCGCAGTCGGCGATCAGTTCAGCCAAGAACCGCGGCGAAGACACGCGAACGTTCGCGGCACGCGCCGAGTACGGCGACGAACGCCGCGCCGCGATTGCTCGCGTCTACCAGATGTACGAAGACCGGCTTCACTCGAACAACGCCCTCGACTTCGACGACCTGCTCATCAAAGCGGTGAAGCTCCTGCGCGACGTTCCCGAGATTCGCGAGAAATACAACAACAAGTTTCGCTACATCCTCGTCGACGAATACCAGGACACGAATGCACTACAGTTCGACCTGATCAGCCTGATGACTCAGAAGCAGCAGAACATCGCCGTCGTCGGCGACGAAGACCAGTCGATCTACAAGTGGCGCGGCGCTGACATCAGCAACATACTCAACTTCGAAGTCCACTATCCGCGCACGAAGATCATTCGTCTGGAACAAAACTACCGTTCCACGCAAACGATCCTCGACATCGCCGGCGCTGTCGTGAAGAACAACCGCCAGCGCAAAGGCAAAACGCTCTGGACGTCGAACCCGCGCGGCGGACGCGTCGGTTACTACCAGGCGTACGACGCGGAAGCGGAAGCGCGCTGGGTCGCGAACAAGATCCTCGAACACCTGCGCGAAGAATTCGATCTCCGCGCGGCCGTGCTTTATCGCACGAACTCGCAGTCACGCGTGTTTGAAGAGGCGATGCGGCGCGCGGGTCTTCAGTACAACATTCTCGGCGGTTTCAGTTTCTACGAACGAATGGAAGTGCGCGACATCATCGCGTACCTGAAACTCGCGCTCAATCCGAACGATTCGATCGCGCTCGACCGCGTCATCAACAGCCCGCCGCGAGGCATCGGGCGTACGACGATGGAGGAGATCGAACGCCGTCAGAAAGATTACGGCGTCTCGTTGTGGGAGACGATCGATCTTGTCATCAAGGACCCGGAGAAGCTGAGTTCGCGCGCCGTGAATGCGTTGCGCGGGTTCCGCAAGATCGTTACGGGCCTCGGCGAGTTGGCTGCAAACGAAAACCGTGATTCCACGGCACCGGTGTCGGATGTCGTTCGCGCCGCGCTCGTCGATACCGGTTACGATTACTGGCTGCGCTCCGAGAAGACCGAAGAAGCGGAAGGACGTCTCGAGAACTTGCAGGAGCTCGTGAACGCGGCCGTCGATTATGACGACCAGGGAGTCGAAGGTCTGCGCGAGTTTATCGATCACTCGGCGCTTGTTTCCGATCAGGATGATTACAAACGCGATGCGCCGGTGACGTTGATGACGATCCACTCCGCGAAGGGGCTCGAGTTTCCGCTCGTGTTCGTCGTCGGTCTCGAAGATGGACTATTTCCGCACTCACGATCGGCCACGGATCCTGACGATTTGGAAGAGGAGCGGCGGCTCGCGTATGTCGCGATGACGCGCGCCGAACGTTATCTTTACGTGACGCACGCGATGAAGCGGCGAGTGTATGGTGAAGAGATCGCGTCGGAGCCTTCGCAGTTTTTGAATGAGATGCCGAGCGAGTTGCTCGAGGATCTTTCGCTTGGGAAGTCGTGGCTCTATTTCCGGCGCGACGCTGACGCGCTCGAAGTCGCGCCGCCGGAGGAGCCGCGCAGAGAGAAGACGAAATACATGGGCAAGACTTACAACAGCGTCGATTCGATCGCCGAATTTTTCAAGCAACGCAACCGGCAGATGGGCCAGTCGCCTGAGCCCAACAAGCCCAAGCCCTCACCGGCTTCGACTACCTCGTCATCAGCGTCGGGCGAGTTCACGCCGGGCTCGTATGTGAAGCATTCAAAATACGGACGCGGACTCGTGCTCCGGCGGGAAGGCGCCGGCGAGTCCGCGAAATTGACCGTTAGTTTCCCCGGTTACGGCCAGAAAAAACTGGTCGAGAAGTACGCAGGGTTAGTTAAGGCTTAGCGACCGACGAAACCGGGCTGCCCGTCAGCTCAGCCGCGAGTTCGTTTCCGCCGAACACCTTCTTCAACACTTCCAGCATTCCTCTCGAATCAACCGAGATCGCTCGATTCACCGATCCGTCGTACATGAAATCGCCGACGAGCGATTGAATGTTGCCGTCGAAGATCAGTCCGACGAGCTCGCCGTTCTGATTGATCGTCGGCGAACCGGAGTTGCCGCCGATTATGTCATTCGTCGAAACGAAGTTGAACGGCGTATTTAGATTGAGATCCGACTTCTTATCCATCCATCGCTGCGGCAGCACGTACGGGAACTGATGTTTGAACTGATCCGCACGAGCATACAGTCCGCCGAGCGTCGTGAACGGAGCGACTTTCTTGCCGTTCTCCGTGTAGCCCTGGACCGTGCCATACGAAAGTCGCAGCGTGAACGTCGCATCCGGATAGAGCTTCGTGCCTTCAGTGTCGAACAACGCGCGCGCGATCTTCGCGTAGTTTGCGCGCTCGACGCCGATCACTTCACTCTCGTAACGCTTGCGAGTCTCACGTGCCTTCGCGTCGACCAGCCGCGCCACAACGATCATCGGATCGGTCGACTCGTCGATGGCCTTTTGTCCACCCGCAACCAACTCTTTGCGATAAGCAACGTCTTTCAACTTCGTGCCCGTGATCATCTCGTTCGCGCGCTCTTCCGGCGACTTGCCGTTGAGCACCTGCTTCACGAGCGGATGGTCAGCGCCCAAAAGCTCGACCATGAACCCTAGCGAGTCCGCGAGTTTGAGCTTCTCGAAGTCGTCGTGAATCGGCGCGGGTGAATAGAGCGCTCCTTCGAGTGAACGGCGGCGAGCATCCGTGTACTCCGGCAATCTATCAGCGTTTGGTTTGGCACTCTCGGCGGCCAATCGCACCAGTGCGCGAGCGATGCCGAAATACGTGCTGTTGAATCCGGCCGCTTGATCGAAGATGCGGCGTTCGCGGATATAAGACGGGTAGTTCTTGTGCGCGTTGGCGATCGCGTCCCACGCGCCGCCGTATAACTTCTGCCGTTCGGGGCTGGCCGCAATCGATTTGCGCAGCGCCGTTTCTTCCTTCTGTTTGCGGGCGAGCAACGACGGATCTTTCAGTCCGGCAAGTTGTCCGCGATAGACCTTCAAGCTGTTCTGAACGCTGTTCAGATCGTTTTGGCTCTGGCGCGTTTGTTCCTCACCCATGGCCATGTATTTCTTCAACACTGCTTCGCGTCGTTCGAGCAGGCGGATGATGATCGGGATGCTCGTGTCGCGCAGTTCTTCCAGATGGGCGACCGTGTCCAGCCGCGACGTCGATCCCGGATGGCCGGTGACGAACACCAGGCTGCCTTCCTTCGCGCCCGCCGTCGACCACTTGAAGTAGTGCTCCGGTTTCACCGGCTGGTCGTTTTCATAAACGCGCACCAGCGCCATGTCGATATTGAAGCGCGGGTAGTTGAAGTTGTCAGGGTCGCCGCCGAAGAACGCCGCCTGAAACTCAGGAACGAAAACGAGGCGAACGTCGGTGTACCGCTTATAGCGATAGAGATTGTATTGACCGCCCTGGTAGAGCGTCACGACGTCCGAACGCAACCCCGTCGCTTTCTGCGACTCTTCCTCGATTGACGTGATCGCAGCACGGCGGACGCCAAGTGCGTCGGCGTCAGACATTCCTTCTTTCACACCGGCGTTCACCCGTGCCGTGACGTCTTCGATGCTCATCAGCACGTTCAACTCGACGCTCGGCACTTTCAGCTCTTCCGCGCGCGTTTTCGCGAGGAATCCTTCTTTCGCGTAGTCCTTCTCCGGCGTGCTCACCTCGCCGACGAAGTCTTCCACGATGTGATAGTTCGTCAGCACGAGGCCGTTCGGCGAGACGAAGGAGCCGGAACCGCCATTATTGAACCTGACGGAAGCGAGGCGGACGTTGTTCAGCCACTCGTCGGTGATCTCGAAACCGTATTTCCGTTTGATCTCGGCGCGCGGGACGTTGTTGAACGTCCACATGCCCTCTTCGGCAAGCGCCGGGATGTGAAGAGTGGATAGGCTGAAGAGCGCCAGCAGGAGCGCGAGAAAAGTTGTTCTAAGTTTCATCAGGAACCTCTATACGAAAATTGGGAAGAAGAAACACAGATTACACCGACTTCTGGAGATCTGTGAAATCCAGGCGGACTCGGTCTGATGAGGAAACACCGCTCTTTGGTTTGTTGTGGCAGGGGCTGAAACTATCAGTTATTTGGGCGCTTTTCGACTTGCTCCGCGCTCATCGGCTTCCTGTCGCTTGTCACCTCACTGCCGCACTGCCGGCACAGGTAGCTGTCCTGTTTCTGCGCTGCCGGAACCAGCCACAGGCAGCCGCACGAGTGACACAAAATCGTGGAGCCGAGAAGCCATTCGTTGAACCGTATCTGGTTTTCTACTCTCATCGGGATTTCCCCCCTTGTTGCGCGAGCCGGGTTAAAAAGCGTCTGAGTGTTCTAAACGAGAAACGACGCGAATCTTTCAACAAAATGTCGCGGCTTCGTGTTGACACTATCTGTGGTTTTTGTGCTTTTTTGTGGCTAGAATCGCCACACACAATGCGAAGAACAAACTTCAGACGCCCGCGGCTTAGTCAGTTTTCCAGCTTTTTATACGCCGAATGGCGGAAACTCCGGCTCCCGACCAGCGACGAGACGGTCGTCGTCGCCGTTTCCGGCGGCGCCGACTCAACCGCGCTCCTACTCGCTATCCACGAACTCAAAAACAGCGGCAACTTGGCGGTCAATGTCTGTGTCGCGCATTTGGATCACAAACTGAGAGCCGCCAGCGGGGACGACGCGAAATGGGTAGCGGAGCTGGCGAAGAAGTTGGGTTACGAATCGGTCATCGGCCGCAGCAAAGTCGCGGAAATCGCCAGTGCAAAAGGGGACAATCTCGAACAGGCGGCACGCGAGGCGCGCTACGCCTTCCTCGAGCGCACAGCGAAACGGAAGTCAGCAAACTACGTCCTGACGGGGCACACCATGGACGACCAGGCCGAGACCGTCCTCCTTCGATTGATGCGCGGCAGCGCCGGCGGTGGATTGGGCGGCATGGAACAGGTGCGTCCCCTCGGAAAGAGCAAGACTATCAAGCTGGTACGGCCGCTGATGTGGGCGCGGCGCACGGACACTGAGGCTTATTGCCGTCTCCGGAAAACGGGGTTTTTGACGGATGAGATGAACGACGACCAGAAGTTTGCGCGCGTCAAAGTCCGCCAACAACTGCTGCCGCTGATGCAGTCGTTCAATAACAAGATCGTCGAAGCGATTTCTCGGACGGCCAGCCAGCTCCGGGAAGACGCCGCCGTCCTGCTCAACGATTCGGATGCACTATTGCGGCGCGCGGCGGTGTTTGATCACGGTGAAGATGAAACCGGAACGCCTGCTCTGGACGTAAAGATCCTCGCCAACGCGGCGCCGGCACTGCGCCGCCGGGCGTTGCGGCAATGGATCTCTGACGGGCGGGGAAACACGCGGCGGCTGGAAATGGTTCATCTGTTAGCGGTCGAGAAACTGCTGGAAGGCACGGCTGGCGGGCGCGTGGTCGAGTTGCCGGGCGGAACGCGCGTTAGGAGGAGGAAGAACCGGCTGGAGTTTGAAACCACGGATTGAGAGGGCAAAATTTCTTAAATCCGTGGCTCGGAAACGATATACTTCCCGGTATGCATCTAAGGTGGTCGATTAGGTGCTGCCCGGCAGGGCAAATAGATTGGCTCGACGGGGACAAATGACGGCCTGATAAGGTATTATCGGCGTCGGAGGCGTTGATGAATTTGAGTTCTACGGCTAGACAAATTGTATTTTGGCTTCTGATAATCGCCGGCGCGGTTTTGCTCTACAAGTTGGTGAATCCGCGCGGCACCAGTTATGACACTGTGGACCTGACGAAGCTGGATCAGATGATCCAGGCCCGCCAGTTAAAGCAACTGACAGTCAAACAGACTGAGACTGTCGCGATTGATAATAACAACAAGGAATATAGAGTCGCTTTATCCAACGACCCCGCCAAGAACGACCTGCTCAAAGCTGCGCGTGAAGTAGTCGACGGCAGGCCGCGCGTTCCAAAAGTAGAAGAAGAATCGAGCAGCAGTTATATCTGGCCCATGCTGATAACGTGGGCGCCGCTGCTGTTTATTATTGCTATCTGGATATTCATGTTGCGCCAGATGCAGTCTGGCGGGAACAAGGCGCTTTCGTTCGGGAAGTCGAGGGCGAAACTGCTCAATAACCAGCAGAAGCGCGTGACGTTCAAGGACGTGGCCGGGGTTGAAGAGGCCAAGGAAGAGCTACAGGAAATCATCGAATTCCTGAAGGAACCGCAGAAGTTTCAGAAACTCGGCGGGCGCATCCCCAAGGGCGTTTTGATGATGGGACCACCGGGAACGGGCAAGACGTTGCTGGCCCGCGCCATCGCCGGTGAAGCAAATGTTCCGTTCTTCTCGATCTCGGGCTCCGATTTCGTCGAGATGTTCGTCGGCGTCGGCGCTTCGCGCGTTCGCGACTTGTTCGAACAAGGCAAGAAGAACGCGCCGTGCATCATCTTCATCGACGAGATCGACGCGGTCGGCCGTCATCGTGGCGCTGGTCTCGGCGGCGGACACGACGAACGCGAACAGACGTTGAACCAGTTGCTCGTCGAAATGGATGGCTTCGAGTCGAACGACGGCGTGATCCTGATCGCTTCGACAAACCGTCCTGACGTCTTGGATCCCGCGTTGCTGCGGCCGGGGCGATTTGATCGACGGGTTGTCGTCTCGAGACCTGACGTTCGTGGACGTGAAGGCATCCTGAAAGTCCACACACGCAAGATTCCGCTCGGCGAAGACGTTGACATCTCGGTGATTGCCCGCGGCACACCTGGATTCACCGGCGCGGACCTCGCCAACCTCGTCAACGAAGCTGCTTTGAATGCGGCGCGCTACAACAAGAAGCTCGTCGCTATGGGCGACTTCGAGTTGGCGAAAGACAAGGTGCTGATGGGCGCGGAACGCAAGAGCATGGTGATCTCGAACGAGGAAAAGCGCGTCACTGCGTACCATGAAGCGGGCCATACGCTGGTTGGGCTGAAAGTTCCGAACGCGGATCCGGTCCACAAGGTCACGATCATTCCGCGCGGTATGGCGTTGGGCGTCACGCAACAGCTTCCGGAAGGCGACCGGCACAACTACAGCCAGGAATACCTGTTGGGCCAGATCGCGATCCTGATGGGCGGACGCATCGCGGAAGACACGTTCCTCGGCAGCATCACCACGGGCGCTTCAAACGACATCGAACGCGCCACCGAGCTCGCGCGCGCGATGGTTTGCGAGTACGGCATGTCTGAGATGGGACCGCTCACCTTCGGCAAGAAAGAAGAGCAGATCTTCCTCGGACGCGAGATCGCGCAGCATCGCGACTTCTCCGAAGACACCGCGATCAAGATCGACGAGCAGGTGAAGAAGATCGTCACGGCCCAGTTCGAGAGGGCCAAGGCCATCATCGAGGAGAATCGCGACACGATGATTCGTCTCGCTGAATGCTTGTTGGAGCGTGAGTCGCTCGATGGAGTGGAGATTCGACGGATCGTCGCGGGCTTGCCGCTTGACGAGAACCCGCCGGTTTCCGATGGCGGCGACCAGGATCGTCCGAAGCTGAAGGAGCCGAGCGCGAAACAGCCCGTCCAGCCGCTCCTGCCGCCAATCACGGGCGGCAATCCTGCGCCGGCCTAATCTCCGTTGGTTTGGAGAGCTAAGAACTTCGAAATGCCCATTGGTGAGCGCCCGCTCATCATGGGCATTTTGAATGTTACGCCCGATAGTTTCAGTGACGGTGGACTATTTCTTTCCGTCGACGATGCGGTGGCTCATGCGGAGCGGCTCGTTTCGGAGGGTGCTGACATCATCGACGTCGGCGGCGAATCGACGCGTCCTGGCGGCGAGCCGATTTCTGCCGATGACGAGATCGGGCGCGTCGTGCCTGTGATCGAATCATTGACTCGTCGCGTTTCTGTTCCGCTCTCGGTCGACACTACAAAGTCGGAAGTCGCGCGCGCCGCGCTGGACGCAGGCGCTGCAATCGTCAACGACATTTCCGCGCTTCGTTTCGACTTCTACGTTGCCGATGCTGTTGCACGCGCGGGCGCGGGATTGGTGTTGATGCACTCGCGCGGCACGCCGGCGACGATGCATCGTATGCCGCCGGTCGCCGACATCATGGCAGAGGTCACGACCAGTCTGCGGGCCAGCATTCACATGGCTGAACGTCGCGGTGTTGCGCGCGAGTCGATCGTTATCGATCCGGGGATCGGTTTCGGCAAGAGTCAGGAACAGAACCTCGAACTGATCGCGAAGCTCGATCAGTTGATCGCGGCGTTTCCAGACTACCCGCTGTTGATTGGTACCTCACGAAAGTCGTTCATCGGCCGAATGCTTGCCGATGACTCCGGCACTCCCGCCCCCGCGTCTGAACGGCTACACGGCACGATGGCGACTATCACGGCCGCCGTCTTGAAGGGCGCACACATCATCCGCGTTCATGATGTGAAAGCAGCAGCCGAGACGATCCGTGTTACTATCCAGCTCCGATGACCCCATTTCTGCGGATTCCCCTCTTCATACTCATGCTCGCGTTTGTTTCCGGCTTTGCTGAGTGCTACAAGCCGGTGACGAAGAACCAGCTTCCGGCGCGCATTAAGACCGTCGCTGTGCCGGCGTTTCAAATGGAGAGCCAGGCGCTGCGCTACAAGATCGAGTCGCGTTTCACTGACGCGGTCATGAAGGAGCTTGTGCATCGCGGCCGCGGGTTGCGTGTGCAGGGCAACCGTGAAGGCGCTGATGCGGTGATCGAGGGCGTCATTAAGAGTTTCAACTTTGCCGGCGTGCTGCTCGATGACAAGGGACGCGCGCGCATCTTTGAAGTGACGATCGGCGCCGCGGTAACAGTGCGTGACCAGACGGAGAACCGCGTGCTTTACGACAATCAGAACTTCGTCTTTCGCGGTGAGTATGAGTTCGCCAGCGATCCGCGCAGCTTCTTCAACGAAGAGGATCCGGCGATCCTTCGCATGTCGCGCAACTTCGCCGAGAGCATCGTCTCCACGCTCATCAACGCGGTCGAAACCGGAAAATGAAAACGCTTTCGCGAGCAGAGCTTGAACGATCGTTGCGCCAGGGTCTCGAACCACTGTACTTGCTCCTAGGGCCGGAACGTTTTCTGCGCCAGACGGACGCGCAGAAAATCACCGAGGTGGCGCTGAGTGACACCATCTTTCGCGACTTCAGTGAATCCAGCTTCAACCTACTCACCGATCCCATAAAATTCGCCATTACTGCCGCTGAAGAGAAGCCCGTATTTTCCGAGAAACGGGTTGTACGCGTGCGCAACTTCGGTAAATTACGCGAGGCTGAAGAGAATCTGCTTATTCATTACCTCACAAATCCGATGCCCTCGACTGTAATGGTTTTCATTGCCGACGAGCTCGACAAACGAAAGAAGTCGAGCAAGGTGTTGTTGGATACCTGCATGGTTGTCGAGTATCCACCGCTCAAGGATGCTGAAGCAAAATCGTGGGCCAGAGGACGATTAAAAGAATTAAAGGTCACGGCAGACGAACAGGTTTTGAGCGAAATCATCAGCCTGGTCGGCACTGACACACAAACTCTCTTCAACGAACTCGATAAACTAGCCTCAGGTGCAGCGAGTACAGGCGCGATCACGTCACCATTAGTATCTGAACTAATCGGCCACTCCCGCGAGTTATCGAATTTTGAATTGTCTGATCACTTGTTAGTGGGTAATCGCAAGCGCGCGCTCGAAGTGCTTCACCGCCTGCTCGACGACGGCTCAGAACCGGTGATGCTCATCGGACTCATTGCCGGCAACTATCACCGGCTTGCGCTCGGAAAACACTTGTTCGCGAAAGGTGGACGTGAGGAGGTATTTCGCAATATCTCAATGCCGCCGTTCAAGCGCGACTCCTATATTTCGACTCTGCAACGCAGCGACGCACGGAAGATCGCGCGCGGGATTCAGTTGACCGCCGCCGCGGATCTCGCCATCAAGACGTCGCAGGCGACGCCTCGCCTTCAGCTCGAGCTGCTGGTTTGCGAGCTGGCGAGTTAAGCTCCTCGACGACACGATTACACTTCTCTACCAGCGACATCTCGTCGCCGAGTTCGCTCAGCTTCTTCGCAATCAACTCGATCCAGAACACCGTCACTTCTTCGCTGTATTTCTCTCGCGGCACGCCGTGATGGTCGACGAACCGCAGTAAGCTCGTGCGCATTCGTTCGACCGCAGCGTGCGTGTCCAACGTTTGCAGGTACCACACGCCGACGGTCAAATGCTCGCGATGTTTGAACGCCGATTTGTCGGTCCCGCACGTCTCGAACCCGCGTACGACTTGTTCGATCTCGTCTTCGGAACTGTACATTGCACACTCCTTAGTACTAAAAACCGAGGCGGACATACTAAAAAACGAGGCGGACCGAATTTCGATCCGCCTCGTCAATTTCTGAAATTCTTTGTTTCTTACTTGCCAGCCTGATTCGCCCGCACCGTCAATCTCGACTTGTACCGGGCCGCCGCATTCTTGTGCAGCACGCCCTTCTGAACGGCCTTATCGATGACCGAAATCGTCTCGGGCAGCACCTGTGAAACGTCCTGCTTGGCTCCGCCGGCCAGCGTGGTGCGCAACTTCTTGATATACGTCCTGACCTTGGTACGATTGCTTCGATTAATCGCGCGGCGCTTCTCACTCTGCCGCACTCGCTTCTCTGCTGACTTATGATTTGGCATATATTTCCTCGCCCTGACCCGCAGGCCCCAGGCGCAAGTGGAGGAGTATAGGGACCGGCCACTTAAGTGTCAAGGACGCCTCCCCCATGTTAATCTGTCGTCAATGAAGGAGAAAGTTTACCGCAGTTGAAGAAGATTGAGCTTCCGCCTCGAGGCCTGGAGACGCTGTTTGGTGTTCACGACCAGAACATCAAGTATTTGGAGTCGCTGCTCGACGTCAGAATCGACGCTCGCGGACAGGATGTTTCCATAGACGGCGACCCCAAAGACGTCGAGACAGTCCAACGCATCCTCCAGGATTTTTCAGACCTCTTCAAAGAAGGCAAGCACTTCGCCGACAAAGAACTGCGCGAGGCGTTCGCGCAGATTGCCGAAGACCGCGCCTTCAGCCTCCGCGACTACTTCACCAAAGCCCGCTTCAACCCGGCCGGCAAGAAGCAGGTGGCGCCGAAGTCAGTCAATCAGCGCAAGTACATCCACGCGATTCAGGAAAAGGACGTCGTGTTCGGTATCGGCGTCGCCGGCACCGGCAAGACGTACCTTGCCGTGGCGATGGCCGTCCAGGCGCTGATGCAAAAACAGGTGAACCGCATCGTCCTGGCGCGACCCGCGGTCGAGGCCGGCGAGAAACTCGGGTTCCTTCCTGGCGATCTTCAGGACAAAGTCGATCCGTACCTGCGTCCACTCTACGACGCTCTCTTCGATCTGATCGATTACGAGCGCGTCACGCGACTTCTCGAAAAGCGCGTTATCGAAGTGGCGCCGCTGGCGTTCATGCGCGGCCGCACGCTCTCCGACGCATTCATCATCCTCGACGAAGCGCAAAACACGACCAGCGAACAGATGAAGATGTTCCTCACGCGCATCGGCTTCGGTTCCAAAGCCGTGATCACAGGCGACGTCACGCAAGTTGATCTACCGACCGGAAAACGCAGCGGCCTGATCGAAGCCGAGCGAATACTCGCAAACCTCGAAGGCATCGAGTTCGTCTACTTCACCGACAAAGACGTGGTCCGCCACAAGCTGGTCCAGATGATCATTCGCGCTTACGAGGAACTAGGTAAGAAGAGCCAGATGTAACGCATGGTCGAAGTAGTCAATCGCCAGCGAGGCAGGAAAATCGACACCCAGGCATGGACGACGTTTGCCGAAAAAGCGCTCGACGCGATCGGGAGACAGGGATCATCGGTGACCCTAGCCTTTATTTCTGACAACAGAATTCGAAAACTGAATCAACAGTTTCGCAACATCGATAAAGCAACTGACGTGCTCTCGTTTCCCGCTGATGAAAACGGCAATCTCGGCGACATTGCGATTTCAGTCGACACGGCCGCAACTCAGGCCAAAGAGAACGGTTTGACGTTTGACAACGAAATCGCCCAACTCATTCTTCACGGCCTGCTTCACCTCTCCGGCTACGACCACGAAACCGACAACGGCGAGATGAACCGCCTCGAACTCCGCTTGCGGAAGAAACTGGCCATTTAGCGCTTTCCGATCCAGCCTCAAACCATTTACTATCACCTGTATCGATGGAACTTGAAATAGCGCTTACGCTGCTGCTGCTCATCGTGCTCTCCGTCCTGGCCACGGTCGATATGGCATTCGGCCAACTGAGCGACGTAGGGCTGCGCCGCCTCACCGGCGAGAACGGAGAAAAACCCGAGCGGCCATCGAAAGCGTTTCTCCAACAGGTGCTTGAGAGCCGCCCGCGGTTCAGTTTCGCACTCTCGGCGATGATCCAAATTCTGCTCGTCGTCGTCGCCGTCCTCATAACCTCCATCTTCTTGAAGCTTATTCCGGATTCGCGTTTGGTACTGGTTGGTCTGGCGGCTGGTCTCGTCCTCGCGGGCATCTTTCGTCAACTCATCCCGCTGTTCATCTCGACGCGCAACCCGGAAGGCACGCTCCTTTTCCTGCTGCCGATTATCAAGCCGTTCTTCCCCATCATGGCTGTCATCGCCGACCCGTTTCAGAGTCTTTTCGATCGCTCGCGACGGAAGGACCACCAGGTCACCGAAGAAGGCGAAGAAGAGGAAGAGGACCACGACGACAGCAACGATCTGCAAGCGCTGATCGACGTCGGCGAAGCGGAAGGCATCCTCGAAGAAGAAGAAGGCGAACTGATCCATTCGATCATCGAGTTTGGCGACACGCGCGTCAGCGAAGTGATGACGCCGCGGCCGGACATCGTCGCCGTTCCGGAAACAGCGACCATCCGCGAAGCGCGCGATGTTATTCTGGAATCGAAATACTCGCGCCTTCCTGTCTATCGCGATCAGATCGACGGCGTATACGGAATCATCTACGTCCGCGACCTGCTGCAATGCTGGGTCGAGGGCCGTGAAGACGAGAACATTCAATCGCTCGTTCGTTCGGTCTACCAGGTGCCCGAGACGAAACCGGTTGCCGATCTGCTCGAAGAGATGCAGAAGGCGCACGTGCAACTGGCGATCGTGATCGACGAGTACGGCGGCGTTTCCGGTCTCGTGACAGTCGAAGACATTCTCGAAGAGATCGTCGGCGAGATCGAAGACGAAGACATCGCCGGCGAAGAGTTGGAAGAGATCGTCGAAGCGAATGAAGGCAGTTACGAAGTGCTGGCCTCGACCGAGATCGGCAAGATTGAACGGCTCTTCGACATGGAGATCGAGGCCGATGATTTCACGACCATCGCCGGTCTGGTGATAAACGAATCAGGAAAAGTTCCCGCGGTCGGCGAAGTCCTGACCATTCGCGGGCTCGAAGTTGAAGTTCTCGAAGCTGACGAGCGGCGCATCAATCGTCTGCGAATCAAACCCCAGCAACCGCAAATGAGCACTGAGTAAACGGATCCCGGAATGGCGAAACACAAAAGCAAGTACCTCGAGGGTAAACGGATCGATCCCGCTCCGATAAGCAAAAAGACAACTGTAGCGGATCTCATCGACGAATCATTTCTGGCCTACAACGCTGCTCGTCTCCGTGAAGCCTGCCAACTCTTCACAAAACGGATGCTGGAGCCGGACGTCACGATCGGTATGTCGCTGACGGGCGCCTTAACACCCGCGGGCCTCGGCATCTCGGCACTGATTCCGTTGATCAAAGCCGGCTTCGTCGACTGGATCATCTCCACCGGCGCGAACCTCTATCACGATACGCACTTCGGCATCGGACTCTCGATGCACCTCGGCAACGCGCAGACTTCCGACGTCTTGTTGCGCGAGCAGGAAGTGGTCCGGATCTACGACATCTTCTTCGATTACTCGGTGCTGCTCGACACTGACGCGTTCTTCCGCAAGATCATCGAAGCTCCCGAGTTTCAAAAGCCGATGTCGACTGCCGAGTTTCATTACCTGTGCGGACGTTACGTTCACGAACGCGAACGCAAGTTGAAGATCAAAGACAAGTCGTTGCTGGCGGTCGCATACGAATACAGCGTCCCGATCTACACGTCATCGCCCGGCGATTCGTCGATCGGAATGAACGTCGCGGCGAAAGCGCTACAGGGGAACAAACTCGCGTTCGATCCATCACTCGACGTCAACGAAACGGCTGCGATCGTCCTAGCTGCGAAACGCGGAACAACGAAGAAGAATAAAAAGAAAGGCGGGCGTTCAGCAGTCTTCATTCTCGGCGGCGGCTCGCCCAAGAACTTCCTGCTGCAAACGGAGCCGCAGATTCAGGAAGTGCTCGGCATCGACGAACGCGGTCACGATTATTTTCTGCAAGTGACTGATGCGCGTCCTGACACTGGCGGTCTTTCAGGCGCGACACCGGGTGAAGCCGTGTCGTGGGGCAAGGTCGATCCTGATCGTTTACCTGACGCAGTTGTGTGTTATGTTGATTCTACTGTGGCGCTTCCGCTCATAACGGCTTATGCTCTTACGCGTCACGAACCGCGCGAGCCAAAACGGTTGTATGATAAGCGCGAAGAGTTCATGCACTTGCTGCTTGCTGAATACCAAAATTCAAAACGACGCTAACGGATTTAAAATCCGTGTTACCGGATCGGAGAAGACGAGCGATCATGGGTGAATCAGCTACGAAGCCGAGAACTTACTACGACTGCGTTGCGTGTCCCGCTTTCTGCTGCACTGTGTACGAACGCGTGCAAGTCACGCCGCGCGACATTCGGCGGCTTGCGAAACACTTCGGCGTCACAGAGGAAGTGGCGACGGCGCGCTACACGAAGATGTGGGAAAAAGAGCGCGTGTTGCGCAAGAAGGCTGATCCGCTATTGGGAAAGACGTGCCAGTTTCTGAATCTGGAAACGCGCAACTGCGGGATCTATCATGCGCGTCCGGCTGTTTGTCGAGAGTTCCCGACGAGCAAACGATGCGCTTATTGGGACCTGTGGAAGTTCGAGCGTGTGCAGCAGGACGATAACGACGTGTTGCCGCTCGTGCAGCTTACTTTTAGAAACGGAAAGAAGTGAACGCGGATAACTAATCCGTGACTGTGCCAGGTAACGGTACCCGCCGGAAACCGTCAATTCGTTTCAACCAATACTCATTGAACGGCGAGTAGATAACGCCCTGGTGGCGTGAGGCGTGGTAGAAGCCATGCTCGTCGGCCACGACGCCGACGTGTTTGAGCCCGCTGAAGAACACGAGCGTTCCGAATTTATATTGCTCCTCAGGCGTAGCAGGAGCGAAACGTGCAAACAACGTCCTCGCGCTGCCGCGTTCGAACGTGATCCCCGTGGCGTTGTAGATACTCCAAACAAAACCAGAACAATCGAACTTATCTGGTCCTTCCGCGCCCCAGCGATAACGGGCGCCGAGTCGCTCGTCGATCGCCGCCAGCAGGGCCGGCTGAAGACTCATAGAATTCGTGTTCACTACCCATGCCGGTTTCGGTTCAATAACCCTCGGCGCCGGGGCGAGCGCGAAATCGTCTGGGGAGCACGATATTTCGTTGGCATCGCCGGCCTGGGCCATCGTCCGTGGACGAGTTTGTGAAATTGCTGAAGTGGCCCAAATGCTGAGGACCAAACATGCGATCAGAACACGAGGGAACGGTTTTCGTTGCACCATAAACGGGGAACTGCCTTCTCTTATCGATTTTTTTCTTGCTTGTTTCTTTTCTTATGTGAGGCGGGCACCGCTAAAAGCCTTGGGCATCTTAGCGGCTGAGATAGGGCAGTTCAACAACCAATGTGACTGTTTCGTGACCAAACGCGATACTTAACCTCTCTGCGAACTGAAAGAGTTCACGAAATGGTTGCGGACTCTGTCAATCTGAAAGAGTTGTCGCCCGCCGGCGTCAGGCTCGCTCGAGCCGCCGGTACAAAACCACAGTAAAAAGCAGAGTAAGAGCCAACGTCATGGGGCACATAACTCCTGACCAATGAAAATAATTGTATGGTCTAACTAGAGTAGGAATGGGCCGCGGATTCCTGAATTATACGGAGCGTCCCGCGTAGTTCAGACCAACCGAGATGATCTTCTGAAGCAACTGATCGTAAGGCACGCCGCTGTGCTCGGCGGAGTCGGCAAAGTCTTCGTTGTGGGCGATCTGCGGATTCGGGTTGGCTTCGAGCAAGTAGAACTGCCCTTCTTCAGTCATTCGATAATCCAGCCGCGCGTAACCACTCAAGAACAAGTAGCGGTAGATGCGCTTCGACAAATGCTCGAGCGTCTTGATCTGCTCGGGAGTGAGATCAGCCGCGCGCGTCTTCACGCCCACTTTCTCCTGGTACGTCGGATCCCACTTCACTTTCAACGTGGCGATATTTTCAGCGCCGTCCGGCAACTTCTCCATCACCAACTCCCACGGCGCATACGTCTGGATGTTCTGATTGCCGATGACACCGACGTAGATCTCGCGGCCCTTGATGTACTGCTCGGCAATCGCGGCTGTTTTGTTCTGGCGATGAATAAAGTCGACACGCTGCGCCAGCTTCTCGTCGTCATGCACGATCGACGCCTGCGCGATCCCGACCGATCCCTCTTCGCTGATCGACTTCACCAGCAGCGGAAACTTCAAACGTTTCGGCCGCCGCACCTTTCGATTGAGCGGAAACACCGCAAAGTTCGGCACGAGCAGACGGTGATACGAAAGGATCATCTTCGTCAGTGCCTTGTCGTGGGCCAGGGTCATGCCGCGCGGATTGCAGCCGGTGTACGCCTGCTTCATCAACTCGAGATAACTGACGACGTGCTGATCGTAAAGCGGATACCCGTGAAACTCCTCGAGCAGGTTGAAGGCAATGTGCGGCTTGTGTTCCAGCAACGCGTCGCCGATGACGTTGAGCTGGTTGTACAGACCGATGGGATAGACGTCGTGGCCCATCTTCTTCAACGTCGAAACGACGTCGAACTCGGTCTTGATCTCGAGTTTTTCTTTGTCGGAGAGACCGTTCAACGAATCAGGAGGGACGAAATCTTCGTGAACGAGAACGATGATGCGCAGTTTCTTTCGCGGCTCAAACGTCATACGGCTATGCGATGATAACCCGAGTGGAGCACGTTCATTACTTGCACAGTCAAACTTATCATGACACGGCGACGCGTTTCTCGAAAAGGT
>JBKPOC010000042.1:0-59277 GCA_046732935.1 Acidobacteriota bacterium | reverse complement strand
GCAGAGTCAGATCCAACGAATCATCGAACAGCTCGGTATTACTTCGATCCCAGCGCTCTCCCCGCAAGCTAAAGGTCGCATCGAGCGGCTCTGGCAAACCTTTCAGGATCGACTCATTAAGGAGATGCGGCTCGCCGGCATTGCCTCACTGGAGCAGGCCAACCTATTCCTCGAAACTTTTATTCCCGCTTACAACCAACGCTTCGCTAAAGCTGCGCGCGATCCGCAAAGTGCCTGGCGCCCGCTGCCTCAGGAGTTGGATCTCGACCGCCTCTTCTCCACCGCCACCGAGCGGAAGGTCAAAGCTGATCACACCATCTCTTTTCGTGGGCTCACGCTCCAGATCCTGCGTGAGAAAGAACAGCCTTGCCTGGTCGCTTGCAAGGTGATGGTGCATGTCACCCCAGAGAGTGAGCTACATCTTTATCACCATGATACTAAGCTCGCTTATCGTCGGCTGGACCATGCAGCAATGACGCCGCTCGCCAAACCGAGTACCCCAAGGCCGCGCTACACTCCGCGACCACCTGATGCAAAGGCTCGACGCCGTCGCAATGCTTATCTCTTTGGCAATTATTGAATCCCATTAAGTGCTGCGCCCTTTTCCTCTTTCGGGAGGCTTTGCTTTGCCAATCCAATCGCGAAGCGCGGGCGCAGCGTACCCTTGACGCCTCGGCTAGAATGGCAAGACGAACGGAGAAGCTTTTGTTTTCCTCCTCCGGTCGGCGCGGGCATTCATAGCTGAGAGCCTCAAGGGCGCGCGGCCTGACTCACATCGAGCGGACATTCTCACTGAGCACCCGTCGGACATTTTCACTGAGCAGTGACAACAATTCTAATCGTTATTCCAAGGTCTCCTTAGGCCTATCGCCGAGAGTCTTTGCCTCGTACCTCGGCCGTTTTGAACTGAGTTAGGAAACTAATTTCCGCCAGAAGCGGAACTGTCGCCAGTAATCCATTTTTGAACTGGCAAAGTGCGGTAAGGCTCCAGGACAAAGTCGGCCACTTGCCCGCTACTGGCTACTGAGCCATCGGCAAAACAGACTTGCCACCCATTAACGTCGGCGTCGAAGAAAACTGAGTAGTTAGGCCGGCACTGCGAGACACGCTTTCTCAGAGTCAGCAGACCAGCGCGTAGTCCTGACTCGTAAACGATCCGCAAAACGTGTGCCGAGCAGGTCTCTTTGAAGAGGCACTTTCGCTTGAAGAACGGCGGCAAACACCTATACAGGTAAATCGCTCCGATCAGCAGCCATTTCATTCCATACCTCTTACTGAGCTTTGAAGACAACCATATAAACGACCGTCTCTAAGCTTGAAGCGGGGGTGCCACCAATACCGAAGCACCCGGCGTTGGCGGGAGTAGTGACAATAGTGCTGACGCTCTCCAGCCGCACGTACTCTAACCCCTGGCCGGCATAGTGATTAATCATCTGTGACAATTGTTCAGCGGCTTCATTAGCGCCTTGGCCTTTAACAATGTTCGCCGTGAACGGAACAACGGTATATTTCATTCGCCTTATTCCTTTCTGGGTACGGTGGCCATCGTCGCGCGATCTCTTTCAGCAGTGATCGGTGATCCTGTCGGACGTCACAGCGGTGTCTCCTCAAAACCTAAGATCACCTGAAATGACCAAAAACAGGTTTGTCCCGTCTAGTCAGAATCTCCCAGCCCAGTACGCCTTGTTTAGTGGAGTTTGAATAAGCAGGCTTCGATGTCGCGTTCCCCGCTCGCAGTACCCGTCAGCTGCTCAGAATGAATTGCTCAGACGCGCCGAACAAGTGCTGATGGGAAACTCGCTCGACGCGCAGAACCTAAGTAGTTGAGGCCGCTTATGCTAGCACTACTTAGTCAAAAAGCAAAAGATTTTTCACTCGCACCTAACAGGTTATGAGCCATCCTCGACAATGCGAACGTTAGGCGAGTACTTTTTGTCGATACCTCGCTATATTCAACGGCGTAAATGGTTCGCCGTCGAAGATGATTTGCGTTGCGTCAGGGTTCCTTCGCAGGTAGTCCGTGACGTCCATCCACCGTATGGTTCCGTCCGATGTTCTAATGACTAACATCACTGGGAATACCTGCCTGAGCCAACTGCGTGCCCAGGCTGGTTTCTTCAGTTGAAACACCTCGACGCGGTCTCTCTTTCGTTTACGAAGGTACGAGTCGCCTGACTTGAGTTGCAGGTAAACTTTCCTACCGCTTTCGACGCCTGCGTCATCTCTGAACTCAATCTCACCATCGATGCCGTAGTCTGACTCGAACACTGAGCGATAGATTTGTCCCGCCTCATGAACTATCGAATACACTTGACCTCGCAATACACCATCCTTGCTCGCATTGAGCATGCTCGCATTCACAATTGCGTCTAGCTGACGGATGCGTTCATTGGAATCGTCAGAGACAAATCTGGTTTCGATAGCATCCCACAATGGCACGCGTCTCTCACATCGGACACACAGGATGTGGGTGTACCCTGCTGTTCGGCGCTCGTAAGCAGCCTCCTGGTCTTCGATTGTCTTGCCACAATGAGGACAAACATAATGTCTTAGTCTGACAACGTCCTGTGCCGTCTTATTCAGATGATCATCGACGTACAAGATGAACGTAACCTTAGTTTCATCAGGCACACCCGGCTCGAAGTAAACCAGAATCCTCGCCGAGCCACCGCCTTCTTTAATCATCTTGAGGCCGGCACGCTTGCTCGCCGGAGTTTCAAAATCTACGGCGTAACGCCAAAACTCCGTCTTCACAAACAAACCTGTGTGTTGCAAGCGCACGACCAGCGTCGAATAGATCTCGTCAAGCGGACCGCTAAAGGAATAAGAAACAAAAACCGGGGGATGTGCTGAAAGTTCAGGACGATCGCACTTGAAATAGGCTGGGAAAACAAGCAGAGTCTTGGACTCGGTCACCTCACGGAAGCAAAACCCGCGAGCAATAAAGGCCTGGTACATCGCTCGAAAGAGTACTTGTTCTTCCGTCGGATCGAGCTTCTCCATATCACCCAAGTCGAACTTGCCCAACAAGAGATCTTCTTCAGCTATCGCGCCTACTTCATCCGGGTCTTCACGCAGTTTTCGAATCATTGCGCCAGAGTAATAATTGAGGCACTCCGGTCGGAGCAGGACGTAATCTTCAAACTGCAATCGCCAGATGATCTTTGGACCAGCTAACAAGTCGACAACAGAACTCAGCTGCTCCATCGTAAAGCGCTGGCTCGGAGAAGACTGTTCAATCTCAAGTGCTAAATCCTTGATTGTGAGCAGTGTCTTCCCTTTATCTCTGATCTTGATAATTTCGTCTTTCAGAAATCCGAAAAGTGCCGGGGAGATCGTCGGAGGCACTTCGTTCCATTCAATGCTGTCAATGATGACTTGTCCCAGCAGCGCGCAGTTATAACCGGTTCGTGCGCTGGTTTCGATATATTGGTCGAAGCCATGAGTACGGCAGAATTCTGCAATCGTATTTCGGCTTATCACCAAACCACCGCGGTCACACCTCCCAGCCACCAGCAATTTCCTGCACGACTTGCGGGCCGCGCGTCCGACCTGGTTAGCCCAGTAAGTAATCCTTTCCAATGGATTCTCGCTTTGAGGATTAAAGACCACCACGATCACGGAAGCTTCTTCCATAAAAAGGTGATGTATTAATTGGTAGTCTGTCTGCCCAGCGAAATCCCAGAGCCAAATGTCTCGTTCCGTTTCTGGGGAACCAATCTCGTGCTGTAATTTCAGTTGAGTTGCCCAAACGCCGTCTGTTGAAACTGTCGGTACGAAGCTCCCGTCAACCAGCCGATGAGCTAATCCTGTTTTCCCGACGCCGGCATCACCGACAAGCAGTACCTTGGCGTTGGTATAGTGACTGTACGCAGTTGTGTCTACGGTGCTTTCGGCTTTCTCAAGTGACCAAAATGAGACGTATCCCTCACTTGTGCCACACAGAACTTCCCTGTCGTCTGCGTACCAGCCTACGCTCCAAACCCCAGCTCCACCTACTTCAAGGACCGCCGTGCATTCTCCTTTTTCGAGATCCCAGATACGCATGGTGCCATCATCCGAGCCAGAAATGACACGTCGATTATCGCTGCTCCATGCTACGGTCCAGATATCATTGGTGTGACCTTCCAGGGTGGCGATGCATACTCCCCGGTTTATATCCCAGAGGCGCAACGTTTTATCGTCAGAGCCGGATATCGCGCGTCTTCCATCACTGCTCAGGGCCACAGTGTAGACCTGGTCAGTGTGGCCTTCGTATACGCCTACGCACCGCTTGAGCTGGACATCCCATAATCGCCACGTGAAGTCGCTGGCGGCGGATGATACGTATTTATCATCCGGGCTCCATGCCACCGCCGAAATATCGTCAGCATGGCCCTTGAAGATGGCGAGACAGTCGCCGGTTTGAGTGTTCCAAACTCGCACCGTGTTATCACCGGCTCCCGAAGCAGCGCGACTGCCGTCGCCACTGAAAGCGACGGCATACACAGCTCCTTCATGGCCTTCGAGCGTCGCTATGCACTCTCCGTCAACTACATTCCAGATCCGCACTCTGTTGTCGTCCGACCCGGAGATAACTTTGAGCCCGTCATTGCTCAAGGAAGTAGCCCAGATATTCCCCTCGTGGCCGGTGAGAGTTGTGATTCGGGATTCAGCGTTTAGGTCCCAAACAGGAAGTGTCTTGTCGTCCATACCGAAAACGACACGACGGCACTCGGTATTGATGGAAATACACCAAACATCACCTTTGCTTCCTAACGAGAGTTTTTTTCGCTGAACGAAGTTCGGAGCCATTCTCAGTCTCCTATTCTTCGCGGAGAGTACGCGACTAGCGAAGTAACAGTATAGAAGAGTCCGAGCCGCGAGGGGATCTCCACTGTTCGAAACAACTACATGACTGTGTGAATGTTCAGTACTGTGGCACGGACTTGAAGTAAGTACGAAATAGAGCCCTTTAACGAGCGCGTGGTCTGAGTGAAGCGAAGAGTGTAGTCTTTTGGCTTTACAACAGCAAGGCGTATCCGTTGCCTCATATAAAATCTAGTCGAAAAAGTAGACACTGCCACGGCCCAAGAGCGATTGATGAGGCTGATGTCCCTGCTGCTTCCGTCACTTGCAGAGTAGACATCATCGGTGTTCTTAACGTAATCGCGCGCGATCCAACCACCTAAATATTAAGCGGAGGCCATAGATAGACTTTCGGAAGAAGCGAAGGGTCAGCGGAAATTCATCGTCCAATAATAGAAGCCTAAATGTCAGTTCACATTCGTAACAGCAAGCAATCCACAGTCGCCAACTTTCCGCAGCAACAACGACACACTACAACTGGTTTTTTCAGAGTTACCAAACACCGTCGATGCCGTGTTTGCGGGAAACCGGACTGGTGCGGGTACTCCAGCGACGAACAGTCTTCCATATGCATGCGGGTGAGCAATGGCTCCAAAGGTACTTCGCGCAACGGGGGTAATATTTACCACCACCGGCGTCTCTTCCTTGTTGGCAGCCCCCGATTTAACAGTAAGCGAGCGACATTCCCAATCCAAATCGCACCGATCAATATTCGCAACGCCATCTACGAGGAATTGATTCGCCGATCCCCTGCTCACAAATATTTTTCCCAATTGATAGATGGACCTCACGGACTCTTATCAAGAGGATTGGGTAAATCACAATTACAGAGTTATGGCGCGCTTCCTCGCACGCAAAATGAGCGCTCCAGTCTGGCTCGCATACTGAACAAGTTTGTGACGGACAGATTTCCTGAGAATGCACTCCAGAATTTTCATGCTGGAGTGATCGGCGTTCCGGGCTTCTGGCAAGATGAATCTGGGATCGTGCAATTATGGAAAGATCGTGATTACAACATGCCTTTGCTCGTCATCCCCTATCGGAACGGCAAGGGGCGAATTCAAGCCTGCCAACTTCGGCTTCACAGAGACGATGTTCCCACCGGCGAAAAGAAGTATCGATGGCTTTCATCACCACTTGAACGCAACGGCACGAGCTCGGGAACACCAATCCACTTTACCTTCTCAACTGGAACTCTGCCGCCGGGCCAGACAGTCATCATTACTGAGGGTGCGCTTAAAGCTGAGACCCTTTTAAGTCTACGACCAAAAGCGCGCGTCATCGCAACGAGCGGGGTTAGCTGTTCGCATGCAGAAATCGTCGAAGCCGCACGCTCATACAACGCTCTAATCGCCTTTGACGCTGACTACAAAACAAATCCTGCTGTGGCTCGACAACTCGCTCGACTCATAGCAGCTCGGGAACAAGACATCGCCGCGTACCATCTCGAAACCACTACGAGAATCGTTACATGGGAAAGATACAAAGGAATTGATGAAGCGCTCCTCGCAAACTGCACACTCGAGATCATGACCATTCTTCAGTGGTATTCAGCACTTGAAGGCCGGGTACTCGCGGAAGCTAAAAGAGTTTGGGATGTAGCAAACTACCGACCCTGGCTTTCGCCGTTGAGAAATAAAAAGCTGCTACCAAATGAGTAGCAGAAGGAGCTCGCACATCTTGTGTAGTCTTTCACACGTAATTCACTCCTTAAACGTTCCATCTTATCGTTATGAAGAATCCTGAATTTCTTGTCTTGCTCGATGCACGAATCGAAGAGATTGCCCGTGCGGTCTTTTTCGAATGTGATGTTGCAAATAAGGCTTCGGCAGAACCTTTAGATGATGCTCCGGCGAAGCTGCGTCAACAGCTAGCATTGATCAAGGCCAAAGAGCATGTAACGGTGAAAGAAGCCGCGATGCTTCTTTCCTGCTCTGAAAGTCATATCCGCAAACTTGTGATGCTGGCTCGGAAGGGCAAAACTCGTCGGCCCATTCCTTATGTTGACATGGAGGGCGTCACGATATTTCCTCGTGACTCTCTTTTGAACTGGGCCAGCCCTACCTCTCACATCCAACCAGTTAAATATGAAGCAGCTTAAGTCTCTCACCGCCAATAAGACGGTCCAAGCTTTCACGATTGTTCTCGGCCCGCTCTCTTCCGAGAGGGGAAGCAGCTATGACAATTAGACAACGTGGAAAGGAAGGCATCTGCGAGTCTCAATTCTGGGTTGATGGAACTTTTTACCAGTTCACGTTCAATGGGAAGGGCGGACGACCTCTGATCACATCGAAGAAACAGGCTAGGGAGAAAGAGTATGAGTTGAAACGCGAAATCAGACTCGGGACCAACCATAAGGATTCAGAGTTGAAAAACTTCGCCAAATTTTACGACCAGATCTATATGGATTATTCGCGGAAACACAAAACGACAGTCTCCACCGCTTTTGACGAGCAGTTCGGAAAACGGTTGGTCGAGGAATTTGGAGACAAGACCTTGAATCAAATTACGCCGCGCATGATTGAGAATTACCTGGTCACACTACTCACGACCAATACGCGTTTCGATCGGCCGCATTCTCCAGTCACTGTGCGGCGCCACTACAACATGCTGAATCAACTCTTCAACATGGCAAATCGAGAGCGCCTAATTAACGACAATCCCTGTCGGCAAATAAGTCGCACCGTGTTGAAGCAACTCCCAACATGGCAGACTCGCGAACGTTGGTTGAACAAGTATGCTGAAGACGAAGAGGATCGCCTCTTTGCAGCTTTCAACCAATACGGCGAACACCTGGCAGCTATCAGTCGCATAGTACTTAATACGGGCATCCGGCCTCCAAAAGAGGTACTTGCCATTTGTAAAGAGCACGTCAATCTCAGCGATGAAGCGCGTTACTGTAGAGTCGAAAAAGGCGACGTGCTCATTCCACCGAGGGCGGTTTTGGTTGCCAAGGGCAAGGATGGAAAGCCCCGCGTTTTGCCGCTGAATCAGACTGCGCAGAAGGTCTTCAGAATCCTGCTCGCGGACGCAACGACCGCTGAGTGGCTGTTTACCAATCGCAAAGATGAGCCGATTAAGACGATCAAGAAAGGCTTTGCTGCCGCTTGCGCGAGGGCCGGCATCAGAAATCTGCGGCCATACGATCTGCGTCACACGTTCGCGACTCGCTTACTCGAACGAGGCGTACACCACTATGTGATTTCCGCCTTGCTCGGACATGCGGCCCCGATGACGGGATTCGGCGTGGCGTCGCGCATGACACCTGGTTACGCTCATGCCACTTGGAACATGATGGCGACCGCCGTTGCGATGCTTGAGCAGCCTTTACGCGTCAACGAACGCACACTCGAGGCTTGAGACGTCAAGCTTTTCCAAAGCGGACTGCCGTTCACCTGGTTGTTGACAAGTTAACGGGCAGCGATTTGTAGGATGGACTCACCACTAGGTCACCTATTTGTATCGCAGTGGCTCGTCGGTTTCAAGACGCTCTTCCGGTGGCGCCAAATAACCGCTCATAATCAATTCGCCTCTTCGCATTAAGTCAAAGGGATTCTCAGAGATCCAGTTTTTCGCTAACGCCAGATTTAACATCGCACGGAGGGTGCACATCTCACGATTAACCGTGGCTGTATTTACCACCACGTCACCTACTTTCCCGCTCAGATATCGTTCATTGCGGTAAACTCGCAGATGCCAAAATCTAATATCCTTTATTTTCAGTTGCCCGAAGAATTCATTGAAGCGCATGAACTGCGCATCATAAGCATCGCTATTTCTCACCTCTCGCAGTTTGCGCCCTTCCGCGTCGTATAGTGCTTTGCAACCTTCTCTCTTCTGAAAATACTTAGCCAATTGTGCGACGCTAATGTCACCAGAGTCCTCGATCTCCGCGATCTCCGCGATAAACTCATATCGCAACGCTATCTCGAGCAGTATTGCTTCCCTCCGCGTCCGCGCACTCCTTGATCTTTCCCTACGCTTACCAGTCGTCGGATCCGTATAGATCAGACGAGCCATCCACTCTAATCGATCGCTGCGCCTCCGTCTCTTGCGAACACTTGTGGAGTACTTCATGCAGAGCCCTCTTCGTCTTTTAAGATACAAAGAAAAGAGGCAATAAACGAGCACTATTTTAGTGAGACATTCGGCTGCGTGAGGCTAGCTAAGACAGCAGAGTTTGTTAGGCAGTTTTGTGAGACGAAACGATCATGCTTTTGGTCCCACCTTTGTCCCACAACAGTCAATTTCTCGGAATGAAAGCAGCGCCAAAAGTCGCAAATCCCCTGTAAATCGAGAGTCTGCCAAAAGTCTGCCAAATTGTGAAAGTTAGGAATGAAGGAGGGGAAAAGTAGCGAATAACCCAATAAAACTGGTAGGCGCGTGCGGATTTGAACCGCAGACCCCTACCGTGTCAAGGTAGTGCTCTACCCCTGAGCTACGCGCCTAAAGTGGAAGGATTTCGAAAACCCTAACTAAAACTCACATTTTCAAATCCGCATTGTCCGGCGGGCAAATTGGAGCGACATAATAGCACGTCATTTCAAAATTGCGCATTGTCGAAATATAGGGTTTCAGCCAACGGCTGTATCAAGGACGTTCCTGGTATTCGGAGCACCCGGAGTGCATTGGTACATGGACCATCTTGGATCAGCGACGCGTCCTCGTCCGCAACGCATAAGTCACGGTGAACTCCTTTTGTCCTCCTGCTTGAGGGCCCACGCGAAGTTCATGGTTTTTGTGACATCTTCCGAAAAACTCTGGTCGGACGACTCAAACTGTACACTTTGAAGCCGGGTCATCGTTAGTTGTTGGGGGAGCATGGTCCTCTTGTCGACGATGATACTGACTTTGAATCGCTGCTCGAAACCCGTGACCCGGGGATCGTTTGCACCTGCTTTTTGAAGCATCGACTTAAGAAGTTTGCTTGCCTGTTCCGGATCAATGGCGATCTCCGCCAGCAGTTCGACACAACGTCGATCGTCTGGGGCAGGTGCGCAGCCAGTTTCTTTTATAAAGCGTATCGTGCCGGCGGCGTCTAACTTCACGCTACCAAGGTGAGGAAGTGGGACCACCTCATGTATCGGATAACGCTGAGCGGGATCAAGTTCAACGTCCCTCCAAAAGCCCACCAGGGCGGCCCAAGTAGCGGCGGCCATAGCTTCAAGAGAAGCATCTGATGTGAGCGATGGTAGTGCGGCTTGTATCACTGGATGCAGTGTTCCTGATTGCTCCAGCGCCTGGGTAATTTGTTTTCGCGCAGTCTCCTGCCCTTCGATTCCAATAAACATCCCGTCGGTAGACACGATGGTTGTAGGAATCATGTCGACGAAACGTTCTGGCCCGCCGCCCAAAGATGGCGGGAAAGTGCCTTTCCAACCGGTGAAACCTTCACGCGAGATAACAACGCGATCAGCACTCCTTTGGACGCCCATTGTAAAGTCACTCGTCATATCCCAGTTGCGCGTGGTGTTATGGACCGTCCTGCGTCCCTGGGAACGCGCCTGCACTTTCGCGGATGCGCCGTCCGGCCAGGCAAACTTGAGCTTCTGGGCCTGGGCAATGAAACTAAAAATCACCATGGCGAGAAGGACCAACAGCAGACGTGAGATAGAACGATGTGAAGTCATGTTTGCCTCATGAGAACCACGCAAAATGAAATTGGAAAGTCTTTTCCATATGTGAGTAACCAAGCGGGAACCACATGGTCAAAATTGGGCGAGTGTTAGCACCGCCTGGCCAGAGTTGTCAATGTTACGGTTATTTCGGCTATCGCTAACGCCGCATGAGAAGCGTTATCGATAGTTTATTTTGATCCGATCTTCTGGGTTGCGGCAGCTAGTTCAAGTCGGTCCAGAATCACACCTACGAGTCCGAGAGTCGCAATGAACTCGCTGAATAGTTGGGCCATGCCGGTCCTCGTATGTTGAGACACAAAAACCGCCGGCAAACCGAATATCAAATTTGCAGCAATAACACCGCCAATTGCACCCGCGAGCCGCGGTCATAGCGCAGGGTATCGAAGCTCCTTCCTTAACTCTACGCGCTATTAAGGGCCCGCACCGGCCGCGAAAACACCATCAGTGGAGTCGCTGTTCAAAAAAAAGCTCCGCACTACTCATTTAAACCTTTACTCCGGCCACCTGCAGGCATAGAATCCCGCGCCATGACGGACGCCAACTCACCTAGGGCGGTCGATGTCGTTATTGTCGGTGCTGGCCTCGCGGGTTTAAGCGCAGCCCGAACATTGATCGACGCAAAGCTCACGACAGTAGTCCTCGAGGCACGCGGTCGAGTCGGCGGACGCACGCTTGCGCGTCCTTTGAATGACGGCGTGTTTGATATGGGTGGCCAGTTTGTCGGCCCAGGTCAGCGACGCATCCAAGAGGTTGCAAAAGAGTTTGGCGTCGAACTGATGCCCATGTACGTGACCGGCAGAAAGATTCAGGATTTCTGCGGAGACATCTCAACTTACTGGACTCCCTTCCCAATTCTTTCGCTCTGGAAGCCGTTTCCGTTTTGGAACCTCATTAATCTCGGAATCTCGATGGCCAGATTTGAAATCCAGAGGCGGCTAATACCGCTCGACAGTCCCTGGAATACGCCGTGGTCACACAAGTGGGACTCCACTTCGATCGAGGCTTGGAAAAGAAGTAATCCAATTCGACCATGCCAGGTTGGCGGCATGCTCGACTCGATTCTACGACCCGGTTTTGGTTCTGAGGCGTCCGAGGTCTCGCTTTTGAATTTCCTCTTTTTCCTTCAATCCGCCGGCGGATTGTTTGGAGCTTTGCGCGGACAAACATATCGTTTCACCTACGGCTCACAAGAGCTCTCGATAAAACTTGCCCAGCAGCTTGGGAATCGCGTTCACCTCGACACTCCTGTGAGGGTGATTGAGCAGACCGAAGAAGGAATTCGTGTTTATTCTGACCAACAAGTCTGGGAAGCTCGTTACGTAATCGTAACGGTTCCTGTTCCGCTCATAGCTCAGATTCGCTTTGACCCACCGTTGCCCATATCGCGCGTTGGTTTAATCGAGCGTATTCCGATGGGCTCTGAGGTAAAGATTTTTGCGACTTATGATCGGCCTTTTTGGCGCGCTGATGGTTTCTCAGGGGAGGTGGTAAGCGACGGCGAACCGGTTTCGGTTGTGTTTGACAATAGCATGCCGAATGGCGGGCAGGCTGCTTTATTGGCCCTGGTCGGGGGTAAGTACGCCCATACCTGGAATCTGCGACCAAAAGATGAACGACGCGCCGCCGTTTTGAGTAACTTTGTGCGCTGGTTTGGTCCCAACGCCGGCAAGCCTACAGGTTACATCGAATTTGATTGGCGTACTGAAGAGTGGACACGCGGGTGTCCTCTGGCGGTAATGACGCCAGGCGCGTGGCTCCATTTTGGCAAAACCTTGCGCGAACCCGTTGGCCGGATCTTTTGGGCCGGCTCCGAACTCGCGGAGGAGTGGTGTACCTATATGAACGGAGCTATTACGTCTGGGGAAAAGACGGCTCACAACATCCTCGCGCGCCTCTAGATTTGAACAAGGCGCCTTAAAGATCGGCACGAAGATCCGCAACAACTGAGAATCATGCGCCCAAATCTCAAACTCTTCTTTTTCTTTGCTCTGGTAGCTACACTCTGTGATCAGGTTTGGGTGCGATTGGGCGTGCTTGTCTACCCACATCCCTTTTATTTCGGTCAGGCATGGTGGGTACCACTGCTGTTCGGCGCCGTTGCTTTGCTCATCGTTCACACGTTTGTCATTGCCACGCGGCTGCTGTTGCCTGCTTCGGTTCCGCAACCGAAAGATCCTGGTGGGCGCGCTATTACCGCGGGAGCCTTTTTTGTCGCAGCGTTCCTCAGTGGGGGTCTTTTCGGTTCCTATTACAAAGAACTCCCAATCGTTCTTTTTGTGATCTGGCTGCTCAGGCTCTGGTCCGCTTCAAACTCCATTCAGGAAGCAATCGTACTGGTCGGACTTTCACTGCTGGTGGCTGTGGCCGGTACGTTAGGAGAGGCTGCGGCAGGTTGGCTCAATCTGATGTACTACCCAAGGCCAGACTTCTTGCGCGTCCCATTCTGGCTTCCGGGTTTGTGGTTGCACGCCGCCCTCTTCGCGCGTGAGTTGAGTCGCGCATGGTTCTGGGGACGCTGATACTCAGGCTGCTGTCTCAGGTATCTGCCATCGGAGCAGAAGGTTTGTCAGATCCTCGGCCGCTTCGTGGGTGACCCAATGTCCGACGCCAGGAAGTTTTTCTACTTGTAACCGGCTGGCATATCGCTCCAAGCCATCCAGCAATCCGGGGCCAAGCGCGGGATCGTTCATACCCCAGATCACTTGCACCGGTATGTTCGTTTTGCCATTCATGAACTGGATATTTTTTCGCCCCAGTCTCACGGTTGCGCGGTAATACGCCAGACCACACCGGATAGCTCCGGGCTTGAGCATTTCGGCTGTGGCTCTTGCGATGTATTGTTCATCCAACACCTCTGGACGGAAGGCGCCGGAGTGAAAGACAGTTTTGATTCCCGAACCACCTCGGCGTCTTAAAAACCATTCGGGAATACACGGAAGATAGAAAAAGAGAACGTACCAGGACTTGAAAATCTGCGTAGTCGTCATGACCTTCACACGATAAAGGTAAGGATGAGGAGAATTGATAATACTCATACGGTTAATACGAGTTGGATGGTGATAACTCAGCGCCCACGCAATGTATCCACCCCAATCGTGGCCGACGATGCGCGCCTTCTGTCCCTCGCCAAAGGCGTCGATGAGGCCGGCGACGTCGTCGGCGAGAGTGATTGCATCATAGCCCTTCTCTGGCTTATCGCTATCTCCGAAGCCACGGAGGTCCGGCGCTACAACCTTGAAGTGACGAGCCAGCGCTGGAATTTGGCGATACCAAGATCCCCAAAACTCAGGGAATCCATGAAGTAGTAATAACAGAGGTCCCGCACCAGAGATTGCGCAGTTTAGGTGGATACCATTGGTGGGAACGCGGGTAAGCCGTACCGAGGGTAGTTCAAACATGAGGGTTCTCCTTTCAAGGGACCTGAACTCAGGGCCTGGAGTGAAACGCTTCTCGAGGAGGGCGATCTGAGATGATGAAGTTTATACACCTGCATCGACAAAGATTCATTCTGTTCAACGGACTTTTCATTATCGCGGTGAGTGCCTGCCAACTGATCGTCACTGAACAGTTTTGGGCGTTCTTTGGGATCAACGCCGGAAATCCCCACCTCTTAAAGGTGTCCGCTTGGTATCTCTTCACGTTCGGGTTGAGCGCCCTTCTCATTTTGCGAGCGCCTGAGCAATATCCTGTGGTGATCGCGATGCTCGGTGTCGAAAAGGCGGGTGCGGTTCTGCTGTTGTCGCCTGAACTTTTTCACAACTGGAACTTGCCATTACTCTTACTCGGCACTATCGACACAGTACTTTCGCTGCTCTTGCTAAGCTACACCCGATGGCTCTGGAGAAATGCTGTCACGATGAAGTCGACAAAAGGTAGCACGAAAACTTAACGCAAAACGGTAGTTGACAGATATAGGCCCGCAGTGTTTCTCACCTTTGCTTCAGGCGGAGGGTCCACAGCCACCACGTAAAGAAGATCGAGTAAGTTAGGCCAAAGAGGCTATAGCCCCAGGGAAAGATCTTCAGAATGTCGTGACTCTTTGCCACAATGATTGATGTGTGCAGAGCAACAGGACCGATCGTCATCAGACTGGTGACGACATAAGCCCACCTGTCGCAGCAGTTTCGCCGCTCAATCTCGCCGGAATAGGCGAATGAGAGAAGGCCAATGCCGCAATAAAGAGCCAGAACTGCGAAGTACCAATCAGCGATGAAGGGAATGTCAGCCAATCGGAAGCTAGTAAACAGGATGTAGATATGCGCACCTCCCTCCCCGACATACGCGAGAGCTCCGGCTTTAGCAAAACTTTTTCGGTAGAATTGAATCATAGTGGTCCATTCCTTTCATGAGGCTGAATGAGAGGATTCTTGCAAAGATCTCGCCCACTTTTTACGCCGTCATCGCAGGCGCTTCGTCAATCACTCCACGCTTCTTATAGAGGAAAACCAAGCCATCAAGATTGATGTCCACGACGAGTCTTAAAACAAACTGGAAATAAGGACCGCTCAGGCCAAGTTCGTCAAAATAACTAATCAATGCGTCTTCAATAATTCGAAGGCGCCGCTCGCGTGACATTTCACTCATCAACTGAGTTCGATGAACCGCGATTGAAAAGACATCGATCGCGGCGCGCACTTCTTTTCCATGCCGGCCGATCCAAATGATTACGTCGAAGAACCATCTTCCCAACATCGTTATCGGCGGCATGCCCGCCGGGGCCTCCTGGTTCATCTGTTCTACGATGCGATCAATCTTCATGCGAAAGGCGGCGGGCACTTTGGGGGGCGCGTACAAGAAATCGAGCAAACAATTCATGATACGATCGCTCAGGCGCTCTCTGTGCTTTTCGACAGAAACAGAAACGCGCCTGGTGCGGTCCCGCACGTGATAAGTAACACGTTTGACCCTGCTCTTGCTGATCTGTTCCAACTCTTGAGCTTTCGATTTTCGTCTGGCTTTGAGCGGTTGATTCCAGAGACCGAGCTCGTCTGATCTTCTTAAATCGACCGCGGGTAGGCGCGTCTGCTCATGTTGGTCGATGTTGACGAGCGTGATGATGAATTCTACGGTGCCGCGAATTGCCATGCTTATAACTAGACGATTGAAGAAACGTGGGACGCCAGGAGCTTCCAACCCTTGAGAGAATTTCGTCAGCAGATAAAACATTCCGCCCCGCACTCGCTTCAGTTTTACGGGACCAGTGCCGTCCCCCAGATCCAATTCCACCTGTAAAGCGATCTCTTCGGTCAGATCGAGCCAAAGCAGAAGCGTTCGTCGATAGAGGTCACGGTTTTCGTCGATCTGCCGAATAAAACTTATCAATTGCCGCCTCATGTCATCGCTGAACAAAATCTTCAGATCGCGTTTGATTTGTTTGATGTCCGCGAGCAACTCAGCCGATTCAGGCTCTGGTTCCTCGTCACGGTCAAGCATCGGTGAAAGGCAAAATGCAGCGGCGATCTGCATCATCTGCAATGGAGCGGCGCAAGGATTTGCAAAATTCCTTAACCGATCTTCGTTGGTCATAAGTTTTAGCGCTCGGACAGCAGTGGGCGAATATATAGCTTGGACCTGACTTGGCGAGGTCAGTTAGTTGCGTCAATCAACAGCCAACGAGATCTGGGTAAACTAGACATGAGTTGCTCGAACTGCCTCATTCATCGAGGTTGGGGATCACGTGGATGTTGAGTAGGTGTTTGGGATCCAACCGGTCCTTGATCGTTTGCCACTTCTCCAGCACGTCTCTCCCGAAATGTCGTTCCACCTGTTCCCTCGTTAGCTGGTTATAGCCATATAAGTATCGCCTTCCCCTGATGTCGTCAGAATAGATGTAGTCTGTCAATTCCTGCGCCATCGAAAGGGCCTTATTCTGCAGTTCCGGATTATCGGGTGGCACGGACGGCATGACGGCAACACCGAGCGCGTGTTCAGCTTCGTCCGGAAGATCGAGCGCGAGTGGATAGAATTCCTTCGAAGTGCGCTTGATTCCGAAGGTGACAAAACTGTCGATGTTAACCAGACCATGGAACATCGACTGCTTATCAAGATACTTGGCCATGCCATGTCGGCTGATGATCTCTTTTGCCTTCGTGACGAACTCCGTGTAGCACCTCCGGTTGACGACACAGTCGCACCATGGATTTTTGAAATTGGCGCGTGGGTCCTGAATGCAAATCGGCCTATTGAGGAGGAACATACTAATCTTGTTACAGAGATAGACCCAAAAAGATTGACGCACTGGATAGAAGTAAACAATGGCCTCCTTCGGGAACGTTTTAGGAACCAGGCTAATATCGGCAGTGCCTGTCTTGGCATTCAATTGCAGGTAAGCGACCAGTGCTGCGTGGGGGTAAGCCTGTCTGATCCTCTTGGCTACTGGCCGTGGATCGTCGTTTTCCTCCAATTCCGTAATCACCAATAGCAGCTTGAGATTCTTTAGAATCAACTCACTGATTCCTCTCTCCTCCTCTGCACTGATGGGCGCTCCGTCCTGGCGATGCCAATTCGAGACATCTTCTTGCGCCGCGACTCCCTTGAATAGCGGATCGTCGAGCGCGCGCATGAAATCGGCCTGAAAAAGTTCAGCGTCGCGATACGCCATAGTCATGCAGAGAACCCGTGGTTTACTCGGCACGACGTCTACAGTGACCTCGCTTATTACGCCGATGCGACCAAATCCAGCCAGAGCAAATCTGAGCAACTCGAAATCCTGCGTTCTCGAACACTCAATAATCTCTCCGGTCATGGTGACCAGTTTTGCCGAAGCGACGTGGTTCCAAAAACCGCCGACATGTGAACCGTAGTATCCGACGCCACCGACGGCGGCAGTACCTCCTACCTGAATCTTTTGTCCGGGGTTGTTTGGGAACAACGGTGTGCAGAATTTCGGGAATCCAATTGTCTGGAAGATAGTATTCCAGGCGTCGCCTGCTCCTGCTGTGATCTGTAAAGCATCGCGGTTGAACTTTGCACCCTCAATGCCTCCAATGTTTACCTGAACGTTATCGGTGAGTGTCTGACCAAATGTTGAGTGGGCGGTGTTGCGGATGGTAACTGGTTCGCCCTTCTCGTTCAATTCTTTCAATGTCTTGCGGAGTTCTTCCGTAGAAGACACGGAATGAATCACTTTGGGTTGCTTGAAAACGATGTTGCCGTAATCGGTTTGTTTGTCAGCCACGTGCCGGGCTCCACCGAGGGTTCAGCGTTTAGAGAAACCAGTTCGAAAAGTTTGACCGTGGACTCAGGTGATGTGCAAAGCGTCCCTCTGGTCAAAGTTAAAGGAAGTTGCGAGGTTCCGAGCAGTGCTCGGCTGTTAAACTGAATATCGTGAATCAGCTCTGACATCAACGCCGCGATCACGATCGGAATATTTCGCGGTCACGTTGCGTCGGCGTCTAGAGGGGCCGCCTTGTTGTTCTTCGTCGCGTTCGGTTGTAGTGGCTCGGTTACAACTAATACGGAACTCACCGCCATCGCAAAAGAATAAACCTTGCGAGTTTTCGTCGTCGTCGGCAACGCTTGATGACCGGCTCGAACGCGTCCGCGGCGCGATCGCTTCGCTCACTCCTGAGAGCAGGTTGCTCCAAAGACCGCACCAATTACTAATGATGTCGCCTCCAGCCTCCCTGATGTTCCGGCCAGAATCGCGTACGTCGCGTCTTACGCCTCTGCCGACATCATCTCTGTCTCTCGTGTCTTCATACCGAGTGCTCATACAGTCACCTCCGGTTCCTTTGAACATGAGAATCGTGGTTTGGTTCTAGACTTCAATTCATCGAGCTCTGGGATTGCTGCTAGGGAATTCAGTGTTTTGGAGTAAATAAGGTCCATATCAGCATGAGCCTCCGAAAAGAAAGGATCGTTAGAGAGGTCTTTCCGGGTAATCCAAATGCAATAATTGGCCACGAGTCTAGGTTGGTCGCTACCGGCTGTCAAGGAAAAGTCGTCAGCTTCTCGCAGTTCATTTTGATCCGATCTCCTGGGTGGCCGCAGCTAGTCCAAGTCGGTCCAGTTTGTCAAAAGGGAGGCAGGTGAATAGTTGCAGGCGTCGATTGAGCTGGAGCGCGACTTCCTTAAAGGCGCCGTACTTTTCTGAATCGCTTCCCTCTACCGCTGCAGGATCGGGACTGCTCCAGTGCGCAACGATAGGTTGGCCGGGCCACAGCGGACAAGTCTCGCGCGCGTTGTCACACACGGTTATCACAAAATCAAATTCTACATCTTTGAACTCTTCCCAGGATTTACTCCGCGCTTCCGAGGCATCGATGCCGTAAACATCCTGCAAAACCTTAATGGCGAAAGGATTGACCTTGCCGGTGGGAAATGAACCAGCACTGAAGACCTCAAAGCGTGATCCGCCGAGACGTCTTAACAGGTACTCGCCAATGATACTGCGAGCGGAATTACCGGTGCACAAAAACAAAAACTTGTACGGTTTGGTTTCCATAGTTACCCCGTAGAATTCACCAATCGAACTTGCTCGTCGCTTTGTCATATTCAGCCGGCATAAGCCATCGGAACAAGAGCGTTGCCGTAATAGCAGCCGCGAATTGTGCTAGAACAAAACCGAGCACATCAGCAGGACGGATTCCCGCAAAGGTGTCGCTCAAACAACGCGCAATAGTTATTGCCGGATTAGCAAAAGAGGTCGATGCCGTAAACCAATATGCTGCACTGATGTACGCACCGACAGCAACTGCGACAATCGCGACGGTCGAGCGGCTGGCCGCCAGAATCACACTTATTAGTCCGAGAGTCGCAATGAACTCGCTGAATAGTTGGGCCATGCCGGTCCTCGTATGTTGAGACACAAAAACCGCCGGCAAACCGAACATCAGATTTGCAGCAATAACACCGCCAATTCCACCGGCTAATTGCGCAAGCAAGTAGAACGGGACTTCCCGCCAAAACAGATCGTGACGCAAGGCAAAAGAGAGTGTCACGGCTGGATTGAAGTGCGCGCCGGACAGCGGCGCGAAGCTAATAATCAAAGCCACCAGCGCGGCTCCTGTCGCCGCTGTGTTGGCGAGCAAGACTAAGGCATTATTTCCATTTGCAAGGCGCTCAGCCATGATGCCCGATCCAACGACTGCGGCCAACAAGAAAAACGTTCCTAATGCCTCAGCAACAACCCGCTTCGCTAACGGCTGACGCATTTGTGACTCCAATCGTCGTTGGCGCACAGCAGGCAGCCGCGCTTTCAGATTTCAAACTTTCGGTGCTCGCGGTTGTGTCCAACTTTGTGCCGCACTCACAGGGCGCAGTTTCAGGAAGATTGTCCTCGATGACTACGAACACTTCCCACTCGTTGCCATCGGGGTCGCGCACCCAGGCCTTGTCTTGCAGTGCATAGCAGCAATTAGTTTGCATTTCGTCGCGCGTCAACAGTCCCGCCTCGGTCCAGCGCTCGCGAATGGCGAGAACATCGTCCGTGGATGCTACCTGGATTCCGAGGTGTGACAGCGCACCTCGTTCCGTAAAAACGTGCTGATTAAGCGTCAGATTCAGCGGCGGATTCTGAACGTCGAATTTCGCGTAGCCTGTTCGCACTTTGCTCGGTTCAATGCCGAAAAGCTTTCGGTAAAACTCGAGACTCGCGCTCACGTCTTTGACGTTCAACGCAAGGTGCGCCTTTAGTGTCTGAACTTGTTTGTGTTCGTTCTGCATTTCCATCACTCCTAATTAGTTTGGGCCTATATATGCGTACAAGCACATATGCGACGCAGTATGAGGCAGGGACAGATATATGTCAAGGCGCATGTGTAATATGGTAGAATTAGGCCGTTATGACAAGAAAAGAGAAGCCTTTCGATCGTGAGTTGTTCTTTCGGGCACTGGCAGACTCAACCCGGCTGCGGATCATTAATCTCATAAGGGATCAAGAGGTCTGCGTTTGTTTTTTCGTCGAGATTTTGAAAACGAATCAGCCAAAGATTAGCCGGCACCTCGCCTATTTGCGCCGCGCAGGCGTTGTCGCTGCGAGACGAGAAGGAATCTGGATGCATTACCGCATTTCGACGCCCAAGGATGAGAACGCCGCGAAAGTGCTGAGGGATGTGCGGGAATGGCTCGCGACCGATCCCGCCATGCAGCAAGATCGAAAGCGTTTAGAGAAGATTTGTTGTGCAGCCGAATTGCCGGTACAACTCCAAGGCAGTCCGAAGCCAATGCCTATTGAAGTATCTTGACCCGTCCCCTTTGTGCTTCTCAACAATTGGTTCAGTCGTGTTCAGGCGCTCGTACTGTTGGGCACGTTCATGGGAAGGACGTAAGGATACGGCAACGCCCCTTGCTTCTCACGCTCTACGTTGCGCATCCGGATCGTTTCCGTTACCTCACCCATTAGCCTGGAATGGTAGCGACGGATTAGTGCTCGCGTGGATCCGTGGCCGCAGCCGCAGAAGTAATTGTAATAGTCGAGTAGCTGGCCCATATAGTACTCGGCTTGATGGCTCATTGTTGCTTGCTCGATCGCCTCCATTACCGGAGGCATGAGGTTAAGTAATAAACCTTCATCATCCCCGCCTGCCGGGGCTCGAATGTAAGTGGCGCCCGGCATGTTCGGAACGAAAGCACCATAATCCAGCTGCGAAAAATTAAGCGAGGCATGGTGCGGTCCGGCGGTGAAAATCAACAGATGCAGGATGCGGTGTAGCTCTTCGAAGGTGCCGATGTAATCGGGAAACCCGGGCACGTTGCCGCGCCCACCAGCTTCACGGGACAGCTCGCGAGCCCACGCCTGTAACTCGAAGTCGTCGCTCACATTGTCATCAGCCCAGCGCCTGGACTCCCGCGGGTCGCCGTAGTTGAGTGCCAAATAATCCCATACGTAATCGCTCAACAGATCCCAATGCAGCAGTAGATCGTCCCGGTGCGGATAGTAAGGCAGTAGCGCTGGGTCATCGACGCCACGTCGTTTGAGATCGGCGACGAAATCAAGTTGATCAAAGCGCCATCGAGCATAACGAGCGTTGACCAGGTTCTCCGCTCCAACACGGCCGACAAGAAGATAATCCTGCGTGGCTTCACCAAAGAACTGCGTGATTGTCCCGGTGTTTATCGGCATCAGGCCCGAGAAATGGTAGGCGAGTAAGGGCCACAAAGGATGGCAAGCCGGGAGTTTTCTGATCGTCGTAAGCGCGAACGACTCCTCAATGAGGTGGTGCAGAGTCAGGTGATATATAACCTGCGTAAGCTGATAACTCGCGGCCTGCGCAAAACTGCGGGCCACCATCCAATCGACGGAGCCGTCGGGCAGGTTGTACCCGGCGTTCGGTGTTTGATCGAGTTGGATGGCGACTGGTTCGAGGCCACCATGGGTCTGCGCGCGTATGAACACGGCGATCGGCGCCGGCGGGACTTCTCCACTGTAGGCGCCCACTGCCGCCGAAGTAACGCCAGCGTTCTTCAGCTCCTGATAGTCAGCTACATAGAGACGTCCGGCGGCGACTCCAGCCGAGATCTTACCGTCGAGCGCAACTTTCACGGCTTTGATTACCTCGGCGCGGAGCTTCGAACTCAACTCGTCCCAATCCGCGCCGATGCCTTGCCCATCATTGGTGACGCGTTGAATGGTAATTGGATCGAAGCCCGCCAATACTTGATCGCACCAGACGCGGTCCTCCTGCCAATTGTCGGCGATCGCCGGCACTGGGTACTCGATGAGCAGTCTCTTGAAGTCATCGAAACTGTTGAAGCGTGCCCTGTCACCCGCGAAACGTTTGGCTTCAGCCTCGTTGCGGTGCGCGCGCTCCTGGGCCACGGATTGTCCGATCGCCTGAACGACAGGTGCCGCCAAATACGCGCTCCACCTCGCCGCCATCGGCATATCAAAGCCAGGCACGTCGCGATAGACATAGAAACAGCTCGACGTCGCACGTGAGACATCTCGGACCACACTGCTTAAGCAATCAGCATGCTGTGGTAACGTTAGTGGAAACGTGCCCACTGGCGAGGAGAAGACTGATAGTCCACTGGTTGTTCGGGTTCCACTGGCTTCCGGTTCTTCCTGCACACACGGATAGACCGTCTTCATGAGGCAAGCCACCATGGAGTCGATGAGGCACATGACAGCCAAATGTTGGAGAACTTAGACTACGTCGATGCTTCGGTAAAGAGTTGAATGTTCAGCCACACAATCGCCTGAGAAAACCAAACGATGGACACGCCAAACGAACCGATACCGACGGGTTTTGCGGCTGCGCCGAACTCCCCGAACTCCCCCGCGCGCTACGACCGCCAGCTCGACTCTCTCGTGTTTGCAAATTGGCGCTCATTCTGCGCTCAGGCAATCTCTCTTCACCCTGTGTCTGTTTGGCAGCTTCCAATTCCTCTCCGAGTTCTTCCAGCCGGGCCTTGCCCAATACCTGGCGAGCTTGAGGGAATATGTCTTTCTCTTCTTCCTGTACGTGCTGCTCGACTGAAGTTTTTAGGACCTTGAACTTCGCAGTCCATTGCTCGGTGTCGACGGGCATAGCCTGCATCTCTTCGAGCAAACCTTTAATTACCTTATGTTCCTCGTAAGCTGAGAGAGTGAGGGCGTGAGTCCGATTGTCATCGCTGAGTGCCGGGTAGAAAATCGTCTCCTCTATGTAGGAATGAGTGTCGAGCTCTTCTTTAAGACGGGCATACTGGTCTTCGCGGGTCTTAAGTGCACGCTCGGTTGTCTGGTCCAATCGCTCTAGTATGCCCGAGACCTTCTCGTGATCGTTCTTCAATAGATCCAACGCGTTCATCACCGTATCCCCTTTCTTGTCTGGAACTCTCCCTCGTGGCGATTATTGGAACAATTTATCGTCACGGATGTCTGTCAAATGCATGCCTAAACCTGCGTAGTCAACCAGTAGATGCAGGCTCCCAGAACTGCGGCGACAGGCAATGTCAAAACCCACGACATTAATATGTCCCGAATCACACGCAAGTTCGCCTGCTTTGTTACAAGCCCTATGCCGAAAAGTGAGCCGCAAGATACATGCGTGGTCGACACCGGCAGGCCCAGGCGACTGGCAAAAATAACCAGGACCGAGGTCACCAGATTTGCCGACAGCCCCTGACCATGTGTCATAGGTGTAATCTTCTTGCTCATCGTAAGGGCCACTCGCCGCGCACTAATCAAGCCGCCGACGGCCATACCAAGTGCGACTGCGAGCATTCCCCAACGGATATCGAGTGCTTTAATGATCAAAAGGAAAGCAACGATCTTGGGCGTGTCGTTCAGGCCACGCGCGAAGCTAACGCTGCCGGCACTAATGAAGTGAAAGAAATCCAGGATTTTCTGAACACTAATGCCCACCGCTTTGCCAACATAACGCTGCGAACAATTCTCCCAGGTGGCGAGTTGGATGTTTGGCAAAACCGTCGCGCTTCCGGAGAAGAATGCCCCCTGCTCGGTAATCGGCACTTGCGTAGTTACTTCTCCAACACAGACGCACCACTCTTTCGTTACTCCCGTCGCAACTCGGGACGCATGGGCAACCAGGTAGACTATGACTCCCAAACCAAGCGCGAGTAACGGACTAACCAGCAGTGGGAGAAAAAACGAGCCGCCCAATTTCCCTAAGTTGATTTGACTTCCGGCGGCCAGGAAACCTGCTCCAACCAATGCGCCGGTTAAGCCATGGGTCGTAGATATCGGGAAACTCAGATAGGTTGCGAGTATGACAGTGCAACCTGCAGCCAGGGCTACCGCCAGCATGAAATTTGGTGAAACCGTGATTGCGTCTGGCACCAGACCTTTACCGGAGAAGTTTTTGATTAGTGTGGCCGCTAGAAATATCGAGCACAACGAACCGGCAAAGGTTGTCACCGTGGCCCATGCCAGCGCCTTTTTATAGTTAGTCGCTCCGGAACCAAACAGCGTAGCGACGCCCTTGAAATTGTCATTGGCGCCGTTGGCATACGACAAGAAGATTGCAGCGATGAAGATAAGTGGGACGTAGTACATGAGGATCTCCATTTAACCACCTTCGGCGCGCGATGGCGCTCAAGGTGTCGTTTCAGCAAATCGATAGCGAGGTTTGGGCGGCAGCGGTGTGAACGACTCCAAATGGACTACTTTCGTCTTCACTCCGAAATCCGTTTCACTTGCCGACAGCGAATGTTGCGTTACTCTGGTTAGCTGTTCTGGGGTTGCATGAACTCGAGCGTTAATCATCAGCGACAACTCGCGCACGTTGGGAAAGAGTTCGCCGACGCTCCACTGCGGCGCGCCGCGATTGTTGGTAAGTGCGATGTGATCAGTTTCAGTGTCGGTGGCGACCAATATTTTCAGGTGGGCGATCTCCATGCCGTCCTGCACGACGCCACGTTGCATGGTTTCGATCAGCGATCCAGCAAGCTCGCGAGGTGAAAAATCGTGAGGCGCCGTAACCTCGACGGTAGCGTTGAGCCAGCCCAGCGCAGCTTCTGCTTTCGCGTAGAGGTTGTAGTCGATGTCGAGAATGTGCTTGCCGGCGGTTTTTCTGCTCAGCAGAGTATCGACCCACTCCGGAACCCCTTCGCCGTTAAGTGCGCTCATGCGATGAACCGGTACATCTTTTACGAGAGAGCTGAGGCGACGAGTGAGAGTTTCGACCTCGGATAAACCGACGGCGTCGGTTTTATTGAGAACGATCAGATCCGCTTCGGCAAGTTGTTTTTCGAAGAGGTAACGGACAGTGTCCGGGAATCCATTGCTGCTCTCATTCAATAACGTGCTAATGCGCTCAGGCTCCACGATGATCGACAATGGAGCGAGATCGAACTGATGACCGTAATACTTTCGCAACGGCTGATACACTGTCGCCGAGAGATCTGTGCAACTGCCGACTGCCTCGGCGAGAATGACGTCCGGCTTTTCCTGGTTCAGGATCTGTTCCGCCTCGGTAACTAGATCTTCAAACTTGCAGCAAAAGCACCCTCCACCTATCTCTCGAATGGGAACGTCGAGATCGCGGACAGTTGCTGTATCGACGAGTCCTGTCCCCTGATCATTGGTGATGATTCCGACCTTCAAGCCCCGGCCTTTTAACTCCAACGCCGCTGCCCGCAGTGCAGTAGTTTTGCCCGCTCCTAAAAAACCGCCGATACAGGCGATGAGTACCCTCGCCATGTTCGTCTCCCGTTAGGTTTACGCTATTTGATGAGAAGGTCTACCGATTCTTCCAGAGGTCTGAGGGTGCACTCAGCATCGCGGAGAGTCTGAGGAATACGTCGGCAATCCAAAAGCGACACATAGACCGTTACCTTGCCAGGTTCCCGTGACGTAGCGTCGCTTTTATTCGTGTAACAGGCCGACAAACTACACCTATGCCCCACTCATGTCAAGAATATCTTGTCACGCAAAAATCGGAATGGCTCACGGCCCAACTACTTACGATTGTGGCGTTAAGCTATGGCAACAGGAGTATACTGGGCCGATGATTGACGCTTTTCGTCTACTCACAAGCATTCCCCACCAGCGCCGCAAGACGACGATAGCCGACCTATTTCTCGATCTCCAAAGAGTACTACTTTTGATATTCGTACTGCTGCGCACCGCGACACCGTTGTTGGTTCGTAGACTCGTCGGGATCCGTGATTCACCAGCAGTCATTGGAAGGCGGGTACGCAAGTCACTCCAACGAATGGGAATCACCTATGTGAAGTTGGGCCAGTTTCTGGCCATGCGGTTCGACATTCTTCCGGAGGCAATTTGTCGTGAACTGGCCAAGCTGTTTGACGACGTCGCTCCGTTGCCGCCCGGTGCGGTGAAAACCATTCTCGCCGAAGAATTCGGCCAGCCGGTTGAAGACTTGTTTCGTAATTTTGGTTTGCAGTGCATAGCCGCAGCATCGGTCGCCCAGGTGCACCGCGCCGTCACGTTTGACGGCGCCGAAGTCGCAGTGAAAGTTCAACGACCCGGCATCTCACGAATATTCGCCGCCGACATTCGCAACTTTCGACGCGCAGCGCGCATAGGCGACTACCTCCAGCTTTTTGGCCCACAATCGATGGTTGCTGCGATCAACGAGTTTGCGACGTATACGCAGCGCGAAATGGACTTTAAGACAGAAGGGCGAACCGCTGATCGCCTCAGAGCTAATGCCGGGCAACATGATACGGCGCCGAGAATTCACTGGGACCTGACAACATCTCGCGTCCTCACAATGGACTTTGTCCATGGCTACAAACTTTCCGAGATCCTGCAGTTGCTGGAAACCGGCCGCACCTCGGAACTGCGTCAGCGTGCTCCCCACCTTGATATCTCAGAAGCAGTACGAAACCTTTCGCGAGCTTGTCTGCGACAGCTCTTCGTCACGGGTTTCTTTCATGCGGACCCACATCCCGGCAACATCTTCCTGCTTGACGATGGTACTGTCGTATTCGTTGATTTTGGCATCTTTGGCCAACTTACGGCCGAACGACGGGAAACATTCGCCTCGTACATCGAGAGTCTGTCTTTTGGCAACATTGAACAGAGTTACCGCCACTTCGTGACGCTGCTTCAACCGACAGCACAAACGGACATGCAGCAACTCAGACGTGATATTCACGCCATTATGCATCGCTGGCACGAGGCCTCGCTTCAGGAAGAAGCCGCCCTCTCAGAGCGTCACCTCGGAACATACATCACTGAGTTCATCGCGGCCGTGCGCCGAAACAATGTGCAGATGAGCATGGATACACTGCTGTTCTGGCGCGCGCTGCTTACGCTCGACGCCACTGGCCTGCGCCTCGGAAAGCACTTCGATCTGCTAGGGTTCCTGCGCGAGTTCTTTTATGAAGTGCGTCCGACGCCGGTGGAGCGGCTGCTCCGGTTATTCAGAAACCGTGAGCTGTTCAATACTGCCGTGGGCCTCAAGCAGGACTCGCCGCGCCAAACCGCGCAACTCCTCCGCGGCTTCGCTGAAGGTGAAGACGGTCTGTCGTTAGTACAAAGTTCCAACAGGTCGACCAGCCGGTCGCACGAGCAGCAGACGTTGCTTCTGGTGCTTCCGATCCTGTGTGGTTCACTGGTATTACTTGCAGCCAGCATGTCTTTTGGTCTGGTTGGGCAAATACTTCTATGGACAGCAATCCTTCTACTGACAACGGCGCTGATCGCACGGTTCATTCGCGACTGAATCGCGACCACGTCGATGCTACTCAGGAAAGCGCTGGCCCAGGCCCGGAACGTTTGATCCGTTTGCTGGTTAGGCTAGGTCCGACGTTTATCAAGATCGGCCAGTTTCTCGCGCTTCGTCCTGACATATTGCCGCAGGAGTATTGCGACGAACTGTTGCGCCTGGTAGACCGTGCTCCGTCAACTTCCTGGGAAGTAATACGCGAGACGATCAGGAAAGAATTAGGGGCTGACCCTGAAGTCGTGTTCGCAAGTGTATCGCCTGAACCTTTGGCTGCCGGTTCCATTGCCCAGGTTCATTTAGGTGAAACGATGGATGGCGAAACGGTCGCAATTAAAGTGCAGCGCCCCGGTCTGCCTGCGCAAATCAAACGCGACCTTCGGAAGATTCGCTGGCTGGCAGGCTTTCTGAAAATCTCAGGCATTGCTCCGTATATATCTCCCGCAGAGTTGGTGGCTGAGCTGGAACGGTGGCTCACACTGGAGCTCGATTTCAAAAAGGAACTAAGCAATCACACGCGCATGTTCGAGGAATTATACGATGAACGAACTGTGCGGATTCCGCGGCCCTTTCCGCAGTTTTCCACTTCCCGTGTTATCACCACCGAATACCTTCCGGGACTGCCGTTTAGCGATCTGATCAGGTTTGTCCGGCAAAACAATTTCGAACAAATCCGGGAGCGTGGTCTTGATCGTGATCTACTTGCAAGACGTCTGATAGAGACCTCACTCGATCAGATTTTCCGTTTGCGGTTCTTTCATGCTGACCTCCATCCGGGCAATCTCATCGCCATGGAAGGAAACGTGATCGGTCTCGTTGATTTCGGTCTTACAGATGTTCTTGACGTTACCGTGCAAGCGGTACAGACGGACTATCTGACGGCTCTTTACCACAATGACACGCATGGCATGTATCGCGCGATTTCGCAGATCTTTATTCCCGGACCGATGACGGATCCCGAGGCGTTTCGCCGCGAGTTTTTTATCGAGACGAACCGCTGGTTATCCAACCTGGAAGATACCCCCACCGACCTGCACACGCACTCACCAACCGCCGGTTATATGGTGACCTTGATGCAGTTGGCCCGGGTACACGACATGAGGCCGCCGACGTCGGTTCTTTCGATGTACCGCACGCTACTTACCTCAGAGTCGGTCGCCTACCACCTTCGAGCTGAAGCCAATCTTCGCGACGCGGGGCGCCAGTTCTTTCAGGGGTTGCAGATGGAACGTCTGATCTCGAGTTTTCATCCGAATCGCGTCACATCCTGGGTCATGCAACTCAACGAGCTTGCCCAATCCGGGCCCGGCCATCTTCACCAACTGTTGTCAGATCTGTCTGAAGGGCGGTTCGTCCTGTCCGTACAATCCAGAGAATCAGAACAGTCGCGCCGATCTGCGAACAAACGCGCGCGTTTAATCTCACTGGCGATCATCTCGATGACTCTGGCGCTGCTGCTTATCCTGAGTGCGGACAGATCGGGCTCATGGCAACGAGTCATGAATCCCGTACTTTGGGTATTACTCGGGGTCACATTCCTGGGGATGGCCGTTATCTGGTTTAGACTTCGTTGAGCCTTAGATTTTGTGCGCGGCGCCTCATGATTGCGCGCAGAAACAGGTACGCTTCGAATGTCACCAAAACATAGGCGCCGCACACAGCCGCCAGTCCCATATTGATGCTCCACTCGGGGAATAGTCCGTTTGTGCGCGGAATCAACGCGGTGGGTTGGAGACGATTGTTCCAGCCCAACACCATGTACAAGGCCCACGCGGCCCCCATCATGCTGGTACCAACAAAATGAATTGCTAACTCAGCGGGCGGAACACCGCGGGGAGCACGGCTGCCAGGTTCAAAGATTACGTCCAGGAACGTGTTGAGTGAGTCGAAAGCAAATGTGGCAGTGACGATCCAAAACCACAAACCATGAGGATAGCCGAGCAGAAGGATTGCGGTTGTTGTTGGCGCCAGGACTCCGCGAATAAGGTGAGTGGTTTCTTCTTTTACTGATTCAGACCGCTCAAACAGTCGGAATTTCCAGAGATGAAAATAGATCACGTCTATGGCTCCGACTGGACCGGCCACTAACAAAACAAGTAGAGCGCTATCCACCGTCGAAAATCCATCCGAAAAGCTAATCGATCGTATCTCGGCGCCTTCGCCGCGTGCTGCTTTCGTCCGTGCCCAAGCCGGCACGCGGGTCACAATAGAGGTCGTTCAGATCTCTTAAAGTCGTGGCGACGCTTTCTACGGATCCCACGACGATCTGAGAACTCAGGTTAAGCCAGGACTGGAACAGAAGGCTGCACGCCTGGTTCGTCCTTTCAGTCTGCTTGCGCACGATACGGAGAGTTTCTTCTCGATCCCTATCGTCGTTATCTGTCGCCATTCTTGTTTGCTCCTTCTGTTTGTGGTTCAGAACGGGCTCACTTGTGGAGGTGAGTAACTTGCTCTATTAAGTCGCACATCGCGTCGATCGTCAAGCTCACGCTAAATCTTCTTGACAGGGACATAGCACAGAGCTACGCTTACGCATCCTTTGAACTAGACCGATCCCTGGCTTTTGGGAAGGGTTTCAACCTCGTCCTCGCATCCGCGGTCCGGCCGTCCAAGGGATAATGCGCGATACTTGCTTGCTTGTTTTTGACCTTCCGCTGGGTCACGAACTCACGGATCTCACCTTTAAGGAGATAAATCATGGAAGAGTTCACGGTTGGAGCGCCTGCGGTTCCACATCACTCCGTGCATCCACCCCCTTTCCCCCGCACCGATGGTTATATGAAGCTTTTGTCATTCGTCGTGTCGAACGCCCGCAAGGGTGAAATCATGGCGATTGAGAACTATGGCGAAATGGTGCACTTGATGCCCGACACCGACAGTAAGATTGAAACGGTGAATCAGGCCAAGGAAGAATGCAAGCACATTCTACTTTTAGAGAAACTTGCTAAGAACGTAGGGTTTCCCATCACGGAAACCATGGTAGAGCCGCAATGGGCTAACGTACGCGCGGCATTTCACGAAGCGGCGCGTAAGAAAGATCTCGCAGCCTGCCTCATTATTCAGGATCTGATGGTCGAGAGTCTGGCCATCGGGCTTTACAAGGTCTTCGGGAGCGCAGCCAATGGCGACACCGAAACACAGGCCGTTGCTGCTAACCTCTTGCAGGATGAACTGGATCATCTGGAGATCGGCATCAAACGGATTCAGGCCTTGATGGAGCAGGATTCGGATCAAGTTCATGACGCGCTTGTTTGGTCCCACCACAAGGTGATGCCGAATCTTTTCGAGATGGTGCATCAGTCGTGTGATTTCCTCTGCAGTGATCACAATCTTGATTGCGATACTGTGGACAAAGGCACCGTCTATGTAGACCTGGACCTCCTCAAGATTGCCTCTCTCGAGCATTACATTGCCATGCTCGACCAGGCCAATTTCGACATGAAAATCACCAATCAGCTTATCGCTGGGATGGCGTCTTATGAGGTCCCAGGCAGATCCAGCATCGGACTCGACTGCCTGAAGATACTCAAGAGAAAGAAATAGCGATTCCTCTGAGTTCGCTCTTTTCGCCCCGACCAGCCTGTGCCTGGCGGGGACAGGAGGCTTGCATGGAACAGAACCCATCACAATCTGTTGTCGCGCAACAGGTCCCGCAGGAAACGCCGATTGCTGATGCTCCTCCTCGGACGGGAGTTGACCGCGAAGACGGCTACTTCAACCTGCTTTCGTACATTGTCTCAAACGCAATCGCCGGCGAAGTAATGGCCATCGAAAACTATTCCGAGATGGTTCATCTAATGCCGACCGTCGAAGCCAAAATTGAGGCCGTTAATCAGGCTAAAGAGGAATGCAAACACATTCTTCTCCTGGCCAAATTGGGAAACAGTCTCGACTTCGGCGTACAAAGGCGAATTGTGGAGCCGCAGTGGAACAATATCCGCAAGCATTTCTCGGCCGCGGTGTCCAAAAAGAACCTGGCTGCATGCCTGGTCATTCAGGATCTGATGACCGAGACGATGGCGATCATGCTCTACACCACTCTCGCGCGCGAAAGCGATACTGATCCGCAAACAGCAGCGGTGGCCGCCAATATCCTCCAGGATGAGTTGGATCATCTTGAAATCGGCACCAAGCGCATTCAGGCGTTAATTCCCGAAGATTCTGAGGCGGTTCACGACGCTCTCGTTTGGGCCCATCACCGAGTCATGCCGGAGCTGTTTGGCATGATCAGCACCAGTTGCTACTTCCTGTGCGATGAGTTGTCAATAGACTGTGGCAGCCTGCGACTCTCGAGTATCAAAACTGATATCGAGACACTCAGGATTGAAGCTCTGGAACGTTACATCAAGACGCTCGATAGCGTGGGCTTTAACCCCTCGGTCACAAATCCATTGATTGCCAGCATGTCTGCGTATGAAGGCATGGGCCGTATCGCTATCGGGCTTAAAGAGGCATCAGGTGAGGCTTGCTGTGCCCCCGGTGATACGGCAGCCAAGACCAAGTGCTGCTAGCTTGTGCTGATTTTGAGGGGTTAGTCAATGACGACATCAAATGGCGCACGCAGCATAATGCTGACTGGCGCTACCGGCTATCTCGGGGGGTTAGTCGCTGCGACCTTACTGGTCAATGAAGACGTAAATCTCGTTCTTCCAGTACGTCCGGGTAACGATCTCGAGAGTTTCATTCGTCCCGTGCGTGCTGAGATCGAGGTGCAGGGTGAGCATTTCGATCCGGCCTTTCTTGACCGTCTCCACCTCGTACCCCTGCCTCCAATTGAATCGCTTCACGAACTCGACGGCGCCGTGAATGAGTTCGGCGTCGACGAAATTATTCACTGTGCCGGCTGTCTCGATTATTTCGACCGCTCAACTCTGCAAACCGTCAACGTCGATTTCACCAGTAATCTTGTCACGCAAGGACAACGCTGGGGGATACGTCGCTTTATTTACATGTCGACTGCATTCAGCAGCGGCTATCTTGATTCGATTGTGCCGGAACAGCTTCACCCCGAACCACAGGTCGACCCAACCGAATACACTCGCACGAAGCGTGCGGCAGAGCGAGTGGTAGCAGATTCAGGTCTGCCCTTTCTTATCCTGAGACCCTCCATTGTAATTGGCGATAGCCGTGATGGGCATTACAGCGGCAAGCAGTATGGTCTCTATCAGTTGTGGTCCGGCATGGAGAGGCTGTTGTGCCGGACCTGGAACCAGGACATTCACGCGCTGGCGCCGGAACAGCCGCTTAGCCTGGTCCATCAAGACGCGTTTCAGAAAATCTTTCTGGCGGCATTTCGAATGCTGCCGGCCAATTCAATTCTGAATCTGGTCTCTGCTAACGACAATCTGCCGGACATGCGCGACCTCTGGCATTTGTGGATCACTGAGTGTTTGCGACCGCGCCTGGTTTATTACTACCTGAAAATGTCAGACATTCCGATCAGGGAAATCAATACGCGCCAACGTGCGCTGCTTGGTCTGGCTTCGGTCAACCTCGAGATTGCCAGCCACCCCTGGAAGTTTGAAACCACAAACCTGGCACAGTTGCAGAGCATGGGGCTTGAGTTTCCGCACACGACGCTCGATACAGTCGCGATCTGTCAGCGACGGTTTGTCGAGGAGTCGGCAACGATTCGCGACTTTCTGGCCCAAAACAGCCATGAGCTGGCGGAAACGATTCAGTTTCAATTAGTGGAAAGCAACCAGGACTCGGTAGTGGCGCTGGTCTAAGATGTCGACCGATGGAACACAAAACGTCTATGCCGAAGCAATCGACGTCGTATCTCGTTTTTGCCACCGCGAAGTGACGAAAGATACGAAATTAATTGCGGACCTCAACCTGGATTCCCTGGACACGGCTGAACTCGTTGCTGAGATAGAAGAACATTTCGACGTTGTAATCCCGATGGAGAAACTTCCTGAACTAAAGACCGTCGGGGATATTGCGCAGAACCTCGTCTCGCTCTGCGAAAGCAAGAAAAGTGCAGAGAGTGCTGCATGAGTAATTTAAGACCCATCCCAAACGCCCTTTACGATGCGGCTGCTCGAGGTGATACGCGACGCGGCTTCACCTTCATCGACGATGCGGGTGAATCTTTCTATTCCTATGAAGAGCTCGCGCAAGGGGCGGCGAAGTATGCGGCGGCTATGCTGCGCAGAGGACTGCGAGCCGGGGACCGGGTCGCGTTAGCTTTACCCGATAATGCCGAATTTGTTTTTTCATTTCTTGGCGCCATGCACGCCGGCCTGGTTCCTGTGCCGATGTACCCACCTCTTGGTCTCGGCAAACTTGGTTTCTATTTGTCTCACGCTCGTCACATCCTGCATACCAGCGGCGCCTCGATGCTAATTACGTCGGGACAGATTAAATCCGTGCTGGGGTCTTTGATTGGCGGGAGTTTGCGATCAATTTGCACAGTAGACGGACTTGGCATTGATGATTCTCAGGCTCCGATCGCTCATTTGCGTCCCGACGACATTGCTTTTCTTCAGTTCACTTCCGGAAGCACTGCTCAACCCAAAGGGGTAGTTGTAACCTATGGCAGTCTCGAAGCTAACGCTGAATGTATGGTGAGTGGACTGAAGATCACACCTGATGACATCGGCTGTTCCTGGCTGCCTCTCTATCATGACATGGGGCTTATCGGCTTCGTCCTAACGCCGATTTTGAACTGCATTCCTACTGTCATAATGCCGCCATTCACGTTTCTTAAACGTCCCATCGAATGGCTCCGACGGATGACGCAATTTCGTGCCACCGTCAGCTTTGCTCCAAACTTTGGCTACGGACTGTGTGCCTCGCGCGTACGCGAGCGTGATATGGAAACGCTCGACCTCTCAAACTGGCGTGTCGCAGGGTGTGGCTCTGAACCTATTCAGTTGGCGACACTCGAAAGCTTCACTAACAAATTCAAACCGGTGGGTTTCAAGCCTGAAGCCTTTCTGTTGGCTTACGGACTGGCTGAGAACACACTTGCCGTATCGTTTACTGAAGTAGGGACGATACCGCGCGCTGAGCGCGTTTGTGCCAAGACCTTGACCGACAAAAACTTTGCTGAACCAGTCGTTGAGCCGGACGATAATTCGGCCCTCACATTGGTCAGCAGCGGACGCCGGTTCCCGGAGCACGAAATCCGAATACTTGACGATGACGGCAAAGAGTGCGCTCCCCGCAGCATCGGTGAGATTGTAATTCGTGGCCCTTCAATGATGAGAGGCTATTACAACAATCCCGGAGCGACTAAAGCTGTGTTGAAAGAAGGTTGGTTGCACACCGGCGATCTCGGTTTTCTTCTCGACGATGAGCTTTTCGTCTGCGGCCGAATCAAGGATCTCATAATCGTGGCGGGACGAAATTATTATCCTTCGGATATCGAATGGGTTGTTTCAAACGTGCCCGGTGTCCGTCGCGGCAGGGTAGTCGCTTTCAGTCTCAATGCGCACGCAAGTCCCGCCGAACCTGAAAGAGTTATTGTTTGCACCGAAACCAAAGTGAAACCTCTGGCTCGACAGCAATTGAACGACGAAATCAAAGCTCGCGTATTGGAGAGTCTGGGACTGAGACTGGCCGATGTGGTTCAACTCGAGCGAGGCAGTCTGCCCCGCACATCGAGCGGAAAATTACAGCGTAACAAAACCAAAGAGATGTACGTTGACGGAACCCTGGATCATGCCAATTGCAATGAGAGTAAACTCAGGCTCGTCGGGCACCTGGCCTACTCTCAATGGAGCTTTCTTAAGAATCGTGTGACATCTTTGATTATGCGTGAAAGCGCAGGATAATAAGCCTAAGCAGAGAGGACTTATTGCAAGTTGGAAGGAGTGGAGATGGATAACGCCGCCGCAATTGAGGAGCCACTCAGCGAACGTCACTTTTTAGACAACCAGAGCCTTCGAGAATTTTCACAGCCCGCGCTGGGAACCTGGCTTCTGGCTGTGCTGCTGGAATGGACCATCGTGGGGCTGACGATGGTGGTTTGCAATCTCTTTCCGTACTGGTGGGTTTGGGTGCTGGGTGCGGTTGTTATTGGAACCAGGCAGCACGCTTTTGGAATCATGGCTCATGAAGGAGTCCACTACAACGTCGCGCGCAGTAAATTCTGGAATGATCTGCTGGCAAATTGGTTAGCAGCTTACGCTCTGACTTATCCCGTCGAAGGCTATCGCACTAACCATCTCATACATCATCGTTATCTCGATACTGCTGTAGATCCCGAACGTGCTGGAATTGATAACTATCCAAAAGACTGGACCTATCCGATGCCCAAACGCCGCTTCTTCTTAATGCTGGCGCGCGACGTAATCGGTATTTATCAGTTTCAGACAACCAAGTTGTACAAGTACATCTGGGTAATTCAAGGCAACAAGTGGCCGCACATTTTCAAGATTGTCTTTTTTCACGGCGTGGCAATCACAATCGCTCTACTTACCGGTCACATCTGGACCTATGTTTTGCTCTGGTTAGTGCCGCTCTTCACGGTTGCTCTGCTTTGTTTTCGGCTACGCACCGCCGCCGAACATTCCGGTCTCTACCGGCCGGAAAAAAGATACAACCGCGTACAGGTAAATACAATGGCGACGACGCGCACTACCTTCGGGTGTCCGATTACAGGGTTTCTGCTGGCGCCCTATTACATGTCCTACCATATCGAACATCATCTTTACCCGTCTGTCCCTGTGTTTCGGCTTAAGCGTTTGCACAACGTGCTGATGAGACAGCCCGCCTACTTCGTGCGTGCTCGGGTCACGAGGAGTTTCCGGCAACTTGTGAGGGAGTTGACCACTTAGCCAGACAGTTTCAGATATTTGTACTCTGCGGGATGCGCGACGGCAATAAGTACGGGTATCTCAATAGCCGGGTTTGGTTCCTCTCGTTAATTATCTCTTCAACTCTGCTGAGTGCATTTTGAAACTTCAGTAACGGCACTCGCACACTGGCATCCGCAAAATGGCAGAGAGGATAACGACCCAGCGTCGTGAAATAAACTCCTCCGACTGTGTAGCCCAACGCCTGTTGCAGCAGAGAGACATTGAGGGGCGCCAGGTAACCCAGCCAATCCCTCCGAGTTGCACCATTTGCCTTCTTCGGCGCATCTTGATAAATCGCTCCCGGCCATCCGGGCGAGTAGATCTCATAGTCTTCAAGCGGGAAGTTGGTTAGCGCATGATGAGCACTGGCAACGTAAATGACGTCCGTGATGCAATCCACCAGGTAATCGATAGTGGCGATGCGACCGCCGACGCCGTTATCCCCGACGCCCTGAATTCGGCCGCCATTGCGCGAACTTACTTCGAGCACCCAATTCTGCAATTCGTAGTCGCCCACGACGTCGGCATCTGATTGGTAATAAAGACTCACATAGTCATCAACCCAGTCATGTATCGTGTTCCAAATCAACAAGGCATCTTCGCGAAAAGGATAATTCGGGAGTAATTCCGGATCGTCGACACCCCGGCGCCTGAGATCATTGGGCAGCATGTTGGCGGTAAAGTTCACCGTACTGACGGCGTTCGCAGCGATGCCCAACGTCGAAGGAATCGTCCCTGAGAATATCGCATGCGTAACGTTGAGATAGGTATTTTCCTCATTGATGGAAGTGACCGCCGTGTTGTTGGTGGCAAACATATTATCGAAATGCGGGGTCAGCAGTACGTACAACGGATGCTGTCTGGGCAACTGGCGGTAGGTAGCCAGGCCAAAAGCTTCGCTGAGCAAATGTCCTCGTCCGAGGTGCCGGTAGAATTCGCTGTCATTGCAATCGGAATTCTGAACAATCGTCTTGGCGATCTCCCAGTTCCATCCATCAGCGGGAGTGATAATGGGGTTGTCGGCAGCGGGTTCCTGTCCAATCTGGATTGCAACCGCCTTGATAACACTCCGATCGTTCCTTGCGAGAGCGAACAGTGCCAGGGGAGCAAAGATGTATTTTTGACGCTCGAACGGAAAGTCGCCGGCAATGGCATTTCCCAGGCTCACCTGGTAATCGCAGATGTAGAGCCGGCCGTCCTGACCTGCTGACTTGAGATTGTCCTGATCTCCCATGACGCGGGAGTACTGGGCCGCCGTCACTGGAAACTTCTTGGCCCAGGCGTCGGTCCATTCGATCCTTTCAAGTACAACCGGGTTCTGACCCGCTATTCGTTGCAATGCAAAAACCTCATCGCTTTGAAAAGTCAAAGCAAACGTTGGCAGCGGAACCCTTTGGAAAAGATCGTTGTAGGCCCTGACGCTACGCGGCTGTTTGTTGATACCTGGAAGCAGCAATATCTTCTCGACGAGAAGCGAAAGTTGTGCTTTGAGGTCTTCAAACATTTCCTTCGTGAAGTTTTGCGGCGAACAACGCACGCACGGACACAGCTCTGAGCGTTCATAAGTCCGGTAATCCGCGGCAGGCGTCAGGGAACGCAGGCGCTCCACGTCATCATCGTTTCCATTTTCGAGCTGGCGAGCAATTTGACGACTCCACGTAAGAGTACCGAGGATATTGCGGCGGAGTTCCCGCACGTCCTCTTTCTGACGCTCGACCTCCTCAGGTGTTATGTCCTCGAGTGCAATAGTCGTGATATCAGGTTCAGCGCCGGCAGTAGCCGCAAGGCGGCCCGCCGCGCCGGCATCTACTTTGCCCTGGGCACGCCTTTGCCGTCGCGATGGTTGACCAACCAGATCGAGTACCAGCAGCAGGTTGTCGAGCAGGGTCAGGGCATGTTGGACCACTAACATGAGCCAGAATATGGATGGCAATTGGCTAAACGGCAGCGCATCTAATACGGCAATACCTCGGCCCTGGACGCCCACTCTACGGCCATTGCGTTCCTCGGCTCGAAAAGTCCTTACCAGCGAGTAGTTGTACTGGTAATTGGGCTGCGTCCGCGCCAGTTGCGCCGCGCGGCTATCCTGTTGAGACGGTGTGTTGAATTGCGGTAGCGACGGTTTGATGCCGAATATCGGACTGAACCCCAGCGGGTTTATTTCAAGCGCTTGTTGAATTGGATCGACGCAGTTGTCAACTAAAGGATCGATTATGCGTTCTTGCACAGGGTTAACACATCGATCTTCGATCGGTTCCTGGCAGGCTCGCAAAGGGCCCAAACACATAAATAGATCGTCAATGACATCTCTAAGCGTGAGCATGTTGACCTCCTGATATCAAGCTCGATGTATTCTGCCGGAGTCTTTCGGATGACGGCCTTAAGACTTTCGTTACCGGAGTACCGCCCCGCCGTGAGAACGATCGGGAGTAGGTGTTGTTTCTGCGTTTGAGCCAATCAATTCACGGAAAAGTTGCAGATAGCCGCGGGTGATGTGTGCCTTCGATTTGTAAATCGAGTTCTCTCGCAAGCGCCTGTGAAGCTGATTCAATCGGAACACCGGCACATACGGATAGAGGTGATGCTCGATATGATAACTAATATTGTAAGGAGCAAAAATGAACCCCAGGATAGGATTGCCGAGTGTGGTCCGGGTTGTCATCAGCGAATCAACTATGTCCCGCCGATAACGATCTTCATGCAACCCGATGCCCGAATGCTCGGCGATTGAACGAATTCGGTAACAAGTAACGGCCACTGTGAAGAGTGGCAATATCCAAAGAATGATATATGTCCAAATATGGCCGGTGATGGCTGAGAGGGTGATGAAGAAGAGATGCAACGCTACCATACGAATGATATGTTTTCGCCGGCCGCCCGGGATCTTCCAAAGGTACCCCAACAGCGAAGCGGAGGATTTCTGACTCAGACCTGTCAGATCTCTAAATATCATTCCGATGAAGCTCCATTTCGCCATCGGAAAAGTCCACTCGTGAGGATGGTAGTCAATGCTGATCTTTGATGGATCAGCGGGCGTTTCGAGATACCAGTGATGACGCAGATGCGTCGATCTAAAGCCCTCGACTGTAAACGACAGCGGATAAGCTGAAAGAAAGTTACCTAATCGATCGTTCCAGGATAGTGAGTGGGCAACGAGGTGATGTGATGCATCGTGCGCGAGTACTCCCAACGCGTGCTGACGCGTGCCGATGACAAAAAATCCGATTATCCATACCCACCAGAAACTGAAGGTATTGCAGGCCCAGATCGTCGCCGCGATGATGGTCCATTCTATCGCAACGGCTTTCAGCCATGGGCCGGGACTGGGGCTTGCAAATGCCTTCAGTTCTTCCTTACTGATTAAATTCCAGTGTATCCGTTCGTAAGGAACTCGCATGAGATGCTGCCTTCCAGCTATGGCGCTGAGTCTTCGGACGAGCCGGTCAAATAATTCTCGACGCTTTCAATAATCTCAGCGTCACTGGGTAAAAAGGGTAGTTTCCGTTGCTTTATAATTTGCTCTCCAGCGTAGACGGAAAACTCGCCAAAGTGACCTGGCTCGATCGCAACTTCGACATTTAGTTTTTCGCGCAGTAGGCCGGCCACCCGGGTCGCCCGTGGTTTGAGTCTTCAAGTGGCACAATAGCGAATCACTATTTCAGCCATAAAAGGTTGCCGATCCTTCCTTGTTTCCAGTGAGAAGTAATGCAACCATGCGACTATTGTTCACCACTTCCCTATTGTAGCCGGCTCCAGCTACGCTTAGGTTTTGACTTCCACTTCGCGGTCGCGATCTGAATATCTCGCTGATGGCCTGCGGCTCTCTCCCTCTGCGCTTGCATCGTCATTCCGCTCGCGGGCACCTCCGCCTGGGCCGCAAGAAATTCGGAATTCACCTCCATCACAAAAGAAGAGACCGCCTGATCTATCATCGTCGTCATAATTGACGTTTGAAGACCGCGTCGTTCGTGATCGTGGTGAGATCGCGTCGCTCACACCCGAAAGCAGGTTGCTCCAAAGGCCGCACCAATTATTGATGATGTCGCCGCCGGCCTCTCTCACGTTTCTGCCGGTGTCGCGTATGTCCCGGCGTGCTCCTCTGCCAATGTCTCCCCTGTCTCTCATTTCATCCTGCCGAGTGCTCATAGTTAATCTCCTCTCTTGAGTGCACTCATCGAGATACTCCGCAACCCTCGCTAAGGGCCACGTTCGAAACCATTCGTCTGTTTGGGGCTATCCTATCCAAGTGAAGCCTCCGAAAGATGGAACCGAGGTAGAGGTCTTTCGGCCAATTGTTACAACGGTTGATGCCTGAGTCTAGGTCTGGCCGCTCCCGCTGTCAAGGAAAACTACTTATCGATTTAGAACCGGAACGATCTTTTATCTCTCACAACTCACAAAGATAAATGGATGCAGGATGCAATTGCTTATTGACACGAAACAAACATCCTCAGATCATCATTACTAATGGTGGTTATCGGCGTGGCTATGTTGCTGCGTAGATTCCCGAAACGGCACTTTGCAGTTGACTTTGTCGCTCCGAAGCGCCGAATATTCATCAACTGAGACCGCACAGTGGAGGGGCGAATGATTAAACTCGAGTCCATCTCCAAGGTCGTGTTGCTCTTGCTCGGCGTCGGCTTCCTCGCAATGGGCGCGCAAGGGCTGTTTATACCCGACTATTTCTTCGGACAGCTCGGCCTCGACTTGCCCAGTGTGTCCGGGCGGTCCGAACTGCGAACGGCGTATGCCGGCATGTTCGGCGCCGCCGCGCTGCTGTTCTTCCGCACGGCCTACCGCGAAGACGAGCGAAACCTCGCGCTATGGTTGGCCGTCGTGATCTTCAGCCTGTTCCTGCTGGCACGCGTATACAGCATGATTGTCGATGGGATACCAAACACGCTCACCATGGTTTTTATCGCCGTCGAGGTCGTCGGCTTGGTCATCCCCTGCATAGTGCTCCGGCTGCGGCGCTGACGAACATGACTTCACGCCCGTAGCACGGGAAGTGTCCACGTCCTCGGAGATTCGACAAATGTCGGAAACAAACACGAAGAACGTCGATGTCGTCGTGGTAGGGGCGGGGTTGTCCGGATTAAGCGCGGCTCGCCACCTCACCAAGGCTGGGTTGTCGGTCGCAGTGCTCGAGGCCCGCGACCGCGTCGGCGGCCGCACCTTGCTGGGCAAGGTCGGCAACGGCCGCTTCGACATGGGCGGTCAGTTCGTCGGTGCGAAGCAACACCGCGTGCACGCGCTAGCCAGGGAGTACGGGCTCGAGCTCATCCGCGTCGAGCAAGTCGAAAACGGCCTCAAGATCCGCGACTACAACGGCTCGATCGGCACGTTCAAGGGCACGATCCCGCGACTCTCGCTGATCGACCCGCCGCTCATCAACATGCTCGGACTCGGGGCTTCAGCGCTCAAGTTGGAGTACGAGCGTCGCAAGGTGCCCGCGAAGGAGCCGTGGGCCGCGAAGCGTGCGATCCACTGGGACAGCCTCACGGTCAGGGCCTGGGAGGACGAGTCGTCGCTACACACCGCGGAGGTTCAGGGCTTCTATAGCTCGGTCACGCGCGGCATGTTCGGCGCCGACTCTTCGCAAGTGTCGATGCTGAACTTCCTGCATTTCCTGCAGACCACCGATGGCCTGGAGGCCGTGAGCGAAGGACAGATGTTTCGCTTCGCGCTCGGCTCGCAGGCGATGTCGCTGCACATGGCCGAGGCGCTGGGTGACCGGGTCGTGCTGGAGGCGCCGGTAAGCGTGATCGAGCAGGATGGCCACGGCGTAGCCGTGCGCAGTGCGGCCGGCAACTGGCGTGGTCGCCATGCAGTGGTCTCCGTCCCGCTGCCATTGGTTTCGAGGATCCGCTTCATCCCGGATCTCCCGTACACGCGCAAGGCGATCGTCGACCGCTCGTTCATGGGCTCGACGGTGAAATGCCTGCTGACCTACGACAAGACGTTTTGGCGGGATAAGGGGTACACCGGAACGGTGCTGTCGGATCGCTACCCGATATCGGCGGTGTTCGATAACAGTAACCGCATCGACAATCAGCCGTGCCTCTTGGCTTTCGTCGTGGGCAACGCAGCCGCACATTGGTCGGCTCGGCCTCCGGCCGAGCGCAAGCGGGACGTGCTCGAGAGCATGAAGTTGTGGTTTGGGCCGAAGGCCGCAGAGCCAACCGACTACCATGAATTCGACTGGGGCCAGCAAGAGTGGACCGGAGGTTGCCCAATCGCCAACCTCGCGCCCGGTGCGGTATCGCTGCTTGGGCCGGCCCTGGCCCAGCCGCATGGCCGCGTGCATTGGGCCGGCTCCGAACTTTCCCCCGAATGGGTGAGCTACATGGAAGGTGGGCTGGCTTCGGGCGAGATCGTAGCTGCCGAGATCATAGCGCGCAAACCTTGAACAGCACCGGGTGCCTAGCGCAGCGCCGGCGTGGGCTCACTCACGTCAAGCTCCAATTGTGCCGGAATTTCTCGCCCAAATCGAAGATGTAATCCTTCGATCGCAACGCCTTGCCTCGCTGAAGGTGAATGATAGTCACGCCGTTGCTGTGGCTGGACCAACCATCGCGGTTGGTCAGATCGACTTCCCAGTGCACCGCGACCACGTTGGTGCCAACGAAGTCCAAGATTTTGCTCATACACACGTCCTGGACGTCGAACTTGATCGAGGGAAATTGCTTCAAGAAGCGGGCGAACCAAGCTTCGACGGCGGCCTTGCCCTTGTACACGCCACTCGCAGGGATCTCGCCCGGGTAGGTGAACTCGCAGTCATCCCGCCACGGCTTCATGAATGTCGCAAGGTCATGGTTGTTCAAGGCCAGGAATGAGCGAGCGACAGCCCGACGGGCAATAATGGTACCAATCATGCGCGCCTCCATGGTGGAATTGCAGGTCGACGAACGTTGGTCTGAGTACGGCGACAGAATATAACCCCGAGCGCTGCCGTTCGCCAAGGTGTCAGTCCATTCAAAAGTAGACATTCAGAGGAGCCGGGCGGTCAAACCGATGTCCGTGCCCGCCAGTGCTTTCGACACCGGGCAGTTCTGCTTTGCATCGAGGGCGTACTTTTGAAACGTCGGATCATCAATCCCCGGAATCTCCGCTTCCGTCGCGAGATCAATCTTCGTAATCGAAAACGCGTCGCCGACTTTCTCGAGTTTGACTTGCGCAGTGGTGTGGATGCGAGTGGGTGTGATGCCGGCGCGCGAGAGTTGCGCAGTCAGCGCCATTGTGAAACACCCGGCATGCGCCGCGCCAATCAACTCCTCCGGGTTCGTCGCTGACTGCCCTTCTTCAAACCTCGACTTGAACGAGTAAGGACCATCAAAAGCACCACTCCCCAGCTTCAACCGTCCATTACCTTCCGCCAGGTTCCCTTCCCATTGCGCCTCAGCTTTTCTTGTCGGCATAGCTGCTCCTCTTTATACGTTTATGACTAATCTTACATCGTCAGACGTTCAGCATCGATTTCCGCGGTCGTGCGATTATCCCGTCGAACGGCTTCGGGCACGCGGCGATCGTTGACTAAGAGATCGGTTGTCGCTTCCGTAACGGATGCACCAGGCCGCGCAGGCGGTAGAGCCGTCGTCACTGCCGGCGAGACAAAAGCTGGCTGCGCGCCGATGCCGATAGTCTTCGTCGACTTTGGATTCAACGTGCGGTGAAGTTGCCAAGCTCCTTGAACCAACAGAAAAGCCGCATAAGCGGCAAATGCGAGCGCCATCCAGATTAGCGGCCAGTAGATCGTCGGGCCAGGGAGTAGATAGAAAAGGGCAACAAACAGAAGCGCCAACAACACCACGAGCATTCCCGAAAAGATGTTGTGATAGCTGCCACGTGTCGCGCGAGTCAGACGCAGGACTTCCAGTTCCGGCACATCCAAAACAAGCGGCGCTCCACAGCGGCGGCAGAAGTGCGACTCGTCAGTGACTTGAGTTCCACAAGCGCGGCAGGCTGAGATGGCGAGGCGCTCGGTGGCCAACGCCGCCATCGCTTCCGCTTCGCGCACGAGCGTCTGCTTGTCGCCTTTCGTGATCGGTATGTAGCTCTTGACCTCGTAGTTGAACGTAGCAACGACCGCTACATTATTCGTCTGCTTTAAAGAGATCATTACGGTCGTCGGGTAATCGAGTGCATTCAAAGAGCAATCCCAGGCGGAGCAGGCTTTACGGCGCTTGGCATGAAGCGGCTGCTCACCGAGTACCCTGTAACCCAGCTTTTGCAGGGCATCGGTCAAACGCATCCTGACGCGTTCGACGTCGCCAGGTATCGCCAAAGTCACATCATGGTCGCTGAGTATCGTGCCTGATAAATACTCTTTGCTCATTCTGGTGGTCCTTTTAGGTGGTTGATACAGCCATTACGATCACAATCAACCGGCGGTTTCCTACTAATCACTTTGCCGAAGTCTGTTTAGCACGGTAATCACTTTGTTAACCCGTGCCGTGTCGATCGTATTGCTCCACACCCCATCAACCTTGAACGCCGACCCGATAATGAACCCGTCAGCGTGATCGTAAAACCCGGCGACGTTGCTCGCGGTGATCCCGGAACCAAGAAACACTGGCAACCGGCAATGATTCTTCGCTTCCTGCACGTCTGCAACGTTCGGTGCTTTGCCCGTCGCACTGCCGGTTACGATGACGCAAGCGGCTCCCATGAATTCCACCGTCTCCGCAGTCTCGCCTAAACTGACATCCGCCGTGATCGCATGCGCCGCATGTTTCTTCTTCACATCAGCCCACACCTGGACACGTTCAGCCCCGATCATTTTGCGGTAACGGAGCAGCTCGGCCGCCGACGCTTGGATCAATCCCTCATCTGCGACGTGAGCGTACGCGTAACCCTCCGCGCGAATGAAATCCAGACCAGCAGCATGGGCGACGGCCATCGCTTCAATGTTTGCACCGGCGAGTAATTGAACGCCCAACGGCAAACGACATGCGGCCTTCACCTCTGTGGCGATCGCCGTCATCGCTGCGACAATCTCCGGTCCAACCGCACCACGCAGGTACGGCACGTCGTGCATGTTCTCGACGATCACGCCATCGACGCCGGCTTCTCGATAAAGCTTCGCCTCCTCCACAGCCGATGCGGCCAATTCAGCCACGCGTTGCGAACTGTGCGGCGTTCCAGGTAACGCTCCGACATGAATCACGCCGATGACAGGTTTGGATCGCGAAAACATTTGACATTGATTATACTCCGCCAAACGCAAAAATAATTTGAGGAGGAATCTGATGTCCGGGATTCGTGTAGCTGTTTTGGTGTCAGTTATCGCCGTGACGGTGCTTGGCATCAGTGCTCTTGAACGAGCCAAGCCCCATCCACCGGCGACAGCGCAAGGACTTGCCGCATGGGAACAGGTCTATTCAGTGCTGACTCACCCGCGGTGCATCAACTGTCACACCGCGACGAACTATCCGCAGCAGGGCGACGATCGACACCGTCACGTCGCGAACGTTGTGCGTGGACCCGGAGGCAAAGGCGTACCGGGATTGAATTGCGCGAGCTGTCATCAGGAAACCAACGCCGACAGCACCGGCGTTCCCGGCGGTCAGAACTGGCACCTCGCCCCACTCTCAATGCGCTGGCAGGATCTGAACGATCAACCGCTTTCGAGCGCTGCCGTCTGTCGTGCAATTACCGACCGTTCGCTGAACCACAACCTCGACGGGCCAGGCCTCCTCAAACACCACGAAGAAGAGCCGCTGGTGAAATGGGCGTGGAACCCGGGCCGCAGGCCGGACGGCACGATGCGTACACTGCCGCCAATGACACACGAACAATTCGTTGCCGCGACTCGCCGCTGGGTCGAGGCCAGCACGCCGTGTCCAGCAGAAAAATAGGATTACCAACAATGGCCATCTACCAAATAACCGTAAACGGAAGACGACGAGAGGTAACGACGGATCCGTCAACACCGCTGCTCTGGGTGCTGCGCGAAGATCTGAAAATGACGGGGACGAAGTTTGGCTGCGGCATCAGCGCGTGCGGAGCATGCACGGTCCACCTCGGCGGTGTCGCCGCACGTTCCTGTGTCGTTCCGATCTCGCACGTTGGCGACCGTCCCATCATGACGATCGAAGGTGTCGGGCAAGACGCAGTCGGACGAGTCGTCCAAGCCACGTGGGTTGAAACGGACGTCGTGCAATGCGGCTACTGCCAGAGCGGACAGATCATGGCCGCCGTTGCGCTGCTCAAAGCCAACCGGAAGCCGACAGATAGGAACATCGACGAGTCGATGGGCGGAAACATCTGCCGTTGCGCCACCTACCCGCGCATTCGCGAAGCAATCAAGAATGCCGCTGCTCAACTGAACAAAGGAGGCGCATGATGGTGGCCTCGATTGATCACGACTTGAACCGGCGTGGTTTTCTGCGCGTGTCTTTCGCCGCCGCCGGCGGACTCTTCGTGTCGCTGTATCTGGATCCGCACGCCGCTGATCGAGTTCTGGCCCAGGAAGGAAATCAGCCGGCGCAAGCGAAAGTCTACCCGCCGGACGCGTTCGTCAACATTAGGCCCGACGGCAAGATCGTGATCCAAGTGAACCGGCTCGAGTTTGGGCAGGGCGTGCAAACCGCGCTGCCGATGCTGCTGGCGGACGAAATGGATGCTGACTGGTCCAACGTGATCGCGAACCTCGCGCCCGCGGCGGACGTCTACAAGGACCCGCTGTTTGGAATCCAGATGGTCGGCGGCTCCGGCTCGATCGCGCATTCGTACCAGCAGTATCGTGAACTCGGCGCGAGAACGCGCGCGATGCTCGTCGCGGCGGCAGCAGACCGCTGGAACACGACTCCGGACCAATGCCGCACCGAAGCAAGCGTGGTCCACGGTCCAGGCGGACGTTCGGCCACTTACTTTGAACTGGCAAGCGACGCAGCGCGCAAACCAGTGCCGCCGAAAGTCTCGCTGAAGAACGCGTCGGATCTGAGGCTGGTCGGCAAGAAAGTAAAACGACTCGACAGCCGGGCGAAGTGTGACGGCTCGCTGAAGTTTGGTCTGGATCTGGATCTGCCGGGGATGAAAGTGGCCGTGGTTGCGCACCCGCCCGTGTTCGGCGCGCGCGTAAAGAGCATCGGAGACGACGAAGCGCGGCGCATCGAAGGCGTTCTCAACATCTTCGAGATCCCGCTCGTAAAGGGCAGCGGCGTCGCGGTAGTTGCGGACAAGTTCTGGCCGGCAAAACAAGCGCGAAGCAAGCTCAAGATCGAATGGGATCTGACCGGTGTTGAAGCGGCCGACAGCGCCGAGTTGTGGACCAGGTATAAACAGCTTGCGGCAACGCCGGGAAACGTCGCCGTCAGCAACGGCGATCCGAAAGCGCTCGATCAAATCGCCGCGCCTAACCGGATCGTCGCGGAGTTTGAGTTTCCATTTCTGTCACATTCGCCGATGGAGCCGCTGAACACGACGGTGCGCTTCGACGGCGAGCGGGCGGAAGTGTGGGCGGGATCGCAGTTTCAGACTGTCGATCACATGGCGGTCGCCGAAGTCCTGGGATTGAAGCCGGAGCAGGTGACGTTTCACACGGAGATGGCCGGCGGTGGCTTCGGCCGGCGCGCCGTCGCTGACTCTCACGTCCAACGCGAAGCGGCGATGATTGCCAAACGTCTGCGAGGAACTCCGGTCAAACTCGTCTGGACTCGCGAGGACGACGTGCAGGGTGGTTACTATCGGCCGATGCATTTCCATCGCGTCGAAGTCGGCATTGGCGCTGATGGTTTTCCTGCTGCCTGGCGTCATGTGATCGTTGGACAGTCGATAACAGCAGACACGCCGTTCGCAGCGTTTGTGGTAAAGAATGGCGTGGACTCAACCGCGACGGAAGGCGCCGCCGACACTCACTACAACATTCCCAATCTTCACCTCTCTGCGCATCATCCGAAAGTGAATGTGCCGGTGCTCTGGTGGCGTTCGGTGGGCCACACGCACACGGCGTTCGTGATGGAGACGCTGATCGACGAACTCGCGACGCGCGCGCGAATGGATCCGATAGCCTACCGGCGCAAGCTACTGAAACCGGAAGCGAAGAAACTGCTGCGAACGCTCGATCTGCTCGAGAAAGCCAGCGCGTCGTGGCGGAACAATCTACCCGAGGGTCATGCGGTCGGCATCTCGTGTCACGAGTGTTTCGACACTGGCGTCGCATGCGCTGTCGACGTGTCGATCGAAAACAAGCGTCCACGGATTCATCGAGCGACTCTGGCAGTCGATTGCGGGTTGGCAGTAAACCCGCTGACGGTCGAGAGCCAGTTTCAGGCGGGAGTCGGGTTTGGTCTGTTGCAGTTGATGGCCAAAGGCGCGATCACGTTGAAGAACGGAAGAGTGGAACAAAGTAACTTCGATGGTTATGTTCCGCCGTACATCGTCGATGCGCCGGTGGCTGTGGACGTTCACATCGTGCCGAGCACTGAGCCGCCGACCGGATGCGGTGAACCGCCTGTTCCCGTGATCTCTCCGGCAGTGGTGAACGCGCTGGCGCGGTTGACTGGAAAGCGGTACCGATCGCTGCCGCTCGTGAGTCTTTAGCCACAAAAAGGCACACGATAAGATTGGGGGAAGGGGCGATGCGGAGACAGGGAGACGATCTCTCGTCCCCGCATCTCCCCGTCCCCGCTTCTCGGCTTCAGGCGCGGGCGGGTTCCTGACTTATGCGGTCCCATTCGTCGTAAAGATTTTTGAGAAGGGTTTCGGTTTGCTGATACTCGTCGTTGAGCGCGATCAGGCGGTCGGCATCGCGCGCGACTTCGGGTGTGCCCATCTGTTGTGAGATCTCGTTGAGCCGCTGTTCTACTCGAGCGATGTCGCTTTCGACGAGATCGGGTGTCCTGTTATCCGGTTTCTTTTTCTTGATGACCTTGACGCCGGGTTTTTTCGGAGCGGTTTTCGATTTGGGTGGAGGAGGTTCTTCGACAACAGGTGCAGCGACTGTCACAAGGTTCTCGTCTTCAGGTTCGCTAACGACTGACACTTCACGGATTCCCATTTTCCACTCGTGATACTCGGTGTAGTCGCCATCGTAATGTTCAGCCCCGCCGGCGCCATCCAACGCGAGGATCTGCGTCGCCACGCGATCGAGAAAATACCGATCGTGGCTAATGGTGATGATAGTGCCCTCATAAGCCGCCAACGCTTCTTCGAGCGCCTCACGCGAAGGAATGTCCAGATGGTTCGTCGGCTCGTCGAGAACGAGCACGTTCACTCGCGAGTAGATCAGCTTCGCCAGCGCCAGCCGTCCCTTTTCACCGCCTGAAAGATCGCGAACGTGTTTGTAAACGTCGTCGCCAGTGAAAAGAAACTTTGCGAGAAACGAACGCAGCTCTCCGGCAGTCGCGGTAGACGGCGCGACGCGACGCAACTCCATGATGATCTCGTTGCGATCGTCGAGATCGTCGAGCTGCTGCGCGTAGTAACCGATCTGCACCTTCGTTCCCCAGCGGACCTCACCAGCCAGCGAATCGAGCTTGTTCATGATCGTCTTCAGAAACGTCGTCTTGCCCGAGCCGTTTGGGCCAATGATTCCCAAGCATTCGCCGCGCCGCAGAATGAACGAGATCTTCGCCGCCAGCAGCTTCTCAGGATAACCAACCGAAAGATCGGTGACCGTGAGCACATGATTTCCGGTGCGCTCGATCGCCTGAAGACGAAAGTCGCCTGACGACTGATCGGGCCGGACCGCGTCGAGGCGTTCGAGCTTCTCGAGCATCTTGCGCCGCGACTTCGCTTGTTTCGTCTTTTGCCCCGCGATGTTGCGGCGAATAAACTCTTCCGTCTTCGCGATCAACTGCTGTTGATTATCGTAAGCGCGTTGCTGCGCTTCGCGACGCTCTTCACGCTCGACGAGATACTCGGAGTAGTTGCCGGTGTAACTCGAAGCGCGGCCGTTTTCGAGCTCGATGATGCGGCGGCACGAACGATCGAGGAAGTAGCGATCGTGACTGATAATCACGTAGGCAGATGGATAGTCGGTGAGGAACTCTTCGAGCCACTCGACCGCGTTCACGTCCAGATGATTTGTTGGTTCGTCGAGCAGTAGAACGTCAGGCGCGGCGAGCAGCAAACAGGCGAGTCCGAGACGGTTCTGTTGGCCGCCGGAAAGCTTTTCCGTCTCCAACGACCACATCTCTCGCTCGAACCCAAGCCCCTGCAGGATCGCCTCAGCTCGCGCCGCGTACTCGAAACCGCCTTCGTGCTCAAACTCCTGTTGCAGGTCGCTGTAGCGCTCGAGGATCTTTTCGAGATCATCACCCGCGTCCGCCATGCGATGCTCGAGCTCGTGCATCTCGTGCTCGATCTGCTGCAACCGTCCGAACGCCGCCAACGCCGATTCGTGAACAGTCGAACCGGGTTTGAAATGAACGTGCTGGTCCAGCAGGCCCAACTTCACGCCGCGGGCTCGCACAACCTCGCCGCGATCCGCAGTCTCGTCGCTCCTGACGAGACGAAAAATCGTGCTCTTTCCGGCGCCGTTTCGTCCGACCAGTCCGACGTGCTCGCCGGCATTCACTTGCAAAGACGTGCCCCGCAGCACGTCCTGAACGCCATACGACTTATGCACTTCTGAAAGACGGAACAACATGGAGGTGCTTTGTGTCTCCGCGTTTGAGGAGGCGGAGACACGCAGGAATATTACGACGTACTACTTGTTGCTGTTAGCCGGTTTGTTGCTGTTAGCCGGCTTATTACTGTTACTCGGCGATCCGCTCGGCTTCACGGTCACTGGCGCACTCGTCGCAGCCGGAGCTGGTTGCTGCGTGGCTGCTGGATTGGCCGCAGCCGGCGTCGGTTGTCCTTCCGAAGTTCCCGCGGGACGCAAACCGAGATTGCTGGGATTCGCCAGCATGTTCGCGGCGAGATTGTTGACGATTCTCGCTTCGTTCATCGCCGTCTCCATCAGCGCGGCATTGAGAATCTGTTTGCGCTGATTCGTCAGGCCCTGCGTAATCTGTTGACGCACGCCCGGACTCTCCAACGTCAGGTTCTCGGTTTGCAGACGCTTTGCGGCGAGCTTGAAGATGTACCACTTGCCACTGCTGAACCGCGTTGGCTGCGTGTAGTCGCCCACCTGCATCGGGCCGAACAAATTGGAAACGAGTTCGGGCGGAAAGTTGTTGCCCTTCAGGTCGTCTTCGGTAGCGAACCCGATGTCGCCGCCCGCAGGAACGCTGTTGTAGTCTTCGCTCCTTGCACGGGCGACGTCGGCAAAAGACGCTCCACCTTTCAGTTGCTGGTAGATGTTGTCGATCTTCAACTTCGCGTCCGTCTCGTTCTTTGCGTCGTCCTTTATTCCCTGGGCACTGTTGTCGCCGGGATCGACCATGATCATCGCGAGCTCGACGCCGCGCTGGTTCACGAATTGGCTGCGGTTGGCGCTGTAGTAGTCTTCTACTTCCCTGTCGCTGACTTTGATCTGTCCGGCGTACTTGTCTTGCAGTGCGGCGATCGCGAGGTCCTTTTTAGCCTCATTTCGCAGAGACTCCCTGTTCATGTTCTCAGCGGCCAGGCTCTTGTCGAAATCCTCGTCGGTCATGCCGCTCTGCTGCTTTTGGCTCGCAATAGCGGTTTCGATTTGAGCATCGGTCGGGAGGACCTTCTCGCGCTCGGCACGCTGAAACAGCACTTCTCGCTGGATCAAATTCGCGAGAATCTGGAGCCGCGCCTGGGCCAGTTGCAGTTGATTGAGGCTTGACTGCTTGCCGCCCGTCTGCCGGTTCAGCGCTCGCTCGACCTCGGAAGACATGATGTTACGGCCATTGACTGTTGCGGCCACCTCGTTTTGCCTGGCCTCTGAACCGCCGGACGCACAGGCGCCCATCAACAGGCTCAACGCCGCCAAACAACCCACAGCAAGAAGTTTTCCGGTTTTTCCCACTTCCAACTACGCTCCTTTAATTAATCCGCATCTCGCCCAAGCCGCTGCTTGACGACTTAGAAATGCCTTTGCTATAAACCTTGGTTTTCTATTACGGAGGTTGCAAAAACAGTATGGCCAAACGTTGTGAAATCTGCGGCAAGGGACCTCAGTTCGGCAACAATGTCTCGCACGCGAACAACCGCACCCCACGCCGGTTCGACCCGAATCTTCAATCGATTCGCGTGAAGTCGCCGGAAGGCGGCGCTCGCCGGATGAAGGTCTGCACCACCTGCATCAAGGCAGGTAAGGTTGCCAAAGCCGCTTAAAGCGGGCGGCTTGAAAACCGGCCGCTCGAGTCGCTACCCCCGATAAGTTTTCAATTCGAACGACCGGCGCCAGTCGCGCCGGTTCTTTTATTCTGCAACCAACGCTACTGCTTCAATCTCAACTCGCGCATCACGCGGTAAACGGGCCGCCTGGACCGTTGCCCTCGCCGGCGGCGCTTCGCTGAAAAACCTGGCGTACACCTCGTTCATGGCGGTAAATTCGTTCATGTCCGCCAGGAACACCGTCGTCTTTACTACCCGATCGAGACTGCTTCCGGCAGCTTCGAGAACCGCCGCGACATTCTTTAAGACGCGCTCCGTCTGTTCGGCGATGCCGCCGGCAACAAACTGACCCGTCTCCGGATCGGTCGGGATCTGACCGGACACGTAGACAAATCCGCCGGCTTTGATTGCCTGCGAATAGGGGCCGATGGCAGCGGGCGCCTGTGTCGTTTTTACGGGTTCTTTAAGCAAAGGCGGGATTCTAGCAGATAGGCCTTGACGAGGGCAAAATCAAACGGTGCCTCGCAAACGTTCGACGTCGAGCACCCCGGGCACACCCTTGATCGATCCGATCACCCTGTCGAGGTGCTTCACGTCGAAGACCTCGACTGTTACCTCGATGTGTCCGCGTTCGTCCGAGGCCACGGAGGCGCGCGCGTCGCGAATTCCCGTTTTCATGTCGGAAATCGCGCCGGTGATGCCGGCAATCATTCCGGTCCGGTTTTCGGTGATGGCCAGTAGCTTGACGGCATACGCCGTCTTTTCCGGCCGTCCGGCCCACTCGACTTCCACAATCCGCTCGCGGTTGACCATCAACTGGGAAACGTTCTTGCAGGCGGTCGTGTGTACCGCCACGCCTTTGCCGCGCGTGACGTAGCCGATTATCTCCTCACCGTGAAGCGGATTGCAGCAGCGGGCACGCGTCACCATCAGATCGTCGACGCCGCGCACCAATATTGAATCGTCGCCCAAACGAATGAGACGTTTGACGGCGCGCACGCCGCTTCGGAGGCGCGATTCTTTTTGCTTGTCGAGTTGCTCGAATTGTTCGGGGCCGAGATATTTCGCGATGACGTTGCGCGGGATCAGCTTGCCGTAGCCGATCGCCGCGAGGATGTCGTCGACGCGCCCGTAACCGTACTCGCCGGCGATGCGTTTCATGTTCTGGTCCGAATCGCTGAGTATCTTTTTCGGCGACAACTGAAAACGGCCGGCTTCTTTTTCGAAGAGCTTTCGTCCAATCTCGATCGATTCGGTGCGCTGCTGTTCCGCCACCCAATGCCGAACGCGATTGCGCGCGCGCGAAGTGACGATGAAGTTCAGCCAGTCGCGCGAAGGGTGCGAGTTCGACGTCGTGATGATCTCGACGACGTCGCCATTCTGAATCTGCGTGCGCAGCGGCACCATTCGCCCGTTGATGCGCGCGCCGGTGCAGGTGTTACCGACCTGGGTGTGAATCATGTAGGCGAAGTCGACGGGCGTTGCGCCGCGCGGCAACTGAATGACTTTGCCCATGGGAGTGAACGCGTAAACGTCTTTCGGATAGAGATCGAGTTTGAGCGAGTCGAGGAAGTCTTTCGAATCCTTTACTTCCTGCGTCCACTCGACGAGCGAGCGCAACGCCTGCAAAGCCTGATCGTCCTCGGCCGCGCCGCGTTTTCCTTCCTTATATTTCCAGTGCGCGGCGACGCCTTCCTCCGCGACGTGATGCATCTCTTCGGTGCGGATTTGAACTTCGAACGACTGGCCGTTCGAGCCGATTACCGACGTGTGGAGCGACTGATAAAGATTGTCGCGGGGCGTCGCGATCCAGTCCTTGATACGGCCGGGAACAGGTTTCCAGTTGTTGTGAACTACCCCCAAAGCGGCGTAACAATGGCGCACTTCATTCGGAGTGATGATGCGCGCGGCAACGAGATCGTAGACCTGATCGAGACTGATCTTCTGGCGGCGAAGTTTTTTCCAGATCGAGTACAGCCGTTTGACGCGGCCCTCGACAATGACGAAAGGCACCTCAGCCTCGTTCATCTTCTCTTCAATGCGCGCGGTTACGCCTTTCAAAAACGCTTCGTTCTCAGGGCGACGCTTTTCGAGTTGTTCGGCGAGCTCGCGATAGTCGTCCGGGTGAAGATGACGAAAGGCGAGATCTTCGAGTTCTCCTCGCAATTTACCCATACCCAAACGATGGGCAATCGGAGCGAAGATCTCCATCGTTTCTTCCGCGATGCGCTTCCGCTTCTCCGGGTTGAGGTAGTGCAGCGTTCGCATGTTGTGCAGACGATCGGCAAGCTTGACGAGCACGACGCGCACGTCGTCGATCATCGCCAGGAGCATCTTGCGAACGTTCTCCGCCTGTTGTTCCTCACGCGAGATGTTGCTGATCTGCGCGATCTTCGTCAGACCGTCGACGAGGTGCGTGATCTCTTCGCCGAAATAACGCCGGATCGTGTCGAGATCGACGAGCGTGTCTTCGACGACGTCGTGCAACAGACCGGTCGCAACGGACACCTCGTCGAGCTTCATATCGGCGAGGATGTTGGCGACTTCGAGCGGATGCACCAGGTACGACTCGCCTGACGCTCGTTTCTGTCCCTTGTGCTCTTTCGCCGAGAAAAGATAAGCCCGCCGCAGCAGATCGAGGTCCGCCTGAGCGTGGTTGGCCGAAACTTTCTCGACAATGTCTTCGATCCGGATCATCTGTATATGGAAAGTATAACGCAAAAAGGTGATGCCGCGGGCCGAGCCCGGACATCACCGTGGAAGAGGTTGAGTTTTAAAAAGCGGCGCCTAACCCTTCGGTGGCGACGCTGCCTGACGTGCTTCTTCTTCCTTCCGCTTCTGGTTCGCCACGCTCAGTTCGGTGGTGCGCTTCAGAGCGGCTTCATACTCTTTCTGATACTGCGCCTTTTGATCGGTCTGGCCGTCCATCTCCGCGAGCTTGGAGGCTTCGAGCAGGAGGTTCGTCTTGTAAGACCAGGCGGATTCGTTGTTCGGATCGAACTTGATGGCGTTCTCAGCCTCGGCCAAACCCTGCGTCACGCACTTCTTCGCGGTGTCGAACTCCTTCGGGTCACTCGGTTTCTTGTAAGAGACCGTGGCTTTGTTGTTGCTCGGATCGACGGTAGTTGTCTTGTGGGCGGGCAGCTCAGTCATCTTGAAAGAGCAATCCCAATCCTTGCTGGCCAGCACGACGTAAGCTTCCGCTCGCTTGGTTGGCTCGGTCGCTTCGTTGGTAGCGCGTGCCGTAATCCAATCGCGCAGCTTTCCGTCTTCCTTGATCGCGCCGTAAAGGTATGCGATGGCCTTGTAAGCGTCTTCGTCGTTCGGATTCTTCGCGAGTATCTGCTGGTAGGCCTCGATCGCCTGCTGGGCTTTGGCGATGTTCTCCGGCGTTTGCACGCCGGGCCGATACTGCATGTGGATCGTGCGCGCGATGAATACGGGCGCGGTCTTATTGTTGGGATCCAGTTGGGCCGCTTCTCGTGAGTGCTGTTCCGCCTCGACGAATCTGCCTTCGCGGTAGGAGCGGGCCGCCTCGTTCAACTGGTTCTTTGCTCTGATTCGATTGATAACTCCGCACCCGGAGGTAGTGGCAACGAGGATCGCCAAAACCATGGCGATCCTGGTCTGAGAGAGTTTCATTTATCCGTGACTCCAATTTGCGAGACTGGCGACGATTGCCGCCTGCGTCCCTTTTTTATTGAGGCAGATCGTCTACTTGCAAACCCACCGGACTTGCACCGGCGCCCTTGATAGCGTCGATCACCTTTACAACGTCTCCGTATTTCGTGGCTCTGGGCGCCTTAACGAAAACGGTTTTCTCGATGCGGTCCTCTTCCTTAACGTCAGAGCGCGTTTCCATTCCGACTTTGTAAGCGCGCTGCTCTTTGCGCAGTTGGAAGACCTGCGCAAGCCGCTGCGCGAGTGGCGCGGTGTCGTTCACCGAACCGAGATTATCCTGGTTCAGCTTGATCTGGAGATCGGATCCGATGGTCACGACCAGCGTGAGCGGATTCGGCTTGAGTTTGCTCAAGTCTTCGTTCGGATCTCTCTGAGTCGGAATGTCAGCCTTGAACCGGCTGGGCTTCAACGGCGTGACGACCATGAAGATAATCAGCAGCACCAGCAAAACGTCAATCAACGGCGTCACGTTGATATATGGTTCGGCTGTTGAGCTACCCTTTTTAGCACCACCCATTGCCATCTTAGATTTCTCCTCGTTCTATCTTTCTTCTTCGTGGCAGTCTGTGGTCACGAAGTCTTCGCCGCTGCGGCGCCGCCCTTCTTCTTATCGGCCACCAAACCGATCTTGTCGACTCCGAGCTTTCGCACCTCGTTGATGATGTTCACGACGTCGCCATAACTCACCCCGACGCCGCTCTTGATGTAGACGATCCGATCCTGCTCATTCTTAATACCCTTGAGCATCGTATCGACTTTCTCGGCCAATTGCTCCTTGGCCACTTGTGTCTTGCCGAGGTAGTACTGTCCATCATTCGGGATGGAAATTACGATTGACGATTCTTTGATGATATTCGGATCGACGTCCGGGTTGTTCATGTTCTTCGGCAGCGCGACCGTGATGCCTTGCTGCAAGAAGGGCGTGACCACCATGAAGATGATCAGCAACACGAGCATGATGTCGACCATCGGGGTGACGTTAATTTCTGACGTTAGGCCGCCACCGCCTCCACCTGACATTCCCATAACAACTACTCTCCTTCCGAGCGTCCGTAACTATTGGCGTTACCACCTTCGGTAACTTGGTGCGGCGCGGTCGCCGCACCGAAGGTTCACCGAGGGTTCACCATGACGGATATGTGCTGCGAGCGCTTACGCCTTCAACTGCTTCGTACGGTTCTTGATGAAGTAGTCGACCAATTCAGACGCCGAGTTGTCCATCTCGACGATGAAGCCGTCGACCTTACCCGTGAAGTAGTTGAACAACCACACTGCGGGCACTGCGACCAGCAGTCCGAGTGCGGTGGTAAACAACGCTTCCGAAATTCCGCCCGCGACCGCCGCGATACCGGCCGACTCCGCGTTCTTCATACCGCGGAACGCGTTGATGATGCCGAACACGGTTCCGAACAGGCCCACGAACGGCGCCGTCGAACCGATGGTCGCCAAACCTGAAAGACCACGCTTGAACTCAGCGGTCTTGATGGCGATGGCGCGTTGCAACGCGCGCTTGGACGCTTCGATCTCGTCGCCGGAGATATCAGACGACTGGTCGTGTGCGCGAAATTCCTGCAAGCCGCTGCTGACGACCATTGCCAAATGCGATTTGCGATGCTTGTCGCTGATGTTGATGGCTTCTTCGATCCGGTCGTTCTTGAGTGCCTGGGCGACACGCGGCGCAAACTCTCGCGATTGCTTCTTGGCGGCGGAGTAAGTCAGGTAGCGCTCGACCATGATCGCGATTGAATACACGGACATGATCAGGAGCACGATAACGACGGCGATAGCCACGCCGCCCATGTTCTTCACCATTTCAGTAAGCGTGAACTGGTTGGCGTTGTTAGCCTCCGGACTGGCCGCGGCTTCCTGAAACAACATTAAAAGACCGATGGCCTTCGTTCCTAAAAGACTGGTTAGAATTGTCACGGTGAACCCCTCCAAAAAGGTTTTTATTAGATTGATAGCAAGCAGAGAAGCCGGGACGGCCTACGGCAACCGCGGCGACACGACAAAAGCTCTCCGCAGTTACTGGGCCACGAAGTTGTACTGGATCACTCCGGTAACTTTAACTGGCTGCCCTGATAGCTTCGTTGGGGAGAATTTTGCTTGACGCGCGGCGCTCACGGCTGCCTGGGTCAGCAAAGGATGCCCCGATACTGCAGTCGCCGAAACGACGTTGCCGTTTTCGTCGATGAGCACCTGTACCACCACAGTGCCGGAAGCGTGGGCTGCTTTGGCAATTGGTGGATATCCGGGCTTGGGCAAGTTGATTGCTTTGCCGTTAAGAACGCCTCCAGAAATTGGAGCGTGGGGCTTTGGCTTTTCCTCCGGTGGCGGCGGTTCGTCGGCGATCTGCACCTTCGTCGGCGCCGTAACAACGGTGCCCGCGCCTGGGCCGGAGGGCATCGCATTAGCGGCTGACGAGTCGGTGTTTCCGACCACGGTGGTCACGCCACGTCGGACTGGCGGAACGTCGCTGGCTTTGGCCGAAACTTCTTTAGGAACCAGTTCGGTTCGGGTAACGTCAGCGATCAGCTCACGACGAACGTCGACGTTCTGCTCGACCTTGACCGGTTTTGCTTCCTGTTTCGGCTGTTCTTCTTTTTGTTGCTGGGGCACGGGCACTGGAGCCACTAGCGTCGTCAACTCGAGTTCCATTTCTCCGAGTTTAGCGTCATACCAGTAGATGCCTGCGACGAAGAACGCCAACAGGAGCACTCCGTAAATGATCGTGGTCCCGACAATGAATGAGCCCTTTCGCGAGATATCGTCTTTGTGCGAACTGGACTCAACGAGATTATCGAACATTGATATTTATCCTCCGATTCCGGCGCCAAATGGATCAGGGGTTACGAACTGTAAGCAGTACTGCTTCGCAAATGTCGATTTAAGCCGCTTGAGTTCCGTCACTGATGAAGGGGAAACAGCAGCTCCTGCGATATTGAGCACACCGAATAGAATTTGGAAAGCCGCTGTGCGAGAAACTCGCCGGCCCGCTCAACACACCGCCGCCGCACCCAACCT
>JBKPOC010000041.1:0-2082 GCA_046732935.1 Acidobacteriota bacterium | reverse complement strand
GAATGTCGGATTTGTCCAAATGAGTTTAGGGCGGTAACGCAGAATCAAATCTTCCAGCTCATTCAAATCGGCACGCACAATGTCCCACCCAATCAATCTGGCGCCGGCCGCGCGGAAATTCTGAATCGCACCCACATAACCTGGCCGGTCGATAATGACGGCATCGCCTGGGTCGAGCAGACAACGACCAATTAGGTCCAAACCTTCCTGCGCCCCGGAAACAATTAGGACCTGCTCCGGCTTGGCGCCAAAGCGACGAGCAATCTGCGTGCGGAAGCGCCATTCTCCCTCGCTTGGCGCAACGCCGAGTCCGTGAGCTGCCTCCGATCTAATAACCTTATCCATCGCGCGTCGATAATCATCCGTAGGAAAGCAGCTTAGAGCGGGTAACAGGCCAGCAAAAGAGATGACGTCCGGATTTGACGAATCCCGAATCAGATCACCTACCGTCCACGAACTATTGATGAGTTCGGCCGTCGCTGAAACTTTGCCGCGCCATGCAAAAGGGGCGTCGGTTGATTCTGAATTTGCACAAACAAAAGTGCCACGCCCCACATGACTACGTACGAACCCGCGTGATTCGAGCTCTCGGTAACTATTCACCACTGTGGTGCGACTTAACCCAAGTTGTTTGGCAAGCTCTCTTTCGGAGGGGAGCCGATCACCGCTTTTCAGGGTTCCGGAGGCGATGAAGTTTTCGAGTTCTTTGGCCAATTGGACATAAAGCGCAGATCCCTTTCCTCGGTTGAGAGTTAATTCGGGAATCGTCGCGGTGTTCAAATTGAAGGCCATTGGAGAATTGGATATTTATTACAAAGACCTCGCAGTCACAAAATAGCACGAATCAGGAAAGTAACGCGGTTAACTTAAGATGCCAATTCTCAATACTGTGAAGTCCGATAGAGAGATGCAGGCCAATGCAGGAAGTAAATTCCGCCCGGGCTGTAACACTCATCTTTTTAAAAAGACGTCTCAAAGATGTCGATACACCTTCATGGTTGGGATGCATAAGGGAGGGTAACAACATGAGAAGAGTAAAAGTCGGGCTCGTTTTTGTTATTTGTATCATTTCGTGTGTCCAGCCGGTGTTTGCACAAACCGTAACGCAACAATCTTACCAACAGGCTAGAAAAGTTTTGGATGAATCGATCAAAGCGTATGGCGGCATCGAAACGCTTCGCTCCATTCTGAATTTTTCGATTCATTCCGAAGGCGACGTTGTGTTTCGAAATCAAAGTAGAACGGTTGGCGGAGCGGATCGCTCGCCGCTTCGGAACGATTTTACCTATGACATTAAAAATGATCGCTATTGTCTCGTCTTAAAGATGAAATTTCCGGGGGCAGTTCGCGTTGAACAGAGGCAGATTTTTGACGGCAAGGAATTATTTCAAGAAAATCTGAGCCGCCGGAATATAAGCAAGCTTCCTCCTCCTCCACCCCGGCGAAATCGAAATTTCTGGTTGCCGCAGTTCTCTCTTCTCACCGCTTTTGAACGTGCGAACAGCCTCCGCTTTCTGGGCGTCGCCAGTTTCAATAATCGTCCTCACCAGGTTATTTCGTTCGTCAATGAAACCGGACAACAGATCTCGCTCTATATAGATTCCAAAACCAAATTGCTCTCAAAATGGGAACGCATGATAAGTGATGCGATCGCCGGTGATACAACGACGGAAACAATCTTTCCAGATTACAAAACAATCGGTAATCAAAAAGTGCCGACTGGCCGTATCGTAAAAATAGACAATGAAATCACGCAGGAAGTTCGTTATGTGGATGTCGCAATAAACAGTTCGTTGAACGACAATGCATTCAAATTGGATCCTGAATTTAAATTTGCTGCTCCCGAGACTCCAAATTCCTTAAAGGTAACAAAGGTTGCCGCAAACGTTTACATAGTTGGTATCGTGACCTATGACGAGTTAAAGGTCCTGTTTATAGATCTCAAGGACTATATCTGGGTAATGGAAGCTCCAGGAGTCGGAGCTGACTCACGCCAGGTGATCGATAAAATCAAGGAAACTATCCCAGGAAAACCGATCAAATATTTAGCCGTAACTCACCATCACTCGGACCATGCCGGCG
>JBKPOC010000040.1:0-5353 GCA_046732935.1 Acidobacteriota bacterium | reverse complement strand
AAAAGAGTTATGCTCGCGTAAGATTCTGCCAGGCCGTGCAACAAATCAAGGTAGCAAAGCCGATGGGATTATTGTTAGTTATGCGTGATCTGGAATTGCCTCAGTCGTTGATTGCCTCGTGACTTTTGCTGCTTGCATGGGGCATTTTACAGAGTCAGCATGAGAGCTGTCGCAAAGGAGTTGGCGCCTCGTTGCGATAAACTCGCTCGCCTGTTGAGCCAGTCGGACGACGCCTCGATCGGCGCGTCGAGCTTGGCCAGGCCGGTGAGCATGAAGATGACCGGGAGGGACGGCATGACCGCCTGCAAGCTTAGTTTGCTCTTCGATGTGTTTTCCGGGGCGCCCGTGGAAACCGTGGCCGCCGCCCGGTCCAGTGTCCTGACGGCCAAGTCCATTGCCTTGGCGACACTCATCTTTTGCCTGTTGGTAGCCTTGGGCCTGTTCACCAGCCAGGCAGTCGGGCCATTCGATTTCGGCTCTCTCTCCGGTTATTTCATTTACTTCGTCGTGACCTGGCTGCTCGCATGGAACATTTACAGGGCCAAGCCGGTGATCGTCGAATTCGCCAAGAGGAATGTCGAGGCCCCGGCCATCGGCGCCTCCAATTTTATTGTCCTGGCGATCGTCATCGCTTTCCTGATGGCGCTTACGCTCCCCGCTCTGGCATTTGGGGCATTCGATTCGGGCTATCTCATTTATTGCGTCATTTTTTCGCTGCTCGCATGGGGTACTTACAGGGCCGGGTCCGTCGCCCGGGCTTCAGTCACCCTGCTGCTAGCGGCGCTCGTGTTCCTCGCGCTGGCTGGCGGGGTATTCCATTCCAGCTATGCCGGGGAGCCTAGAAGTGACGGCCCTGGAGGCGCATCGCTCGCGGGCCAGATCACTGAGCTCCGCAAAGAGAGCAAACTCGTTGGCCTCGCCGCAATGGTTGTAGTCGATGGGAAAGTTATGGCGTCTGCGGCCGATGGAGAGCGGAAAATCGGCAGCGGCGTGCCGATTGAACTCGGCGATCGCTGGCACCTGGGTTCGATCACCAAATCCATCACGGCGACGATGATTGCGCGACTGGTCGAGTCGGGCCAAATGAAGTGGACGGATACAATCGGGGAGCGTTTTTCTGAAGCATCCATCCACGAGGACTGGAAGCCGGTCACGCTCCAACAACTATTGACTCACACCTCAGGCGCGCCGCCGAACTTCTCATTGGGAGTGATGCTGAAAAAACCTGCGCTCGGTCCTGGATGCACTCGGGAGCGCCGACAGGCGGTCATCGATCTGATGGCCGAGAAACCAGCACACCCGCCGGGCGAGAAGTTTGCCTATTCGAATGTCGGCTACACAATTGCCGCGGCAATGGCCGAAAGTGCTACCGGCGTGAGCTGGGAAGACCTTGTGAAGCGTGAAGTCTTTGAGCCGCTGGAACTCAAGGACGCCGGATTTGGTCCGCCGAAGAGCCCGTCCAAAACACTCGATCAACCGCGTGGCCATCATGGAAGGTTTGGTTGGAAAGCGAGCGCCAACGACGATGACGACAATACTCCGATCATGGGCCCCGCCGGCGCCATTCACATGACGCTTGACAACCTCTGTAAGTACGCAACGGAACACCTGCGTGGCGAGCTTGGGGCGGGCAAACTTCTCGCCGCCGAAACCTACAAGCGGCTGCATGCGCCCAAGCTAAATAACTATGCCTGTGGCTGGGTGGTGAAGCAGCCAACCGACGAAATCCCCTACACCGTGTATTGGCATAACGGATCGAACACGATGTGGTACGCGCTGGTCGTGTTCATCCCCGGCAAGAATATGGTGGTTGCCGTCACAGCAAATGATGGCGACATCAAAGCTGCCGAGTCTACTGCATGGAAGGTCGTGAACGCCTGCGCAAACCAGTTCAACGCTGAGGACGACGGCGCACGCCGCAAATCTTTGCCATCTGAAGACTGAGACCAAGAGCCACCTGCTGAGCGCCAGGTAGAAGGATTGGGCGCCTCAGAGCTCCGGCAAACGACGACTCGGGTGTTCCAGCATCGTATTTTGAGCAGGCGTAGCTGCTGCTGTCCGTTGCCATGCACTTCCTTCACGTCGTGAAAGACTTGCTCCGGCGAGGCGGTCCGCCACCGCTTCCAGAATCTCGACTGCCGTCGCGGAATGAAAGAATCCGCGTACGCCTTTCCCCGGATCTCTGGATTGGGATGAATGAGATTGAATACAGCCCACGCCGACGTTAGTCTATCAAAGCTTGAGCGCTGGCCGACTCCCGCTCGACTAGTTGCACATAGCTCTGCGTCGTCGAGATGTTTGTTTGATGCGGCAATTGGCGTGCAGGCCAGACCGGGTTTCGGGCGACTTGACGATGCAAACCTGCACCGCAATGAGGAAGCTTTTCGCAGTCGTCGGAGTAATTTCTTCTGCTCATTTTCAGGGGACCGCTTCACATGCCGCGCTCAATTTATTATGCCGGCCTCGCCACATTCCTGCTGCTCGGGATTGGTGGTTGTGTCCGGGAAGACGTCAATGGCTCGACGATCACCGTCACCAATGAACTCTGGGCGCCGTTGGTCGCGCTGGTGGGTGGCATCGCCGCCGCCCCTGCCGGATGGTATCTGCGGAAAAAGTCTACCCGCTTCGGTTGGGGCCTGCTGATTTTGTCCCCAGTCGCCGTCGTCGGCCTCGCGCCTTCGCTGTTTCTCGATCGGGCGGTCGTCGACGACACTCATTTTTCCCTGCGCACTGGGATCTGGGGACTCACCGCCGTGCACGAAGTAAAATTCGCCGACTTGACTCGCATCCGCCTCATTTCCGAAGAGTCGACTGGCCGTCGCGGCAGGAAGCGCACGGACTACTACCTACTGTGTGAACGCAAAGACGGCACATCCTCGAAAGTGCCGCTCGGCAATAAAGTCGCCGAGACCGCCGCGCCACACCTGGTCGAGCGAGCCCAAGCCTTGAATATTCCCATCGTGGACGAAACTGGGGCAAACGGGGCCTGATCCATATGTCGTTCTCGGGACGAGTCGGCGCCGTTCACCAAGTTCCATGTCTGCCCGCCGTGGCTTGAGAACTTATCATTCGCTAGGACCAGAATTGCAGCACGGCCCCGCTTGTTGCGGCTGAACGAGATCATGCCCGGCAAATAGGTCAGTGCTAGGTTGTCTGATCACCGAACAGGGCCAACCGCTAGTTCGACGGACAGCCCGGCTTCTCCAACACGGCCGGACCGTTTACTTATCCAAATGTCGCGATAACGATCCGGGTTTCCTGCACGTTCGGGTTTGGCAACCCTCCGCGCTACAATCCAGTACACGACTCGTCGCTTTACTGGCTACTCACCGCGCGCAGCAACATGGACGATGGCATGCGGCCGCCCCAGAGGCTAGGCGAGAGACGGCGGCTGCGAATTTGGGGGCCGGCTTCCGCCGCCGTTTGCCCGCTGCGTGCCTTGCGCGCGGAGGTCGATGCCGCCCCAGCAGGAAGCCGGACATCAGATTGAATGCTCCTCGCAGAATCCGGAGGTGCAACATGTACTTTTCGGCACTGGTGGTCTGGACCGGAGCAACAAGCCTTGCGGCGGCCGAGATTACGGCGCAAATGAAATGCAGGCTCCCGACCCATCCGGCGGTCCACGGCGCAGGCGGCTAGTAGGCGTCTCGGCACTCCGAGAATCACCGGCAATGCGGGAAGGTCACCTGCTCCACGAATGGATTTTCAGTTAGGGGCCAGTTAGTGATAGGGCACACGGGGCGCTTGCCTGCCGGCGCCGCGCTTAAGGCCGGTATCAGACCAGAAACTGCGGCGCACGCCTCGAAGGTTCGATCTTGCCGCCCACAGCACCGCACTCCGCAGCGTGCATCTCCACCACATGCGTTGGGGGCAAGGAACCGAATGAAGCCAAGCTCTTCCGAGCGGTTTGCCCGCCGCTTGAACAACAGCTCATGATCACTCAGAGGATCGTTTTGATGGTATGCTAGGGTAGGCGTTTTCGACGCCGCTATACGGCCGCGGTGTCGTGCCATGACCTCGACAAAATCACGGAAAAAGAAAGGGCGCCGAACCTATTGTTTTGAGCGGAACCTGATGCAAGCCAAATCGCATGCAAGGCATAATTGGTTAACTGGGCGCCAACAACAGGCTGACAACAATGACATCAATTCTTGACGCCTTTTCTTGCTCCACCGTACGTCTTGTTCTGCTGGCGTCATGTATGGTCCCTATTGCCGTGGCCTGGGCAGAAGATAGGAGGACGAATTCTGAGCACGAAGTTCGGCTGATCGTTGAGGACGGCGAAGTTAACGTTTCGGAGAAGTTGATTGAGAAGTTAAGCGAGACAATCGAAAAGAACCCAGCGGACGCCCAAGCCTATTACGACCGCGGAACGGCGTATCTCGCCTTGGCAGACGGGACCGGTTCGCGCGTCCATTTGCGGAGGGCAATTGACGACTTCTCGAATGCGCTCCGCGCGGACAACACGATGATGAAGGCATACAACAATCGGGCCTTGACGTACCAACGCATGGGGGCGTACGACGAGGCCATGCGGGACCTTAAAAAGGCAATCGACTTGGAGCCGAATAACGCGGCGTTGCGTTTAAACAGAGCGATTACGATGTGTCATTGCGACGCATTTCAACTTGCCCTCGACGAAATCGACGTTGCCTTGAAGTTGGACCCGAAAAACGCGAAGGCTTGGAATCAGCGCGGGGCGATCTGTCGGGGCCTGAGGCGCCGCAAGGAGGCTCTGCGATCCTTCAATAAGGCCATCGAAATCGATCCAGGCGTGCCCATGTTCTACAGTAACCGCGGCAATGTGCATCAAGACCTCGAGGAGTATGACGCCGCCCTACGGGATTATGATAAAGCCATTGCATTGGACCCGGGGTTCGCACTCGCCTTTCGAAATCGCGCCGAATTATATGAGCGGCAAAATCTACAAGAGCTCGCCGCAATGGATCGAGCGACCGCAGAAGAATTGGAGCAGTTTGACGCGAATATCGAGGGCTGGAGCCGCAGAATAGAGGCCGACCCGGCCGACGGCAAAGCTTATTTTCAGCGAGGGTTGGAGCTGATGTTACGCGGCGACCTCAACGGGGCGACCAGAGACTACAGGATCGCCGTCGAAGATTTTACAACCGCACTGCGCATCGATAAGACCATGAAGGACGCCTATAATAATCGGGCGGCGGCGTACATGGAGCTTGGCGAACTTAAGAAAGCGGTCCCTGACCTGCAAGAAGCAATCCGCCTGGCCCCTAACGACGTTGCTCCGCGCACGAACCAAGTGATCGTTATGCGTCGTCTAGGCGAAGCTGAACGCGGCTTAAAGGCCGTGGATGAGCTTTTAAAGCTTGAACCCGAG
>JBKPOC010000039.1:0-14077 GCA_046732935.1 Acidobacteriota bacterium | reverse complement strand
CGAATATGGCCCAACGGAGACGGTGGTGGGCTGTTGCGTGTACGAAGTGGGGGAAACGCTGGAAGCGGACGAAGAGACGGGCCGTGGGGTGCCGATCGGGCGGCCGATAGCGAACATGGAGATGTACGTGCTGGACGAGCGGCTGCAGTGTGTGCCGGTGGGTGTAAGCGGCGAACTGTACATCGGCGGCGTGGGATTGGCGCGCGGCTATCGCGGGCGGCCGGAGCTAACGGCAGAGCGGTTCGTGCCGCACCCGTACAGCCGGGAAGCGGGAGCGAGACTGTACCGGACGGGAGACATCGGGCGATACCGGCCGGATGGGCGGCTGGAATACGAGGGGCGGCGCGACGAGCAAGTGAAGGTGCGGGGCTATCGGATCGAGTTAGGAGAGATCGAAGCGGCACTGCGCGAGCATGAGGCGGTGAGCGAAGCAGTAGTGGTAGTGGCGGAGGATGAGAGCGGGCACAAGCGTTTGGTGAGTTACCTGCTGGGCCACGAGGTAAGCGCTGGCGAGTTGCGGCGGCACTTGAGCGAACGGCTGCCGGAGTACATGGTGCCGGGAAATCAGGTGTGGCTGAAGCAATGGCCATTGACGAGTAACGGGAAGGTAGACCGGCGTGCTTTGGCGCTGCTGGAACAGACGGAGGTCAAGCGCGAGCAACAGTATGCGGCGCCTCGGAACGCGGTTGAAGAGGTGTTAGCGCGAATTTGGAGCGAGGCTTTACTGGTTGAGAACATCGGCATCCACGACAACTTCTTTGAACTGGGCGGCGATTCCATTCTCATTCTTCCCATTATTGCCAAGGCTTCGAAGGCTGGTCTGAAACTTATTGCTCGAAATATCTTTCAACATCCGACGATTGCCGAGTTAGCTGTTGTTGCCACCAGCGTCAAACCGGCCAGAGTTAAATCGAAAGCCGGTCATCGACATGAGCCTGCGGCGGGCATACTTCCATTAACACCGATCCAGGAGGCCTTCTTTGAGTCTCACCTGGAACATCCGCATCATTTCAATCAATCTGTGATCCTCTCGGTTCCGAGGAATCTCACGCCAAATACTCTGCACCGGATCATGCAGCAGATAATGCTTCATCATGATTCGTTGCGGCTGCGGTTCCAACCTCTGCGCGACGGCAGAACGCAAGCGTCGATCAGCGAATCGATTGAACCGTTGCCGCTCTCGGTCATTGACCTGAGCCAACTGCCTCAGTCAGCTCACGTGACGGCCATAGAAACCGCGGCCGCCAGTCTACAAACGAGTCTTAATCTGGCCGCCGGTCCGATTCTGCGTCTGGCCCTCTTCCTCTCCGATGAGGCTGCTTCCAACAATCGGCTGCTGATTATCATTCATCATCTGGCCATCGACGGTGTCTCGTGGCGCATCCTGCTCGAAGACGTGCAAACTTCGCTGCTGCAACTTTCGAGCGGCCAAGCGCTACAGTTGCCGGCGAAGACGACTTCGTTCAAACAATGGGCTGAGCTGTTGCAAGCGCAGGTGACTGCCGTCGCCTTCGAGTCTGAAGCGGCGTACTGGGTGGACCAGGCAACCTGCCCGGTCTCAGCCTTCCTGCCGCCCTGGCCCGTGACTCCCGCTCCGACCCAGGCTTCAGCCGTCACTCTCACACAAAGTTTCACTGCAACTCAGACTAGCTCACTGTTGCATGAGGCGGCAGCGGCTTATCACACGCAGATCAACGACCTGCTTTTGACGGCCCTGGCGTTAGCGGTGCGCAACGTCACCGGCGAGACTCGCCTGCGGCTGGAACTGGAGGGACACGGGCGCGAAGAAGAAGTGGTGGAAGGCGCGGAGTTGGGACGCACGCTCGGTTGGTTCACCACGCTGTTTCCGGTGCTGCTGGACATCTCCGCGGCAGGCTCGGAACTGGGAGCGGCGGTGCGCAATGTCAAGGAACAACTGCGCGCGATTCCGCGACATGGGATCGGCTACGGACTGCTCAAGTATCTCGGAGCTGACAATTCTGTGCGCAAAGCGTTACGAGCCGCGCCGAGAGCGGATCTGGGCTTCAACTATCTGGGACAGTTCGATCAGGTGTTGACTGCCGAGGGCGGCTTTGCCGGAGCACCTGAGTCAGCGGGAGCAAGTCAGAGCGAGCACACGCCCTTGAACTATGCTCTCGAGATCAACGGCAGCGTGAGTGACGGTCGCCTGCGGCTGGATTGGAACTTCAGCCCGCAGGTGGTGGAACAAACGCAGGTAGAGCAGTTGATGTCGGCCTACGCCGAGGCGTTGAGTTCGCTAATTACCCACTGTGCGGGACGACGACAAGGCGTGTACACGCCGGCGGACTTCGAGTTGAGCGGGCTTGGGCAGACGGAGTTGGACCGCTTGCTGGCGCGCGTTGGCAACATGGTGGAGGACATTTACCCGTTGTCTCCGTTGCAGGAAGGACTGCTGTTTCACACTGTGCAGGCGCCCCGAAGCGGAGTCTACATGCAGCAGATGACTTGCCGGTTCGGAGCAGGGTTTGACGTGGAAGCTTTCAAGGCCAGTTGGGGCGAGGTCGTGCAGCGACACGACATTCTGCGGACGGGTTTCGCCTGGGAAGGATTAAAAGCGCCGGTGCAGGTGGTGCGCGTGGGAGTCGAGTTGGAGATCGCGGAGTACAACTGGAGCGGGTTGAGCGAAGAGCAGCGCGTGGCCGCGATGGCAAGTTACCTCGCTGAAGATCGCGAGCGAGGATTTGATGTGCAGCAGGGGCCGCTGATGAGGATGGCTTTGATGAAGGAAGACGACGCGTACTTTTCCTTCGCCTGGACCACGCATCATTTGATTTTAGACGGTTGGTCGATGGGCCTGTTGGTTCAGGAAGTGTTTGAGAATTACGAAGCGCGGCTGCGCGGCGAGCCAATGAAGAGAGAACCAGTGCGGCCGTTTCGCGATTACATCGAATGGCTGCGACAACAGGATACGGGACAGGCCGAAGCTTATTGGCGAAAGAGACTGGAAGGGTTCACCACGCCGACGCCGCTCGGTCTCGAACACTGTTTCAATGGCAAATCTGAGCCAACGGAAAACTTCGCTCATCAGCTCACGACTTTGTCGGCTTCCAGAACTGAAGAGTTGAAAGCTTTCGCCCGCCGGCAAAAGTTAACCCTCAACACGGTGATACAGGGCGCGTGGGCGCTCCTGTTAAGTCGCAACAGCGGCGTACGGGACGTCGTGTTCGGCGTCGTAGTGTCCGGCAGGCCAACTGAACTCGAGGGATTCGAAAACATGATCGGCGTGTTCATCAACACGCTGCCGATGCGAAGCGAGGTCAAACTGGGGCAGCAGATTGGGAGCTGGTTGAGCGAACTTCAGAGAGATCAAGTGGAGATGAGGCAATTCGAGCATAGCCCGCTGGTCCAGGTGCAAGGGTGGAGTGAAGTGCCGCGAGGACTGCCGCTGTTTGAGAGTTACCTGAACTTCCTGAATTATCCGCTCGACGATTCCTTAAAGAACCTGGACGGGCCGCTGGAAATTCAGAATGCGCGTTCCATCGAACGAGCAAACTATCCGATAGCGATTGACGTCATGCCGGGCAAGAACCTGTCCGTGGAAATCACATATGACGCGCGCAGGTTTGACGCGGCTGAGGTTGCGCAGACCCTGAGGAACTTTGAACTGCTGCTCGATAGTTTTGTTGCTCATCCCGACATCACGTTGAGAACGCTCGAAGAAATCCTCACCGCCTCTGACAGACAAGCAGAGGCAGCGCGAGAACAGGACCGCCAGGAGTCTATTCGTCAAAAAATCAGGACCATGAGACGCAGGGCTGTCTAGCACGCCTTGGAAACATACCACACCAGCAACACGCAAGAGCGAAAGTAGCAGTAGCAATGGCCACTCAGATACAGGGATTTCGACTTTCACCCCAACAGAGTCATCTTTGGAAAGTACAGCAGGAGAGCCATGCCTATCATGCTCAGTGTGTGATCTTGATTGAAGGCAATCTGAACAGGGCGGCTCTGGAAGAAGCTTTACAAAAGGTCGTTAGCCGGCACGAAATACTGCGCACGACGTTTCACCGCCGGCCTGGAACAAAGATCCCGATTCAAGTCGTTGGCCTGAGCGGGCCGCCGGACTTGCCTTGCACTGACTTGACCAACTCGAGAGAGTCAGTACAACAAACGTGGATCCAGCAACAGTTCAAAGCGCAGAGACGCGTGCCGTTTGACTACGCCCAGGGCCCGGTCCTGCGTTTGGCCCTGGTTGCCGTCTCCGGGCATCGTCATCTCTTGCTGATCGACTTGCCGTCTCTCTGCGCAGATGCTTCGTCGCTCAAGATTCTGGTTCAGGAAATCAGCCGGTGCTATGAGTCCGTCCTCACTAGTGAAGAACTGACGGATGAAGTCGTGCAGTATGCCGACTTGTCCGAATGGCAGAACGAACTCTTTGAATCGGAAGATGGAGCTGAAGGAATTGCTTACTGGCACAAACGGGATTTTTCGGAACTGCTTGCGGCCAGGTTTCCGTTTGAGAAGGCTTCGAATGGCGCCACCGCGTTCGAGCCACGTTGCATCACCATACGCCTGTCGCCAGACCTTTTAGCCGGGATCAGATCACTGGTTGAAATACATGAGACCTCGCTTTCCACCTTCATGCTGGCGTGTTGGCAAATTCTGCTGTGGCGTCGCAACGGAGGTTCGGACAATGTGATTGGCACATCGTTCGACGGCCGAAAGTATGAAGAGCTCGCAGATGTGCCGGGGCTCTTCGCAAAGTATCTGCCGCTGCGATGCCGGCTCGCGGATGCCTTACCGTTAGAGCAGGTCTTGAAACAAACCGACGAGCAGAAAAGCGAAATCGAGAGATGGCAGGAGTGGTTTAGTTGGAACCAGAACACGGTAACGGCGGATACTTCGCTCGAGCAGAATAAGGAGACTTCGTTCGCGCCATTGTGTTTCGAGTTAAAGGACTGGTCTGACAGCTATTCCGCGGGCGAAGTCGTGTTCTCAATCGACAAACAATACGTTTGTATCGATCGGTTCGTCGTCAAGCTTTCCTGTCATGAGAAAGATGATTGCCTAATCACGCAATTTCACTACGACGCGAATGTGTGTCGCGGCGAGGACATGACTCTCCTTGCCATGCAGTTTGAGACTCTTTTACAGAACGTCGCGGCGACGCCGGAAATGGCGATCGGTAAGCTGGACATTTTCACCAAAGCAGAACGCGAAACGCTCGTCGTCGACTTCAACCGCACCACGGCCGAGTTTCCCCACCAGTTGTGTTTGCACCAACTATTTGAAGAACAAGTTGCGCGCTCGAAGGATAAACCAGCCGTCATCTACAAGGATTCCTTCCTTTCCTACTCAGAACTCGATCGACGCGCCAATCAGCTCGCACGTCACTTGATCGCGCTCGGCGTCGGCCCTGACCGGTTGGTCGGCCTCTATTTTCGACGCACGCCTGAGATGATCGTTGCTCTGCTGGCCACACTCAAAGCGGGCGGCGCATATTTGCCACTCGATCCCGGTTATCCCGAAGAGCGCCTGGCTTACATGCTCCAGGATGCGCAGGTCTCAGTCCTGTTAACCACACGAGAAATGAGAGAGAGCCTGAACGTTCAACTGCCTCACGTTGTCTGTTTCGACGAAGACTTGAATCTTCTGGACCACGAGAATGACGCGCCGTTGCCGAATCAGGTTAAGCCGAATCATCTGGCCTACGTCATCTACACTTCGGGTTCGACGGGCAGACCGAAAGGCGTGATGATCACGCATCGAGGCGCCGTCAATTATCTCAGTTGGGCGACAGCGGCTTACCGCGTCGCAGAGGGCACAGGTGCTCCTGTGCATTCGTCAATCGCCTTCGATCTAACAGTGACAAGCCTGTTCACGCCGTTGCTTTGCGGGCGCAGCGTCATCCTGGTAGACGAAGAAGCAGGACTGCTCGGACTCAGAGACCGGTTGCACCGGAATGGAAACCTGAGTTTAGTGAAGATCACACCCGCACATCTCGGATTGCTCAACCAGTCTTTGCCCGGCGCCGAGGCAATGGACGCTACCAGGGCGCTGGTCATCGGTGGCGAGGCATTAGCGGGTGAGAGCTTGCGGTTTTGGAAAGAGCACGCGCCGCTAACACGGATTATTAACGAGTATGGCCCAACCGAGACAGTAGTTGGCTGCTGCGTTTACGAAATCCTGGCAGGGCAAACGCAAAGCGGCGCAGTGCCGATTGGTCGTCCGATCGCAAACACGCAGATTTATGTGCTAAACGAAGAAGGTAAACCCGTGTCGGCCGGCATCGTCGGAGAAATCTTCATCGGCGGGGAAGGCGTGGCGAGAGGTTATTTGAACCATCCGGCATTGACCGCCGAGAAGTTTATTCCTGACGCGATGAGCGGAGAAAAGGGGCGACGTTTATATCGCACGGGCGATCTCGGAAAGTTTTTGCCGGAAGGCGGGCTCGAATATGTCGGGCGCGTGGACGCTCAAGTGAAAGTGAGAGGTTATCGAGTTGAACTAGGGGAGATTGAGGCTGTCCTCGTCGAGCTGAAAGAAGTGCGGGAGGCGGTAGTCGTCGTGAGAGAAGCCGGCGCGGAAGATCAGGCATTGGTGGGATACATCGTGCCGAGCGAGGGCGCCGAGCTTAGCGTTGATGAATTGAAAGCAGAATTAAGAAAGCGTCTGCCGGAATACATGGTACCCGCCGCGCTCGTACGACTTGAGTCGTTGCCGCTCACGAGCAACGGCAAGGTCGATCGCAACGCGCTTCCTGAATATAAGGCGGACGATCTTGCGGCGGGCGCTTCGCAGCAGGCATCGCCAATTGAAGAGATTGTCGCGGGAGTTTGGGCGGAGACGCTCGGTCTTAAGGAAGTAGCCGTTGATGCCAACTTCTTTGAGCTTGGCGGTCATTCGCTGCTCGCGCTCAGGATGGCGTCGCGTTTGCAAAGCGCGTTTCAGGTAGAGTTGCCGGTTGACTCAGTATTCGAAGCGCCAACGGTTTCGGGGCTGGCCGCAGTCATTAAAAACATCATTAACGCCGGCGACAGCCACACACTTTCGACCATCCATCCCGTCTCACGCGATGAAGACTTGCCACTCTCATTTGCGCAACAAAGGCTCTGGATTCAAGACCAGTTTAATCCTGCAAGTGCTGAGTACAACATTCCGCTTGCCGTGCGCCTCGATGGGAAATTCGACGTCCCTGCGTTTGAGCAGACACTGAGCGAGATCGTCAGGCGACACGAAGTACTGCGCACAAGCTTTCCGAGGGCCGGCGATTTGCCTGTGCAAGCTATTGCCCCGGCCCGGCCGGTGAGCGTGCCGATTGTCAATCTCGGCGAGTTAACGGAAGCAGTGCGGGAGAACGAGGTACTGCGTCTTGCCGTTGAGGAAGCTGCGCTGCCATTTGACCTCGCGCATGGTCCATTGCTGCGCTGTCGAATTTTGCGTCTTGATGAAGAACAACACTATGTACTCATCACGATGCATCACATCATCAGTGATGGCTGGTCCATGGGCGTGCTGGTGCGCGAATTAGCCGTTCTCTACGATGCCTTCTCGACCGGGAAGACTGCGGCGCTTCCCGAATTGCCGATTCAATACGCCGACTTCGCACATTGGCAACGGCAGTGGCTTCAAGGAGAGGTTGAAAAGTCGCAACTTGCTTACTGGAAGCAGCAACTCGCCGGTAGTCAGCCTGTTTTGCGCCTTCGCACGGACCGGCCACGTCCCGCGGTGCGCACTTCTCGAGGCGCAACACAATCGCTGTCCCTGTCTCGCACGCTGTCGGAAAGCGTCAAGCAACTCAGCAGGCGGGAAGGCGTCACGCAGTTCATGACTTTGCTGACGGTCTTCGAAATTCTCTTGCGTCATTACACGCAGGAAGACGACATGCTCATCGGCACAGACGTCGCTAACCGGAACGCCCGCGAGATTGAAGGGCTGATCGGCTTCTTCGTCAACCAACTCGTCTTCCGCACAGACCTTTCCGGCGATCCGAACTTCAGAGATCTACTCGATCGAGTACGCACTACGGCCTTGCGTGCTTACGCGAATCAGGACTTACCGTTCGAGAAGCTCGTGGAAGTTCTCAAACCTGAGCGGAGTTCCACATACGCGCCGCTGTTCCAGGTCAAGTTCATTTTTCAAAATGCAATCGAGGAGACTCTGGAAATTCCAGGCGGCGTCCTTACGCCCTTAAACTTTACGCCGGCGACAACCAATCTCGACTTGATGATGTCGGTCGAAGACAACGGTCAGGCGTTAGATGTCTCATTGCTGTACGCCACGGACCTGTTCGACGAGACGACTGTCACTAACATGCTCGAGCAGTTTGAGATGCTGTTGAACGTCGTAACCGCAGAATTCGAGGTCAAGTTAAGCGTGCTCGACGAGATGCTCGCCGAGTTTGATAGGCAACACCGGAAAACAAAAGAAGAGCAGTTTAAAAAGGCTCGCCTCAGTCTGTTCAGAAATATTAAACAGAAGACTGGAAACAAAAATGCGCGACCGGACAACCCGGGAGTTGACACGCAAACATCCAGCGGCCAGTTGCTGGCCCGCTGAAGGCTAATGAGACGTATGGAAAATCAAGTGGAAGAAGCTAATCGCATTAACGAAGCTGTGAACGGTTTTGGTCTCTCACCTCAACAAAAGCGGGTCTGGTTATTGCAGCAGGCGAACGAGGCGTTTCCGAATCGTGTCTGGTGTGCAGTCTCGATTGAAGGGCCCCTCGATTCAGCAAGGTTGCATGCGGCAGTCGAGCAGGTAGTTTCAAACCAGGAGATACTGCGCACTACTTTCCATTCGCTGCCGGGGATGAGAACCCCTCTTCAGCTCGTTTCTGAAAGCAGTATTTATTGGGAAACCGACTTAGACCTCAGCAGACTGAATGGACCAGAGCAGAAAGCTCGTCTCGAAGCACTGTTACGGAAACACGGACGCGAAACCTTTCACCAGGAAGTCTTGCAGCTTTGTCGCGTCGTCCTCTCGTCAGATTTGCAAGTGTTGTTAATCAGCCTTCCTGCGCTCTGCGCCGATGCCCGGACATTGCAAAATTTAGTTAGGGAAATCGCACGTTGCTATGCCGGCGAGGATTTTTCAGACGAGCCAGTGCAGTATGCCGTCGTCTCCGAATGGTTGAACGAACTACTCGAGTCGGATGAAGCGGCCGCGGGCAGAGAGTTTTGGCGCGCGCACGACCCGCGGGCCTGGCCTGCATTGATTCTTCCTTTCGAGAAAAAAGCTGCGGAGGCGAATGGTTTTGAGATAGGCATCTTTCCCGGTATTCATCATGAAAGAACTGCTGAGATCGAATCACTTTGCCAGGAGTACGGCGCGACGCTTGAGGCTTTCCTCCTGGCCTGTTGGCAGGTGTTGCTTTTTCGTCTGACCCGTCAGCCAAACATCGTCGTCGAAACTGCTTTCGACGGGCGCGCGGATGATGAATTGAAAGAAGTGTTTGGCCTGTTGACGAAATACTTGCCGATTCATTCTCGTCTGGAGCAACAGATGACGTTCGTTAACGTCCTTGAACAGGCACAAGCCTCGCTGGACGAAGCGCGAAAATGGCAGGAGTGTTTTATCTGGGAGCACAGCAACACGCCCTCCGGCAGTGGTGATAGTTTGTCTTTGTTTCCCATCGCTTTCGAATATCAGGAGTGGGTGAGATTCCATGCACGGGAGACGAGCTTTTCTATCCAAAAGCAATTTACTTGTCCCGAACTATGCAAACTCAAACTCTGTTGCTTCCGGACAGCGGACTCTCTGACAGCCGAATTTCACTATCACTCGGCACTATTCTCACCGGCTGACATTGAAAGTCTCGCAGGACGATTCGGCCTGCTCCTGGAAGGTATTTGTCGGAATCCTGAAGCCGGCATTGGTGAGTTAGAAATTCTCACTAGTGAAGAAAAAACAAGAATCCTATACGAGTTCAACCGAACGACAACCATTCATTCCGTTGCCACCACGCCCGTTCACCAACTGTTTGAGGAGCAGGTCTCACGCACACCCGATGCAGTGGCGCTGATTTGCGGTCCGGAGACGCTGACTTACCAGGAACTGAACGCGCAAGCTAATCAACTGGCGCACCAGTTGGTGTCGGTGGGAGTGCGAGCAGAATCGATTGTGGCACTGTTAATGGATCGCAGTGTCGAGATGGTCGTTTCAGTATTGGCAGTGCTCAAGGCGGGCGGCGCCTACTTGCCTTTAGATCCAGGTTATCCCGAACAACGACTCTCGTTCATGCTGGCGGATGCTGAGCCGCGAGTGTTGTTGCGGCAGCGAGCTCACTCTGCGCTGTTGAGAGTGCCGGCAGAGACGGCAGTGATCGTGGTGGACGAGCAGGCAAGTGAAGCAGCGACGGCGGAGACGTTTGGCTCGACTACGGCGAATCCGGAAATGACAGTAAGCGCGGATAATCTGGCGTATGTGATTTATACGTCAGGTTCAACAGGTCAGCCGAAAGGCGTGATGATCTCACATGGCGGACTTTCGAATTATCTCTCCTGGTCAAGTCGCGCTTATAACCTGTCGGCCGGCCGCGGCACCCCGCTGCATTCTTCGCTCAGCTTCGATTTAAGCGTGACCGCGCTATTTAATCCGCTCATCACCGGCGGCTGGGTGCACCTGCTTCCGGAAGAAAGAGGCGTGGCGGCGCTGTCACAAGCCTTGCGAACGCGTGAAGAGCCTTACTCGCTAGTAAAGATCACACCGGCTCATTTGGCGGCGCTGCGCCAGGGTTGGGGCGAAGAGAAGATAGAAACTGACTGTCTTGTTATCGGTGGCGAAGCCTTGTGTTGGAAAGAGGTCAGCCATTGGCGCGCGATAAGTGAAGACATCCGGTTGATAAATGAATACGGACCAACCGAGACAGTGGTTGGTTGCTGCGTGCACGAGGCGGGAGCAGTTGAGTCAGAAGCGGCAATTGAGAGCTGCGTCCCGATCGGGCGGCCGATAGCGAACATGCAGATGTACGTGTTGGATGAGCAGATGAACTGTGTGCCGGTAGGAGTCAGCGGCGAACTGTACATCGGGGGCGTGGGACTGGCGCGCGGTTATTGGGGCCGGACGGAACTGACGGCGGAGCGGTTCGTGCCGCATCCGTACAGCCAGGAGCCGGGGGCGCGACTGTACCGGACGGGAGATGTGGGGCGGTACCTGGAGACGGGCGAGTTGGAGTATCAGGGACGAGTGGACCATCAGGTGAAGCTGCGCGGGTACCGGATTGAATTAGGGGAGATCGAAGCGACGCTGCGGCAGCATGAAGCGATTACAGATGCCGTCGTGATGATCCGGGAGAATGCATTGGGTGAGAAACAGTTGATCGCTTATCTGGTGGGGAAGGGTGATTCGTCTGCTTTAAGTCAGTTGAAGTCACATCTCAAGGAACGCTTGCCTGATTACATGATGCCGACAGTCTTTGTGCGAATTCAGTCGCTGCCATTAACAGCCAACGGCAAGGTCGATCGCGCGAAGCTTCCTGCGCCGGACCAGTTAAATTCACAAACTATAAAATCATTCGCGGCGCCGTTTGTCGCGCCTCGAACTCCGTTTGAAGAAGAGCTCGCAACTATCTGGCGAAAGCTTCTTAAGGTCGAACAGGTCGGAGTACATGACGACTTTTTCGAATTAGGTGGCCACTCGCTGATAGCCACACAGCTTGCTTTACGCGTGCAGGAGACATTCAACGTCTCGCTCACGTTGCAGGCGATTTTTGATAACGCAACCATCAACGATTTGGCCGCCCTCATCACTGCCGCGCTAAGCGAAGCGGAAGACCAGGCCGAGCTTAATCAAATGTTCGAAGATTTGAAACAACTCTCGCCGGAAGAAATAAAAGTCCTACTCGAAACCGAAGGTTAGCGCGGGTTTTGTCCAAAAGTCCCCTCTTTTAGACACTCCGTTTTTAATAGTCATCGAAAAATTCTCACTTAGTTCTAGTTGGGCAGGGGGTTAGTGCCTTGGAAAATATTTCTAACTTAACACCAGATCAGCAGGCGCTTCTGACACTCAGACTGCGAAAAAAGGCGACAGAGCGTAAGGGCAGGGATTCGTCAATCCCAACGCTCAAACCAGTTCCTCGCAGCGCCGAGATGCCGGTCTCCTTTGCGCAACAACGATTGTGGTTTCTCGAGCAATTCAATCCGGGCACCTCTGCCTACAACATACCATTTGCGATCCGTCTCGCCGGCGAATTCAACCCGTTTGCACTCAAGCAGTCGCTAAATGAAATCGTGCGACGACACGAAATCCTGCGCACGACTTTTACTTCCGTTGATGGAGAACCAGTTCAAATCATTTCTCCGTCGCAAACGCTCTCAATACCTGTAGTCGATCTGTCTGGCTTAGACAGCGCGAATCGCGAAGCCACGATAACCCAATTGAGCACTGCCGAAGCTCAGCGACCGTTTGATCTCAGAGACGGCCCGCTTGTGCGTGCGACTCTGTTGCGTCTGGGAAAGCTCGACCACGTGGTTTTGCTCTCTATGCATCACATCGTTTCCGACGGTTGGTCCATTGGCATCGTTATCCGGGAGATCGCGGCTCTCTATCAGTCTTATACCAGCGGAAAACCTCCGCTGCTCGCAGAGTTGCCGGTCCAGTACGCAGACTTTGCTTACTGGCAACGCCAATGGATGCAGGGAGACAGGTTGGCGGCGGAACTTTCCTACTGGAAAAAACAACTCGAGGACAGCTCTCCGCTCTTGCACCTGCCGACCGATAGAACTCGTCCGCCAGTTCAGAGCTTTCGTGGCGCGAGCCGATCGTTGAAGCTTTCAAAAGAGCTTTCAGATGCGATTAAAGCCTTAACACGCGACGAAGGCGTCACGTTGTTTATGTTGCTCCTGGGAGCGTTTCAAACCCTCTTACACCGGTACACAGGACAGGATGACATCAGCGTCGGCACCGTCGTTGCAGGCCGCAATCATAGTGGGATTGAGAACCTCATCGGATTTTTCCTGAACAGCATCGTGTTGCGGACACACCTGTCGGGCAATCCGACGTTTCGTGAACTCTTGAGACGTGTCCGTGCAACTACGCTGGAAGGCTACGACCATCAGAATGTGCCTTTCGAGAAGTTAGTGGACGAGCTACAGGCTGAACGCAACTTGAGCTACAACCCGCTCTTTCAAGTCATGCTCATCGTGCAGAACACTCCTGCGCAAGGCCTCACACTTCCGGGCCTCAAGATGACACCCATTGCGACCGAGTTTGGTACTGCGAAGCTCGATTTAACGCTCACGATGGAGGAGACGGAAACAGGATTGATCGGATCGCTCGAGTATAGTACCGACCTCTTCAATGGTGAGACCATCACGCGCATGCTGGGCCACTTCGAGACGTTGCTGGACGCGATTGTCTCTGATCCTGACCAACATCTTCATGACCTGAATCTGCTCGCGGAAGCGGAACAGGAGCAGATTTTATTCAGGTGGAACAAGACGAAAACAGAATTCAGCGGTAGCACATGCCTGCATCAACTGTTCGCGGAGCAGGCAGCGCGCACGCCGGAAGCGGTGGCGCTGGTGTTTGGCGCCGACTCGCTGACGTATCGAGAACTGAACGAGCGCGCCAACCAACTGGCGCACCAACTACGCGGGCTGGGTGTTGGCCCGGAGACGGTGGTGGCGTTGCTGCTGGAGCGCAGCTTCGAGATGGTCATTTCCATTCTGGCGGTGCTCAAGGCTGGAGGCGCCTATCTGCCGTTGGATCCGAGTTACCCGGCGTCACGGTTGGCATTCATGCTGGCGGATGCACAGCCGCTGGTGTTGTTGAGACAGGCCGGGTTGAACAGCGTGGTCGAGACGCCGGCTGGACTGACGGTGCTGGAAGTGGATGCTCAGAGTGTTGGCGGTGATACGGCGAACCCGGCGGTGGCGGTAAGCGCGGATAATCTGGCCTATGTGATCTACACCTCTGGGTCAACCGGGACGCCGAAGGGCGTGATGATCTCGCACCAGGCGATCAGCAATCGGTTGCGCTGGATGACGCAACATTTTTCCTTCGCTGCTACGGAACGAATCCTGAACAAGACTTCTTTCTCCTTCGATGCTTCGCTGTGGGAGTTATTTGTGCCGCTGCTGGTGGGCGGGCGGCTGGTGTTAGCGCGTCCCGGGGG
>JBKPOC010000038.1:0-11553 GCA_046732935.1 Acidobacteriota bacterium | reverse complement strand
TTTGTCCCGAAAACTACCTGATGTTCCGATGAAAGTAAGATCAGCTGAAAGAAGTTGGTCGTAAGCGTCCTTATCGTTTTGATGTTGAGCCTCCCGCCATCTATCTTCAAGTCCCAGTATTTCCTTACGGGCCTGGATCGTATTTTGGGCCATTACACCGACCGGTGAACAGCAAAGAAGAAATATGATGATGGCACGTCTCATTTGAAATCGTCCTCGCTTAGTTTACTTAATAATCCTGCAAGTTAGGGCCGCTGACGTTTGAGTTGACGCCGCGGCGCGATTTCACAAACCTATCGCGGGACCAATTATGATGCGAAAAGCGATGAAGCCTCAAGGCGCAAGAGTAAATTCACCGCACTATCAGATCATCCCGATCTTCAAGGAGTACTGACCACACGGTCGGTCTTCCCACGAACTAACGCGATCTTAGACAACAGAACGATTTACAGCTTGACCGAGCGCACGGTTCCGTTGGGTGATGAATTGGACCATCGGTGAGGATAGCTTTGCCTTTCCTCGTTTTTAGGCGAGTTTTGCAGATCGTGACGGACGCGAATACAGATTAATTGCGCGAATCAAAAAAATTTTGTCCACAAATTGGCCACACGACGAAAAGATAGCGTTAACGTTCACCACGGTATGTGGTTGATGAGATGTGATTTAACTGGTCGGGGCGAGAGGATTCGAACCTCCGACCTCACGGTCCCGAATGAAGGGAAGTGAGAAAAATTAACCAATTGATTTGATTCGAGTTGCAGCCACGAGCAAAATCAAGGGTTTTTGAACCTTTTCACATCCGTTACCATCTATTACCAGTCGCTTTCCATTTATTCCTGCCACAACGATATTGGCGATTGTTCGGCGCCAGAAGAGCGGAAGTCACTTCGACGAGCGCATCAACCGCGAAGGACCCCTTCACGGTCGACCCGTGAAGGGCGGACCAAATTTCGGTCGAATCAGGAGAATTGGTCCATGCTGAACGAACCAACGGCGTCGGGTCAAGAAGGAGCGTTACTCACAACTATGTGTTTACTTATCACTAGCTCATTTGTGGCAGGATTGTGGCAGACGAAAACTGCAAAGAGCCAAGCGAGGTGATAAACTGGCGTACAGTTGACTTCATGAAGTGGCCAGGAGTAACTCTGAAATATGGAAAGAAACCTTAACGAGGTTTTTCAGCAGGCGGTGCAACTACCTGAGCGTGACCGCGCAACATTGGCAGGTTTGCTTATCGAGACATTAGATCCCATATCTGAGCCTGACGTGGAAGCGGCATGGTCTGAAGAGATCGAACGCCGTTTAGCCGAGATCGATGCCGGCACAGTTGAATTGATCCCATGGGAGGATGTTCGGGCGGAATTGTTTGGCGAGTCTGAATGAGAGTTAAGCTTCACCCTGACGCTCGCGCCGAACTTCGCGCCGGCGTACTTGGTATCACGAACGCAGTTCACTTAGCGCTTTCGCATTCGCCCAGACTGTCCAAAACTCCATAGCAAGAATCAAAGACGCTCCAAATACCTTCCCGCGCGCCCATCACGGCACGCATAAGTTCGTTCTTCAACGATTTCCCTTCAATATCTTTTATCTAACCCGAGAGACTGAGATCGTCATCGTTGCAGTGGCACATCAGAAGCGACGGCCAGGCTATTGGTCCAGTCGAGCTATCCCTTGATGTAGCCGCATCAGGAAAGTCGGCGATACAGGTCAGCGTTTTTCTGAAGCACGTATTCTGCCGAACGGTCGAATTCTTCCTCGAGCTGAGCGAGCTTTTCTTCGATACTGAAAAGCGACAACTGCTCGGGAGAAATACAAAGACACTTCGCAGCTTCCTGCAACTTCGAAGCGGTCGGCTCTGGCAACTGAAGCTCCATCACTTTCACGGGTACAATCTACAGCAACAGAAGCGTTTTCAGTCATAGTCGGTCTCCCTTTTTCTAGGGCTCCTAGCATCGTTCCAAAGCTCTCCGACCCCATCGCCCGTAAACCGGTAGTTTTCAAGGCGGTGTTTTTAAGGGAGAAGGGGAGACTTAACTGCGGCGTTGCCTTCTTTCAAATCGGGTTTGACAAACATTTGTAATTCCTAAATCATTTCTGCAACTCGAATCTCTTTTGTTTTTCGTATTCGAACGAAGAAATCGCTGTTGTGGCGGACCGTTGTAGAAAGACCATTGTATGAATCACATTTTGACCTTGGAAGGCGCAGATCTGGCGTACCTCCATGAGGTGGTGTTTCCGTCCATTGCGAGTCGGAACTCGATATTGCTTTTAGGCGCCGGGTCCTCAGTAACTGATAAACAGAAATTTCTGAGTAAAGAAATAATCAAGCTGTACTCTTCGAAGAAAGGGATTAGTCTTGATACTGACGACATCATAGATTTTGTCGATACTCTTAGCTCAAATGAAAATTTTAGCCGCGACGATTTCGACGAGTTTGTGGATGAGCTCCTTCGAACTCTGAAAGTTTCTGAATCTCACCGAATCATAGCTAGCATGAGTTGGAGAGAGATCATTACCACGAATCAAGACTTGTTGATAGAGAGAGCATTTGATGACGTTCTGGGCACTGCAAATGAGAATCTTCGATTAGAGCCAGTGCGGGCGCTAAGCGCATACGACCGAAGAGTAGCCAATGACGAAGTTAAATACGTAAAGCTCAACGGTTGTATCAGTGATAAGAGAAGATATCCCCTTGTGTACTCGTCGAAGGATTTTGAGAGGTCAACAAAATTCTATAGGCGGGTTTTGCAATCCCTACAAGATTTGTCACCGAAGATTTCATTTCTTTCAATAGGGTTTTCCTATTCTGATCACTTCGCGCGCTCCCTGCTGAAACAATTTGACAAATACAAGTATCGGAACCGCCGATGGATCCTCAGCGTCGATCCGTTTGTCGAAGACGATCGCCTTCCCTACTTCAGTGAAAATCAGATTTGCATCATAAGATTGTCAGCGGACGCATTCCTCACAGAATACAAACGCTGGGAAGCCGCCTCGCATGCATATATAGCTACAAGAAGAGACATTCAATATACCGATCGTGAGCATCGAAAGGTACAAGTGCCAAATGCCGTAAAGGTCCGAGTAGGAACCGATCTAATTCAGTTGTCTGAGGTCGCTTCCAGCCACGTCGTATCTGCGGAGAGTTTTTACAAGGGCGAAGAACCAACGTTTGCCGTTATTCGGAAGGATCTCGATGTTGTCAAACGCGAACTCTTAAGCAAGGTGGTTAGTGTGATAGAGGGGTTGCTCGCAGAGCCATCTTCGCTGGTTCCAATACTGTTTTTGGTGGGTTCTTATGGCACGGGAAAAACGACTTTTTGTTACAGAACAACTTATGAACTCATTCATGACGCGAAATTTGATGCTCTGGGGTTTGAAGTTGTTGACGCGGATAAGCTAAGAGCGAGTGACTTGGAGCTTGTCTTTAGCAGCACGAAGGCGAGCAATATAATTCTTCTTTTTAATGGAATTGAGGTTGACAGCACCTTCAAGGCTTTGAACGACTTTCGAACAAAATTGAGTGCTCAGCAGTTCCAGAACTTCAAAGTTATGATTCTCGCGTCTATCCGCGAGAATATTCTAAACAAGTATCAGACGCGCCACAGCTATCCAAACACAACAGAGCTGAACATTGACCAGCCATTTACTGAAGCTGAGGCAGCGGACTTAGTTGAAAAGCTAAGTTCGGCCAACATTCTTCACTACAGGGATGCAAGGCAACGAGCGAAGTTGGTCCGTCAAGTAATCGATGACTATGAGGGAGACACTCTGGTCGCACTAATCAGTCTCGTGGCTGGTAGCACCCATAATCAAATAGTCAGAGACGCCTATTCTCAACTAACGCCTTTAGCCCAGAACGCTCTGCTGTATACGTCGCTCTTGTATAGATTCAACATCCGTATGCCCGCATCATTGCTCAGGAGCTTGACGGGTAAGACTTGGGACCACTTTACTCGGGACGTATTGGAATACGATTCGAAGGGTATTCTCATACAGGAAGTCATAACTGCTGTAGGTACTGAGCCAGATATCTATATTCGCACGAAACATCCCGTAATTGCCGATGCGCTTGTAAAGTTATTGTTTCCCTCAGAAGATTTGAGATACGAGAAGTATGAGCACTTAGCGAGACACCTGACTCCCAGCTTCCACAGTTCAAAGTTAGTGGTTGACTTGTTAAAAGCTCTTAGAGACACCGAAGATCTCACAGAAGAGAAGATTAGCATGCTGTTCGATTCATGTTCTCAGATCTTTGAGGATGATCCCCATTTCAATCTCCACTATGCAATAAACCTTCAGCATCGTGGCAATGATGAAGCGCTAAAAAAGGGAATTCGACGGCTTCAGCATTCAGAATCGCTTACTGAGAGCAGGAATCACTATCTGCTTCATCGAAGGGCTGTACTCAATTTTAGACTGGCTCAAATAGTTGGTGCTAGGGAAAGGGAGCTTAATCACGCGTATCAATATATTGACGAGGCAAGAAGTTTATTCGAAGTCAAGTTGATAGTTGATCCTTTCAGTTCATTTAGCTACATCGAGTTTATTAGATTCGAGATGTGGTATTTGTCAACCGTTACACTGAGCGACGAGGAAAAACTTCGGCAGAGGATCAAGCTCGAAGAATTGCTGGACAAAGCCGAAAAATCCTTGACGGAAAATGCTCACATCATCGTGTCGTTACGGGCGGATTATTTGAGAATAATTGGGAATCGCACCGATGAGGAAAGGCGAGAATATGTACGCTACTTGGAAGAGGCGGCCGAGGAGCCCACGAAAAAGCCTTATGCCTTGATTCTTTTGTTCTATCACTTCGAATCCCTGCATGAACATGATCGATGCTTGCCGATTATCCAAGAACTTGAGTCATTTCAGCACCTGGACGAAGTAGCAAAGGTATTGTTTAGGCATTACGGTCGCAACCTTCAAAACGCAAATAATAGGGTTAGGTTCCTAGAGATCATCAACAACCATCCTGTTATCGAGAAGAAAGATCCAATCAGATATCATTATTACTCTTACGTGGTCGAATCATATAATCGGAACTTCAGATTTGCTTACGAGCATCTTGCTCAGTTACGTAGAAGTTTAGCTCACACCAATCCAGAGCTGAATGAAACTTGGAAAGATGAGAACTCGGAAAACAAGATGTTCGAGGCCATAGTGGTAATTTATAGAAATCGCCGGCAAGTTAAGATTCTCGATCTTCAGCGCACGATCGATTTAGTTGCAGGTGATTATTCGAAGCTTGCCGAAAATTCCCGCTGCTACGTTTATCTACATTTCTTTCTGACGGGCATCAGAGCCGAGATTCAACCTGTTGAGGAACCAGCTTCAGCGTGACCAGGAAGATTAAATTCTCCTGCCACGCTTATTGTCGTTGTGTTCGCTCAAAAGGCCAATTGCAAAGTCAACTTAGCTCGTTAGATTTGCCCCATCATGGCCCATTTGTTTCGAGTTTCAAGAAACTTTTGGCCAGCTAGAGTGGCTGCTCCAGCAAAGGTTGCGATGACTGAGATTCCAGCAGCAAGCGGAATACTGCCGGGCAAACTTATAGCAGTGGCAGATGCTCCAATTACAGTAATATAGCTCCCAGCGCGATTTATCGTCTTGGCCGTTTTCAGTTCCTTACGGGCTTGCGCTATATCTCGAAGGGCGAACTCGAGAGGAGCAGCCTCTCCAGCATGAGCAGCATTGGTCCAACTGACAATCCTTTCCCGCAAGGCGGCAGCCTCGCTTGTTTCAGCCATTTCAATGGTGTTCTTGAGAGTTCGTCCGATTGGGATACGCCCGAATTCTGAGCATGTGAGTCGAAGCAAGGAAAGCTGTAATTCTGAATCGTTTGGCTTTGTTTCTATGATCTCGTTTGAAACAGCGGTCGCTATGGGCACGGCGCTAAGTGCGCCCCTTTCAAGGCAAGTAGTAAGCACCTGTCGGTAAGCTTTAATGCATTCCAATACTGGACGTAATTCGGCATTAACCTTCTGAACTGCCCGCCAAGAATCCAGTTGTTCTTGGGTGTATTCATCCGGACTTATCGGCATTAGGTTAGATAGAGCCATTCTGATCTCCAAGCCGTCATACGATTTATCATCAGCGACAGACTCCCATTTCCTATATGACTCCAAGTACTGCTCATAACGACGATATAGGTCCTCTTCCGACCACTGAATCCCCCGGCTACGGAGCATTCCCAACAAGACGTCAGCCGGAAGCGAATTTACTTCAATAGTTTCTTCGTCAAGTTTAGGCTCCAATGGAATGACAAGACCGCGCTCAAAGATTTCACCTTTCCATTCACGCGGCAGCCAAAAGGGGACGAAGAGCTTGCCACCGAGCACTAAATATTCCATCGCATTTTGTGCATCATCATATGAATGACTATTGCCCAGAATGCGGTTCACGAATCCATCACCGATATGAGGATCGTTGTCTACCAAATTCTCTTCAATTGCGAGACGCAGTAAAGCGTGCGCTACCGGCTCATCTAAAACAATGCCTTGATAATGTGATTGAAAGTCACTCATTGCTCACTCGCTCAATTTCTTTACGTGCATACGCGGTTAGGTATGGTCCGACTAAATACGAGATTTCCTAATCGAGTCGTTCAACCCGATCAGTAGTTTTTCGTAGCCCTTCTCTTCAAATAGCGTCACCCACTGTAAACGGCTCAATCGGTCGGGAACATCGCACTCTTCCAACTTTACCGGGATCACAAAAACTGAACCCTCTGGCTGCTTGTCTGCTTCGTCAAGAGCAAATTTAATCTCCTTCTGAACATAACCAGACTTCGTCACAGAGCCCTTGGAAAGACAAACAATTACTGCGTCAGAGGCTTCAACAGCTAATCTTATCGCTCTATCCCAATCTTCTCCTGGCAATAGCTTTTTCTCGTCCAGCCACGGATCAAGTCCGTCATCGGATAAACGATCATAGAGTGTGCGAACCGCTGCTTTATCGGTGGAGGAATGGCAAAGGAAAACTCGCAATGGTCGTGTGCTAGGGGACGCGTTGCCTTTTCCCTGCGCACGAATCATTAGAGCCGCAGTCTTAGGACGCCGCGCTCTAGGGCGGTTTCTTTGTGGCTTTTTTCGAGGCCCCAACTCAAAAAAACTATTTAGATAGCGGACCTCACTCGCTGCACGCATCAACTCGTGATTCAGATGATGTTCCAAACCCAGCACGACGATTCTCTTTCCACGAATGCGCGCCGTGTCAACTACAGGCCTAAAATCCCGATCCATGGTGACCAACGCGATAATATCAATGGCGCCACCCCACGCGGCGTAGTCTCGTTCTACAATTGTTCGGATGTCGTCAGCAATCTTCATGTCGGCGGTGTTTTTGCCCGCAGAGCTGATGACATACCGAGATTCGGCACCAGCCAAGGTTATTTCGCGCTGGTAGTCTATCTTCTTGTTTGAATAGAGTTTTTTCATTTGAGACCAGTCGGCGTATGCCGTTAGAGATACGACCTCCCCCAGATCGTCTAGCGCAAGCCGCATCGCCTTAACTACGTCTCTCATGTTCGGTTCCCAACGGAGCTGCAGTAAGCCAATCACAAGGTTCTCCATATCAATGCGGACATCTATACGCGGAATCTTGAGGTCAGGTAGCAGTTCTTCCAATGGACGAAAGCCGTAACTTCGATCCGTTAACTCCTGCGGGACGGTGCCGCTGTGAGCCCAAACTGCTAGGTTAGTTAACGGCGCTACCACCTCACAAAGAAAGACGAACTCCGGCTCATCGCTCACCACCACGAGATGTTTCGGCGGTGATTGCTTGATTTCCGACACCATCGTTCGGATGAATCTTCTCAATTCTTGCGAACGGTTAGTGTCCATCGTGATGGCCTCATAATCCGCGCGCTGGTATGCAAGAAGTCTCGGATAATCGTCCCGGGCCACGATGACAATCTTTCGATTGCTTCGCCCGAGAGGTCTAATCAGCATACTAAGACTCTGTGCCTCTCCATCAGCATCAAATCTATTACGCTGCTTACTGTCCTCGTAATACAGACTGTAAACATCGACGATTTGAATAACGTCATGCGTCTGCACGGATCTATAGTCTCCAAAATCGAGAATGTCGGGTGTTTTTGATAAAACCAAGATGGCCTGCGATACCCTGATGTACGTTGCCAAACGACTGCTGTTCGAGCGCACTGCTCTTGGCAACATCGCTTAACAAAACATCTGAGGTGACTATCTTCATGACGTGAGCCTCCGAGGGTGTGGTGAAGAGCGAGAGCAACGCAGCTTATATCACACCGTTTCGATTAGAAAAATACAAAACGAAGTTGGACGATCTTCTGGTAACACCCTGTTGACATGACACTCAGTTTGCCGAGTGGGAGCTGACCGTCTCAGTGAGTAAAGATAGACGGAATGCTGCAAGCGTCTTTCAAAAGTTTTTTGTTGCTACGACCTCGCGAATGACTTGGCGCGCACCTGTACTACTAATCCGCTGTGGTGGCTGCAGAAACTGAAGTTTGAAGCCCAGTGTTTTGTACAGTTCAACGATCCGTGGCGTCGCTAGATTTGAAAGTATCACAGGGCATTTAAGTTCGCCAAAAAACTTCGCCGCTCTTACTTGATCGTACCAAGTAAAACCATTAGCTCCGTAGGTTGTGGGATCTACGTCATGCGGCGGATCCGCGTAAACAAAATCGTTTTTTCGAATTGAAACCTCAGAAAAGTCCTTCTTTGAAAATGACCAATCTTCGAATTGCTGACTATAGCGTCCAAAGTCTGTTAAGTAAGTGATTGCTCGGTAAGTACCAAAAGGAACGTTGAACTCACCTTGTCGATTTACGCGCCATAACCCATTAAAACATGTTCGGTTGAGGTAATAGAACAAACGCGCTGCATCTGCTGTATTTGAGCGACCGGTTTTGATCAAATGATTGAATCGCGCCCGGTGATCGTAATAAGTTCTCTCGTCATTCAGAGCTTTAATTCGCAGCGAAAGCCTGCGCTTCACGTGTCGATAAAAGTTAATTAAATGCGGGTTGACGTCATTTAATAACGCCTGCCGCGGTTTTAAGCTCAGGGCAATGGATAAGCCTCCACAAAAAGGTTCAATCAGTCGGCGACCCTGATGGTGAAGCCATAATGTTTCAATTGCAGGAACGAGCCAACGTTTGCCACCAGCCCATTTCAAAGGAGGGGATAGTCGTGCGCCTGGGGAATCGATTTTCAGTTTTAGGTCAAGCGGTTCATCTTCGAGTGTGATGTTTTTGTCGCTTTCGCGAATGCCTTGTTCAATAGCAATTAGGAGGCGGCCAAATCCGTCTGGCTCCCAGTAGTCAACTCGTTGGATATTCTGGATGTTTACCAAGTATTCCGGAATCTGTAGATCCGGAACCCGGCAGGGTTCCAGTCGTAAAGGGATGAAATAAATCGTCCCTGGGGGTTTCTCCGCATAAACACTCAACGCTATCTTCAATTCCTTCTGAACGTATCCAGGTTTTTCGACTGACTTCTTTGACATGCACGCCAAGAAGATTGCGCTTTCTCGAATCGCGTTACCGATCTCGAGTTGCCAGTTTTGCCCAGGTAGCAGATCGACCTCATCGAGCCACGGCTCAAATCCTGCTACCTTTAGGCGCCCATAGACTTCGCGGACCAGTTGTTTATCTTCCCTGGCGTGAGCAAGAAAGATTCTTTTGTTTGTTGTTGACATCGACGTGTCGTTAAACGCAGAGTTGCTCCTAAAGATCTGCCATTAAAATGAAGAGCGAAATCGAGACTGCTGAAGCAGCGCCTCTCATTGCCTGTGATGCGCAGGCGTTCATTCTCCATCCGTAAGTGAAGAAAGGCAATCCAAGGTATTGAAGGCACGAAGTGTTGGGTAAATCTAACCGTTGTACTTGAAGCTCCTGGAGTTTTACTTTTGTTCCGACCGATGTTAGTGCTTCACCAGAACTGTTTATGTCGACCGGCCCGAAGTGCCTCACAAAGACGGTCGTCTGATAAGACTGGATTATGTTTCGCGCAAAGCCCGCGCCTGCCGGCGCGCTCGAACATAATCAGTCTTATCAGGACGCCTCGCCGTCTATTCATTTTTTCGATTGCCACGGTCCCGCCGTCACTTCTTCGGGCATTATACTTACGGCCTTCACTCGCCTACGGCTCGTGTCTGATGGCCGACGTCCGACGATGTTCATGGTGCGACGCGGCGTTTCTGGTTACGCTCAAGTCAACCTTCCTTTGGAGTCGGTAGTTCAGTTTGACCGCGATTGAAGTCCGATCGGCCAATCCCGCGAGCGCAAAATAAAATCAAGAACAGAAATCAGGCGAGCAGACGCATTATGAAAGGGCGCCCCTCTCAGGTAAGTTGGAGTTGCTGAGACAACCAACTTTCACCAAAAGGAGAGCCCTATGGATGGCGACAAGTATGTGGCGATGGATATGCATAAGGCAAGCGTCGTAATCGGCATGCGCGATGCGAGTGGGAAGTACATTATGGAATCAGTCGTACCGACCCAAGCGACGACGGTGTTGGATTTCGTTAAGGGCTTGAGCGGGACGATTCATCTGACCTTCGAAGAAGGAACCCACTCTGTCTGGCTGTATGACCTATTGAAAGCGCACGTTGCCGAGTTGTTGGTCTGCAATCCGCGTCGCAACAAGCTACTCGAGGAAGGCAACAAGGGAGATGCGATTGATGTGCGAAAGCTGTCGCATCTTTTTCAGGCCGGGTTGCTGCAGCCGGTTTATCACGGCGATCACGGCACCCGAACACTGAAAGAGTTGGCGCAGAATTATGAGAGCCTGGTGAGCGATCGGGTGCGCGTGAAGAATCGACTGAAGGCAATCTATCGCGGACACGGGATCAGTTGTGACGGTGCCGAGGTCTATCAGAAAAGAAAGCGCGCCAAGTGGCTGGCCCAACTGACTGAGCGTGGCGTGCGGCAGCGTGCCGAGAGTCTCTATCAGCAACTCGCGAGTCTCGACCTGATCGTGGTGGACGCTCGCAAACAACTGCTGGCCGAAAGCCGTAAGCAGAAGGCCACCAAACTGCTGCGGGAAATGCCGACCCTGGGACCAATCTGGACGGCTTTGATTATTGCCGCGGTGGACACACCACACCGCTTTCGAACCAAGCGACAGTTCTGGGCCTACTGCGGGCTGGCAGTGATGACACGTTCAAGTGCTGACTACTGGTTTGATAAGAAAGGAGAGTTACGCAAAAGTCGGAGGCCTGCAGCAACACGCGGCTTGAATCGAAACTACAATCGCCGGCTAAAGAAAATATTCAAGAGTGCGGCGCTGGTCGGAATCGTTAAGGGACCATTCCGGCCCTACTATCAACGTTTGTTGGCGCAAGGTTTGCGACCGGAATTGGCGCGACTGACGTTGGCGCGCAAGATCGCGGCAATCACGTTAGCGGTGTGGAAGAAAGGAGAGCGTTTCAATCCTGAGAAACTGACGACCTTGACCACATAAATCGTCGGAGTGAGGAGCCATGCCGGAATAGATTCAGGTCTGACGTGATCGTTAAGCTCCGAAGACAAAGTTCGAGGGTGAGTATCAATCTATCCTGTGG
>JBKPOC010000037.1:0-81172 GCA_046732935.1 Acidobacteriota bacterium | reverse complement strand
ACTTAAGACTGTTGAGAACAGAACAGTCAGGAAGGGGGCAAGCGTAGCGCGCCCCCGCTCCGATCTCTCGCTTACGCACCAAGCGGGGGCGCGCTACGCTTGCCCCCTTCCTGACTTGTTCTTTCCAAGGTCTGCTTCGACTCGAACCAGATTTCGATCAGCATCGCCACTGGCCCGACGAGGAACAGCGCGTACAGCGGCGCGTGCACTACGTGATTGAGTCGCAGCAGCATCTCGACGAATGCCACGAAGAATACGACGACGCATTGCCAGAATTTTGATTTCACTGTCGTTTTTGGATCGGTGATCATGAAGAAGACGAAGAGCTGGTACATCGGTCCCGTAATCGGAGCGATCTCGGCCCACCACGAATCGCCGGTGATGTAGCTGCGCAGCACTGCAAACGCAAAGAACGAAACAACGTACGTGAAGCTGATCTGAAAACGCTTCGCGCGCCACACGATGATGGCTCCGAGTACCCAGATCACGATCAGGGGCCACTTGAAGTTGCCCCACTGAACGCTCAACGCCGCCACCGTCTCAGGCGCGAGAAACAGCAGCGCGCAGATGCCGAAGTTCGATGGGTTCCACAAGTGACGGCCTTTAAGACGCAGGACGTACTTCGACATGATCGAAAGCACGCTCGCCAGTGCGAACGGCCAAAGCGCAGGCGAACGAAGCAGAATGCCGACGCTGATGCCGCTGATGTACGCGCTCGACAGGTTCAGCCACTTGCCGTAGAAGATCCTTCCCAGCACCAACTCCGCAACGATCGCCGACAGGATCGCGATGCCCGTCTTCTCCCAACTTTCGAGAATGCCGTAGCTGAGATGTCCGACTAACAGAATGCACGTGATGAAGAGCGGTGCGATGTAGCGGTTGAAGTCGAGACTGATCTTCCGGCGTCTCGTGGATTCGAGGACCTGGCCGTCAATCGGCTGCGAGGCTGACTGGCTCATGCAGACTCCTTGATCTTGTACGTTTGTCCGATCATCGGCTTTTCAATCGTCTCGACTTTTCCCGACGGCCAGCGAATCTCAGCCTTCTCGAGTTGCGGGTTCTTGCCGACTCCGAAGTGCAAACGGCGCTGGTTCTGCGAACAGAAACCACTGCCGCCGGAGACAGTCTGCACTTGTTGCCGCCCGTCCCAAAACAGGCGCACCTCCGCGCCAATGGCGCTGCGGTTACTCGCCGATCCTTCCAGTTCAAAATCGACCCACTTGTTCTCAGGCGCGACTGTGTTCTTGTAAATGAGCAGCGGACCTTTTTGGTTCGCGACCACGACGTCGAGGACACCGCGGTTCCAAAGATCAACCAGCGCGACCGATCGGCCATCGTAAACATCGCGCGCGCCGACGGCCTGCGCCACGTCGACAAACTTTCCGGCGCCGTCGTTCAGCCACACTTTCTTCTGCTGGTAACCCGACAAGCTGCGGCCGTCCATCGCCGGCCAGTGTGCAGCGTCGGAGATGATGGTCGAATTGCCGCCCGCGATCTTCGAGAAGTCGTACCAGTAGTTCATCTCGCGATTCGCCGAAACATAGCCGTTGACGAGATAGAGATCGAGCGTGCCGTCGTTGTTCAGATCGCCAAACTGCGCGCCAAAGCTCCAGCCGCCGATCTCGACGTCCATCTCGCGCGCAAGATTATCGTAGCGAAGCGCGTCGCCAACGGTGTCGTCGCGCGGCACCCAGAGATTGTTGCCCTGAATGAGCACGCCTTTTTCGGAGATGTTGGAGACGTAGATCGAATAGCGTCCGTTGTTGAGGATGTCGCCGAGCGACGCATCCATTCCGCTCTTCGGCGAGAAGCCGACGCCGGTCTCATTACCGACTTCGCGAAACTGTTTGCCGTCGTAGAAGAAGAGCTCCGAGATGCCGTAGTCGTTCGCGATGAAGAGATCGGTGTTGCCCGTGCCGCGCAGGTCGGCCGCGGCGGCTGCGAGCGCCCAACGTCTCGTGTCGATGCCGAGTTTCTGGCTGACCTCTTCGAACTGACCATCGCCGAGATTGTGGAAGAGATACTTGCGCCCGCCGTTCTTCGCGTACTCGAAGCTCTCGGGCATCATCTTCGTCGTCTTCAGATGCCAGAGATCGACGTCTTCGGCGTAGTAGCCGCCAAGAAAGAGGTCTAATCGCCCATCGCGATCGTAGTCGAACCAGATCGCCGTGTTGGCGTTGACCCAATCCGGCAATTTCGCCTTGTCGGTAACGCGTGAAAACTTCTTTCCAGCGTCGTTGTGGAACAGCTCCGGCTTGCCCCACTTGTACAGGAAGAGATCTTCGTAACCGTCGTTGTCGTAGTCTCCCCAGACCGCGCCCATCGAAACGCCTGTGCCGGCCTGGTTGACGTCCGCGATGCCGAGTTCCGGCGCGACGTCTTTGAACGAGCCGTCGGCCATGTTTTTGAAGAGCGCGTTGTGGCTGGATTCGCCGCTGTTGGTGACGTAGATGTCTGACCAGCCGTCGCGATCGAAGTCGATGATCGATACGGCCGCGCCCATCGACGCGACCTGCGGCATGATGTGATCGAGATGATGATCGAGTGTCGGCGCCTGGTGGGTGAACTTGACCTTCGACGCTTCGCCGACTTCTTCGAGATAGAAACCATAGCGGCTGAGCGCACTCGAGGTGTCGCGCACCGCGGTCGCAGCCGCACGCCGGGCGGCGATGCGTCTGATCACGAACGGCGTGGCAAGCAGCGCGACGAACAATACGGCGAGCACGATCCGGGCTACGTTATTCCCCGTGTTACCGCGCTTCATTTGGTGGCTTTAGTCCTCAATACGTTTCGAAAAACATCGGGCGCGACGTAACGCGTGTGGTACGTCTGCCAGTCCTGCGGAAAACGCCGGTAGACAAACTCATCCTCGAGCTTGCCGGGCGGCGTGACGTATTCCTGTTGTCCGTGATACGGCAGCGGCTGAACCGTCCGCGAGAAAGTCGAATTATAGTCGCCGTCCTTAATCCAACCATCCCCCATAAGTATGAAATCACGCACGAAACCGGCCGCTGGCGGCGGCGGAGCGGCGAAACGGAACGTCATCTCGTCCCCGGCGTTCATAATTACGTAGCGATCGTCGACCCCCTTCAACAGCTCACGGACGTCCCCGAACCGCGTGTAGTAGCCCTCGAGATCGCGCCAGATCTGCTTAGAGCTCGAGAGTCGATTGTAGTCAGGTATTTCGGGTGAGGAAGCATTCGCGGCGCTCATCACCGAGTAGCCGCGATAATGAAGATCTGCCGTGTTGGGATCGAGCCGGGTAGTTTTCAGGGTTGCATCGGCCATACCTGTCGCCCACTCGAATGAGTCCCAGTAGATTTCCAGGTTCGTTCGCAGGCGCAGACGGCGCGGCGCTCCGGGTGCAAACACGTCTGCGAGATCAAACAGGCAAATCTTCTTTCTTCCGGCTGGAAAACCAAGATTGGGTCGGACGGTGCGCCACTGACCATTTGCGTCCAGGACCTCGAGACTTAAAGGCTTCGCTTGCTCCGTTTGACCCTGACTGATGGCGACGTTGATTGACGAATCGGTTGGATGCATCCAGCCGTTAGCAATCAACCAAAGCGGACCGCTCTGTGGTGCATCATCGCCGAGATCAATCTCGACATAATGGTCTCGTGCCACGCCCTGATAATGACCGCGTCCGAATGTATCGAGATACTTTTCGTCGAGAGCATTGACGACACTGGTGACATCCTCCCCCTTGTCGTCCAACGCACGAGCGATCTTGCGGGGAGTCGCTACAGTCGTAATAGCCAGTTTGGCAGGCGGGATGACGAATCGTTCGTCAACAAACACGTCAGTTCCTTCGGGATGATCGACCACCGTCAGCGCGAGATGGTCGTAGTAGTAAGTCTCCCAAAGTTCGGCCGTGATCCGCAGATCGTAATAACCATCGCGGGGAACGAGTTGATCGCGGCCGATCTTGTACCACTCTTCCGTTGCTTCGACGCGAGCCGTGCCGAGCGTATTGATCCGCAGGCCAATCGCCGAGCTCCATGGTACGGAGTCTTTTACGAACGCCATCTCCTTGCCGTTGAAAGCAAACAGAAACGGACATGAACCTTTCAGACGTTGTTCGGCAACGACTTCCTGATCCGCCTTCACTTCGAAGTCGGCGCGCACGGTCCCATTCGGCCAAACGACACGGATGACGTCGCTGCTCGTCTGGTTTCCTAAACCGAAGTGCATCAACGGGCCGGTGATCGCTTGTTTCTGCACCAACAATCCCGAACGAATCTCCATTTCGCCGCCGACGCCGAACGGGTTGATGCGTTGATCGCCGACGGCGTTAGTCGCACGCGGGCGCACAAGTTGCCAGTGATAATTCTTCGAGCCGCTGTTGATTGCCTGCAGCGCCTGGCCTTCGCTCGAAAGTCCGAGCAGATCGAGCCGGCCATCGGCGCTTACGTCGGCAACGTCAAACACGCGCTCGCGAACGACGAGATTTCGTTTCTGAGTAAATTCGTTATGCTCGTTGCTTAACCAGATGATCGAGCTTTCGGTGCTCATCGAGGCGAGCAGGAGATCGAGCCCGCCGTTGTTATCGAGATCCGCGACGCGCAAACTAACTCGTCCCGCCGGCGGCTGCGCATCCCCGATCTTTGCGACCTGAGCTTGCTCCCACCCAGCGCCGTGATCTTTGTCGGAGAGCCGGGTGATGTTTCCGTCCGCTTGCACCATCAGCAGATCGAAGCTGCCGTCCCAGTTGATGTCTGCGACACTGATCGCGCGCGCAGCCGGGAGGTTTGGCGGGAGCGCGCGCTTGCTGAACTGTCCCTGGCGTTCGTTACTGAAGACATGAACCACGCCGGCGGCGTCGAGCACACAGGCGTCGGGATCGCCGTCGTCGTCCAGATCAGCCCAGGCAAAACCCGCGAGTCCGGAAGTTCCTTCGAACGGATGAATGTCGACGAACGTGCCGTCGCCGTTGTTCCGCAAGACGGTCGGATTACCCTCTGCGGAGCCTAGGACGATATCGAGATCGCCGTCCGCCTCGATGTCCGCGCTCCACGCGCCGATGTAACTGCCGCTGATCACAGCGGCCGGAAGTTTCGTTGCGGCCGTTACATCGCTAAAAGCCGTGGGGCTGTCCTGCCGCAATAAACGCACTCCGCCCGCGCCGGCCAACACGATATCGGTCTTGAAGTCGTAACTGAAATCAACTGGCAGGATGCCGTCCGGCGACGGCGGGACGTTCGACGTTCCACCCGGAAACGGAAAACTCGCGCCGTTCATCAGTCGCACCTCGCGCGCGGTCGCGGTTACGACGACGGGCGCACCTTCGCCGCTCAACGCGATCGCGCCGATCCAATCGTTCGGCGAACCTGCGTTGGGCACCGGCTCTGGCTTGAAGTTGATCTCCGCATCTAAGGGCGCAGTCTCAAACACCGGCGATTCGAGTTTCAGAAAGTGCGTGAACGGCACGGCTTCTTCGCCCGGCGGCGGCTTGAACACACCGAGGCTGCGACGGTACTCGGGAACGCGCACCAACACGTTTTTGAGAAAAACCGTTCGCGTGGCGGCGGCACGGAGATCGCCGCTGAGCGCTGCTTGCTCGACTGGCACGACTTGCTGTTTGACGTCTTCAGGCCACGACGACGAACGCCCGCTGATTTTTCCGACTGTCGACTTCAGCGTCTCGGCATCGCCACGTTTCGCGGCGATGCGACTGAGTTCGACGAGGCCGGCCAGGTTGTCAGGCTGCGCCGTCAAGATCTTCTGCAACAGGTTCTGGACTTCAGTCGCGCTCTGTTCGTCGCCTTGTGTTTCGACTTCTTCGGCGAGTTTGTAAACGGCGAACAAGTTGTTCGCGTCTAACTCGATTGCCTTGCGCAGCGCGGCGATTGCTTCCGGCGTCTTCCCGCGGCTGCTTTCGAGCAGGCCGATCAGGTATTGGATTTGACTGTTATCGGGCGCGAGATTGCGCGCGCGTTCGAGTCGCTCGTTAGCGACGTCGAAGTTTCGCTGGCGCAATGCGAGCAGGCCCCAGTTGGCCCAACCGGCTGGTTCGCCCGGCGCAAGCTGCGTGAACTGCGCCAGCTTGCTGTCAGCCTGGACGTCGTGACCGACCTGCAGCGCAGCGAGTCCGATGTAGAACGTTCTGACGAGCTCGTTGTACTCGGCCGTCGATCGCGACGGTAACGTTGGTGTTTGGCGGCATCCGGCAATCAGAAACACCGCGATCAGCAACAACCCGTGTACTCTGTGTTTGTGTTTGGTATATTCGGCAGGAATCATCTATGAAGCACTTAAAAACTCGTTTTCTGCTGCTTGGATTCGCTGTAGCCTTCTGTGTAGCGGCCTCATTAATAGACCAGAGTGCCGCCACTCGTCAAAACACGCTGCCAAAAGCTTCCGCCCGCGAAGACGCGTACCGCGCGAATAACATCGGCGTCGCACTGCTCGAACAGTTCAAACACAAAGAAGCCGCGGACGCTTTCAGGCGCGCGCTGCAACTCGAACCCGGCTTGACGCTCGCGCGCATCAACCTCGGCATCGCGCTGTTCAATATGCCGGATCTCGTTGCCGCACAACGCGAGTTGCAGGCGGCGGCGAGCGCCGCGCCGAATGCGCCGCAACCGCATTACGTGCTTGGGCTGTTGGCCAAACTACAGAACAAATCGCCGGAAGCGATCGCCGCGTTTCAGAAGGTGTTGGCAATCGATCCGAACGACGTCGGCGCGAACGTCAATCTCGGTCAACTCTACGCGCAGCAACGCAAGTATCCCGAAGCCATCGCCGTGCTGCGTACGGCTATCGCGGCCGAACCCTACAACGCGACCGCTCTTTACAACCTCGGCACGGCGTTGATGCGTTCCGGCCAACGCGAGGAAGGCCAGAAGATAATTCTCCAGTTTCAGGCGTTGCGCGAACGCGGCAGCGGCACGACGCTCGGAGCCAACTATCTCGAACAAGGACGTTACGCGGAGGGCATCGCCTCAACCGGCGCTGAACCGGAGCTCGTCGACAAGAACACTCCGGAGATCAAGTTTACTGACGTGACGTCGACGGTGCTGCCGGCCGGTGATGCGGCTGCCGAAGCGAGCGGTGGCGCAGTGGTTCTGTTCGACTATGATGGCGATGGCGATCTAGATCTGCTCGAGGTCGCGGGTGTTAAGCAGCGTCTGGCGCGTAACGATGGCGGAAAGTTCGTCGACGTAACTGAGAAAACCGGGGCGTTGGCAAAAGCGGGCGCGAGCGCCGGGGTTGCGGTTGTTACTGGTGATTACGACAACGACGAGCGGCCTGATGTTTTCGTTCTCCGTTCCGGCTCGGCGACGCTTTATCACAACGATGGCAACGGCAGTTTTTCTGATGTGACGGCTGCGGCAAAGATTCCGAGCTCGACGCCGGCTTCGCGCGCGATTGCGTTCGTCGACTACGATCACGACGGAGATCTCGATCTTTTCATCGGTGGCTTGCTCCTGCGAAACAACGGCGACCGCACGTTCACGGATCAAACGGCGGAGGCAAAGATCGCGGAGAAAGTGACGCCTCGCGCTGTAGTTCCCACCGATTTCGATAACCGCCGCGACGTCGATCTCCTCGTCGCTTCTGTTGAAAAAGTTTCGCTGTGGCGCAACCTGCGCGACGGAACGTTTCGCGACGTCGCTGCTGAGGTTGGGCTTGCTGAGATCAAGGGGGTCAGTAGCGTTGCTGCCGGCGATGTGAACAAGGATGGATACACGGATTTTTATTTTGGTGGGTCGAATTTTGCGCTCAGCAACGGCAAAGAGCATTTTCAGATTGTACGCCCGCCGGTTGATCTACCCGCGGCGGACGCTTCGCAGTTCATCGACTACGACAACGATGGGCTGCTCGATCTCGTCACATCGTCAAGCACCGGAATCCGTATCTTACGGAACGTTGGCAACGCATTCGTCGACGTGAAAACGTCGCTTCCGAACGTCCGCTCGCAGGTCCTCGCGTCGGGTGATCTCGACGGCGACGGCGACACGGATCTGGTGTTCGGCGTTCCCGGCGGTGGACTGCACGTCGCGCGAAACGACGGCGGCAACGTCAATCATTCGCTCCGCGTCAGTCTTGCAGGCAAGGTGAGCAATCGCACCGGCGTCGGATCAAAGATTGAGATCCGCTCCGGAAGTCTGGCGCAGAAACTCGAAACCTACTCCGCGTTCCCCGCGCCCGCGCCCGCCGACGTTGTTTTTGGCATGGGCAAACGTACCGCGGTCGACGCCGTGCGCGTGTTGTGGCCCGCCGGAATCGTGCAGGCGGAAACAGATATCGCCGCGAGCACGAAATCCGCGCTGGCGATCTCGCTTACCGAACTGGATCGCAAGCCGTCGTCATGTCCTTATCTGTATGTTTGGAATGGCGAGCGGTTCGAGTTCGTCACCGATTTCATGGGCGGCGGTGAGATGGGCCACCTCGACGCGCCCGGCAGTTACAGCTCGCCCGATCCCGATGAATACGTGCGGATTGACGGCGATCTGTTGAAGCCGCGCAATGGTCAATACGACTTGCGCGTGACGAACGAGTTGGAAGAGGCGCTGTTTGTCGATCGACTGGAACTGATCGCTGTAGCACATCCGCGAGACGTCGAGGTCTATCCGAACGAAGGGCTGACTGCTCCGCCGCCGCGTTTCAAGCTCTTCACGACACATGATGCTAAGCCGCCGTTGTCCGCGGTCGATGATCACGGTCATGACGTGCTGGCTCGCATCGCGCATCTCGATCGGCAATACCCGGACGATTTTCAGCGTCATAAAATCCGTGGTTACGCTGACGAACACACCCTGACGTTGCAACTAAACCACGACGCGCGACTCTTGCTGATGACCGGCTGGACTGACTATGCATGGTCCAGCGACAACCTCGCCGCGTTTCAAAGCGGCAAGAGTCTGAGCCTTCCTGCCGTGCAGGTGAAAGACAAGCGCGGCCAATGGCAGACTGTCATCGAAAACGTCGGCATCCCAGTCGGTCGTCCGCAAACCGTCATCGCCGATCTCACCGGCAAGTTTCTGAGCGACAGTCGTGAAGTACGCATCGTTACGAACATGCGCATCTACTGGGACCAGATCCTAGTCGACACTTCCAGCGGCAACTTCCCAACGCGTTTGACGCGGCTTGCGCCTGCCGTCGCGGATCTACGCTGGCGCGGCTTCTCGCGCGAGTACTCGCCGGACGGCAGCCAACCAATGACTTACGATTACGAGAAGATCTCGTTTACGTCGCCGTGGAAAGTGATGACTGGACGGTATACGCGTGAGGGCGACGTGCGGGAGTTACTCCAGTCAACGGACGACATGTTCGTCATCTCGCGACCCGGAGACGAGCTTGCTCTGTCGTTCGCGGCCGACAAACTGCCGCCGCTGCCCGCCGGATGGACGCGCACGTTCCTGCTCTACGCTGACGGGTTCAGTAAAGAAATGGACATCAACTCCGCGAGCCCGGACCAGGTTGGGCCACTTCCGTTCCATGGCATGAGCAAGTATCCGTACAGTTGGCCCGAACACTATCCGCTGACGCCCGCGCGTCAGAAGTATTTGCAGACTTACAACACGCGCGTCGTCACGTCGCCGTTGCAATCCGTGTTTTCATTGAACAAAGCACCATGATTAGATACTCCGCCGCTGCCTGCCAAACAGATTTCGCGAACCCGCTCGATCGCCGCTCGATGCGCGCGAACACGGAACGCATGTTGTCCATGATCGACTCGGCAGTCGCCGGCGCGGCGCCGTTTCTGCCCGTTCGGCTTGTCATCTTTCCTGAATTCGCACATGCGGCGCCCGTGTTTCCGACAGTCGCCGAACTGCTCGACAAACTCGCGGTGCCGATCCCCAACGAGCACACGGAGCGTCTGCAACAGAAAGCGAAAGAGCACGATATCTACATTCAAAGCGGCTCGATGCTGGAGACCGATCCGAAGTGGCCCGGACACGTCTTCAACACCACCTGCCTGATTGGTCCACACGGGCTGATCCAGAAGTACCGCAAGGTGAATACGTGGATCCCTTACGAAGTCCACACGAGCCCTCACGATCTGCCCGACTACGACGAACCGCTGTTTCCAGTTGCCGACACGCCGATCGGCAAGCTCGGCTGCGCGATCTGTTACGACTGGCTGTTTCCGGAAGCTATGAGGCAGTTGGCCGCGAATGGCGCCGAAGTACTGATTCGCGTTTCGGCTTACATGGATCCTTGGGGCGCGACCGAACCGATGTCCTGGTGGACCATCGTCAATCGTTGCCGCGCGCTGGAGAACATGGCTTACGTGGTCGCGGCGAACCAGGGCGCGAGTTTGAAACACTATCCGCCGTACTCGTGGCCGGGCGGCAGTCAGGTTGTGGACTTCGATGGACGTCTGCTTGCCGAGGCGTCGCCTGGGCCAGGTGAAAGAATCGTCGTCGCGCCGGTTGATATTTCAGCTTTGCGTCACGAACGCGAATCGCGGCGGGGTCATCACATGCTGGCGCATCTTCGGACCGAAGCGTACCCGGTTTATCAACGGCCTCAGTATCCGCCGCGTCGAACCGGGGAAACACTCAGTTATGAAGGAAACAATGCGTTGATTGACGAAGCTAAGGGTTTACACTCTGAGAAAGATCCGTCGCCGCCACAGAAGCCACATCAATAGTAACCAGAACAGCACAAACGCGATCGCAAACGCCAGCGATGCGTTGATGTCCGTGAGCCACGACGCGAACGCGTGATCGTAGATCCAGCCGCCGAGTGATCTGCCCTGGACGTGAATCACACCCAACAGGTCAGCCATTATTCCCGAGCCGACGTACAACGCGATCGCGTTGACGCCGAAGATCTCGAATGGCTTGGCCCACTTGCGGTAGCCTTTGATGTCGATTAGCCAGTAGCACAGGCTCAGAAACTGCAACGCAAGTCCGCCGGTGAAGAGCACGTACGAGCTGGTCCACAGTGCCTTGTTGATTGGGAAAAAGGCGTTCCACCCCCAGCCGAATGCCAGGATGACGGCGCCGGCAACGAACATGCCCGCGACTTTTTCGTAGCGCGTCTTTTCCGTCCGCAACCACTGGCCCGTCAATACGCCGATCAACGCCGTCGCCAACGCCGGAATCGTGCTCAGTATTCCTTCCGGATCGTAAACCTTCGCCTGCGACCACACGTGTCTTCCGAATACGACTCGATCGATAAACGAGGGGAGACTGCCTTCCTTGGTCAGATCGCCAGCCAGGAAACCGGGCGCGGGTACGTAGTTCACGATCACGCAATAGGCGATCAGCAGCGCGACCGTGATTCCGATCTGCGTCCTCACACGCGTGTTGAGGAAGATAAGCGACGCGAGCAAGTAGCAGACGGCGATTCGTTGCAACACGCCCGGTATGCGCAACACCTCCCAGTGGAAATGCGGGAACGCGTTAAGGAAGAGACCGAGGCCGAAGATGATCAGGCTTCGCCTGATGACCTTCCAGTAGAGATCGCGCTTGCTCCCGCCCCTCTCGAGGCGATTCCCAAACGCCAGCGGGATCGCGACCCCGACGATAAAGACAAAGAAAGGAAAGACGAGGTCGGTCGGCGTCCAACCGTGCCACTGCGCATGTTCGAGCGGCCAATAGATATGTTCCCAGGTACCGGGATTATTAACCAACGTCATTGCGGCAATCGTGATACCGCGAAACACGTCGAGTGAAACCAGCCGCTGCGATTCGTATGGGGGAGCAGTTGTCATTTTGCGCATTGTGTCTGAACTAATGACTTACCGCAACAGTTCACTTAATTCATCGCCCGGCAGCGTTTCGACGGGGTCGAGGGATTTGCGGAAGAGGCGGGCGCCGGTGGAACCCTTCAGGGTGATGCGGCCGCCGTCGCAATGGACCATTGCCCCTTCGCGCAGGCCCAGGACGGGCGTGTCGTTCTCTTCGAGAAATTCCTGGATCCGCTTCTCGCGTGTTTCTCCCATGTGTTTCGAATTCGGGTCCGGATCGAGATAGTGCGGGTTGAGCTGAAACGAAACCAAGCCGAGCGCGTCGAACGAAGGTGGTTGAACGATCGGCATGTCGTTCGTCGTCTTGATTGTCGGACCGGCGATGTTGGAACCGGCACTCGAGCCGACATACGGCATTCCCTCGGCCACGCGTTGTCGAATCGGCTGCAACAACTCGCTATCGTAAAGAGTCTTCAACAGGCGAAACGTATTCCCGCCACCGACAAAGATCGCATCCGTCTCCGCAACAGCCTGCAATGCATCGACAGCGTTGTGCACCGACGTCAATTCGTATCCCATCTTCGCGAACCGCTCTCGCGCAGTGGCTGCGTAAGCGTCGCGATCGTAGAGTGCGAAAGGAACGAACAGCACACGCCTGACGTAGCCGAGAAAATCACGAATCTCCGACTCCGCATGATCCAGATAGCCACCGCCGTACAATGTCGAGTTGCTTATCAATAGAACGCGCGACATGGTTTAATCCTTCTTATGTCGAATTACGACACAGAGCTCTTGATTATAGGCGCCGGACCGTTCGGACTGGCTATCGCCGCCCAAGCGTCACACCTCGGAATCGAACATCTCGTCGCCGGCAAGCCGATGGAGTTCTGGCGGAATAACATGCCACGCGGCATGTACCTGCGTTCCGCGTGCGACTGGCACCTCGACCCGACTAACGTGCACACGATCGAAAAATTTCTCGAGACTCGCGGGCAAACGCCGAGTGACGTCGAACCGCTGTCACTCGATTTCTATCTCTCGTACGCAGAATGGTTCCAAACGCAGAAACAGATAACCACTCTGCCGTCTTACATCAAGCAACTGAATCACGAGACGCACTTCGAAGCGCTAACGGTCGACGGCGACACGATCCATGCTCGCAACGTCGCGCTCGCGCCCGGCTTTCGTCACTTCGCAAACATACCCGCCGAACTCGAAGCGCGCTTGCCGGCCGGGCGATACTCGCACACCTGCGAGTTCAGCGACTTCTCGTCCGCGGCAGACATTCGTTACCTGATCATCGGCGGGCGGCAAAGCGCGTTCGAGTGGGCGGCGTTGTTGCTCGAAGCCGGCGCAAGCGCGATTTACATTTCCCATCGCCACGCGAGTCCCACTTTCGAGGCGGCCGATTGGTCGTGGGTCAATCCACTCGTCGACGCGATGGCCGACAACCCAACGTGGTTTCGCAACCTGTCACAACAAGAGAAGGATGCGGTCGGTCATAGACTCTGGGCGGAAGGCCGGCTCAAGCTCGAGCCATGGCTGGAGCCGCGTCTGCGAAGCGATCGCGTCAAGTTATTACCGGAAACGGAACTGGTCAACTGTGTGAAACAGAATGGCGAGCTGCTGGTCAAATTCACAAACAGCGAAGAGATCACGTGCGACACAATTGTACTTGCAACGGGTTACAAGGTTGACATCTCACGAGTGCCAATCTTGTCTTCAGGAAATATCCTGGGCCAACTCGCGACCCGCAACGGTTTCCCCGTGCTCGACGATCATTTTCAAACGTCTGTTCCGGGGTTCTTCATCACCAGCATGCCGGCGGCGCAGGACTTCGGCCCCTTCTTCGGATTCACCATCGCGGTCCGCGTCTCCGCGAAACTGATCTGCGATGCGATTCTTGCTCAAAGATCAGTTTGATTTTGAGCCCGCCAGGCAAGTCTCGATCGCGCGATCCGTGTTCTCCGGAGTGCCGAGCAGAACCAATACATCGTCCGGACTCAGGAGGCTCTCCGGGCCGGGATTAATCTCGGTGGCGCCGTCGTGAATGATGGCGATGACTGACACGCCGGTCTTCGTCCTGAGTTGCAACTCGCCGATGGTTTTGCCCGCGGCGATCGAATCCGGGCTGACGATGAAAGTCTCGGTGGCCGCGGAGCCAAGCGCCTCCGAGATCTCCGCCATGTCGATCAGGGGCAGCGACGGCATGCGCAACATCTCGTAGCCTTCACTCCGGATCGTCGAGATCTGCCGTTGGATGATGTGACGCGGAATACCCAACTCCTTCAACACGCGCGAGAAGATCTCGATGCTCGTCTCGAACTCTTCGGGAATAACTTCGTCCGCGCCGAGATCGTGCAGGTCTGCGAGCTCCGACATGTAACGGGTGCGCACGATGATGTGAATGTCGGGCTTCATCTCGCGGCCGAGCCAGACCGTGTGGCGAGTCGCGACCGGATCCGAGATGGCCAGCACCAGAATGCGCGCGCTCTCGATTCCAACTTGATGCAGCACTTCGCGGCGAGTCGCGTCGCCGTAGATCACGCGCTCACCCTCGGCGCGCGCGCTCCGCACCGCCTCCGCGTTCAGCTCCAAAACCAGATACGGCACTCTCGTCCGGCGCAGCACTTTCGCGAGGTTACGTCCGTTGAGGCCGTAACCGATGATCACCACGTGACCGCGCAATTCCGACTCTTCGGGTTCGTAGCTCTCCACGGTCGGCTCGAGCGCGGAGCCTGGGCCAAACACCGATTGCAGCGCATAGCCGAGGCGCGGCGCCAGCTTGATGAGAAAAGGCGTCGCGATCATCGACAGGATCGACGCGGCGAGAAACTTTTGATAATCAGCGTCGGGAAGAAGTCCCTCCGGCCCGCCCATCTTTGCGAGCACGAACGAAAACTCGCCGATCTGCGCCAGACCGAGTCCCGTCATCGTCGACACGCGCAGCGAGTAACCAAGGAAGCGCACGACGATGAGGACAATCAACGCTTTGCCGATTATCAGACCGACGACCAGCAGGAGTACGCCGCCGATGTTCGACGCCAGCGCGCTAACCGACAGCAGCATGCCGATGGAGATGAAGAAGAGACTGTTGAAGACGTCGCGAAACGGCAGGATGTCGGCGACGATCTGATGACTGTATTCCGTTTCCGACAGCACCATGCCCGCGATGAACGCGCCGAGTGCAAGCGAGAGACCGAACTGTGCGGTCAGCCAAGACGTGCCTAAACACAGGAGCACGATCGAGATAATGAACACCTCGGGACTGCGCAGCCGCACGATGTGTTGCAGCAGGAAGGGCACGAGTTTGCGCGTCGCGAGAATGATGAGGCCGATGGCGAGTAGCGCCGTCGCAAACGTCATGACGATGCGGCCGGGCGAACTCCCGTCGCGTCCGCTGAGCACGGGGATCATCAGCATCATCGGCACGATGCTAAGGTCCTGAAACAGGAGTACGCCGACGCCGGCGCGGCCGTGTGGCGCGTCGATCTCGGCGCGATCTATGTAGGTCTTGAGAACGATGGCCGTGCTCGACAACGCGATCAGGAAACCGAAGAAGATCGCCTGGTTGACCGAGCGGCCTCGCCCGTAGGCGACAAGCGTAGCAAGCAAGATAGTAATTACGACCTGGAGACCTCCGCCAAGGAGCACCAGTCGTTTCATCTCGAGGATGCGATGGAGTGAGAACTCGAGACCGATCGTGAACAGCAGCAAGGCGACGCCGATCTCCGCCATCAACTCGATCGCGTGCACGTCGCTGATCAATCCGAGTGCGTACGGACCAATCAGGACACCCGTGATCATGAATCCCACGATGGTGGGCAGCCGCAGTCTGTGAAAGAGAAAAGCGATCGGGACTGAAGCCAGGAGCAGCACCAGCAGATCCTGGAACACAGGGAAAGATTCGGGCATTTATCGTCCTCGTCTCAATGTGGTCTGTTCACGGAGACAAGGATACAACGGGGACGGGCTCGCCGCTCGGGTAGACGGGTTGGAGAATGGCCTTGATGATGAGCAGCCGGGCCATCAATCGCAATTCACTACGATCGAAACGGTCGGCCAACGCTCGCGTGCGGTTGAAGTCGGCGTTCGCCAGCGCCGCAACGCCTTTTCCGTATTTGAACACCAGAAAGTTGAGCGGCAGCAATCCAGCCTGATCGAGAAGAACCTCGCCTTTCTTGATCGCGCCGCTTTTGATTACGCGGTCGAGCAACATCAACGTCGAGATCTGTTTGTTGGCTTGATCGATTGTGCGCTCAGCCAATGCAAACGCTTTCGGTGGATCGACGAGAGCGTAGACACTCAACAGCATCAGCAAAGCATTCGTCTGCGTCTCGCTTTTCAAATCCGCTTTGATCAACGTCGCGGCGTCATCGACCAGACTAGCCGCAGCCGTGTCTTCGCCCTTCTCTTTCAGTAGCAGTGCCAACTCACACATGGCGCGGGCGCGTTCTTCCTTGCGATGGATCTTTGGTATCAGCTTTTGCAGGTTGTCGAGTTGCCGCCGACCGGCGGTCGCGTCGATCTCTTCGGCGTCCAGCGCATCGAGTATTTTCTGCTGTTCATCGTTGTCCTTGACCTCTCTCGCGACCGAATCACGAAACGAGTCAGTCTGACCACGGCCAACGGCAATGATGGCGGCTTGCCGGTATAGCGACAGTCGTTCGTCGTCGCTCGCGTTCGCCGCCCTGCGCATGAGCTCTTCCGCATCGCCACGGCGAATCAACGTGTTGTAAACCTCCTGTTCGCGCTGCTCTTTGGTGAGCGTCTCATTGAACGAGGCGAGCTTTCTTTCCAACGGCGCGCGACGCTCCGGAAAGAACTCGTCGATCTCCGGCGTCACGTTTAAGATTTCATGAAGCAAATAGGAATTCGCCGACATCGTCAGCGCAGCGCTCGTGAGTGAATCAGTTAGGTCGCGTCTCTGTTCGTCGCTCAGCGCCACACGTTTTGCGTCGTATGAACCAGATGGTCCTGAAAGCTGGTTAACGGCTTTGTCACTGCCGCGCCTGCTGAGATACAAAAGCTGACTGGCAATAACCGGTGCGCGAATGTCGGTGGCAAGGTTGACCGACCGTAGTTTGCTGATGATCTCGCCGGCAAACAGCAGCGCTTTCTCCGAGTCTTTATGGTTGAGCCGCTGCAACAGATTCATCAATTCAAACGAGAAACCTTTCGCAAGACTCTCGCGAGCGAGTTGTAAAGCCTGGGCCGGATCGCGCGCGGCCACTTCCGTCGCGATCTCCTGTTCCAGTTGCTGCTCATTCGCAACTCCCATTTCCGCCAACTGCCGCGGCAGAACTTGCCGCGTCGCCCGCAACATATCCAACGCGAGTTGAGCATCTCTCTGCGCGACCTGGCGCACGATCTGCTGTCGCATCATGTAGACCCTGAAATATGCCTGCGACAGTTTCTGGAGTTCGGCTTTGTCTAACTCTTCTTTTGCGGGGCGAAGCTCGGGCGTTGAGTTGAGGATGTTGAGGACGTCCCAGTAAAGACTGCGGGCGCGCTTCTGATCGTAGGACCAGAGCAGATCGGCAGCGTTGGTCATTACAAAGGTGCGATTCTCGACCGTCTTGAGCGTCCATGCCGCTGACGCAACGTCGTTCAGGAACGCCACAGTCTTCTTCTCCAGCTCCTGACGCTGTTTAGCTTTTAGTTCTTTGTCGTTGCTCTCCTGACCGGCGGCGATGCCGGCGAGGGCGAGTGCGGTGATGAGGATCAGGATCAGTCGTTTCATACGTCAGTGCGTTTCTTGGTCCACTCCGCCATCCATGCGCTGTTCTCCGTCGAGATCGCGTCTTCACAGGCGACAATGAACGCGCGTTGGGCCTCGACGTTGGTTTGCGCCGTGGGGTCGAGCTCCCATTTTGTCTTCAACCATTTGAGCCTGTCGGCAGTCGCCTGATAACTCACGCTCAGGAACTGGTAGCGTTCCGCATACTGGCGCGCGGCAATGACAGCCGTGATGGCGCCGATCACGGCGACCCAACCGGCGACCGAAGCCGACTTCGCGCTCCAGATCCCCAACACGACCGCCGCTGCGCCCAAAATGAGACTCGAGTGCCGGCCCAGCGCCAGCCTCTTCGCGTTCATGCGGATCTTCGGAAGATAGAACTCTTCGACCTGCTGCACCACACGCTGGCGAACATAGTCGTCGACCGACATCGGAACTGACGGCATTCCGTCGGATTCCTGCGCGCCGCTGATCGCGAGTGGCGCCAGGTCGTCAACACCGGCGCGAATCTCTTTCGACTTCGCGAGAAGATCGTCGGGACTTGTTGCCGTCGCATACGGCGGAGCGCCTATCGCGAGCAGGTAAGCATTGCTCTTGAACGCTTCCGCCGCCGCCCGTGCTCGAACTGCCTTCGCTTCAGGCCCCGGACTCAACAGCTCTTTCGTGAAATAACCTGCTAGCCCGAGTGCGACGCCGCCCAGCACTCCTAACGCCGGCGGCAACCACGCGGGCCACGAGGCGATCTTCCAACTGTCGACTTGTTTAGCGAGCATGCCAAGAAGCGCGCCGCCAATACTCAACGCGAAAACGATGTTGCGCCAGCGCGAGACGCCGTTCTTTAAGTCCTGCGCGGTTAAATCCCACGTTCGATATTGACCCCAGATGTACTTCAGGGCCGAATTCCACGACTCCTTGTTGGTTACGATGGGAGTTGCCATAGTGTGCTATAACTCAGGGTACCAGTACAATTTTTCCGTAACTTTGCCGGCTGGACATCAACTCGTGAGCCTCACGAATGTCAGCCAGCGACATCACACGACCGATCTGCATCTTCAACTTCCTTTCACCAATCCACTCCAACAGGTGCTTCAACGATTCGCTCATAAGCACAGGCCGTTCGAAGATCGCGCTCAGATGCAGGCCCAGCACAGACTGCGAGCGAAAGAACAGTTTCAACGTGTCGATCGGCTGCACCTGTTTGCTCGCCGCGCCATAGACCACGAGCCTGCCCAACGACGGCAGGATCGCGAGACTGCGACGAAAAACATCGCCGCCGACTGACTCGAGGATCACTTGCGGCGCGCGTTTGCCGATAAGCTCTCGATCGAACTCGTCGTAACTGAAGACTTCGTCCGCGCCGAGATCTTTGATCCGTTGCCGCTTCTCTTCCGACGAAGCTGTGCCCGCGACTCGCATTCCGAGCAACTTCGCGATCTGAATCGCTGCAGTGCCGACGCCGCCTGCCGCTGCATGAATCAACACCGTCTCACCCGCGACTGCCCTGCCGAGCGTTATCAACGCGTGATACGCCGTCAAGTACTGAACCGGAAACGCCGCCGCCTCGACGAACGACATCGACTCCGGAAAAGGTATGCAGGCCGAAGCATAAGCACACACGCTTTCCGCGTGAGCCCCGATGCCCGTTATCCCAATCACACGCGCGCCAATCGGCAGCGATACTCCTTCGCCGGCCGCATCCACGCTTCCGGCCGCTTCGAACCCCGAAATGAAAGGCGGTTTTGGTCCACCGGGATACCCGCCTTCGCGTTGGACGACGTCGGCGTAGTTCAGCCCCGCGGCCTTCACGCGAATCCGCACCTGTCCGGCTTGCGGCTCAGGATCGGGTAACTCGACCAACTCGAGTTGGTCCACTCCTCCAAAAGCGTTGACGCGAACTGCCCTCATCTCGATCCTTTCTCTCTTGCGATCAGCCGCGCAACAAACTCCGCGTCCCGCGCGATGCCGCGCAGGTACGGCGAAGCAAACGTTCTCCCAAAACGAAAGCCCAGTACGAAAAGTCCCGCCGTGCGCGTACTCTCGCAATTTCTGACAATCGGCCGGCCATGTTGGTCCAGATCGAACAGCCCCTTCAGATGATCCAGCGTATAACGAAAACCGGTCGCGAACACGATCAGGTCGGGCTGGATATGTTGCCGGTTATCAAACTCAACGGTCCCGTCTTCATAGCGGCGAACCGGCGGCATCTGCGTAATCAAACCGCGACGAACCGCGCGAACGACGGCGCGTCCCATCATCGGTTCCGTCAGCCGGCTCACGCCCGGTCCGAGAATCGCCGATGGAAAATGCTCGGGAAGCCAGGCGAAGTAGTGCACGTCGATGCCGAGTATCCAATGCGGAAACGCGCATAACGGCGAGCGCAACGACAGCCAGGCGCGATCCTTCACCTGTCGGACGCTCAACCACGTCTCCAAGACCTCCGCCGCCGACGCGCCGCCACCGACGACGAGCAACTTTCGCGTGTTCCTCAGATGCTCGGCGCGTGCGTCAAGACTGTGCAGCCAACGAATCGTCGACGAAGCGGGATTGAAGTTTTCCGGCAATCGCTGTTGGCTGATAATACCCGTTGCATTGATGACGTGACTTCCCCGGATCGCAACTTCGTCTTTGTCGCCCGTTCGATAACGCACCACGAAGCCGCCGCGCTCCTTCCGCACGGAGACGACGGTGCAGTTGAGACTGACCTTCAACCCATGCTGCTGCTGGTATCGCTCGAGTTCGTGGACCAGTGTCTCAAACGGCAAGTAAACAGGCGCGCTCGACGCGATTCTCATGTCCGGCATCAGCGACAAGCCTTTCGGCGAAAGGAGCCGCATCTGCGGATCGACGCGCCGCAACGCAGCGGCAACGGATGGTCCTTTCTCGAGGACGACGTAATCGATCCGGCGCTTGGCGAGCGTTTCAGCAGCCGCGAGACCCGCCGGACCAGCGCCAATGATGATCACTGGTTCCCGCGTTGTTCCGCCCGGCGTAGTCATACCGCCACCCGTTGCGGGCTCCGCTGCATCTGGCCCAACTCCCGCACCGCAAGATCCGCCAGCACGTTGGCGTCGGCGGTCGACAGCGCATTCAGCCGGTGCGTGATAAAGATCTGCGTGCGATCGGGCCACACGAGCACCGACATCGCCGCGCCCATGTGCAGGCAAACCGGCGTGTAGACCTGTTGGTCCACGATCTGCAACGCACCGCCAGATTGGCGAAACACGTCGTCGTGAATCGTGCGCGACTGTTCGAACCAGGCGAAGTGGCTGGTGGCGACGCCGGTCAGTTCGGGGTTGTTGACGAGCTTGCGAAAGATCGGCCACGGCAACGACTTCGCCGGCGTGGAAAGCAGCGGCAACGCCAGGTGCATCCGTCGACGTATCGCCGTGCTCATCTGCTGCTTGAGATCGAGCGCGAGATCTTCCAACGACTGCGAAGCGTCGCCGTAAAGCGTGACCGGCGAGATCCAGTTGCCGATACGAATGCCGCCGTCGCGCCGACGTCGTAAACTGACGGGCACTTCGAGCGAGATCACGGAGGTCGAGGCGCTTCCGCGCGACAGGTTCCAGGCATGAATCGCGCGCATCCACGCGCTCGCGCACAACCACGCTGGCGCAACGCCTGGCAGGTCTCTTTCGACGATTGACGTGTCGCCCGGCGAACAGGTCTGTATCGCGATACGCGCGCTCGGCTTCGTTTGCCGTAACTCTTGCAGATTGCGAAAAGCTTTCCTTAACGAAACCTCTCGCGATGTTTTCGCATTTTCAGTTGAATCGGTGGTTTCCAGAGAGACAAGCTTTCGCAATGCTTCAGCACAAACGGCAATGAAGCCCTCGCCGTCGACGACCGCATGATGCGCGCGACAGGCGAAGAGGTGCTTGTCGCCCTGCGCGATCCAGAGCAGTTGAAACGGCGGCTCGACGAAAGGATTGATCGGACGGTTGCGCCACTCGCTCAAACCGCCATCGGCGATTTTGAGCATCTCACTCGTGCGACACTCGCCGTCCCACGCCAGACCGAAAAGCTGCTGATGCAGACGCTGCCCCAGTGGCGGCCAGCGGCGAACGATGTGTTCGAGCACCCGCTCGACGTCACTTCGCGTGATGCGTCCTTTCAACTCGACTTCGACACCCAGTTGCATCAACACGCCGGACGATTCCTGGTACGCCACGAAGAAGGCGTCGATCGCAGAAAGCCGGGTGGATGGCGTCGACGTCATGATGCTTCTCGCCAGCGCTCTAATCGATCGTTGCGGGCGGCAATCGAGTCGGCCCACTCGCCCGAGTTTTCGACCATCATCATCACCAGCTCCGCCTGCATCACGCGTTCGCCATTCACCGCCGCAGTGACGGTGGTGTTGATGGTTGACGGTTGTGGACGCGAAACTTCTGCATTGAGCGCGATCGTAGCGGGCAAATAAACCGGATGCAGGAACCGCGCGTCGCGCACCATCCCGAGCAGCGCCCAACGTTCGATTCCGAGTTGTGATCTAGCGAACTCTTCCGCCAATGGACCCGACACCTGCGCCGCCAATTCGAGTAGCAACGAGCCCGGAAGCACTCGTGCAACCGGAAAGTGGTCCGCAAACAGCGGATGCTCGGCAGGTACAAACGCCTCCGCCGATGCGCGCCGGTTCTCGACGTCGATGCCGATCGATCGCATTAACTCGAACATGCTCGTTGCGCCAGTTTGTGATCGACCAGCCGCACGAACGCGCCGACCGTGCAGAAGCGCGGCAGCGTCGTCGCGTGAATGCGCGGCGGAAACAGTTCGGGCGGCGTGTCGTAAAGCATTTCCATCAATCGCGAACGGCCGGCTTCAGTCAGCACTGCGTTCTCGGCGAACTTCGCCTCCTCGAGATCGCCGCGCGCAAGCTGATAGATCGTTCCTTCGGGAATCTCGATCTGAAAATGCTGTTCGAGCCGGAACAGCAGATCGAGCAAGTCCATTGACGTGAAACCCAGATCGTAGAAGAAAAGTTGTTCCTCGCCGATTGGTTCGCTGTCGGGCAACGCCAGCGTCTGGCGCACCAGCGTCGCGACTTCCGTAAGCGTGTCGCGCGAACTCATGCCGTGACACCTCCATCTACACACCAGACCTGACCGGTAACGTACGAGCTCATCGGCGACGCCAGAAACAGCACGACCGGAACGACCTCCTCGGCGTTACCGGGTCGTCGCATCGGAATCGCCGCGCGCGCCTGTTCGAGATGATCGTCGAGAATGCGTGCGCTCATGCCGCCGGCGAGTAGTCCCGGCGCGACTGCGTTGATGCGGATGCCGCGCGTCGCAGTCTCGCGCGCGGTGGTTCGGACCAATGACTCGAGCGCTGCTTTCGACGATGCGTACGCGGCCTGACCTGCGTTTGGACGTTGGGCGGCGGTGGACGACACGACGACGATATTGCCGCTGCGGTTCAAGATCATCGGCTTTAATACCGCTCTCAATAAACGAAACGCGGACGAGACATTCACTTCGTAGACACGCGACCACTCGTCGTCAGTCAAACCCGCAACCAAACCATCCGCAAGCGTGCCGGCGTTGATGATCAGCGTGTCGATTCTTCCTGCTTTCTCCAGAGTCCATTTAATAATACGATCGGGGCCAGTCATATCCGTCAGATCGGCGGCCATGGTATTGGCATTCACTTCACTACGAGATGTCAAAAAGAGCCTTGCACCGGCGGCCCCAAACCCCTTCGCCAACGCGCTTCCAAGATAACCCGTGGCGCCGGTAATTAGCGTCACGCTGTCTTGCAATTGCCAATCATTCATGGACTTGCTCGTTTTTTTTAGCCACCAAAAGGCACAAAAACCACATGAGATTTCCTGTGTGTTTTGTGCCTCTTTGTGACAAACATACTCTTGGCTAGACGCGCTTCAAGATAATCGCGGCGTTCTGACCGCCCATGCCGAACGACACGGACAACACGGTCGCGACATCCGCGTCACGTGGTTCGGCGATGACGTGGTCCAGCTCACAACCGTCGTCGACGTCGCGGAGATTCACTGTCGGCGGGACGATTCCGGTGGCGCAAGTTTTGGCAGCGACGATGGCTTCGAGCACTCCCGCGGCTGCCATCGCGTGGCCGAGCGCGCCTTTCGAGCCCGATACCGGAACTCGTTTCCAGTTGTCGGCGAACACTTTTCGCAACGCTGTCGCTTCGGCAAGGTCGCCTGAATAAGTCGCGGTCGCGTGCGCGTTGACGGCGTCGATCGCTTCGGAAGAAAGTGCCGCATCGGCAAGAGCACGGCGCATGCAGAGCTCAGCGCCCGCGCCGTCGTCACAGGGCCGGTTGAGATCGAACGCGTCCTGGCTCATGCCGAACCCGACAACCTCCGCCAACACCGTCGCGCCTCGCTTCCTTGCGGCCGCCAGCGTTTCCAACACCATCGCTCCGGCACCGTCAGCGAGCGCGAATCCCTTGCGCCGTTTATCGAAAGGACGGCAAGCCAGCGACGGATCAGCGCCATTGTCAACGGCGACCGCCTGTAATCCCGCAAAGCCGATCAGGTAAAACGGCGTCAGCATCACGCTCGATCCGCCGGCAACGCACACATCCGCGTGTCCGTTTTCAATCAGCCGAAACGCTTCGCCAACGGCCTGCGTCCCCGATGCACAAGCGGCGGCGATCATGCGTCTCGGCCCGTTGAATCGCGCCGATAGATTCGAAAAACAGCGCCCGGCGGAGCGGTGCACGAAACCGTCCGGCCCCATCTGAAACGTGTCGAGCCCGGTGGACCAGATGAAGCCGCACTCAGCCGTGTCGCGTTTCGCTTCGGCCAGTGCGTCCTCGATCGCGCGGTTCGCAATCTCGTGATCGCGCTCGACGTTTGCGGGCGAGACTGTTTCCACTTCGCCGCCGGTCGTCACCGTGATCCCTGAAGCGACCAGACGTTGAACACGCGTCACGCCAGACCGGTTCGCCAGCAGTCCACTCCACAACTCTCCCGCAGTTGCGCCTAACGCGGAGAGTGCGCCCATCCCGGTGATGACTACGCGACGCTTCATCACATGAATTCCAGAGTTACCGTCACACCCGACAAGCCATCCGTGTGTTCTGATGGAACTGAATAAGAGAAAACACCATTAGCAATCGCAGCTAACAGAGCAGCGAGACCATTCGCCGCGTGCGGCACGACGTGCGGCGCGCGATCTCGATTCCTCGAAATTCCTGTCACCTTCACCACGCGGCCAAGCGGTGGATATGGTTTTGCACGGATTGAAAACAACAGTGCGACACCCAAAGCCGGCGCGCCGTCCTCAGCCGCGTCCTGATCTCCCGCCATCAGCAACGCTTCCTCTTCCTCTCCGGACGCGAGACGCTCGACGACAGCTTCGAGCCCGCACCACGCTTGTCCCGCAGCGCCGCCGAGCCCGAGACAATACGCATGATTCCCATGCATGATCGCGAAAGCGGAAAGCGCGAGATTATCGACGGCGTGCAGCGTCTGCGTCGGGTTCATGCGCAGGTTCCCGAGCGTTCCACTCGCCATGCCCGCCGTCACGACGTGACCCCAGCGATACAGATCCGCCGATCCCGGTTGGCACGGCGCAAGCGAAACAACAGCGCAGGCTGACGCATCCGTCGAGTGCTGGACCACGTCTTCCGCGGCTGCGAGCGCGAGTTGCACCGGCTGGTTGTATCGACGCACCTGACGCCACAGCTCCGGCGCAGACTCCCGCACAACCTTGAGATCTCTACACTCCGAAGACGCAATCAGATACACGGATTAATTCTTTCCAAAATAGACAGTGTGAATACCGCGTTTCACTTTCGACCAGTAATAAAGGTTCGTCGCCAGGTTCACCCACAAGTTCAAAGGCCTCCGCCGAAAAACGACGCGCCTCATGATCGAACGAAGCGAATAGAACTGTTGCACCGCTTCCCACCAACCGTCGTGCAACTCCACCGGCGACAGTTGCTGCGGCTGGTAAACGACGTAGGGCTCGCGCAGATGGTCCAACTTCTTATCGAACACAACGCCGGAACGCCAGATCTTGTCGCCCGTCGGCGAACCCGGATACGGCGTCAGAATAAAAAACTGCGTGACCGGAACTTTCAGCGCTTGCAGGTAATCGACCGTGCGTTTGAACGTCTCCGCGTTGTCGTCCGGCAGTCCGAAAATGATCAGCGCGTGCGGACTGATGCCCGCGTCCATGATGCGTCGAAAACTTTCGGCGTACTTATCGACCGCGTGGAACGTCTTATTCACGTCCTCCAGATTGCGCGCCGAGAACGTCTCGACGCCGAGCGCCATCAACACACAACCCGACTCTCGCGCTTTCTTCAACAACTCCGGATGACGCGCAACGTTGATCGTCGTCTGCGTTCCCCAGCGGATCGGCGCACCCTTTAACGCCGTGAACAGGCGATCGGAAAACTTCACGTCCTCGCACAGATTGTCGTCGCAGAAATTGATGTTACGGCTGCGTGTCGCTTCGACGTCGCGAACGATCTGATCGACCGGCCGCTTGCGGTACACGCCGTCGTAAACGGCGGCTATCGAGCAGTACTCGCACGTGAACGGACAACCGCGCGTCGCCTGCACCGGATACACGACGACGCGATCTTTCTTGATCAGGTCGTAACGTGGGACCGGGAGATGGTTGAGGTCCGGCGCACGCGCGGCGCGATAGCGACTCTGGAGCTTGTTCTGTTCGATGTCGTCGAGTATCTGCGGCCACAGTTCGTCACCTTCGCCGATGACGATCGAGTCGAACAAGCCTTCGACTCGCTCCGGCAGCATCGAAGGCAGATACCCGCCGAGCACAACCTTCTTACCCGCCGCGCGAAATCGCACCGAAATGTCGATGCAACGCTGAAACTGCATGATCTGGCCGGACAGTGCGATCACGTCGGCGTCGCTCTCGAAGTCGACGTCTTCCAGGTATTCTTCGACGAGCCTGACTTCGTGCTTATCGGGAGTTAGCGCGGCCATCAAGGGTGGGCCAAGATGCGGCAGGTAAGCGCCCAGCCGATCGAACCAGTTCTTCGACTGAACGAGCGTGCCGTCGTCGCGATAGTGCGCCGGATGAATGATGTCGATCTTCATTCGCTGCTACGAAGCTGTTCAATCATGATTGCGAGGCGGCGGAGATTAGTACCCGTCGAGCACGCCTGCGCCAGTTGTTCGCGAGTGATGCGGACGCCGTAACGATCCTCGACCGCCACGACGACGCCCAGCAGAATCAACGACGAGAATGGAATGATCGCGTCCAGCGGCTCGTCCTCCGAACAACTGCGGACCGGCAGCGCCGCCGTCTCGTCAGGCGCAGCGCGAACGATCAACTCGCGCAGTTCGGCGATTATCTCCGGCGCTGCTATTGGCTGACTCTCCCGGTGATCTGGACCAATGCCGGTCCGTTTTCAATCTTGACCGGCGCCGGCGAAACCGGCTCGGCGTCGGGGAAGAACCGCTCGTCCTTGTGACGATACAGATTGTTGTAAGAACAACCGGGCATCAACCGCCCGTCCGGCATCACGTAATGCGTGCAGCACTTCTTCAAACGCGCGACGTCGAGGTCCCATGGATCCATGAAGTTGTGAATGAACAACGCCTTGCTGCGCGCCTCGGTGCGCCGCTCGATATCCGCCGCCGACAACGGATTTCGCGAGTTGAACGTGTCCTTCAGAAACGATTTCAGCGACGACAGGATCAAGTCGGAGTCTTCGCCGACTTTCGTCGCCGACCACAGGTTCGTGATCGAGTCCATGATCATCTTTTCGAGTTGGTTGTCGGAACGAATGATCGCGCGGTTCTGCATCGCGTCGAGATACTGCCTGATGTTCACAAACTCCGGCAGCGGTTTGTACTTGCCGTCGTCCATGCGAAACAGGTAGGTCGCGGTGTAACAACTCGGATGCGAGCACGGCACCGGATGAAAGTAGTCGCGCTTGAACCAGCCCGTCTGCTCTTCGATAAGCTGATGCACTTCGGGCATCGTGAGCCGATGTCCGGAGGGGTTCGCGTGATAACCGTCGCCGCCGTCGCCGGTGTGGGCCATCGGTTGAATCACGATGCTGGAACACTGTTCGAGCTCCAACCCAAACTCAACCAGCGCTCCGAGCTCGTCGCTGTTATCTCCCTTCGACACCGTCGGAACGATAACGGTTGGGATATCGAGTTCCTTGATCACCTCGATACACTTCATCTTCATGTCGATCAACTCGACGCCGCGCGTCTTCGGATAAACGCCCGCACGCAGTGTGTCGAACTGGAGTGAAGCGTACATGCCGCCGGCTTTGAACTTCTCCGCGAACTCGCGGTTCTGGGCAATCTTCCGGCCATGTGTTGAGATCAACAGCCGCTTGATCTTCCCTTCGTGCGGACCGCGCAGCACGTAATCGCAAAACTCGAAGAACTGCGGATGCAGCGTCGGCTCGCCGCCGGAGAGCAACATGATCGGCAGTTCGCCTTCCGCGGCGACGAGCAGGTCGACGGCGCTCTTGAAGTCGTCAAAGCTCATCGCATAGCGCTGCTGGTTGCGCACGATGCACACCGGACACGTCAGATCGCAGACGTCGTTGATCTCGAGGATGGGCGAACAGGTGTGTTGCAGGTGGTCTTCACACAAGCCGCAGTCTTCAGGGCAGCCGTGTTCGACTTTAGTCGCGAAGCGATACGGCATCGTTCCGGGTTTCGTGTAGGAGAGCGACTTCGTGTAGTACTCCGCGTCGCTCGAGACTTCGATTTCAAAGAACCCGTGTCGCGGGCATTTCTTCTGCATCCATACTTTGTCGTCGCGCAACACGATGTGCGCGTCGATCAGTTTCTTGCAGGTGGGGCAGATGGAACGTGTGTACGAGAAGAACGCGGCGTCTCGGTCCTTCTTTGGAGCAGGACCGGCGAAGAGCGTGTCGAGTTGGATCACGATTTACACTCCTTTGGAAGCGTCAGAGCCAGGTCGAGGATTCGCGGATTCTAGTTACGCGAGCGTACCGCCGTCAAGAAATATAACAGTGCCGTTGAGATACGTGTTTCGCCGCGAGCCGAGCCACGCCACGACTTCGCCGCATTCCTGCGGCGTGCCGAAACGAGAGAGAGCGCACGCGTCGAGATAACGCTTTTGGTGATGCTCCGGGATCGTCGAACGCAAACCGCCTTCGAAAATGCCGGCGGCGATTGCGTTGACGAGCACGCCGTACGGGCCGACTTCGTGCGCGAGGCTGCGCGTCAGTCCTTCGAGTGCGCCCTTGCTGGCGGCGTAGTGAACGGGGCCGGCGATGGAACGCGAACCCGTGATCGAACTGATGTTCACGATTCGTCCATACTTCTGCCGGATCATGCCGCGCGCGGCGGCGCGGCACATGCGAAAGGCGGCGAAGAGATTCAACTCCATGATGTCGGCGAAGTCTTTGTCGTCGATGAGTATGAATGGGACGGCTTCGCTGAATGCGGCGTTGTTGACGAGCGCGTCGACTGCGCCCCACGACTCTTCGACCGCCGCGACGACTTTGTTCGCTTCGTCAGCGTTGCGAAGGTCGGCTTGAATCGCCAGACACTTGCGGCCGGAGTCGCGCACCAGTTTTTCGGTGGCTTCGGCGCCGGCGTTGTTGCCGTGCCACGTGAAAGCGACGTCTGCGCCTTCGCGCGCGGCGACGGCGCAGATGCCCTGCCCGATGCCGCCTGATCCTCCGGTGACGAGCACGCGTAGTCCAGCCATCAGGCGGGCGTTGTCGGGTTCACGCATTCCATTCGATTGCACGATTGTCTCCACTCCCTCGCAGATTCACCTGAAACACGTTCGAGCCTGATTCGCGTAAAGCATTTTTCAATCCATAGACGTCCGTGTCGACGTCGCCAACGAGACAAAGCGCTGCGCCGGTGAAGCCCCAACAGCGCGCGATGAGCTGTGACGCGAAGCCGGGCGTGATTTCGAGCACTGCGCTCGGTAGTAAGCGATCGCCGATGAAGGCTGTTGACGGCGGTGAGAGTGGTCGCTCCAAACGCAGGATTAGCACGTCAGGTGGAGCAGACGGCCGGTAGTCGAGCGCTTCCGCGGCGAGACGTTTGAGTGTCGCGTTCATCAACGGGCCTGGAGTTGAGGTATTGCGCCATCCTTCTTTGCGCCTTTGCGCCTTTGCTGGCACCCCAACGATAACCGCCGCGCACGCACCATTCAATGCTCGACAGGTTATGAGAACATTTCGCCCCTTGGAGATACCTAACGCCACAGACAGTAAACCGGAAGCACCGAGAGTATGTCCGAAATCGGTGAGCGGTGTAATCACTGGCACATCGTTACCGGCGAACTCGGAGAACGCGGCGAGTTCGGCGCGATCGTTTTCGAATGGGCCGGTTCCCTGGCCGAGAATCAGTGACACATTCTGCGGTGACAGCGATTCAAGCACGCCGCGCAAGCCATCGTGATCGTCGAGCTCGCTTTGCAATGCGAGCGCGATCGACTCATCGTGCTTCGTTAGTCTTAACGCGACCGCAGCCTCGCCGAGAATAAACCCGGTGCTCGTCGACTGCCACGCTGGTCCGGGTTGCTCCGCAAGGACTCGCAGACCTTCGAAGTTATCGTGATTCGATTGAGAGATGATGTCGACGGCGAGGACGATCACCTCACGAACCGCGCCCGACTCGATGAGTTGTTGCGCGGCATATAGCGCATGAATGCCCGAAGCGCACGAGGAACTAAACACCGGCAGCCGGTCGCCGGCCCATGGCGTATCCTTCAGCAACACGCTCGTATCGAATGCCTGCTCCCACGTTTCAGTTTGAAAACCCGCAGCGCTGCCATTGCACGACGCGACAAGCAAGGGTGTATTTCGCGAAATTGACGCGCGGCCGCCGCCTAGATCGTCGAGAGCTTTCTTCGCGAGTGCGCGCCAGCGTTCGACGCCGGTGAGAGTTGAGTCCACCCCAAGCGCCGGATAACACCAGCGCGAAACGTTCCACCTGTTCGGCGTCCACAGTAACTCGCTTGCCGGACGAGGCGCCTGTAACCCGATTATCTCCTCATGGCCTCCCTGCGCACTCGCGAGCCCGATTCCTGAGACATACTCGCTCATGATCGGGAATAAAACTACACGCTTCGCGGCTTGAAGACCAAACTGTGAACGAGACCGACGAATGCGGCGAGCCAGCCGATTAGGGCGAGGTAGATGAAGACTCGCGGGATGATCAGCAGCGCCGGGAAGTCGATGGCGCGCGACAGTTGAAAGGTGCAGACAGTGTACATCCCGAGCGGAAACACCATGCCCCAATACTGCGCGTCATACTTGAGCGGAAAGCGTTACGATCAAGAGTTGACTGCCGAGTACGCAAGTGCCGGCCACTGTCGTAAAGAACCCTGGCCCACGAACGTGATTATTGATGTCACTGGAAACGCGCGGCAAGTATCCAAAGCTGCGCGATATTGATCATGATCAGCATGATCAACTGTGCCTGAAAAACTGCGGCGCTTCCGGGTTTGGTCTTCATCTTACGAAACAGCCTTTCTGCCGGTGGCCCAAATCTGTCCGTCGCGCTCTTCGACGGCAATCGCATCAAGCGCGCGCGGCGGTGGACCAGACAACACGTTCCCCGTCTTCGCATCAAACGCGCCTTCATGACACGGACATCGCTGTCCTTCTCGCGCAGCACCTTCTCGAGTTGTTCCAGCAGCAGGTGGAGCCGTTCGTGATCGTCCACCAGCCGCTGGCCGGCTTGCAAAATCGTCACGACATTAATTGCTGTTCTAACTCAACTGCCCGCGGAAACAGGACATTGTTTTCCAGATGAATATGCTGGTGCAGATCCGCTTCGAACGCTTGGAGCGCCTGATAGAGCGTCTTGTAGCTGAAGCAACCATCAGCCGGCGGCGTGTAGTCTGACGTCAGCTCACGCAGCTCGCGCAGAATATCGCCCCCCGTGTCATGTTCCATCATCATCATCCGCACCGGATTTCTGACCGTGCCAAACGGAGGAACCGGAACCTCGCTGTTCGCGGCTGCCGCGCCCGCAAGCGCCATGATGTAGGGGAACAACACCCGCTCCTCTTTGAACATGTGCGGCGTTAAGTCGGCACACAAACGCGCGAACGACTCGGCCGCCTTGTACAGTTCCGGATGGTTCTCGCCATGAACAGAGACGACCTTCTTGAAAAGCAGATCGAGCCGCGTCATCTCTTCTTTAGTGTAAACGTGGTGCTTGTCCAGAATGTGTGTGATGAGTTCAGGCAGAGTGAACTGCTGAAAATTCGGCGCCGCCGTCTTGTCCGCGGTTGGCTGAGCTACTTCATCCAGCATCCGCAACACTTCCGCTGTTTGGACGCCGGCGGAAGCGCACGCATCATCCAACGCGCGGTTCCCGCCGCAACAATAATCAATTTTCAATTTCTCGAAGAGCCGCGTCGACTCCGGCACTTGTAACGCAACTTCCCGCACCGTCATTCCTGAGCTGATCATAATGTTCTCCTATTTAGCATTGCTGACCGGGCAGAAAAATACCCGCACAAATCACGGAGCAACCGATATGCCGCTCCGGGATCGCGGGTTTTCAGGCAGAAACTGCCACGGAGCTGAGGAATTTTCTGAATCGGTGGGGAGAGATACGCGGCCCTGGTGGGAGACGGGGAGAGTGGGAGATGCGGAGAATGGGAGATGGGTGAGTGGGTGATCAGTTCACCCCGTCACCTCTTCTCCCGTCACCTCTTCTCCCGCCACCCCTTCCCCCGTCACCCCTTCCCCGTCTCGTTGCAGTTGACTAGTTCAAGTCCTTAGGCGCGACGTAACTCCGCCGTGATTTAACGACCAGTTTGCCGCCCTCGGCTTTTGCCGCGGCGTCCGACAAATCGATCTTCAATTTCCGCAAACCGCCGTCGCGCTTCTTGTTCGTCGAAACGAAAGAAAAACTGTAGCGCGTGCGCAGATGTGTGATCAGCGTGTCGAACGACTTGTCGAGCTCCTCCGGTTTATCTTTCAGGAGTTCGCCTCCGGTTTCGTCAGCCAGTTTCTGAATGTCGATGTAATCAACACCGGCGACCTTGCCAAAGCGCGTAGCCCAACGCATGAAGCCGTTCTCTGCTACTTGTTCCGGCGTTTTCGGAATAATGCCGCAGACCACGCTGCCCGACTCGAAGACGGAATGTATCGCTGCCGTATGCGACGGCCCGCCGCTGCAATCCCAGTTACGCGTCACTCCCGTAATCATGATGATCACGCGCCGTCCACTTGGGTTCGAAGCTTTCGTCATGTACTCGGCGGCCTCTTCAAACGCCTTGTTCAGACAGTGATTCGCTTGTTCGTCATGCGGCGGCACCCAACGGAGTGCCCGTCCGAGCATCAGCCGGTCGCGCGTGAATCCCTGCATCAACTCCACGTTGTTGTGATACGTCATCACGGCAACTTCGTCGCTCGGCTTCAGCCGCGACAGTGCGTCACGCGCGGCGCTTCTGACCTCCTCGCCGAACGGATCCAAACAACCGCCGCGATCGATCATCAGTAGAACTGACAACGGCAAGTTGTCCTGGCTGAAATGCGTGATCGTTTGCTTAGCGCCGTCTTCGAAAACAAGAAAGTCATCCTGTTTCAGATTGCCGACGACGCGTGACGTGTTTTTCTGGAGCACGAGAGCGTCGATGGTCACAAGGTCGACGTCTGTTTTGATAACTTCGGCGACTTTGATGTTGGCTTCAGCCGGAGTGGGAGTGACTGTTCGTTCGCGGGTCTGCGGCAACGCAGGCGAGATCAGGAATCCGGCGACGATCAGGATGAAGGTTAAGAGAAGGAGAGCAATTTTCGCGCTTGTCGGGAACAGTTTCATAAGCACCTCCTCAGGTGAGACGTTCAACTACCGCAGTTCGTGCAGCGGGAGAGTACTTCGATTCGGGAGAGCGCTTAGATTGGGCCGAATAATAGATCGATTTTCGTCCAAAGACGAGGTTTTTCTTACCTGATCGCGAGCCGCACTTTATTGCTCAGTCGGCCGTGAATCGCGATGCTCACGCGCACGTCTTGTCCTGACGGCAAGTTCGGCGGAAGCTTGAGTACGATTTCGGACATCCAGCCCTGGCCCGGAACCTTTCCCACAAACTCGACTGTGAGCGGATAAGAATTCATCTGGCCGTCTTCGGCCACGGCCGTCACCGCTGATTGGACCTCACCGGGCAGCAAACCGAGGTTAGAGGCGAAGAGCATGACGCGCGTCTGCTGATCCGGGCTGAGATTGAACGTTGTGGTAAGTGGAAAGGGCTCAGTCAGGAAGCTTACCGACTGTAGTGCGACGGCGCGATCGCCGTTGTCTCGGGCCAAAAGCACGGGAGGCGCATTCGTCAGCAGCGTCAGTGAATATGGACCAGTCTCCCCGCTCAACGGAATGGTCACCTCGATCACATACTGGCCGGGCAGGCCCAGCTTCAGCATTCCCGGGCCGCCTGGGATACGCGCCTTGGATGGCGCATCGGCAATGCCGGTGAGTATCGTTCGCCCGTTTGGTCCAACCAACGTGAGCACGAGCGGGCCGGCCGGCCTCGAACCGATTATCGCTATCTCCTCTCCGCCTGCGGCAGTGAAAACGTAAGGATCGGCGTAGAACTGCGCGTCGTCGACGTTAGGTGATCGGCAATCAGTGGTGCTTAAGACTCCATCGATCGTTTCGCCGAAGCCGATCGGCGCAAGCACACAATCGGGAGTACTCCCTGACTGAGTAATAGGAATGTGCAACCCACCTGCAAATTTGCCGAACGACGCTCCCACAACGAGAAACGCCGCACGTCCTGCCGCCGTGGAGTTGGCCTTAACGTCGAAGCTCAAAGTTTGCGAGCCCGCGCCGTTAGAGCTGCGCGTTGTCAGCCAGCTAGCGGTGTTGGGCCACACGGTGAATTGATAACTCGATGCACAACCGCTTCCGGTCGCCGTCACGTTTATCGTGCCGCTGCCACCGCTTGTCCCGAAGTGAGCGGCTTGTGGATTCACGCTCAAGAGACAGTCATCCAACGACAAAGCAAGCGTGTAGCTTCCGGTCTGTTGCATCGTGAATGATGTCGCTTCGATTGTGTACTTGCCCGTGTCAGGCAACGTGACACTTCCTGTTGCCGGCAGGCGTGCGGAGTTGAAAAGGTAAGACTCGTGCGCGACAACGGAACCGTCGGGTCCGATTAAGTAGAGCTCCGGATCGAGTCCGGGAGTCGTAACCGTCATCGTAATGCTCAGCCGTTGTCCTGCCTGGCCCTGGAACGAATAGCGGTCGGCGTAAAACGCCACTCCTCGCGACGGAGATCGACAATCCATCGTGGTCAATGCCCCGTTCACGGGGATGCCGGGCTGTATCGGAACGTCAACACAGTCGGGGAATGCCACGGGCGGCGTGGCCGCATCAGACAAGCAAGTTGCAGAGTCAGTTACGAAACTCAGGATTTGCGAACGGGAGAATTCGCAAAAGGTCACGCCCGTAAACACTCCCGCTTGCATGATTGTGTCGCGACAGTACTCGTCGATTTCCAGCGGCTGCTGTTTCGACGGAAGAACGTTCGTGTGAGAGGCGCCAAAGTTATGCGCGAGCTCATGAGCCGTTACGATGATGGTGATTGCCGTTATGGGATTTGCCGGATCGTCCGGCAGACGTTGCGTCAAACTATAAGCCTCAGACGTGCGACAAACAGTTGCGATATTTGCGAGGCCCAGCGCGCCGGTTAAGATCTTGCCGCTCCAGAAGTGAGCAACATTTCGCTGCGTGCTGGTGAAGTTAGCGTTCCAGTAATGGCGGAACTCTTCGAGGGCTTCGGAAGCATTTGTCGACGCGTACGGGTCGGTCGCTGCGTTGGTCCAGGCGTTCTGAAACACAACTTGAAACGTGAGACCCACCTCGACCTGATAAATTCCATCGACCTGATTTAGGATGCTCAAAATATGATTGTTTGCCTGGGTCGGACCGCCAAGCGCCGCGACGTACTCCGCGTCGGCTTCAGTCGCCAGCCGAACAACCTTCTGCGGATTCAGCGGATGGACGTTACTCGAAACATGCGTCTGCGCGGCGACTTGATCGGCAAGCGTCACGCCACACTGCCAGGCCTCTTGATTAACATCCTGAGCGTTATAAACGACAAATTCGTCTTCGCTGGCTGTTTTTGAGAGTGACCGAGCGGGTTGAATAAAGTAGCGATCGGTGTTCGTGATGATCGCGCCTTCGATGCTGTTGTCAGTGATCGTCAGGCGAACTTGCGCACCGCTGAGATCTCGCGCGAAGCCCTTGTATGTGTTGGTGGAAGTCGACGGCAACCGGCGCGGCATGCCATCTGGGCCGATCGCCTGCGAACGATAGTCGCTCGAACGCAGATCGTGCGGAAACAGTTGTAAGTCAAACACACCGTGCGACGTTTTCAGGAGGAGCTTTCCGTTGCGACGGATCTGTGAGACAGCCGACTTTGCGTCGAGCTTGAGGAGATCGTATTTGCGAAGAGTCTTTGATAGTTCCGGAAGTTTTTGTTCCTGCTCGGCCGTGCGCGCAACGTGAACTCCACCCACAACCGCCGCCACGGCAGCGAGAAGACAAAACAGTTGAAGTCGTTTGCGGAACATCGGGAGCGCCGCCGCATAGACTTATCGCACAATACTAATCGCGCATCAACCGTGCTGGTTCGAGAGTCCGCTGTGAACGTCTGTGCACATAATTTCCTCAGACTGTGCACCAACGGCTACATCCCGTGAACCCATCACTATCTTAAACGCTCAAACTGGCCCAATTTGACGCGGAATAGTGTTTGCTCCCGTACGCATCGCTTCCGCAGAGCAGGCTCGCATCGACGCTGGTGAGCGAGTAGGCCTGTCACACCGATTATCCAGCCGACACCCTCACGTAAACCCGTGCGATGAGCCTTCACGTGTCCTTTACTACTGTCCTGATTGCCACGCTTGCCGTCTGGCGAATTACTCACCTGTTTACGGGAGAAGACGGGCCAGGCGACATCTTCGTTCGCCTCCGCCGTCTCGCCGGCACAAGCCTGCTGGGCCAACTGCTCGATTGCTTCTATTGCTTGAGCGTTTGGATAGCAGCGCCCATCGCCTGGCTGTTGGCCGGGACCTGGTTGGAACGCGCGCTTTTATGGCTCGGTTTGTCGGGAGGCGCGATTCTGCTCGAGCGTCTCACCGAGCGAACCCACACACCACCACCGCCGGCAATCTGGCACGAAGCCCCAATCTCAAACAAATCCGTCGAGGAGGAAACGAACGATGTCGTGCTGCGGTAAAGCCCGTACAGCTTACAGTCCTGCCAATACTGGCCCATCTCAATCACACGTAAACCAATATCAACTCCCCGCGTCAGTCGAGTTTGAATATTCAGGTCATGGCGAGTTAACGGTCACTGGACCGTTGAGCGGCGTGGTCTATCACTTCAATCCGAATATTCGGCGTGTCAGTGTTCACGGCTCGGACGCGCCTTCCCTGCTTTCAGTGCCCGGGCTTCGTCCCGTGCAGTGAGTTCCCACTTCCTTCATGCACTCTCAGAAGGAACAACTGCGGCTCGGCTCACCCGCGCCGCTCCCACCGAATCGAAGAAGGAGTATCAATGAGTAAACTCGTAATTCCAATTGATGTATCCCAGGTTACAGAGGCAGATCGTGGCCAGCAAAAAGTAAAAGTTGCCGCCAGGGTAGGAGACAAGATTGTCTCCCAGGTGATCGCAGCCAAAGCCGGGACATCAGAGGTCACGCTCGATGTTGATGCCTCTAAACCGGTGTCAGTCGCGATCGGACCTGATAACGTTTCGGACCAGGAAATATTCAACTTTCAAACCATCACGGCGAATGTCAATCCCGCACAATGGGCCAACAAAGCGACGCTCAAGTTGTCGCCTTTCATTGTGACGCGGCCCTGGTGGGACCTTTGGCTTCGTTGGTGTCGCACGTTCGTCATTCAAGGTCGAGTCACTTGCCCGGACGGCAGCCCGGTTCCCGGCGCCGAAGTCCATGCTTTCGACGTCGATTTCTTTTGGTGGTGGTTTTCGAGCTCGCAGGTTGGTCCTACCGTCGTAACGGATGCGAACGGGCATTTCACCATCAAATTCAGATGGTGCTGTGGATGGTGGCCATGGTGGTGGTGGCAATTACGACGGTGGAGCCTCGAGCCTTTGCTGGTCGATAAGATTCGGCCAGTCCTCAAGCTTCGCCCGGATTTGAAGTTCAGAGATCCGAGTCCGGAAGTATCGTTCGACTTCGCCGGACTGACGAATGTCATTCCGACGCTGCCTATCCCTCAACCGGGAATTCCCACGCCGCTACCGCCGCCGTTACCGCCGACCATTAAAACGATCGGCAAAGTCGATCCGACGACGATTCCGGCACTGCGAGATAAGCTTGTCTTCGTCCTGCCGCATGTGCCGGAGCTCGAACGTCTGCGTATCTGGCCGTGGTTCCCGTGGACGCCGTGGCTCGATTGCTCGCCTGACATCATCTTCCGCGTGACGCAAAACTGCGGCGGCGGTCAGGACAAGGTCATCGTAAACGAAACGATCTTCCAGACTCGCTGGGACATTCCGACGTCACTAAACGTAACGCTCACAGCCAACGACCAGGCGTGCTGCATACCGCATCACGACCCGGATCCGACTGGACCGTGCGCGTTGATCACCGGCGTCTGCGGCGATCCGGGAATCATCTCCGGCAACATCGGCGGCAACTCAGCGCATCCCGCCGGCCCGGACGGCTATGCCAATCCCGGGTCCAGAGACAATCCGTTCTCGGAAGGCATCTATATCTCGGGCCAACTCGGAACTGATCCACAGACTGCCTACTATGAGATCGAGTACAAGGACCACAGTGCTGGTCCAGGAGCGTGGGCTTCAGTGCCGCCGGCGGCCTTGAATGGCTTCACGCGCGGCTACTTCGATTCAACGGTTCCCTGGCCTGCGCAGTGGTTCTACCCCGGCTTCGGGTTGGTGCCTTTAGGCGCGAAACTGTTGTACGAAAGCCGCCAACATTACGAGCTGATGCATCCGATGGTACCGCCTGCAAGTTGGGGCAACGTTGCCAACGGACGTGTCTGGTTCATGAACGTGAATCAGTTGGCCCAGATCCAAACTGCGGGCCATTTTGTCGATGGACTGTACGACTTTCGCGTGCGTGGCTATCGAGCGTTGCCCGCTGGTCCGCCCGATCCGGCGGATCCTGGCGTCGTGTTGGCAGGTTGTGGCGCGCACCAGGAAAACAACCTGATCGTTTTACGCATCGACAATCGCATTGTCGGTCCGCAAGTGCCCGGGACGGTCCACATCGACACGACCGAACCGGATTGCGGCATTAACTTCGTCAAGCTAGGGAATAACTTTGTCCAACCCTGCGGCTCGGAACGCCTGTTGCCGCCACCGAATCCAGCGGTCCCGCTCGAGATCGACTACTTCTGTAGCGATCCTGATGGTCACCTGGACAGCTATGAGCTGAAACTGATGTGGGGCGCCGGCAGTGAGCGCAGTCTGTTCACTTTCGGGGCGTCGCCGGTGGGAGTCGGTGCAGTTCAGCCTGGGCCGGACTACTCTCAAGCACTGGTCCAGGGTGCGGTGCGGCCGATATGGCGAGGTGGTCATATGAAGCTGATCATTCCGGACGCCTCGCAGGTATTTCCGATAACGTGTTGCTACCTGCTCCAGCTAACGGTGTGGAAACGCAACATCGTCAACTGTAACAACGTCTACTACAACAGGGTCCATCACTCGTTCACGGTCACTGTGGGACCGTAACGCAAGTCCATTGCAAGACGCCGCGCCTGCTCGCCAGACGCGGCGTTTTGCTTTGTCGTTATTCAACGGCTTTGCGCTTTATTCAACTGACACGACAGTCACAGATTTGGGTTCGAGTTTTAGCGTTAACTTTCCATCGACGACTTTCGCGGAGATTGGTTTTGGCATGACGGTGTTCGGCGATGCGAAAGTGTTGATGCTGTCCACATTTGGCGCCGTCAATGTTTCTCCGGTCGCCGACTTCGCCGTTAACCCGTTGAGAGTGGCCTCGATCTCGACGGATTGATTCGGATCGAGGTTGGTGAGTTCCAGCCACAGCTTCCCTTTCGCATCCTTCGCGGCGATCGCATCGACGCGCGGCAAGGTGATGTTTCCATGTGTATAAGCGCCGGCGTTGAAAGTGACCGGCACGAACGTCGCATCCTGGAACGGCAGGTACATTTTGTAGACGTAGTAAGTCGGCGTCAGGACCATCTTTTCCTTGTCGGTCATGATCATGGCCTGGAGCACGTTGATCATCTGCGCGATGTTCGCCATGCGCACGCGGTCGGCGTGACGCGCGAAGATGTTCAGGTTCAATGCCGCCAGGATCGCATCGCGCATGCTGTTTTGCTGGACCAGGAAGCCGGGATTACTGCCAGGCAGCGGCGCGTACCACGCGCCCCATTCGTCGACGACGAGCGCGATCTTCTTCTGCGGATCGTACTTGTCCATGATGGCCGAATACTTCGCGATCAGATCCTCCATCTCGAGTGTCGCTTTGAGTATCTGGCCGTACTCGCTCTCGCCGAATCCCACTGACGCGAACTTGTTGTCCCAGTGCACGACCGTGTAGTTGTGCAGCGAGAGACCTTGCAGGTCCCAACTCCATTGATGACTCTGCCACGCTTTCATCACGGCCTCAGTCCATTCAGCAAACCGCGGCTCGTTGCCGCCCGGACCGACGGCGATCTTGAGCATCTGGTCCTTGCTTTGTTGTACAGGATTGAAGTTCCTGACGAAGCGGCTGTAGATCTTGAGTTGACTCACATAGTAGTCGGGTGTCATGTTGCCGCCGCAGTCCCAGCTTTCGTTGCCGATACCGAGATACGCGATCTTGTAAGGAGCAGGATGGCCGTTGGCAGCTCGTTCCTTACTCAGCGTAGTTTGCTGCGGCGTGGTGAGATATTCGAGCCATTCCGCTGCTTCCTGTGGCGTGCCGGAGCCGACGTTCACTGAAAGATAAGCTTCGGCGCCGATCTGATCGAGAAAGTCCATGAACTCATGAGTTCCGAAACTGTTCGGCTCGATCACGCCGCCCCAGTTCGGATTGAGCGTCGCTGGCCGCTGTGGGCCAATGCCTTTGCGCCAATGGTATTCGTCGGCGAAACAGCCGCCGGGCCAGCGCACGTTCGGGACTCGTATCGCTTTCAGCGCAGCGACGACGTCGTTGCGGATGCCGCGCGTATTGGGAATCCGGGAATCAGGCCCGACCCAGATGCCTTCATAAACGCCTTGGCCCAGGTGCTCGGCGAACTGGCCGAATAGATTGCGATCGATCTTCGCGCCCGGCCTGGATGCGTCGATCGACAGTTTGACCGTTTCTGTTTGGGTAACCGGTCCAATCAGGAGAAGAGTTACAAGCAGCGTTGGAATGATTGTTGGTAGCATAGTTAGAGTTTCACAAACGGGCGACGCAAAGGCGTGAGCGTTTGATCCGGATGGCAGATCGCGCCGCCACCCGTCGGCAGGCCGATTGCCGTCGCACCTGGACCGGACAAACGCAAGAGATCTCGCGTGGTCTTCCAGTTCGTCACTTCTTCGTGGGCGCCGACGACGAAGGGAACGAGTTTGAAAGTTTCGATCAGCGAACCATCGGCAGCGAGACCGCACAACCCGAGTTGGACCGCGCCGGCAGAAATGCCGATCAGAGTCGCGCCCTCAAAGTATCTCCTGACGATGTGTTCGCTCAAGCCATTGTCGACGAAGACACGCCAGCCTGCCTCGACATCACCGCCTGCCAGCAAAATGATCTCAGCGGCGTTCAGAAACAGCTTGTCCGGTTCGGAAAGAACAGAAGGAATCATTCGGCAGTCGAAGATACCGGCGGCTTCCATCGCCGACAGGAAGATCTCATAGAAATCCGGATGATCGCCGTTCGACGCACCGATGTAGGCCGCTTTCAGTTCGTGCCGCGGCCGGCCTTTGTCGACGCTGTCGACAAGAAGTTGGCCATTCTCCCGCAGGAAGAGGAGCTGGCTGTCGGCAAGCAGGTAAATGGGTTTCACGCGACTCTTATCCAAAGGTTGACCTCACCTGGCCGGCTTCGTATAGTGACTGAGCCAGTTTCTCTTCTGCGTTAGCCAAGACATCAAAACTAGTCTTTACCTTACTCTGCCGGAAATTTCGAGGTCTGGTGTGCGCGATCAATCTATACATGTTTACGAATTTGGCGACTTTCGCTTGAGTATCAGCGAGCGGTCGCTGTCGAAAAACGGAACGGCGGTGCAGCTCACGCCGAAAAGCTTCGAAGTCCTTGCTGTTTTGGTCACCAACCACGGGCATCTCGTCAAGAAGGACGTGCTGATGAACGAGGTTTGGCCAGACCAGTTCGTCGACGAGAGTAGTCTGACGCAGAACATTTATCTACTCAGAAAAGCCCTTGACGAAGGGATTGACGGACCTCGCTTCATCGAAACGGTGCCTCGCGCCGGTTATCGCTTTCTGCCCGAAGTGAAGGAGACGGTTCCCGGTTCCGATCCGCAAATACCGTCTTCAACGACGCCTCGGTTTACGGATCGGAGAATTCGTTGGGCCGGAGCGCTCGTGGTGGTGGCCGTTATGATCACGAGCGCTGCTCTGATCCGCCGATCGGGACGCGCCCCTGAAAGAACCTTCAATCCAAAGTCATTGGCCGTCTTGCCGTTCACTGCGATCGATAGCGATCCCAACGAAGCGCCACTCGGGATCGGCATGGCCGACGCAACCATACTCAGATTAAGCAACGCCGGCGACTTTTCAGTCTTACCCGTAACCTCCGTGCTCCGGTTTCAGGGCGCGAACGTAAACCCGTTGAAGGCAGGCCAGGAGCTCGGCGTCGATTCGGTGCTCAGCGGCACTCTGCAACAATCGAATGGACGAATACGAGTAACGGTTCAACTCTTGAGCGTGCCGGACGGCGCCGTGCGCTGGTCAGCCAGGTTCGACGATCGCTTGACTGACATCTTCACGATGCAGGACTCGTTGTCGCAAGAGCTGGCGACAGCTTTAGCATTGCATTCACGAGGAGGATCGAACAGCGAGCGCGACAATCCGCAAACACACAACGTCAGCGCCTACCAGTCGTACTTGATGGGACTCTATCTCTGGAACAAGCGCACTCCGGATTCTCTTTACAAGGCAGTCGAGTATTTTGAGAAGGCTACAGCGGAGGATCCTGAGTACACGTTGGCTTACGCCGGCATCGCCGACTCATGCGCCCTGATCGCGAATTACGGTTTTCCACCTTTGTCGCCGAGTGAAGCATGGGCGAAGACGAAGGCCGCGGCTGAGAAGGCGATCCAGTTGAACGACGCGACTGCCGAAGCATATCCGGCGATGGCGATGTACAAGTTCGTCGTCGACAAGGACCAGCGTGCCGCTGACGAACTCTACAAACGGGCGATCGTGCTGAAACCAAACTACGCACTCGCGCACCTGCGTTATGCCTGGATGCTGATAGCCGCCGGAAATCTCGAATTCGCGTTGGCGGAATTCCGCCGCGCTCAACAACTCGATCCCACGTCAGGAACTACCAATACAGCACTGTCCACCGCTCTGTTGTTGTCGCATCATTACGATGAGGCAATCGAGTACAGCCAGAGATCGCTGGATATCGATTCGGACAATGACCTCGCGTTGATGGCGCTCTCCGAATCATATGCCCACCAGGGAAAGAACGATCGAGCACTCGAAGTCTTAACGAAATATCGGTCGATGGACAAGCACGCTCCTTTCCTGCTCGGCCAGACGGCGCTTATTGCCGCGATCGGCGGCCGGAAGAGCGAAGCATCACGAACGTTGGCGCAACTCGAGCGCCTCGAAGGGCACGCCCGAATCAATCCTTATGTAATGGCCGGAACTTACGCGCTATTGGGCCAGCCGGACCACGCGTTTCGTTGGCTGAACAAGATCCAGGTCGTCAACGAGGCGATCAGATTTGACCAGAACATGGAGTCGATCAAATCTGATCCCCGTTTCGCTGAGGTGTTACGGCACACATGCTCCGCTAAGTAGTCGAGGCCGGCAGTTCGGACTGAGAATGACGTGATATTGCGGACTGGAAGTCCCGCTCATCGTGACAATCCGCTCGCCGTGCGCCGCGCTGACTACGTCGCCATCATCGGCATCGATGTTTGAGGCCCGCACCGTACTCGGGTTGGCGGCGCTGGGTTCCATTCTTCCGTAACCATGGGTAATAAAGTGCCGATGGGACTGCGCCACCCACGGATAAAGCGCCTCGCCAGTAAGAGTCGACGCGTCGTACTTCACCGCGTATGTCGGCGCGGTGTTGGCGTTCAGATTGTCCTCCATCACCGTCATGCGCACCGGCGTCGTCGCCCCCCAACCAAGGAAATGGTACGGAACGATGGTGCGAATGTAGTAAGTCGTCGATCCACTGGTCCACTGGAACATGTTGGAGAGTATGTAATCATGGGCCAGGGTGCCGTTGATGTGTCGCCACAGTTTGGACGTATTGGCGTCTGACAGGTCGGCTCCAGACTCGGCGTTATTCAACCCGTAGACGTTTACGTCTTGATTACCCCATTTCTCCTGGATATAGGCCCCTACGAGTCTCTTTTCAATTGCCTCACGCTTGTTTTGATCGGAGGCGAGGTTGCGTTCGATTGCGCGGTTGAAAAGCGGACCGCGATCGTCCTGACAAAGCGCGCTCGCCGGACTTCGCATGCCGGCCATCGTGATGAACGGACCAGCAAAGAAGACGCCGCCACTCGCCGTCTGGCAATTACCCTGGGCATACTCTGTTGCCGATAAATCCACCTTTAGTTGTTGTGCATGACTGTTGCCGGCAGCGAGAGCATAAGCGCCGAACGTGGCCCGCAGATAACTCCTCGCCAGCAGTTCCAATTCCGAATCGAATTTAATCCGCGCCGCCCAGTAGTGAACTGCCGCCACCGCGAGCGTAACCGACGCGTCGTAGTCACTGGAGAAGATCTCCGATCCTTTGAAGTATCTGATCTTCGGCGCCGTCGGCGTGCACGTTGCGCCGAGCTGACATTTCAAAACGGTCTTCCACCAATTGAGCTTCTCTGCATCGGTCGCTTTTCTGCTGTTGGGATCGTTGGGATACCAGGGCGCGTCCTTCCACAAAGCGATCGCGTGAGCGAGGATGCCCCAATTCTCGCTGGACTCCTGCCAGCGGCTGTAATTCCAATCAAGGCGCTTTTCCCATTTCGCGTGCGGAGCGGGCCCGGCATATTCCTTCATGGCCCAGTCGAGATCTGCGAGCAGCCCGCCCGGATCGGGAATGTTTTCATCCTCGTCGTGCGGAGGCGCGGTCCGCCACGCCTCGAGCTCGACGAGTCTGCTGTAGTTGTTTCCGTCCAGTCCGCCCTTCTTGAATCTGATCCTGATCTTGGCTACGTCGGTCACATCGCGAAATGTCATCGCTACACGCACGTTTCCAGGCAGATCGTTTCCCGCCGGGTCCTTGATCGCCTGCACGTTCTTTAACAGCTTCCACTCGCTGTCGTGGTCCGGTGTATCGGGTGAATGCGACGTTTTGTAAACCACATCAAATTCGCGCATCGCCGCTTTGCTCGTCAGGAACACTTTCGGCTCGACTGCGGGATCGGTGTCTTGTTGGAAGAAGAGACGAATGACCGCGAGTTTTTGGATTGTTCCGTTCTTGAAGGTCAGTTGCACCCAGTCGTCGTTGAAATCGGTATGGGCATCGCTCCAGTAAAGCGTGCCGGTCTTGCCCTGTTTGATGTTGCCGTCGTTGATGTAGTTGACGCCGAAGGAGCCGCGCGAGGACGACGCTGAAGCATCAGCGCAATTCGATAACCCGACGTTTTGTTGGCCGTTTTTTACATCGGTGCAATTCGAGGTTTGCGCAGGTTCAGACTGTTGCGTCAGTTCCCCGTCGTCGTCGACGATCGTTCCGACTCCCTGATAGTCCGCGATGGAACAGTTGACGGGATTCGACAGGTTGACGGAAAACATCTCGTCGCCTTCAGGTTCAGTATCACCGATGACGGGAACCTCGATGGTCTTACTTGTCTCACCGGAAAAGAAGATCAACTGGCCACTGACGCCAGTGAAGTCTTCGTCGTTATCGACACCGCCTTCGTCAGAGGCGAGATAGTCGACCGCGACCGGGTCGACACTGTATGTCGACAGCGTGACCGTGAAGACGGCGTTCGTCGAGCCGCTGTTGCCTTCAGTTAACGTGACGTCGCTGATCGAAACCGCGGGTTGTGGCGCTGCGGCGTCGTCGTTCGCGATGGTCGCAATTCCCTGCCCGTCGGCAATCGTCGCGTTGACGGGGCTCCACAGATTGACGTTGAAAGTCTCATCACTCTCGGGCGCACTGTCGCCCCAAACTTCGACGGCGATCGCCTGACTTGTCTCACCCGGCAGGAACGTCAACGTTCCTGACTTAGCCTGGTAATCCGCGCCGCTTGTTTGCGTTCCGGCGACGGCAGTGCCATTGGCCGTGACGTAGTTCACGCTGACGGTCTGGTTGTAAGCATTCGATAGCGTGACGCTGAAGAACGCTACCGTGGAGCCGGCGTTACCTTCGACGACGGTCTCGTTGTCTATCGATATAGCCGGGGTCGGCGGCGGTATCGAATCATTGATCGTGCAGATGGCTTGACCGTCGGCCATCGTGGCGTTGGTCGGATTGCTGAGGTTGAGGAAAAAGTTCTCGGTTGACTCGCTCACGGCATCGCTGAAGACGAAGAACTGCACGTTCTTGCTCGTTTCACCGGGCTGGAAAGTGATGGTATCGAAGCCAGTCATGAAGAAGTCGCTGTAATAGGACGCGGTGTTTGGCACAGGCGTGTAAGACACGCTGACTGGTTGCGAACTCGCCGCTGAAAGCCTCACGTTGAAGTTGCCCTCCAACGTGCCGGTCGACGGTTCGGTGACAGTTACGTCGTCGACGGAGATAGTTATAGCGGGAGTCGCTTCGTAAGCCTCGACTTCGACAATGCGACTGTAGTTGTTGGAAATGTTGGTCCACGTGACCGCATCGCGCACGGCGACTCGAACGTAACGCATGTCCGTGGCAGGAAACGACACGACACGCCGGACGAGATTGTTGTTGAGGACCAGCCCGTTCGGCACGCGCGTCCAGTTGACGCCGTCAATCGACGATAAGACTTCGAAGTAAGTGATGCCTTGTCCACTGTTGTCCGCAGTGGAAAAAGTTTGCGTTGGCGAAGGCTCCTGTCCTGCCTGATAGTTGTCTTGGAGTGTGAATACTCGCACCTCGTTGATTGATTTCGTTGCGCCGAAATCGATCGTCAAGTTGTCGGCCGAGAAGACGTTCTGTGAATCTGCCGCATCGTTCCAGCCGCTGCCGTAGCCACCCTTGCTCCAGTTGAAGCCGGTGCGGTCGCCGTCGATGATGGCGTTGGCGGGATAGTTGTTCGAGAACTGCGAAGAGACTGTGACGGTTGCGCCGCCGCTGCTCGTCGGCGCCGCGACCGCCGGTGCCTGGCTGATCTTTCCGGCGTAGTCCCAGGTAGCACGGCCGCCGAAGAGCGCGAACGCCATCCCGTTCAGAGTCTTGCCTTCCAGTCCGACTGCACTCGCAGGGACCTCCAGCCGCACCCACTGGTTAGTGACTGGAAACGGCAGCGGCCCGATTCGTTTGCGACTCGCTAATCCATCGACGCCCCACGGCAACAGGTTCTCGCCCCAGTAAGCGCGGTGTTCCCAACTCCCGTTTTCATTCCACTGCAACATCAGTTCACGCGGCGGGTTTGCCGCATCGACATAAACGTACGCGAATAACTTATCGCCGGCGTTGACGGAGAGCGTCTGCGTCGCGCCGTAGAAGTAATGTTGGTGCCAGTCGGCGAATATGTTTGACTGGTGGGCCAATGTTCCTGACAGTGGCGCAGGGTTCGTGCCCGTCCAGTTCCACGTGTCGTTGTCAGCCCACGTCGCCGCACCGCTCGGCACAGCATCGTCCGACCAAACAGTCTCGCGCGAGATCGACTTGCCTGCGTGGTCCCAACTCGCATGTCCGTCAAAGAGCGTGAAAGCCATTCCGTTGACGATCTTGTTCTCGAGCCCGACCTGCCGGGCCGGCACTTCGAGCCGCACCCACTGTCCCGTCGCCGGCAATGGCCCAACGTACTGCAAACCGGCGGAGCCGTTCGTGGCCCACGGCAGCAAGTTTTCGCCCCAGTAAGCACGGTGATCCCAACTCCCGTTCTCATACCACTGCAACATCACTTCGCGTGGCGGACTCGCAGGATCCAGATAGACGTACGCCACCAGACTGTCGCCCGAGTTGACCGAAAGTGTTTGCGTCGCGCTGTGGAAGAAATGCTGATGCGGTCCAGACAGCAATGCTGATTGATGCGACAGTGCGGCAGAGTACGGCGCGGGACTCGCGCTGATGAAGTTCCAACCATCGGAATCCGACACTTTGACGGCGCCCGCCGGCACACCGTCGTCCATCCAAACCTGATCTCCGCCGTTGATTGTGAGTGGCTGCGTCAGACCTTCGCGCGCGTAGTTCGTCCGCTCGCGGCCGAGGACCTCAACCTCTGCCAGCGACAAAAAGTTTGTGCCAACCAATTGCACTCTGACGTAACGGCCGGGACGGCCGACGTTGATGCTCATCGACGGACCTGCTCCACCCGGCGTGTAGTAACTCGAGACTCCGGGCTGGTTCAGAGTCGTCGTCAGATCACTCGAACCAAACGGCTGATCCGAAACGAGCACGTAGAAGTTCGCGAGCCGTTCCGGACAGGCGCAGTCAGTGCGATTGAAAAGAAAAATAGTGTCGATGTCGTCTGACGCGCCGAGATCGACCTGCCACCACGGTTGAGCCTGGTAGTCGCTGTGTGTGACTGAACCCGCGAAGAAGTTGCCGTTGCGATTGCCGTCCACTGCGCGGGACGCGGTCGCGCCCGCGGCAGTTGACGATTGCGTCGCATTCTTTTGCCACGCGACGTTGTAAGTCGCATTCGTAGCGTAAGCTTCCACCTCGACGATGCGGCTACGTCCAAACAATGCCTGGTTCACGAGCACTCTGATCTTGTCCGTGTACACTGCCGGAAACTCAAACTTCTTCCACACCTTGTTGTTTCCGGTTACCGACGCTCCGGGAATGGTCCACCACTGGCCGCTGTCCCAGTACTGCACTTCGAAGTTGGTGATGCCGTATTGCGTGAACGTCGTCTGCTCCGTCGGCTCGATCGGGTGCGCGTAGTCGTCCTCCATCGTGTAGACGTGCACTTCGTCGATTGAACGTTTTCCAGCGAAGTCGACCTGCAACCAGTCCGGATATGCGTCCGGTGTTCCGTCACGCCAGAATGTGTTGTTCGAATAGGAAGCGCCCGTGCCGATGCCGAGATGGTCTCCGTTAATGGCGGAGACGGGCTCGTAGTTTCCTAATCCTTCGCTCGGTGAGGTTGTGGAAGACGCGGTTGCTACCGCTCCGTTTGCGGCCAACGCGACGTTGAGCTTTCCGTACGCTTCAATCTCCACGATGCGACTGTAGTTATTGGCGCTCGACGTCACCGACTTGTGGACCGCGACGCGAACAGCGTCAGTCTTCACCGGACTGAACCTTACTTTGCGCCACACGAGGTTGTTGTCCGTAATTCGCCCGCAGGGCACGGCGCCATCGCCGGGACAAGTCACAGTCTTCCAGCCTTTGCCGCTCTTGTACTGAATGTCAAAATCGACGATGCCCTGACCGGTGCCTGTCGCGGTATTGAATGTTTCGCTTATCGTCGGATCCGCAATTTTGGTGGCCGATCCATCGCGCAATGTATAGACGTCAATTTCGTCGATGATGTGCGCTGATTTGAAATTCACCTGCGCCCAGTCTGCTGCATACACTGCCTCAGTGGCGTCGTTCCAACCGCCGGACGGTGTGCCCCAATTTTGACCTTTGCGATCGTCGTTGTTGGCGGCGGACGGGGGATAGTTTCCGTTGGCTTGCGAAGACGACGCGCTTGCGATCGCGCCGCGGGAAGATGAAGCTACGTTATTGGATCCCTGCGCGTCAGTTTGAACTGTGAAGGTCAATGCAGCGCCGAGACCGAGGAGGGAGAGCACCAGGAAAATGAGCAAGGAATACGATTTCATGTTGTCATCACCTTTGCGTGTTCGAGTAAGTTTGGGCCAGTACGGCGCTTTACTTACCTTCGCGCAGCGTGTGATGTCTTAATTCCACGCTCAATTTTTTCTCAATTCAGGTTGTGATGTGAGAGTTAACCGATTACGAGACCTATCACGAAGCGCGCAACGCCGGCGCCGAGGATCACCCAGAAGGCGTTCGGGCGAAACCGGACCAACGTGAAAATCGCCACCAGCATTATGGTCAAACCGATCCAGGTGTGAATTCCGGCCCGCCCGATACTCAATGCGGCGGCGACGAGTAGCCCGATTACTGCCGGCGCAACGCCTTGCAGGAACGACTGCACTTGCTTGTTGCTTCTAAATCTTCTCAGCGAGGATGCGGCGGCGATCGTTATCAGAAACGCCGGGAGAAAGATGCTGATGGTTGCCACCAGCGCGCCCAGTGTACCGGCGACGCTGTATCCGATGAACGTAGCCGTAATCAACACGGGACCAGGTGTGATCTGTCCCAGGGCCGTCGCATCGGCGAACTCCTGATGCGTCAACCAGTGATGCGTGTTCACTACTTCGGATTCTATGAGCGGAATCATTACCAATCCGCCTCCGAACGTGACGCTGCCCATGCGAAGGAATAGCGCCGCCAGAGTAATCAACAGTCCGAGCTTCGCAATCACAGGCATAGCGAGAAGGACCAGAGTCATCGACCGAAAAGTCGCCGGCTCTTCGCGGTCTTCTACAGGTTGCTCCGTGACGTCACGTTCATCGATAGAGCCGCGTCTCTGTAATCGTCTTTGTCGTACAAACCTCGCGCGAGCACGCGCACGCCGTCGAGTGACGATCGTGCGTAGAGCCCGCCATCGCCGCCATTGCTTTTCGCCAAACGAGTCGATGTAGATTCCGATCAGCCCCGCGGCAAACACGACTTCAAGCACTGTTGCCTCGAACAGACCCACGGCCAAAAACGCCAGCGTTGCCACTACCCACTGCCAGCGTTCGGTCAAAAGGCTTCTTCCCATGCGCCACGCTGTCACTAGAATCAAAGCGACGACGGCGCCGTTCAAACCGTGGAAGAATCGTTGAGTATCCGGAAGCATCCGTAGATGCTTGTAGAATATTGCCAGGGCGATCATCATGAGCATTGACGGCAAAATGAACCCGCTCAACGCCATCGCCGCTCCACGCCATCCCTGCAATCGCAATCCGATGTACGTGACAGAATTGCCGGCGCTCGTTCCAGGCAAACTTTGAGCGAGAGCCACAGCTTCAGCGAAATCCGAATCCGTCAGCCAGCGACGCTTACGCACAGCGAGAGCGCGAATCTGTGCCAGTACCGCGACGCCGCCGCCAAATCCCACCAAGCCGATTTTGAAAAAGGATAAAAAGAGTCCGCCGAGTGTAGCGGTACGGGAGATTCGTTCGATTTTGGTTCTGGTAAAACGAGCTCGCCGGCGCATCTCATGCGCGCGTGCTCGAATTCTGTTGGCTCGAATTGCGGAACGGTTCACTGAATGAGTTCGAGTATAACACTACCAATCGGAAGCCGAGACTGACGAGCCGGCGCGCGGCGGCCGAACGCCGTGCCGCAGATCGAGACCAGCGGATTATCGTTCTTCGTCAAATGTAGGTCTGTTGTGGCGACCAGAGACCTTTGGCGAGACAGACCACGGACCGTGAGGATCCTAACTAGGAACCAGACAAAGGCAATTATCGAAAGCGCGCCAATCAGTATTGTGAGACTGAACTGAACCACGCCCGTATTCTAGGCCGGCACTAGTGTGCCGGCTCAAATAATTCGATCGGATTCCCGTCCGGGTCTTCCAACTGGATCTGCTTCCCGCCCGGTCCTGATTCCATCTCATTTCGAAAATGCAGCCCGGCTTTTTTCAACGCTTCGATTCGAGCAGGCAAATCGTCAACCTGCAAAATGATCCGGTTCCATCCGCCTGGCGATTGCTGCCGGCCGTCGGGCATCGCGCGCGAGCCAGACGCGCCAGGACCACTCAGGATCAGTTTGAGATTGCCGACCGAAACTTGCGCGAACGCAGGCGGGTTCTGTAGGTCCAACTTCAACCCAAGCTGCTGAGTATAAAAATTGACTGACCGACTGATGTCCTTGACCTGATATCGAACGCCCCACAGACCCTTGACGAAGCTTTGAGTCTCAACCTGACTGGGGTTTTCCATCGATTGTTTTGCAGTTTGATTCATGTAACCTCCCATCACAATGGCGATGCAACAAATAAACAGCGCACTCGCTTTCACTTTCGTTTACTCCTATCGATCTTTTGTTTGGGGGCTTGGATAGCCAGATTACAGATGTGAATGACTGGCTGTATTGGAAAAAATTTACTCAATGTAGCGTTCGCGCAATTCGTGGCCGCGTCGTCCCCACAGATCAGACAAATTCGCGTGCGTGTCGGCGAGTTCGCTTGCGTCGGCATTCAGAAATGGAGTTGCGCCGCCGGGTTTGAAATGAACTCCCATGATCGACTTGTGCTGCAACGCATTGCAGATGAACGACTGTGAATAGGTCCCTGACAACACCGCTCCGGAAAACCGCCGGTATCGCTCCGGCTGCGTTGGGTCGTGAATACTGATCTCGTTTTCCTTGAGATTGACGACGAGTTCACTTGCCCCGCAGGGCATGATCTTTTCCAGCCGAGGCGCGTGGCCGCCTTCGATCAGCCAGAAATGGTCTATGAACTCATTCAGCGGTGGACCAGGACGATGAGAAAGGTACAGCACGGCAAGCTCGCCATTCGGGGAACTCAGTACTTGCCAGGAGGCTAACGTGGGAGAGTTTACGCCAGATGGGGCGAAAACCCGCTATCGACCAGCCCAAAAACGCTGAAGATCCGTGTTTTTCGAAGGCCCGCGAGCGGGCATGTCCATTGCACCTGAACCCGATGGATATTTCTGATCGGGAGAACCGCAATGCAAAGCAAAGTAATGGAGAATGTGAACGACGTAATCGAGAATGGCCAACAGAAGGTCGAGCGCACGGTAAAGCGGGCCTTTGTTTCGGCAGAAGACGGCCTCGAGGACACAACTCACTTGATCAAACGACGCCCGTGGCAATCCGTCGGCGTTGCTGTCGGAATAGGTGCGCTCGTCGGCGTATTCGCCGGCTGGCAAGCGGGCCGATGCTGTGAGCGGTATTACGCGGGCTGAAGTCCGCGCAAAAGCTTTACATCAAAACTTGAATAATCGACCAACTCACGTTGGTGGGATTCTAAATAAGGGCGTTCGGCTTATGTAGGTGAGCTTGAACATCCCACCCACTTACGTGGGTGGGGTTGCCGCATTATCGTCCGCGTTGCGGTCGGAATGAGCGAACTGTGCTCGAAGCTCGTCGTGACGGAGCGAGCGATTGTCCGGCACGCGATACCGGCATTCGCAACCCACCAAAACCTTCCGGCACGATGCGCTTTACTGATTGTCCAATCAGTTGCTCGATCGCCCTCATCGACAGCTCGTCGACTGGGGTAACGATCGTGATCGCCTTACCTTGCCTGCCCGCTCTTCCCGTCCGGCCCACTCTGTGTACGTAGTCCTCAGGCGCGGCAGGCACGTCATAATTGATGACGTGCGACACGGCTTCGACGTCCAATCCACGCGCCGCAATATCGGTCGCGACAAGCACACGAGCCCGGCCATCGCGAAATTCACGCAAGGCTGCTTCGCGTTGCGGCTGACTTCGATCGGCGTGAATGCGATTCACGCTGTGATTGCGAGCCTTCAGAATGTGTGACAGCCGTTCGGATCCGCGTCGTGTGCGCGTAAAAACGAGAACCTTTTCAAACGATTCCTGTTGATTCTGTCGTTCAAGCAGATCGAGCAGAAGCGCCGTCTTATTTTCCTGAGAAACTGAATAGGCAGCCTGTTCAACCATCTGAGCTGCGCGACCGCGCGGGCTGACTTCAACCAGCTTTGGCCGTCGCATCGTCGAACGCGCGAGGCTCTCAATGCTTGAAGACATCGTGGCTGAGAACAAGAGCGTCTGTCTTTTTGCCGGCAACATGGCAAGTATTCGCTTGAGCGCCGGCAGAAAACCGAGGTCCAGCATGCGATCGGCCTCATCCAGGACCAGGACTTCGATTGTCGACAGATCGATCTCACCGCGTTCCGTCAAGTCAAGCAAACGCCCAGGCGTAGCAATTACAACTGTCGCCCTGCGGCGCAAGTCGGTAATTTGCGTTCGCATATTCGCGCCGCCAATAACGAGAACGCTGCGATTGGCTTTCACATGATTAAGCTCGTCGTAGTTCTTCTGAATCTGAAGCGCAAGCTCGCGTGTAGGTGCAAGTACGAGTACGCGAACGCCGGGACGCGATGGTCCGTTCATATTCTGAATGATGGGGAGGAGAAAAGCGGCAGTCTTGCCGGTACCTGTTTCAGCACAGCCAATTACGTCCTCGCCCTGGAGGATGATGGGAATCGCTTTCGCCTGGATGGGTGTGGGATTTGAGTATCCGAGGGATTGGCAGGTGCGCAACTGCGCCTCTGCCAACCCGAGTTGAGAAAAATTCATAGTGTTGTTAGTCATCTTGCTGATTGGTTACCACCGCGGTTCAGACCTGTGTCTACTGTTGCCGCTGCGATCGCCGCCAAAGCCTCCCCGGTTCCCGCCGCCAAAGCCGCGTCCGCCTCCGCCGCGATTTTCGCGCGGTTTGGCCTCGTTGACTTTCAAAGCGCGTCCGCCGACTTCCTTGCCATTGAATTGTTCAATAGCTGAAGTGGCTTCGTCCGGAGTCGACATTTCGATGAAGGCGAATCCTCGGGAACGTCCCGTGTCGCGGTCTTCGACGATATTGGCTGATGCAACCGTTCCGGCCTGAGCAAACAATTGCTCCAGTTCCTGACTGGTGGTGCGGAAAGAGAGGTTTCCAACATAGAGTTTTGTTGACATAGAGATATACCTTTCCCCTGTTTTGGGAACGAAAAGAAGCGGCGAATCGTGATGGGCTTCGGCGAAACGGTAGCGATCGAAGGACCAGGTTCGGATGCTCTCAATAAGAGCGGCTTCGGAGTGTGAAACAAGCCTGCTCTCGAACTATCCAAACGCCGGCGCTTATCGTTTTTGTGCGCGGGGCGCATCACCGTCGATGCGCGAGAGAAGGATTAACCTGGTGCATCATGCCCTATGTACCGGTGAGTTGCAAGCGCTCGCATCGACACTTCAGAGGTTATGGTGTACTCTCTCCGGCATTCAGCAGTCTAAAACCAATCTCGACATCAGGATCTGCTCCTCTCTAAGCCGTCGTCGCCCGGAGCTCAGATAGCATGAAAATTCTACTTTACAACCCAGACAACGGGGTGACGCGCAACTTTATGCCTCACCTCTGGATGTTTCTCCTGAAGTCGCTGACTCCGCCCGAGCACGAGGTTTTGCTTATAGACGGAAACGCGAAGCCGATGAACGAGAAGCAGCTCGTTCAATTCGCTCGGACCAACGGAATCGGTCTGGTAGGTATCGGCGCGATGACTCGAATGATCGCTCGAGCTTATGACGTTGCAGACGCCTTTCGCGCCGCCGGCATCCCCGTCGTTATGGGCGGACCACACGTCACGGAATTGCCTGGAGAAGCTCTCGGTCGTGACGGCGGCCCTAAACACGCCGACGCTGTAGCGCTCGGCGAAGCCGACGATACCTGGCCCAAAATCGTCGCAGATGCGGCTCAGGGCCGGTTGAAAGAAATATATGAACCGGTTGATGAATTCGGCAAAGAACGAAAACCAAGTCTTAAGTCATATCCGGTAATACCCTGGGACAGCATCGATCTCGATCAGTTCAATTTGATTCCCCGGCCGCTTCGCCGTTTTGCGGAGCGACAAGGCTCCGGATGGAAATACCTGAACATGATGCCGATTGAATCCGGTCGCGGCTGTCCGTACGGCTGTGAGTTTTGCACCGTCACTGGATTCTTCGGCGACTCGATCCGTTTTAGAACAAACGAAAGCGTCGTCAACGAAATGTTGTTGCTGAAGCGCCGTGCTAGAAGCCAGCGCGGAAAGGTCTCCGTATTCTTCATCGACGACAACTTCGCCATTAACATAAAGCGAACAAAGTCATTGCTCAGAGATATCATCGCCGCCCGCGCTCAAGTGCCATGGACGGCGCAAATCAGCGCGAACCTGTTGCGCGATGAAGAACTCGTCGACTTGATTGCCGCGTCCGGAGGAAAGTGGATTTTTATCGGAATGGAGTCTCTCGACGCCGCTAATCTCTCCGACGTCAACAAGAGCTTCAACAAGCCCGAAGAATACACTGCCGTTTTGAACCGTCTGGCCAAACGAAACATTTACGCGATAACGTCTTTTATCATCGGTCTCGACAATGACACTCCCGGCGTCGCAAACCGAACTCTGAAACAGATAGAACAATGGCCGCCCGGACTGCCCGTCTTCAGCCAGCTCACTCCCTTACCTGGTACTCCACTTTACGCCCGACTCGGGGCTGAAGGACGTTTGATACGGCCCAAACATTGGTTGAGTTTTTCTCAATACAAGATGTCGCACACGCCCTTGAAAATGAGTGTCTCGCAGACTCACGCGGAACTCGATCAAGCCTGGCGCATGTCGTACAGCCCGGACCGCAACGAAAGCGTGATTGACCTGCTACCGCTACGCAGTCTCGACACTCGCGCCATGCATTTTCTGATGCGGCTCTTCTTCCGCGGCATCTATGTGCCACAGATGACGAAACGGGCCTGGCTTCATTTAATCCTTCAAAACCGGAGATCGATCGTTAAGTTGTTGCGACAAGGGATTGCAAAATACCGCGAGGTGACGAAGGCCCGAGGTGACAAGCTACAGCTCAGTTCTGAACAAAGCCTGGGTACTCGCGTTTGATGAGCGCCTGTCTTGAAGTCTACTTCGCTTCAGCGAAGAGGGCCATCTCAGTGATCGCAGGACAAACCGGCGCGTGCGTGATACGCAAACGAACCTTCGTCGTGGTCACAAGATTACCACGCACGAGTTTGCAATTCCCGATACTTGTTCCGGTGGCAAACTCCTGCCACTTATCTCCCTTCCAGATATCCAGCGCAAACGCTTCGACGCGTTGACCTAACGGAAGATACTCACGCAAGCGAACGACGTTGAACGTTCGTTCCCTGCCAAGGTCGATAATCAACTCGGGCGTCGTTATCTGATCGTCACTAGCCCAATACGTGTCACGTTTCTGATCGATAACGTTTCGCGGCGAAAACCGGCGGTCGCCATTGCCCCGAGTGTTGCTTGCAGTAACGCGAGCTCCGCGCGCGTAGTCGTCGGTAAACGTAGCGTCAAGGATGCGGCGAAACTCACGCAGTGAAGCCACGTCCGCGTCGGGAATCTGTCCCCGGCGATCCGGCGCGAGGTTGAGCAAAAAAGAACCTCCGCGTCCGACCGAGGCGTAGTAAAGATCGACAAGTGTTGCGCCGCTTTTCACCCGGCCATCTTCGTTTGCGTGATAGAACCAACCCGGTCTGATCGAAACATCGCATTCCGCCGGTACCCAATGCGAGCCGGGACGATCACCACGATTCAACCGAGCTTCGTCGGCTCTTCCGGGCGCGAAATCGTCTCTATTCAGAGTACTCCACAACGGATCGCCGGCGACGCCACGCTCGTTGCCGACCCAACGCACATCTGGTCCAGCGTCGCTGAATAGACAAGCGTCAGGTTGAAGCGTACGCACGAGGTTCCAGGTGGTGGGCCAATCATAGTACGTGTCGCGATCGATGGTGCGTCGCTCACGAGCGCCGCCGTAGTATCCGTCGCCTCCGTTCGCGCCGTCGAAGAAGATCTCGAAAATCGGACCATACGAGGTTAGAAGTTCACGCAGTTGATTGCGGAAGTAGTTCAGGTATTCGGGCCGGCCGTAGTCCTTGTGGTTCCGATCCCACGGAGAGAGATAGATGCCAAACTTCAGTCCATACTTACGACATGAATCGGAGATCTCCTTGACGACGTCGCCGCGACCGTTTCGCCACGGGCTGTTCTTGACCGAATGCTCGGTGTATTTCGACGGCCACAGACAGAACCCGTCATGATGCTTGACGGTCAGGATCAATCCTTTCATGCCAGCAGCCGCTGCGGTGCGAGCAATCTGTTCGGCATCGAAGTCGGTGGGGTTGAAGAGTGAAGGAGATTCATCGCCGTAACCCCATTCTTTGTCGGTGAAGGTATTGATCGTGAAGTGAAGAAACCCGTAGAACTCCAACTGATGCCAGCGGAGCTGCCGTGATGACGGCACCGGCCCGTACGGTTCAGGTGGCCCAACTTTGGCGGCTGCGGCTCCCGGCGGTGTGGCGATGCAGGCAATTATCAGAATGCAGGCTGGGAAGAGTCGGTTCATTTACCGCATAAAGATAACTGGGTTTTACCTCATTTGTAAGCCGGATCGAGTCTCTTCAGTTGCTGCATCGCGTTCAGGTTCTTCGGATCCAATTCGAGCGAGCGTTTGTAATTTTTGATGGCGAGGTCGCGTTCGCCGTTGACGGCATACGCTTCGGCGAGGCTGTCATATACGTTGGCGCTATTCGGATAGAGATAGGCGTTCAACTTGAAGATCTCGAGAGCTTCTTTCGGCAGGCCGCGCCCATTCAACATGCGATAAGCCCATTCGTTGAGATCAGTTTCGAGCGGCTGGAACTCCGGGTCCTTGCGTTTCAATTCATTGAAGACAGAAATCGCCTGCTCGTAGCCGCGTTTTCGCAGTTCCATGCGGAGCGCTGTTACGGGATCGGCGGCCGCAATCTGCGGCTTGTAATAACCCGCCAACTCGTCGACGAAATCTTCAGGATAGGCGCCGGCAAGATTAGTCAGCACAACTACGCCGAGATCATCTTCCGGGTAAAGAACGAACGCGGCACGGCTGCCGCCGGTGGCGATTACGGCGCGATGTTTGGGCCGCGGCTTCGTCATCCAGCCAATGGCCCATAATGTCGGCTGACCGTCGTTGTATGTACCGGCCGTCCAGAGCGTGTCAAGACTCGACTTCGACTTGAGGAGTTTGCCTTGCCGCAACGCGATGAGCCAGTGGGCCAGATCCTCAGCGGTGCTGTTCATGCCTGACGCTGTCCGCCGAAACGCCGGAAACTCCGCGTAGTCTTGTATCAACTTCTCGCCGCCGAGCTTGTTGCCGTCGATGTTGTTGACGTAGCGATACGTCGACGCACCGTTTTTTACGACGTCGCGTGAGTCGCCAAAGCCCGTGTTCTGCATTCCGGCAGGTCGAAACTGTCGTTGCTCGAAAGTCTCGACGAACGATCTGCCGCTCAACTTCTCGATGATCTTACCGAGCAGCGCGTAGTTCGTTTGGTTGTAGCTGAATCGTTCGCCCGGCACGGAAGAGATCGGCATCGCTTTGAGTTTGGCCCAGACTTGCTCCTCACTCATTCCTTTCGGAAGTCCATAGCTTACGGGATCGAGAACGGTCAAGACATTTGGCAGACCTGAGACGCGCGTCAGCAATTGTTTGATCGTGATTGGTTGCCACGATTCAGGAAGCCCGTCGAGATAGCGAGATACCGGAGCCTCGAGATCAAGTTTCCCTTCTTCGACGAGTTGCATGATCGCAACGCCGGTGAACGCTTTGGTGCAGGAATAGATCGGGAAAACTGTCTTGTTAGTTGTGGGAACGGAATGTTGAATATCGGCGATGCCGAACGACTTCAGCAGAACGATCCGCTGATTTTGAACCACGGCGATTTGCAAGCCCGGAATCCGCCGCTCGTGCATCTCGCGACGCAGCAGCGTCTCCACGTCTGCCGCCTGACCGAGTGCTGAAACTTGAAAAACAAACGAAAAGAAAAGGATTACTCGCATCAGCAGAGGAACACCGCCGCCTCCGTTTTTGTGCCGGTCTGGTGGGCGGCCTTACCAACTATACGTCAAAGCAAATCCCGCCTGCTGTGATTGGAAGTCTTTGTCAGGGTCGTTCGAATTGCGCCGTTCGAAGCGATACAGCACGGCCATTTTTAAATCGGGCCGCAACAATCGTTCAAACTGCGTTTCGAAAACCCATCGCCTGTCGAACCTCGGCACGCGCTCGCCGTCAAGCTTTATCGTGCGCGCATAGAGTCGCGGCTTGTAAGTGAAGTCGAAGCTGAGGCGGTTGCGATGATCGTGAATGGGCATCGCAAACTCCCCTTCATACGCCCAGCGAATGTAGCGGTTCCTCGGATCCCACGATCTGTTGTTGTCGTAGCGATAACTGAGGGCCAGGCGTTTGTCGCCGGCAAGCTTCTGAATAAACCTGGCGCCAACGTACGGATCGATGGCGTTGTTTCCACTGTCGATCGGATCTCGCTTGAGCCGATACGCCGCGACGAGTTGCAGCCTCTTGTTCTCGCTCACGCGGTATTCGAGCTGCTGACTCACGACGTATTGATTGTTGAGTTCGCGATCCTCGGATGATCCCTTAAACGTAAGCTCGCTCTCCGTGCGCGTGGACCAGCGACCGAACAGATGCTTTCGATACGACATCGCGAAGTTGTGGCTCACCCGGTTCCACTCTTCGGTGTTCGTATAATGATGCGCCGCCACTTCGTAATCGAATTCAAATGACGGCTTTTCCACGCTGTTCTGGAAATGCACCGCCAAACTGGGGACCACGCCAAACGAGCTCACGCCCTCGGGATCGTGATCGATGTTCGTGTCGAAGATCGTGGCGAGCGTTGCGTTGAACCAGAGCCGGCGACGTTCCGTTTTGGTTTCGTCCTGAGCTTGAATCGACGGCGAACACAACATCAACGTCAGGATTGCCGCCATCAGCGAAGTTTTTTTCATGATCACAACTCCTCGTCAGCACTCAGTCTTGCTCATCAACTTGCAGCGAGCTCGTCGGTGCGACGAAAGCAGCGCGAGCAAATCCGAAAGGAGCCGTCGCTCGTCTTCATCCATCAGTTCGTGATGCAACATGATTCCGACGGGCCGCGGGCTTTGCTTCACGGTGTTAGCCATGAGCGCACCAAGATTTTCGATACTCAGCCGCGCGCCGTTCCTCTTCGCAAACCAGTCGATTGAAATCGGCAGTTCCTTCAGACCCGCAAGCGTGAGCGGGCGCGCCGTCGCATCGCGTGAGAGCACGCGGAACCCCAACGCTCTCAGGCACTCGCCTGTTGTTTCAGTGCAGCGGTTCCAGGGAGGCGTGAATATCGGATCGACGATCCGGCCAAGCATTTGCTCGAGTTTTATTTTGCCGATTCGAATGTCAGTACATTGCTGCTTGAAGGTGCGTGAGAGTCCGAACTCACACTTTTTCCCTACGATTTCATGGTTCATATGAGCGAAACCATGCTGGTGAATGCCGATCAGTTCCGGAGTTTCCTCATGCATCTTCGCAATTTCGTCCGCGAGTTCGGCCGTCAGCGCAGCCGGAATTACCGCCACATCGAGCGGCGTCGAAGATCGTTGAAAGCAGGCGAGCAGCGCACGGAATTCGCAGTCGGCCCAACCGGCGTCATCGTCGCGAAAGAAGAAATCGATGCCCGCGTCTGAGTCGTCCAAAGCGCGACGTAACGGATCGAGCCATGCAGTCACACCGGGCATTTCACTAACTCCTCTGCGCCGCGAAACAATCGTGTTCCCCGGCGTTCGTTCACCAGGCTCATCAGAATCTCAGTCGAACGGCGGGCGCCTTCGAGATTCAAGTCTGCCGTTCGCGGTTGAAAACTCATCAGCGTTTGTATTTCGTCAGCCATTCGAGCCGGCGTCATGTGTTTCTGTTCCAGCACGCGTACTGCCCCCAGAGCTTCGAGTCGCCGGGCGCGCTTGAGTTGTTCGTCTTCACCGCCGTCGGCAAACGGCACGACGAGCGCCGGCACCTGGGCTTGAATGATCTCCATCGCCGTGTTGTAGCCACACTGGCTGATCGAGGCTCGCGCCTGTGACAGTTCAGAAAGCAGATCCGGGACGCAGCGAACCAGCGTGATTCCTTCTCGCCCATCACAGGCGTGACGAAGAGCTGCCCATTGTTCGTCGGGCAGAAAAGGGCCAGCGACAAGCTTCATGCTGAACGGCTCGCGCTTCGAAATGAGCGCGTGTGCTTCAACGGCCGCGCTGAGTAACTGAAAACCGTAGTGACCACCGCCCGCCGAAACCACGATCGGTCCGTTTCGTGATGTTTGTCGTCGCAGGTTCCGCTTCTTACCAACTATAAATCCGGTGTGATAAACCGAAGGAAGAAGACGCGTGCGAGGATGGAACGACTCGTCCAGATACGCGAAGCTGGGATCAGAATGCACGAGGATGGCATCGAACCAGCGATTCGCGGCAGCCTCGACGTATTCCTCATGTTTTTGCTGATTCCGTCGCGAGTTCACCAGGATGTCACGCAGGCTGCAAACGACGAGTGGCGCGAAGCGGCTCTCGGTTTTTGCCAGCTGCAACAGCGGCAGCAACTCGAATTCAAACTTCTTGCGCCCGAAGGGATAGAGCTCAGTTAACAACACGTCGGGAAGGAGCAGCCGGTACGCATCCAGAATCAGATCTCTTCGCAACTTTTGTGCTTGCGCCACCGAATAACGCTCGTCGCAGGAGATGAGTTGACCGTCTTCAAATCGCAGCGGAGAAAGGTTGATGATCTCGATCTCCGGCGCCCACGACAGAGACGGCGGCAACTCTCCGCCATTCAGAAGGACCACGCGAAACGACTCCGACAGCGCCTCAGCCAAGGCGAGCGAACGCACAAGATGGCCCATCCCCATTGCATGCTGGCAGTAGAAGAGCACAGTGGGACGAAGAGTCATGACTTCACTGCGCCTGTCTCCAGGAGTTCCCTGGCGTCGTTGAGTAACCGCGGCAAATGAAGCAGGCCGTCCGGTCGTATGCGGTTTACCGATCGCAGGGCGCGTTCTGAAAGCAAAGCCGCCGCTGTGTGCCAGTTGAGAGATTCTTGCCTGGGTAGTTGTCGAGCACTGGCATAACCGTTCAGGAATGCATCCACGAGTTCGTGTTCTCTCGCACGCGTCGTCAATCCGATCCGCGAGTTGTAGTGGAGCAGTGCCAGCATGCTTCCGAGTTCAGCGGCTGCCGACCCAAACCCACTCTGGTCCAGATCGATAAGCTTGACGCGTCTGTTCAACGCGATGCCATTCTTTGGATGTAGATCGCCGTGGAGGCAAACTAAAGGTTCAGCGGGCGGAACGCGTGAGTGAAGTTCATCGTAGAGTCGACGCGCGATTGCGGCGACGTCCGGACGAGCCATGCCGATGATCTCCACGCACTTGCGCAGCCGATCGAGATCGTGCCGGTGGAAGCGAGGCAACTGACTGGGAATTCGCGCTGAGTGCAACGACGCAACGGTTTTCGCCAAGCCGGTGAAACTACGATTCAATTCGGCATCTTTTAGATCCGCAATGCGAGTTCCGGGTATCGCTTCGAGCAACAGGAGACGATGTGGTTCCGAATAGCCGACAGCTTTAACGACGCCGGCACAAGCTGAAGCGAGTTGAAGATAAGTCTCATAGACTCGCCGCCCTTCGGCGCCGGCATACATCTTCGCAAAACCGATCGTTTCACCGCGCTGGTCCTGACATCTCACCGTCGCACACTTCTCAGGGACGTATGCGACCTCTTCGCTGCGGTGCCACCTGTCCAGCAACGCGGTCGAAAGCGCTTCCGGCACATCGCGAAGCAAACTCAGGTGCTTGATCTTGCGATCGTTAGGAAACACCGAGAACGCGGCTCGCGTGTGAGGTCCAGCCAACGCCTTGACGGCGACGAGATGGCGACGCCCATTCACTGACACGCGATAGAGCACTCGCAAACTCTCGCCGATCCGATACTTGATCCTTTGCTTTTCACAACTCTCGATTTCGGCTGGGCCACTGCGGCCGATCAATGACGAAAAGCGTGCTTCCATCCGCTGTTCGTCGAGCAAGACATCGCGTTGCGGCAGCGCCGGATCCGGCGCCAAAGCGGGCGTTGTGCCTCTCGTGGTTTTCATTGCTTTCCACACCACTGTATCGATCTCTGACTTATTCCGCTGACTTCGAAACTGATCTGATCCGGCGAAGAACTGCAATCCCTGCTGAGCACTCGCAAAGCAGGAACGGGATCATTCAACTTGTGCGGCATGAGCAGCGTGTAGAAGACGGTGTTCGCGGCCTTCGTACGAACACTGACGACGGGCGCTGAAATTCGCTGTCCATACTGTGGCGCGATCCAACCAGGCTCGAGCTGCGGTTGATGATCCGAGGGAAAGACGAGCGCCAATCCCGGTGCAATCACGGCGTTGTTGCCGTCGCGGCTTTGAACACGCGTGTGATTCATCGCCTCCGGAGCAAGGTGGAAGCGAAGGTCGTATTCGTGAGGCAGCTCAGCGCTTAGCTGATCGACAATCACCCAGTACTCGTCGGCAATAAAGAAAATGAAGCGGGTGTGAACGGCATCGTAAGCCGGACTGGTAACCCGCCCATGAAGTACATCGAAACTCGGCGCGCTCAGACGTTCTATCAACTGAGCTTCGGCAATTGGACCTTTAGGCTTGCCGCAGCGATAAGGAGTTTGGTCGAGGCCGTCGACGCAGACGGTGTTATGCGCGGCCGTACCTTTGAAACGGTGTCGCCAATTCAACTTGTCTTCGTGGTAGGTGAAGCGTCCCGGATCGATAATCAGCGGGCGTCCTCCGGCTGCGACCTCAATCGAGAGCGCGTCGTAATGTCCGTGCCCGCCATCCCCGAGCGGGCCACAGTCGAAGATCAGGAACCGTTCATCTGTGAAGCCGGATCCTTTGTCGCCCCAACCGCTGCGCTGGATGAAGTAACCGGCGGACGAAAAGTTCACGTACTTCTCAGACGGCGGTGTTCCTTCCTTTCCGTTAGTCGCGACGTAAAGAAAATCGGAACGTGAAAAGATTGCGGCTGCGAGTTCGAGTACGTCGAGGTAACTTCCGGCGTCGCTATCTGACAGTGCCGGAACCACGCCATCGGGACGATGAACGTGCAGCGCAAACTCACACGCGCGCTCCAGGTGATGATCGAAACCATCCGGAAACTGTAGACCGAAGAGTTGCGCGTTCATGCGAGCGCCGACGAACGACCGGAGCACGATCATGTGGTAGTGCGTGGAATGTTCACGGTGCACGCCGTCGTCGCGTATGTCCGACAGCAAATTGCGATGCAATTCACTGATTGCAAATCCGAGCAGCTCGCCGTGAGGATCAAGCTCAGGCAGCGCCAGTGCAGTAATGAACAACGCGTACAGCTCAAGCGTGCGGTGGTTGCGCTCAGTGGCAAGATTCAGGCGCAAGTGTTCGACCTGGGCTGCGATGCTATCGACGAGTTGGTCGGCAAAGCCTTCCGTGAATCCTGAAAACGCGGGCGCAGACGCAAAACGGTTCCACGCGTAGAGCCAGTTTTGAATGCGCCGGCCGGTGACGTCAGTGGGATCTATGTCTACGGGCACCTGCTCGATCCACGTCCGCACGAGGTTCTCCCAGGCGCGGAGAAACTTCGGATCTCCAGTTTCGTTAAACGCAGTCGCGAGATCGAGACCGTAGTAGAACTTGCTCCACTCGATGCGCCACTCAGCGTCATCAGGAAACGCAGACGTCAGCCAATCGGGTTCAGTGCCCAGCGTCAGCGTCACGCCCGCCTGCGTGAACTTTCCCGCGCAGACTTGTTCCGCTAAACCAACGTCGCGGTGCAGATGTTCGATCACACAGAACACGTCACGCGGCTTGATTTGGACCGTCGTCGCAATCATGCGCGTCTCCTTATCTGTGCGACTCTCGTCACCGCGTGTTCGGGTGCGACAATGCGGCCGTCTTTGAGGCAATAGACGTCGTCGGCATACTGCAACAACGTCGATTCGTGCGTGATCGCCAGACACGTTCTTCCCGCGCGCAATTGATCGAGGGCCTGAAGGATTACGGCCGCGGAGGCGGCGTCGACATTTGCCAACGGCTCGTCAAGCAGGAGAATCGGACGGTCCAACAGGAACGAGCGAGCGAGTGAGAGGCGCTGTCGTTGGCCGCCGGAGAGATTCAACCCGTCTTCGCCAAGCGGCGTCTCGAGTCCTTGCGGCAGCGCGCGCACAAAATCGTCGAGCGCAACGAGCGACAAAGCGTCCCATAAACGCGCCTCGCTGACTTCGATTCCCAGCGGCGTTAACGCCGTCCGCACCGTCCCCGAAAACAAGTGCAGCTCCTGCGTCATGATCGCGACTTGCGATCGCAACGACTCGAGTTTGATTTGCCGCAAGGGAATACCGTCCAACAGGATCTCGCCGGCGGCAGGATCAAACAGACGGACAAGCAGACTGAGAATCGTGCTCTTCCCTGCACCGCTTTCGCCCTGGAGAACAGTGAGGCGCCCGGGCTTCAAGTGCAGATTGATTCCGCGGAGTACGACGCCGCGACTGACAGCGCTGTCCGGGTACTCGAACCACACGTCACGAAACTCGACGATTCCACGGGAACGCCGCAGTTCGATTGCCGCCGGCCAATCTTGCACGAGCGCTTGTTGGTCCAGCAGAGCAAGCAAACGTTCGCCGCCAGCGAAACCTCGTCCGCTTGTTTCAGCCAGGTCGTTGAGCTTCTCGATCGGCTTCAGCAACTGCGCGACGTAAGCTGTGAAGATCGTCAACTCGCCGATTGTGATCTGCCGCCGCAGGACCAGGAACGCGCCCCCTCCGGTAACTAGCGCCAGCGCCACGCCCTGAATGATCTGAAGCGTTCGTTCCATGCGGACAGCTACGCGAGTCTCTTCGATCCCGGCTTTCAACCGCTTTGCATTCGTCTTTTCGAACTTGCTTCGCGCATAGCTCTCGCCGCCCAGCGCTTGAATGATCGGCATGCCGCGCACGATCTCCTGAGCCAGTCCTGAAACCTTGCCCTCGTGCTTTCTCTTCTTGCGCGACGCGGCCCAAAGCTGCCGGCTGTAATGACGGCAAACAATGGCCAGCACCGGCACGAGGACCAACGCGAGCAGGCCCAGCCTCACGTCGACTAAGAACATCACGGCCAGCGTCAGCAGTAAGGTCGCGAACTGGTGAAACAAAAGCGGCACGGTCTTGGTCAGAATGCGAACGAAGAGATCGGAGTCGTCGACGAGACGAAGCACGACCTCACCGCTGCGGTTCTCGTTGCGAAACGTCGGCGCGAGTGTTTGCAAATGGCCCAGAAAGCGGTCTCGCAAGGACAACGTGAGACGTTCGCGAATTCGGGCGCTGATGTTCTTCTCCATCGCATTCGCAACAGCTCCGCCCGCCGTCACGACTAGAAACAGGCCGGTCATCAACAGCACCATCTGGTCTGGCGTGACTCCCCGTAGCCAAGCGGGTACAGCGTGAGACGTGATTACGTGATCGATGATGACTTTGAGCGGCCACGGAGCAAACAGTGCGGCGCCGATCGCCACGATTCGCAGGGAGTACGACCAGGCGAGTGGACGTCGATGCAGCCATAAGTCGGGGGCGAAAGCTTTCACCAGCCGCGACAAAACACCGCGTTCTTTGTTCGTCGTACGAGTCTCAACGAAGAGGTTTGCCAACTCGGTGGTCGTTCGTTCGCCGTCGAAGTTTTCTCTGATGGTTGTGGCTGCCTGCCGGCCCAGAGACTCGGCAAGACGCGGATCGCGATGAATACGTTGGAGCACTTCAGCCAGCGCCTGCGGATCATCAGGAGGAACCAGTAGTCCGTTGACACCATTGCGGACTAATTCGGGAATGCCGGAGACGTTAGTCGTAACCACGGGCAGGCCACACGACATCGCTTCCATCAGGACGTTTGGAATGCCGTCACGGTCGCCGTTCTCCAGCACACGACACGGCAAGCAGAAAACTGTTGCTTGCTGGTATTCACGAAGCAGTTGGGCCTGAGTCGTTGGGCCAGCAAGCGAAACTTGAGCTTCAAGACCGTGGCGGGCGATACGATCTCGCAATTCGCGTTCATGTTCGCCACTCTCGCCAATGATCAGAGTCTCAAACGAAATACCCGCGCGCTTGAGCATCGCACAGGCTTCGATCAGCGTGTCGAAACCCTTTTTCGGCACGAGTCGGCCCACGGCCAGCACGCGCAGGCGCGCGTCACGCTTTTCTGCCGGCGACTGTTCGCGCAGCAATCGAGAGAAGTCTGCGTTGAGGCCGTGATAGGTGCAGTGAACGGTTGTGGGTGACAAACGTTGCAGGTGTTCGCGGTTGGCGTCAGTGCAGGTGACGACAAACTCCGCCGCATCCATCTTTCGGCCCAACAGCCCTGCCGGATTCAGCGATTCGCAGTAGATGTCTTTCGCGTGAGCCGTAAAGGAGAACGGCAGGCCGGTGATCAACGAAGCCAACCAGGTGACGGTTGTCGCGCCGTGTGAGAAGTGCGCGTGGAGATGGTAAACCTCGCTCGCTCGATGAAGACGATCAGCCAGCGCAGTCGCGAGTAAGAACTCTTTCAGATACTTCTTCTTCGGGACAGACCAGAACCGCGGACGCGCGCGCAACGACTGGGCCAACGCAGCACACGCAGCACGCGCAGTACCTCTTGGATAGTGCCAAAGCACGCGAGCAAGGCCCGCTGCGAACGCCGGCAAGTTGTGCAACAGCCACCGCAGCAGTGGAGTTGTGGTCAACGACGTCGTCGCCGGCAGATAGTCAGGCTTGCTCTTGATGCGGTCGACGACTTCATGACGCATGGCTTCGTCTGAAGGCTTGATGACGAACAGCTTCAAGTTCAATCCAGTCTGCTCGAGCCGGTAGATCTCGCTCGCGATGAACATCTCGGACAGACGCGGAAATCCTTTGAGCACGTAAGCCACTGCTCCCGGCGTCGTCTTCCTGTTCCTGGTCGTCACTTCAGCCATACGCCTCCTCGAGCAGGTGACAAAAACGTTCGCTACACCTCTTCACTTCGTAATGTTGTTCGACGTACTCGCGTGCAGCGGCCGCAAGCCGTTCGCGCAATCCCAAATCTTGCGCGAGCCGGGCCAACGCCACAGCCAGTAAAAGAGAATCGCCGGGTGGAAGCAGCAGCCCCGTTTCGTTATTTCGCACTGCCGTCTCGATTGCTCCAGCCTTCGTCGCCACGACCGCGCGTCCAGTGGCCATTGCCTCGAGAACAACATTCGGCAGTCCATCGCGGTCGCCCGCTTCGTCGACTATCGAAGGAACGGCAACGACATGTGCGCCGGCGTAATCATCAGGAAGCTGATCGTGAGATCTTGGGCCACAGAGCATGACCCGGTCGCCAAGACAGTAAGCGGAGATCATTCGAGTGAGACGTTCTCGTTCGGGCCCTTCGCCGATTATGCGCAGTCGAAACGGAAAGCTGAGCCGTGACGCTGCCTCGATCAGATGATGAAAGCCCTTCTTCTCAACCAGACGTCCCACGGCGAGAACCTGAAATGTTTCGCTTGCGGGCGGCGGTTTCACCTGGAAACGCTCGAGATCGACACCGTGCGGAATCAGGTGTACTCGCGCTCCTGTTTGCTGAATCGTAGCTGCGACGTCGCTATTGCAGGCGACAACGCATGCTGCTCTTCGAGCCCGTGTGCGCAGTTCGACAGTACTGATCTTTCGCGCGTCTTTTGCATGAACGCTGAAACCAAACGGCAGGCGGAGTCGCTCAGCCGCGCGCCACGCGACCTCCGCCGGGTGATGCGCAAAGTAACCATGCACTGCTCTCACCTTTCGATCCTTCAGCGCGTTGGCTACTACTGCGGCTTGCTTGTCCGCCCCGCCGTTTGGCAACACGGTCACGAACTCCGATAGCCGTTCGCTCCCGCGTTTTAGTTGAGTGCCGTCACCGGGTTTGGTGGCGAAGATTGCGGCGAGCGCGCCGTGCTTCGCCAACGCAAGCATTTCGTTGACTGCGAAAGTCTCCGAAATCCGCGGGAACCCGCTGACGACTACTGCTATCTGCCGGCTGTTCATTCGTTCTCCTGGTCCAGTAGTTCTGCTGTGCGCTTGAGAACTCGTGGCAGACCGTCGAGATCGAGTGGCGGTACGACTGTCGGCGTCGGCTTCAGCGCACTCAACACGCGTCCGATCAAGTAGTCGGGCTTCAGATCGTCGGGCTCGATCAGATCGAAATACCCTTTGGCCGCGAGTAATCGCGCACGGATGAGTTGTTCCTGAACGGGTTCCGCGCGTGGGACGAGAATGGCCCGCTGGGCAAACGACAGCAGTTCACAAACCGTGTTGTAGCCGGCGAGTGAAACAACTACATCGGCTGCTGCATATCGTTTCGCGAGGTCAGCCTCAAACTCCAAAAACGAAACGTCCGCCAGATAATCGAATCGTTCCAATAAACTTTTCCGATCGGTCGTCGACATTTGCGGACCGAATATCACCGTCGTTCGTAAGGCATTGCTGCGCGGCAACTCGGCCAGTCCCTCGAGGTAGGTGCGAATCAGCGCCAGGCCGTCGCCGCCGCCGCCGGTGGTCACGAGCACGTGTGGAGCTCCGGCAGTTCGTGCAGGTGGTTCCGTCGGCCGTTTCAGATAGCCGCAGAAATGCGTGATGCGCGCGACCGGCTCCGGAAAGTCATACTCTTTGACGGCGTCGAAGATGCAGCGCGAACCATAGATCCAAACTTCGTCGTAGAACTCTTCGATGATGTCGAAGCTGCCGTTGTCCCTCAGACTTACTCGCGTGCGTTCGGGTGCGTCGAGAATATCGCGCACTCCGAGTATCAGCTTCGCAGTTGAACCAGAGTCTCTCAGTGCGCGGAGAGCCGGCAGCAACTCGCCGTCGACTCCTCCTGCTCGTTTGTCGACGATCATCAGGTCGGGATCGAAGCCCAGCACTGCGTTTTGCAGAATGGCGCTGCGAGTGTGTTTCACTTCGTCCGCGCATTGCTGGAGAAAGCGCGGCATGTAGCGCTCGCTGTCTGTGCGATCGAGACAAGGAAGCTTTACGTAATCGACGCCGGCAGGGATGCGAAACGCCTGGATCATCGGCGAGCCGGTGACGATCAGGATCGATGCGCCTTCGTAGTGATTGCTCAACTCGGTTGCCAGCAGCAGGGTGCGACGAATGTTGCCGAGCCCGAACGTGTCGTGCGAATAGAGCAGGATCTTGCGTCTTGGAGTGCTGGGCGCACTGAGCGGAACCGGCAGACTCATCGCAGGGAGGCCGTGGAGTGTCGCACTAGCAAAGTGGTGCAAGCGTTTCTTGGTTTGTAATCCGGTATACATTTGGCCACTCATTCTCAATATTCTGAAGAGCGTCTTCTTCAAGAGTTGTACCAATACGGAAGAGGCGCAAAACCGAGGTGACCGGTCCACCGGCGAGATACCTGGTACGCAGCGCTGATAGTGCAAACAGAAGATGAGGTAGTTTTGAAGCCGGAATTGCGGCAAAGTGGAGAGCGCGAACGTAGTATGCAGTGCGAAGTAATTATCGTTTAGCTGGTGGTGCTGATGCCGTAGCGGGCGAGTTTGAGCTGTAATCCGCGTCGAGTGATACCGAGATCGCGGGCCGTGCGAGTTACATTTCCATTGTGAATCTGTAGCTTCTCCACAATCATCTTTCGCTCGAGTGCTTCGACGGCCGCGCTCATAAACATCGGAGCGCTTGCATGGCTCGAAGCAGGTCCCGGCGACGTCGTTCCCGCAGGCGTAAACATCTGTTCCGACATTCGACGGAGCTCGGGTGAGAGTTGATCGGGAGTTATGACGGTGCCATCCTCGGCGCGCGCGATGATTCGCTGCACTTCATTACAAACTTGCCGAACGTTGCCGGGCCAATCGCAGACCATCAAAAGATCCATCGCCTGCGCCGTGATGCTGATGTCGCGACGACCGAACTTGTCTGAATAATGATCGATGTAATGATTGACGATCGTGGGTATCTCCGAGCGCCGTTCTCGCAAGGGCGGCACTTGGAGGCGAATGACGTTCAATCGGTAATACAGATCCTCGCGGAATCGACCCTCCGCCACCATTCTTTCCAGATCCGTATTCGTCGCCGCGATGATGCGGACGTCGACTTTTATCGGACGCTGCTCACCGAGCGGCTGAATCTCGGCCTCCTGTAAAAACCGCAGCATCTTTGGCTGAAGATCAGACGGGAGATCGCCGATCTCGTCGAGAAAGAGAGTGCCGCCGACGGCGGAACGAATCACGCCGGGCGAATCAGAGAAGGCGCCGGTGAAAGCACCGCGCTTGTAACCAAACAAATAAGCTTCCGAGAGTTCTTTCGGGACGGCCGTGCAGTTGAACGGAACGAACACCCGCGAGCGCCGCGAAGAAAGTTGATGAATCGCGCGTGCCACCAACTCTTTGCCGGTGCCCGACTCGCCGGTCACTAGCACCGTGACATCTGACGAGCGAATCTTGTGTATCTCATCGACCAGACGCGTCATCGCCGGACTCGAGTAAATGAACCCGGGAATCTTTTGATCGGCACGCGATACGTGGCTGAGGCCGCCCTGCGCACCCGGCACGCGGTCACGAAGCGCGCACATCTCGAGGCCCATGGTTGTGACGCGTAACAGCGGCTCGAGTGACAAGCCGTCAGCCAACAGAGCTTTGCTGCGTGGTGCGACGAAAAGTAACGCAAGCTGTGCGTTCGGCGTTCGCAGCGGAATCACGGAAGCGTTGTGCTTCAAGCCATACTCGGCGTATTCCTTGTCATCTCTCAAATTCTGCAAGTCGCGAGCGATCTGATTCGTCTCCTCGAACCGGAGACCGTAAGAAACGACGCTGATGAAATGTCCATCCGCGTGCGCTTCCGCGATCACGATCCGTTCTGCAACTGATTCCTCATGTAAGGCAGCGGCCAGTTCGTGCAGCAGGAGCTCACGCGAAGCAGCCGCGTCAACCAGTCTCAGCGTGAGCAGTTGCGACAGTGCCACCGGATCGGTCCGACGTTCGGGTGCTTCGCGATCGAGCTCAGTTAGCGCGCGTTCCACTCTAGCCACGTCGGGCTTGGCGCCTAATTCATGAAACGTCTGCAACGCGCTCCCGAGTTTCTCTGTCGCTCGCTTCGGAGTTGTCTGCGCGTACGCATTGCCCAGCGCCTCGCACGCGATTGCGCTGCGGTAGCGATCGCCGAGCATCTCGAAGATTGAGAGACTACGGCCGAAGTGTTGCGCCGCGAGCGTCGCGTCGCCCTGCTTGAGTGCGACGACTCCATTCAGACGTTCCGCTTCGCCCGCGATTCCTACGTCCGCGGCAGACTCCGACGCTTCGTCAGAAACCCTCTTCAGCCATTCGACGCATTTATCGAGTTGGTCGCTGCGAAGATGACTTTCGGCGAGCAGCAGGCACGACTCGCAAACGGCCTGGCGGTCGCCGATAATCTCGGCCAAAGCAAGTGCTTCATGCCCACACTCGAGGGCCTCATCGACAGCATTCATGCCGAGATGACAGCGTCCAAGCGTGCAGAGTGCCTGTCGCGCATACCACTTGTTTCCGTGCTCTGTAGCCAGAGATACCGCGCGACGAAGTAACGTTTGCCCTTCGCTAAACTCGCCGCGCAGCATGTGCAACTGGCCTAAAGAATCCAGCACCATCGGCACTTTGGCGTCCTGCTGATCGATCTCTGATGTCAGTGCCAGCGCGCGGTTCAAAGCGTCCTCTGCGCGCGACCATTCGCCGACGAGGATCAGATTCATGCCGAGGTTGTTATAACCGTCGGCGGCGTTGGCTTTGTGCTCCGTTCGTTCGTAGTAGCCGATGGCCTTTTCGAGGCAGCGGATTCCTTCCTGCGTTCGCTTCAGGAACCAGAACGCACCGGCCATGTTCGTGTGGATTTTTCCGAGCAAGTATGGCGCAGGGTTGTCGCCGACCAGCTTCAACGCCTGCTCGAAAGTCGCGAGGGCTGGTTCGTATTTACCTTCGAACAGTTCGGCGAGGGCGATGCCGAAGTAAGCTTCAGCCAGTCCGCGCCAGTCGCCGTTGCGGCGGTAATGTTCGAGAGCGCTTTGTGCGTAATCGCGGGCGATCGTGTATTCGTTGATGCTGCGATAAACGCGAGCGAGAGCAACATAGATTGCGCCGAGATGGGCCGCGGCGTTGCTGTGAGAAGCTTCGCGCAATGCGGTGTTCAGAATCGCGATCGCTTTCGGCGGGTCGCCCGTGTAGTGGTATGCAAGTCCGATGTGAACGCGAACGTCGGCGAGCGATTCCGCGTCGAGGTCCTTCTGTGACTGCGGCAGCTCATAGAGTTTGACGGCTTCCAGGGATTCGTCGTAACGACCCTGCATTTCGAGGGCTACCGACAGATAACAATGAGCTCGAGCGAGGAGTGCAGGATTGCGGCGCGCCGTTTTGATCAGCGCGCGGCTGCGGCGTTCGGCTTCGCTCGAGAGTCCCTGGTCGAGCAGACTCCGGACTGCTTCAGTCTGCTCTATCTCGGATCCAGTTGGACTGAGACTACTCGCAGTCGCTGCCGCGGCCGTAAACTGAGACGCGGTCTTGTTGCCGTTTTGTAAATACGGTTCGTTACTCATGCATGAAGATTGTCGTGTAATAGCTTGCAAAGCGGAAGCCGGCACGGCGATAAAACGCGTGGGCCTTGTGATTCCGTTCGTTTACAAGCAAACAGAGCGACCGGGTGCGCTTCAGCAAGGTCCGGCTCAACTGCGTCAGACAACTCAGTCCGTAACCCTGACCGCGCTTTTCGGGATTGACGTAAATGCCCTCGAGGTAAATCGCGTCCGGCGTGTCAGCCACGATATCGGCTTTGAATATCAGCGAGCCGTTCTCGACCAGCACCCAAATCCGTTGCTGATCGATGCGACGCGCACAGCGCTCCGGAAACCCTTTTGGATCGGCCGCAATCGGATCGACGAGCCCGAGTTCCTCATACGCCATTCTCGCGTGCGTGGTCATGACGACGTGCAAGTCTTCGCGCGTCGCCAGCCGGATACCATGAATCCCATCCTGCCCTTGCTCCAGCATCGGACGCTGTTGTTCGAAAAGTAATTCACGTTCTAATTGATGAGGCACGTTGCGAGCGGCCGTAAAGTGATGCCAGAAGCGTTCGACCCTGGCCTCCTCGCCCATGATGATGTGCACGTTGTCGGTGTTGTGAACAAGTCGCGCAAAAGCGGCGACCGCGGCATCGGTGCTGGCCTCGAACAGCGTAGCATGGCCCACCAGCGCCACTCCCTCAATCCTGCCTGCGCAATTGCGATAAGAGTAAAAACTCCCGCGATTCAAATCACTCACCAGGCCGTTGTCGCGAATAAAACCCGACATGATCACCGAATGAATCGGACGCGCCGATAAAAAAGCCAGCGCCTCAGCTTCCGAGCCATTGGTGAGAAGGTCTAATCGCTCGATTGAGGCGTTTTGAGAGGATAGTCGGGTCAAGCGTTTTACTAGCTCGTCAATTCGAGAAATACCGAGGTGAAGTGTGGGGGCAGCCATCAGAAACCTAGAAAATCGCCACCAGTGTCAGTCACAACTGGCATCGAGGAACTCGCGTCACCATTGATCATCGCGGCTTGAGCTTGCACGTTAAACTCGTCAGCCAGCGTGGTGTCGCTGATTAGAATCCCGTCACTGATCAAGATTCCGTCGTTCAGTAACGAACCATCGCTGATCAGGATGCCATCGCTTATAAGGATACCGGTGCCGACAAAGATAATGCCGTTACCTATTGGGCCACCGTTGCTGATCAGGATGTTGTCGCTAATCAATATCCCGTCGCTGAAGAAGACGTGATCGCTGATCAGAATGCCATCGCTAATCAGAATACCGTCGCTGATCAAAATCCCGGTGCCGTAAACCTTTTGGTACTTGGTAATCAGATCGGCGCCCGTGGCGAAGGTGTAGCCGACGTTGATTCCCTGCGCCCAGGGAAAGCTGTAACCGGCGATCGTCGTCTGCGGCGTTGGCGCAGCGCCAGTCAGCAACGGTGAGCCGACTGGCGTACTGGAATTGAGATCGGTGCGGATCGACTTAGCCAGTCGGACCGCGCCTTCGATGTTGATCTGGCCTGCACCCTGCTCGAACGTGTTGAATCCGGCGAGTGGTTGAGCGGTGTACATCAGAATCGCTTTGACCATGTTCGGAGTCAGGGTCGGGTTGACCTGTAACAAAAGCGCCGCCGCGCCGGCGACGACCGGAGCAGCGACAGACGTGCCGCTGAGGTACATCATCTTGCGCGAATCGTCTGCACTGACGCCGGCATCAAGAAAAGGATTCTGCGTAACGAGAAGGTTCTGGGTCTCTGTATTACCGATCTCCGCCTCTCCTTCCGCGCTGATGACTTTATTGCCCGGCGCTACCAGGTCCGGCTTGATTAAGTTGTCGTAGTGTTTTACTCCCGCGCTGTCGGTTGTAAAGCTGCGCGTCGGACCACGCGAGCTGTAACTGGTAACGGCGTCGTCATCACGCGCGTCCGTTCCGAAGGTATTTGTTGCTCCCACTGTGATCGCGGACGGTTCGTTGGCGGGTGAATGAATCTGACCGTAAACCTTCTCACCTGCGGCGTTCTTGCCATTGTTGCCCGCGGCAACGACGACGACGATGCCCGCGTCGACCATCCGACGAACAGCCAGGCAAAGCGGATCCTTTTTATACGAATCGATTGCCGGCATTCCCAGGCTCATGTTTACGACTCGGATGTTGTAAGCCAGCCGGTTCGCCATGATCCAATCGACTGCGCCCAGCACATACGAAGCTCTGCCCGCGCCATGCGAATCCAGCACGCGCAAGTTGATGATGTTGGCTGCGGGTGCAATACCGATGTAAGCCGCGTTCGAGACTCTGCCGTTGCCGGCGGCGACAGCGGCCACATGTGTGCCGTGGCCGTAAAGATCATTGGTGGTTCCCTCGTCGGTGAAGTCTTGCTTCGCGACGATTCTCACGGTGCCGGAGTTGGATAGAAATGCTTTGTGAGACTTATGAATTCCGGAGTCGAGCACGGCGATGCCGATCCCGGCGCCGTCCACCGGAACAGTCGTACCGCGGCTGTTGACCACCGCCTGGCGAATTGCGTTCGCACCGGTGGTCAAGGAGATGTGACCAAGCTGTTGTGTCTCGCGGTCGGCAGAAACGTAAGTGACTTCAGAAAAGCCGCAAATCGTAGGCAGTTGTGAGACGCGGGCTTGGATCACCCACGCGTTGAGGGTTTTGAGTCTACTGACAATGACCGTCTGCTTTTCGAGTAGATCCTTGAGCGCTTTGCTTAGGCGGGTGGTGTTGAATTGAACTACGACCTTGACTTTGGGTTGACCACTGCTGACGACGAGTTCCCTGAGGTCAGGGGATAGTTTATCGAGTGCATTCGACTGCGCACTCGCCTTTTCGCCGATGATGATGCCGAAAGTAAGACAAAGAATAAGCAGGCCGAGAACCACTCGGACGAAGCGGCGCGAGCGTTTCTGCTTAGTGACGACGCTCACACTTCGACCGAATCGAGGTACATGATGTTCCATGTTTCCCTTTGAATGTTTCATTTTTTTTAGCCAGAATTCCGAGCGTGGTAATACGTAATTCCATTGCCGCTACCGTTCAATCCCTGTGCCATCCCGCGCGGGATCACCGTTCCGCGAAAACACGCGAGTTTTACAGCTAATTGCATAGCGGTCCGCGAAGACAAAGCTGTACCTGGTAAGCAGTGATTTCGCGGTGTCTCAAAATGAGCCCGTAATTCGCGATCCGCTTAGGTGCGAACGAACTTCACAGTGCGAACGAAATATCGTGGAGTGGAGTGCTTTTTAGAGTGATTTGAAAAGGCGTGAGTTGCCGCAGGTGCGAATTATTTTATCCTCTTCAATGAACTATACTTATCAACTACACGCGATTCTCGACACAGTAAGGGGGCAACAAGTGATCAGAAAACTGAAATCCGGAAAATATCGACTGTATTCGCGCAAAGTCGATCCGAAGACGGGAAAACGCAAGAACCTCGGTACATTCGATACGCGAGAGCAAGCGGAAAAACACGAGCGGCAAGTCCAATTTTTCAAACGCCGGGGATAGCCACGCCTGAACTCACTTCGGCGAAACGCGAATCGGAATCGGGATAAGATATTCACTGCCGTCGACTGCGCGAAGAATCATTTGCCAATCCCCGCTAACCATCGCGGCGGGGAGCCTCACAGTAAGATTGCTGAACCAATCATCGTTTTTGTACAACTCAGTCACCGGCAATTCCACGACCTCTCCCGACCTCACGAACAAGACCTTCAGTTTGTCCGCGTCAGCGACGGGATAAATGCCGTTCATTACAATCAAATCACCGGGGGTCGTAGTGAACCTTGTCGCTCGATCGGGCCCTGGGTACAACTGCACCCATCCACCCTTCTCGAGTCTGAGAGCGCCGACGTATGGCGGCACAGGCTTCTCTGATAATTGAAGCGTCACCGCCGTGGACCAACTCGACGGACGTCCGTGGCGCCAGGTGCGCACTTGTACCTGCACTTCGCCGGGCGAGAGTGCGGCTGGAACTTCAACGTGAGGACGCAGCGGACGCGGTGCATTCACGATGATTTCCCGTCCCGCCTGTTTGTAAGAGACTTCGGTTTGTTCAGAGTGCTTTAGTGGCGCGCCACTCGAAGCCTGAAGGTCGATCCACTGACCAGGAGCGACTGATTTGATCCATTCCGTCACGACCTCGAGCGGCAACGGCTCGTTAGTCACTACAAACTCCACCGGCGCGGTGAACTGGTTTTTTCCAAACTTTCGATTGCCGAGCCTGATCCGCAACACGCCTTCAGGAAAGTTTTTCGGTATGCCGAACGCGGTGCAACTCGATGAACCGCCTCCTTGATAATTCTTCACGGGACGGTCGTCACCATCCGTTAACTCGATCTCATCGGAGGCATGAAAGTTCTCACAGTCGATATGGACGATTGTTCCGGGTGGGCCACTACTTGGAGTTAGTTGCTTAATAATGGGCAGGCTCCATTCCGTGATTGTGATTGTGACAGGAGCGCTGCGCAAACCGTTTCGTTCGGCAACGATCTGCGCCGGCCCCGACACAACTTCCTCCGGTACAATTACGTCAAGAGTCTGCGGTCCATTCAGGGAATCGTTTGTGATGCCGGAGCTGCTACTCGTGCGCGCCGGTATCTCGATTCCATTCTGAATGAAGAGTATTTTGGCCGGTTCAAGCTGATCAAATTCCAGCCGGAAACCCTTGAGCTCGATCACCGAACTGATCGAACCTGAACGTGGCGAACAATCGTTGACCACGGGAGCTTCGTTGACGGCTCCTTGACCATTCGCTACAACGAAAGCGCAAGTGAGAAGGAAAAATAGAATTTGCAGACGTCGAAGCATCATTGCTATCGCGGTTTTCTGCTCGGATACGGTAGCGCTTTGATTTCGGCGCCTGTAATTGCGTTGCTTCGAGTAGTATTATTTCCGACGCCAGGAGGTAAACCATGGCCAAGCCAACTCTCTCTCGTCGCAGCTTTTCAAAAATGATAGGCGTCGGTGCTACTTATGCTGCACTCCAATCAGGAGCCGCGGCGAAGGCGTCGTTGCGTTCATTATCATCAAATAGAACTTCGTCCAAAACAACGAACCTCGTACGTCTCAGCTCAAATGAAAATCCTTACGGACCATCGCCCGCTGCTTTGGACGCCATGACAGAAGCTCGCACGCTTGCCTGGCGGTATCCGGACGAATACGCAGACATGCTCGTCGATGAGTTGGCAAGGTTGAACGATGTTCCAGCGGACCAAATTGTCCTTGGCAACGGCTCGGGCGAGATCTTGAAATTGTGCGCTGCTGCTTTCACTGGCAAAGAAAAAAAGATCGTCATCGCCAACCCAACGTTCGAAGCGATAGCACGCCATGCGGGCGTCGCAAATGCTGAGGTTGTGAAGATCGACCTTACGTCAGATTACCGCCACGACCTCCAACGAATGCTCGAAGCTGCCAATGGCGCTGGCCTCGTTTACATCTGCAATCCGAACAATCCAACCGCAAGCATCACTCCGAAGAACGAGATTGCAGACTTTCTCGGCAGGCTTTCGCCTAAGACGATCGTTTTAGTCGATGAGGCGTATCACCATTACGTCGAAAGCAAAAACTACGAAAGTGTGATCCCGCTCGTAAAGCAATATCCAAACCTGATCGTCGGCCGCACCTTTTCAAAAATCTACGGCATGGCCGGCCTGCGCTGTGGTTATTGTGTAACTCAACGAGAGAATCTCGGCGCACTAAGACCTCATCAGATATTCGATAACGTTAACATCATGGCCCTTGTGGCCGCGGTTGCGAGTTTGAAAGATCCCAAACACGCCGCTCTCAGTCGCAAACTAAATAACGACGTCAAAAAGAGCGCGTGTGCGGAGCTCGATGGGCTTGGTTATTCTTACATTCCATCCGAAGCAAACTTCATGATGATCAATCTTCGTCGTGAGGTAAGGCCGGTCATTGGCGCGTTGCGTAGTCAGGGAGTAGAAGTCGGTCGCGTGTTCCCTGCTCTGCCAACTTTCCTGCGCGTCACCATCGGCACTGGCGCACAGATGAAAGTATTTCTGAGCGCCTTCAGAGAGGTAATGGCCAAGCAACCTATGACCACATCATCCGGCTTGTAATTCCTGTTCCAAACTGTGTACCCTCTCCGGCAAGTTTATCTCTTCGGGTAGTATTTGAGCGTCCTTCTCCCGGGTGCTCTCTTACAATCTCTTACATTATCTGTGACCGTTTCAACCGTAAATAGTAAAAAGGTCTATGAGTTTGGTCCCTTCTATCTGGATGCTGAGATCCGCCGCCTGCTGCACAACGGCAAGGCCGTTAACCTCATGCCCCGCGCCCTTGATCTGCTTTTGATCCTGGTGCAGAGAAGACCTCAACTCGTCACAAAAGAAGAGTTGCTCAAGCAAGTCTGGCCCGATCAATTCGTTGAAGAGAACAATTTAACGGTAATGGTTTCCGCGATCAGGAAGGCGCTCGGCGATTCTTATCATTCGCACGAGTACATCGAAACCGTGGCCCGGCATGGATACCGCTTCGTTGCCAGAGTCCGGGAACAAACTGTCGAAGAGATTGACGATGGCCAAACGGATAACCGGTTATCGAGTTTCGCGGACATCCCGCTTCCACATTCGCAAGGACCAGCTATCTCGTTGGCCGTTTTGCCTTTTAGCAATGAAAGTGGAGATGCGAGTCTGGAATACCTTTCCGATGGAATGACCGAGAGCCTCATCAATCATCTCTCTCGGCGCTCGAGTCTCAGGGTTATCGCGCGCACTACAGCGTTTCATTACAAAGGCCGCACACTTGACCCGGTAAAAGTCGGTCGCGAAATCGGTGTATCGGCGGTGTTGCTGGGAAACGTGATCTACATAGGTTTTGGTTTAGTCATCAACGTGGAGCTCGTTGATGCTCTGGACGGGACCGAGATTTGGAGCGAGCGGTATGCCGGCCAATTTTCAGAGATTTTGACGCTACAGGAAGAGATTGCTGGTGCAATTTCGGAAAGACTTCACGTCAGGTTCAGCACGAGTATCAGACGATCTGGCAAGAGCCCGACCGAGACGACTGAAGCATATGTCTGTTACTTGAAAGGCCGCTATTTTGTTAACAAGCATCAAAAGGAACCAATCTACAACGGCATCAAGCACTTCGAGCAGGCGATCAGTATCGATCCGAACTACGCGCTGGCGTATGCCGGTTTAGCTGATTCGTATCAAAAGCTTTCGAACATCTTTTTGTCGCCGGTAGAGGCACTACCGAAGTCAAAGGCATACGCCCTCAAGGCTGTGGAGCTCGACGATACACTGCCCGAAGCCCATACCATCCTGGGCGTCGTCAAAGAATATTATGACCATGATTGGGCGGGCGCGGAGCGAGAGTTCAAGCGGGCCATCAGCTTGAATCCTAACGATTCAGTGGCCCACCGAAGATACGGCTCTTATTTGACTCTAATGAGACGGTTCGAAGAAGGAATGGCCGAGACCAGGTTAGCATACGAT
>JBKPOC010000036.1:0-6648 GCA_046732935.1 Acidobacteriota bacterium | reverse complement strand
AGCATGACGCCGAGTAATCCGCAGAGCACTGCGCCAGTGAGCGCGAGGATTAGACGTTTATTTCGCATGACTCAATTCTCCAATACCGATACCGAAGTTAACTACATTCAGAAGTCCAGCCGTAACCGTTAGACGTGAAACAGAAAGAATGCTATGAGACTTCCGAAACAGATTGGCAAAGCATAAGGCAGTGTGTAGCTGCGATCCGCAGGTATATCGAAGCGTGGCACTGTTTGGCCCGGCAGAAGTCCATAGAAAAATTGCACGACCCCAAACATCGTCGCTTTCACGCGTCGCGAGTAAACCATTTTGAAAATGGCCAAAATCCCACCGGTGATTGCAACCACAACAAGCGTTGGCAGCACCAGTGAAAGTCCATTGACCGCTCCGATAGCAGCGAAAAGCTTCACGTCTCCGGCGCCAAGAGTGCCGAAGATGTGAAAAAAGATCATCAGGGCGAAAGCAAGCCCGAATCCGCCCAAGCTCATCGCCAGTCCATGCGACCCCTCGAAGAACGTGTTAAGGAAGAGTCCGCCCAGCAGTGTCACAAGAACCAGCTTGTTAGGTATGCGCCGATAGCGTACATCCATGTAAGTGATTACGATTGCCATCGGCACCAGTAATAGACCGATGGCTAAAGTTTGAGGAGTAGGCATCGTGCGAGTCTCCGTTTCACAGACACATCGTTAAAGTGGGCTGATCCAAAAGCGAGGAAGGTCTCGAAAAGCAAAGAATCCGACGGGCTTGAGCTGATTCGTCGCTCATGGCCCGTCATCCTCTTTTTCCGATGGTTCAGACTAACACCACGCTGTGGTTAGTTCTGAGCCGCAGCGTTTGTAAGCCTGCTTCGCAGCGTGGTGGCCCATGTACCGCTGGTGGCATAGATAGCGACTGCTACGAGTGCGATGAGACCTGCGATAACTGCATACTCCAGTGTCTCCATACCCGCCTCGTCGTTAACGAAATTCTTGATGCGTTCCATTGTTTGCTCCTTGTATTTGTGGTTTTTAATTGACCCTAACCAAGTGACTCGTTAGGTGCTAAATTGAGTGCACTGGAATTGCAGGCGTCACCTCAGGAAACCTGAGAGATCGCTCCCTGCCGATCACGGCAACATTTCGAGTGCGGCGTGTAGAGGGGCAACTGATGTGCCAAGTTGGGCGAGGGCGTCAGGTCAGGATAGAGAAGAGAATTTCGAACAGCAAACGCCGTGATTACCGCATTTAGAAAAAACTTCGTTTAAACATTCCTCCCATGCTCAAACTGTTGTTCGCGTTGAACACTGCTCGATAGCGAGCAGTTGTTGCACATTCAACTGAGCCGGGGATTGCCGCAGCGGTTCGCTTTCGTACTTTCGGTCCCGCCGAGAAATCATTTCCTCTTCAACCTCAGCGAGGTAAGAAACTCTAGACACTCCGCAGTTTTGACGCTAAGGTGACGCGAGGAATGACTAGACTACCGGAAGCGGAGCCGGCGCTCGCGGATCTAGAGGTCAACGCTTCCCCCACTCATCACAGCACGAAGACAATTAAAGTATTGCTGTCCACGCGTAAGCTGCTAATTTACGTAGCATTCCTGTTGATCTTCGCCGGGGCTGCTCAACCGGTAACAGACCGCGATTTTTGGTGGCACCTGAAAACCGGCCAATATATCGTAGGTACCAGGGCAATTCCTCATACCGACATTTTCTCCAGCGTTCGCTTTGGTAGTGAGTGGGTAACTCACGAATGGTTATCGGAAGTGTTCATCTACGGGGTCTTCAGCGCGCTGGGATTTCCGGGATTAATAACGGTCTTCGCGTTGATTGTTACGGCCTCATTCGGTATTTCCTACCTGACCTGTCGAACTCGTGCCGTACCACCTGTTATCGCAGCGTTTGCAATCCTCCTCGGCGCCTTCGCCACGATGCTTACGTGGGGCGTGCGACCGCAAATGTTCTCCATGCTTCTGGCGAGCGTTTTCTTGTATGTATTAGACCGGTATGCGCGCGGCGGGCGCTCCGGCACTGTGTGGTGGCTCGTACCGCTTATGATTTTATGGGCCAATCTGCACGCCGGGTATGCGTTGGGGCCAACGCTGATTTTTTTCACTATCGTGGCGTTGTCAGTTGAGCCTTTGTTATTACCTGGGCAAGGTCCAGTTGATTGGCGGCGTATCCGACTGCTCGGGTGGGTTTTGATTATCTGTATTTTAGTCGTCAGTCTGAACCCGAATGGTTTGCGTTTGTATACTTATCCTTTTGAAACTCTCAAGTCGTCAGCAATGATGCAGTACATTCAGGAGTGGCGACCACCAAACTTTCACGATCCGCGGTTCTTCGGACTTGCACTTCTCCTGCTCGCCTGTTTATTTGTATTCGCGTTGTCAAACAAGCGCACGCATCTGCATGAACTATTGCTGCTTCTTGTCACTGCATGGGGCGCACTACATTCAGGACGCAACATCCCTTTTTTTGCGCTCGTCGCTATTCCTTTAGTGGCTGAACACTTCCGGAATTGGATTGGGAGTCATCCAGCCAGTCAGTTAGCGCTGGATGACGAGAACATTAGAAACGAGCCGTTCATCAAACTGGCAATTAATGGGTCGCTAATGTTGCTGGTGACGGTGTTGGTTGTTTTGGGAGTTTACAAAGGGTCGAGAGAGCAAGCAAAAACTGAGCTCGAACAATTTCCCGCCGCGGCAACAGACTTCATCAAGACGCAGAAGCTGCCGCAGCCAATCTTCAATGATTACGACTGGGGCGGATACATCATTTGGAGACTGTATCCCGAATATAAGGTTTACATCGATGGTCGTGCTGATGTTTACGGCGATCAAATAATGGTCAATTTTTTCAACGCATATGAGGGAAAGCCAGGCTGGTCCGAACTACTCGATCGTGACGGTATTCAGACAGTGATGATAAAGCCGAATGGACCGCTTGCTAGTTTGCTGCGAGTCGACAGCGGCCATTGGACCAGGATCTACGAGGATAAGCAGGCAGTTATTTTCATTCGAAGGTAGCGAAATCCACAGATTACACACATTTGTCCTAATCTGTGTAATCTGTGGATAAACCTCTTCAAACCGTGACTTCTTCAAACTGGAAGTTGGCTATTGGGACGGCCGTGGTTTTGTCGATAATCACGTCGATACCTCAGCTCCTGCTTTGCTACGAACGGGGTTCAGCCTGGAATGGCGCTCACGCCTACATCGATCCCGACGAGTTCGTTTACGCAGCCTATGTCAATGCGTTAATCAATGGCCAGCCAAGGCGCAATGATCCCTATTCAGGCGCTGACGGCGGGCAATTTGAGACATTATTCTCGATCCAGTTCATACCGCCGTACTCGATTGCAATACCAGCACGCCTCCTTCACTTATCAGCATCACAGGCTTTTATAATTTTATTGCCGCTCGTGACGGCGGCTTCCAGTCTAATACTCTTCATATTCCTGTTTGAATTTACGCGAGAAGCAGCCATTTCGGCAGCCGGTGCGATCGGAGTGTTGTGCTTAGGGATGTTCGCTGCTCAAACGCCCTGGGAATCGCCGCCGGTACCATTTGCGTTTCCTTTCCTCCGCCGTTATGCCCCGGCATTCGCGTTTCCACTTTTTTTTACCCTGGCTTTGCTCGTTTGGCGTTCAATAGTTAAAAAGTCGATGTGGTGCGCTGGGTTCGCTGGCCTAACGTTGATGACTCTTATTTACTCATACTTCTTCATCTGGACAGCGGCCGCTGGCTGGCTGATCACCTTGACGCTTCTTTGGATCTGCGCCCGGCCTGATGATTACCGGATTATTTTTCGAGTGATGGGCATTGTTGGTCTTGCGGCGCTTGTGGCGCTTGGGCCGTATGGTTGGTTAGTAGCGCATCGAGCACCGGGGCTTGATGGAACGCACTTACTGGAGTTTACTCACCGTCCTAAGTTATTCGCCGGGCCGGAAGTTTATGGTGCGGCGATTCTCATGGGCTTAGCGATCTTCAGGCGCCACCTATCACCTTGGCGCCAACCAAAATTCTTGTTTGTCCTGTCATTTATCCTTACCCCGTACGTACTCTTCAATCAGCAAGTATTGACTGGCCGTTCGTTGCAACTTTTTCATTATGAGTGGTACATCGGAAACTACTTGCTCCTAACTGGATTGTTTTTGGCGCTTAGTCTTGTGCGCCGGCCGCTGCCGAAACGGCTTGCACTCTACGTGGCGAGTGGAGCATTAGTGATTGGGTCCATCCTGAGTATCCGCTTTGCATCCCAGACACTGAACACGAACGTTGAGATCGATAAGGGTAGAGCCGCGGCCCTGGCACTCAAAGGACGCGAGGGCATCGTTTTTGCTAATCGGCCATTGACTCATACGATTGCTGCGACTGCTTCGATTCCCGTCTTATGGTCCGAATACCTGTACGTCTTCTCCCCTGCTGATTTACAGCATCGACGATTACGGTTTTTTAAATATCTTTATTATGCCGCGGTAACGGATCAGAACTTACGCGTATCTTTAGAACACGACAATTCATTCAGAGGAGAGATATTCGGGGTGGACCGCGCAAATCCTATTTTGACAGTGGCGTCTCAACCCATATCCGCGCGAGAGATTGAAGAAGCTGTAGATCAATACAAAGTCTTTTGCTCGACATTCAATCGGGCAGAGGCAGCTACACCAACGCTGTCGTACGCAGTTGTTAAGCCTGACGAGGATCTCTCCAATTTGGACAAGTGGTATCAGCGCGACGCGGGTTACAACGCCGATACTTTTGTTATTTACCGGCTGACGCTGAAATGAGTCCAATTCGTTGCGGGAGGATCCGCCACAAAGAAGCACAAAAGGCACAAAAATCAACGGAAATCCTTTTGTGTCTTTTGTGCTTTTTTGTGGCTGGAAAATTTTTGAGGCAAAGCTAATGAAATGTTTGACCCCTCAGCGCGTCAGCATATATTGCAGCGTCTTAATCGCCACCAACCTCTTATTCTTTGCATTTACGATCGCACGTGATCGAGGCTACGACGGTGGTGACTTCCGAGCATTCCATAACGCTGGTCGCATTTTCGTTCAGTATCCACACGAACGCCTCTATGACGTTGGCTTGCAGGATGCTTTGTATGAGTCCGCGGGAGGCAGCCATAGCGAATCTTTGCCTTTTGTGTATGCTCCCTGGTTTGTATTGCCCTTTGCACTACTGGGCCAGATGCCGTTTCTGTGGGCCTATCTGTTATGGACCATGTTATCGATTGGGTTGTTATGCGCAGGTTATCTATTCACTGCAAAAACACTCGCTCTCCCTAAGGAATGGCGGATTCCAGGCCTATTGGCCAGCCTGGCCTTCGCTCCTTTTCAACTCTATGCGATTAGGGGAGGGCAGACGTCGGCATTTGGTTTTTGCGTATTGGCTATCGCGTTCTGTCTACACTATAAAGGTCGCCACATATGGGCCGGACTTGCGCTGGCATTGTTGCTTTACAAGCCACCACTAGTCGTTTTGCTCTTGCCAATGTTAATCCTCACATTCCAGTGGCGAATGCTCCTGGGTTTTACGGTTGGCGCGGTGACACTCGCTTTGTTATCGCTCGTGCTTGTCGGAGCCCCGGGAATCGCGGGGTACTTTAGGATTCTCAAGTTGTTTTACGTTGCGGCGAATTCACCAACAGAGATTTTTCAGACCTGGAAATATGTTGATATCGGAGCCGCCTTCCGGCTACTTACCGGGCATCCGGGAGACATACTTCGGTTCGTTTTGGTGGCCGTTGCTTTGCCATTTCTCTGGCGAGCGTGGCGACGCGGTCGCGCTGGCGGGTTATCCTGGGCACTGGCGGTTGCGTGTACTTTACTCTTGAGTCTTTATTCTCCGATCTATGACGCTACACTACTGATTCTCGTGATCATATGGGCTGGGCCAAAGCAAATAGGGGACCGGTTGCTGGTTGCATTGTTTGTTTTGTCGTTCATAACAGTTGGAGTGGCTTCTGTCACAAAGGTGCAACTCTTTACGATTGCACTCTGTTGGTTGGCGTGGCGACTTTACTCGCTTCCTGGTTCCCCATACCGCCTTATGATCCAGACGAAAATTACTGAGGAGTCCTGAAGTAACTTCATGAGCACCGTGTCAGTCAAGCTCGCGCTGGCAGTCACAGCGATCATGTTGTTATCGATTATGCCTCAGCTGCGGTTTTGGATTGCTCGCGGCTCGCAATGGCAAGGCGCGTACGCAACACTTCAACCTGACGAACTAAAGTATTCAGCTTATGTCAATGCGCTGATCGACGGCCGGCCACGTCGGAACGATCCGTCGACCGGCCAGGACGATAACCGTATGGCCCCCTTACCGGAGTCGCTCTTTTCGATTCATTTCCTTCCAGCCTATGCAATTGCGTGGACAGCGCGTATCGCCGGGGTGTCAGCATCAACAGTATTTATTGCGTTGCTGGATATCGCAGGATTATTAGCAGCACTTTCAATTTACTTCCTCCTCGCCTCCACTGTGAGTGATCACACGATAGCGATCGTTGGAATGCTTTTCGTTTTGTGTTTTGGAGCGCTTGCCGGAGGTCAGGGCTTGATAGGTTTACTTATTAAACACGATGTCCGATTCCTTGGGATGCCTTTTCTTCGTCGTTACGAGCCTGCATTGCCTTTTCCATTCTTTTTCATGTTTTGCACACTGCTTTGG
>JBKPOC010000035.1:0-2703 GCA_046732935.1 Acidobacteriota bacterium | reverse complement strand
ACGTAGCACAGACTTCCAGCCTGGGGGTAACCCGGCATCTTGCCGAGTTCGCGGTACTCGGACAAATCTGGCAGGCGAGACGCCCACCTGCTTCACAGCCAAGATGGCTGTGCTACACACGTTCACTCTAAAGAGGGATTGAGCAGCAAGTCTAATGCGGTACTGGAAAATCCCACACACGCGCATTAGCCGGAATGGAATCGTCATCGACACTTCAAGCCATGAAAGCGATTCACTCCCTTGATCGATTAGCACCGCAAGAAGCATCCGGCCGCTCAACGGTCGCAATCCCAAGCGCACACTGGCATCTGCGACGACGAGATTCGCTTCCATTGCGCGAGGCTATTCCGCTTTGGTTCGCCATCTCCAGCCCGTTGATCGGTTTAATAATCGGATTCCTTGGCGCTTGGTTTGTTACGTGGCTGACCAGTTAGAAAGCGGCAACAAAACAACGTCATCATAAATGTATGAACAGGGTAATCGAAGTAGACTTCCTCCCTAGGGAAACGGATGTCGCTTTCTCCTGGTTGGATTCAATTGGCCATTCCGCGCGGCGAATTCTGATCGTTGATAACGACAAGAACACTACTCATCTGGTCAAAATTCTGCTCGAAAAGACAGGCCGCTATCTGGTCTTCGAAGAGAACGACTCTACCAGGGCTCACCAAACCGCCCGGAATTTTCGGCCAGATCTGATCTTCCTTGATGTAGTCATGCCCGACCGAGACGGAGGCGAAATCGCTGCACAAATGCGGGCCGACCCTGAATTGTAAAACACACCAATCATTTTCCTAACTGCGCTCGTCACCAGCGCCGAGGCAAACGCTGGCCTCCACATCGACGGGCATCCCTTCCTCGCCAAACCCATTAACATTTCAGAGTTAATCAACACCATCGAAGGACATTTGCCCGTGCGTGCGACAGGCGTCGGCTAAATGGCGCCGCGTGATTCGTAAGTCGTTACCCGCCTCAGGCGGATTACGCCGGGATCCGATTCAACGGTACCACGCCGTAAAGGCGCGTGGCGCCCACGGCGCTTTACGCGCTTTAACGATTTAACGCACCTCTGGGTAAGCTGCATCTCTCTAAAGAGAGACGAAGAAGCGACTCTTCCGTAGCACCGCAAAATCCCACCGAATCGCAATGGCAGCGGGACTGTCCGACGACGAGGTTGGCCCATGAAAATAATTACATTATTGGGCTTAACAGGTGTCGCTTTTTTTAGTCTTGCTCAACCAACATGGGCAGGTCCTCGCGGAGGCGGTGGCGGCGGCCACTTTGGCGGTGGCGGCCGTGTCGGGGGCTTTGCTGGTGGCGGCTCTCGCGCCGCGCCAGCCTTCCACAGTGGTGGCTTTCGAGGAGCACCAGCTTTCCGGGGTGCATACTTTAGCGGCAGAAGTGTTGGCAGACCAAGTGCCGCACCTCGATTCTATTATGGTGGTACTCGCATGTCTGCCGTGCGACCGCAGGGATTCACTCGCTCAGCCCCTCGGTCCACAAGGCCGTATGTCGGCAGATCCGCTGTGGCTACTCGGCAACCAAACCGCGTAAGCTCAATTGCAGCGCGAAGCCGCGCTGCAGATCCGCGGATTTCTACCGCGGCAAATCGACAGCCAAATCGCGCAGGCTCAGTTCCGGGGCGGCGGATCTCGGATCGGCGCGCTTCTACAGCAGCGAATCGACAAACTGCAGCAAATCGCCAGTCATTCATCAAGAACCATGCTTCCGAGCATCATGACGCAAACTGGCACCGAGATTGGGACCGGCACCATGCACATTTCCACGACAATAAGGTCTTTGTGTTTATCGGTGGCTTCTGGTGGGGACTGGATCCCGGATATTATCCTTGGGATTACTATCCTTACTACGATAACGGTTATCCGTATGATTACTCCGGCTACTATCCCGATGACTATTCTGCCAACCCTTACGACTACTATAACTACTCTCCTTACGATAACGATGACCAGTCTGCTTATGCACGTTCAGGTCAGTCCGCGGCCAATGCAACGGTGAGCGCGGTTCAGTCGGAGCTGGCGAAGCTTGGTTACTATAGCGGCGGAATCGACGGAAACCTTGGGGACCAAACAGAAGCCGCCATCGCCCGTTATCAAGAGGACAACGACCTCAGCGTTACTGGAATGCTTGACGGTGCCACACTTCAATCGCTGGGAGTTAGATGATGAGATACATTCTCTTCTTTGTCAGGGGACGCAAAAACAAACGAAGCTGGGAGTCACTTACGTGTACCCACCTTCCAGTTCGGTTCGTCTAGCGCACAATTAGATGCATCTTATGAATGGTGGGATCCCGCGGTTGCGGGAGACCGTGCGTGCCACGTCGGCGCGCCTCCTTCGACTTCGCTCAGGACAAGCTCAGATCGCGCCCTACCAAAGCTTCGTTATTATGAGATGGATTGTGGCAAATTTGACCCGTTACTAAGACCAGCTACCACGCTTCTTGCGTTACTTTGGGAGAAGATACACCTATGATCGAACAGCAAGATTTTGTTCAGCCGAAGCAATTCAACTTCAAGGACGACGGCATTTTCCCAAATAGTCCTCTTCCCTTGCTGTTCTATCGGCAGGCGCTTACTCCCGACAGGAAAGATCCGGCCTCCATTTTCGAAGGCCGTTTTGCCGGGAATGACTGGACCAACTCGTGGCGAAACGGCGTCTATTCGTTTCCCCATTATCACAGCAC
>JBKPOC010000034.1:0-3265 GCA_046732935.1 Acidobacteriota bacterium | reverse complement strand
GTTCCGCGCAGCCGTCTATCCGGTTTAAGACAAGGCGCTGCGTGGATATTTTGGGCACAGGAACCGGATGTGAACGCAAAAAAAAGAATAAGGCTATGATGGTGAAAATATCTCGCCGCGGTAAATGTTAGTAAATGTGGTCACAACGTAAACAGGCGCGCTGTATGCTGATTGCGCCAGAACGGATGAACGAAGAACCCAGCATCCTTGAAAGAATCAGACAAGGAAAGCTAGTCGGTTACTACGAAACAATCGGCATCCGCAAGGACGGCACCAGGGTCGATATCTCGCTGGCAGTCTCTCCGATCTTCGACAGCGACGGCAATATTGTGGGCGCGTCGAGAATTGCTCGGGACATCACTGAGCGCAAGCGCGCGGAAGAAGAGCGTGCCGCGCTCTTGCTTCGCGAGCAGGCAGCCCGCGGTCAAGCCGAGGCGGCAAACCGGGTGAAAGATGAGTTCCTTGCTATGGTTTCACACGAGTTGCGCACGCCGCTCAATGCAATTGTAGGTTGGACTCACTTGCTAAAGCGCGGGAAACTGAACCAAAGCGAGTCAGAGCGTGCGATTCAAACCATTGATCGGAACGCGACGGCGCAGGCGGCAATCATCGATGAGTTGCTGGATGTCTCAAGCATTATCAGTGGCAAGCTGAAACTCGACATCAAACCGGTAGATCTCGCGGCCGTGATCAATGCGGCTGTAGATGCCATTCGGCCCGCAGCCGACGCCAAAGCTATCGAGGTCGTTACCTCGTTCGATCAAAAAGCAGGGCTTGTCGCCGGAGAAGCTGTGCGGCTACAACAGGTGATTTTGAATCTTCTAACCAATGCGATCAAATTCACGCCAGAAAAGGGCAGGGTCGAAGTCCAACTTAAACGTGCCGACCCTGACGTCGCGGTTGTGGTAAGCGATACAGGAGCAGGAATTCCTTCAGACTTTCTGCCTTATATCTTCGAGCGATTTCAGCAAGCCGATACTTCCGAAAAGAGGACACACGGCGGTCTGGGCCTGGGGCTTTCCATCGTTCGCAATCTTGTAGAGATGCATGGCGGTAACGTCAGGGCCGAAAGCGAGGGGGAAGGCCACGGAGCGAGTTTCACGGTTACCATCCCGATCTTAGCGGCGTCGCGCGAGACTTCGCTACCGGCCTCTCAAGCGGTAAGTTCCGAGCGCTCTGTTTATGGAACAGAAGTCTATGAAGATTCAAAAGACCAGCGAGACTTGAACTTGAAACCTGACATCCTGAAAGGGATAAGAGTGCTTGCGATCGATGATCAGGCTGATACGCGCGACTTGATCGTACTTGCCCTTACTCGTTATGGCGCAGAAGTGAGAGCGTGCACATCTGTGACCGAGGCGTGCAAAATGGTCAAGAAGTGGAAACCAGAAGTTATCGTGTCCGATATCGGCATGCCGGGCGAAGATGGCTACGATTTGATGCGGAAAATTCGCGCGCTCACGCCGAAAAGCGGAGGAAACATTCCTGCGATTGCGTTGACCGGGTATGCTGGCGCAGTGGACGAGTCGAAAGCTTATGCTGCGGGCTACCAGGTACACCTGACAAAACCGGTAGAGCTCCGCGAGTTAGCTGCGACTATTGCGAAGCTCTCGGGCAGACGGAAGCACTTCACAGATTTATCAAAGCACGCTAGCGGAATCCCGTAAACCAGCGTGACGGCTGGATCGGGCACGGACGCGCGTACAATACGCGTACATCGAGAAGCCGAAAATAGACCAAATGAGCCTAGGTCAGCCTAAAGCGCCGGTGGCGTAAGCTCGTTACAGTCAACAAGATCCGTTGATTTCAAACCACTTCCGCGATTCGGTAGGCGGCCCTGAAAGGCCGGCGTCGGCTGTTCGATTCCGTCCCTGGCCACCAATAAATTCAACAATTTACAGATAGCCACAACATCCAAAAATCCTCGCGCGAACCATACGCGAACATTCGTCAGCCAACGTTCGCGGCGTTCGTCGAACGGGGGTTTTAAGTGGCCCTGCGCGCCGGTACCTCACCGATCTCAATGAAACAAGACACCCAAAGAGAGCCGGAAAAAATCACGCGTTCCGCTGATTGAGTCGTGAACAAATACCGGGTTGTAATCCATTAAGGCACGAAAACTTACTCGCTTCGAAGCGCGGATATCGATGCCGCCGCCTAGCGCCATCGCAAAGCTGTTGTCGTTGTTTTTAAAAAGCAAATTGAAGGTTGGACCTGGTGTCGTGAAAGTTGCGCTCGTGTGCGCTACCCCGGCGAGCACATGCGCGAATGGCGTGAAGCGCGTGTTGTTGCGCGCCTTAAACTCCGGGCCGGCCAGAAAATTGTAAACGCGCGTCTTGAGCTGAAAGTCCTGAGTGACAGTCGTGCATCCAGGAGTGCAAAGGGTAAGCGGGCCTGAGCTTGACTCATTATTGAAATGTGCCGAGAAGTCACCCTTAATGCCGAAACGCTTACTGAAGTTCCCGGCAATCGAAGTTTCAAATCCGGGTTCGGCAGAAAAGTTTGCTCCGATTCGTCGGTCGGCGCCAAGGCTAATGCCACGACTATTGGCTTCACCAAGAGCGGAGTAACCTACGAAAACTTCAACCTTGGGATATTCGTCCGGGTTCGGGCTTTGAGCCGAACCCAGTAAGGCCGAACCCAGCAGAAGTGTAGTACTGAATGCCAGGCGAATGAGCAGTTTCTTATTGGTTCGTTTCATTGATGGTCTCCTTATGTTTACACAGGTAACCGCGGCGTTGACCCGGCTTGAGTTCCGACGGGAGTAGACATACAGGGAGAGATTGTTCATTCGGTGGTGATGTTTCAGACACGACGACCCTCAGACAGAAACTAGACAGATCGACCTGCATTGGTGTTAGCCGTGTATCGTTCGAGGTTATTAGTATTCGAAGAAAGATTATTTTGAGTTAGACTGAAGAGCGACCTTTCGCATCAAACGTCCATTCTTTACCTCCATGCACTCGGGCGAATTCGACTGAAGGCCCACTAGTTGAAGGCTAAAAACTATGCTGGCTATTTGTTCACGTCATCATTCCGTGCTGGCAACTGCGGGCCTGGCCTTTTTCCTCGCCTGCGGCGCCCTTACATCTCTGCGAGCACAGACGGCTGATGACGCCATCGCCGAACTGTCGCCATCGCTGAGTCCTGATGATGCGGAGATTCAGAAGTTAGTAATCAGAGGCTACGAAGCTTACGCAACGAAAAATGCACCGGCACTGTTTTCAATGTTCAGCAAGCAGTCGCCATACCTTGATCAATTTAA
>JBKPOC010000033.1:0-461069 GCA_046732935.1 Acidobacteriota bacterium | reverse complement strand
CGCGAGATACGCGGCGTTTACCAGACCGTTATGTCCGCCGCCGATCACGACGACGTCGTATTTTTGCGTCATGCGTAGTGGGTAATGCTGCTTGCTGAAGAATCGTAAGGATACTTATAATCGCTCGCCCTGACAAACGGTCTTTGGTCTTAGGACTTTGGTCTTTGGCTTCTTGCGGAAACGAAGCCTGGCTCCAATCGAAGACCAAAGACCTAAGACCAAAAACCCAACACACACCATGCCGATTGGAACCGCCTTTCACGAACGAACGTTTCAACTGTGCGAAAGCCTTAGCTATCGCGAGTGGTCCGGCTACTACGCCGTCAGTTCCTACGAGCCGCATCACGAACACGAGTACAACGCGATCCGCAACGCCGCGGCGCTGATCGACATCTCGCCGCTCTACAAATACCGGCTCACCGGCAAGGACGCGACGCGGCTCGTCGATCGCGTGATCACGCGCGACATGCGCAAGGTCACGGTGGGCCAGGTGGTCTATACGCCGTGGTGCGACGAGCGTGGGAAGGTGATCGACGACGGCACCGTGTCGCGTCTCGAAGAGAACGTGTATCGCTGGACCGCGGCCGATCCGAGTCTTCGCTGGTTCACGCAGAACGCCGCGGGCATGGACGTTAACATCGAAGATATCTCCGAAAGCGTTTCCGCGCTGGCGTTGCAAGGTCCGACTTCCGGACGGCTTTTGAAAAGCCTCGTCTCCGATGCCGACATCGCAAACTTGAAATACTTTCGCGTAACGCGCGGGAAGATCGCGGGCGTGCCGGTCGAGATCTCACGTACCGGCTACACGGGCGATCTCGGGTACGAAATCTGGATCGCGTCCGAGCACGGGCTGAAGGTTTGGGACGCGCTGATGGAACACGGAAAGGCGTTCGATATCCATGCCGCTGGCATGCTGGCGCTCGACGTCGCGCGCGTCGAAGCGGGCCTGTTGCTAATCGACGTCGATTTCAACAGCAGCAAGAAAGCGCTCGTCGACGAGCAGCGCTACACGCCGTACGAGATGGGACTCGGACGTCTCGTCAATCTCGACAAGAACCGGTTCGTGGGCCAGGCGGCGTTGATTGCCGAACACGAGCGCGGGCCGGCGCGCGAGATCGTCGGATTGGAAATCGACTGGCCGCAAGTCGAAGGCATCTACGAAGAGGTTGGTCTGCCGCCCTCGATCTCGCCAATGGCTTCGCGCGTGGCTGTGCCGGTTTACAGGGAAGGAATTCAGGTCGGTAAAGCGACGACGAGCACGTGGTCGCCGACGTTGAAAAAGATGATCGCGCTCGCGACGATCAACCGCGGTTACACGCGGCCCGGCATGCGGCTGCAATTCGAGATCACAGTCGAAGCCGTCAGGCACAACGTGCGTGCGACTGTTGTGAAGACTCCCTTCTTCAATCCGAAACGTAAGACGGCGACGCCGATTGTTTGATGAATATCGTTAACGATTACGATCCCGATCTTCCGCTTGACCATGCGTCTACAATCCCTGCTTCCTGGTACACAGATAAGGATCTCTACGACCTCGAACTGAAATCCGTGTTTTCCAACACGTGGCAACTGGCCGCGCGCCGCGATCAGGTTGAGCAGCCGGGGCAGTACGTCGCTACTGATGTTGCCGGCGAACCGATCGTCGTCGTGCGTGGAAACGATGGAGTGTTGCGCGGGTTCTTCAATGTTTGCCGGCATCATGCGGCGGCTGTGATGACGGAACCGCAGGGACAAGCAGCGCAACTTCGCTGTCCGTACCATGGTTGGACCTACTCGCTCGAAGGCGAACTGAAAGGCACGCCTGACTTCTCCGGCGTTTGCAATTTCGATCGCGCACGCAATGGGCTCGTATCCGTGGAACTGCTCGAGTGGGAAAATTGGGTTTTCGTTAAGCTAAGTCCGAGTCCATTTTCTTTTACCGCGGATTTAAAGAACGAAATTGCGCGATTGGGTTTATCTGGTCTGCATTGGTTCGAGCGCCGTCACTACGACTTCGATTGCAACTGGAAAGTGTTTGTCGATAACTATCTCGACGGCGGATATCACGTGCCGTACCTGCACAAAGGCCTCGACAGCGTGCTCGACTACAGCAACTACACGATCGAAAACGGCACGTACCATTGTTTGCAATCGAGCCCGATCGTCAGCGAAGGCGCTGAAGCGCAGACCGGCGCCGTGCGTCGCGGCGACCGCGCGCTCTACTACTGGATCTATCCAAACTTCATGATCAACTGGTACGACGGTGTGCTGGACACGAACCTCGTCATTCCACGCGGCGTTGACAAGACCGAAGTCATCTTCGATTTCTACTTTCCAGACGTCGTCAGCGAAGCAGCACGCGAACGCAATCTCGCCAGTGTTGCAGTGGGCCAACGCATCCAGGATGAAGACGTAGCCATTTGCAAGTCAGTCCAGCGCGGGCTCAACTCTCGCGCTTACAACGCCGGCCGCCTGTCCGTCAGACGCGAAGCCGGCGAGCATCTTTTTCACCGACTGTTGCACGCTGATCTCAGTAGCCGGTAATCCACTTGCAAAGAAAACAACATGGGCAGTTATGGCGCGTTCTCGGCGTCGGGTTCGGGCTCGCCGTGATCATCGGCAACACGATCGGCGCGGGCATATTTCGCGCGCCGGGAACGATCGCCGGGTTGTTGCCGGAACCGTCGCTCTTCCTCGCGGTCTGGGTCATCGGCGCGATTTACGCGTTTCTAGGCGCGATCTCGCTGGCCGAGCTCGGCACGATGATTCCGCGATCCGGCGGACAGTATGTCTACTCGCGTTACGCGCTCGGCGAATACGCGGGATTCATCGTCGGCTGGAGCGACTGGATCTCGTCGTGCGGTTCGACGGCGGCGGTGTCGCTCGTGATCGGTACGTTTTCAGGAGCGCTCGTGCCGGCGCTGGCTGGTAAAGACGCGGCGGTCGCGGCCACGGTGGCGATCGTGTTCGCGGTGTTGCAGTGGCGCGGGATCGTTTGGGGAAGCAATATTCAGAACCTGACGAGCCTGCTCAAGGCGCTCGCCTTTGTCGCGCTGATCGTCGCCGCTTTCATGCTCGGCAACGGTGGTTCTTTCACAAATTCCGAACCACCCATCCAAACGCCGGTCGGTATGGCGTTGATCGGCGCTATCGTTCTGTCACTCCGCGAGGTGATCTACACGTACGACGGTTGGAGCGGCGTGATCTATTTTTCCGAGGAAGTGCAGAATCCCGGGCGCGATATTCCGCGATCGCTTTTCGGTGGTGTAGTAACGATCACGGCAATCTATCTGCTCGTCAACGTCGCTTTACTTTACGTGTTGCCGATCTCTGGGATTGCCGGCAAAGAGTTTGCGGCTGGCGAAGCAGCAACCGTGATCTTCGGCCGTTACGGCGACACGATCTTTCGCTGCCTCACGATCGTGTCGATGCTCAGCGGCATCAACGCACTGCATCTGATGGCGACGCGCGTCATTTTCGGTATGAGCCGCGATGGACTGTTCACGACGAAAGCGGCAACCGTTAACGCGGGTGGAACTCCCAGCGTGTCGCTGTGGCTGAGCGCGCTCGTCGCCGTTCTGTTCATCGTCTTCGGACAGACGTTCGGCAAGGTCATCACGATCGTCGCGTTTTTCTTTGTGGCCAACTACATTCTGTCGTTCATTTCGCTTTTCGTGTTGCGGCGGCGGGAACCGGACACACCGCGCCCGTATCGAGCGTGGGGTTATCCGTGGACCACGGGCCTCGCGCTGGTTGGATCGCTGCTGTTTCTCGCGGGAGCGGTGGCGAGCGACACGAGGAATAGTCTTTATGCGTTGTTGCTCTTGGCTGTGAGTTATCCCGTGTTTCGTGTAATTAAAAGGCTTAGTTAGAGTACGAAGATCGGGGACGGGGAGACGGGGAGAACCGGGGACGGGAACTCAGTCACCCCTTCTCCGCTTCACCCCGTCTCCGTTTCCCCGCTTCTCCGCTTCTCCCCTTCTCCGCCCACGCGGCAGCCGTCGTTATCCACTTCAAGAATCCTCACTGTCGATTGGATCTTGTGCGCGCGAAAACAGCTCGCGATCTTGTTGCCGATCTGTTTCTCGTGGTCGTCGACTAACGCGACGAGACTTGGCCCGGCGCCACTCAACGCGATACCCAACAATCCGGGCGTCTGCGGCAACGCCAAAGCCTCCGCCAAGCCGGGTACGAGCGATTCGCGGTGCGGTTGGTGCAGTCGGTCCCGCATTGCTTCCCAAAACAGATCGTATCGCTGCTGAGTGAGCGCGGAGATGAAAAGCGCTGTTCGCTGGATGTTGTGCACGGCGTCTGCGCGAGTCACGCTTTTCGGCAGCGCAGCGCGTGTGACGTGCGTCGCCAACTGCGTGCGCGGAGAAACAACGACGGCGCGAATGTGCGCGGGCCACTCGAAAGGAGATGTGATCACCGTGCCATTGTTTTTGACGCAACTCGCGACGAAGCCGCCGCGCAATGTTGCCGTCACGTTGTCAGGGTGGCCTTCGAATTCCGTCGCGTAGTTCTCGATGAGCTGCTCCGGTAGTTCCTTGCCCGTGACTAATGCACACAGCTTGATGCCGGCGACGATCGCCGCGGCGCTGCTGCCGAGTCCGCTCGCGAGTGGGATCTCGTTGTGAACGACCAGATCAACTGGCGGCAGCGACACGGATTCGCGGCGCGCGGCGAAAGCCATCGCGCGGTAGATCAGGTTCGATGCGTTGCGCGGCAGGGCGCGATTGTCATTTGCGCCCGTTGTGCGGACTCGACACTCTTCCTTCGCGTTGGGAACGACGGCACAGCGCACGCGGAGATACAGTTTCAACGCCAGGCCGAAGCAGTCGAAACCTGGGCCAAGGTTCGACGTCGATGCCGGCAGACAAACTTCAAACGATGCTCTTGATTCGTGTGCCATCGGGCGCGACCAGGTTCTGATCGTGATACTTGATCACGTAGTCCGTGTCTTTCAATAAGTGTCCGGTCAAAACGGCAACCACGGATTCGTTCCTCTTGATTACCTTTTCCTTTACGAGATTGTGGATTCCAGCGACCGTTGTCGCCGACGCTGGTTCGCAGCCGATCCCGTCGCGTCCGATCATCGCCTTCGCATCCGCGATCTCCTGCTCGCTGACGGTGATCACCTGCCCGCCGCTGTCTCGGACCGCGTTCCAGGCTTTTTTCCACGAGACGGGCGCGCCGATCTTGATGGCCGAAGCTAACGTCTGCGGGTGTTCGTCATTCACGAAATCCGAACCGTGTTCGCGATAAAAACGGGCAAAAGGCGCCGCTCCCGCGGCCTGGACCACCGTGATCTGCGGTTCGCGATCGATCAAACCTGCGGCCAGCAATTCGCGAAGTCCTTTTCCGAACGCGGAACTATTTCCGAGGTTGCCGCCCGGTACGACGAGATGAGCCGGCATACGCCAGTCGAGCTGTTCGGCGAGCTCGAAGGCGACGGTCTTCTGGCCTTCGATACGAAACGGATTGATCGAATTGACGAGGTAAGCTGATCCATCCTGGGCGAGCTCACGTATCGCCCTCATGCAGTCGTCGAAGTTGCCCTCGATCTTCCGCACCTCCGCGCCGTAGTCCAACGCCTGGGCCAACTTCGCGTTACTCACCTGCCCGGCAGGGACCATGATCGCACACTTCAGACCGGCGCGCGCCGCATACGCCGCCAGGCTTGCCGCCGTGTTCCCAGTGCTCGCGCAGACAACCTGCTTCACGCCGAGTTTCTTCGCCTGCGTGACAGCGACCGTCATCCCTGTGTCCTTGAACGAACCGGTCGGGTTGTTCCCCTGATGCTTCAATTTTAACTGCGCAACTCCGCAGTACTCCGCACAACGCGGCGCGTCGTAAAGCTGCGTATTCCCCTCGCCCAATGAAACGACCTCGACATTGTCCTCGAACGGCAAAAACTCCCTGAACCGCCACACCCCACTCCGATCGCGAACATCCCTCGACATCCGCCTCTCCCGCCAAACCTGCCTCAACCGGACATCGAATTCCGCCGGGCCAACCCTCTCAATCTCCAACAGCTCCCCACACCGCGCGCACACATACACCCGCTCGTCGAGCTGAAACTCCGTTCGACACTCGCCATTGATGCATCGCTGAACAAAATGATTCATAAAAACTCGCGGTGATATAATCCCGGACCGGCGCAAGAATACCTCAAATGAACCGCTTATAGCTCAGCGTTTCCAAACAGTTGTGGTAGATTGATGACATGAGCACCGCCAAGCAAGAAGTTCAATCGCTGTTGAGTAAGCTACCCGATGATTGTTCACTCGAAGACATTCAATATCACCTGTATGTGATCGAAAAGGTTCGTAATGGTTTAGACGGGGCTGAATCGCAAGGGACGGTCTCCCAGGAAGAGGTTGAGCAGCGGTTTAGTAAATGGCTTACAAAGTAGTCTGGTCTTCCCGAGCTGTTGAGGATCTCGAAGCGATCGTTCAATACATAGCTGCGGACTCTACCGCGTATGCCGCAGCAGTGGTCCAAACAATCCTCACGACAACGCGGAAACTCTCACGGTTCCCTTTCTCCGGCCGGATAGTCCCTGAACTCGGCGATGAGAATATCCGCGAGTGGTTCGCTTACAGTTACCGAATCATTTATCGGACTGAAAAAGACGTGGTGACAATCGCAGCGGTTATACATGGTAAACGACTGCTGAACACGGAATAAGCGCGATCCCGAAGAACGTTTCGTGGAAAGGACTCTGAACGATCACGCCTTCGGACATGGACAATTCAGGCCGCGTCTCGCTCTGGTCGTGGGTTTTCGTCATTGCGCTCGCTTATTTCGCCCTGCACCTCATAACGTCGACCCGCTACGGCTATTTCCGCGACGCTCTCTATTACCTCGCGTGCTCTGAACATCTCGCGTTCGGGTATGTCGATCAGCCTCCATTCATTGCTGTACTTGGCTGGTTTACTCGACACACGTTAGGCACGTCGCTGCCGGCGCTGCTGTTCTGGCCTGCGCTGGCAGGCGCGTCGCGCATCATCCTAACTGCCGCCATCGCACGGGAACTTGGGGCGCGAGCGTTCGGCACTGTACTCGCCGCCGCGCTAGCAATGACGCCCGGCGTGTGGTGGGTCATCGATCACCAGTTCGCGATGAACGCTTTCGAACCGCTGCTCTGGGGCGGGCTCGCGTTCGTCATCCTGCGCCTGATTAAAACCGGAAATCCAAAGCTGTGGCTGGCATTCGGAATCATCGTCGGCATCGGCCTGCAAACGAAGTACTCGATCGTCATCTTCGCCTCTGCATTACTCGTCGGCTTGCTCGTCACGCCTCAACGGAAGCTGCTATTCACACCCTGGCTGCTCGCCGGCGGCGCGATTGCTTTTCTGATCTTCCTGCCGAACCTCATCTGGAACATCCAACATCATTGGCCGTTCCTCGAATTAATGCGGAACATTCGCGCAACGGGAAAAGACGTGGTTCTGTCGCCCGCCATGTACCTGCTGCAACAGATACTGATGATGAACCCCGCGAGTTTTCCGTTCTGGTTCGGCGGTCTGCTGTTCTATTTCATCAGCCGTGACGCAATAAGCTATCGCGCGTTTGGATGGACGTTCGTGATCACAATCGCCCTCTTCCTGATCACGCACGGCAAGGATTATTATTCAGCGCCAGCGTACGTAATCGTCCTTGCCGCAGGCGCCGTTCTCGCCGAACGACTGTTCAAGAGATGGCGCGCCGTCTGCTTTTTGTGGCTGGCGCTTGGCGTGTTGCCGCTGCTGCCGCTGGTTTTGCCGGTGTTGCCGATCGACACCTTTCTCCGCTACCAATCACATCTTCCAATCGAAGTACCCAAAACAGAGCGGAGCTTTATCGGTGAAACGCTGCCGCAGTACTACGCTGACGAGTTTCCCTGGCCCGGGCTCGTCGCCGAAGTGGCGCGCGTCTATCATTCACTCACTCCCGAAGAACAAAAACGCGTGGCGATTTACGGCAGTAACTACGGACAAGCCGCGGCAGTCGACTTCTTTGGTCCACAATACGGCTTGCCGAAAGCCATCAGCGGACATCAGAACTACTATCTGTGGGGACCGCGTGAATACACAGGTGAGATCATGATCCTGATGGGCGAGCCGGAGGAAGACGCACGCGACGACTTCGAATCGGTAACAGTCGCCGGAACCCTCAACAACCCCTACGCCTACCGTTACGAAAATCGTCCGATACTCTTGTGCAGGGGTCTGAAGTGGGACCTACAAAAAGGATGGCCCACCGTCAAAAAGTGGCGGTGAGCCATCATGCAGAGCGAATTCTCAGGAACTTAGAAACTAAACCGAATAGAAGCGTCGATGCGACGATTGTATGCTCCGACGGCCGCGCCACCGAACCCGCCGAAGCCGCCGCTCGTCGAAGTCGACTGGCCGAACAAGTTCGATCCGATGTTGCCGATCGGATTGCTGAAGTTCACATGGTTCAACAGGTTTTGGAAGTTGACAGAGAACGTCAGATTGTAACGTCCACTTCCATTGCCGCCGCCGCCAAAGCCGCCGCCACCACCGAAACCACCTCCACCGCCGCCAAAACCACCGCGGGCGCCGCCTGGACCACCGCCACCAGGCCCACCCGGTCCGCTGCCTGCGCCACGCATTCCGCCGCCGCCCATCATCCCGCGTTGGCCGCCGTCACGTTGGCCGTCCTGACCTTGCTGGCCCTGACCCTGACGATTCTGGCCCGCGCCCGCAGTCGAGCCGCGGCCTTCAGATCCAAATGACCAAGTCTTGCTGACGCGCACGTTCACCGTAGTCGAACTCGGACCTTCACCGAAGTTGCGCGGGATCATCACGTCGCCTGGTCCGAACGCCAGTTTGAAATTGCCGAAGGGCGTGCACTTGAAGAGCGCCTTGTTCGCGTCGGTGCAAATCGTTCCCTCGGGCGCGAACGCCGGCCGTTCGGTGTTGACGGTGTCGCCGTTGATGTCGCGACCAAGCGTGATATTGAACGGACGTCCTGACTGCACGATGATGAAAGGACTGAGACTGATACCCCACGGTGCGCGGATGTTTCCAGTCATCACAAAGCGATGACGAATATCGCCCGACGCGCGTCCATACTCGGTGCTGAAGTCGTAAGGATTGGCCGGCAGAGTGCCTACGCCGTCAGCGTCGCTGTTCGCTTTCGCGAGCACGTAATACGCATTCATCGTAATGTTGCGGTTGAACCGGCTGTTGAAATTCACGATGAACTGGTTCTGATTGTAACGACCGCTCGACTCGTACTCGTAGATGTTGCAACGCGTCGCCGGGTTGACGTCCGGCGGAATGAAGTCGGCACAGTTTACCGGGCGCACACCACTATTCGGATTACCCGGAATGAACGTACCGGGCAGCGGCGCATTCAGAGGGCGCGTGCGCAATACGTGCAGCGTGCGGATATTGATGTAGCTGGTCGCGAGCGTGATGTTGTGCGGCAACTGCCGCTCGACGCTGAACACTCCCTGCAACGTGTACGGCGCTTGAAGTCCTGGGCCGAGGCGATAGACCGTTCCCGGAACCGAAAAAGCAAGCAACTGGTCCGGAGTTGGGATCAGCGGGAAGAAGTCAGGATTCTGTACTGTAAACTGCTGCTGGTTGACGCCGTTGAATCGCGTCGCGTTCATAGTCAAGCTTTCGCTGACGCGCTCGTAAAAGACTCCGTACCCGCCGCGAATGACCGTCTTGGGCTGCTGACCGCCGAGCGACCACGCAAAACCAAGCCGTGGTCCAAAGTTCAAGTTGCTGTCGATGTTCTTCTGGTTCTCGTAGCGAATGCCGAGGCTCAACGTGAAGTTTGGCCGCATCTTCCAGTCGTCCTGAAAATAGCCGCCGAAATCCCACTGGGTGATTTCAGTTTCGGGATTGCCTGACGACAGTCTGAATTGGTTCGCACCGCCGCCAAGAAGTCTGATCTCGGCCGGATTACGTCCCTGTTCGAGAAACAGGAGTGTACGCCGGTAGCGTTCTATACTCCTGATAATGTCCACTCCGGCGATGGCATCGCCGTTCGCATCGATGTTGGGCCCGAATTCGCCGCCGAAGAACGTGTAGGTGCCGCCGAAGTTCTGCGGCGAGAACTGATTGATGTCGGTCGAGCGAAAGCGTCCGCCAAACTTGAATGAGTGCGGGCCTTTCACGAACGTGGTGTTGTTGGTCAGTTCCCAATCGTTCGTGTCGTTGTGCGACTTGCCCACCTGCGCTCCGCCTCCGGTAAACGCTTCCTGGATTTCGAGTGTCGGAATCGAATTGTCGGCATTTTGGCCGCTGGTGTTGTGCTCAAACTGGAACCGCGTTTCGTTGATGATGGTCTTGTTGATGACGGCGGTTTCCGTTAACTGAATGCTCTGCTCGGTGTTGTCCGAATCGTACGCGCGCGACGGCAGTTGAAACCCGCCAACTCCCTGAATGCGCGTGTTCTTCGTGTAGTTGTAACGCGCGACTAGCGTGTGGTTCGGGTTTATTTGAAAATCAACTCTGGGACTGAACGACGTGCGGCGGCTTGGTACGGCGAATGTTTCTCTGAAATCGACGATGTTGTTATTTGCATCGAGCACTTGCGCAACGATGAGTGTTTGGTCGTCGATGTCGCGCTTGTCGAAGTCGACGAAGAACGATGCTTTATGTTTGACGATTGGGCCACCGAAGTTGCCGCCGTATTGGCGCGTCTGAATCGGAGGACGCGTCTCGGCGAACGGGTTGCGCGCGTTCAGCGCATCGTCGTTGAAGTTCATCGAAACCTGGCCGCGATAGCGATCCGTGCCGGGACGCGTCAGGATCTCGATACGGCCGAAACCGAGCCGGTCGTACTCGGCGGAAAAGGGATTCGAGTTGATACGGATCTCGCGAATCGAAGCGCGAGGCGGCAAACGGCCACCGGTGAAACCATCGACAAAAATTTGTCCGCCGTTGGGACCAGCGGATGGACCCGCCAACGCCTGGAGCGCGGCTGCGAGATCGTCCGGATCATCGGGCAGCGCATCGATGTCGTCGCCCTTCAGCACAACAGCTCCCGCGTTGTTTTCAGGCTCGACGCTCAACTCGCGACTGTCGGCGGCGATAGTCACCTTCTGTTCCTCGATGGCGACTTTCAGAGTGACGTCGATCTGCTGGGCTTTGCCGGCGACGATTTCGACTTCCGTGTTTTCATACATCGCGAAGCCGGCGTTGACAGCGCGAACAGTGTACTTGCCGGGCGCGAGGCCGTTGATGGTGTAGTTGCCGCCGTCGTTTGTAACCGACGTCTTTTCCACGCCGCGCGCATCGATCGCCGTCACAGTTGCGCCAACGATGGCGCCGCCCAACTCGTCCAGCACCTGGCCCTTCAACGAGCCATTGCGCTGCTGCGCGCTTGCCAGGCTCGCAAGCCCAAATGCGCAGAGGGCGATAGCCAACATTATTCTCGTCATCCCGAAGCTCCTTCGAACGGCTTTTGCTAATGGCGCGGAGATAGAGCGTTTCGCCCCAGCTTTGAGGCCGGATTGTACGCAAAAGGCGCGTAAAGAGTCTGTCAACGGATTGTAAAGTTTTGTCAGTTATAGCGTGGTTGAGATTGACACTTCTTTACGCACCGAAATCGGGGCCTGTTGTACGATTCCGGGCGTCTGCCATCAGGAACGGGCGCAGCTTGCCACGGGGAGTTTTATGTCTTGTAATCTCGCAGAGCAACCAATGGAACGTGTTCTTGTAATTGACGACGACGTCGGCCTTTGCGAATTGGTCGGTGAGTATCTCGAGCCCGAGGGTTACACGGTCGAGGCGATCCACAACGGTGAGCGCGGCATCGATCGCGCTCTGTCAGACGAGCACGATCTCGTTGTTCTCGACGTCATGCTTCCGGGAACGAACGGTTTCGACGTGCTACGCCGCATTCGCGCGCGTTCGCGCATTCCCGTGTTGATGCTGACGGCGCGCGGCGATGACGTCGATCGCATCGTGGGCCTCGAGATCGGCGCCGACGATTACTTGCCGAAACCGTTCAACCCGCGCGAGCTCGTCGCGCGAATCCGCGCGGTGCTGCGACGCGCACAACCCGTTGAAGCGACCAGCACGTCGCGCGAGACGGTCAAGATCGGCGACATCGAAATCGACAGCAACACACGCAACGTTCGCCGCGGCGGCGAAGTCGTCGAGCTCACCGGCGTCGAATACGACTTGCTCGAGATATTGCTGCGCAACGCCGGACAGATAGTGAAACGCGAAGATCTGGTGAAGGAAGTTTTGGGACGGGAGTTGTCACCCTTCGATCGCAGCATCGACATGCACGTGAGTAACCTGCGCAAGAAGTTGGGCCATCAGTTGAACGGCCTCGAACGAATCAAGACGATTCGCGGCGTCGGTTACATCTACGGCGTCCCCACGGAAAGACCCGAATGAAGATCCCCTTTCGCAGCCTGTACCTGAAGATTTTTATCTGGTTCTGGCTCGCCATGATCGTCATCAACGTCGCGTTCTTCGCGGCGGTGGCGCTGACGCGTCCGACGCCGACGCGGCGTTCGTGGCGCGACCTGGCCCAGACCGGCCCGAATGCGCAAAAGGCCGCTGAGGTTTTTGAACAATCAGGATCGCCGGCGCTGAGTGCCGCGCTCCAGGCGAACGAGAAAAACAGCGGCGTTAGCGCTGCTTTGTATGATGAGAACGGGCGCGAACTGTCCGGGCGTCCGGCTCCTCCGGGCGCGGAAGAGTTGGTTGCGCGAACGGCCGAGAGCCGCGATCTGGAGTTCAATTTTACTGGTCCAGGTACGCTCATCGCGCGTCCTGTCACGAGCGTAAAAGGCCAGCGATATATCTACGTGGCCCACATTCCGCGTCCTCCGTTTCAGAGTCTCTGGCAGACGCAGGCGATCCGCTTGCTCATCATCCTTGTCATCGGCGGCATCTTTTGTTACTGGCTGGCACGCTACCTGACAGGGCCGTTTCTCAAACTCCGCACGACGACCAATCAACTCGCCGAAGGCGATCTCAGCGCGCGCGTCACTTCCGACATCGCGAAGCGGCGCGACGAAGCGGGCCAGCTCGGACGCGATTTCAACGTGATGGCCGAGCGGCTCGAGTCGATGGTCAAAGCACAACAGCGATTGCTCGGCGATATTTCACACGAGCTCCGTTCCCCGTTGGCGCGTTTGGGCGTCGCGCTCGGCCTGGCGCGACAGCGTTCCGGACCGGAAGCGAAAAGCACACTCGATCGCATCGAGCGCGAGTCGGAAAATCTCAACGAGATGATCAGCCAGTTGCTCACGCTGACGCGACTCGAAAGCGGGACGGACGGACGCCGGCGCAGCGAAGTCGATCTGGAAGCGCTCGTGCGCGAGGTCTCGGACGATGCGGATTTCGAAGCCCGCAGTCTGAATCGGTCGGTGCAGGTGATTGCGACTGACAAGTGTTCGATCAACGGCGTCGAGGATCTGCTTCGCAGCGCGGTCGAGAACGTTGTGCGCAATGCCGTGAGGTTTGCGCCCGAAGGGACGGCGGTTGAAGTGGCGCTGCGTAAACGAAACGGCGGCGGCGACAATTTCGCCATCATCAGCGTGCGAGACCGCGGTCACGGCGTGCCCGCTGAATCACTCGACAAGATCTTTCGTCCGTTCTATCGCACGGAAGACGCGCGAGACCGTCAGAGTGGCGGCGGCACCGGACTCGGACTGGCTATCACTGAACGCGCGGTGCGAATGCATGGCGGATCGATCCAGGCGGAGAATGCGCCAGAAGGCGGGCTGTCCGTCGAGATGCGTTTTCACCTTCCGTCACAATGATTCTTCGCCGGCCTCAGGCCCGCGACGCTTCCTGCGCCGCAACTGCATCTCCACAAATCTCACCACGAGTATCCAGATCAACGCGGCGGCGAATCCGGCGATGACGTCGGTCGTGTAGTGCACACCGAGATAGATGCGCGAGAAGCCGATCAGCAGAAACATCGTCGTCGAGACTACCCAAACGATCAGCCTCACGCGCCGGCTCTTGATCCGCGCCGTCAGGATCGCCGCGAACGCGCCGAAGAAGCAGCAGCTTGTCAGCGCGTGCCCGCTCGGGAAACTGTACGACTCGGGCGGAAACAGATCGAAAAACGGTTCGGGCCGCGTTCGCTTGAACGCGAGTTTCAGGCTCATGTTCAGCAACGACGCGCCCAGCATCGTGATGGCGAAGAGTCTTGCTTCGCGTCCCCACTCTCGTACTGCAAACCAGGTGATAACTACGACTGTGGCGATAGTGAGGAACAGCATCGAGCCGAGAAACGAGATGCCGCGCATTGCGGTTGTCATTGCGGGTGAGGCAAGTTGATGGACCGCGGCGCGTGTGACGTCATCGAAATGGCGCGTTTCGCCTTCGAGGACTTCACTGGAGAGCCAGCCGAAGAAGATGATCGTGGCGACGGCTGCTGCGAGACCAAGAAAAAGCGAGACACTGAGAAACTCCAACAGACGCTTTTTGCTTGGAATCATGCAGCTACAGATTACTGCGTGGCGAGATACGGGCGCATCACGCCGTACGCGCGATCCGCTGCGCCGGACACGATATCGATCGTGATCTTGAACTCTTCGGCGCTGAGCCAGCGATCCTTGAGTTGCGCCATCACGATCAGATCGTCGTCTGAATCGATGCAGACGCGCACGTAATTGAGATCGTAGGAAAGCTTCATCAGCTTTTGCATCGACTCAGCCGTGATGTTCAGGTTGCGCTTAGAGACGACGACGGCGCCCATCGCGATCGAACTCGGTCCCGCGCCAAGGATGACCCGGATCTGGCTCATCTCTTTGCCCGGCACGAGCAGGTACCACGAGTTTGACTTCACCTTGTGGAACTCGTAACCAGAGTCTTGCAGGTAGCTTTCGATGGTTGCTTCAAACGTCCCTGCTTGCGCGGGCGCCGTTTGGGGACCTTGCGCCGCAGGACTCGCGTGGGCCTGGGAACGGACCGGGGAAACAGACAACAGAACAACAGCGGCGATCGCCGCGAGAAGGGCGGGTCCAGTCTTCACGAGTTGCTAAACCTCCGGGGGTAGTTGGTACAGCCGATTCATCGTACCAAAAGCCGAAGGAAAGTGGGGAGATGCGGGGAAGGGGTGAGACGGAGATGCGGAGATGTCCCTGGTTCGCTTTCTCCCCGTCTCCGTTTCTCCCGGTCTCCGTTTCTCTTCAGTCCGTCCGCAGGGCCACAATCGGATCGACACGCGTCGCGCGGCGTGCGGGGATCAGACACGCAAGCAACGCCACCACCAGCAGAACAATCGAGACGCCTGCGAACGTGAGCGGATCAGTTGGAGAAACTCCGTGAAGCAAACTCATCATGACGCGTGACAGTAAAAAGGCGGCCACGAGTCCGAGCACAAGCCCGATAAACGTCATAGTCATTCCCTGCCGGACAACCAGTCGCAAAACGTCGCCCCGGTTCGCGCCGAGCGCCATGCGAATGCCAATCTCCTGCGTTCGACGGCTGACGGAATAACTCATGACGCCGTAAAGCCCGACCGCGGCGAGCACGAGCGCGACCGACGCGAATATTCCCAACAACACCATATTGAAGCGACGCGGAGCGACCGACACGCCCAGGAGTTGTCGCAGTGTTTGCGCGCGCCAGATCACCTGGTTCGAATCGAAAGCCTTCACTTCGGCGCGTGCGAGCGGCAGGAATTGCGTCGCGTCGTCGGCGTCTGTCCGTAACACGAGGTTCAATCGCCGCTCGGGTTTTTGTATGTGCGGAACGTACATTTCGGGCTGAACGTCGACGTCAAGACCGTTTCGACGGATGTCGCCGACGATGCCCACGATTTCGCGCGGCACTTTATTCGGACCATCGAAGATGATTCGCCTGCCCATCGGATCTTCGTTTGCGAAGTAGCGTTTGACGAAAGCGTCGCTGACGATGATCACTGGCCGTGAGGTTGCGGTGTCCTCGTTCGTGAAAGCTCGGCCACGCCGCAGGTTGATGTTCATCGTACGGAAGTAGTCGTTGCCGATGACGGTGTAATCGGCGACTGCCTCTTCGCCCGGTTTGTACGGCTGGCGTCCTTCGACCTGGAAACTCAGCTCGATGTCGAAGTCGGTCAGCGGAACGTTGCTGACCACCGAAGCGTCACGCACGCCGGGGATCGTTTTCATGCGCGCGATGAGTTGTTCAAAGGCTGCTGACTGCTGCTCGCGTGTTGCGTATGTTCTGTTCAGCGGAATGTCGAGCGCCAGGACGCCTTTCGGGTCAAACCCTGCATCCGTTTGCAGCAAACGCCAGAAGCTATGGATCAAAAGTCCCGCAGCGACGAGCAGCATCAAGGACAACGCAACCTCCGTGACGATCAGTCCGCTTCGGAGCCAGTTGCGTCCGCCTTGCGACGAACCGCGAGCGGCATCTTTCAGCATGTTGACCGGATCGGGTCGCGAAGCGTGAAGCGCGGGAGCAAGACCGAACACGACGCCCGTCAACGTCGAGACCGCCAACGTGAAAAGCAGCACGTAACGATCGAGACTGACGTCATGCAGTCTCGGCACGTCTGCTGGTCCATAGGCCACGAGCAATGCTGTGCCCCAACTCGCGAGTAACAAACCGAAAGCTCCGCCGGCGAACGACAACAGAAGACTTTCCGTCAGTAGCTGCGCGGCGATGCGCGTGCGACTCGCACCGAGCGCCATGCGAATTGCGATCTCCTTCTGTCGCGCGGTCGCTCGAGCGAGCAGGAGATTGGCAACGTTAGCGCACGCAATCAAAAGCACCAGGCCGACGGCGCCGAGCATGATGAGCAGCGCCGGACGATAGTCGCGCGTCAGGTCTTCGTGCATTGAGACGGCGTTGAAAACTACGTTTGTATTCGATTCTGGCGATTGCTGTTCGATCTGCCGCGAGAGGAGATCGAGATCGGCTTTCGCCTGCGTAACTGTCACGCCGGGTTTGAGACGGCCGATCACGTTTAGAAAGCGGTTTGCTCGGTCGCGTCCTTCCTTTGCGAGCTCAGCCGAGTTGATTGGCTCCCAATAATCCTGTGTGCGATCACTGATCGGAAACTGGAAACCTGCCGGCAAAACTCCGACGACTGTTGTTTTGCCGCCTAGATTGATCTCACGATTGATAATGCCGGGATCGCCGGCGAAACGGCGTTGCCACAGCCCGTAGCTTATTACGATCACGGGCGAGGCGTCGGGCTTGTCTTCATCGCGCGTGAACACGCGTCCGAGCACCGGCTTTACGCGAAGGAGCGGAAAATAGTCGGCACTGACGGCCGCGCCCAACACTCGCTCCGGCTCGCCTCCTTCGTTCACGACAGTGCCGGCGCCCTGATATATCGCAACGTATTCGAGTGTCGTCGACGACCGTTGAACGTCGAGGAAGTCAGGAAGCGAGAAGGTGCCGCGGCCATCGAGCGCCTGGTTGCGTTGCTCCGTCGAGAGCATAACGAGTTGTTTAGGATCTTCGTAAGGAAGCGGCTGTAAGAGAACGGTGTTGACGACGGAGAAGATCGCAGTGTTCGCGCCGATGCCCAATCCGATCGCGAGGATCGCGACGGCCGTCAAGCTCGGTCGTTTCAGCAGCACTCGAAACGAGTAAACGAGGTTCTTCCAAAGCATGTCCATCCGAGTCGCTCCTTGCCCCTTGCTCAATCAAGCGCAACAACCATCAATGCTGCGTCGTCGCGAAACGCGTTACCGCAAAACTCGCTCGCGACGTTGAAGATCGTTTCTTTGAGTTCCTCCGCGCTTTGGTGTCGATGATCGCGCAGTAACTGAATCAATCGTTGTTCACCAAATTGTTCGCCGCTGGCGTCGACTGCTTCCGTTAGACCATCGGTGAAGAGCAGCAGTCGATCGCCGGGGTCGAGTCGGATTTGTCCCTGTGTGTAAGGAGTGTCGGGAAAGCCGCCGAGAACGCCGCCGCCTGCGTCGAGTGAAACGCATTCGCCGTCGTTTTGAATTAGCAGCGGCGGGTTGTGACCTGCGTTTGTGAACGTCAGTGTGCGGGAGTGCGTGTTGATGACGCCGTAGAACGCGGTGACGAACTTGTTCAGCGGAATGTTTGAGAAGAGCACGTTGTTGAGGCGCTCGCACACGACTGACGGTGAACGATGCTGGAGGGCCAGAGATTTCAACGCCGCCTGGAAGTTTGACATCAGCAGCGCGGCGGGTAGTCCTTTGCCGACGACGTCGGCGACACACAAAGCGGCGTTTTCGTCGTCGATGTTGAAGGTGGAAATGTAGTCGCCGCCGACAGTTGACGCCGGCTGCCAGGTGACTGCGACGTCGAGTCCGGGCAGCGTGGTTTCGTCGTTCGTTAGTAAGTTGTATTGAAGTTCGCGCGCTTCGATCAGCTCGCGCTTCAGGCGTGCCTCAGTTTCGCGGCCGGTTGCGAGGCGTTGCTGAACGTTTCTGCGGGCGCGCGCATGCTTCACTTGTTTGCGCAGCGTTTCGAGGAGGCGAAGGTTCTCCCACGGTTTTTGTACGAAGTCCTGGACGCCGCGGCGCATGGCTTCGACGGCGAGATCGACAGTCGCCCATGCCGTCATCACTACGATCGGCAGCGACGGATCGAGCGCGTGAATTCGCGAGATGAGATCGATGCCTTCGCGTCCGCTGGTCGTGTCGCGCGCGTAGTTGAGATCGATCAGCACCACGTCAAACTGCGCCCGCTCGATGGCCTCGAGTACGGCGGCTGGTGACGACACCGTCTCCGGTTCATAGCCGTCGCTCTTCAACAGCAGACGCAACGCGGTCAGGATGTCGGAGTCATCGTCGGCAATCAGCGTGCGCGGGTGCTGCGGGATGGTGGCGACGGATGAGATTGTAGGGTAGAGGGAAATCACGGATTTTTAAATACTGCTTACGGTTTTCCGTGACTTGATAAGACAAAGCGTGTGCCAGCGTGTTTCTCGTGTTCGCAGCGCCTTCTGGACTCGTTTCGCGCCGAAACGATTTCACAATCGAGACTGCGCAGTCCCATTTTCGACAAATCAATCGTCAGAGATTTGGCTGCTCAACTACAACGTCCCGAGCGTATCGCATTACAACACTTCTTACTCGGCGCTATTCGTCACTTCCGCGCTACTCGCCAACAAGTTGTGCAATTTCTTCTCGATGAGGACTCGATCACAGTAAAGAGCCATAGAACCGATGTAGGTCGTGCCATCCCTCGGATCTTTGTAAACACAAATCTGTATCCGATAGTCTTTGTAGTCATTCCGTAAGAGTCGACGCAAGGCAGTAAGGAAAGCAGCTGTGCAATGAGTGGGCGTAGCCTCTATATGCCGCGTGTGGTCGGGCCACCAATCATCCCCGACGAATGGCCGATCTACGTTTCGGTGAAAATGTTGTCTGACCTCTTTCCGAATCAGGCGAATGAGCATTGAATCTTTTTTCTCGTAGGCCGCCTCTTCACGGGGCGACGAGAATTTCGCAATGACTGCTTCCTCTCGGAGGCATTCGTCGAACTTTTTCGGAGATACCACTTTTTGTGTCTTAGGGAGCATGGGTGCGAAAGCCCACCGTAACTAGGTATTAAATGACAAATTCATCGTGCCGCTAATTCGATTGTGAAGTGCTTGAAATGATTGGTGGAGCCGAGGGGGATCGAACCCCTGACCTCATGACTGCCAGTCATGCGCTCTCCCAGCTGAGCTACGGCCCCTTACGAAGCGTGTGAAGGCTGGTAAATAACTGATGCAGACTAGCCTAGCGTTTTGCGTTGAGTCAAGCAACGGCGCTGTTTTGCGTGATTGGATTTACTGCTTTTCGCCATCGACACGACTGTTTTCTCACTGTTCGGATTGGTAAATGCCATTGCCTAATTTTCAATGAATTAATTCGGTGCCTTGACAGGACTGAACCGCCTAAATATCCTCTAGCCTGTTCGGCAAATCGATGTTGATTGCCCTTGGTGAGAAGCCGAGCGTCAGTGAGTGTATTGCTCCGTCCGAAATCCCTCAAATCCTGCCGAGTAGGTTTTGGACTTAGCCAACTGGCTCCTGTTCTTGACTGATCGACCATAATTAATTGCTCAGAACTTCTGCTCGGCCATAGCGCTATCTTTAGATTGGGCGAGCCTCAACACCACGCGTCTTGAATACGGGCAGCCACTGCCTGGATCTGGAAATCACCCAAAGGGATGGATATGACTCTCTCTCCACAGCCCTCAAAGATCAAAATCGGAATTGGTCTGTTAGCTTCAGCGAACTTCCTGCTTGCCTTCGCTGGTGGCGCCGTCATGAGCCAGGAGGACGGGTTTAATGAGGCAATTGCGGCGGGCATCGCGCGCATCGATATTGCCTTACCCTCATTGCTGTATGGTTCAGTTGGTGGTCTGTTTTTGATTAAGCTTTTAACCTGGAAAGAATTGCACCGTCGAATCGGATTACAACGCTTCACCAACACTTCTGTGTCTGTGCGTGCGACATTGACGGCTGTTTGTTGCGCAATGTCTTCTGCGGCTCTGTTGATTGTTATCTTAAACGGGTATGTTAGCGGCGGGCTCTTGGTCACTCTCTTAAGCGTCAGATTTGCGCTGTGGTATGCAACGCGAAGTTTCCGTTCGGATGAGGCTGCAAGTTATAAGCAGCAACTCGGCTGGGTCGACCTTCTGTTTTACTTAGGCATTATCACGGGAATGATTGTATGGACGTTTACGAAAATTACACCTGCTGTTTATCGACTGAAGGTTGTTCTTGCAGTTGATATAGCATTGCAGCTTTTGGGAGCCTTGTTGGACTATCTTGCAAGTCGTCAAGTGGCGGGAAGAGCCGAGACTTTTATCGGCCGCGAGTTGCGCGAACGACCTGCATTTCATTTTCGACAATATGTTCAGCTCGCGATCGCGATCGTCGCTCTCACGGTCGGTACACAGATCGTGATGATTGAGTTTAGGCACGACATTGCGAACGTCTCTCTGGTTCCCAGTATCGCAATTGCCTTTATAAGTATTTACGCGGGTGGGGCCGCAGCAGCTCTCGTCTGTGGCCTCGTCGAGTTTGAGTTGACCTGGCAATCTCGCGCGGGCGGACAGCGCGCGTATGCAGTGATCCGACTCGACGACCGCAGATACCTTCGTTTCGATTGGCTTGCTGGTGTCTGTGGAGCAATTGTTGTGGCGGCGCTCGTTATAAATATGCGAGGAAAGGATTCAGCCCCAGCATTGAGTAGTGTGACTGTTTTTCTTTTGCTGGCAGCGTCAATCTTTGTCTACGAGATACTGGCGCTTTGCATTTTTAATTACATCGGCAACAAAGCTAAGCGGGCCGGACACGCCGGACTTGTTGCGCTTACGCTCGCCTTTATGGGTTTTGGCGGAGCCATACATTATTACGTGCTCTACTACATGGCTCCCGCAAAATCAACGGTCACCGGTCTTGTTTGGCCGACCCTTACTTACTATTGGTGGATTCTTACGGCTGTACTGGCGGTGATTGTTTCCATAATAGCAGTCCGAGCTGCCGGCACTTTTGCGCGTGAGGATGCTCTCGAACAAGCGCATCCTGAGCCCGCTGCAGTTTCTTAGTGTAACCCGCAGGGAAGAATCAAATGATTGACGAAGAGTTCAAAAGGCTCCATTACAGAACGATCTCAGATGTAATCGGAGAGTTGAAGGCGAACCAGAGAGACAATGTCGGCTGCACTCTTTTGATCGGCGCCGGCTGCTCGAGATCAGCTGGCATTCCCCTCGCATCTGAGTTTATAAAAATTATTCAGAAGGAGTATCCAAGTTTTTACGACAGAGCCAAAGAGAAAACGTACTCAATGTGCATGCAGGAGTTGCCGCCCTTTCTCCGGCACAAGCTGTTTTCTAAATATGTGGATTCCGCCACCATTAACGAAGCACACCTTTGCATTGCGAGTTTGGTTAAGGCGGGCTACGTCGATCGCATTCTCACCACGAACTTCGATCAGCTTGTGGTCCAGGCTTGTGCTCTTCTCGGCGAGTTTCCAGCTGTTTACGATTTTGCGGCATCGCAAGTGCTGAAGCCGAGTTTCATCCCGCGCAAAGCAGTGTTTCATCTGCACGGGCAGCGAACTGGTTTCGTTCTGCTGAACACTCCCGAAGAGCTAGACCAACACTCGCGATTGCTGGGACCATTGATCGAGGACTCACGGAATGGACGCATGTGGATCGTTGTTGGCTACAGCGGCACGACCGACGGAGTCTTTAATCAATTAATGAACGGAAGCTCTGATAACACCATGTACTGGGTGGGCTATCAAGACAATACGCCATCCGACGAAGTAGCAGAAAAGCTGCTGACAAAGAACAAGGCCTGGTACGTCGAGAGTTATACCGCCGATACTTTTTTCAGCGAGCTGGCTCGTCATCTGGATCTACACCCGCCTGACCTGGTGTCGCGACCATTTACTCATTTAGAGCAAATGCTGGACAAACTAAAGGCGACTGGCGAGCTCACTCGGACCACTCGAAACTGGTTGCAAACCGCGGCGGCCCAGTTTGAAAAGACGAACAGCGTTGCACTGTTAACCGGCTTTACGTATCCGCCGCTTCCTTTTGATTCTAGTCACAGACAGCTCGTGAAAGAGTTTCAGGATTTCATCGGCTACCTTGATGTGCCAGGTCGCCAAACCGCCGATATACAAGCGGACCGGCTCGCCCGGACCCACATCAAGTTAGGGGACGTGCTGGTAAGAGAAGCAAATACCAAGCAAGGCGAAGAAGCGAGCAAGTTATACGAGGACGCCTTCGAAAAGTATCAGACCGCAATTAGCCGGAAACCAGACTCGCATGAGGCTTACAATAACTGGGGAGTGGGGCTTCTTCAACAAGCGCAGACCGTGTGTTCCGGACAAGTTAACACTCTATTTAATGCGGCAATCGAGAAATTCGAGATCGCGATGATAAAGCTTGATGCCAATTCCAAAAACCACCGATCTTATGAGCCATATAACAACTGCGGTGCAGTCTACTATGAAATGGCAATGTCGACCGATGGTGAAGATAAAATTCGGCTGTTGAATAAGGCAAAGGCCCAATTTAAAGAGGCCTTAAACCATGACGGAGGTGCCTTCAGCGCTCTCAACAATTTGGGTTGTGCGCTTTTGGAACTGGTTCGCGGCTGCCCACAAGAAGCGAACGCTCAATTGGAAAAAGCGATCTCGGTTTTCGAAAAGGCTCTGGCACTAGAGCGGGTGCGCCTCACAGACAAGCTGCGGGTGATAAACAATCTTGGGGCGGTCTATCTGGAAAAAACCAAGATGAATGATAATCCAGACTTCAGCGACGAGGATGACGATGTCGATGATTTCGCTTCCGTTGATCGACTTGGAAGCGACTTGAGAAGAATATGTGCACAGGCCGAAGGTCTTAGGGACGGAGCGGGTTCATACATCAAGGCGTGCCGGTATGCGATTATGGGAATCGAACCCGACTGTAAAGAGGAACTTGCTAAAAGTCAGAAAAGTAAGCAACTTCCGACCAAGGCATACTTACTGCGAGATCCAAACCTGGATAATGTCCGCTCATCGGATTGGTTTCGGGAACTGATCCAAACGCAGGAGAAGTTCATCAGTTCAGAGCTAGAGGCTCAGATGAATCAGTAAACTACGAACTCAGGTATGCGAGAAATACAGCATACTCTCGTACTACACTGCCGGAAGTAATTTTCTTGTGATAGTCCGGATCGTAGTTAACTTCAAATCTTCTTTTACGTATTGCCGTCACAAGTGAATTCATCTCGTACTTCATCACAGTATAGAGAGCGATTTCAGTGCCCGCTGGCAGGCTCAGCTTTTTACTAGGCATCTCCAAATCAAAGTCGAGAATGTAATAAAAACGATAGATGTGTCCCTTGATGCCGTGTGATGCGTAGTAAGGCGTCGGTTCAACTTCGGGACTACGCCGTTTGATGATGTGTTCCAGTTCCTCAACCCGGATGTGCGGAAGGACAAACTCGGGCACATACGGTTGATCTGGAGAACCTTCCTCTTGGCCGTTCGAACGAAAAATACCGATCGTACTCAGCAGGTGATGCGGCGTCTGCAGCAGAAACTCATCAACATCGCGAGTGTATATATCAGCGACCGCCTCGCCTTCGGCATTCTGGCGCATCACTGACACGCCTACCAATACGGCCAGCGGACGATTATCGGGAAAAGCTTTTACAACAGAGGAAAAGATCGTGTTCTCCCGGTCGGGAACGTCGTTGCCCATGCAGTTACCTAGGAACGACGCTACTACCGGAGCGGAAGGCGGGATAAACTCATCTTTTCTGGTAAAGATTCCATTGGCAAGGAATTTTGTGCGCGCTTGTTCCAGCGCGTTTTCAAGATCAGAAAAGACGTCGACCAAAACTCCGACGCAAAACAGTTTTCCTTCTTTCAATTCATTATCAAAGACGTCGCGGATAGTCTCTATATGAGCTGTCAACAAGACTGGTGAGAGATCGATAGCCAGATAGTGAACTATTAATCCGCTATTTAAAGCATTACGAAGCAGTTCTACTTCTCCTAAGCCCTCACCAATAGCTAAGCCCACGATGCCTACAACGCTTGAAGCTGAGGAGCTTATCAACTCATTGATCTTGAGCCGATCCCATGCGCCTCCTTCGTAGCCCTTACGCTCTTCCGCTTCCTTACTAGAGTAAGTGATCCACCAGCAGGCTGGCCGCGGGAGGTAATAAAGGGAATAAAGCGGAAGGCTCTGATGTTCCATCAGGTATTGAGCAATAGCATTTGACTTCTCAGTCGGTTCATTAATGAATAAGATTCGATTGTTTCTGTTTGCGCCGACGCTACGCGGTGTTAATTCAAACTTCACCTCTCGCTGACCGTCTTTGAATGCTCTAACTGAGAGCCGGTGTTCACTGCGATTCAGCATATTCCCGAGCTCAGATAAAGCGACTCGTAAGCTTGCAACCGGAATGATCCCACTGACGACGTTTCTGTCCTGAAAAATTCTTCCCAGCTCTTCATAAGTAAGAGGTCTTTTTTTATCCAACAGAGCGAGGAAGATCAACGCCTTCAAAGTCGGTACGGCCTCGAGTGCAGACTCGAACTCCGGCTGGTGACCCTTAACCCAATCTTGAAACACGTCATCGTTGATGGACCACCGAATGGGTTCATTTTTCATTTCCATCTCCGTTCTTCTTAAGCACGACGGCTGGCCAGCATAACTGTGTATTCGCGAGGGCCGAACTCAGTATCAATGCGTTCATGATAGAGAGGATCATATGTCACTGCATAACCGAGGCCTTTTAGAAAGCTCACTAAGCCTGCTGGTTCAAACTTAGTCACTGAATACAAAAGTAAAGAGGTGCCCGCGTCGACTATTCTATTCTCAGCGGGATATTCGAGATCGTAGTCCAGTTTGTAGTAGAAGTCGTAGATCTGGCCCTCAATTGCGCGGAATGTATAGTCGCGAAGTGCGACGCCAGGCATGCGCCTGTCTCTGCTTGTTTTATTGAGCACTTCAAACTCCGGCTCATACAGCGGCGCGCGCGCTACGGACTTAAGTAACTGCAAATCGTTCATGAGGTAATGAGGAACTTGTAAGAAAAAGTCCGCGCTTGATGGTGAGTATTGATCAGGTGCAGATCGCATCACCGATACGCCGACGAGGATCGAGAGTGATTGATGAGGAAACACTGAGGCGATGCTATTGAAAATCTTATGCTCGGCGCCATTCGAATCATTGCCGAGACAGTTACCCAAGTATGTTACGAGGAGCGGAGCTGAGACCGGCAGGAAGTCGTCGTTAGAAGAAAATACTTCTCGTCTTTGAAATTCTGATCGGCATTTGTTCCAGGAGCTCTCCAGATCGAAGAATACGTTTCCAAGAAAGCCGGCGCAGATCAAACGCCGCTCGTTCAATTCTCGCTCAAATGTTTCCCGAATCATCCCGAGGTGCGCCGCCAGGAGCACGGGCGAGAAGTCCATTGCGAGGTAGTGGACGGTGAATCCTTGCGCAAGTGCTTTTTGAAGTAGCTCGATCTCACCCCACCCTTCGCCCGTTGCCAAACCCACCACGTTGATAATCCGAGATGACGACCCTGCGAAGAACTCGGCGATTTTCAGAGAGTCCCAAGCGCCTGCTTCGTAGGTCTTTCTTGATTTTGTTTCTTTCCGGGATACACTGAACCAGGCTGCTGAGGTGCAGGAGAAAGCATAAGTTTCATTGATCAGAAGCCGATGTTGCCGAACCAACATTGAGGCAAATTGGGTCGGTGAAGCGCCGCCGAACCCCATAAAAAGGGCGATATTAGGCACAAGTCGGTGTTCCGCATGCTGCATATGGCATTAAACGCGCACATATGCTATCCACCTTACGTGTAGGTTGTCAACCTTATTTTTCATGCGCATAGGCTATTGGGCGGCGGCTATCAGACTTCCCCGCAAAAGGCGTCGTAAACTTCAACTAAATAGTCATCGTCTTTATTGCCCATTTGCCGCGCGCGCTCCGCCAGCGCGACCTCTTCTTTCATGCGCGCCTTCTCCGCTTCGCTGCCGAGGTTCCGGTAAAAGATCCGGCGACCGGAATAGTCGTCGAAGAAAAGCTTCGGAGCTTCTTTCCTGAACTCCCAGCTCCAGACGAGCTTGTCGTTGATCACGTCATGCAATTCAAACCGCACGTCGCGGTTTAACGAACCGTCGTCACTCCACTCGCCCGCAGCCGCTGGCCGCTTATCACCTTCCTTCTCTTTCGAGTCTTTCGACCCTTTCGGTTGATTGAGGCTCTGGCGAACCATCACGAAACGTCCGTACTGTCGCGCGCCCTTCTCGGGAATCTCGCGCAACTGGGGTGTTAGATGGCTGTTAGGCCTTGAAATGGACGCGAGTTCTCTTGCAAGCGTCGCTTTACTGCTCAATTGGCTTTCCGTTTGGAAGGTAGACTGGCCTTAGGCGATTTTCTATTTCTCGCCGCAACCCATCAGCTGGCTCTTTTTCTGCGGCCATCGCTTTCTGCATAACTCTTTCCACAGCGGCATTGAAGTCTCGGTGAGCTTTTACTTCTGGACGTGGTAAGTCCTTAAGACCAAAAACCTTCGTTAAATGCTTGGCCGCTTCCAAGGCACTGTAACCTTCTATCTCATGTTGCAACCCCATTATCGCGATCCGTCTTTATCGAATCCGGCTACTACCTGTGAGCCTTACTCTTCTTGATCGAATTGGAGACCCCGAGGCGCTTCGCTCCTTGCAGCAAGGGAACGTCGGGCAACACGGCCGCTAAGTCGAAACGAATATGTTGGACCAGAGTACCGATGATCTCGTTTGTATCTAGGGCGGCATTGGCGATTCGCCTGAAACGCTCGCGCATATCCTGAGACTTCATGATAGATTCGTCCCTGGGCAGTTGTCTCTGACTAACCGGCATCGAGTGCTGCGCGCCGCACGTCCTTACCTGCTAGAACACCCCTTACGAGCTTGTCACGTTGGTTTGAGTCGAGCCTTCCGAGTTTTCTTTGGCTTACGGCTTTCAACCCATGCCTAGAACAAGGAACGCGGTTCTTGCAAGGAAGCCCTGTCTTTGTTTTTCGACTGTCACACAATTCTGTTTGGACTGCCAACATGGTTCTGATTTCGACTCGTTATCCGTGATAAATCGAGAGCCGTAGCGTCTATCAACACTCGCCGCTTGGCGCATTTGTGGCCAAATTGTGGCCGGAGAAAACCGATACCGTCCGTTACGTTCGACCAGCCATCTGTAACGAAACGTGAAATGGCCCAAAATCCTCGCTGGCTGCAACCTGTTTAATTGTTATTGATTAGCAAAACGGTAGGCTTAGGACTGCCAGTCATGCGCTCTCCCAGCTGAGCTACGGCCCCATTTCGTGTGGGAAGTGGTCAGTTAACTGACCGATGCAGACTAGCCTAGCGTTTTGCTCGCAGTCAAGCAACGGCGAAAAAAGCTTCAGAGTAGATCGCACCTCGAGCGGTCGATCGCTAATTTTCCTACCCACTGTTAATAAGAAAAACGTGAGATTTGTTTCCGAGAAATGCGGCGTATCGGGCGGCGGCGTCGCGGATGAGAAGATGGTCGCGTTTTTTCAGATCCCGCGATGGATTTATCGTGATGGCCAGTGAGCCTTTATTCGAAGCCGCCTTCCACGTGCCCGCGATCTTACCGTCGACGATAACGGTCGTACCGAGCGCGTCCCCGGTCGTAAGCTTGCCTGGGGCGCCGTTTCGATCGAACAGCAATTCGCGATATTTGTAGGCGACGGTGTATTCATCGAATGGCGGCAGCAGATGTGCACCATGGACCGGCAGCAGATGTGCCGCGTGGACCGGCGGTGACGCCCTGCCAGATAGCGCGCTCCAATACACAACCTCACTTCCCGTTCGCTTCAACGAGAAGCTTTCGAGCTCACGCTCGATCATCGCAATCCCGCGTCGCGCCTCGTTGACCGTCAGCCCGGACCACCACACAAAATCCGGCAGGGCGGCTGGCCCATGACTACTGAAATAACGTCGCGTTAATTCCGCCAGCGACTCCTCACTCGTCAACATCTTCGCCGCGGGTACCCGCTCTTCCAACAGCGCGTACGTAAACTGTTTTCCCTTCAGACCTCCACTGCAAACAAGGCCATCCAGTTCAGCACGCAGCATGATGTGCGCCAGGCGAACAGGATCGCCAGTCTCTATGCCCGAACGGTTCAGCGCCGTTTTCAACTCAGCGCGCGTAAGGTGTATTCCGCCCTTCAACGCTTGCGTTATCACGCGGTGCGATCGCTTGAAGAACGGCTCGTCCAACTCAAACCGGCGGTAGTTTGGACCAGTCCGAGCATTGACGCGCGGACCGGTAAACTCGAGCAGCCAGCGAATGTCCTCGGGAACAACGAAGTGCCACGTCGGACGCAGCAAGTGCGTGCGAATTATATCTCCGCGGTTGTAGGCCTCTTGCACGCTGTCATTCGTCACACCGGCGGTTCGCAATCCGAGCGCCCATTTTGCGCCCGCGAAGTCCTGCGCCTGCACCGCACCGAGCCGGCGCACCACGTCACGAACTGAAGTGAGTGCGGGTGACGAGAGCTCCTGGTTCCGGAGCCGTTGCGAAAGGATGAATGAGTTTTTCAACTTTAATAACCTTGCCAGCTAAATATTTCCGTGGTAGAAGTCTGCCCGAGTCTTACTCCCATGCCTCGTCGTGAATGCTTCCCATATCCTCGCCCTCCGGTTCGCCCCCTGAAGATCTACGCGTTCGACCCGATGATCGGACTCGACAGGCGAACACGTATCTCCGTCGAAACACGAAACGAACCGCTCCAACGAGGTCCACTAGGCGCACGCATCGCCATCGTTGATTACGATAGCTCATTAGACTGCTTTTACGTGCCGGTCAATCTCGACGATCCCACAATTCTGATGCAAGGCGGTATCGAGCACTCCGAAAGCGATCCGCGGTTCCACCAGCAAATGGTCTACGCAGTCGCGTCGCGCGTCGTGGAGATCTTCGATCGCGCGCTCGGACGTCCGGTCGATCTTGCCCGTACGCGAAGCGGCAAGGCACGACCGATTAGATTGTTTCCTCACGCGTTCAGCATGGCCAACGCTTTCTACAATCCGGATCTCGGCGCGATCCTGTTTGGCTACTCGCGCGCGCCTGAATACGTCGTCGGCGCAAACATACCGGGCCAGATCATATTCTCCTGTCTCTCCCAGGATGTTATCGCCCATGAGCTGACGCACGCACTGGTTCACCAACTCAGCCCGGCGCTTATCTATTCCAAACACCCCGACGCGAGGGCGCTTCATGAAGGGTTGTCGGATCTCGTGGCCATACTGCACCGCTTCTCGTTTGAAACCGTGGTCCGTGACGAAGTCCAGCGAAAGCGCGGCATGCTCGACGTTACGAGCGACTTCTGCAAAATCGCTCCTCAATTCGGCGCCGCGCTCGGCAAGGCTCACGGCCTCAGAAACGCTCGCGAGCCCGCCAACCCGAACCAATACGCAACGAAGATCGAACCGCATGAGCGCGGCGCTTTGTTGATATCCGCGGTCCTGGAAGCACTCTTCAAAGCTTACGACGACGCCGTAAAGGACCTGATGGAGATCGCGACGATCTCAGGAGTTCCTGATGGAAGCGAACTGCATCCCGATCTCGTCAATCGTTTGTCGACTGAAGTATCCCGCCTCGCAAGGTCTCTGCTGACGATGTGCATTCGAGCGTTCGACTACCTCCCGCCGGTGGATATCAGTTTGGGCGACTTCCTCCGTTCGGTCATCACTGCCGACTGGGAGTTGTCGCCGGTGGATTACAACGGCATGCGCAGCGCTCTTATCGAATCGTTTCGTAGTCGCGGCATTTACGCCACGGGCGCGCGTTCACTCGCGGAAGAATCATTGATTTGGGATCGACCGGAGCAGCCAATGCCTCCACTGCCGGCACACATCGTGGCCGCACTGACTGAAAACGCGAAATTATTCGGACGAATACGACCAGGCGAGCGCGGCGAACGAACCTTGACTGACGTTTCTGCTGCGCAAGGCCTTGACTCTTACGCAAACAAAAACGCGCGCGCGCTTAATCTATGGCCCCTCTCGAGTAAAACCGAGCTCGACGTCTCCAGCACGCGCTACTGTTTCCGGGTCGGCGCCGACGGCCAACTCTCCGTCGACATAGTTGTTAAGTTCACACAAACACGCAATGGTGAATCCGGGCCTGAGCATTGCGGCACCACTCTCGTCGCCGGGGCTGACGGCACTGTGCGCTACGTCATAAGCAACCAGGCTCTGCCGCAGCTCGAGCCGATGAATACCAATGCGGCGTTGAACGAATCTTCGCCGGCGCCGCCTCCGATGCAATCACCATTCGCAGAGCGATACCGAGTGAGCCCCGGCGACTACAAGCGAGACTATCCGCGTCTGGTTCCGTCTGACGAAGATATGGATAAAATCAAAGCCGCGCTCAACTTCGAGGACGTAGCCGATGAGCATTGAACTGCCGCCACCCGCCAAACGGCCGCTGAGAATCTTTGCTTTCGACCCCATGCTCGCGCGCCTCGACTCGACGCGAGTCATCACCGTAAACGTGCCGAACGAGCCGCTGCAGCCTGGACCACAGGGCAAACGCGTGGAAGTAATCGATTACGACGGTGTCAACGAATGCATGTACCCGCCAGTCGATCTCGACGATCCTTCGGTGTTGATGCGTATGGGCCTCGAGCCCGCCGAAGCAGATCCGAGATTTCACCAGCAAATGGTCTACGCCGTCGCCATGAAGGTGATCGACAACTTCGATTTTGCGCTCGGCAGACGTTTGGGTTTCCGCGGCAAACGCCTGCGGCTGTTTCCGCACGCGTTCCTCGGCCGCAACGCTTATTTCGATCCCAAGCTCGGGGCAGTGCTCTTTGGGTTCTTTATGGCGGAACGCGGGAAGCAGGGACCAAACCTTCCGGGACAAACTGTATTCACCTGTCTGTCGCACGACATCATCGCGCATGAAGTCACGCACGCACTGGTCCACCGGCTGCGCGGCCGGTTTCGCGATCCGAGCAATCCCGACGTTTACGCCTTTCACGAAGGATTCGCGGACATTGTCGCCATCTTCCAGCACTTCTCGTTTGAACGCGTGTTGCGCGATGAGATCCAGCGAACACACACTGACCTGAGCAATCGCACGCTGCTCGCCGACCTTGCGAGTGAGTTTGGATACGCGACCGGCGGAGGACAGGCGCTCCGTAGCGCGAATGTGCAGGCTGATCCACTTCAGTACTCGACTCTGATGGAGCCTCACGACCGAGGTTCGCTGTTGGTCGCCGCTGTATTTGAAGCGTTCTTTCAAACTTACCAACGACGCATCGCGGATCTTCTGCGGCTGGGTTCCGGAGGCAGTGGACGTCTGCCGGAAGGAGATCTGCATCCTGCGCTGGTCCATCGCATCGCCACCGAAGCAGCAGCGACGGCGCAGGCGATTCTCACGATGTGTATTCGCGCGTTCGACTATCTGCCGCCAATCGACGTGACCTTTGGAGACTTCCTGCGCGCAGTTGTGACCGCCGACTTCGAGATGGCGCCGCGCGATCTATATGGCCAACGCGCGCTCCTCGTCGAGGCGTTCCGACGGCGCGGCATTCACCCGGAAGACGTCACTTCGCTGGCCGAGGTTTCGCTGGTCTGGGATCCTCCTGAACATGATTTGCCGCGTTTTCCACTCGGCCTCATTGCAGACCTCGCCAGTGCTGCTCGCGAGTTTGGGCAGGTTAGAACGGGCAGAGAGAAAAACGGCCGGGGCTCCGGCATTACCGACAGCGAACCGGCGGCCAAGCGGCGATACGCGCCCTTGCTCAAGGAGTACGCACAGACAAATGCGAAAAAGCTGCACCTCGATCCGAAGCTGGATATCAGCGTCGGCGGGTTTCACTCGTCGTATCGCGTCGCGCCTGATGGGCAGTTACTGATCGACATCGTGGCGCAGTTCGAACAGTGTCAGAAGGAGACCAGCGACGAGTTAGGCGGCGTTCCGATGCGTGGCGGGACTACGGTTGTCGCTTCAGCCGATGGCGAAGTTCGTTACGTGATTTCGAAGCCGCTCATTTCGGGAGCGTCTACTCCGATCAAGCGTCGTGAAGCGAAGGAACGACGAAAACGGCAGTACGAGTTTGTAGACCTGTGCGATCAGTGTGACCCGCAGCGCGCCTGGTGCGCCAGCGAGAGAGATCTTCGCGAGCGAATGTTGCGCATGCACAACTTCGCCTCGCTTCACTCTTCGCGTGCATAACATGAATCACCCGCAAGCGAAACACGGTATAAAGCAAATGAGCAACCGATCGGTCACGATTCGGATGTATAACGTCGGGTTCGGCGATGCGTTCCTGCTCTTGTTTCCGGATGGAAACCGCCCACGGCGCGTGCTGATCGATTGCGGCATGCACAGCATCGGTCCTGGCCCACGGAAGATGAAGGAAGTCGTCAAGCAGATCGTCCACGACACAACGGACGCGGACGGGAAAAGCCGAATTGACGTCGTCGTCGCGACGCACCGCCACCAGGACCACGTCTCCGGATTCAGCCAACCGCTTTGGAACAAAGTCGAAGTCGGCGAAGTCTGGATGCCATGGACCGAGCATCCGACCGATCCCCAGGCGCGCCGAATACGCGAAACACAAAGCGCCCGCGCCAACTCCCTCGCGCTGTCGTTGGCGCGTCTGAACGTCGACGAGTCAGTAATGGCGATCGCGCAAAACAATCTGACGAATCGCGCGGCCATGACCACTCTGCACGCCGGCTTCTCGGGCAAGCCCGAACGCCGCTTCTTACCTACAAAACGCAGACGCGAGCGTAGCTTCACGACACCCGTTCTTCCGGGCGTCAAGATCCACGTGCTCGGTCCTTCGCGGAAAGAAGAAGTGATCCGCGACATGAATCCTGAGAAAAGCGAAAGCTATTTGCAGTTTTTGTTGACTCGCGCCCAACCAGGCGATAAGCGGCTGCGGCCGTTTCGCTCGGAGTGGAGCGTGCCGCTAGAGGATTACCGGGAAACGTACGAACATCTGGAGTTCACGGATCGCCTGAAAAAGAAGTTCACGAAAGTGGGCGCCGGCACCGAATTCGATCTCGTCACCAAGCTGGAGAAGGCAGTAAACGGTACCAGTCTGTTGTTGATGTTCGTCGTCGGTAAGGCGCACCTGCTTTTTCCCGGTGATGCGCAATGGGGCACGTGGAAAGCAGCGCTTGACGATACGGAATGGCGTGTACTGCTATCGAAAACGGCGTTCTATAAGATCGGCCATCATGGAAGTCATAACGCGACGCCGAAGTCGTTCGTGAAGAAGCATCTATCGCGGCGCTTCTTCGGTATGTGCTCAACGCGGCTTACCACGAAATGGGGCGACATTCCTCGTTTGAAACTACTCGAGGAGCTGCGAAAGAAGTCGAATCGAGTCGTGCGCAGCGACACGATCGACGTTCCAGATCCTGTTGGCGTAACTCGGCAGTCGGAATATGTTGAAGTGCAGGTGCCGATCTGAAATATCCGCTCTGTCTGACCTGTCTCTCAAGCACAAACGCCATCATCGGTGCCATGTGACGTCTATTGCGTAGTCATAAACTTGCGAAGACTGGGTGTGAAAGATTGAAACTGCGAGATCGCCTTTTCGAAATAGAGTTTCATTCGGCGAGCCACCGGAAGAATCCCGCGTCCACCCGCTTGCAGCTAATAGCTGCGAGTAGTAGTCGACGGCGTCGTCACAACTCGCGACACATCTAAATCTTCTTGTCACCATCGCAGACGTGTAACCGGAGTTCGTGCTGGATTCAGTCTCTCTAAACCCGGAGAAGACTGGAAGATGCCAGGCCACGGATTGAACCTCTTGAAGCTTTCGCCCGTCTCGGTTCGGTGAGATTCGCGCCAATCCAAGATAAAACGCGACCGTCACACAGGCGACTACCGCGGCAATCTTTACGTCTCGCTTCACAAGCATATTCTACTCCGGACCAGGTCGGAGTTAATCTTACCGCCAAGCTAATGGAAAGCGTTCTACCGGCATTTTATAACCGTTTGGCGCTATAACGAGGCCAGAGCCAGGCGTGGTTAACCCAATCCCTGAGCTCATTCGACTCCATAGGTAAACTGTCCACCAATGATCTTTCCGCCCTGAACCGCTGCGTAGTATTTTCCCCTTTCGACACTGCCGTGTGAAAAAGACTTGGAGCGGCCGCCGCGACAGATTCCTTTGGTGAAGTGAAGTTCGTTCGCCGATGAGGAGTAGGGAGGCCTTCACGGCCTCTCATTTACTGTGAGGCTGCTCGCATAGTTTGCTAACCTCCTTGAATTCCCTTTCGTGATAGCGGAGTTTGTCGCACGCCCGACGATAAAGCTCGACCGGCGGAAGCTTGTCTATTTCAGAGCTAAAGTTGCCAGCCTTCCAATATTGCATAACGTTATCTTCGGTTAACGTCACGGCTGCGTTGAGCTGCTCCGACGGCATAAATTGTAAGAATTTCTCTGGGAGCCCGGTGAACTCGACCCAACTGCTGCGATTTTGCGGGGCGGCTAATACAGTTATGGAAGTCGAATCTTTGTGAAACAAGTGCCATACTCTATCGTCGACATTTACGCGACTTGCCTTTTCGTCAATTCGGGCAATTCTGTTGTTCGTCACATCCCAGATCTGCACGGTCACCGATTCTTCAAATGGATCTTCCGTCGCCATTAGCACAGAAGTGTTCCCGGCAAGGACTTTGAAAGAGTACGTTAGGGATGCAGAATTTATCGTTGTTTCACCTAATTTCTTGCCGCTTTCGGCGTCCCAAAAAGTTAAGACCGATTCTTTGTTGTCTTTGTCCTGAAAAATGACAACTTTGGTTCCATCATCCGAAAACGTAGCGAAGAGCGGGTGTGAGCCTTGAAATGCGTTGGGGTTGCTTATAGGCTCCGCCTGCCCGAATTTACGAAAGACGACGGCACCATTCATGACTTGGATCAGTTGCTGTCCCGTTGGCGATAAAGAGCTAAGTTGTGACTTTTTCTCCTGTGAAAAAATAGTTTTGTCGCTGTCCGGTTCAATGACACGAACTTTTTCGTTATCAGCAATCAAGAGTCTTGAATCATCGTTTGCGAACTGAAGGGACTGTTGTCCACTCTCATTAATGATTTGCCGTGGACTGTTTCGTAAGTCCCAAACTTCACACTGAAAAATGCTCAATCTCGGATGAGTAGCCGGAACTACCAGCCACCGTTGCAGGACCCGTCTTTCGATAACTAGAAATTTCCCGGCCGGTGAAAAGAAAACCGACTCGATCCGGTAACTCTGTTCCGCTGAACCTTCGGTCGCCTTTTGTCCACCTGTGGGATTGTCTGGCTCTTTTTTAACCGGCTGAGTAAAGAATTTTGTGCCGTCGGCGCCTTTCCATAAATTCCACTCCTTACTATCCCCCGTGAAAATAACTTCTCCATTGGGCGACACTGCGACGAGACTCGCAGAAGAAATCGTTTGGCTCCAGACGCCGCCGCCGACAGCCTTCAGCGCATTGCGCAGGTTCTCAATAGCCTTCGGGGGAGGCTCGGCTCCTTTGGTTAACGCGCGCTCGACTGATTTCAATCCATACATCAATGCGTCGTGATACTTCTTTAGTTCGATCATGTTACGCGCTACTTCGGCGCGCTCAACGTATCGCGCCTGATCTGCCCGACCCTTTTCGAAAAGAGCCCAAGCAAGCAGACCGAGTGCGGCTACAAGTAGGAAAACAAGACCTGCCACTTGGCGTCCAAGGTTGCGAGCACGCCGCTTTGCAGATGCATTCTTACTGTCCAGAATGTACCTTCGCAGTGAATCACTCACCTCAGACCCATCGGTTTCGGTCGTCGCGAGCCAATCTGAGGCGTTCTTAAGTTCAATCCCCGTTAACAGACTTTCGTCCCGCGGATCTTTCCTGTATTCAAGGGCCTTAGTCTCGAGGACGCTCACAAGACCACCTTGTTGTGCGTCGAACCACGCCTTGTTCGATTTGCGTATGGGACCAATGAATCGATCGTGAGTCAGTTCATACCAGAGCGCTCCCCCTCGCGGTTCTGCGCGTACCAACCTGAGTTTTTCCAGCGTCCGGACCACCTCATTAGGTAAGGAGCCCGTAGTTCTATCGCCCTGGTAAACGGTGCCCCTTAGCCCGTCGACGGTTATCAATTCGTTATCGAACCATCGTCTTACGCGTGCCTCTTTAATGGGGTGCGTCTCAATTAATTGTTTCAGGCAGTTGTCGTAGTAGTTGGTTAACGCGACATCGACGTCGCCAGAGCTTTCTATAAATGCTGCATTGATTTCGTTGACGTCATCGTTCAACGAGTCCCAGATGTTCTGACAAACGACCTGTAGTTGGACTGGCTCGACAAACTCGCCGGTGATTTCCTGGAAGCCAGTTTCGGATCGCACCGGCACGCGCAAAAGGTTCTTAACTAATTGCTCGGCGACCCCATCTGCGAACTTACGGTTGGTGCTCTCCAGTGGTCTAGTTACTGCGGCTAAAGCCGATTCGTATCGCAATCGCTCGAGGTGGAACCTGGTCCGCAATCTTTCAGGCAGATGTGACACGTACGCATTGAGACTGGCCAAATATTCTTCCCGCATTGCGAACACGACCCGCAATAGCCGATCAGTTTCCAGTGCCTCACCAATCTGCTCAAAAAACTCCTGCCGATCCTCCCAACGTTGCTGTGATGTAGTGAAGATCTCTTCAAATTGGTCAAAGAAGATTACCCGCTGCACCAGCGCGCCGTCCGAACGTTTTCGCTGAGGAAGCTGTTTAAGATACTCAGGCAACTTGGTCTTACCGTCGCATGACTTCTTACTTGTTTCTTCTCCTTCCAGGCTTGTGAGAGCGAAGTAGACAAAGATGTTTGCGATCTCCGCCTGATTGACGCCAGGCGGCAAACTGCCGCCCACGCGCGAGGAACCGAGGACATCTACCTCGCGAGCCTCCAACAACTGTCGAACCTTGGTGTTCAGTAAAGATGTTTTTCCGGCGCCAGACTGTGAGTACAACAGCACCGCTGAATGCGACACGATCAGAGACATCAGCGCTTGTGCCTCCGAATCACGACCGTAAAAGATATTCTCGTCGCCCTTCATGAAAGGACGAGGTCCAACGTAAGGGGATTTAGCTTTGCTCATAATTTGAGTCTGGCACGCGCTTGCAGCAGGTCTTGAGTGAAGTCGTGGCAGTCGCCCCAGTAGATTTTCACGTGGCTGAGCCCAAGATGCCTTTCCATGTACTCTCGCTGGTTTTCTGCTCGATCAATTTCTTCTTGATCGGGCTTTTCAGCCTTTGGCGCCAATTGCACGGACACATGACGCTGAATCTGGCTGATCTGCATATAACCAACAAGTTTTCTGAACAAGACTTTAAAGTTCATGTCCTCGAGACTGTATCCAAGGAATAAAAGTGCCGACGTGCTAAATGCATCCTCGATGCGCGGAGGAATAAGCTTTTGCTCTTCCGAGATATTCACGAGAAAGTCCAAATAATCATCCTCTGTAAGCACCATTGAACTAGCGTCGCCTACGTATCCGTGCATATGAAAAACCACGGGATTCTGAACGTCAGGAACAAACTCCAGATCAAAACTCGGTGGCTTGCGGCCTCCTGCCAAATGCCATTTGCAAAGAGCTTCTCGAGGTTTTCTCAATTCGAAACTTTGATCCCGTGCTTTTTCCTGAGAATCCACATAGTGGATCGCTTGCATCATGAAATCGTCGTAATTCGTTGTGATGTAAACAGGCAAGCGAAACTCAGCGACCGCGCGATGTGGCTCGTACGGATTACTAAAAACGGGTACCACAGGCTGATTGGTGAATTGGTCAACGATTCTACGCTTGGGTGTGAGCGGTGAGCCGCCCTGGACGGCGACAAATTGTGCAACTCGAACAAGGTTGTCCTTGTCCCGAAAAGGATACCTGTCCTGAGCGGCCCACTGACGAGCAATGTCACGGCCGAGCGGAAGTACACCGGCGCACGCGCCTGCACCCAGAAATGGCGTGCATTGTTTTGCGCGAATCGACCGAATCAGAGCTTCCCAGTCAGCATCGTTCCAGCCGCTGGGTTGCGTGTTGTTATTTGGATTAGTAGGTACTGTGTCAGTCATTTCTGAAAGTTCGCGAAGACCTCATTACGCCTGAGTCTTCAGCGGAATATCGAACTCCTGAAAGATCTCGCCACGATCCAGCATTTGAGTTGAAAAGTGTACGGATTCTTTTTTCAACGCTTGGACCAGCGACTCGCGCGGCACTTCAGTGTGAGGATCTTTAGGATTGTGTCCTCCGTGCTTGCCGGCCATTGTTGACATAAAGGTATGAAGCACGTCGCTGCCCGAGTTGGCCCCTTTCTTTTTAGTAAAGCCATTCCAGATGAACATCGGATTTGCGTTACGGCTTCCATGATGGCCTACTTTGTATACATCGACGTCTTCCAACAGCTTTCGGACCTCAGCCTTGGATTTTGCGTAGTTCCAGTTCTCAATCTGCGCATCTCCAGGAAACAGCAACTTTCGACCACCCACTTCAAACAAAAGAATGACGCTGGTGTTGTTGAGCACGCCATCGAGGATCCGTACCAGTCCAAGCAGTTGGTTTCCGCGGATAGCGTTCATGCGCCGGATGAACCAACGGGTGTGCGGCGGTGTCAGGTGCTGGGAAAGTGGTACTGAGTTACCGAACATCGGTTTGAAGAGATGTTCGTCGTGGTCCGCTGTTCGACGGTTCGCGATGGGAGTGGCGGCAGCCTGAAGCATCCAGAACTCCGCTGCGTCCTTCGAACGCATCGCAGTAATCTCACTCGACTGCTCGAGGTCTGGTGGGCCAAGAACCCTGACCACGACGCCCGGAAGCACATCTTCAAGATCAAGGGGGTTATCGTCATAACGCACAAACAAGGCACGGCCCGCCTTTCCCATATCGAGCAAGTTCTGTACAGCCGAGTGGTTCTTTAAATTGTCCTCGCCAAGAAACGCCAGTTGAGCACTCAATTTCTGGTTGAGACCAAAACGAAGATGCTTTTCCTCACGCGCGGCAGAGGCAGCGACGATTTGCATCAATGCGAGGGTTTCAGTGAAAGGCATGAGGCTTTTTCCGGATTTCGTCGTCGTCGTTGCGTGTTTCGCATCGACGGGCGCGTCGGGGTCTTCGGTCCACGGCATGATGACGGCGTCAGGCTTACAAGTCCGGATGATGTCGCCGGGTTTGTTGTTTTTCGGAGGATCGCTCGTCTCGAACCCGCTGATATGATCCTGGTGCCGGTGGGTCGCTACGATGATGTTAAGTTTGCCCTCGCAGTGTTCCTTGATTTTGTTTGCGACTTGCATCATCAGATCCTTGGGAGCATCGTTCGGCCGGCCAGTGCTGCCAAAATCAATGAGCACATGTCGACGATCCTGCTCGTAATGAAACGTCAGCAGGAAACAGTCACCAAATCCGACTTGATAACTACGCAGTGTCAACTTGTGCGGCGCTGAGTTCCGGGCAGGGTTCTGCGGTGGCAGGTTGCTGTCCTCGCTCGTGTTGCTGTTGGTTGCCGTCTTGTTGGTCGTAGTCATCACTCCATGCTCCTTCACTGTTTAGTCCGATGGGGAAAATGCCGTAGCGGACTCGGTGCATCTGTGCGAAGCGCTTCTCTGAAGCGTCTTCTCTCTGTTCAAAAGCCTGTTCACGTTCAGACCGCCAGAGGTGTTGCAGGCGTTTCGTCTGACGCTCAGGGTTGAGAAGGCGATTGCGGACGTTGAACTTCAATTGGCCAAACTCATCGAAAACAAGAGCCGCGCCGCCGTACAACGTAATCTGTAGTTCTTCCGGCATGTCTTCCGGGATGCGGATTCCTAAATGTTTTACTTCGCCCGCTTGAAGCCGAAGAAGTTGGTAGTACTCCGCCACTGTCTCGCGTAGCACAAAACCGTCGTCGGGGTTGATGCGCACGCTTGGGCGGACGGAGATGACGCGCGTATAAGCGTCTTCCTCCAGACCGAGCTCTTTCCGGTTTTCCCAGATGAACCGAAACATCTCGTCCAGATCCCGCATCATGGAATTGAGGCGAATGCGGTCGTACCGTAAAGCACATTCTGGCGGTTCCCAAACGCCCGGCTCCGGACCGCTGACCTTGGATGTCGGAATGATGTCGTACGCGCTGAAGCTGTCGCGCAATATCTTACGAAACTGATACTTGGAATCGTCGGGCCGGATCTCACGATCGGCCGTGAGCATCGCGCTCAAGAAATCACAGAACTCCAAATCCGTGGGCGGCGAGTAGTCAAGCGCGCGAATGACCATCGTCAACAGGTAGTCGGCGACGCCGGCACCCTCCTCGACCACACGAGCTCGATTCAGAAAACCTGTCAGATCTTCGTTCGCGCGTTTTTTTCGGTCGCTGTCGGCATCACTTTCGTGTGTGGATGTAGCTTCCCGTCGTTCGGCGCGTGAGGTTTTACTTCCCAGGCTCTTCAACCGCGCCACCCACACGGCCAGGAAAGCATTCATGACAGCGGCGACGAGCACCTCACCGCGATAGTGTGGTTCGCTATAGTCGATCTTTTCATTGTTTATCTCGTCATGATAGCGTTCCGGGGTCAACACCACTGATCGCCGTAGCGCATGCTTACGTACCTCAGCCATTGCAGGCGTTGCGTCGCTAGAGCGGGAGTTTGTTTCCTGTCCGACTTCTTCGGCCAAACCGAGCAATACTGATCTGCGCAACTCCTCGATCGTCAGGCTCTGAACGTCAATCAGTTCGGGCTCTTCGGCGACCTGTCTGTCCTTCCGCGTTCGACTCTCGATGAAGTTCTTGTCAATGATCATTCCCACAACACGCGGAAGCGAGAACATTGAGAGCAGGGCGACTATATCTGCGAATCCCTCATGAAACCCGGCTTGCTCGGGAGAGGATGGATCGGTATAGCGGCCGCGCAGGCCGTCGAGGAGCGCGTGCGTCGTCTCGTGAACAATTACATCGTGCGACAGGCAAGTAAAAACTATCTCGCGTGCTGGGACTTTACGTTCGCCATCGGTGTCATCCTTTTCATCCTTTGGTGAGAAGCCGTCCGCTGATTTCGGAAAGTAACCGAACAGCAGCGCGCGATCTTCCTTCGAGTAAAAGGCGTTGGCATCAGCAAATGCGTGCGGCGCAACCTGAAGCTGGTGACCAAGAAAACCCCAGCCGACCCGGCGTCCTAGTGCAGATTCAAAACGCGCCAGAGTCCGCATCACGATTGCGTAGACGTTCTGCGCATGAAACTGGGGATCCTTCAGCAGTGTCTGATTAGGTTCGTCCTTAAAGGGATCGTTGTATGCGCCGTTCTCCAGGATCCGGTATTCCAGTGGTGGATGAAGGACACCTGTCGAGGAATCGTAGTCGACGATCTGCACCCGATAACCGCGCGGTCCTGGCGCTAGTTCCTCGGCAGGAATAGAGACTTGCGTCGTCAGTATTCTTCCGTTGATTTGAACGCTGGGGTCTTGAGCGATGATCGTGAGTTCCTGAGTGCGACGCAGAGCGCGTTGAGGCATCTTTAGGGATCCTCCCGTAGAAATGTAAGAGGGATTAAAAACGTTTCGTAGATGAATGTGTTTTCGCTACTCAGCGATAAAGGCGCATTCCGGAATTTGGGTAATTAGTCCGATTTTTAGAGAAAGAAGGCTCGCGAGACTCGAAGAGCTATTGAGTTCGGGCGCAACTTATCAGACTTCCATGCGGCAATTCAAGAGGTCGGATTCACTCATCAAAAACCCTCGAAATACGACTTGGTTTCCTTGGTTTCCGAATCAATCAAGCAACGGCCGCTTACCTGAACAACCGGTTACCGCGTCCGCTACTACCGCCGCCAAAGTACGTGTGCGAGCCTTCACCGCTGCCAAGCGCTACGTAAAAGCGGAACAGTATGTTGTCCAAACGACGCGGCACTACAACAACGCCGGCGCCATAAGTGTGCCGCAAGCGACCCTCATCGAAGCGGCTAAAGCTGGGCGCAACTTTTCCCGTGTCGTAAAACGCGATGAAATCAATTGGCCCCCACAGTGCGCGCAAGTACTCCACCTGGAGCAATGCATAATCTCGGTCGCGGAAACGATAGTCGCGGAAACCGCGCAGCGTGTCCTCGCCCTGAATATTCGATCCGCCCAAAGTCTCCATGAGGTAGAACGGCACGCGCTGGCCCTCGCTCGTTTCCGCGAGTGATAGACGGCCGCGAATGCGGATTTCATTCTTGTCTGCGAAGGAAAACTTATTCCTTAGATCCGCATTGAAACGACGGAAGGAGTAGAGGTGATCGCTAAACTCCTGGTACGCGTGGTAGGCGAACAGGTAATCGAGCCGACGCGCTTCTTCCTGGCCGCGACTGTGCAACCGCGCCATGACGGCCAAATGGAGATATGGTGGCTGAGACGCCAGGCCCGGAGCCGTCGCTTCCGTGTACTTGCGTTCGACGGAGGTCACTGTCGGATTCGAAATGGTGATCAGATCAGGCCAAATGCCTTCGACAGCTCCGCCAATGTCGAGCACACGATTAACCGGCGTTGAAATATCCGTGCCGATCACGGCCTCTCGATAATGAAAGACCGCGCGGTCCTGTTCTCGCGACTCAGGGCCCAGCCCGAAGAAGTCGAGGCGCTGCATGTCCTTGACGAAGCCGTAAACGTTCATCTTGAGGTTGGATATATCCACTGGCGCAGTGGTGCTGCTGCTTGTCTTGGTGAGTCGCAGGTTCCCATCGATCTCCCAATACTTCTTGACGGAGATCCGCGCGGACGTGTCGAGTTGCAATTGCCAATTTGGATTTGGTTGACGCCAGCCGTACCCGATGCCGCCGGCAAGACCACCACCCGGAGCTACGCTTCCAATGACGAGACGAAAGCCATCCTTCGCCGTCAATTTGTCGTAGATATGTTTTGCGCATTTAAGTCTGTCGCTGAAGTCCGGTTTTTGGCCGGATGGCGTTTTGCACGGGTCTGGCTTCGTGAGGTCCGGCACCGGAGCCGCAGGCGGCGCCACCTGGCTGCGAACCGGTGCGCACCAGAACAGCAGCGACACGACGGCAACTATCATGGGCCACACGTGACGGTTGAGCGGATGTGAAGTGCATTTCATGACAATAACCTCGGTGGTGCTTAGCGTGATTTTTTGCTCGTCTTGTATTTCTTGGCAGACTTCTTCACAGACTTGGATCCGGTCTTCCGGGCCGCGCGCGCTTTCTTCGTACTGCCTGTCTTACGCGCGGGAGTTGAGTTTCTCAAGTCCGCAATGCCTTCACGGACAGCGGCGAGATACTCCGCCGCGTGTTGCTCGTGCGTAACCGCACTGACCGGAGTGCCCGTGGTTGGATGGCCCGGCACTAATTTGCTCTCGGCAAACAAAGCCTGAAACACCATTGCCTGTTGGAAGTCGTTGAGTGGTTTTTCTTCGCCGGCCTGCGGCGCCCGTCCAACGTCAGACGCAGCTAACCCGTGCATCGCAGAGGTAGACTTAATTTCGGGCGCCTGCTTCGGGAATTTAACTTTGCCCGTCCGCGGGGCGCTCAACGTCAAGCAATCCTCGAACGTGTTCGCGCGACGATCGCGTTCAGTAAGAAAGAAATCTTGCCAGTTTGGAATAAACAACTTCCTCGCAGTGGCGATGATCGACGTGTGATCAAATACCGTGTCGTGAATGATCATTCCCGGCGGAATGAACGGCGACACCAGTACCGCCGGCACTCGCACTCCGAGTCGTTGGAAATCGAACATCGTAGCCTCCAGCGGCTTGTCGCCCGGATTAACGGTACGCGGTGGCGGAACGTGGTCATACAGGCCGCCGTGCTCGTCGTAGGTAATAACCAGCAACGTGCTTTCCCACGTCTGCTTGTTGCTGGTCACGGCTTCGTATACTGCGTTGATCACGCGCTCTCCAAGCCGCATGTTATGGTCGGGATGTTGATCCGCGGCGCCGAAGAACCCACCGGGCGTGGACAAGTCATTGAAGCGAGGCTCGACGTAACTGACAGCCGGCAGCTTGTTCTTCTTGCAGTCTTTGACGAAGTCGTCGAAGAAGAATAGAAACTTCTTCGCGCGCGTTGCGACGAACCTGACGGCGAGGCCGAGGGTCCAATCGGTGTAGTAGATCTTCGAGCTGACGCTATGCTCGTCAAGTAGCTCGAACACCGTTTTCAGCGTGAGGTAATTGGGATTCATGTCGACGCGGCCGAGTGAACTGGCGCCGATAGAGAATGCGCGGTTCGGCAGCGTCGGACCAGGCACCGACGCGAACCACCGGTCGCACACCGCGTACTCCTTCGCCAGCGTCGAGAGGTTGGGAAGACGACCCGGCCCAAAGCATTTCATGACGCGATGCGAGCTTTGGACGTTTTTGGTCTTACCTTCATACGCCTTCACAAATCCTTGCATCGTCGGACTGCCGGTTCCCGCCGAGTTGCTAAAGATTTGCTCATTGACGCTCAAGAAATCATGACCGGGGTCTGGGAAGAAATCGCCGGCGTCCCTGGCATCCGGCGTAACCGTAACTGCCACGCCCGCGCTGTCAGGATTACTTTCGGTACCGGTCAGGCCGTCGATGGGCCACGCATCGGTCCTGGAAAAACCGAGTGCATGATCGAACGACCGATTCTCCATCATCAGAACAACAAGATGTTCAATCTTCTTCGCCATTTCACTCCTTTACACGCGCAGCTAGAACCTCAGCTCTGTCTCGACGTAAAGCTCGCCCTTCCTGGCCGCGGCTTCGGTGGTGACGTAGTCACTGTTTTTTGAGAGTTCCTTGACGAGAGTAGTTCGCGGAACTTCGGTTTGACTCTCACTATGGCCGTGTTTGCCCTTCATGGTTGAGATTAAAGTGCGCAGACGACCCGCGGCGTTCTCGTCAGTGGTTCTGTGCTCGAACATATTCCATAACGTTTTCGGAGTAGCGTTGCGGCTACCGTGATGTCCTACCTTGTAAACCGATACGTCCTGCAGAAGTTTCGCGGCCGCTGGTTGCGCCAGCGCATATTCCCAATTCTCAATCTGAGCGTCGCCCGGAAACAGCAGCTTCTTTCCGCCGACTTCAAACAGCAAGATCACGCTGGTGTTGTTCATCTCATCATCCAGCACGCGCACGAGACCGAGTAGTTGTTCGCCGCGCAGTGTTCGTAGCTGCCGAATAAACCAGCGATCGTGGGAGGGGAAAAAGTCCTGGTAGACGTCGGCGTTTGGGAAGAGATTTGAGCCCTCTGATGGGTCCAACTCCTCGGCCGTCGCGGATTGAATACGCCAGAAAGTCTGTGCGGCTGCGTGTAACATCCAGAACTCATTCGCATCTTTCGATCTCTGCTTCTGAATCTCTGCATGCTGGTCCAGTGTCGGCGGGCCAAGCACGTGGACCTTCACACCGGGAAGTATCTGCGAGAGCTTCAGAGGATAGCCGAAGTGCACGTAGTGGTTCTCGCCCATGCTGGCGAGATTGGCGACGGCAGACCGGTTGGGTAACGAGTTGTCGTTGGCCAGAAAATCAATCTCGTCGGCGAGTTTCGCGGGTAGAGGCTGCCTGAACTTCTCTGACTTGAGATGCTGTACCTCACGATGGGCGGACGCTGCCAACTGATTCATCGCGTGAAGTGTGGAAAGATACTGAACCGGCGCTGCCTGTAGCGCCTGGTTTCCGTTCCGTTTAAGTCGTGGCAGCTTGGGATCCTTCGTAGCAGGATCTTCGGTCCAGGGCTGAATGACCATGTGCGGCTTTAGCCGCGCGATGATGTCTCCGGTGCCAGTTCCTTTGTCGTTGGTAGTGAAGCCGCTGATGTGGTCCTTGTGGCGGTGGGTCGCGACCACGATGTCAAGCTTGCCGTCGCAACGTTCAGCGATGTCGTTCGCGACCTTCAGCATTTGTTCACCGGGCTCGACGCCTTCCGGCATACCCGTGCTGCCGAAATCCATTAACACATGACGTTCACGCTGATCCGACTTCTCCGACTTCGAATAACCAAAAGACAAGAGAAAGCAATCACCAAAACCGACCTGATAGGCGCGAATGCGAAGTCTTCGTGGTTCCATGCTAAAAGCTCTCCCTTATGTGGTTACGCGTGTTGAGTGCGCGGTTCAAGTGCAACTGCGAAAAGCCGCCGTCGGCCGCTGTCGAGGTGTCGAAGTAGCCGCATTGCCACAAATACTTGAGCCGTGGCGTTTGGCGGGCAGCGTTGGTGAGCCGGTTGAAGACGTGATACTTCAAGCGCCCGTACTCGTCGAAAATGAGCGCACCGCCACCGTATATCGTCACCTCCTGATCCGGCGCCATGGCGCTGGGCTTGCCGACCGGCGGATCGAAGTACTGGAGCTCCTGGGCCTGAAGAGTGATCATCTGAATGTATTCCGCAACCGTTTCCCGAAGAACAAACCCGTCAGGGCCAGTGCGCAAACAAGGTCTGACCGAGATGACCTTCGTATAGGCTTGCTCCTGCAACTGCAACTCGGTGCGGTTTTCCCAGATGAAGCGAAAGACTTCATCAGGATCCCTCAGCATCGATTCGAAGTGTGAGCGTTCGTAAGTAAGGTTCGCATTGCATGGTTCCCACGTTCCGTCGGGAGTGTTGATGCTGGCGGGCTCAATCCCGTAATTCGCAAAACTGCGCTGCATTATTTCGCGGTAGTGATACTTGTTATCGTCCGGGACCAGTTCTTTGTCAGCCGTAAGCAAGGCGCTCAAGTAATCGGAAAACTGAAGGTCTGTCGGCGGCGTGTAGTCCAGCGCCCTTATGGCCATGGTCAACAATCGATCCGCCGCGTCTGCTCCTTGCTCGACGACAAGGTCGAGGTCGAGTAGCGCTCCCTTACGGCCGCGCTCGAGTGCTTCGATCCTGGCGTGCCAAACTTCCAGAAAAGCATTGAGCATCGCAGCCACGAGTAGCTCGCCTCGCCGGTGTGGCTCCTGAAACTCCGACCGCGTTTGCACATCGCGTCGGGAGAGTTTCGGCAGTTCGACGGACCGGCGCAACGCATCCGCGCGATTCCCGCGTACGCCGAGCATTGCGGCGCCCATTTCTTCGGCCAGGCCAAGCAAAACAGACTTCTGTAGCCGTTCGACAGTCAGATCTCTCGGGTCAATCAAGTCGGGCTGGTTTTTCTGTTTTCCACGGCCTGTGCGCAAAAGAGTGCCGACCACTGCGGTCAGGGAGAAGACGGATAGCAGGGCGACAACGTCTGCAAAACCCTCGTGAAAGCCGGCCTGTTCCGGTGAAGACGGGTCTGTAAAACGATTGCGTAGACCATCGAGGATCGCGTGCGTCGTCTCGTGGGCCACCACGTCGTGAGAAAGGCAACTAAAGACGAGCTCATTCCTCGGCCCGCGGAAATACCCAAACACAAGTGCCTGGTCTCGCTTCGAATAAAACGCATTAGCATCCGCAAAGGCATGCGGAGCTACGTGAATCTGATGACCGCGAAATCCCCAACTGACTCGCCTGCCGAGCGCGTACTCAAAACGCGCCAGCGTCTTCATCACGATCGCGTAAACGTTCTGCTGGTGGAACCGGGGATCCTCCAGCAGGCCGAGGTTGGGCGACTGCGCCGCGTCTTCCTTGAAAGGATCCTGATACATGCCATTCTGTAGTGGCGGGTAAGCGGCGGGCTGATACAAAACACCCGACGACGTGTCGTAGTCGATGACTTTGATGCGGTAGCCTCGAGGGCCCGAGTCGATTTCCTCGGCGGGTATCTCCACCTCTGTGGTAAGAATTCGCCCGTCTTCAACTCTGACGCTTGGATCCTGAGCGATGATGGTTAAGCGGCGCGTCCGTGGTCTGGCAACAGTACTCATCACGTATCCTGGTAGGTTTGGGGAGTGATCGCAACGAGCGCAAAGCTCGTTTGTAGAATTGGTTAGTTCGGGGCTTGGCGCCCTCGGTTCTGGGTCGAGGTTCCTTTCAACCTCAAATAATCAACGGAAGATTAATTCAGGCCCGAAGTCGGCGCGTAAAGGCGACGCATGTGACTTGGGTTCAATATATATGACGGACCGCTGCAATTCGTTTCAGCGGAGTCTTGGGGCCGAAGTAAGCGAGCAGCGAGAAACAGGGGCTCGTGAGAATTCAGCCATGAGTCGTGCGCATCATATATGCCTGTTGCGACGGCAAAGTCAACTACTTTCTTTCCCCGATGCTGCAACGCGGTACAGATTGGACCGTCCGCGCCTGCCAATCAACTCAATCATGCGGCCTTCGCGCAAACAATACGCCATCTTCTGAGCGAGTTCCCGGCGGGTGTCAATTCCAGTAGCAAGATCGCTCGTAGTGAACGACTCCAGGCCTTGCGGAAGAAACCGCAGCCAGTCCGCTGATCCACCGAAGACACGTTGGTCCAGTACCGCTAACAATTCACGCCCTTCAATGATCCATGCTTTCCTGCGCCATCTGCGCTTGCGCTCGTATCGCCTCACTTCTTCCTGTCTGATCATCAAAACTTCAAGCGAGAAGTTTGGGTTTGTGAGTAACTGCGGAATACTCACCAGCTCCCAAAAGATATCTTCCACCCGCCCTCTCTTCGGCGACTTGCGGCGAACGGTCCGGCCGCTCTTATCAGCCGCCAACCTGACGATCCATTTCTCCTGGACGATGGGATAGATCAAGCGCACTCGATGTGAACCAGCCAGCCTGGTGAGCTTTGATTTGATCGATGAGAAATTGCCCGTCTGGATCTCGATCAAAAGATCGCCTCGGACAATATCGATCACGAACCCGTTAACCGGCACTTCAAACTGATCGCCCGGCTGCGCGTACCACCGTTTCAGTGACGCGTGCAGCGGCTTCTCATTGAGTAAACCGATTCCTGACATCGGCACCTGAGTCCCTAAAAAATTTGGCAACCGCGCGCGGTTGGGTTCATACTAAGTAATAACTTCCCACAAGGATTTTCGGTCGGGAGGTTGGAAGTGGCAGTCAAAGCTTTAGCGCCGCTCTATTTTTACACGGTAGTTGTTCTCTGCCTGCTTACTCTTACTCGCCAGGAAGCACTTTCTCTCAGGTTTGGCGTGCTACTACTCATCGTCGGGGTGTTGAGTTGGGGACTACTCGAGTACGTTCTGCATCGATTCCTTTTCCATTACGACGCGCATTCACAGACCGGCAAGAAGCTGGTGTATGCCGCGCACTTGTCACACCACGATGACCCGCGCGCGACCAACAAGCTCTTTTCAAGTCTAATGCTTAGCGCGCCTATTGCGACTGCGTACTTGCTACTGGCGCGAATAGCAACCGGTTCATGGCGCGCTGCGTCGTTTCTCTTCGCTGGCCTGACCTTGGGTTACTTCTATTACGAATGGCTTCACTTTCGCGCGCATCATCGCCGCGCGCGCCTGCGGCTTTTCAGGTATCTCCGAAAATATCACCTGCTGCATCACTACAAAACTCCCGAGCTGCGCTTCGGCGTCACGTCACCGTTGTTTGATGTCATCTTCGGAACGTTTCGGCCAGTTTATCGAAAGCTGAAGCGATAGACTCACTTACTCGCGCTCAACTTATCCACGTCGAACGCGTACGCTACTTGCCCGGCCGTCAACACCAGCAACTTCTTCCCGTCTAAGCCGAACCGCACGAATGCGGCGCTCGTCTTGAAACGAAGTCGCGCCTGCGAGTTTCCGGTCGCTAAATCATAGACGGTGAGCTCGCCCGGATAGTTTTCCACTACGACCTGATTGCGGCTCGGATTCATTGCCGCGGTCGCGCCGAAAAAACGGTGACGCAGCTCGCCGTCTTTGATCGAATAGATGAGCACGCGATTGTTGTCATCGCGTAACACCAGCCAGTCGCCTTCGCAGAAACCATACTTGATATCGAACGAACCTTTGCCAGTCTCGAGCAGGAGTGCGCCGACTGACTTATTCTGAAACGCGTCGAAAACCTCGACGACGTAATCGTCGTCTTTGTTGCCCATCTGACGCGAGCGTTCGACGAGCGCCGGATCTTCCTTCAAGCGCGCCTTGCCCGCTTCGCTGGTGAGGTTCCAGTAAAAGATCAGCCGGCCCGAATAATCGTCGAGAAAGTATCCGGGAGCTTCCTTCAGAAAATCTTTCGTCCAGACGACCTTGTCGTTGACGACGTCGTGCAGTTCGAACCGCACTTCACGATCGAGCGATTCGCCCCCCTCGATCGGAAGCCACTCACCGTCTTTGTCTTTTCCTTTCTCCTTCTGTTTTTCAGCCGCTTTCAGATCGCGGAGACTCTTTCGAACGAGAACAAAGCGGCCAAACTGCCGCGCGCCTCTTTCCGGAATCTCTCGCAGTGGTTGAGCATTGTTGTTTGGTGCGTTGAGAAAAACGAGCGAGTGATTCACCGGTTCGAGCTTTGGAAAATCGCCGATGGCATTGCCGTTCATGTCGATAATGGCGCCGCGGAAACCTCGCACATGCATCTTTCGCTGACCGGAGTTCAGGTCCCAGATCGCGCCTCGCGTTTTCGATGAGACGGCCAGCCACTGCATGTTGTCTGAAATGCTGGCGGCATAAATGCGGCTCATCGATCCAACCGGGATTTCGAGTTTTCCGGCTGAAGTGCTGCGGAGAGTTTTCGATTCAGGAATGAACTCCGTCTTGTAGATGCCGACGTTGCCGGACGTCAGCTCCGCTATCAGCACGTCGTTCCAGAGCGCTACGGTAGACTTGTTGAAACCGCCGGTGAGCTCGCCCCTCGATAGATCAAAGAACGAAACCGCGTCGTCGGACTTGATCATGACGTAATTCGGGTTCGACGTGAGCTGCATGTCGGTAGCGGCGAGCGAGAATTTCGCGAGTCTCTGTCCTTGCGGAAACGTGAAAATTCCGGCTTCGTCGACTTTCAAAGGCATCGTCGCCAACAGCTTCTCCGGGGTGAGAAAGATGAACGACCGGCGCGTTGCCTTCTTCAGGTCGCCGCTTAACGGCACCGGTTTGAGTGTCGAAAGATCGAGCGCTACGAGGGACGGATCAGCCGCGTCGATCGCTCTCGAGTCGATCATCAAGGTGACCCGAAAATTGGCTGAACGAGTAGCAATCAGGTAGCGTGAGTCGGGAGAGAACTGAAGGTTGAACAGCAAATTACGGTGTGAAGCATCGTCGTCGCCGATTCGGTCGATAATCCACATTAGAAACTCGAAAGCCGTTAGCTTGCCGAACTGTTTCTTCTGAAAGATTCTTTTTCCGGTTTGAGTGTCGAGGACATTCAAACCCAGATCGAAGTCAACACACGCGAGGTATTTGCCGTCGGGTGAATACTGCTGTTCCCAACATTCCTGCCTGACGACAAGTTCGCGGACTTCGACGGGCTTGGCGTCGGCGATGCTCCATTTCTCGAACCGCATGGAGTCAGTGCCGAACATCACGAACTTCCCGTCGGGAGTAAAAGCAGCGGGCCGGGCGTCGGTCGCCGGTATCTGAAAGGCTATCTTCAGCGGATCGCGTTGGACCAGCGTGATTCCGAAGTCATCCTGGGTCAAAAAATATTTTCCGTCAGCAGAGACGTCCAGGTGCCAGATATCGCTCGTGAGCTGCGGTGACAGTTCGCGCTTCCACAGCAGGCCCGGAAGTTCCTCGGCGACGTCCGTCTGTCGAAACGAGACCACGTCAGCTTGCCAACTCAGATACTGCTCCGAAGCATTCGCGCGACGGTTTTCACGACAGCCAGCCGGTAGCGACTCGGTCGCCTTGATCATCTCGTTCAGCCGCTTCTCGCTCGGCGTCGAGCCGGCAAAGATATTCGTAAACCAGTTTCCCGACTTCGCTTTCGCCTCGGTGAGACGCGCAAAGAAGTCTGAAAACGCGTTTGGATCGTAACCAGCGGCGACCATCGCGAAGAGACCGATGCGATCTGCTTCAAGCTGCTGCGCCGACTCGTGGTTCGAGCTCTGCGACAAACTCTTGGTGCGCTCCCTTTCGATCAGCAGGTTGTACTTGTCGGTGATGTCCTTGCGATCGCCGAGCTGCGTGACATTGAGAATCTTCTTGAAAAGCTCGGACATGTCGCTGGCCGAGTGACGGACGGTCGCGTGGCCCAGTTCGTGCGCGATCACGCCCGCCAATTCGTCTTCAGTCTTGGTAAACGCGATCAGCTTGCGTGAAAGAAAGACGTAACCGCCGGGCGTGTTGAAGGCGTTCGCCGTCGGGATGTCGATGATGAAGAACTGAAACTTCAGTCCCGTGGGCGGCATGTGACGGACCAGCCGTTCGCCGATGTCTCTGACGTATGCGAGCAGCTTTTCGTCCTTGAGATAGCGAGTGTCCCCCGCCATCCGTTGATAATTTAGCTCGCCGAGTATCATCTCCTGTTCGGGAGTAAAGATGTTGTAGTTCTGCGCGTTTGCCGTAATCGCAGGCGGGTTGCAGTCCTGGGCGAAAGCGCTGACACAGGCCGCTGCTGAACACGACAGTAGAAGAAGGGAGAAGATGATTTTTCTGCGCACAGTAACTCTCCGTTAGGTCAGAGGATTCGATCACTAACTCGATAGAGCCGCGATTAAGCTCGTGTGGGTATTGACGCGGATTTTCAGGTTAGCTTAGAGCAATTAGACGGTCAAGGATTTCTATTGACTTGGTCGCGTACCCGCGTTAACGTCTCGCCGCCTGAACCCTCAGCCAAAGGAACTCCAATGCCTGACCCACTAAACGCTGTCGTAGATATTTCTCATCACAACGGAACGAACATCAATTTCCAACTGGCCAAAGCCGACGGAATCATTGGCGTCATTCATAAGGCGACGCAGGGAACGACTGCTGTCGACCCGATGTACCAGACCAACCGGGCCAAAGCTACTGCCGCCGGACTACTCTGGGGCGCTTATCATTTCGCGACTGGTGACGATCCGGTCGCGCAGGCGGAGCACTTTCTCGAAGTAGTCGGAACATTCGACAGCACACTGCTGGTACTCGACCTTGAAGCTAATCCGACTGGCCCAAGCATGTCGCTCAACAACGCGCGCGCGTTTGTCACGCAGGTGAATCAAGCGACCGGAAGGTTTCCTGGTTTGTATTCAGGGAGCTACATCAAGGAGTTGTTGGGCAGTAACAAGGATCCAGTGCTGGCGGAATGCTGGTTTTGGCTGGCGCAGTACGGTCCGAATGCTGTCGTGCCGCCCAACTGGCCGACCTGGACGATGTGGCAATACACGGACGGTGCGTCAGGTCCGCAACCGCATCAGGTGAATGGCATCGGACACTGCGACCGCGACAAGTTCAACGGCGCGGAAGATCAACTGCGTGCGTTGTGGCAAGGGCCGACTACCTGACTTTGCGAACTGCCGAGTAAAGTGCGAGAGCGGAGCCGCCGACGAACAAGAGCGCGCCGCCAATCACGTGCGTGTAGTTTGGCGCTTCGTGGGCGCCTTCGTCCGTGATGACTATTGATTTCGGTTCAATGTAGAGGGCGCGGTAAGTGATCACGCCACCGGCCGTGGCCACCAGCATACCTACGATCAGCAAGATCGTTTTCACTTGTACCTTGTCTACCGGCCTTTAAATACCGGATCGCGTCTCTCGAGAAACGCGCTCACGCCTTCGTCCTTGTCTTCCGTCGAGAAACAGAGCGCGAACAAATCGACTTCGCGCCGCAAACCCTCGTCGAGGTTCGAGCGCGAAGCAATCTTCACGGCTTCCTTTGCAAGCTGCAATGCGATCGGGCTCTTGCGCGAGATGTGCTGCGCGATCTCCATCGTCTTGGCTTCGAGTTGATCGGCGGGCACGACGTGATTGATCAAACCGATCGCGTACGCTGTCTTCGCATCGATGAACTGGCCCGTGAGGATCAGCTCCATCGCTTTTCCTTCGCCGACCAGTCGCGTGAGACGTTGCGTGCCGCCGCCTCCGGGAATGATTCCGAGATTGATCTCGGGTTGACCAAACTGAGCGTTCTCGCTCGCGATGCGGATGTCGCACGCGAGCGCGAGTTCGCAACCGCCGCCGAGACAGAAGCCGTTGATCATCGCGATCACGGGTTTCGGAAAGGTGTCGACCGCAGTGAACAACGAACGGCCCATCATTACGTCGCGCTGCGTGATCGACGTGCGTCCCGCAAACTCGGCGATGTCAGCGCCGGCGATGAATGCCTTTTCGCCCGCGCCAGTGAACACAACGACGCCGACTGACGGATCGTTGCGAAGTTCTTCGAGCAGCGCCGCGCCTTCTTCGCGTGTTTTGATGTTGAGTGCGTTTCGCTTGTCCGGGCGATTGATCGTTATGATTGCGACACGGTCACGTTTTTCGAGTAGCAGCGTTTCATAGGTTTGCGTCATTCCAGGCTCCTCAATTGGGACACGGATTGTACCAATTACTTGCCTGGATCTTCACGCTTCTTGACATAGACCTCGCCGCGCTTGCTCATGTCGGCCTTTTGCGCGAGCGTGTAAAGAACTGACTCGAGGATTTCCTGGTTGTCGAGTTTGAAACTCGTGGTGCCGCCGACCTTCGAATCGGGATCGCTGTATTGCAAAGTCAGATAGCGAACTTTTTTCTTGATGAAGCGCGCGGGCAAAGCGTAGATCGAGGGTACATTGCCGGCGACGGTTGCGGCCGCAGGCTGGCGCTTCTGAGTATCGGCGAATGCTGACGTGATCGCTTCGTAAGGTATCGAGATCTCTTTTGGCGGCTTCTTGTCTTTGAAGAGCAGACGGTTGTTGGTGTCGTCGAACGTCAGCGTTCCTTCCATCGTCTTCGTGTAGCCAAACACGCCGCCTTCATACTTTGCTTTCACGGTTGACGGTGCGGTCGGAGGCGTCGAGACTTTGGCCGCGGACGGATCGGGTTCCATCGTGCGCGGGCGTTGTGCAATCGCGCCCGACAACATCAGTCCGAGCAGCAGTACAGTTAAAATGGTTCGCATGTGTTAGTCTCCTTACAGTCCCGCTGCCCACAACGGCACGCGATACAGAATCCACCAAAGTAAAAGTTGAAGACCGAGCACGACGATGCCGACGATCGTGCTGAGGCAACAAACGTTGCGGCCCTCGTTTGATCGGCCGGGGATATACGACCTGACGACGCCGACCATGCCGATCACCACGGCGCCCGGGCAAAACAGAATGCCGAGATAGGGCACCAGGGAGTAAGTGGCAAATGCTCGGGCAGTGTCGGCCAGGACCACTCGATTATTTTGCAAACGGTTTCACGCGTTCGATCGATTCTTTCAGATCGGGATCAGACGGCGCGAGTGCGGCGCCGCGCTGATATGCGGCCAGCGCTTTCGCATACTGCTTTTGAACTTCGTACGCATAACCCAGTTCGCGATAGATGTTGACGTCGTCTGGGGTCTTCTTTGCCGCGGTCTCCAACGCCGCGATTGCTTTCGGGAAGTTAGTGGCACGCGAATAGGCCACGCCGAGTAGATAGAACGTGACGCCCGTCGCTTCCGGTGTCGTGGTCGCGCGTTCAAGCGCCGCGGCTGCGCGTGCATACTGCTTCGATCCGATCAGCGCCTGGCCGAAAAGTGTGACGGCTTCGGCGTCCGTGCGGAGTTTGATCAGTCCTTCACCGGCGCGAACAGCGCTCAGGTAATCGGCTTCCGCTTTTGCCGGATCTGCGCTCGTTGCGGCGCGACGGAGATACGACGAAGTCAACAAGGTCCATGCGCCGGTCATGCGCGGATCATTGACGGTGGCGCGGTTCAGCGACGCGATTGCTCCGTCGAGATCATTCTTCCCGAGTGCGATCTGGGCCAGGTAGAAAAGCGACAACGAGTCTTTCGGATTGAGCTTCACGACTTCGTTGAAAGTCTTCTCCGCCTGCGCTGTCTTTCCTGTTTTGTATTCGGCGATGCCGCGATAGTAGATCATCATCGCATCGGGCTTGTCAGCGCCGCGTATGGTCGCGGCGTTCAAATACGGCAGCGCTTCCGCATAGTTCTCCGATAAAACGTAAGCTTGACCGAGCGCGCTCTCGGTGTTTGGATCTTCCTGTTTCGATTGCCGCTGTAACTCGAGGGCCTTCTCGAGATCTTTCACCGCATCGTTGTACTGCTTCAAATTCATTTCGGCGAAGCCGGCGATCTTCCACGCTTCCGGATCGTTCGGATGCGAGTCCGCGAGCTCCCGCGCTTCCTTCGCCGCCGCCGCAAACTGTTTCTGTTCGAGCAGCAGGTATGCGTGCTTCGTGTCGGCTGTTCCGGATGTGCTGACTGCGGGCCCGACCGGCTTGACCGGCTGCACGTCCAACAACGAATCGTTCGAGCTCGTGCGCCGCGGCGCCGGAGTGGATGAAGGCTCAGGACGCAGCAACGGATCCGACGCGGATTTGTCGACCGTGGCCGTCGTCTTTGGCGCCGGCTTGGCGCGTCGTGGCCGGGTCGATTGGGCCGAAATAGCGGACGCGGCAAGCAGAAACGCGGCTCCGACACTCAAAAGCCGTGGAATAAAGGTAGATCTCGTCATAATGGGTCAGATTGTATTCGGGAGAGGATAGGTTTGAAAGCCCAACCAGTGATTCATTAACTCCGAAATTCGTGAAGTTTCGGATGCGGCTGGGGCAGGCAGAGTTTGCCCTGGAGAATAGTTTTGTTAATCCGTGTTAGAGGAAACACGGATTAACAAACATTTTTAGAAGTTCAGCTTCAGGCCGAATTGGAACTGCCGCGGATCGAAGGCGGCGGTTGGACGGCTGAAGTAGCGGCCGTTTCCGGCGCGCAGATTGAACGCGCGAACGTCGTCGATGAATGGCGACGCGGCTGCTTCGTTGAAGCGATTGAACAGGTTGAATCCTTCAGCGATCAGTTCGAGTCGCAGGTTCTCGCCAATCGGAACCATCTTTGCCACGCGCATGTCGAGTGAGACGTAACGGTGCGTGATGCCGTAGTTGCGCGGCAGGCTGCCGGTCGAGAACTGGCCGTTAGTAATCAGCGGTATGCAGCCGGTCGTGCCGGGCACGCACAGCGTTCCATCCGCCAGCACCGCGGGACGGTCCGTCTGGTTCGACTGGTCGTTGTTCGTGTCCTGATTGCTCAGGATGTTGAACGGGCGGCCCGATGAGATCTCGAAGATCGGAGCGATCGTGAAGTTCGACAGGAACCGGTTGAAGCCCGAACCCTGGTTCCAACTGCTCGGCGATCCGATCACGGCGCTGAAAACAAACCGGTGCCGCTGATCGAAAAGTGCATCCGCACGCTCGGCTGCGAAGTTACGATTGTCCTGCGGCAGCAACAGCGTTTGCAGGTCAGACGAGTCGTCGATCGAATGCGACCAGGTGTACGACGCGAGGAACTGGAAGTTGTTCGAGAAGCGTTTCTTCAGATCCGCGTTCAACGCGTGGTAGGTGGAATTGCCGTCGGACGTTTGCGCGTTGATCGAACCGAAGGGCGAAACTGTTCCGGGAGTTCGCAACGTGCCGGGAAGCGCGCTGTTCAGCACTGCCGGAGTTACGAGCCCGCCTGAAAGGGCCTGAGCGAGAAAATAGTTTGGTGCGCTTGGCCGGAAGAAGTTCGCGATTCCGGCGTTGATCACGCGGCTGCCTAAATTGGTGAGTGGCGCGGCGATCATTCCGGGAACGATGATGGCAAACGTCTGGCCCGCCGTCGGAAACGCCGGTGCACCCGCCGGTGTCGTCATCGTGAAACACTGAAGCGGCACGCCACCCGGACAAGCAGCGCCGGAGGTCGGAATCGAAAATGCGATCGCCTCCGTCGTGCTCACTGGATTGCGTCCGGCCCAGCGGACGAAGTTTTGAATCTGCAACTCCGTGCGCGGCGCATTGATGTCGAGCGGGTGCGGCAGGTGACGCGCGCCGACGTAAATGTAACTACCTGACAGCGTCATGTCTTGCGTCAACTGACGCTCGACAGTGAAGTTGCCCTGCGTCGCATACGCGTACTCAAAGTCCTTCTGCACATGCAGCGTGAACGGAAGCACCGGACCAAAACCCGGGAACGTTTGATCGTTGAATCGCTGCCGTCCGAATTGATACTGCGCTCCGGCGGCGACTCCCGGCGTCACCACTCCCGCCGGACAGATCGGCGTTACTGGTCCACCCGGCGGACACACTGTTCCCTGGAACACCTGCACCGCGTTCAGCAACGCCGTTTGCGCGGGACTGCCCGGCGTCAGGATGCCCTGCTGCTGTTGTACGGCGTCGGCGATATCGGAGTTGAAAGCGATGGCGAGCAAGGGGTGATCGTAGAAGAGACCAAACGCTCCGCGAATCGCCGTCTTGCCGTCGCTCCACGGGTCCCAGGCGACTGCGAATCGCGGCGCCCAGTTGTTCTTGTCACGCGGAAATCCCTGCTGGACACCCATCGCGTCTTGCGCAGCCTGGACCTGTTCGGCGCTGAGCGTGATACCTGAAAGTGGATCGCGCAGCGGCAGCGTCGGGATCTGTTCGGTCAGTTCGATGTCGTAACGGACGCCGTAATTGAGCGTCAGGTTAGGCCGAACCTTCCATGAATCCTGCGCGAAGAAAGCCAGCGGTTTGTTGCTGATGCTGCTGATCGGATTGCCGAAGCCCTGAATGAAATTGGCCGGGAAGCCGAGACCATACTGCTGCACCGGCGTGAAATCGGGCGGCGTTGGCAAACCGGGCGAACAGAGTTGGACGACGAGCGTGCACGCACCGAGGCCGCCGAAATTGAACAGGCCCGCGAAGTTCAGTTCGAAGATCGCTTCCGGAATGCGAATGAAAGCGGCGTCGCCGCCGAACTTGAAATTGTGATTACCGGCGACGAGGTTCAGGTTGTCAGTCCATTCATAACGCGTTTCCGTGCGCAGCACCGGCGAGAACAACTCGCGGCCGATGAACGCCGTGCCAGAGATGTTGAACGCGACGGCGTCGCCGTTCTGCGATTTGAACGTCGCACGACGCTCGCCGAAGTTGAAACGCGCTTCGTTGACGACGCTGCTGGAAAGCGTTGACGTAAGCGTCGCGACCGCGGAGAAGTCGCGCAGCTTTTGAATACCCGTTCGTGAAAAGTCGTTCTGGCCGAGCGACTGGTTCTGCGACTCGACCTGGATGCCGGTGATCTGGCTCGGATTGTAGCCGAACCTCAAACTGAGCTGATGATTTCGCGTGATCAGGTGGTCCAGGCGGAACGAGTTGAACGTCGTGTCATCGGTAATCGGAAATACTGATTGCAGACTGTTCAACGCACGGAAGGCGATTGGTTGGCCCAGACTGTTGGTGGTCGTCAGCGGAATGGGCGCGCCACTCAAGAAGAAGCGGTTGCCGATCACAGTGCCCGGAGTGAAAGGAGCGCCTGTCGCGATCAACGGGTTGAAGCCGGTCAGCGCGGTGCTGCCGCCGCCGGACGCGAGATAGGCGTAAGCGATGCCGAGTTGCTGCGCCGAACCGCCGAGAGCGAGCAAGCTATTAATGTATGCCGCCTGCTCGGGCCTTAGATTGCGTAACGTTTGCGCCGGAAAGCCGGGCGCGAGTGGCGGCAGCGTAACTGACGCTGTCAGTCCTTGCGCGACGTTGCTCGTAAAGAACCCCGACTCGTGGCGCTCGCGTTGTTCGAAAGCAAAGAAGAAGAACGTGCGATCGCGATCGAACGGGCCGCCGATCGTGAAGCCGTACTGGGCTCGCGTGAACGGTGGATCCTCGACCGGTGCGAAAGCATTCCGCGCCTGAAAACTGCGGTGGCGCAGGAACCCGAACACGTTTCCGTTAAGTTGGTTCGTGCCTGACTTCGTAACGACGTTCACAACTCCGCCGGCTGACCGTCCAAACTCAGGCGCGAACGAGTTGGTCACCACTTGAAACTCCTGCACCGCTTCCTGACTGACTGTCGAGCGCGATGCGTTGACGGAGTTGTCGGTGTTGTCAGCGCCGTCTACCTGGACGAGATTCGAGCGGCCGCGCTGTCCACCGAAGTTCAAACCCGTGGTGGGCGCTGGTCCGATCGGTCGACCGTTGTCGCGGCCGACAGTCGATGTCGTGAGCGTGAATGAAAGATAGTTGCGCTCGTTGATCGGGAGATTGTTGATACGCTGCTGGTCTATGGTGGTTGCGACCGCTGTCTTGGATGTCTCGACGACTTCTGACGACGCGTCGGAGATGGTAACGGTCTCGGTGATCTCGCCGAGTTCGAGTGTGACGTCGAGTTCAGCTCTCTGGCCTACGGTGACGTTCACGTTCGACAGCAGGGCCCTTTTGAAGTTTGCCGCTTCGACCTTTACCTCGTAAGCGCCGGGCGGCAGGTTGATGAGGCGGTACAGGCCTTCCTCATTCGTCGTTGCCGTGCGCGAAACGCTCGTAGCTATATTGCGGGCGGTGACAGTCGCGTTGGGAACAACAGCGCCCGTTGAGTCTTTGACCGTGCCTTGCAGGTCGGCAGCGTTAGACTGCGCCTGTCCAAAGGCCACGCTCGCTGCTGCGATAAAGACGAACAGCAGGGTAGTGAGTTGAATCAATCGGACAAGCGCTGATTTTAAGGATACAAACATCGTCGTATTCTCCTTAACTAGTTTTCGCGGCTCTTGTGTTCGCGCAGTCACTCAAGACTCTAGGTTTACGTTTCGTTCTTGGACGAGAAGCTTCGGAGGTGCAGCAGAGAGACCTAACTGCTCAGCCTTTTTACTCCAAAAGGCTCTTGTGTGGCAAGAAGTTATGCGAATCCGGATTGGAGCGCGTCGCCTGCGCGAGGCGGTTGCGAAGACGTTCACTTGCGCCAAAGATGGAGACGCCGATCTCGGCGAGGCGTGGACTGAACGCAGCTCGTCGTAACAATCCGCAAATTCGTAGACGCGAATCAAACGTTCGCCGATAAATCGCAGTATAGTCCGCTGCCAACTCGCCGAAGCTGTCGCTCTTGTGACGAAGAATCGCTTGCGCGACCAGCTCGCCGCTTTCGAGCGCCATCAGCATGCCGCTCCCTGTAAATGGATCGATGAACGCGGCTGAGTCGCCGATGGCCAACAAGCCTGGCGCGGGACTCGGCCGTTGCCGGCCGAAGCGTTCCCACGATGCGCTCAGCCAGTCGGAGCATATCTCCGCGGACTCCAGCGTGTGTGCCGCGCGCCGGTTCTTCATCAAACACTCCCGCAGCACGACGTTCGGATCCGAGTGACAACGCTTTACCTGCTCGGCAGCGATGATGAAACAGAGATTGCTGACGCCGGCTTCGACTGTGCTCAGCCCGCCGTAACCGCCGGGATAGAAGTAGATCTCACATGCGCCTGGCTCGACTTTAGTTTTGCGGAAGTGAGCTTTGAACGCGACGAGGCTGGGACGTTTGTTGGGCGCTTTGATGAGCTTGCGTGAAAGAACGCGCGCGCGGCCGGTGGCGTCGATCGTTATCGGCGCGCCGTAGTCCTCGTGTCCGTTCTCCGTCTTGATGCGGACGCCGCTAACCGTTTCGCCGTTGAGTAATGGCTCGGTGATGCTCGCGCCTTCGAGAACTCTGACGCCATGCTCTTGCGCGCGCCGCAGCAGCACGTCGTCCATCACCGCACGGCTCAAGCCAAACGCGGCGCGTCCGCCAAACCATTTGCTCGGCACCGCGACGTGGTGGCCCTTGCTCGAATAAAAGACCGTCTCATCGAGCAAAGCTGGTCCGGCGGCAACCATCGCGTCAGCGACTCCGAGCTTTTCGAAATGCGCCTGGCACTCCGGAGAAATAAACTCGCCGCAGAGTTTTGCTCGCGGAAACTTCTTCTGCTCGATCAGCAGGACGTTTGCGCCGTTGCGCGCCAGGTGAATCGCAGCGCTCGCGCCTGCTGGGCCACCGCCGGCGACGATCACGTCGAAGTTGTTGTCACGCTGCTCGAGCATTTAAAACCAACCGGTACGGAAAGTGACGCGTAACGCCGACGCGATGCAGTCCGGCTCGCTTCGCCAACGCGAGCAGTTCATCGGCTTTGAAACTGCGCAGTATCGAGAGCGCGCCATCGTGGCGAATCAATCGATTCTTCAAAACCAGCTTTCCGAGCGTCGTATACAGAAAGTAAGCAATCGGATGACGATGAAGATCGATCACGAAGATGCGACGCTGTGCGACTCGGCTCATCTCGCGAAGTATCTGCACGACTTGCTCCTCGCGAAAATGGTGCGTAAACAATGAGCAGATCACATAATCAAAATCCGCGTTACTGAAAGGCAATGCCAATGCGTCGCCGCGAACCGATGTGATTTCTGGAAAGCTGCGCGATTGCTCGAGAATCGCCGATGCGGAACGTTCGTTCATTTCCAGACCCACCCCGCGCATCTCGCGCCCCGTTTCCCGCGCCCACGCCGCTGTCACGCGCAAGAGCTCGCCGGAACCGGCGCCCACGTCGAGCACCGAAAAACGCCGCAAGTCTTCGTGCTCGATCTCGCGGAGGAGCGTGCTCTTCAGCGTGTGCGTGTCGCCCATCCAACGATTAACGAGTTGCAGCTCTCCGATACAGTCTTCGTACTCGGCCGCTGTGTAACTTCCCGTGTCGATGTACTCGAGCTCGTAGCTGCGCCGCTTGAATCTATCGAACATTAAGTGATCTTCTGAACAACGAGCGCACTGTTCTTCGATCCAAAACCGATGCAATTGCACAGTGCGATTTTCACGTTCGCTTCGCGCGCTTCGTTGGGGACGTAATCAAGATCGCATTCAGGGTCAGGGTCGTCGAGATTGATCGTGGGCGGGATCTTATTTGTGTGCATCGCGCAAAGCGCTGCGGCCAAACCCGCAGCGCCGCTCGCGCCCTGCGGATGACCGATCTGCGACTTCGTCGCCGACATCGGGATCCGCTTCGCATGTCCATCAAAAGCGCGCTTCAACGCGCTCGTCTCGATGCGATCGTTGAGCACCGTCGACGTGCCGTGAAGATTGACGTAATCGATCTGTTTCGGTTCGCAACCGGCATCCTCGAGCGCGAGACGCATCGCGCGCGCAGGCTCGTCGCCGTCCTCGGCTAACCGCACGCGATGATACGCATCGCACGTCGCGCCATAGCCGAGGATCTCCGCGTAGATCTTCGCGCCTCGGTTCGCCGCGTGCTTGAGTTCTTCCAAAACGTAGATCCACGATCCCTCGCCGAGCACTATTCCAGATCGATTCAGCGAGAACGGCCGCGACGCGCGATGCGGCTCGTTATTCCAGTCATTCGTCAAGACCGTCATCAGATTGAATCCGGCCAGAATGCCTGGCGCGATCGGCGCATCGACGCCGCCCGAAAGCATTACGTCCTGACGGCCGAGCGCGATGTGCTGCGCAGCGTAGGCCATCGCGTCAGTCGAACTCGTGCAACCGGTCGAGACGATATGCGACAGACCGCGCAACCCGAACGCCATCGACAGCTCGCTCGACAGTCCGCCGTGCGTCGACGATGGAATCGTGTAGACGCTCGCCTTATTGGTTGGACCAACGTACCAGTATTCATATTGCTGTTCGGTAAACGCCAAACCGCCGCCGCCCGTGCCCAATTCGACGCCAAACGCGCGCCGCTCTTCGAGCGAGAGATCGTTCGGAAACAGACGCGCATCGTCGAGTGCCTCACGCGCCGCGGCAAGCGCCAGCGGAACAGTGCGCGGAACGTGCTTGCGATCTTTTGGATTAAGCTGGGCCTGCCAGTCGAAGGAAGGAACTTCCGCGGCAATCTGCACCGGAAAACTGGACGGATCAAACGCTTCGATTCTGCGGACTCCGCTCTTGCCGGAGAGGAGCCCGCTCCAGAACGCTTCTCGTCCAATTCCCAGAGGCGTCACACACCCCATTCCGGTGATCACTACCCGGCGTGGACACGTCAACGCTCTAAGCATGAGGATCAGATCCGAGTTTTAACTGTTCAGCTAAACTTTCTGCCCGCACTCATTGCAGAATTTAGCACCGGGGGGCAATTCTGCCTGACAGTTCGCGCATTTCGCGGCCCCTTGCTTGGCGCCGCACTCGACGCAGAACTTCGCGCCGGGATTGTTTCGAGTACCACACTGGGGACACGCTGGACTGGTCGCAGCAGGAGCAGCGGCAGGGGCCGCCGACGCTTCGTTTCCTCTCGACTGCTTGAGCGCGTCAGACATCGCACCCGCCATCGCGTTTCCGACTGCGAAGCCGGCACCGAGACCCGCGCCCGTTCCGGCGCCGCCTGAGGGATTCTGAGCGGCGTCGCGCATTGCATCGGCAGCCTGGAATTGCGTGTAGCGGCCAACGTCTCCAATCACGCCCATCGAAGTGCGCTTGTCCATCGCCGCTTCGACTTCCTGCGGCAAGGAAATGTTCTCGACGAGGAACTTCGTCAACTGCAAACCGAACGTATTGAACTCTGTGTTGAGCTTGTCGCGCGTTAGTTTCGACAGCTCGTCGTAATTTGAAGCGAGGTCCAACGCCGCGATCTTCGACTCCGCGAGCGCGTCGCTAAAGCCGCTCACGAGCGTGCGCTTCAGTTGACCTTCGACGTCTTCCGTGACGAAGTGTGAGTTGGTGCCGGCGATCTCTTTGATGAACGACTGCGGTTCGCTGACGCGGATCGAGTAGATGCCGAACGCGCGCAGCCGGACCATGCCGAAATCAGAGTCGCGCATCATCACCGGATTCGGCGTGCCCCATTTCAAATCCGTGAACTGTTTCGTGTTGACGAAGTAAACCTCCGCCTTGAACGGCGAGTTGAAGCCGTACTTCCACGCTCCCAACTTCGAAAGGATCGGCGTGTTGCCGCCGTCGATGGTGTAACGGCCCGGGGGAAACTGATCCGCAATCTGGCCTTCATGCACAAACACAGCAGCCTGCGATTCGCGCACGATGAGCTGCGCCCCGTTCTTGATTTCCTGGTCTTTCACCGGAAACCGGTACACGAGCGTGTTGCTGGTGTCGTCGAGCCACTCGATTACCTCGATGAACTGCGAACTCGGGCTTAGGCGGTCAAGTATTCCCATTTGAGCCTCATTTTCCTGTCAGAATCGAAACCATCGGAATTATACGATCACACGGGGGATTTTGATGCACGCCCAAACCAGCCGCGACGCCAGATTACGATCAAGGCCGTCAAACCGCCGATCGTGTCGATCAAACTGTCGTAGACCGAAGCGGTCCGCGAGGGGACGAAGGCCTGATGATATTCATCGAGCAGCGAGTAGACAACAACTAGGCCCAGCGCAGCCACGAACCACCGGCCCTGCAAACCCGGACGCGGCGAGCCGCGAAAAGCGCGTGCCGCGAGCATGCCAAGCAGCGCGTACTCGGTGAAGTGGGCCACCTTGCGCGTGATCATGTGGATCACCAGCAACGTTTCCGGGCTCGTGTTCGGAAACAGCCAGAGCACGAGTGGGCCAATGATGCGCGACGTATTTCCGGCCGAAAAGCTGTTGGAAGAGGCAAATGAGATGAATGCCAACCAGAGGACAAGCGGCAGATACCGGCTGAAGGTTTTAGGGGACGTTCTAAAGGGCAGCCGCTCCGGAGACGACTTCGATGATCTCATTCGTGATTGCCGCCTGACGGACGCGATTCATGTTGAGCGTCAACGTGTCGATCAGTTCGCTCGCGTTCTTCGACGCCGAATCCATCGCCGTCATTCGCGCGCCGTGTTCAGAAGCGACTGACTCCAGCAAAGCGCGAAAGATCTGCGTCTCCACCAGCCGCGGCAACAGGCGGCCAAACATTTCCGCCGGCGGCTGTTCGTAGATGTAGTCGACCAACGATGCTGACTGTGGAGACTTCGCTTCCGTATCGTCTTGTCCGGCCCGCGAGACTGGCAGCAACTGTTCGAGCACGACGCGCTGCGAGAGCACCGACTTGAACTCGTTGTAGACGAGAAAGACTTTGTCGATGCCGGTGTCGTCGCTGTAGAGCTTGATGATGTAACGAGCGACTTCCAGCGCTTCTGAAAACTCAACGCGGCCTTTTCCGGTCAGGCCCAGAAATTCGCCGATGAGCGTCGCGTGGCGATTGCGGAAGAAGTCGCGCCCTTTACGCCCAATTGGGAGGAGGTCGACTTTCTTGTCCGGACGTTCTTTGATAAACGCCTGCGCCGCCTTCGTCAGGTTTGTGTTGAATGCGCCGCAGAGTCCCTTGTCGGCAGTGATTAGAACCAGCAGGTAACGCTCGTCGCCGCGAAGATCGAGCAGCGGATGATGGAAGTTTTCGTCGGTTCGTTTCGCGAGCTCGCCGAGCACTTCCGACATCTTGTTCGCAAACGGACGCGCCGTCACGACGCGATCCTGCGCGCGTTTGAGTTTCGCGGCAGACACCATCTTCATGGCCTTGGTGATCTGCTGCGTGTTCTTGACCGACTTGATGCGCCGGCGAATGTCGAGAAGGTTCGGCATTGCTTATGCTGTTGGCGCGGCCGCGGTTGAAGTCTGCCGCGCGGTTGTTGCCGGCGCGAAGTCCGCGCCGTCTCCGCCTGTTTGCCACGTGTCTTTGAAGTCTTCCAGCACCTGCTTCAGATCGTTCTTGATTTCGTCAGTCAGCGATTTCTTTTCGGTAATTGCCGCGAGCACGCCGGGATGCGAGTTCTCGACGAATTTCAGCAAGCCCGTTTCGAACCGGCGAACGTCTTCGACGGCAACGTCGTCGACGAAACCATTCGTTGCGGCCCAGATCACGAGCACCTGCTTTTCGACGTCCATCGGCTGATACTGTGGCTGCTTCAAAATCTCGGTGAGTCGTTGTCCACGGGCCAACTGCGCCTGCGTCGCCTTGTCGAGATCGGAACCGAACTGCGCAAACGCCTGCAACTCGCGGAACTGGGCCAGGTCCAGACGCAACGTACCCGCGACCTGTTTCATCGCCTTGATCTGAGCCGATCCGCCCACGCGTGAAACGCTGTTGCCGACGTTGATCGCCGGGCGGAAACCGCTGTTGAAGAGGTCCGCTTCGAGGAAGATCTGTCCGTCGGTGATCGAAATTACGTTAGTCGGAATGTACGCCGAGATGTCGCCGGCTTGCGTCTCGATGATGGGCAGGCTGGTCAGTGAACCGCCGCCTTTAACGTCGGAAAGCTTCGCCGCACGTTCGAGCAGGCGCGAGTGGAGATAGAAGACGTCGCCTGGGTACGCTTCGCGGCCTGGCGGCCGGCGAAGCAACAGCGAGATCTCGCGGTACGCTGCGGCCTGTTTCGAAAGGTCGTCGTAGATCGTCAGCGCGTGTTTGCCGTTGTCGCGGAAGTATTCGCCCATGGCCGCGCCGGAGTAAGGCGCAAGGTACTGCATCGCTGCGGGGTCAGACGCAGTCGCCTTGATCACGATCGTGTAATCCATCGCGCCGAAGTCCTGGAGCGTCCTCACCACCTGGGCCACCGTCGACGCCTTCTGTCCGATCGCGACGTAGATACAGAACACGTCTTTGCCTTTTTGGTTGATGATCGTGTCGACGGCGACTGCGGTCTTTCCTGTTTGACGATCGCCAATGATCAGCTCGCGCTGGCCGCGGCCGATCGGGACCATCGCGTCGATCGCTTTGAGACCGGTTTGCAGCGGCTCTTTCACCGGCTGCCGGTCGATCACGCCCGGAGCGATTCGCTCGATGGGATAGTAATGATCGGTGACGATTGGACCAGCATCGTCGATCGGGTTACCCAGCACGTCTACGACGCGGCCGACCAGCGCCTCGCCGACCGGCACCTCCATGATGCGTCCGGTGCGCTTCACGAGATCGCCTTCGCGGATCGCCTGGAACTCGCCGAACAACACGGCGCCGACTTTGTCCTCTTCAAGGTTCAACGCGAGCCCGCGCACCTCGTGAGGAAACTCGAGCAGTTCGCCGGCCATGACCTTTTCGAGACCGTGAATCTCGGCGATGCCGTCGCCGACCTTGATCACAGTTCCGACTTCGGTGACTGTGCCGTCGTTGTCGAAGTTTTCGATCTGTCTACGAATAATCTCGTTGATTTCGCTAGCTCTAATGGGTTCCATAATTCCCTCTAAATCGCGTTTGCGCTGTTAACCTGCAAGTTCGTCCGACAACCGGGCTAATCGATTCTGAACTGAGCCGTCGTATATCGTCGAGCCGATGCGCGCGACGAGACCACCGATGATCGTCTCGTCCGTGGTGAAGCTCACGCGCACGGTTCGTCCGGTGGCAGCCGCCAGCGCCTGGCGAACAGTGTTCTTCATATCCTCCGGTAAAGGCCGCGCCGTCGTGACGCTTGCAGAAACGACTCCGCCGCGCTCGTCAAGCACTTGACCGAACCGCTCGGCGACGTGTTTCAACTGGTCCAGGCGTTGATTCCTCAACAGCACGCGAAGAAAACTCGCCGTCGTCGGTCGCACACGCGTGCGAGAGATCAACTCTTCCAGGACCTTCTGTTTCTCGTCGTATGCGACGGTGGGATTGGCGAAGACTTCCTTCAGCTCAGGATTGGATTCGATCATCGACGCCCATTGATCGATCTCCTGCTGGACCTCGCGCTCTTCTTTTCGTTCAACGACTACATCGGCGAGTGCTGACGCGTAACGCCGCGCGATTGTTTGCAAACTCAAACTCGCGTCCTCCTCAATTCGCCGATGCTCTCGTTGATTAGCAGCGCTTCGTCTTCGGGTCTCATTTGAGTTTGAATCGACTGGCGGGCGACGTCGATACTCTTCAGCGCGAAAAACTGGCGCAATTGTTTTCGCGCGACCTTATCCGCGGTGTCCATCTCTCGCTGCGCCTGCTGCTTCAGTTTCTCCAGCTCGCGCGTGGTCGCGGCAGCTAATCGCTCGCGTTCGGATTCAGCTTCCTTCTGAGCGTGCTCGCGAACGGACTGGATATCGACGTCGAGCTGTTCCAACTTCACTTGGGCCTCCGTCGCCTTCTCCATCGCTCGGGCGCGCTTCGTCTCGGCGTCGACTAACTCCTGCTTGATCGCATCACGCCGCCCGGCCAAGGCGTCGCTGATAGGCCGGCGCAGGATGTAGATCATCACGCCTACGAAGATCGCGAGGTTGAGAAACTTCCAGGCTTCGAGACCTGGGTAGTTAAACCACTCGGGGAATTCTACAAACGCGAGTATGTACATCGATCTAGTGTTGAGGCCGGCGAAGTATTTGAGAACTTATCATTCCGCCCATCGTCGCCGCTTGCGCTTCCAACTCCGCCCGCACCTGTTCCTGCTGTTTCTTGGTGGTCTCGAGCTGTTGCGCCACAGTTTGCGAGAGTTCGTCGCGGTACTGTCGCACTTTCTCGTCCTTGTCTTTGAGACCGGCGGCGCGTTCTTTTTCCAGGAGGCGATAACCCTCCGCGCGCGCTTCGCGTAGCGCCGAGTTGTACTTCTTTATTTTTTCGTCAGCCTCGGCGGCGAGCGCCTGTGCTTCGTCGAGCCGGCCCGTGATCTGCTTTTCTCTTTCGGCAAGTATGTTGTTGACGGGTCGAAGCAGCGTGCGGTTCAGGACGAACACCATAATTAAGATGAAAAACAGGTGGAGCAGCAAGGTGCCATCAGGAACCAACTGAATTGAAGCCTCTGCCAGGAACAACATCCGATTCCTCTACTGTGAGTTGAATTATGTCCGCCGAAAAGCGCGCGAGTCTAACATGGCGCCGCAGGAGGATCAAATCCCCTTAAATCGTGGGATCTGTGGTTGTGGTTACACAATGTACTATTGGGACTTTACATTGTGGTCGCCTTCATTAAGAGCTCGTAGATTCGATCCAGATCCTGATTATTGAAAAAGCTAATCTCGACCTTTCCTCGACTATCGTTCCCCACCTGAAGGATGCGCACCTGAGTTCCGAGAGCACGGCGAAGCTTGGTTTCAGCGGCTCGGATGTTTGGATCGACCGTCTGAGGTCGCGCTGTTCGCTGCGGTCTGTCTGCCGTGGCCTTTTGGACGAGGAGTTCAGTGGCCCTGACGGATAAGCCACCCTCGATTACCTGTCTGGCCAGCCGGCGCTGAAGGTCTTCATGGGCGACGCCGAGGATTGTTCGCGCATGGCCGGTCGAGAGTCTGCCGTCTTTGACCAGTTGCTGAAGATCGTCGGGCAGTCGGAGCAGTCGCAGATAGTTGGTGATGTATGACCGATCGCGTCCGACGCGGGTGGCGAGTGCTTCCTGAGTCAGTCCGACGTTTTCGATGAGTCGCTTGTAGGCTTGAGCTTCTTCGATCGGGTTCAGGTCTTCTCGCTGGATGTTTTCGATGAGCGCGATTTCCAGCAGGTCCTGGTCGGCGACGTCTTTGACGAGCACCGGCACGCGCGTCAGGCCCGCCATTTTTGCCGCCCGCCAGCGTCTCTCGCCTGCGATTAACTCGAACTCTTCGCCGCGGCGGCGCACCAAAAGAGGCTGGACGATGCCGTGGGCTTTGATGGATTCCGCCAGGCTCGCGAGGGCCGACTCGTCAAAGTTCATGCGCGGCTGCATCGGACCCGGGACGATCGAGTTCAGGTCAACTTCGGATGGTTCGGCTCCAAGGTCGATCGTGCGGTCAGAGGACAGCAGCGCCCCGAGCCCCCGACCCAGCGCTTTTCGATTCATAGACAATCTCCCGGGCCAACTGCGAGTACGCCTCGGCCCCTTTTGAGTGAGCGTCGTAACTGATAATGGGCTTGCCGTGGCTTGGCGCCTCCGCCAGGCGCACGTTGCGTGGGATTACTGTCTGGAAAACCTGGAGGCCGTAGAAGTCGCGCAGATCTGCGGCGACGGCTGCCGAAAGGTTTGTGCGCTCGTCGTACATCGTTAGAAGCAGGCCTTCGATCATCAGGCCCGGGTTGTGAAGGCGACGAATGCGTGCGAGCGTGTCGAAGAGTTCGGTGACGCCTTCGAGCGCATAGTATTCACACTGAATCGGAACCAGAAGAGACTTCACGGCCGTGAGCGCGTTGAGCGTCAGCAGGCCGAGCGACGGCGGGCAGTCAACGATGATGTAGTCGTAATCCGGCTCGACTGTCGCGAGGGCTCGCTTCAGGCGAAATTCTCGCTGTTCGACATCGACGAGCTCGATCTCGGCGCCTGCGAGATCCTTGTTCGAGGGGACGATATTGAGCGACGGAATGGAGCTCGGCAACGCGATCGCCGAGATCGGCTGGTCGAGAACGATGCTGTGATAGAGGCCTCGGCGGAAGCTGCCCCGCTGGATGCCGGCTCCTGAGGTGGCGTTTCCCTGCGGATCGGCGTCGACGAGCAGGACGCGATTGCCCCAACTGGCAATGATGGCCGCGAGATTAACCGCAGTCGTGGTCTTCCCGACTCCGCCTTTTTGGTTTGCTACGGCTATGGACTTAGCCATTATGTTTCACGTGTCCCGCACACATTACCACAAACTCCTGAATGAGTGGGACACGTGAAACATTCACGCCTTGTCGAAATCCCACCGGGGCTAAGCAGGTTTTTGTTGCGCGGAGAGGAAGACCAGCAGGGTGGAGAGGGCGCCGGGGGTTAGGCCGGGGAGACGGCGAGCCTCGCCGAAGGTTTGGGGACGTGCGCGGTCGAGGCGTTCGACAATTTCATTCGAGAGGCCGCTAATCTTTGCAAAGGTGGTTTCGCGCGGGATTCTGAGTGTGTCGTGCTGATAGAGACGGGCGATGGTCGCCTTGTGTGAATCGAGGTAGCCGGAATAAAGCGAATCGGCCAGCACTGAATTCAGATCGGATTCGGCTACCGGCTTCAGCTCACCCGGCAGCAGCGACATGATTAGGTCCGCAGTCACCTTCGGGCGCTTCGCCAGTTGCGCGAGCGAGATGACATCGCCCAGATGCGTTTCCAGTAGCGCCGACAACGCGGCGTGCTGCGCGTCCGAGCGACGGAAGCGCGTGCTATCGAGCGCGGTTCTCAACTTCGCAAGACGTGCCTGCCGAGCGTTGAACCGCTCCCAGTCCGAATCGCCGACCAGCCCGATTTCCCTTCCGTATTGCCCAAGCCGCTCGTCCGCATTGTCGTACCGAAGCGCCAATCGATACTCCGCGCGTGACGTGAAGATGCGGTACGGCTCGTCCACGCCCTGCTTAATCAGATCCTCGATCAAGACGCCGATATATGACTCTTCTCGCCGCAAACGCAGCGGGTCGCGCTTCTGCGTAAAAAGCGCGGCATTAATCCCCGCGACCAGTCCCTGACAGGCCGCTTCTTCATATCCCGTGGTCCCATTAATCTGACCGGCATGAAAGAGACCGGGAATACGAGACGTTTGCAGGTCAGGACCCAACTCACGCGGATCGACGAAGTCATACTCGATCGCGTACCCCGGTCGAATGACCCTCGCCTCGTCTAAACCCGGAATCATTCGGACGAGATCCTGCTGCATCTCGGCCGGCAACGACGTCGAAAAGCCGTTCAAATAGACTTCGTTCGTGTCGTGACCTTCAGGTTCGAGGAAGAGCTGGTGACGCGACTTATCCGCAAACTTTACGACCTTGTCTTCAATCGACGGGCAATACCGCGGTCCGATGCCTCTGATCTTTCCAGAATAGAGCGGCGACTCCGCGATGTTTTGACGGATCGTGTCGTGCACCCGCTGAGTGGTGTAACCGACGTAGCATTTGATCTGTTCCTGCTCGATCTCATCCGTCGCAAACGAAAACGGCACCGGGACGCGATCTCCTGGTTGAGGTTCGAAGGCGCTCCAGTCGATCGTACGCCCGTCAAGCCTCGGCGGCGTCCCAGTCTTGAGCCGACCAACGGGAAATCCGAGTTTCTTCAGAGCCTCAGCGAGTTCAATCGACGCCGGCTCGCCCGCGCGCCCGCCGCGATAAGTGCGCCTGCCGGTATGTATCAGCCCGTTCAGGAACGTGCCCGTCGCCACTACTACCGCCTTCGCCCCGAAAGTTCGCCCATCCTCCAGCGCGACGCCGGCAAGCTGTCCTTTATGAATGACGAAGTCGATGACCTTTCCCTGGCGCAGATGCAGGTTCGGCGTTGCTTCGAGCGTTCGCCGCATCTCGGCGCGATAACGCATGCGATCCGCTTGCGCGCGCGGCGACTGCACGGCCGGTCCGCGAGAGCGGTTCAACAGCCGAAACTGGATACCGGTCCGATCGATGACGCGCCCCATGATTCCACCAAGCGCATCGATCTCTCGAACGAGGTGCCCCTTCGCGATGCCGCCAATCGCCGGATTGCACGACATCTGTCCAATGAGATCGAGGTTCAGCGTGACAAGGCCGGTCTCGGCACCGAGACGCGCCGCTGCCGAAGCAGCCTCGCACCCGGCGTGGCCGGCGCCAATCACAATCACATCGAAACGCTCGTCAAACGACATCAACTATTTCCCAATACAAAACGTCGCGAATATCTCCGACAGAATGTCTTCCGTCGTCGTTTCGCCCGTAATCTGACCCAGGTACTTCAACGCGTTATGCAGCGGCACCAGCACCAACTCTTCGCTATGCCGCTCGCGAAAACCCGCCAGTCCCAACTCGAGTTCCCGCTTTGTTCGGCACAACAGATCGTAATGCCGAACGTTCGTGATCATCAGTCCCTCGTGTTCGATACCGGCGCTGTTCAAACTCTCGAGCAGCGCCGCACGAAGAGCGTCCAAACCCTCGCCCGTCCGCGCTGACACATTAATAGTTTGAGGTACTCCAAGACAACCGCTCGCTGCTTTGAACGAAGGCAGATCGCACTTGTTCAGCACGACGAGCCGGCGCGTGTTTGCGGTCTGGTCCAACAGCTCGATATCGGATGGTCCAACTTCCGCGGCGCCGTCGAGCACGACCAACACGATGTCGGCATCGCCAACGGCGCGTTGAGTACGCTCGATGCCAAGCGTCTCGATTCCGTCAGTCGTTTGGCGAAGACCGGCGGTGTCAGTAAGGATCACGGGTATTCCATCCAAGTCGATGACCTCGGATAAAGTGTCGCGCGTCGTGCCTGGAATCTCCGTTACGATCGCTCGCTCGTGCTCGATTAAGCTATTGAAAAGACTGGACTTACCTACATTCGGACGACCTGCGATTGTGACGCGCGCTCCATCCTGCAAAAGACGGCCGGCACTGAAACTCCCACTCAGTTTATCGACGCCCTTGATCACCGAAACGAGCGTCTCTTCAACAGCACTCACACTTGTGGCTGGCAGATCGTCTTCAACAAACTCGAGAGCCGACTCGAGTAACACGATCACTTCCACCAACTTTTCTTTGAACGGCTCGAGCGCGTTCGACAGCTCGCCGCTCATTTGACGCGTCGCCTGTTTCACTGCCGCATCCGTCTGCGCGGAGATGAGATCGCGAATCGCCTCCGCCTGGGCCAGGTTGATCTTCCCATTCGAGAGCGCCCGCAAAGTAAACTCTCCTGGTCCAGCCAGCGCTGCGCCGAGCGCAAGCGTGCGATCGACGATCTGTCGGACGACGGCAGGAGAACCATGACAACTGATCTCGACGACGTCTTCACCCGTTAGCGAGTGTGGTGCAAGGAAGCACGTGAGAAGCACTTCGTCGATGATCTGATCGCCGCACGTGATCTTACTGAGGCGCGCTTTTCTCGGTTCGATGTCGCCGAGGCTCGCCATTTGGGTTGCGATATTGATCGCGAGTGGGCCACTGAGGCGAATGACCGCGAGAGCGCCGCGGCCTCTCGGTGTCGATAGTGCGACGATCGTACTCATCGTAAATTGAGGAACTGCAAAATCCGGGAGGGACTTACGTTACTTGCGGGCAGCGTGCTTCGGACTAATTCTCAACTTCCGATCAGCGCCTTCACCGATCGACTCGGTGGAGAGATCCGGACTGTCGGCGAGCGTCAGATGAATGATCCGTCGTTCATTCGCACTCATCGGTTCAAACGTAAAAGCCGCGCCCGTTTGTCGCACGCGATTCGCCGCCAGGTTCGCCATTGCTTGCAGCTCAGCTTCACGCGTCGCGCGAAAACCGTGAACGTCGCAAACGAGCCGCTCGCCGGCGGAAAGATTGCGTCCGAAGATCTGGTTGATCAGATGCTGAAGCGCTTCGAGTAACTCGCCGGTCTGAGCTTGCAACAACTCCGCGTCGTTACCTTCGATGTCCAACACCTCGCCGCTGACCGCCTGCTTCACCTTGACGCGCAGTTGCAGACCCGTCGTTTCGAAAACGTTTTCGAGAAACTCTGCTGCCTGTTGCGTTGCCTCGCTCATAGCCGTCTACCTACTAGTCGGTTGTGACAACTTTACGATCGAATTGATCCGGTCTCTTCTTTCGCGCCGGCGGTCCTTTTGCAGGCGGCGCCGGAACCTGATCGTCGTCCGACTTCGTGAAATGATTAATCAGGAACTGTTGACTGAAGCCGACAATATTACCAACCAGCCAGTAAAGAACTAAACCGGACGGCGCGCTCCACAAGACATAGAGCATGAAGAGCGGCATGCCGATGGCCATCATCTTCCGTTGTAAAGGATCCTGCGCGGCCGGCGCAGGCGTCACGAGTTGCAGGACGACCATCGTGCCCGTCATCAGGATCGGCAAGATATGGATCAAGTATGGTTCGGCCGCCGACAAATCAGGGATCCAGAGAAAGCTCGCTTGCCGGAAATCCAAAGAGATCGTGATCGCGCGATACAGTGCAAACAGGAAGGGCATTTGAATGAGGAGCGGCAAACAACCGCCGAGCGGATTGCCTTCCCGCATCAACCGAAACTGCTCCATTTGCAGTTCCTTCAAACGCGGATCATTCTGCTTGAGCCCCTTGATCTTCTCTTGCAGCTCTTTCATCTTCGGCGCGAGCTTCTGCGCCTTCTTCATCGCTTTCGACGAGCGCCACTTCAGTGGAAAGAAGAGCGAGTAGATGACGATCGTGAACAGAATGATCGCGATGCCATAACTCTTCGTCGCTTTATAGAGGAACGTGATGGCCTGAAGAATGGGCACAGCGAGTGGTCGTGACAGCCAGCCAAGATAACCGTAGTCGATCAACCCCTCGAGATCGATTGGGCGGTTGACGATTTTGCTGATTTCCTGGCTTGAACCTGTTAACAGGTAATGATCTTTCGGACCCGAATAGATGAGCGTGCGCGAACCATCCGACGGAATCGGAACCCACGCCGTGATCAGGAAACGCTTTTCTGCCGCACGGCCTTCCGGCTTGTATTCGTAAGCGACGGTGCGATATTCGAGACCATCAGTCTTGGCGGGTGGAACGGCCACCATTGCAAAGTACGTATCTGCGACGCCGGCCCAGTCCATCGCACCATTTAATGAGAGTAGATCCGGACTCTTGCTGTTGCTGTTGATCCCGGCAGCCGGATGCCGTTCCAATTTGCCGGCGACGGTCGACACTGCTTCGGGCGCAACCGAGTAGAACGTATGGCGAGCAATCCCATGATCCCCAATGCTTGGTCCAATCGAGAGCTTCACCTGTGGCACGGCCTGGTCGCCGCGCATGACGTTAACCATCAGGTCCGTTTCATAACGCTCGGCATCGAAAATTATCGACTTTCTAACCCGAACCCGGTTCGCGTCTTCAAAAGTGAACGTGAGCTCTTTCTTCTGATCGTCGGTTAATTTGATCTCGACGTCGCCGTCAGGTTTATCGACTCCTTCAACTCGGTAAGTTGCCGATGCCAGCGCAGCGTCGAGCGTAGCGTCACCCGTGTGCAACTGAAGCGGCACCATCCGCGGTTGACGTTTCAAACCTTCGGGCGAGATGAGTTCCAGCGGCTGTTTGTCTTCTTTCCTTCCGCCGACGGAGTAGATGGGTTTGTCGCCGTTCTTGTTGGTGGTGATAACCCAGCTAACGGGCTCCGCGCCTTGTGTGTCGAACTTTGCGATGTATAGAGGCGTCGTGATCGTGATCGTCCGCTTCGGCGCTCCGTTCAGGTTTGCGACTTGCAGCGGCTGCGTCGATGGCGCTGCGTTTGAAGGAGCCGCTTGTTGTTGCGCCGGCGATGTGATCGCGGACGGGCTAGCAGTTGTTCCAGGAGTTGTTCCAGGCGGCGCGTTCTTCGGAACGGGAGCTGGATAGAAATAGGTCCACAAAAACAGGATTGCGGAGGAGAGTATTAAGGCTAATAAGAGTCGTTTCTGTTGCATGTTGTAAGAACAACCAGCTCACTTCACTGGGTCGTAGCCGCCCGGGTTGAACGGGTGACAACGGAGCAATCGACGGGCTGCCAACCCGCTGCCGCGCAACGCACCATAGCGAGAAATGGCGTCAATCGCATATTCCGAACATGTGGGTGTGAATCTGCACGAAGGAGGTAAGAATGGTGAAATCGCCAACTTATAAACTTTGAGAAATGAGATCAGAACGCTTTTCACACCACCATCACTTACCGGGCAACGTCCCGCGCTTCGAACTTCCCCACTTTTTCAATAATCCTCGCTAACTCCTCGCCCGGCGCATGAACCTTTTGGGTTAAAACGGCCGACTTCGCATTCAAGACCCAATCGTAATTTCTCGACAGCCTGCGCAACGACGGCTCATTTGATCGAAACGATTCTCGAAGCAACCGCTTCGCCCGGTTTCGTTGCACTGCCTTTCCCAGGGCCTTCTTTGACGCCGTTACCCCGAGACGATGTTGCAATCCCTCATTCTCAATGACGAAGACTGTGATAAATACGCCGTCGTAGCGTTTGCCGTTCCGGTAGACGTGTTGGAATTCTCGGCTATCTCGCAAATAATTACGCATGCCGAAAAGCGCAGCATCTTAGTAGTGCGAAGGAGTGAGCCGCTTTCTTCCTTTGGCGCGACGTCGCTTCAACACGAGCCGCCCGTTTTTGCTGGCCATCCGCGCGCGGAAGCCATGCGTTTTTGCGCGCCGGCGATTGTTCGGTTGAAAAGTGCGTTTCGACATAGTGACGAATATCTCCTCTAAACGAAAACGGTAAGACTAATCGCGGCCTCAGTTTATGTCAAGGAATGGACACTGATTTTAACGGCTAACCGACGCCCGCGATCCGCACGGAAACGATACTTTGCGAGGAGAGATTCGGGTGGGTTTGCGAGGCCGATCGGAGCGACCTGTTTTATTCGTTGGCACCGCTTGATCGAAGCGAAAGTTCTGTGTTAGTCTCCGCTCGCTCGAACGCGACCACACCTGTAAACAGTTGAAACTAAAAGACTTTAAAGCAACACTTTAACCGGATGTGTTTTTTCCACTAGCTGTGGAAATCATTGTGGAAAACTCTCCGGCTTTGCCCATTTGGGGTTGACAGGAAGGAATAGCGGGACAGGAACAACTTAGAGTTCGTCGAGTAGCGCCGTCCAGCCTTCGTACGGTTCTACGACGTGGGCTTTACTGTGAACCGTCCCTCACGGTTTTATCGATGAACACCTCTGTAGAGACCAACGTCTGGGGACGAATACTGCACTCCCTCAAAAGCCGGCTCAATCAGCAAACTCTCGAGACTTGGTTTTCACCCATCCAATTCGAAAGTCTCGATAGCTCCGGGCACGTCATTCACCTGCGCGCCCCGAACCAGGTCGTCAAAGACACCGTCATCACTAACTACGCGAACGTCCTTGCCGACTCGCTGAACGATCTGCACCTGTCGGAATACTCAGTCGGGTGGGTGATTGGCAAGGGATCGGAATGGGAACCAGAGCCTGCTAAAGCTACTGAGCCGATCGATATTGTTGAATCCACGTCCGTGTCGAGCGGTAACGGAGCTGCGGCAGCTTTAGCGGCAGTGAAAGACGTTTCTTCGTTACAGCATCCCGAGCCGTCGCTGAGTTCAAAGTACACGTACGACAGTTTCGTCGTCGGTTCGTGCAACCAGTTTGCGCACGCGGCGTCGCTCGCCGTCGCTGAAGCGCCCGGGCGGACTTACAACCCGCTGTACCTGTACGGCGGAGTGGGACTCGGCAAAACGCACCTGATGCACGCTTGCGGTCACGCAATCAAAGCTCGGAACCAGCATCTCAAACTCTGCTACATCTCGTCCGAGCGGTTCATGAACGATCTGATCAACGCGATTCGCTACGACAAGACGCAGAGCTTTCGTGAAAAGTATCGGTCAGTCGACGTGCTCTTGATCGACGATGTTCAGTTCATGGCGGGAAAGGAACGCACCCAGGAGGAGTTCTTTCATACTTTCAACTCTCTGTACGATCAGCAGAAACAGATCGTCATTAGTTCCGACTGTCCACCGCGTGAGATACCAACGCTCGAAGAACGTTTACACTCTCGCTTCGAATGGGGCCTGATTGCCGATCTCGAACCGCCGGATCTTGAAACGAAGATCGCCATCTTGAAACGAAAAGGCGATCTGATCGGCGTAACGATTCCTGACGACGTCGCGATGTTCATCGCCGGCAGAGTCAAAAGTAATGTTCGCGAACTGGAAGGATCGTTGATTCGTCTGATCGCTATATCGTCGTTACGAGGCGAACCGATTTCCAAGAGCCTGGCCCAGGATGCGATTCGCACCATCGCGAAAGAAGAGGAGTCGGCAGCGATTACGATTCAGCAGATCCAGAAGCTGGTCGCCTCGACCTACAAACTGACGCGCGACGAACTGCTCTCCAAAAACAACTCGCGCCATATTTCGCATCCGCGGCAGATTGCGATGTACCTCTGCAAGCACCTGACCAAGCACAGTTATCCTGAGATCGGTCGAGCGTTTGGCGGGAAGCATCATACGACGGTTATTCATTCCGTAGAGAAGATTGAATCGCTCGTGGCGACCGATGAAACACTGCAACGGCTCATCACCGAACTCTCGGAATCGCTCCAGACGTAGCTTAGTGAAAAGATTTCCTCCACAATCCACAGAGAACGTTTTGTGGAAAATGTGATATGTTCATGGCAACCGATTTTTTCCGAAACTCGACGCGGCTTATTCACCTGTTTCCACAGGCGGCTGAGGAAGCTAAGTAGGCTGGCGTCATTGGCTTAGGCCGTTTATCCACAAATTCACAGGCACTACTGCTACTACTAGATATAAATAGATTATTTTTTTGACTAGTAGGAGAAGAATCAGGACGCGAACGTTGTGGAAAGTTTGAAGGAGTAGACAGATGCAATTCGTTGTCAGCAAGCAGAACCTGCAAAAGGAACTTGGATTTGTCCAGGGAGTCGTCGAGAAGAAGAACACCATTCCGGTTCTCTCAAACATACTCATCGAATCAGTCGGCGAGACGACGATCAGGATCACGGGCACGGACCTCGACGTGACCATTCGTTGCGACATGGACGCGGAAGAGATCACAACGCCGGGATCGATGTGCGTTCAGGCACGGAAGCTTTTCGAAATAGCGCGGTTGCTGCCGGATGCGCCGGTGAGTTTCAAAAAGGAAGAGAACGAATGGGTCACCGTGAAATGCGATCGCGCCAGGTTCAAGATGGTGGGCGTCGCTCGTGATGCGTTCCCGGAAGTGCCGTCGTTCAAGTCAGCTCCGACGAAGCTTCCCGCTTCCGTTATCAAAACGTTTATCGACCGGACCATCTTTGCGATTACGCAGGAAGAGTCGCGCTACACGCTTTCGGGAGCTAAGTTCATTCTGGACAATGCGGGCGCTCGCATGGTTACCACTGATGGTCACCGGCTCGCTTACGTCGAGAAGAAGAACATAACCAAGAACGGTTCGACGGATACGATCGACACTCTCATTCCGCGCAAGACGCTTGCCGAACTGACGAAACTGACCGCCGGTTTCGACGAAGAGATCAGTTTAGGCATGGATGAGAACCACATCTATTTTCAGATTGGTCTACGCCTGTTGATTTCCCGCATGCTCTACGGGCAGTTTCCGAATTACGAAATGGTAATGCCCAAGAACAACGACAAGTCAGTTGAGTTCAATAGTAGTTTGCTGAACCTGGCTATTCGCCGTGTTGCTTTGATGGCTGATGAAAGATCGCACGCAATTCGTTTTCATCTCGAGCCGAACCAACTCGTCATCAGTTCGCAAAACGCCGAAGAAGGTGAAGCAAACGAGACCCTGCAAACCGACTACGCCGGCGACGTGACTGACATCGGTTTCAACGCTCAGTATCTACAGGAGTTTTTGAACGTAGTAGGCGACGCGAAGATCGCGTTCGAGTTCAAAGACGGCAACTCGCAGGCGCAGTTGCAGCCCTCCGAGAATGGCGATTACGAATACAAGTACATCGTTATGCCGATGAGGATTTGAGATTAATTGTTCCCCAAATCGTTGACGTATAATTTGTCCCGCTCAGTTACTCCAAAACTGGCGGGACATCTTGTTTTGGGAAAGATTCTCACTTCCGACCTTCACCTGGACGGATAATCTCAATTGGCAAGCCCACAACAATCATTCGACTCTCTTTTAGCCTGGTTGAATCCGGACCGCGACACTGCCGGATTGAAATATGAAACAATTCGCGCCTCACTCATAAGAATATTCATCTCCAACGGTCTCGACGATGCCGAAGATCTTGCGGATATAACGATTAACAGGGTCACTGCCAAACTGCCTGAGATCGTGGATACGTACGTTGGAGATCCGGCAGCCTACTTCTACGCCGTTGCCCGCAATGTGATCCACGAGGCACGCCGGCGTAAAGAGATTGCCACCGACAGTATTCCCGAGAAAACCGACGCGCCCACCAATACAAGCGACCATTACGACTGTCTAATCCATTGTCTTCAATTGCTCACCAGCGATAAGAGAGAGTTGATAGTCGACTATTACCTCTACGACGGAAAAGACAAGATCCTGCACCACAGACGAATGGCGCAGGCGCTCGGAGTGACGGACGGAGCCCTGCGGACCCGCGCTCACAACATCAGGACCGGTTTGGAAAAATGTGTTGTGAATTGCACTAAACGTGTGAAGAGAAAACAAAAACCGATCTGGAAAGCATTATTGAAAAGACCGGTGCTGACGGCGGCTACCAGTAAGGAGCAGCAGTCATAATCGAACACGATCAGGAACAACTTAGGTTTTACCTGTTACACGAACTCACTGACGCTGATGCCGAGAAGGTTGAGTTACGCCTGCTAAGCGATCCGGCATTTGGCGAGGAGTTCGACATGATGGTCAATACTTTAGTCGACCAATATCTTGAAAACGAACTCTCGCCCAGGGACAGGAAAAAGGCCGAACATTACTTTTTCAACACTGAGCAGCGCCGCGAAAAACTCAAGTTCGCGGCGGCTTTGAAACGTCGTAAAGCGGAATTACTGCGCAAGAAGAAACGCCGCGAAACAGGCGGACATTATCTGCGCGCAGCCGCGATTGCATTGGTCGCGATCGGGGCCGGCGCGTTCATCCTCAAGACATATCTGGCCCGGCCCTCGCTCGCTGAGGGATTGAATGCGCTTCAAAGGGCTTACCGAGACGGAAGGCCAGTTGAGTCGCGAATTTCGGGTTTCAGTTATGCGCCGGCGCCAAACGCAAGAGGCGAAACCGCGAACGTTGACTCCACTCAACGCAGTCTGGCTGCAACTATCATTCTCGGCATCCTCGATAAGCAGCGTGAGAATGCCGGTGCGGACGTTTACGAGGCTGCGGGTAAGTACTATCTCTCGCAACGGCGATTCGATGAAGCAGTCAAGCATTTCGAACGTGCATTGGAATTGGATCAGAAGAATTCACGCGTGCATAGCGATCTTGGCGCAGCACTGCTCGAGCGCGGCGAGACTCATAGTTCAGAACTGGAATACGGTGAAAAGAACCAGGACTTCGGGAATAGCCTTATTCACTTAAACAAGGCGCTCGAACTCGATAGCACCAACCTGGAAGCACTCTTCAATCGCGCGCTGCTTTACAAACAAATGGATCTCTTGCCGCAGTCAGAAAAAGACTGGCGTCAGTACATTGAACGAGATCCGAATTCCCAATGGGCAGACGAGGCGCGAACCCAACTCACGAGAATCGAGCAACAACGCGCTCAAACGCCGCTCGATCCGTTCAAGGATTTTTTCGACGCCTATAAACGTGGCGATCAAGGTGGAGCATGGGAGATCGTTCGGCGAAATTACAGTTCCGCAGGTAACACGATTGCAAATACTCTGCTCGATGCTTATCTCGATGCCGACGGGAAGAGCGATTCCGCAACCGCTCAAGACAAACTCGACACTCTCGCTTTCCTGGGAAAAGTAGAGTTCGACAACGCCGCCGATGTTTACACGTCTGAGTTGGTTCGTTTCTACAAAGGCTCGAGTTTTCAAAAACGCCGGCTTCTTGGGGGCGCGCGAGAGCAAATGGCCAACGGCTATGATCTGTTTCTGCGCTCACATGTTGATGACGCCCTGAACCAATACTCGCAGGCGGAGAAGACGTTTCGCGAAAATGCCGACCATGGTGAAGCCGCGCTTGCCCTGTATCGCATCGGTCACTGCCACCTGCTCGAACCGGACCTGAAAAAGAGTGAGCAGATCTTTACGCATCTTCGGGAGATAGCCGCACGCAGCAACTACAAGTGGCTGCTCAATCAAACCATCTATCGCACCGCGAGTATTCGATTTACTTTGAACGATTATTCTGAGTCAGTTGAGTTCGCAAAACAGGCACTAACACAATCCGAGCAGATGGGCGACGTTACAGGTGTGGTGAACGCGCTGATCATGTTGTCGGACCAATATCGAGCGCTCAATGATCAGAACACTTCGTGGGGTTATCTTTCTCGCGCCCAGTCGCTGACGCGCGACGCAGGCGGCGAGCCTCTTCAGGCGTGGGGGATACTTACCGCCATTGCCTATAACCTCAAGGTGAAACTGCCGGAAATGGCACTCGAATATCAAAAAGAGGCGTTGCGACTGGCTTTGGATCTCAAACCCGAGCGACCGCTAATCATTTCACGTTCCTATGACTATCTCGGACAGACCTACGCGAAATTGAAGAATTATGAAGTAGCCGTCAACAATATAAATCTCGGCTTCGAATATGGACGGCAATTGGCTGATGAACGGAGCGGCATCGAAATGATGGGGAATACGTCGCTGCATGCCGGCGACGTTTACCGCGAGGCGAATCAGCATAGTAACGCCATTAACTCTTACGAAAACTCAATCAAGTTCTACCAGCAGATCGACTATCCGTATTTCACCTACCCCGCGCGTAAAGGAAAACTCCTGTCGTATTGGGCCCTGGGAGATGACGCCGCTACTGAAGCCGAATTGAACTCGGTGTTGAAGATATTCGACGAGTATCGCTCGAAATTAAACCGCGAGAGCCAACGCAACACCTTCTTCAACGACGAACAGGACGTCTATGACCTGGCAATCGACTTCGCCTGGACTAAGAAGAACGATCGCGAATTGGCATTTAAGTTTGCCGAGCTCAGCCGCGCGCGATCGCTGCTCGACGCCATGAATAACGATAGCCAGGACGTAAAAACGGGCAAGGAGGCGGAGTTACCTCTGATTGCGACAGCCACTCCACTCTCTCCATCTGAGATATCGGGCCGATTGCCGGACGATGCGCAAATTATTCAGTACGGCGTCCTCAGCGACAAAGTGCTGATGTGGGTCATTACGCGAAACGGAATTAAAGCCGAAGAGAAGAAGATCCGCAGTGACGAACTCGAGTCAAAGATAAACAAGTTCATCACTGCGATTAGTTCCTTGCCGCGAGACCGCGAACCGACTTTCCAGGGCGACGCGATTGAGTTGCACAAACTCTTGATCGCTCCAATCGAATCACTGTTGGATAAAGACAAGCTCACCTGCATCGTCGCAGACAAGGCTTTGCATTACGTTCCTTTCGAGGCATTGATCTCGGAAGCCACCGGAGAATACGTGGTTGAGAAATTCCGGCTGCAATCAGCGCCGAGCTCGAGCATCTTTCTCAGCAGCTTAGGAACGGAAGACGCTCACGCAGAGCATGATGAAGAACGGGTTCTCAGCGTCGGTGACCCGCTCTTCGACCGGCGCGCGTTTCCGTCGCTACAAGCTTTGCCGGACGCACGAGATGAGGCCAAGGCCGTTGCCGCGTTATATGACCCGCCTCGCACTCTTCTGCTCGATCGCGATGCGACGGAACGTGCTGTCAGGAGCGGGTTGGAGAAAGCAAATGTGGCGCACCTGGCCGGTCATTACGTGGTTGACGAGCGCCACAGCCTCTTTTCGAAGCTGCTGCTCACGCCGCCGTCAAAAACCGCGGATAAAGATGACGACGGACTCTTGCAGGTTCATGAGATCTACAGGTTGGACCTCGCTCACATTCGTTTGGTGGTGCTCTCAGCCTGTCAAACGGGTATCGAGCGGCAGTACGGCGGTGAGGGCGCCATTGGCGCCGCGCGACCGTTCATTGCCGCTGGAGCTCGCCTCGTCGTGGCGAGCCTCTGGCCGGTCGATTCATCGAGCACGGCTCAGCTCATGACTGCGTTCCATCGCTTTCGCACGGAGGAAAAATACCCCAGTGTCCGTGCGCTCCAGCAGGCGCAACTCTCTCTTCTCAGGGGCGACGATAAACGCTATCGCCATCCATATTATTGGGCCGCCTTCACCGTCATCGGCCGTTACGAAAAATTTTAAGACACAAAAGATTGCCGGATTTCATTTAGCTCAGAGTATCCCCCCAAACCCTGAGTGGCCCAAGCGGCCAAAGGAGAGATCATGGCATTCAAGACCAGATTACTAACAGACATTCCTCAGCGTACGCCAGACGTCGAGATCATCTTCAACGGACAACTACTCCTGCGTTCGGAGGACGGCGTTAGCTGTGAGGTTGGCATTAACCCGCTCGCCGCGAACCATGTGCTCACGGTCGAAGCCCGTACGAAGACCGCGAACCAGCCCGACGTCATTCACATGAGACAGGTGGGTCCGCTTAATTTTCGTCTGCCGGGCATGACTATCGAAGTAACCCAGCCGGACTTTTCCGCCGCCTGGAAATGTGTAGGACCTGGCGCGATTGACCACCGGACAGGTACAGCAGGAACAGCAGCTCCCGTTGAAGACTTTCGTTGGATTCTGGATTTGGAAAGCGATCTGTTTCATGACAAGAAACTCCGACCCTCCGTTTTCGGGACCCAGCATGTAATCAAGCTGCAAGGCGGCGAGTACTTTTTCCGCACTGGAGTGAGGGCTTCCGACCGATTGAAGTATGTGCGCACGAACGCGGGCATCAACCCAAATCCCATCGAGCTCAAACAGATTGGCGCGATCGCCCGTGCCAGCGTATTCCTTGCTCAGGGTCAAGTACTCTTCGTGCGTTGGAATGACGGCACAAGAGAGCGGGCGTTGCCCCTCCCCAAACCTCCGGCAAACTCTATTCATGAGATTTACGTTCAAAACACGCCGCTCTTCCTCGATCCTGACGACGTGGTGGGCCACGACGAACTGGGAGAGTTCTACAACGTGATTCCGGAGATCGCGCCGGCGGCACGGTTCGCATTGAGGCCTGTGAAGGTTGTAGTGGGCTCGGATGCCGGAACCCCAACGATTCCCTGTCAAGTCATGACGCTTGACCGCCCAACGGAATGATTCTGAGACGTCTTTCTCGGGGAGCGCATCATGCCACCATTCGATCTACAGCCGACCTTTTTGAGCGCTGACGATGCTGGACAAATAGCTTCGCGACAAGTTCTGCTGTTTCTCGCGTTGTCCGACGCGAGTGCTCGATGGTCGGGTGGCGAACGACGACGGTTTATTGTGCCAGGTCTTTCGCTTTTTTCTCTGAAAGCGCTTCGCGAAGATGCGCTCACCAACCAGCCGCCACTGTTCAGATGGCGGGTTCGCCCGATCTATGACGTCGACGGGCGGCTGCTGTTCTACGACCACACAATACCGCTTCGCTCAAATAATGAGTTGTGTGTTCGGACGGGTGCCAGCGAGTTGCTCGGGACGCCGGTATGGTCAGTGAGAACCGGACGAGCGATAAACTTTGAGGGACTCATCGGTAAAGCAGTCTCGGTCGCTAGAGAGACGCCTGACCTCGAGCCGGTACTGGTGGGAACTGAAACGAGTCCGAGGCTAGTCTGTTACGGCTATCCGCGGCTGGGAATCATTTGCTCTTCGCGAACGCGTCCTTCACAAAAATTCGTGATTGATTTGTGGGACCTGTCCGTCGTTCTTTCTTTGAATTCTGTTAAGCCGTACCTTCCCGAGGAGTCGCCGAGGACGATATGGTCGCCTTATGACCTGGTGTCAGCCATAACCTTTGCGCGACTTCGTGCGCGTTGGCAGCGGAATCTAATGTTTCTCCGACAATTGCCGGAACTTCCGGAGCGCGTTGACGATTTGCCGGGCGTGATCGTGGCTGCCGGTGGCTCTATTCAAGAAGCGATGACAACAGACCCGTCGCTGGAACTCGAAGGCCAGGCAACACCATCTTATTGCGCGGCGGCAACAGCCAGTATGATTCTGAAGCATTATGACATTACTAATTGGTCCCAGTTTCAAATAGCCAGCGCGATGGATACGACTGACGACGGGGCAACTCCCGATGATCAAAGGGAGGCTATACCCAGTCTTGGTTACTCGAGACTCGTAGCAGAACTTGATACGAGCACTTCGTTTGGAGAAGGCCAGTATGAGATACAGCAAAACAGGCCGTTCAAGACAGGCAATGGCTCGCATGCGCGCGCCTGTGGCGGGTTCCTGATCGAAGGTAGCGGCAAGGAATGGTTGTATATTTTTGATCCTTTACCCACCGGAATCGGCCATACCTATTTTGAAGCTTGGGACGCCGCTCAAAACGCTGACTACATGTACGTTCGGCCAGTCTGAAACGTTAAGCGAATCCAGAACGCATACCTTCATTAGCTATTAGCTTGAGCAGTTAATTCGCTATGCTAATATCCCTGGATGCTGCTCGCTGAAATTGAAGCGAATAACTTCAGGAACCTCAGTGGGAAGATTGTTTGGGGATCCAACCTCAATATCATCTACGGCAATAACGGGCAGGGGAAGACGAACTGGCTTGAAGCGATCTACCTGTTGGCCCGAACAAAATCGTTTCGCACTCAACGCCTTCAGGAGGCAATTAAATTCGGCGAGCAGGTTGCCGTCGTCAGAGGAACGATAACCAGCGGCGCCGACATCAAACGAGACCTACAAGTCACACTTCACGATAACGCGAAAACGATTTTCGTCAATTCAAAACGCGAACCACTCACGCGCTACTTAACTCAACTACAAGTCTTCTCATTTACCGCGAGCGATCTCGAAGTGGTGCGCGGCACGCCTGAAGCACGCCGGCGTTTTCTGGACCGCGGCATCTCGTCTATCCGACCCGCCTACCTGAGAACGATGGCGGATTACAACCGCGTTTTGAAGCAAAAGAACAAAGTGCTCCAGGTGGCTAACGAGAGCGAGCTTCCACTGGCGAAGACCGAAGATCTGCTTGGACCGTGGAACGAGCAGTTGGTAAAGCTGGCGGGCGTGATCCATCGCGAGCGAGAAGAATATGTTGCCGGTCTAAACGGCGTGCTCGAGCGTCAACTTTTCGAACGACGCGACCTGACTACGCGTTACGTTTCATCATTCGAGGGTAAAGGCGACTTAAGCGAGTACGAGTCGTTAATGCGCGCCAGATTGGCGCTTCGACTGGCCGCCGAAGTGTCTGCGGGGCACGCCTTGATCGGCCCTCACCGCGACGATTTGGAGATACATTTAGACGGCCGGGAAATCCGGGCCTTCGGCAGTTCCGGACAGCAACGTAGCGCATTGTTAATATTAGACTTAGCGGCAATTTCGTTGTATAATTTGACCGCGAATGACCATCCGGTTTTTCTCATCGACGATGTCGATGCGGAGTTGGATGAGAAAAGGATTACGCACCTTCTGGAATACCTTGAAAATCGCACGCAGACCTTCATTACGACCTCAAAGCGGAATCACGTCGAAGGTTTCTTTTCAAGGGCGAATGTCTATGAAATTGCGGAGGGTACGGTCCGAAGCAGTCAGAGCAGAGATGACTTAGCTTCGGCTGGTTCGATCCTCGCTTGAACGTGTGCTGTCCGCAAAGCAGTTAGGAGAAACAGATTGTCAACAGTAGGACCAACAGACTCAAATATCAACAAAAAGGGATCGGCTTACGACTCTTCCTCGATCACCGTCCTCGAAGGCCGTGACGCGGTCCGCAAACGGCCGGCGATGTACATCGGATCGACCGGTGAGTTGGGCCTTCATCATATCGTTTATGAAGTCGTAGATAACTCGATCGACGAAGCGCTCGCTGGTTTTTGCGACACGGTCGAGGTGACGATCCACCTCGATAATTCAGTTACCGTGATCGACAACGGCCGCGGCATCCCTGTCGATGAAATAAAGAAAGAGAGACGCTCGGCGGCGGAAGTCGTAATGACGAAGCTTCACGCCGGCGGCAAGTTTGATTCAAACGCTTACAAAGTTTCCGGCGGACTGCACGGCGTCGGTGTGTCGTGCGTCAACTTCCTTTCCGAACATCTGCATCTGGAGATCTGGCGCGAAGGCAGGACTTACGAGCAGGAGTACAAACGCGGCATTCCGGTCGCACCGCTGACGCCGACGGGTAAGACGCGGAAGCGAGGCACGAAGATCACGTTTCGCCCGGACCCGCAGATCTTCACGGAGACTGCATTCAGTTTCGACAAGCTGTCCGAGCGCCTGCGTGAGAAGGCATTTCTGAACAAAGGCATTCGCATCACCATCAAGGATGAACGTGAAGAGCCGGAGCGCTCGCACGAGTTTTACTACAAAGGCGGGATAGCGGAGTTCGTCAAGCACCTGAACAAGAACAGAACTACGCTGCACGACAAACCGATCTACTTCGAACGAGAGTCGGAAAGTCTCTCGATCGAGGTCGCGATTCAATACAACGACGGTTACGACGAGAAGGTCTACTCGTTCGCCAACAACATCAACACCGTCGACGGCGGGACGCACTTGTCAGGTTTCAGGTCGTCGTTTACGCGAACCATCAATGCATACGCGCAATCGTCAGGCCTCGCCAAGAACTTCAAAAGTTCATTGACGGGCGACGACGTCCGCGAAGGCCTGGTCGCGGTCATCTCTGTGAAACTGCCGCAGCCGCAGTTTGAGGGACAAACCAAGGGCAAACTGAATTCAGACGTGAAAGGCGCCGTCGAGTCGTTCCTAAACGATCGTCTCACCGAATTCTTTGAGCAGAATCCGCCTGTGGCGCGAAAGATAGTCGGCAAGGCACTCGACGCAGCGCGCGCGCGTGAAGCGGCTCGCAAGGCGCGGGAAATCGTCCGCAAGGGAGCTCTAGGCTCCGGCATGCTTCCGGGCAAGCTGGCCGACTGCCAGGAACGCGATCCGTCGCTGTCCGAAATCTACATCGTCGAGGGCGACTCGGCGGGTGGTTCGGCCAAACAGGGACGCGACCGGAAGAACCAGGCGATCCTGCCTCTGAAGGGCAAGATCCTGAACGTCGAGAAGGCGCGGTTCGACAAGATGCTCGGCCACAGCGAGATCAAGTCGCTCATCACGGCACTGGGAACCGGAATCGGCAAGGACGACTTCGATATCAACAAGCTCCGTTATCACAAGATCATCCTGATGACCGACGCTGATGTCGACGGCTCGCACATCCGGACGCTGCTCCTGACCTTCTTCTACCGGCAGATGCCGGAGCTGGTCGAGCGTGGACACGTCTTCATCGCTCAGCCGCCGTTGTTCAAGGTAAAGCGGGGCAAGAAGGAAGAGTACATCAAAGACGAGAGTTCGATGTTTCGCTATCTGATGCGCCAGGCGACGAGCGACATCAGCGTGAAATCCGGCGCGACAGGTCAGCCGATTGAGGGCCGCGAACTCGCGACGTCACTGGAACGGACCGTCGATTTTAAACATTACTGTGAACGTGCGACGCGGCGGCTTGCCGGCGACGCCACGCTGCTCAGCGTTCTGCTGAAAGCGTTTGGGGGACCGAAGGGCGTGTTGCGCAAAGAGGGACAGACCCTGCGAAAGGTCTTCGAGAGCGAGGATCTGATGTCGAAAGTTCGCAGCGCTCTGGAAAAGGCGAACTACACGACCGAGCTCAACAAGGACGAAGAGCACGGTCTGCTGGAGATCGAGACCGTCGCCAGCACCGGCCCCGACATTCTGATCGACTGGAACCTTGCCAGCTACGTCGAGTTCCAAAAGGCCGTCGAGTTGTTCATGACGCTGGAAGACAGCCTGTCCGGGCCGTTCGTCTCAGGCTCGAATGGCGCCGCTGAAGAGATCGACACGCGCGAGGCGCTGCTCGAGAAAGTGCTGGCGGCAGCCAAAAAGGATCTGTCGATCCAGCGCTACAAAGGCCTCGGCGAGATGAATCCGGAGCAACTGTGGGAAACGACGATGAACCCGGAGAAGCGTACGCTGCTCGAAGTCAGGATCGACGACGCCATCGAAACGGACGAGATCTTCACCGTGCTAATGGGCGACGCCGTCGAGCCGCGCCGCAAGTTCATCGAAGACAACGCGCTGGATGTGAGAAACCTGGACGTCTAAACAATCGACGCTGCCTCACGGCGTCCGCTCACTATACCTTTCAACCTTGAACCGCGAGAGCTTTAGGGGCGTTCCGGGAGGAATGCCCGCCTTGCGTGCTGCGATCTCGACCTGCTGCTGGGCAGTGTCGACGCCGGGAATGTCGGGAAGCAGCAGTCCTCGGCGCGACTCGCTCTCGTCCTCCACAATCACGCCATACACCTTCGGATCGAGCCCTTCAATTACCGCCGGCTCAGGCGCAAGCAGCACGTCGACCGAGTAAACCAGATCAGCCAACTCGTCTTCCCGCACCGGATCGAACCGCGGATCGCTAATGGCGGCGCTGACGGCGTTGGCTGCGATCTCCTCCGCCAGCGTGTCTTTCGACGACTCGATGGTCCCGATGCACCCGCGCAGTTCGCCGTCGCGAGTCTTGAGACAGACGAAACAGGGCGCGCGCGCAGCGAGTAGCCCGGACGACGGCACTAGCTCGTCCAGTATTTCGCCTTCACGGATGAAAGTCTCGACCGCACGTCGAGCCAGTCCGGGCACGGCGTCGTCCAACGTTTCCGGCTCAGCCACAGCATTGGTCAACTGCGCGACGAGATATCCGACGCCGAACGGCGCTTCGTAGTTCATCACGTCGCACGACAGCGGCAAACCGGACGCAGCGCCGATGGCGACGAGCATCGAACGATAGCCGCATTCGCCTGCGAGCTTTCGCAGTCCGTGATCGATTTCGACAATTCGCGACGGCTCGTTCGCGCGCAGGGCAGCGACCACCTCTTCATCGAAAACGTGGGCCGACGGGTTGTATCCAGCAGGCGCTTCCGGTTTCAGCCGATGACTCAAGTCGCCGCTGGCGATGAAAGCTACCCGCCGCCCGACCTGATCGACAGCCTTAGCGATACTCGATCCGAAGCGAAGGTGATCGTCGTTGGAAAGAAAACTGTAGCCGAGCGCAACGATCTGACCTTTCCAACCGTTGCGAAGCAGGAAGTAGAGCGGGACTGCGGTTCCGTGATCGAGCAGATCGTCGAGCAACATCGAGACGCGGAAGTTTGCGTCTGCGGCCGTCTGTGAGATTGCTTTCAGGAGTTCTTCGTCGACGTGCGCGGAGAATTCCGTGTCGGGCGCATGAAAGTTGGTGAAGTCGCCGTACAGCGTCGGCCCTTCATAAGCGACGAACGAGTCGACTTCCAGCGGCGCGTGCGGCGAAATGAGAATCACAGTCTCGGCGCCCGTATCGATGAGCCGCCGCGTAAGCTCGGCCATCGCGTCGATGGAGTCGCGCACTTGGGCCGCCGCTTCGCGTCCGACCTCCGGCACCATGATCGGCGGATGCGGGGCAATGCCGGAAAAGACTAGAGAGCGCTGATTTGTCATTGCGCTCCTTTCGCTGTTTACAGGGAACGACTGTATTCTATCTTCATCTGTGTTAGTAATGAAACACTTGGACGCATTAATCATCGGTGCGGGTCCGGCGGGAGCGTTTGCGGCTGAGCTGCTGGCGAAAGGGGGGGCGAAAGTCGCACTGTTCGACGGCCGTCCCGAGGGGACGCCAAAGGCTTGCGGCGGCGGCGTGACGGCGAAAGCTTTGAAGGCGTGGCCGCAGTTGCTCAACGCGTCCGGCCGCACGATAAACGAGCTGGATCTTTACTCACCTTCCGGCAAGAAACTCCATTTGGAACTCGACGAACCATTCGCAATCTATTCGCGAGTCGTGTTCGATAGCTACTTGCGCGATCGCGCTCGCGACGCCGGAGCACACATCATTTCGCAAAAGATTTCGGCGCGAAGGGCCAAGCGGGTCGACAATGGCTGGCGAGTGAAAAGCGAAGACGGCGACGAGTGGACGGGTGCGATGCTCGTCGGCGCTGACGGTGCGAACAGTGGCATCGCGAAGAGGCTTGCGGGGCCGCTACCGCCGTCGGACATGGAAGTCGCTTTCGGTTACCGCGCCCCGTTGCCGTCGAACGAGACCGCGCCGACGGTCGTCGCGTTTCTGCCGCGTTGGGTCGGTTACGCGTGGGCCTTTCCGCGTCCCGATCATATCTCGTTCGGGATCGCCACAACGCAGGACGCATTCGAGCATCAACCGCTCGACGATCTGCTCTGGCAGTTCATGGTCGGCTATTACGGCGGAACAAAAGCGAAGTTCTGGCAAAACGACCCCGAAACCGCGGAGTCGAAGCGGATCCGCAAACATTTGACCGAAACTGCGGAGCGTTACGCTGCGCGCATTCCCGGCCTCGCGGCAAAAACCTGGGACATTCGAAAAGTTTGCGGTGACGATTGGGCACTACTCGGCGATGCGGCCGGTTTTGCGGATCCGGTAACCGGAGAAGGCATTTATTACGCGTTACGTTCAGCGGAGTTGTTTGCCGAGGCTTACCTGGCAGGACGCCCGGCGACGTACGAAGCGCGCTGGCGCGAAGACTTCGGCGGGGACCTGGCCCGCGCGGCACAGATGCGCCGGCGCTTTTACGGAAACTTCTGGGGCGCACCGTTTACGGAGCGGATGATCGAGTTCGCGCGTGGGCATCGGGGCGTGAAGCGTGTGCTCGGCGATCTCGTCGCGGGCGAACAGGGTTACGTTGATTTGAAAAAGAAGCTGGTGAAGAGCGCGTTTCGGCCGCTGTGAAAATGATCAAGATCTGTTTCGCGTTGATTCTATTGAGCGTAACGGCGGTGGGCCAGTCGCAACCGCGTGAAGTTGTCGAAGCTTACCGTGTCTGCGAGGAGTTTCAGCGACTGTTTGCTGAGGATCTGGATTTCGGTCGAGCTTTCGACGCGACATTCACCAAAGATCCAAAGCGCCGTCGCGAGATTGCGATCGCCGAAAGCGAACTCGGGAACGTCGATCTGGCCCCTGTTGACGATGCAACGCTGATCGGCATTTACACGGATCAGACGCAACTCTTTTTTCTGATGTTGCCGCTTATGGGTGCGAAAGACGAGATAGAGCAATCCGTGTTGTTCCCGCCTCCGATCGAACGAATTTTCGATCGCTTCAGAGTGCGGCCGAAGAACGTGCAAGCTTATGCCGCTCAACTGAAGCGCGACGTCGCAGACTTCCGCGCTCACCTGAACCAGCTCGCCGCAAAATATCCTTCTGTGGCCGAAGAAATACGTAAGTACAAACAGAGTCTCTCAACAAGGCTCGAACCGCCGGACACGCCTGTTAAGCCGTTAACTGCGTACAGCAAAGGGCGCGTTCTGGATGTGAAAGAGGAGTATTACCAGGTCGGCGACTACGCAGTCATTCGTGAAAACGGGCAGATGAGGATCATCGGAATCCGCTTCTTCTCGAGACTCTTTTAAGGCGCGAGACGTTTGATTGTCCACGCTCCATCCGAACCGCGCTCGTAGAGAATGCGATCGTGCAGCCGGCCCACGCGGTTCTTCCAAAACTCGATTCGATCCGGACGTAGACGATAACCGCCCCAGTGTCCCGGACATTCGATCTCGCGATCGCGATAGTACTCTTCCAACTCTTTTACCCGTTCTTCCAGCACGTGCCGTCCGGGAATCACGTTGCTTTGCGGCGATGCCCACGCGCCGATCTGGCTCTCGCGCGGCCGCGTTTGAAAGTACTCCGCTGACTCTGCAACGGACGTCCTCTCGACCTTCCCTTCAATCCGCACCTGGCGATCGAGTTGCACCCAGTAAAACACGAGCGCTGCGTAGGGATTGCTCTCGAGTTGTTGCGCCTTCGCGCTGTGATAGTTCGTGAAGAAGACGAACCCGTTCTCGTCGACCTGCTTCAACAACACGACTCGCGACGAGGGCCGTCCTTCAGGCGTCGCGGTCGCCAGGTTCATCGCTTCCGGCAACGACAACTTCGCGGCAATTGCGTCGTCGAACCATGCTTGAAACTGTTTGATTGGATCACGATCGACAGTCTTCTCGTCGAGCGTTTCTGAAGGTGTGTCAGTCATTCTTTTTCTTCGACAGCGTACGGCGCGAGGCGCGTCCGCAACTCCGCGGGAATCGGAACGGTTTCGAACGTGTCTTGATTCACCGCCGCTAAAACGAAGTGCGCCGTCGCAATCAAGTCCTCTTCTGATTTTCGCCGCACTTCAAAATTCAACCGCATCGACTTCGTTCCGAAACGTCCTACAAAAACGCTCACCTCGAGCAAATCGTCGAGCCTGGCGGCGCGGCGGAAGTCGCATTCAAGATGAACGCGCGGCAACCAGATCTTCAACTCGTCGAACATCACCCCGTACTGTAGTCCGACTTCACGAAACAGCTCGGTCTCGGCGAACTCAAAAAAGCGAATGTACGCGCCATAGAAGATTATGCGTGCCGCGTCGACGTCGCCCCAACGCACGCGCTCTTCGATCGTGAATTTCTTCTGCGTCGCCATCTAAGGTCAAACGGTAGAAAGAAAGCCCAGCAGAGCATCGTTGAAGTGTTCGGTCTGCTCGAGGTTGGAAACGTGTCCGGCGTTTTCGATCACGACCAGACGCGAACCTTCGATTCGCGACTGCATCATTTCACTATCGGCAACGGGCGTGATCGCATCTTCGCGTCCGACGAGAATCAACGTAGGCACAAGAATGCTCGAGATGAACTCAGTTTGATCCTCACGCTCCGACATGCCCAACAACGCTGCGGCGGCGCCCTGGGGCTTCGTCTTCAACATCATGTCGCGAACGCGCTTCACCAGTTCAGGACGTTTACTCACGGTGTCGGGAGTCAACAACTTCGGCAGCATCGCGTCGGCGATTCCGGCCATGCCTTCCGCCACGGCTTTCTCCGCCTGGTGAAATCGCGCCTGCTTTCCCTCTTCGGTATCAGCCTGTGCGCGCGTGTCCGCGAGTACGAGCGCTTTCACGCGAGCGGGAATCATCCTCGCGAACGCGAGTGCGACGTAACCGCCCATCGAGAGACCGCCAATCACAGCTTGCTCGATCTCGAGATGGTCCATGAGTGCGGCAACGTCCTCGGCCAGGAGTTTCATCCGCGCGAACCCGTCCGAGCTGTCGCTGTCGCCGAAGCCGCGCAGGTCCGGCGCGACAACTCGATACTTGCTCCTTAACGCTTCAGCTTGTTCGGTCCACAACGAACGATTGAAAGGGTAACCATGAATGAGGACGACGGGCGGCCCGGCGCCAACGTCTGTGTAAGCCAGATTGATGTCGTTAATGCGTATGGATGTCATTTAGTTTCAGAAGTCTCTTCGCGCCGCTCGCGCAACCACGGAAATCAGCTCAGTCACCTCCACCGGCTTCGCCAGGTAGATCTGAAAACCGGACGACAGCGCACGTTCGCGATCTTCATCCTTGGCGTACGCGGTGATCGCGACGGCCGGAATATTCTCTGCGTCACCGGCTTCGAGCGAGCGGACTTTTTCAATCAAACCGTAACCATCTTCACCCGGCATCGCAATATCCGATACGAGTACGTCCGGACGGCGACGCTGGATCGCCTGAATCGCTTCACCAGCAGAAGATACCGCAGTAACGGTGGCCTGTCTTCTCGTCAACGCCGCCGTCATCAGTTTCAGCGTGTCTGAGTCGTCGTCGACCAGCAGGACATTGACTCCCGACAGTAGTTGCGGCGCGGTGATGGCCATCGACTGTTCACGAACATCCGCCAAAGCGGCGGGCGCTCTGACCCCCGACTCGATCATCGGCAAACTGATCGTGAACGTCGCGCCACGGCCTTCACCGGCGCTCTCGGCTCTGATAGACCCGCCGTGTATTTCCACGAGATGTCGCGCGATGGCGAGTCCGAGACCCAGGCCGCCGTGGCGACGCGTGCTGGTGCTATCCGCCTGGCGAAAGCGATCGAAAACATAAGGCATGAATTCACTGCTGATGCCCTGCCCCGTATCGCTGACGGTGATGCGGGTACTCGATCCGATTTGCGACAGCTTAACGATCACGCGCCCGCCGCTGTCAGTAAACTTCACCGCGTTCGACAACAGGTTCCAGATCACTTGCTGGAGTCTGTTCGCATCGCCCGACACCATCGCCGGCGTCGCGTCGAGCTGCGCTTCGATCCTGATCCCCTTCGCGTCCGCGGTCGGACGCACGACGTTGATGGCATTCTTGACTACAGGACCAAGTTCCAGCGGGTGCAGGTCGAGATACAAGTTGCCAGTGATGATGCGCGACACGTCGAGTATGTCGTCGACGATCTGCGCCTGTGATTTGGCATTGCGACAGATGGTTTCGATGGCCTGATTCTTGACGCCGTCGTCGAGCGCGCCGTCTTCAAGCAGCCTGGCCCAGCCGAGAATGGCCGTTAGCGGCGTGCGCAGCTCGTGCGACACCGTCGCGAGAAACTCGTCCTTCAAGCGGTTCGACTCTTCAGCCGCCTGCCGCGCAGTGCGCTCGAGTTTCAGCAAGCGGACGTTCTCGATCGCGACCGCCGTTAAGTTCGCGGCCATACTCATGCCCGTGACGTGTTCATGGCGATAGACGTCTGATCGATAACTCTGCACTTCGATCGTGCCGATGATGCGGCCCATCACCGCCATCGGAACGGCCATCGACGACTCCGGCCGCAAACCATTGTCAGGACCAACTATCACTGTCGGATGCCCGCGCTGCGCGCTCATGTAGTCGTTGGTGATGATGACCTCGCCCGTTCGCACGGCGCGACTGTTTGGTCCACGCGCCGTCACCGGCATCGGCGGCAACTCGGAAACGTCGACTTCACCACCATCGCCCCAGCCGTAACAAGCGGTTCGCACGTCGCGGATCGGATCGTAAAGCGAAACAAAGAAACCGTCGCATGGCACGGACACATCCGTGAACTCGCGCAACGCGCGGAAGATCGCGTTCAGTTCCCGCGCAGTTCCCAACGCCTGCGCCAGCGCTGAAATTCGTTCGAGCAGGTTTTCGTACTCGAGCAGCGCGCGCTGGTCAGCCTTGCGCAAAGCGTCTTCCGCCTGCTCGCGTTCGGCAAGCGTCTTGCGCACAGTCGATTCCGATTCTTTCAGTTCGGCAGCAGCGCGCTCCGCGCTCATGCGCGCATAGACTTGCCCGCGGCTGACGGCGAAAAACAGAAGACTCAGCAGTGCGCCGATGATGAGCGTGTACTTGCCCAACGATCCACTGGAGCCTGCTTCGAACGACGGCTTCGTGGCAAAGGCGATGGTCCAGGAGCGACCGGCGACGTCTTCGACGCGTGTGGTTTGGAAACGGGGTGTGTACGTCGAATGAGGATCGGTTGTGGAGTGAAGGAGGTTCTCGGGTTTTACTTCAGTGCCGTCGTAGACCTCGAAGCTCACGTCGAGGTGTTTCTCGGCGGAGACCGTGTCGAGAAACTCGTGAACGCGATACGGGCTGTAAACGAACCCGAAGAGCGCGTTGCGTCGTTCAGCTTGAGTCGAGATCGGCGCGTTCTTTCGATAGACCGGCGCGTAGATTAGAAACCCGGGCTGCCCGTTACCCGGATCGGCTTTCTCCTGGATCAAGGTGACGCGGCCGGCCGCCGCCGGAGCACCCGTGTCGCGCGCACGCTCCATCGCTTCACGCCGTACAGCTTCGGTGAACATGTCGTAGCCCATCGCCAGTCTGTTCCGGTCGGTCTGCGGCTGAAGGAAAACAATTGCGTGGTATTCGTTGCGAGCGTAATCAGGTGTGATTCTGAAGTCCGGAAATCCGGACCGCCTCATCTCGGCGACGAGAGCGGGCAGTTCTTCCCGGGTGAGCCGCCGCGAGAAGCCGATTCCATAAATGCCGGGGTAATTTTTCTGCAACTCGATCTGCTGAACGAAGCTGTCGAATTCTCCCATCTCGACTGAGTCGCTGGCGGCAAAGAGGCCCGTGCCCGCGCGCAGCAGAGCGACGGAAGTGTGCACTCGGAGTCGAATGTTGTCCTGGATCTCCTGGACCGAATTCTCAAAGCGACTCTGGTCCTGTTCGTAGGTGAGTTTGGAAAAGTAGTAGTAGACGAGAATGGTGAAACAGATGCCCAGCAGGAGAATGAGATAGGGCAAGAAGACGCGCCGCATGCGCGAGCTTGATCGTTGGGGAAACACAGATAACTTTCTATTTAGTGCACTGACGGACTATCTGACTCGACGAGTCCGGCGGCGGAGAAAATCTATCAGCACGAACTGCGACAGGTTCTCGGGGTTTGCGAAGTAAGCCTTGCCATTCGTCATGGCAGTCATTTGCTTCACAAACTCGACCAGATAGTAGTCGCTAGCGAGCATGAAAGTGTTAATCATTATACCGGCTTTGCGGCAGGCCTGTACTTCCTTGAAAGTCTCGGCCATGACTAAGGGGTCGCCGCCCATCGAGTTCTTGTAAAGGCGGCGAGTCGGGCGTGGGTTATTGCTTGTTTCGCGGGTCTTGCGCGACCCCAAATGCGGGAATTCCTGTCCGACGAAGCAGGCGGTCGGCTTGCCGTCCGTGACCATCACGATCTGCTTCATCTCTTTTCGTTGCGCCTGGAGCAGCCGGCGTGAAAGACGCAAGCCTTCAGCCGTGTTCGTGTGGTACGGACCAACGTGCGTCGTGGCGAGCTTGCCCAGCGGCAACTCTTCCGCCGCATCGTGAAAGAGAACGACTTTCAGCGAGTCGCCGGGATACTGCGTGCGAATCAGGTGCGACATCGCCAGCGCCACTTTCTTCGCCGGCGTAAAGCGGTCCTCGCCGTAGAGAATCATCGAGTGGGAACAGTCGAGCATCACGACTGTGGCGCACGACGATTGATAGTCGCACTGATGAACGTGCAAGTCGCCGTACTCGAGATTCAGCGGCACTTGCAGACCTTCGCGTTGAATTGCGGAAAGCAGCGTCGTGTTGACGTCGAGATTGATCGTGTCGCCGAACTCGTATGGTTTGCTGGCGGCGGCTGCTTCGACGCCGGTTGACATATAAGACGTGTCGTGACGTCCGGCTGCGCTCTTGCCGAAACTCCCGAGCAGGTTGCGCAGGGTTTTGTAGCCGAGGAAGTCGAGGCCTTTTTCAGTGATCTCGAAGTGGACGTTTCGCGGTAAGGGGTCGGAGATTTCACCTTGGCCGCCGTGGCGACGCTGACGTTCGTTGGTTTGTTCCGGTTGTTCGCTCAGCGTCAGGTAACCTTCTTCAACGAGGCGCTCGATCAATTCGTTCAGCAGTTCTTCGAGCAGCGAACCTTTGTACTTGCCTTCGTTCTCGGCGAGCATTTCCTGGATCTGTGATTCGTTGACGAGTCCCTTTTCGAGAAGCGCCTGGAGCAATGCGCGGCGGAGTGCGTCGAGTGAGGTGTCGCGCGGGCGGCGTTCGCGCGTCCAGAAGTAGTTGTCGTCGTAACCGGAATCGAGCAGAGCATCGGCCATGCTGTCCATCAACTCGCCGAGGTTGATGCCCAAGACGTCAAAACCCTTGAACTTTGAATACCTGGTGAACTTCATTGCCTTAAGAGTGGTACTGGTGACCTCTCCGAACTTAAGAACAAGTTGGGAAGGGGGCAAGCAAAGCGCGCCCCCGCTCAGCGACCGCGGGGGCGTTGCCCCCTTCCTAACTTGTTCTTGCTTGAGGTCAACTGTACTTCCCGGTTTCGGTTAGATCGTCATAGATCATGCCGCGACGATCTTTTCGTGCTTTGGTTACAGCCTGATAGCCGCCTTCTTCGTTGCGGCTGATCTTGTTTTGCGCGTACAGGCCTTCGAGGACGAGCTCGCAGGCTGCCACGAGTCTGGCGTTGTCGGTCCGCTCAAACTCGAAAGGAATCAACGCGGTGTCGAGCAGATCGGGAACTGCTTCGATCAGCGTCACACACTCGGCCGCGGCCGCCGTGTCCGCCAGCAACAGTTTGTTTCCCTCGTCGAACCACTGAATGGTGCGCGCGAAGTCGATGCCGACGAAGTAGCCTTCGAAGATCTCACCGGCGGCGCGCTTGATGAGATCGCGCGCGATGCGGTGCGCGCCGAGTTGTTCGCCTTCGTACTCGAGCTCCATCTTTCCCGTTATCGACGGAATCGCGGCGTAGACGTCAGCGATGCGCGGCACGATCGGTTCTTCACCCGTCAGCAGCGAGCGGCGTTCGGCATTTGAAACAACCGACTCCATCACCGTGATCGGCATTCGCTGCGAAACGCCCGAATGCTTGTCGACGTGATTGTCGTCGCGTGCTTCGAAGGCGATCTGTTCGACTACTTCGCGAATGAACTCCGGAACGACGATACGGTTTCGATCTTCGAAGCGATCCGTCCATGCTTCCTGGCGCGTGATCTCGACGGCGGTCGAAACCTCTTTCGGATAGTGCGTTGTGATCTCCGATCCGATGCGATCCTTGAGCGGCGTGATGATCTTGCCGCGGGCCGTGTAGTCTTCGGGGTTAGCGGAGAACATGAGCATGACGTCGAGCGGCAGCCGCACCGGGTAACCCTTAATCTGCACGTCGCCTTCCTGCATGATGTTGAAGAGAGCGACTTGAATCTTGCCCGCGAGGTCCGGCAGCTCGTTGATGGCGAAGATGCCGCGGTTGGCGCGCGGCAGCAGACCGTAGTGGATCGTCAGTTCGTCGCTGAGCAGGTGCCCGCCCTTCGCGGCCTTGATCGGGTCGACGTCGCCGATGATGTCCGCGACGGTAACGTCAGGCGTGGCGAGTTTCTCGACGAAACGCGCGTCGCGGTCGATCCAGTCGATCGGCGTCAGGTCGCCCTGCTGTCCCAGCACTCGTTTGCCGTAAGCGGAGATTGGACGAAACGGATCGTCGTTGACTTCAGAGCCGGCGATGATCGGAATGCGCTCGTCGAGCAGCTCCGTGATCTGGCGGATGATGCGGCTCTTGGCCTGTCCGCGGAGACCGAGCAGGATGATGTTATGGCGCGACAAGATGGCGTTGACGAGCTGTGGGATCACAGTGTCGTCGTAGCCGACGATGCCGGGAAAGAGCTTCTGGCCGGATCGCAGTCTGCGAATCAGGTTCAGGCGTAGTTCGTCTTTTACCGAGAGGGTTTGATACCTACTCGCTTTCAGTTCGCGAAGAGTCCTTGGGTAATCCATATTGCGTGGTGAAGATTCTAACCAATCTTTCCGTCTTCGCGCAGCTTCTCCAGGTGCGCCATGACGGCTCGTTCGGCCATTGTGTAAGCTTTGGGGGAGACATCTGTATAGACTTCGGCGACGATCTGCTTCGGATCCGTGGTTCCGTTCTGCACGGCTTTCAGGATGTTTTGCTCGCGTTCGCGGCGATGCGCGATGTATTCGTCGAGCTTCTGATACGGCGTAGCGACGGCGGGTCCGTGACCGCCGAACAACACGGATAAGTTGGGAAGCGAGCGCATGCGCTGAAGGGAATCTAAGTAGTCGCGCATGTTTCCGTCGGCAGGATCGATCAGCACGGAGCCGAAGCCGACGACGTTGTCGCCAGTGATCAGCACGCCGCGTTGCGCGTCATGGAAACAGAGATGTCCACGCGCATGACCGGGAGTGTGCATCGCCTCCAACTGAAGCTGCGGGTCGCCTTCGAGCGTGATGATCTCGCCATCTTCTATAAAACGATCGACTTCGTTGAAAATATTCGCTGTCTCTTTATGCGCAGCGACCGGGACGTTGCCGCCGAGATGCGCTTTCAGTGCGTTTACGCCACCAACGTGATCCGGATGATGATGCGTGAGAATGATCTCGCGCACTTTTCGCCCGGCCCCGATCATCTCGTCAACGCAATCAGCCAGCGCTTGCTGTTCATCTTCGTACGGCGAACCCGGATCTAAGATCAGCATCTCTTTTGCAGTGTGAACGATGTAGCAGCAGGTGTGCGTTGCGGGTGGCCGCGTCGGCGTGCGCACCGGAAAACAGATGTAGTTGGGACGAAACGTGATCTGCCGCTCGGGCACGCCCTGCGCCTGTTGTATCGACAAAAAACGGTCGATGAGATCCGGAGTCATCCCGGCGCCGAGCATTCGTAAGGCATGCAGCGTCGGCGGCACGGCCACGACTTCGTCGTTCATCCAGCGGCCGTAAGCGTCGCGCGCCGGCAACCACTCGCCGCCTGACAGCTCGCCCGCGATCACGTTCGGCTCCTGTTTTGGCGGACAGTTGACCAGGAAGAACCAGGTGTCGAAGCGTCGCGCGTTGAATGGCGGCGTGACCCAGCGGCCGACAAACGTGAAGTCATCTGCGTCGAGATAAAGATTGTAGTGGTCCAACAGCGCGGGCCACGACATTCGCTTGGATTCGAGATCGTCGAGCAACGACGCGCGCTGGCCTTTCGTCAGCGTCTCACCGCCACGCGCCGCGAGCACGCCAAGCTCTTCGAACAACTCACGCGCAGCGCCGCTGATCATCGCGGCCGTTTCCGGATTCGGCGCGTTGCGCACGTCGACCGACGCGTCTTCGACGTCGATCTGTCCACCCGGAAACGCATGAAAACCGCCGAGAAACGCCAGCTTATCGCTGCGCCGGACCCAAAACACTTCGGGATTGTCGGGATCGGTATTCTGCTTGAGAAGGATTACCGCGGCCGCGTCTTTCGGAGCAGCGCCGGTTGTCATTCGTTCCATTGCTAACTCACGACCACCGGAATCGCTCGCCGTCACCCGGGCCCCACGGCACGCCGCGCATGTGATAACCGCCTTCTTCCCAGAAGCCCGCCTGGTCTTCTTCGAGGAAGCGCACACCTTTCACCCACTTCGCCGACTTCCACGCGTAGAGCTGCGGGATGATCAAACGCACCGGTCCGCCATGTTCGGGTGGGATCGGCTGACCGTCGTGCGACCAGGCAAACAGTGAATCTTCTTTCAGGAAATACTCGAGCGGAACGTTGGTGGTCCAGCCATAGTCGTAGGCCAGCGCGAGCACAAACTTCGCTTCCGGTTTAAGTCCGGCGAGCCGCGCGATCTCGCGCGTCGATACGCCGCTCCAGACGTTGTCCAGCCTGGACCAGCGCGTCACGCAATGAAAGTCAGCGTAGACGCGCACGACCGGCAGTTGCATGAACTCGTCCAGCGACCACTTCAGTTGGTTCTCAACCAGACCTTCAACTTCAAACGACCACGTCGCGAGATCGACTTTGGGCGTTCCGTGCGCATCGAGCACGGGCCACTTCTTCGTCCGCGATTGTCCGGGCGGCAGACGCTGATCGCGACGCGTGTCCGGGCTGATGATGATCTCCGGATCCTCGATCGCATCGGCCGGACGCGGATCCGTGTTCTGGTATTTCGGGTCAACGAATAGATTGTCGAGAAAACTCATAATCGATTGGTCTTGGGTCTTGGGTCTTAGGTCTTGGTCGCGGTAATCGAAGACCAAAGACCTAAGTCCAAAGGCCATTTCTATTTCTTACCGTGCTTCTCCGCCAGGGCCATCAACTCTTCCGGCATCCACTTGCCGACGCCTTTCGCGACCGCGTCAGCGATGCCGACGTTTCGGTTGTGCCACTCGTCGCGGTCGCCTTCCGGCCCGCGCGCGCGTTCGTAATTCTCTGTTTGTTCGAGGCTCAGCACGATCCCGCCGATGATCTCGTTCCAGTCGTTGAACTGAATTCCGCGACGCACGATCGGCAAGCCGGCGGTCCAATCTTCTTCAGGCGCGCGATCGTCCTGCTCCGGTATCGTCAGGTTGTGCAACGAAGGCAGCGCGCCTCCCGAAAACTCTTTCACCAACTGCGCGCTCAACTGCTTGTACGACCAGTCGGAATTTTCTTTCCGCAACGCCTGCGCGCGCCGAAAAATGTCCGCCACCGTGGGCTGCTGACTCATCTCAAACTACCTTTCTTCCACGCCACCAACGCAATCACGAACATGACGATTGTAATCGCTGCCGACAGAAGACAGAACTGGCAAAAGGCGCGAATCACGAAAGCCTGCAAGTAGATCAGCCACAAGCTAACGAGCACCATCAAGCCGGTCAGCGGCGCCAGCAGTTTTCCGGCGATTCCATAGCCAAAGATCGCCAGTGTCGCCAGGCTGAAAACCGTGAAATAAGCCGCCGCGCCGAACGCGGCGAGCGGAAGTCCAGCGACTGTCGCGTACGAGCTGCTCAGCACCTCCGAACAACCCGCAACGATAGTACAACGCACGCTCTGTCCGGTTACGTGCTCGATTGTGAGGTAAAGTGAATCGGCCAGACCCACCAGGGAAAGCAACGCGATCGCGATATATAGTGCTTTGCCGCGGATCACTTCTGTCCTGCCGCGGCCTTAAGCTCGTTCTCAATGAGCGCGCGAAACTTGTTCGGATCAATCAACTGGTCGAACGGCACGTCGCGGCCGTTCATGAAAACCGTCGGCGTACTGTTCACGCCCATCGAGTGGCCGCGCTTCCCGTCGAGAAAGATGCGTTGCTCTACGCGATCACTGTCGACGTCGTGTTTGAATCGTTCGACGTCGAGCCCGATCTGTTTTGCATACCCTTCGAACACCGATCTGACGTCGAAGGCGTTCTTCCACTCTGCCTGATGCTCGAAAATCTGCCCGTGCATCTCCCAGAATTTGTTCTGCAATCCCGCCGCTTCCGCCGCCGAAGCTGCGGCCAGCGCGTGCGGATGGTTCCCGGTCAACGGAAACTCGCGAAACGTGATGTGCAGCTTGTCGCCAAACTCCTGCTTCATCTGTTTGAGGACAGGATGGAACATGCCACACGGCGGACATTCGAAATCGCCAAACTCTTCGATGTGGACCGGCGCCGTGGGCGGTCCCATTGTGTGCGGAGGATCAGCCCCGGGAACACCCGTGCGCACCGTAGCGGGCGTCGGCTGCGTTCGCGAACCCGGCGAGGGTGTCGCCGCACTTCCGCTGGATGACGAAGACGGCGTGCGCGTCATATACCAGGCGCTGCCTAACGCTACGCCGAGAACTGCGAGGATGATGATGAACGGTAGTAGTCGTTTCATGTGATTAGCAGGTTAACCATCAAACGGCGGCTGCGAGAGTTGCCGCCAGTGAACGGAAGATGTCGCGGCCGTCGCTCGATCCGAGCAGGTCTTCACAGGCGCGTTCCGGATGCGGCATCAAACCGAGCACGTTGCGTTCGCGATTGCAGATGCCCGCAATGTTTTCGCGTGAACCGTTCGGATTGGCAGCCTCGGTGATCGTACCGTTCGGGTCGCAATAACGAAACACGATGCGGTCTTCATTCTTCAATTCCGCGAGCGTTTGATCGTCGCAAACGTAGTTTCCTTCGGCGTGCGCTATCGGAATACGGAGCACAGAGCCCTTCTGGATTTCGTTTGTAAAAGGGCTGTCCGTCGTCTCGACGCGGACATAAACGTGATCGCAGATGAAATGCAGGTCGCGGTTGCGAATCAGCGCGCCCGGCAGCAGTCCAGCCTCGCAAAGGATCTGGAAGCCGTTACAGATTCCGAGCACAAACCGGCCGCTTTCGGCGAATTTCTGGACCGAATTCATTACCGGCGAGAAACGCGCGAGAGCTCCGGCGCGAAGGTAGTCGCCGTAGGAGAAGCCTCCCGGAATGATGACCGCGTCGTAAGTGCTGAGATCCGTCTCGCGGTGCCAGATGAAGTCGACCGGCTGGCCGACGTGTTTCGAGATCACGTGATAGGCGTCGTGATCGCAGTTGGACCCCGGAAAAACAATAACGCCGAACTTCAAGCTTCTATCTCCACGCGGTAGTCTTCAATTATCGGGTTGGACAACACTTCGCGCGCCATCTTCTCGACCGATTCGCGCGCCTTGTCATTATCGATGCCGTCGGCGAGCGAGATCTCGAAGTATTTCCCCTGGCGCACGTCGGAAATTCCGGTAAATCCGAGCAGTTCCACCGAGTGCTGGATGGCCTTGCCTTGCGGGTCGAGAACGCCGGATTTCAGGTTTACGTAGACTTTAGCTTTCATCTCTCTTGATTGGGATTTGACTAATTAATTGCCTTAAAAACAGTTATTGGAATAATATCTCCCGACCTGTTGCTCGCCCAGCTTTTCTTTAGGAGAAACTTATAATGCAAAACCCGCCGCCCGTCCAAACGACGCCGTCGCCCGTCCAAGTGGCGAAATCGAGTACCGGGCTTGATGAGAACATCGCAGCGTTATTGTCCTATGTATTCAACTGGGTTTCGGGGTTGGTCTTCTTCCTGATCGAAAAAGAAAGCCGGCTTGTGCGCTTTCATGCGATGCAGTCATTGATACTGTCGGTCACCTTCTTTGTAGTCATGATCGCGCTTTATATCCTGTGGTTCGTCCTTGCGATCATTGCCAGTCAGATTAGCGGAGTGCTCGGTACACTGGTCGGCCTCGTGGTCGGTCTGATCATCTTCGCCGTCTTCATAGCGGCCGTGATTGGTTGGATACTCGGCATGATCAAGGCTTTCCAGGGACAGTATTTCAAGCTGCCGGTGATCGGTAACTTCGCCGAGAAGTTCTCCACCAAGTAGATTGGTTTACTCGAACACGCGCTCAAAGATCGCATCGATGTTGCGCAGGTAGTGATCCAAAGAGAAGGTTCGCTCGATCTCTTCCACCGATAGATATGACTTGATCTCGTCGTCTGCTTTGACGAGTGTTTGGAAGTCACGGTCTTCATCCCAAACTCTCATCGCGTTTCGTTGGACCCAGTCGTAGGCTGTCTCGCGAGAGACGCCTTTGTTTGTCAGCGCCAACAACAGTTGCCCGCTGAATATCAAACCTTTTGTTGCCTTCAGGTTTTCCAGCATACGTTCGGGATAGACGACAAGGCCGTCGATTAACCCGATCGCCTTTTGCAGCATGTAGTCGAGCGCGATGCTGGAATCCGGCAGGACGACGCGTTCGGCCGATGAATGAGAGATGTCGCGTTCGTGCCAGAGCGCGACGTTCTCGAGACCGACGATGCTGTTCGCCCGCACGACTCGCGCCATGCCGCAGATGCGTTCGGAGATGATTGGATTGCGTTTGTGCGGCATCGCGCTGGAACCTTTTTGGCCCTTGGTGAAACGTTCCTGCGCTTCGCGCACTTCGGTGCGCTGCCAGTGACGAACGTTCAGCGCCATCTTCTCGAGCGTCGAGGCGATGATAGCCAGCGTCGTCAAGTACTCGGCGTAAACGTCTCGCTGAATCACTTGCGTCGACACCGGTGCGGCTTTCAGACCAAGACGAGCGCAAACGGCTTCTTCAACTGACGGATCGAGATGCGCAAACGCGCCGACGGCGCCGCTGATCTTTCCCACCGCGACTGCATCTTTCGCTCGCATGAGTCGATCGCGATTGCGGCGCATCTCGTCGAACCAGAGAGCGAACGTCAAACCGAAGGACGTCGGCTCGGCATGAATGCCGTGAGTACGTCCGACCTGCGGTGTGTTCTTGAACTCGAACGCGCGGCGTTTCAGCACCTCCATTAACCGATCGACTTTCGGCAGCAGGATGTCCGAGGCGTCGCGCAGCAGCAGCGCGTTGGCGGTGTCGACGACGTCGGACGACGTCAGACCATAGTGAACAAACCGTGATGCTTCTCCGATCGACTCCGCGAGGTTTGTCGTAAACGCGATGACGTCGTGATTCGTCGTCTTCTCGATCTCGTTAATGCGATCGACCGAGAAGCGAGCGCGCGTTTTGATCTGTTCGAGCGCGTCGCGCGGGATGATGCCGTTGTCCGCGTGGACTTCGCAGACCGCGATCTCCACGTCCAACCACTTCTGAAACTTGTTCTGCTCCGACCAGAGCGCGCCCATTTCGGGCAATGTGTAGCGATCAATCATCTGAGATCCGTTGAGTTAACTAAGTAGCGTGCGAGCAGCCAGCGTCCATTCTCTTCGATCAATGTGAAAGTCTCCATGCCGGAGCCGCGTTCGAAGCGAGTTTCGTAGCTGAGAATGAAGGCGTGGCCTTTCAACGCTCCGCCGGAGTTCTGCTGCTCGGCGGCGGCGTTGAGAGCACGGCTTTCGACTTTTCCAAGCTTTGTGCGAAGCGTTTTGAAGACGTCGGTCGACTGTTCGAGCGTGACGCTCTGTTTCCAGAGATCCGAGGAGTCGTTATAGATCTGCTCGTAACGCTCCTGGTCGAGGTTGTTGCCGATACTGTTCACCGCTTCCTCGACTTCAGGCGGCAGTCGTTCGCGTTGATTATTCAATCCGCAGGCGAACGCCGTCGCCGAGAGGAGTGCGATCAATACGAGCGCCCTTCTCATACCTCGATCCAGGGCGTGGGTTCTTTCGGATAGGAAAGACAGACCTCAGTCGAGCCGTAAAAGAGCGGGGCTTTTTCCTGGAGCGCGACTTCGGCGTTGATCTTTGCGAGATACGGGTTGTTGGCCCGTTGCGAGAGGTGGGCCAGCACGATGTACTTCGCGCAGCCGTCAAAACCGTGCTTGATCCAGTCGGCGAGATCTTCGTTCGATAGGTGGCCAAGGCGCGAAAGGATGCGTTGCTTGAGCTCCCACGGGTAAGCGTCGCAGGCCTTCAGCATGTCTCGACTATGATTCGATTCGATGACGATCGCGGCGCAGCCTCGCAGTCGTTCGGTCACCAGCGTCGTGATGTGGCCGAAATCCATCACCGTGGCGATCTTCACGCCGTGATGCGTTGCCGTGAAACCGAAATTGTCGACTGCGTCATGAGGGATCGTGAACGGGTGAAAGTCGATCTCGCCGATGCGGAAGTCTTTGCTCGACTCGATCTGTTCGACGCGATCGCGCAGCGCATCTGCGCGGCGACGCGGTTCGTCGCTGCTGACGTTGAAACGTTCGCTGACGTAAGCGTCGAGTGTTTGAGCTGAGATGTAGACGGGGCAATCGACGGAGCCTAACAAGACGCGAAGTCCGCCGGCGTGATCGCCGTGTTCGTGTGTGACGAGGACGCCGTCGAGACGTTGCGCGTCTTCGCCGACAAGTGCGAGCCGGCGCGCGATCTCTTTTGCGCTTAGACCGGCATCGACGAGTACTCGTGTATTGCCTGCAACGATCAGGACTGCGTTGCCAGTTGATCCGCTGCCGAGAACGGTAAGTTTCATTAGCGGCGCAACTATAACAAACCTTTTGTTGTTTTTGTGCCTTTTGTGGTTCTAGATTTCGAGCCGCGAGCGATCTACTTTGAAACCATTCAGGTTTCCGAGCGCGCCGAGCGCGATCGTTTCCGAGTTGAAGTAATTTTGCGCGACTTCCTGGAGTTGATCGAGTGTGATCGCGCGGATCTTTGCGATCACTTCATCTGGTGAGATGCGCCGCCCGTGAATGATCTCTTGTCGCGCCAACGTGCTGGCCCGCGCGCTCGACGATTCAAGCCCGAGCAGGATCGACGAAATCGCCTGGTCCTTCGCAATGCGAAGCTCTTCTTCTGAAACAGGGTGACGTACAACTTCGCGTAACTGGTTCAGCGACAGATCGAGCACCTCGTCGAGTTGTTCCGGCGACGTGCCGGCATAGACGTTGAAGACTCCGATATCCGAAAACGCGCTTCCCGCGGCGCCGACTGAATAAGCGAGGCCGCGCTCTTCACGCACTTCCTGCCACAGACGACTCGACGTGCCGCCGCCGATCACCGACGCTAACAAGCTCGCAGCGTAACGATCTTCGCTGAGCGCGTGGGGCCATGGCGTAGCGAGCACGAGATGTGCCTGTTCCAGTTCGTTCTTCTGTTCGATCAGGATCGGCGCGGCCGGACGAGGCTTCGATCCTTCAACCGTGAGCGGCCGGAAAGCCGCGCCACTCTCGCAGCCGTCGAACGCCTGACCGACCAACTCGAGCAAACGACTGTGGTCGACGTTGCCCGCCGCGGCGACGACGAGGTTGCTGTAGGAGAACTCGCGCGCGTGAAACGCGACCGTCGTTTTGTGATCGAACGTTGGCACCGTCTCTTTCGTGCCTTCGATCGGTCGTCCCAGCGGTTGGTTTGGGAAGTAAGCGGCGTTGAAGAGCTCGCCCAGCAGTTCGTCGGGCGTGTCTTCCACCATCTTCATCTCTTCCAGGATGACTTTCTGCTCCCGGTCGAGGTCTTCCTGCTCGAAACGCGGGTGTGCCACCAGGTCGGCGAGCAGATCTATCGCCTGGGGAAGGGCGACGTCCGCAACCTTCGTAGTGAAACCCGTCATCTCATGGGTAGTGTAGGCGTCAAGATGTCCCCCAAGCTGGTCGGTCTCGACTGCGATATCACGGGCCGTTCGGCGCTGAGTGCCCTTAAAAACCGCGTGTTCGATAAAATGACAGATGCCGTTGAGCTCCGGGGTCTCGTGACGTGAGCCACGACGGACCCAGATGCCGGCAGTCACTGACCGCAGGCCTGGCATGTGTTCGGTAAGAACGACTATCCCATTGGGGAGTTTTGTAGATTGAACTTCGTCTATCATCTGTTGGAAACCAAACAGTGCATAAGGGCGCCGATGGGTGAATTGGGGTGAGGAATCCTAGCACGACCGCAGCGGAAGCGGTAGCGCCGGGCGGGCGCGTCGGGTTTCGGCGTTAACACTCGTTAAATCCGGGGCGATCCGCCGTTAGAAAATGCCGAAAATTGCCCATATTTACCCCCTGTGTTACTTGACAGGCACTTGACCGTGGACGAAAATGCCTTGCTGTAGTGCTCCCCGCAGTCGCTTCCCAGGGACTCTGGTCGCGGAGGTCTAAAAAGCCCATGAGAAGAGCGTTAACTCTTAGTTTGTCCTGGCTCGCATTGGTGTCGTTGGTCGTCGGCATATCCGGCATCGCAATGCCTGGCATTGCGCAGGCTGCTCCCGCCAAGTCACTGGGAACCATCACCGGCACCGTTGTAGACAACAAGGGCAATCCGCTTGCAGGCGCGCTCGTGTCTTTACTGCGCGAAGGCGCGAAGCAGGTCGCTAAGGAAGCACACACCGACGGTAAGGGAAACTTCATCGCCAAGGTCACACCTGGTCGCTACGGAATCAGAGCGATTGCTGCCGGGTTCAGTGAAGTCGTCTTCTCGTCTGTTGAAGTAAGGGCCTCGCAGGAACTGGTTTATAAATTCAACCTCGTACCAGTTGGCTACGGCAATACACTGCCTGAACGCCGCCGCGATCGCGACGACGTGAAGTGGACGCTGCGTTCAATACAAAGCAGACGCTCGATATTCCAAATCGACGGAACCGAAGACGCAACTCTGAAAGCTGTCGCGGACGCCGAAGCAGCCCAAACCGCGGACGCTTCCGAGATGGAGACAGCACCCACCGCTACAGCGGATTCGGACCGCGAGTCGAAAGTAAGGCCGCACGGTGTTTTCGAAACTTACGTCGCCGGCAACTCATTTGCTCCTTCGTATACGGGAATCAACTTCGCAGTAGCTACGCCGGTTTCAGAGCGCGTCGAACTGATCTTCTCCGGCCAAACAGGACTCGGCGACGCGCCGCAACGAATTGAAGGCACAACGCGCATTCGCGTCGGTAATCGTCATCGCGTGGGCGTCACCGGTTCCGGTTTGAAATTCGAAACTCCAGTCTGGACCAGCAGGGTCCACGATCAAGACTCAGTGCGCGGTCAGATTTCGCTACGCGCCGTCGATGAGTGGATCGTGCGCGACGGAATCGTGATCGTGATGGGCCTCGACTACTCGCGCTTCGTCGGCGCGGGCGCCGCTCATTCAATCACGCCGCGATTCGGCGTCCAGTACGACGTCAACGCACGGACGCGTGTGAAAGCTGCGTTCGCGTCGGGTGGTGAAGAAGACGGTATCCAGAGCGTCGCGACGTTTGAAGACGAGCAAGTTGTTTTCAGAAACAACGAGAGCGCGTTTCATCCAATCGCGTTTGTCGATGGGCAGGCGGTGCTCGAGCGAAGTCACCGGCTCGAGTTTGGCGTCGAACGAGTGCTCGACAACAGTTCCAACGTCGAGGCCACGGCTTTCTTCGACACGACGACGGGCCGCGGTGTCGGGTTCATGAGTTTTCCGTCGACCGCGTTTTCAGGCGACAGCGGCGCTGCTTTTCTGCACGTCGCGAATCAGCAGGGTTCTTCACGCGGGATGCGCGTGGTTTACACGCGCCGTTTGAATCGGGTCTGGACGGCTTCCGCCGGTTACTCGTTTGGACGCGGCCAGCGACTGGCAGCGAGCGGTTTCTCCACTCCAGCGGACCTATTTGAGAATGCTCTTTTCCAGACCGGCGCACTGCAACTCGCTGCGGGCTTCGACACCGGAACCCACGTCCGGACCGTCTTCCGCTTCTCGCCCGAAGCGACAGTGTTTGCAATCGATCCATTCGCGGGCCGGTTGGGCGTTTACGATCCTTCGTTGAGCATCCAGGTAACCCAGGATCTTCCGAATTTCGGCTTGCCGGTGCGCGCCGAAGCAATACTCGACGCACGCAATCTTCTGGACGCTCAGGTCAGTACAGATAACGGAGACGTGTTTACGTTTGTCGGTAACACCCGGCGGTCTGTTCGCGGCGGAATCTCAGTCAGGTTCTAGCACTGCGCAATCAGGTGCTCGATAAGTGAGCGGTCCGCCCAACTCGCTCCTCTCCTAACGCTCCTTCATCGAGTCGCCCGACGGTCGCTGGAATGCGACGCGAGCCGTTCCAAATTCTCGGAAAATTCCGAAAAGATGGATGGTTCTACGCGAGCTTGGTCCGTCAAAGAGGCGAATCGAGCACGGGACAGAATGGGAACATTCCTTGCCTAAAACGGTGGGATCACCAGTTCCTCTGAATTGGGGAGAAGGTCAGGACGTCAGTGAAGGGTTCGGTACTCACAACTAAGACATGGTTCCTGCTAATCGGCGCAGCGCTCTTGATCAGCGCCGGTGTCCTCAATTTCCGTGAACGAGCTCAGCATCGAGATGTGCCGTGGGACGGCGTTCAATGGGTCGATACCGCGGACGGCATCATCGCCCAGAGTGTCGAGCCGGGTTCAGCAGGTCAACGCGCGTGGCTGTTGCCGGGCGATCGACTAATCGGCATCAACTTCGACGGTAAAACCAAGCCGGAAGAGATCACCCGCGCCCGCGACATCCAGATCTATCTCGAACAGGCGCGCGTCGGCGGCAGTTTGCACTATTTAATGGAGCGTCCTTCCTACCCTCCAGAGACGCGCGACTACTGGGCCGACCTCGACAACCTGGACGCAGTTCACAAGTGGACGCCGCGCGAGCTCTACATCAATCTGGTCGGGTTGATCTACCTGTTCGTCGGCTTCTTCGTGCTATTCAAACAGGGCGGCCGCGCACCGTTCGTGCTCCACTTCGCCACGTTGTGTTTGTGCGCTTTTGTCTTCCATTTTTATACGCCGATCGGCGCTTATGACGACCTGGACCTGGCGGTCGCCTTTCTCGACACTGTCGCATTGATCTTCTTCGCGCCGGTTTTTCTACACTTCTGCGCCCTTTACCCAACACGGCAACAACTGTTTCCGACTCGCCGCCGGCGAGCGATCTTGCTCTACGTTCCCGCTTTCGTCCTGCTTGCCTTCGCAATCGTCGTTTACCTGCGCGACGAGGTGGCTAAAGCAATCCCGGTATTCAAGAACATCCCGGTCACGCAAGGGATCGGCACATTTTTTTACTGGCTGCTGATTGCCCATCTGACATTAGCGTTGACCGGCGGAGCGGCGTTGTTGCTGCGGACGCTCGTCAATGTGAAGAGCACGGTCGTCAGGCAGCAGGTGAAGTGGGTGGTCTGGGGTTCGGTGCTCGCCATCACGCCGTTCATATCTCTCTACGCACTCTTTTATCTCATCGGCGCGCCGACCGATCGCTGGTTGACTGACGTGGCGATCCTGCCGCTGGCGATCATTCCGTTTGCCTTCGGCTATTCAGTCCTGCGTTATCGCTTGATGGACGTTGAGCTGGTCGTGCGTCGCGTTTTTGTTTATGCGTTGACGACGCTCGCGGTTGCATTGCTGATCGGCGTCGTCGTCTATACCGGCGGGCTATACGCGTTTGGCTCGGACCAGCCGGCGACGTCCGGAGAGATCACATTGCGCGTCGTGATCGCGGTGCTTGCGATGGCGGCGATCGTGATGGTCGCGGCGCCAGTCAAACACTTCCTTCAGGAGCACGTCGATCGTCTCTTCTACGGCGAACGTTACGACCTGCGAAACAGTTTGCTCGATTTCGGACGGACGCTTTCGGCGACGACGGCGCTCGAACCGCTGCTGGATTCGTTAGTCAGCCGTCTACAGGAAGTGATGAACGTCGGGCGCGTGGCGATCTTCGTCGAAGACAGGAACTCGCCGTCAGGTTACGCCGTTGCGCGTGCTGAAGGACTTTCGATACCGCTGACTGTGCCGCCTGACTTCCGCGACATGATTCGCGTGCGATCGGCGGATAGCGGCGTGGTACGCGCCGACGACCTTGATTTGACGACCGATAGCGCAGCCTCCGTCAGGCGTTCGCTTCATTACTTCGTGCCGTGCGTCGTTCGCGGGCGCATGGTCGCCGTACTGGGTCTCGGACGTTCGGTTGACGGGGCGTTGCTATCATCCGAAGACGTCGAGATTCTGCGAACTGTTTCGGGTTACATTGCGGTCGCAATCGAGAACAGTCTGCTTTACAAAGACCAGCAGGAGCGCGCGTCGGAGTTGAAACTGCTGAAGGAGTTCAACGAGTCGATCATCGAGTCGATCAACGTGGGACTGCTGGCCGTGGACCTCGAAGGGCGCGTGACGCGTCTCAATTCAGCGCTCGAACACATTCTGGATCTTCGTCGCGACGCTGCGATCGGCAAACGCGTCGAGGAGCTGTTCTCCGACGACTTCGCCGACACGCTGCACCAGGTCTTGGGCAAAGGCGGCTGGCGGCTCCGCGAGATTCGCAACATCTACAAGCTGCACACCGCCACGCTCGGCAGCCGTTCACTCGTGCTGAACATCGCGCTCGCGCCGTTGCAGGATGGACAAGGACAAACGGGCGCGCTCGTCGTTCTCGAAGACGTCACTACGCGCATCAGTCTTGAAGAGCAGTTGCAGCAACGCGAGAAACTCTCGTCGATCGGTCTGCTCGCCGCGGGTGTGGCGCACGAAGTGAACACGCCGCTGACCGGCGTCTCGTCGTACACGCAGATGCTGCTCGGCATGTTGAACGAGACCGATCCGAAGCACGCGTTGTTGCAGAAGGTCCGCACGCAGGCAGAGCGCGCCACGAACATCGTCAACAACCTGTTGAACTTCTCACGCACCGGCAGTGCGACCGAGTTTGGTGTCCTGGATATCGCGCGCGTGCTCGACGACACATTGCAACTACTCGAACCGCAGCTTCGTCGCAACCAGATCGAGCTCGTCCGCTCCTACAGCGACGACGTTCCGGAAGCTTATGGAAACGCCGGCAAGCTACAGCAGGTCTTCACCAACCTGATCCTCAACGCACGCGACGCGATACCCGACGGGGGGCGCATCACCGTCGCGACGCACACAGCCGACGACGGATCTCCAACCGTCGAGATCGCCGACACCGGCATCGGCATCGCGCCCGAGAACGTCGCCAAGATTTACGATCCGTTCTACACGACCAAAGGCGTCGGCCAGGGCACCGGGCTCGGCCTCGCCGTTTCGTACGGCATCGTTCAGGAACACGCCGGCCACATCAGCGTCGACAGCACACCCGGCCGCGGCACCACCTTCCGCATAACCTTGCCGAGCGCGCGCGTTCGCGCCCGTCTCCAGGCCGTCGGCGACTAATCAAGTTTCAATCCGTGTTTGAATGTAGACCGGCGCGTAGCTAAACTAACGCGTCTTGTTATTGTTATGCAGATGAAGACTGAAAGACGAAACTCCAGGAAGGGCTCGGTCCTCGTCGTCGACGACGAAGAGATCATGCGCGAAGTCCTCGAGACTCTTCTCACTGCCGAAGGCTATCGCGTCGATCTCGCAAAGACGGGCGAGGAAGGTCTCGAAGCTTACGGCCGGCGCGCTTTCGACGTGGTGTTGCTCGACGTGTCGATGCCCGGCATCGGCGGCTTACGCGCGCTCGAAGAATTTTTGAAGATGGATCCGGAAGCCGTGATCGTGATGATCACTGCTTACGCGACGTTCGACACGGCCATCGCGGCGTGGGAACGCGGCGCGTTTGGTTGCATCAGAAAGCCGTTTCAGAACGAACAGATCACCGCGACGATCCAGGCCGGTATCAAGCGACGGCGTAAGGAAGAAGAACGACGGACGCTGCGGCGCGCGATGAGTAAGGCAGTCGATCGCGGCGAGATCATCGGCCGGTCTGACTTGATGCAGGAAGTCTTTCGGCTCGTCGAGCAGGTCGCGCCGGCGCGATCGACGGTGCTGATCACGGGCGAGAGCGGGACCGGTAAGGAGTTGATCGCGAAAGCGATTCACGAGGCGAGCACGCGCGCAGGCCGTCCGTTTGTGACGGTGAACAGTTCCAACATCCCGTCGGAGTTGCTGGAATCGGAGTTGTTTGGACACACGCGCGGAGCTTTCACCGGCGCAGTCGCGGCGAAGAAGGGTTTGTTTGAAGTCGCCGACGGTGGTTCGATCTTCCTCGACGAGATTGGCGACATTCCACCGGAGACGCAGGTGCGTTTGCTGCGCGTGATTCAGGAACGCGAGTTCACGCCGCTTGGCGACACGATGCCGCGTCGCGTCGACGTGCGCATCATCGCAGCGACAAACATCGATCTGAAAGAAGCTGTGCGGCAGGGAAGTTTCCGCGAAGACTTGTACTACCGGCTCGCCGTCGTGCCAATCGAACTGCCGCCGCTGCGCGATCGACGCGAAGACATTCTGCCGCTGGCCCAACACTTCATTCAGAAGTACAACGAGGAGAACGGGCGGAACGTGTCCGAGCAGTTGGCGCCGGAGGTGCTGGCGCTGCTCGAGCAGTACTCGTGGCCGGGGAACGTCCGTGAGTTGGAAAACACGATCGAACGCGCGGTAGTGATTGCGCCTGGTGAAGAGGTCACGAAGGAATGCTTGCGCGCGGAGATCAGCGATCCGAAGTCGGTCACGTCCGGACATCATGATGGCGCGAGCAATCTTGCTGTCGGTGACATCGGACGCGGCATCAATTTCTACGAAGAAGTGCGACGGTTTGAGATCGACTTGATCAGGCGGGCGCTGGAGCAGACCGGCGGGCATCAGTCGCGGGCCGCCCGTCTGCTGGGAATGAATGCGACGACGCTCAACTCCAAAATCAAAACTTACAACATCAACCTGAGACCGTAGCTAACGATGAAGCGACGCGAACTCGACGGCTGTCCGATTACCGGCGCGCTGCAAATGCTCGGGGACAAGTGGACGATGCTCGTCGTGCGCGAGTTGGTGTCTGGGCCAAAGCGCACGATGGAGTTGCTGAACAGCTTGTTTCCGATCAGCAGTCGCACGCTCGTGGGACGGTTGCGCGATATGGAGAACGACAACTTCGTCGAGCGGACTGATTTTGGTGGGAATCCGCCGCATATCGAGTATGCGTTGACGGAGCGCGGGCGGTTGTTGCTGCCGCTGTTGGAGTCGTTGCGTCAACTCGGTCTGTCGCTTGGTTGTAATGATTGTGAAGATCGTCGAGAACGCCTTGGCGTCTACTGCGAACCGTGCCCGCTCAACGACGAAGTGCTAATCGAACCTGTGCATCGTCCTGCCCCAACCCCCTCACGCCGCGACAAAGACGATTCGATCGTTTTGCTTTAATCCGTGTTCGACACCATGTGTCCGTCTGGTGTGATGATGGCTTTGTGATCGGGCGTTATGTGTTCGCCTTCGATCGTGACTTCATCGCCGGTGGGCATCGCGACCGGCAGGTGATCGAGAAAGCGTTCGGCGTCGATGGCTGACATGCAGCCGCTACCTGCTGCGGTCACAGCCTGGCGGTAAACCGAGTCCTGCACGTCGCCGCAAGCAAACACGCCGGGAATATTGGTCGCCGTCGAATGGCCGGAAGTTTTGAGATACCCAATCTCGTCCATTTGCAGTTGGCCGCGGAACAAATCCGTATTTGGCTTGTGGCCGATCGCGACAAACACGCCGGAGCAGGGAAAGATCTGCTCATCGCCCGTCTTCAGATTCCGCAAGCGCACACCCGTGACGCCTTCATCCGGCGTCCCTACGATCTCTTCAACCGCAGTATCCCAAATGAAATCGATCTTCTCGTTCTGGAACGCCTTCGCCTGCATGATCTTCGACGCCCGCAACTTGTCTCGCCGGTGAACGACGTAGACCTTCGCGGCATAGCGCGTCAGAAAAGTCGCCTCTTCCATGGCCGTATCACCACCGCCAACCACAACCAGCGTCTTGTTACGAAACGCCGGCAACGGTCCATCGCAAGTTGCGCACGCCGACACACCGTTTCCACCAAAACCGTCCGGCACTTTCGCCTCACCCGGAATCCCGAGCCACTTCGCAGACGCACCCGTGGCAATGATCAGCGTTTCCGTCGATATAGTCGCGCCTTCGGTAAAAAGCTGAAACGGACGTTCGCTGAGGTCAACTTCCGTGATCCACGTCTCCATGAACTCGGTCCCGAATCGTTCAGCCTGCTTGCGAAACTCGTCCATCAGTTGCGGGCCGTCGATGCCTTTCGCAAACCCGGGATAGTTTTCAACATCGGTCGTAATCATCAACTGCCCGCCCGGCGTGGTCTGTTTTTCGGCGTCAGCCGGAGCGTCGATCAGCAACGGGCTCAGGTTCGCTCGGGCGGTATAAATCGCGGCGGTCAGGCCCGCTGGGCCGGATCCGATGATCACGACGTCTCGCTTAATCGTTTCGTTATCCATAGTTATCTTTAAATCCGTGGTTTTCAAACGGTAGAGCGTATAGTATAACTACGGATATTGAGGTAGTCGAACCTGATGGCTTCGGTTGAAACGATTGCCGTGATCGGCGCAGGCACCATGGGCCACGGGATCGCCCAGGTTGCCGCGTTTTCCGGGTTTCGGGTAATCCTCAGTGATGTGGATCGCGAGTCGCTGGAGCGAGGCGTCGAATCGATCGAGAGGAACCTCGCGAAGGGGATTCAACTCGCCAAGTTGACCGAAGACGATCGCGACCGCACGCTGCAGCAGATTCACGGCACCATCAAGCTCGACGAATGTGCCGCCGCCGATTTGATCATTGAAGCCGCCCCGGAGAAGCTGGAACTGAAACAGGAGATCCTGCGGCAACTGGAATCGACGTCCGACCGGCCGTTCATCTTTGCGAGTAACACTTCGTCGCTGTCTATAACTGAAATCGCGCGCTCTTCCAAACGCCCGGAAGCCGTTATCGGCATGCACTTCTTCAATCCGGTGCATATCATGCGGTTGGTCGAGATCGTCGTCGGAGAAAAGACCAGCGCCGGCACGGTAGACACGGTCTCCGCGGTTGGCCGGCAGATGCGAAAAGAGCCGATCGTCGTGAAAGACGTTCCGGGATTTGCTTCGAGCCGGTTGGGTGTGGCGCTCGGGCTCGAAGCGATGCGGATGGTCGAGCAGGGAGTCGCGAGCGCGCGCGACATCGATACCGCGATGGAACTCGGTTACAACCACCCGATGGGGCCACTGAAGTTGACGGACCTCGTCGGTCTCGACGTGCGATTGAACATCGCCGAGTATTTGCATCGCGAGTTGGGAACGGAAACGTTTCGGCCGCCGGAACTGTTGCGGCGGATGGTGAGCGAAGGGAAGTTAGGGAAAAAATCCGGCGAGGGCTTTTACGATTGGAGTAAGGAGAAAGAAGACAAGCGTCGCGCGCAGTCTTCGTGATACCCGGCCGCAGTGTTGTCAAACATGAGCACCCCTTACAACAACGAAGAGCGACGATTTGCGCTGCGCATGTCGTTGCGTTTACCGATTGTGGTTTCCGGTCGGGCTGAAGATGGTTCCGCGTGGAGCGAGCCAACGGAAACGGATGACATTTCCACGTCGGGCGCGCTTTTCCATTTGAATCAGAAGGTGGTTCGAGGCGAGCGCTTGTACCTGCGCGCGCACCGTCCTGATGGGGCGCCGATCGAAGTCACGGCGCTGGTCGTGCGAGTCGCGCCGGCGATTTACGGCACCGCGCGGGTTGGTGTGCAGATCGCCGAACCTACTGAGAATTGGTTGCGACTGTTCGTCTCGTGGGTCGCCGACGAACAACCTGCTGCCGATCCCGAAGTCTCTTCCGAGTAATCCAGCTAAACCCACCAAGCATATCAACACGGCAATCAAAGTTTTGCTGAGGGAGTTTGTCTGTCATTTCCGGAAACAAGGCTTTCTTCTACGACTCTGCCACTAGTCCCATCCGCAGCACTTACAATCCTCACAAGTGCATACATAAGCAACACGCGGGATGGAAGGCAGGAGATATATTGCACCTTTGGGATTGCGAAGACGGAGCGGATGAGAACAAGATTTTTGACTATGACGAGCGGACCGGACGCTTCCAATTCCGGTTTAATCCCGAATACTGCGCAAAGATGAAGTTCTTCGGAACGGACAATGGAAATCCAGTCGTAGTTGGGACGCCATCAATCCTTCTCAGCAAACGCTACGAGCTTCTTGATCGTGGACCACTGCCGGGTCGTTGCGGTGACGCCGAGCTGTTTTTCGACGAAGCCATTTGGAAATCCGAACCAGCCATTCGGCTTGCGTCGCGCGACGACGAAGGCGACGCCATCACGAACCGCGATCAGTTCGAGATTGTCGTTCGACTTCACCGGAAGCTTCGGCAACCGCGCCGGCTCATCCGCGAAGAAGACGACGCACAACATCACATCGCCCGCTTCGATTCGTTTGAACGGATCCAGTCTCGTAATCTTCGCGAGCTCAGCAAGCGGAAGCACGAACACTTTCAACTCACCCATCGAAGCCGCCAGTTGTTTCTGGATTCGAGAGACGAGGAGCGCAGGGTTCTTGCTCGTCGATTCGAAAGTCACGTTGCCGGCCTGAAGAAACGTCTTCACGTTCTTCAATCCCGCCGACTCACACAGCGCACGCAACACGTCCATCTTGAGCAGGTTCTTTCCGCCGACGTTGATGGCCCGCACTAGCGCGATGTACTTCATTCGATCCTAAGATAGACCCACTTCGCGAAAAACTTCTCAAGGTCCTTGCCTCTGGCTGCTTCCTGCATTGCGCTGGTAAAGTCGCTCGTGACAACTGACTTGCCGAAGTGTCGCCGCGTAAAGAGTCGCAGCCCATCCCAGAAAGCGCGTTCGCCCATCTCTTCGCGCAACAGATGCATGACGTAAGCGCCTTTGTCGTAAACGAGCGTTCGATCTTCGCTCGTGGGACGAAGCCAGTCAGGAAACACGAGCGACTTGTCTTTGCCTGCCGCTTTCACCTTCTCGTAGTTGGCGCGATACGACTCGATCTCGCGCAGGTAAATCTTGCGTCCGAAGCGGTGTTCGAGATAAGCCGCGGCCATGAAACTCGCGATACCTTCGTTGATCCAGAAGTGGTTCCAATCGCGGCACGTAACCATGTTGCCCCACCACTGATGCGCAAACTCGTGCGCGGCGAGCCACACGTCCTGCTCGTTTGCGAGCACCTGTTTACCGTACGCTTCCTTTAGCCCCGTGAACGCATCCATCTCCTGTTCGACTCCGCCGGCGGCCAGCACTTGCGTGTACGTTGGTCCAGGATACTCGACGCCGGCGCGGCTCTCGAAGAACTCGAGCATATCGGGCGTGTCGCGAAAGATACGATGTACTTCAGCGTCGGTATAGTCTGTCGCAAGGTAACGAAGCTCGACGTTGCCTTTCTTCTCCGTCACGGTCTTGTATGGCCCGGCAGCGAAACCGAAGATGTACGTCGGTATCGGAATCGTCTGGCGCCACTCGGTAACGCGGTTGCCGTTCGGAAAAACGTTCTCAACAGCGAGCCGTCCGTTTCCGACATGCGTCAGGCCCATCGGAGTTACAAGTATCAGTGTGAGCGTAGCCTTGTCTGACGGATCGTCGATGCAGACCATCCACTGGCTCGTCGAGAAAATCGTGTAGACCTGGTGTCGATCGGGGAAGAAGCGGATGCCGTATTTCGGCGCCCCGTGGTACTCGATATCGACTTCTTGTTCTTTCGTCTTACGCGGCAGCTCGATTCGCACGCGCCGATCCTGGACCGTGAATTTCAACGCCTTGCCGGCGCTGCTAGCGGAATCAATCACCAACGCGCCGCAATCGAATTCGACCACAGAATCGTCGGTCGCGAACTTAATCCTAACGGTCCCTTTAATCGTCTTATTCGCAATGTCAGGCTCGATCGTCGCGGTGTAGTGAAGGACGTCGAGCTGAGCCGCGGCCACATGTCCGACGCATAGGAGAAACGCGAGCAATAAGCGCCTTAACATCATCGTTGTCCCCACACCACGCGATGGAACAGTTCATCCATCTCCGCCGCTGACTGCTTCATCCCGCGATCGACCCACCACGTCATCAACGACAACAACGCACCCGCGTGAGCAAAGGCGATCGCGCTGCGCTCGTTCTCGGCAATCGCGCGCCCGCGCGGAAGTTCCGAAAGCCGCCGCTCGATGCCGCGGGCGAAGTGCCCGCGCGCGAGATCCAAATTCGCATCCCACTTGCCCGACGACGACAACGCGTTCACGAACTGTTGCGCTTCGGCGATGTGACTGAAAAACTCCCGCACCGGAAACACACGATCCGAAGTCTCGTCACGCTCCGACAATCCCATCGCTACGCGCTCGAAAAACTCATCGACGTCGCTCATCAACAGATCGTCCTTATCGCTGTAGTGCGAATAAAACGTCGAACGCCCAACGTGCGCGCGGTCCAAAACGTCCTGGACCGTAATCGACTCAAACGGTTTCTCGTGCATCAGCGCCACGAGTGCGTCGCCCAGCGCGTCGCGCGTTCGCCGCACGCGAGCGTCTTCCTTCTTGTTCAGGTTGGCAAGATGCAGTTGATCGTTTCCGGACATTGATTACCTCTTTGTTCGACAACGTCGAATCAGACGATTGCAGTGCTGGACAGTCCGCGCCGGGCTACTTAGAGTACGCGTCCTATGATCTCTTTACACCAGTTAAGCAAAAAATACGAAACGCCCGCTGGGATTTTTTCGGCGCTCAGGGACGTGGACCTCGAGATTGGCGGGGGCGAGTTCGTCGGCGTCGTCGGCAAGTCGGGCAGCGGAAAGTCGACGCTGCTCAACATGATTGCCGGCATCGATCGCCCGTCATCGGGCCTGGTCACCGTCGCCGGCACGCCGATTCACGAGTTTCCGGAGAACAAACTGGCGGCGTGGCGCGGGCGAAACGTCGGCTTCGTGTTTCAGTTTTTCCAGCTCCTGCCCACGTTAACGGCCGCGGAAAACGTAATGCTCCCGATGGATTTTGGCAAAAGTTTTCCGTTGCGCGAACGCCGGAAACGCGCGCAGTCGTTGCTCGAGCGCGTCGGCGTTGGTCCACACGCAGACAAATTGCCCGCGACGTTGTCCGGCGGCGAACAGCAGCGCGTGGCGATCGCCCGAGCGATGGCGAACGAGCCGCCGCTGGTGCTCGCCGACGAACCAACCGGCAACCTCGACTCGTCGACTGCCGCTGCCATTCTCGATCTATTTCGCAACATGGCGCGACAGGGCACCACCGTGGTCATCGCCACTCACGAAGCCGACATCGCGCGCGTGATCAGTCGCCGCGTCGAACTATCCGACGGAGCCGTTGCCAATGACCACGCTCTCGCATAAAGCAATCCGCGACTTCTGGAGCGAACGCGCGCGCACCACACTCGTCGTGCTCGCGATCGCGCTGGGCATCTCCGCGTTCGCCTCCGTGCTTTCCTCTTACGCCATCCTCACGCGCGAGCTCGACCGCGGCTACCTGGCGACGAACCCCGCCTCCGCCGTGCTGCAAGTCGATAGGATCGACGACGATCTCGTAAACGCGATCCTGAAAAACGGAGAAGTGAGTGACGCCGAGCCGCGCCGCATCGTGAGCGGACAAATCAAAGCCGGTCCCGTGCAGTGGCGCAACCTCGTGCTGTTTGTCGTGAAGGATTACGGCGACATTCGCGTCAGCAAACTCGAACCGGAAGCAGGCGCATGGCCGCCGGCGACTGGAGAGATCCTGATCGAACGCGACGCGTTTCAGGTCGCGAACGCGAAGATCGGCGACAAGGTCACGGTGAAGACCGCCAACGGCACGGAGCAACAGCTAACGATCAGCGGCAGCGTTCACGACGTCGGCCAGGCGCAAGCGCGCATGGAGAACATCGTCTACGGCTACATCAATCTTCCCACGTTGGTCCAACTCGGCGAATTGGCGTATCTCGATCAATTGAACATCCTCGTCAAGGAGAACCGATTCGACAAGGAGCACATCAGCCGCGTCGCCGCCGGCGTAAAGGCGACGATCGAGAGCCGTGGACGAGAAGTTAAAGACGTCTATGTCCCAAGGCCCGGCAAGCACCCACACTCGGATCTCACCGGAATGTTGTTACTGGCGATGTCGAGCTTCGGACTATTCGTGCTTTTCCTGAGCGGGATACTCGTCGTCAACCTGCTGACCGCGTTGATGGCGTCGCAAGTGCGGCAGATCGGTGTGATGAAGGCGATTGGCGGAACGCGCTGGCAGATCGCGCGCATCTACTTCGGCCAGGCGCTCTTTCTCGGAATCGCCGCCGTCATTATTTCAATACCGCTCGGAATCATCGGCAGCCGCACGTTGTGCCAGTACATGGCGATGTTTCTCAACTTCGACATCAACAGCTACGCCGTGCCGTTTTGGGTTTACGTGCTGGTCGCCGTGGTCGGAGTCGCCGCGCCGCTGATCGCCGCCGCGTATCCGGTTTGGAAAGGGACCGGCGTGCCGGTGCGGATTGCGCTCTCCGATTTTGGCCTGTCGAAAACTGCGTTTGGCGCAAGCGCTTTCGACCGCGCGCTCGCGAGACTCGGCGGCGCGTTTAGCCCGCTCGCATTTGCGATTCGCAACGGCTTCAGACGGCGCGCGCGGTTGGCGCTGACGGTCTTGACGCTCGCTGCGGGTGGCGTCTTTTTCCTGTCCGCCCTGAACGTTCGCGCCTCATTAATCAACACGCTCGATCGCATGTTCGGCGCGAGAAAATTTGATCTGACGATCTCATTCTCGAATCCGTACGACTGGGAACGACTCCAACGCGCCGCAGCCGGCACGCCGGGCGTGACTCACGCTGAAGGTTGGTTCATGACGCGCGCGACACTGTTGCCTGAAACTGAGTTCAACGTCACCGCGCTGCCAAACGATACAAAGCTTCTCGATCTCGAACTCCTCGAAGGTCGCTTTCTACAACCTGGCGACACGGACGCTATCGTCATCAACGATGCGCTGGCCCGCAGAGTCCCCGCGCTGCGCGTCGGCGAAACAGTCACGCTCGAAATCAAAGACACTGTCGCGACGTGGCGCGTCGTCGGTATTACGAAGGAGGCGTACGCGTCGGCGACCGCGTACATTCCGTTGAACTTTATCCAAAAACAGGAACCCGGAATGGTCAACAGCCTCCGCCTCGCGTTGGCGCAAAACGACTTCGACTCAATCGCCATCGTGAAGCAAAATCTCGATCAAAATTTGGAACGTGAGGGAGTGCGTGCGCGTGGAAGCACCAGCAAGGCTGAAAGCCGGTTCGCTTTTGATCAGCACATGCTGGTGATCTATGTGTTTCTGATCGTCATGTCGGCGATCGTGGGCAGCGTCGGCGGCCTCGGTTTGATGACGACGATGAGTCTCAACGTGCTTGAACGGCGTCGCGAGATGGGCGTGTTGCGCGCCATTGGCGCGACGCCGCGAGTCGTTTGGCTGATCGTGATCGTCGAAGGGCTCGTGCTCGGACTTCTGAGCTGGATGATTGCGGCGCTGCTCGCCTGGCCCGTCGGCAAAGCCATCGGCAACGCAATGGTCAAGGCGCTGCTTCATAGCGGACTCGATTTCAGGTTCGAACCTTTAGGTCTCTTGATCTGGCTTGTCGTTTCACTTAGCGTAAGTGCCGCCGGAAGTTTCATACCGGCATGGAAGGCCTCGCGAACCACCGTCCGGGAAGCATTAGCTTATGAATAAACGAACTCCATTTATCACGTTCCTGCTGCTGCTGTGTCTCGTCACCGCGGCTGCGCTTGGTTTGCAAACTGCCGCCGCACCCGTCGCCGCGCCGCAATCGGCAGCGCAGGCAATGACGAAGGCGCCTGTCACCATTCCTTTTGAACTGTACGGCAGGCACATCATATTGAAAGCGAAGGTCAACGGGCAGCCGCTCACAATGGTTCTGGACACGGGCGACCAGTTCGCGATCGTCGATCTGGATCTCGCCAAACAGATGAATCTAAACCTCAGCGGCGAAGTCAAGGTCGGCGGCGCCGGCGCGGCGATCTCAACCGGCTCGTTTGTTAAAGATGCATCGTTCACGCTCGACGGTCTCGAAGGTTTTTCGCAGCCCGTCAAGATGGCGCTCCCGCTCGGACGGACGCTGTCGCAGCGCGCGGGCCGTCCCTTTGAAGGCATAATCGGCGAGGAGTTTATCAAGCAGTTTGTGGTCGAGGTCGATTACCAGGCGAAAGTGCTGAAGCTTCACGACAAGGAGAAGTTTGTTTACAGCGGGCCGGGCGAGAGTATTCCGATCAAGTTGGTTAATGGGCATCCAATTTTGGAAGCGGAAGTGACGCCGGTCGGGGCCAACGCGCCGCTCAAGGGGAAGTTTGTGTTGGACCTTGGCGCTGGTCTCGCGCTCGCGCTGTACAGCCCGTTCGTTGCGGAAAACCATCTGTTGGGTCCGGACGTGAAAACGATCCGATCGCTGGGCGGAGCGGGCGCCGGCGGTGAGACGAACGGGAAGATCGGACGAGTCGCGGATCTGAAGCTCGGAAGCTTCACAATCAAGAGTCCCATAACGCTTTTCTCGGAAGACAAGGCTGGCGCGTTTGCGAGTTCGTCGCTCGCGGGCAATATCGGGGCGCGCGTCGCGAATAAGTTTCGACTATTTCTCGATTACGGACGTAACCGGATTATCTTCGAGCCGAACTCGACGTTTGACGCTCCGTACGACTACTCGTCAGCGGGAGTGAGCTTAATCGCGGAAGGCAGCGACTACCGGACGTTTCGTGTTCGCGCCGTGTTAGAGAATTCGCCCGCGTCGGAAGTCGGCTTGCAGACGGACGACATCATCCTTTCGGTCAACGGTCAACCGGCGGCAGAGTTAACGTTGTCGAAGTTGGGTGAGATGTTCGAGAAGCCTGTTCCCTACAAACTCTCGATCCGTCGCGGAGAGCAGACGCTGCAAGTGACATTGACGCCGAGACGTCTGATCTAGTTTTAATCACAAAAGGCACAGAAGACACAGAAGGCACAAGAAGTGAGGGAGGAAAGAGGCTTGTTTTCTCCCTCTTTCTTTTTGTGCCCTTTGTGATTTTTGTGCCTTTTGTGGTTAATCAACCCGTGCGATTGAGGATGAAGTCGGCGATGTCGCGTAGGGGTGAGGTGGGGCGGTCGATTTTGTTGAGCGCTTCGCAAGCGGCTCGATGAGCGTGTGCTGCTGCCGCGCGCGTTTCTTCCATGCCGTACAAGGCCGGGTACGTGGCTTTTCGGGATTGCGCGTCCTTGCCTGGCGTCTTGCCGAGATCTTCAGCGCTGGCGGTCACGTCGAGCAGATCGTCAGTGATTTGAAACAACAATCCGAGATGCGAACCGTAGCTCGCGATCGCCTCGAGCTCGTTATCATTCGCCTTCCCGATAATCGCTCCGCAACGCGCGGCGGCGACGATCAACGCGCCGGTCTTGTGCCGGTGAATCTCCTCCAACTCCTTCGCATTCACCTGGCGCGCTTCGGCTTCCATGTCGAGCCCCTGGCCTGCGACCATGCCCTCCGGCGTACCTGAAGCTCGCGACAACTCCGAGATCAACGACAACCGCGTCACGACGTCGAGTTGTTCGTCTTCAGCAATCGTGCGAAACGCGAGTGTTTGCAGCGCGTCGCCGGCGAGGATCGCTGTCGCTTCGCCGAAGCGAATGTGACACGTCGGCCTGCCACGGCGCAGGTCGTCGTCGTCCATCGACGGCAGGTCGTCGTGGATCAGCGAGTACGTGTGGATCATCTCAAATGCGCAGGCGGTTTTGATCAGGTGTGTGATTGCGGCGCCGAAAGTCTGACCGGTCGCGAGCAACAACGCCGGGCGAAAACGTTTGCCGCCAGCGAACACACTCCAGCGAATCGCTTGATGGACTTTTTCCGGCGCCGCAGACGACGCGGGAAGAAGATTATTGAGCTCTACTTCAATCAGCGGGCGAGTGTCTTGGAACACGGGTTTCACGAATCGGCGTCGCTTTCGGTGGGCTCCGTAAACGCACTCACAACCGGACGGCCCTGATTGTCGCGCAACAGGATCTCGATGCGTCGTTCGGCCTGGCTCAAGCGGTCCTGGCACTCACGCGAAAGTCGAATGCCTTGCTCGAACAGTTCAAGACTCTTATCGAGCGGCAAGTCGCCGCTTTCCAGTTGGCGCACGATCTGTTCCAGCGCCTCCAGCGACGCTTCGAAGCTTCGCCCCTGCTCCTGACCGTTTTTCATCTGGCTCTCAGTTTCACTCACGATTTATCTTCGCCGCGAGGAACGCTTCGACGGCTTGAGTATCGGATTGTTCGGTTCGAGTGACGCGCCAATCGCCGGCAACTGCCGCATCACGTTGTCGACGATGCGTTGGACCACGGCGTCGTCTTTAAAGTCGGTAACTTTCCAACCATCAGCGCCGCGCTTCATCGCCAGCTCAAACTGTCGTTGGTTCAGCGATGCCGACGCCTTCGCCGAGTCACCTTCAGTCGTAATCTTCATCAGCGACGACACGGCAAGCACGAGCAGGACGAACGGCTTCTTTTCCGACTTCGACGCGAACTCCTTGATCTGTTTCGAAACTTCAGCGTGAATCGCAGGCTTTACCTGTTGTAACAGCGACGGAATCGTGCTGTCGATCTGTTGTCGGACTTTGTCGCTCAAGGCGATGCCATAACGCGCCGCGGCTTTCTCACTGACAGTCGCGGCCATGTTCTTCGCGAGCTCGTCGTCGTCGATTCTTTTTTCGAACTCAGCAGTGTCGCCGCGCTGGGCAGCATCGATCATGAGCGACAACGCGTACGCCGGCGTCGACTGATAGTATCGCCATAGGAAGAAACCACCGACCGCCACGCCTACGATCGCGACGAGAAATAACAGGAACAGGATACCAAGGACTTTGGGCCAACGTCGTTTCCTCTTTCGGGGCGCGAACGCCGGTGCTACCGTTGACCCATCCGGCGGCGCATCGAGATTGATAACTATGCGCTTACGGCTCATTACTGATCACGCGAGTGCTCAATCTTCCTTTGGCGAGACGCACGTTAACTTCATCGCCGATGTTAACCGCGGCCGCATCGCGAACGAGTCTGCCTGCGGCATCCTGCGCTATCGCATAGCCTCGTTGCAACACGCCGAGCGGCGACAGCGCGTCGAGCGAAGCGGCGGCGAGCCCGAGACGTTCGCGGCCCTCCTGAATCTTGAAATCCATCGCTGCATCGCACGCCGACGACGCCGTCTCGAACCGACGCCGCGCGTTCGCCAGCCGAGACTTCACTTCATCAAACGCGTGCGACAACGCCTGCTCCTGCACGCGCGAACGAAGGTCGACGATCTTGAAACGCGTCAGACGCGCGAGTTGCCGGCCCATATGCTCGAGAGCTGAACACAGTTGATCTTCACGCGCGGCGACGATCTCGGCGGCGGCAGACGGCGTCGGCGCGCGAAAGTCGGCGACGAAATCGGCGATCGTAAAGTCCGTCTCGTGCCCGACTGCCGAGATCACCGGAATCATCGACTTGCGGATCGCGCGCGCGACTTCCTCGGTGTTGAACGCCCACAAGTCTTCAGTCGAGCCGCCACCGCGGCCTACGATCAAAACGTCGACGAGATCGTCAGTGCGTCCTTCGCGCAGTGCGCGCTCGTGATAGAGATTGATAAACCGGATTGCATGTGCGATCTGTGGTCCAGCCAGATCGCCCTGCACGCGTGCGGGCGAGAACAGGACGTGCACCGTGCGCGTGCGGCGCGAGATGACGTTCAGAATGTCGCGAATCGCCGCGCCCGTCGGCGACGTAACGATTCCGACGCGTCGCGGAAAAACCGGCAGCGGCCGCTTCAACTCTTTCGCAAACAGACCTTCCGCGTTCAGTCGATCGCGAAGTTGTTCGAACGCGATGCGCAGCGCGCCCGCGCCCACCGGATCCAGCGCCTCGACGACGAGCTCATACTCGCCGCGCGGTGCGTAGAGCGAGAGTTTGCCGCGCGCACGCACCTTCAATCCGTCGGTCGGACGAAAACGAATGCGAGTGTTCGCAGAGCGAAAGCACTTGGCGCGCAACTGCGCGTTTTGATCCTTGAGCGTGAAGTACCAGTGTCCTGACGAATGGGCCTTGAAGTTGGAGATCTCGCCTTCAACCCAAACGGCAGCGAAGCGCGACTCGAGTGTGATCCTGATCGAGTTCGTCAGTTCAGAGACAGTTAGAGGCTTACGTTCAGTTTCGTCGAATAGGGCATTGAATAGGGGTTGGTTGGCCACGGATTACAAAGCCTAGGGCGTATTGTTCAGGCCGACGACCGGGCTCAACCGCACCGATGCGCCGTCGCGGTTCGTGCGCACGCGCACGCGTGGCGTCGCCGAAGAGGCGTTCGACGCGTAGGTTATCGTGTAAGCCGATCGAAGTTGGGCCACGACGTCGTCGTAAGCCTTCTGCAAGTCTTCGAGACGGCGAATCGGATAGTAGATGCCGCCGGAAGCAGCAGCGAGTTTGCGTCCTTCTTCTTCAGCGCGCGTCGTCAGCGTGAGATAACGTGTGCGCAGCGGATCGATCGTGATCTCCGGCTTCGGCACACTCGTCTCCGGTATCAATCCGGACGGAACGTACAACGGATACACGAGAGCGCCCGACTCCGTCAGCGCCTCCAGAATCGCCGGAAACGGAAGGAACGACTTGTTGTCGTCGCCGTCAGACATGACGACGATGGCTGTGCGTTCGCCGCGCAGCCGTCTCAGCGGCTCGCTCAACACGTAACCGAGCGCGTCGTACATCGCGGTGCCGCCGCCGGCATCGATCTCGTCGAGTTTGCGCGAGAGCATCTGCCGGTCGGTGGTGAAGTCAGAAATCACTTGCACGTCGTCGCGAAAACTGATGATCGAGATGCGATCCTGCGGGCTCGTGGTGCGCAGGAAGTCGCGCGCGGCTTTGCGAATGAAGTCCATGCGTTCTTCGACACTGCCCGACACGTCCAACAGCAGCACGAGATTGAAAGGCTCATTCGCCGGCGCGACATTGGTCACGCGGCGTTCAATTCCGTTTTCCCAAACCGTGAAGTCCGACTCGCGCATGCCTCCGATCGCGCGTCCATTGCGATCCGTGACGCTCGCGTTGAAGCGCAACAGTTGCGGCGCGACTGCGCTGACGATCTTGCCCGGCGGCGTACGCGTCACCAGCGCCGGTTCCTTTTCCAGCGGCGGAAGTGTCTTCGCGTAGTCGCCAAACATCTTCGGCGACACTTTGCGGATTGCTTCGATAAGGGTACTGTCGCCCGCGCGCACGATCGCCCGCGCGGCTTCGGTCAGCGGGCGTTCGCGCAGGTCGGCCGGCGCCATTGACGGATCGACGTTCAACAGCACGACGCCGCGTTGCGTCCGGAAATCCAGCGCGACCGTGTCTTCTTTCTTCGCGTCTTTCTCGCCGAGCCGTCCTGACAACTTGAACGTTCCACCCGCTTTTTCCTTCACCGGCGGGAGCTCGACGTCGCTCATGTAACGCGGACGGCTCGCTTCCCAAAGAAAGTCGAACTTCAACGCGTCGAGCGGCACGTCAGCATGAATCGTTCCCGTGTCCGTCTTCACAGTCGCGGATTCGACGTTGCCGACGACGTCGACCGAGCCCGCGTGTCCCTCGACGTCAATCTTCGTCCGCTCAGGAACCTGAACGACGAGATCGATGCGGTTCTTCTCACCGCGCGGGCGCACGTCGATCGAAACTTTGCCGCCTCGCGAGTCGACTTTCACGTCGTCGGCAGCGATCTCCGCTCCGGTCGACGTTGCTTCGACCGTCAATTTCTTGTCTTGTTCGGCGGAAGCGATGACGCTGACGCGGCCTTCGAGGTTCTTAATAGAAACGGAAACTTTTTCCGGGACGTCGAATTGTTGTTTGCTGCCCTGGGCGACTGCTGAGCAAGTGAATGCTGCGATGAATAAAGCTATGAGAGCAAATCTATTTAAAAACATCGCGGACGATCTTGCCCACGTCCGACTCGCTGGTCAAGCGCAGATTCGCCAGAGATTGGTACGGATCCGCGCACAATTCGGCTATGATATGCGCGCTTTGGCACAACCGATTCGAGATTCCAGGCTGTTCATTCATAACCTGGTGACGCGCGACCCCCTCGCCGGCCTTGCGGACGACGTGCGCAAGGGCCTGGCCGCCTATCCGAAACGGTTTTTGCCTAAGTATTTTTACGACGAACTCGGCTCTCAGCTCTTCGAAGCCATCTGCCTTTTACCCGAATACTACCTGACGCGCGCGGAGAACGAGATCCTCACTCGCTACGCCGACGAGATCGCCGCCTCAGTCGAAGGTCAGAAGACGCTGGTCGAAATGGGCAGTGGCAGCGCTTCCAAGACGCGGTTGATTATCGAAGCCCTTTTGCGTTCGCAACCGGAGCTTCTGTTCATGCCCGTCGACATTTCGTTCAGCGCGCTGGAGAGCAGCTCGCGAATCCTGCTGCAATCGTATCCGCGCCTGCGGATCGAAGGTTTCGCCGCCGATTACTTCGCCGGGCTCGCCGAGCTCGGCAAAAAACCACGACGCCGCACGCTGGCGCTTTTCCTCGGCTCCAACATCAGCAACTTCGATCGAGACGAGGCGCTTCGTTTTCTCGAGGCGATGCGCAGCGTGCTACACGAAGGCGACGCGCTGCTACTCGGCGCGGATCTCAAAAAGAACCCGGCCGTTCTCGAAGCAGCGTACAACGACGCGCTCGGCGTTACGTCGGCCTTCAACTTGAACGTGCTCGCCAGGATTAATCGAGAACTCGGCGGCAGTTTCGACTTGCACGCTTTTCGTCACAAGGCGTTCTACAACGAAAGCGCCGGACGCATCGAGATCTACATCGAGAGTCTCTTCAAACAGCGGGTGCGGATCGCGAAGCTCGACCTGGAAGTCGAGTTCGCGGCCGGCGAGCTGATTCACACCGAAAATTCCTACAAGTACGACAAAGCCGGAATCGAGAAGCTCGCGTCGGCCACGGGTTTCGAATGCTCACGCACGTGGCTCGATTCCGAGGAACGCTTCAGCAGTAATCTCCTGTTTGCCGCGTAATGAACGATCCCCTCGTTGAATTCCGAAATACCAGCGTCTCACTTTCAGGCAATTCAATAATCTCCAACCTGAACCTGGCCGTCGAACGAGGCGAGACGCTCGTGTTGCTGGGCGAGTCAGGCTGTGGGAAGACGACGACGCTGAAACTCGTCAATCGTTTGTTGACGCCGACTGCCGGCGAAGTCGTCGTCGAAGGAAAGGCAACGACGGCGTGGGACCCCATCGCGTTGCGGCGTCACATCGGTTACGTGATTCAGGAAGGCGGTCTGTTTCCGCACTTCACAATCGCGCGAAACGTCGCGCTGGTGCCGTCGCTTTCGGGTTGGGACGAGGCGCGGATTTCGGAACGTGTGCGGGAGTTGTTGAGTCTGGTCGGGCTCGCACCGGAGCGATTTGCGGAGCGCTATCCGCGCGAACTCTCGGGCGGACAACGTCAGCGTGTCGGAGTCGCGCGGGCACTCGCTGCGGATCCGCCGCTGCTGCTGCTCGACGAACCGTTTGGCGCGCTCGATCCACTGACGCGCGCGAGTCTGCAACGAGAGTTTGCCGACCTCTCACGCCGCCTCGGCAAGACCGCGATACTGGTGACCCATGACGTGCGCGAGGCGTTGGCGCTCGGCACGCGCATCGGGCTCATGCACAAGGGACAACTTGAGTTGCTCGAGTCGCCGGAAGGTTTTCGCTCTTCGACGAATGAATACGCACGCGCGTACCTGGAAACGTTGGTATGAGCTTCTGGCAGTTTCTGCACGCAAACTGGGCCGAACTGGTGACGCTGATCAAGGAGCACGTCGCCCTCGTGTTCGTGTCGATTCTGACGGCGGTCGTCATTGGCGTTCCGACGGGAATACTGCTCACGCGGCATCGAGCGCTGCGTGGTCCAGTGCTTGGCATCGCGAATGTCATGCAGACGGTGCCGAGTCTCGCGTTGTTTGGTTTTCTGATCCCGCTGCCATTCATCGGCGGCATCGGCACGCGCACGGCGCTGGTGGCGTTGGTGCTGTATTCGCTGCTGCCGATCATTCGCAACACTGTCACGGGAATACTCGGCGTCGAACCGAGCGTGCGAGAAGCGGCGGTGGCGATGGGAATGACGGACGGGCAGGTGTTGCGGCAGGTCGAGCTGCCGCTTGCCGCGGGTGTGATCGTGACGGGCATTCGCGTCGCGACGGTGATCGCGGTCGGGGTGACGACGATCGCCGCGGCCGTCGGCGCCGGCGGACTCGGCGTTTACATCTTTCGCGGACTGCGGCAGTACGACAACAACTTGTTGCTCGCCGGGGCCGTGTCAGCGGCGTTGCTTGCTCTCGCCGCGGATTTTCTACTCGGCCTGATCGAGCGGCGATTCAGCGTTGAAAAAAGGCGCAGGTCGTCGAAAGTGGTTCCAGTGGCAGTCGCGGTGTTACTCGTTATCGCTGTTGTTGGTGTCGTGCAGTTTGCGAGACAGCCGGCGAAACAGGAACGAGTCGCGATTGGTTCGAAAGACTTTACCGAATCAGCGTTGCTGGCGGAGATTCTCGCGCAGATGCTCGAACAACGCGGCATCGCAGTTGAGCGCCGTTTTGAACTCGGCGGAAACCTGCCTCACGAAGCGCTCCTCGCGGGAACGCTCGATCTCTATCCCGAGTACACCGGAACGTCTTTCACGGCGATTCTTCATCATGCGCCGGTGACGGATCCGCGCGCCGTTTACGATCAAGTCAAACGGGAATACGCGAGCAGCTTCGGCGTCGAAGTCAGCCCGCCGCTGGGTTTCGAAAACACGTTCGCAATCCTCGTGCGCGGCGAGGAGGCGCGACGTTTGAACCTCAAAACAATCTCCGACGCGGCGTCGCATACGCCCCAATGGCGCGCCGGTTTTGGGCAGGACTTCATGTCGCGCGCTGATGGCTATCCGGGTTTCTCGAAAGCGTACGGTTTGAAGTTCGCCGACGTGCGCGAGATGGACCTTTCGCTCACTTACATCGCGCTGTCGTCTCGACAAGTCGATCTGATCGCCGGCAACTCGACCGAAGGACGCATCGCGCAACTCGATCTCGTCCAACTCGCAGACGACCGCCATTATTTCCCGCCGTACGAAGCGGTCTACCTCGTTCGTCAGGACTCACTCAGCCGCGTTCCGCAACTCAGGGACGCACTCGCGAAACTCGCGAACGCGATCTCGACCGAGGAAATGCGCCAACTCAATTATGAAATCGATGGAAACAAGCGCGATCCGAAAGAGGTGGTGAGAACGTGGCTCGCGGGAAAAAGGTTTTAATCCACAGATTACGCACGTCAGCGTAATCTGTGGATAAACCGCCGGTGGCTAGTTACCGCCTCCCTGGTTCTCAGGCGGATCAATGGGCGCTGCTTCCGGAGTGGCTAAAGCATCGGCATCGGTGCTGCTCGCGGTAACGTTACCGCCGCCCTGGTTATCTGGAGGATCGATCGTCTGGTTGTCGGGATTTAGATCTTCTAGTGACATGTTCTGAGCTCTCCTTTGGTTGAGTGTTTTGGGAGTTTTGGAGTGACAGGTTACGGACCTGTTCCTTTCATATAAACCTGAATATCAGGCCGGGAAGTATATCGCTTGAACGCTTCGGATCCCCATTCTCGCTCGAGTAGGTTCAACACGTCCGAAGCCTTTTGCGTTTGACTGAGCATTTCGTCTTTGTTGCCCAAATCTGCATTTGCGCGCAGCGTGATTTGCCACGCGCGCCATTGCGACTCAAATTGTTCGCCCGCAAGCCGTTCGCGAACTTGAGCTGCAAGCGACAGTGCCTTCTGCGCGTCCTTTCGTGCCATCGCCGCTTCAGCCGCCGTTATTAACGCTCGCGAATACAGACCAAAGTCGCCGGCGCTCGACGCCGCGTTCATCGCTTCGTCGCAGAGCCGTTCGCCATCCTTCTGTCCACCCGAAAGCGACTTTGCCAAACCGAGCACGTACTTACTCTTGATCGCGATGTCCGGAAACTGCGTTCCCGCCATTTCATTGGCTTGAGTGGCCAGCGTGATCGCGGCCGGGAAGTCGCGTTCACTCAAACGCATTTCAGCACTTACCAGGGTAATCTCCGGCAGCAACTGCAAGTAGTTGCCTTTCTGCGCAGAGATCGCGGCCGACACGTCATCGAGCAGTTGTTGCGCCTCCGGGTAATGACCGAGCCGCCACAGGATGTTTGCGCGATTGGCATTACAGAACGCGATACGAAGTTTATTACCGATGGATTCAAAGATTTTCAGCGCGTTATCGTACTGTTCCAGCGCCGCGGGCCACTTTTCCTCATCGAAGTAGAGCGCACCGAGCTCCTGATAAGCGTCGGCGATCACGGGCTGGCTGTTGCTCTGTTTGGCTAAGTCGAGCTTCTGGTTTAATGCCTGCAAAGCCGCCGTGTAGTCGCCTTTGCGGCGTTGTCCGCGTCCAATCTGAGTCAAACAAGAAGCGACGTTGCGCGGATAGTTGGCCCGCTGAAAAAACTCGAGCGCCTGCTGCACCATGCGCAGACCTTCGTCGATGCGCAGCGTTTGAATGTAGAGACCGCCGAGGTTCGAGAGGCCGCGCGCTTCGCGCACTCGACCCTTGTTGGCCTGCGCGAACTGAATCGCCTGATTGAAATAGTGTTCCGCCTTCTTCAGGTCGCCCTGGCTCGAAAAGGTGTTGCCGAGTTCGAGCAACGCGCCGGCGGTCAGGTTTTCGAGCTGCTTCTGCTGAGCGATAGTCACCGCTTGCTGGGCGTAGGTCTCGGCTTCCGAGATGGAACCTTTGCTTGAGGCGAGATAACTCAACTCGAGCAAGGCCGTGATCTGTTGCGCCTCGTTACCGATCGCGCGTGCCGCGTCGAGCGACTGCTGAAACTGCTTCTGCGCGTCCTGGTAGTTGCCTTTGTCGCGATACAGAATCCCGCGCTGCCGCAGCACCTCGTTGACGCCTTCGCTGTTGCTTCCCGCGCGGTATAACTGCTCGGCCTTGTCGAGCATTTCCATCGCCTTCGCCGCTTCCGTCTTGCGGCTGTTGTAAACGATGCCGGCCCGCAAATAAGCGGTCGCATACTGCCCGCTGTTCAACTGGATCGCCTTCTGATAATTCTCGAGCGCCTTGTCAGGATCGCCGGCGTTTTCGTTCGCGTATCCCAGATCGACATAGACCTCGCTGTCCTCGGGCGTGAGTTGCGCGATTTGAGTGTAGAACTTGACTGCTTCCTTAAAATCGCGACGCACGGTTGCGGAGATGGCGTCGAGATAAAGAGCATCGCGCGGCGCGACTGAAGAGCGGTCGCCGGCGATGGTGGTGGCGGCGATCAGCTCGTCTTTGGCTTTGTCGTAGTAGTCGAGCTCGATCCATGCCTGGGCCAAACGCGCACGCGCCAGTGCGTAGCGGTTGTCGATCTCGATCGCCTGTGCGAGAGCTTTGCTGGCCTGGTAGTAAGCGCCGTTGCGAAGGTTGTCAGTGCCGCGTTCGTACCAACTCAGCGCCGCGGCTGACGGCTGATAGTAAGAATGTGGCCAGAAATAGACCACGATCCAGATCACGAGCGCCGCGACGACGAACGCAGGGATAACGGACACCAGCGAGAATCGTTGCCGTCGCAACTGCGTGGTCAAGGTTGCGAAAGCGGCAGTCGCGCGCTTGAAGCCCTCGGTCGGACGCTTGGCTTTAGCCGAAACCGGGACACTTTCGCCGGTCAGCGTCGTGGCCACCGCACGCAAGTCTTTCAGCAGCTCGTCGGCAGTTTGATAGCGTGCGTCCACCTTCTTTTGCAGCGCTTTCAAGGTGATGCGATCGAGCTCGGGCGAGACCTGCGGGTTGACAGTCGACGGCGCCGGCGGACTGACGTGAATAATCTGCGCGCCAATCTCGAGCACGCTGCCGCCGGAAAACGCCGACTGGCCCGTCAGACACTCATACAGCAGCGCTCCGAGCGCGAAGAGGTCGCTGCGGCCGTCGATGTCTTTCCCCGTCGCCTGTTCGGGCGAGAGGTAGAGCGGCGTGCCGACGATGACGTCGCTGCGCGTTTTCGTGGCGTAGATCGTTTGCGCGTCGAGGTCTACGCCCGTCGTGTGCGGTTCAAACAGGTGTTTGACCAGACCGAAGTCGAGCACTTTCACGTGCCCGCGATTGTTGATGAGCACGTTCGACGGCTTGATGTCGCGGTGGACGATTCCCTGATCGTGGGCTTCACCGAGCGCTTCGGCGATCGACGCAACTATCTCGACCGAGCGTCGCATCGTGAGGCCCTCGTCGAGCAGTTCGCTCAACGACTTGCCTTTCACGTACTCCATCACGATGAACGGCTGGCCGGCTTGAGTCTCGCCGTAGTCGTGAACGATTGCGATGTTCGGGTGATTGAGCGCGGACACGGCGCGGGCTTCGCGAATGAAACGAGCGCGGTAGTGATGGTCGGTGGACGTTAAGAACTTTATGGCGACGCGGCGCGCGAGGTGCTGGTCCTCGGCGAGGTAGACCACGCCCATTCCGCCCTCGCCCAGTTTTTCGATAATTCGATAATGAGAAACCGTCTGGCCGATCATGCTCGCATGGATTTCCTTCGAGTGCGAGAAAGGAAGAAAACTTGGCAATCAGAGAGTTCCAGGGTCGTAGGAACGTGCTCTGGGCAGTCCGAGTGACGTTGCGGGCATTTTCACCTAATGGACCGTTAAATTCAAGGTCACAATTTCGTGGCGCGGATTTTAGCTTCCTGGGCCTCGCGGAACTCGTGCAGCTTCTTGCGCAACTCGGGACGTGAGTTAGCGAGAATCGCAACGGCAAATAGCGCTGCGTTGACAGCGCCGGGCTTGCCGATCGCGAGCGTTGCGACCGGAATCCCACCGGGCATTTGCACCGTCGACAACAACGAGTCGAGACCATTTAGCGCCTCGCTTCGCATCGGCACGCCCAATACCGGCAGCGTCGTGTGCGCGGCCATGACGCCTGCGAGATGCGCGGCGCCGCCGGCAGCGGCGATGATCACTTCCAAACCGCGCGATTCCGCGCCTGAGCCGAATTCAGACGACAACGACGGCGAGCGGTGCGCGGAAATGACGTGGCACTCGTGTGCGACTCCAAACTTCTCCAATGTCTCATCAGCGTGTCGCATCGTGTCCCAGTCAGACTGGCTTCCCATGATCACTGCGACCAACGGGGATGCGGGGACGGGGGGATGCGGGGACGGGGGGATGTTGTTGCTATTGTTCGTTGTTTTGCTCTTAGCTGATCGATCCTTTTTCGCCATGCTTTTCTCCGCTTCTCCCTTTCTCCGCTTCTCCCCGTCTCGCTTTTCTATTCTCCCTGATCGAGCGAAAAACCGCGCTCGCCATCGAACATGTAAAGTCCTTCAGTCTTGATGAAATCGTACCCGGCGCCGGCGACGCGGCTCAACAAAGAGATCACCTGCGTGTGCGACACCGCGCCATCGCCGCTCTCGGATCGGAAACGGCAGCGCCAGTGATCGGAACAGAACGTCTCGGCGTGTCCGTCCGGCCAAACCTTCACACCGCGATTGCTGATCATCGTCAACTTCAAACCCTCGCCGCTCAACTCGCTCAACTTGCCGCCGAGATCGTTCGCCGATCCTTTCGTCCAATCGAGAAAAACGTCAACGCCGACAAGCTCTTTCTTTGCCGCTGTCGACGCAGCCGCTTTGCTCGTAAGATGTTCCGCATCACCGGCTTTGTATTTCCGTGGTTTCAGAATCTGCGGAGTCTGTCCGAGCCGCTCGATTACGGCCGTCGCAAACTCGTTCGTTCCGACCTTCTGTTTACTGACCTTCTCGTCGTAGATGTCGTAGGTGTGAATGCCGTCTTCGATCGCGCGCAGCCACGCGTTGTGGACCTTTTCGGCGTGTTCGTTGAGACCGATGTGCACCAGCATCATCACCGCGCCGAGCAGCAGGCCCGACGGGTTCGCGAGGTTCTGTCCCGCGCGCCGCGGCGCTGAACCGTGAATCGCTTCAAACATCGCGACGTGCTCGCCGATGTTTGCCGATCCTGCCAAGCCAACGGAACCAGCAATCTGTGCCGCGACGTCTGACAACACGTCGCCGTACAAATTCGGCATCACGACCACGTCGAACGCTTCGGGCGTGTCGGCGAGTTTGGCCGCGCCGATGTCGACGATCCAATGTTCGTTTTCGATGTCGGGATATTCGGCGGCGACTTCGTCGAAGACTTTATGAAACAACCCGTCGGTCATCTTCATGATGTTGTCTTTGGTGAAGCAGGTGACCTTTTTACGGTTGTTTCGCCGCGCGTAATCGAAAGCGTAGCGCACGATCTTCTCGGAGCCGGGACGCGAGATCAGTTTCAAGCACTGATAGACCTGGTTCGTTTGACGGTGTTCAATCCCGGCATACAAATCTTCCTCGTTCTCACGGACGATGACGACGTCCATCGACGGGTGCTTCGTTTCGATAAACGGATCGTACGAGACGCACGGTCGGACGTTGGCGTAGAGGCCGAGCACTTTGCGGACGGTGACGTTCAGGCTTTTGTAGCCCTTGCCCTGCGGCGTCGTGATGGGCGCTTTCAGAAAAACTTTGGTCCGGCGCAACGAATCCCACGAGCCGGGCTCGATTCCCGAGGTGTTTCCCGCGAGATAGACTTTCTCGCCGATGTCGATGGTCTCAATTTCGAGTGGAGCTTCGGAGGCTTCGAGAATGCGGAGAGTCGCGGCCATAATCTCCGGCCCGATGCCGTCGCCGTTCGCGACGGTAATAGGGATGGGTTTGGACATTATTGCAAAAGCCTTTCAGGTATTTTCTGCGGAGCTATAAAGGAGCATCGAATAGTACACCGAAAATCTGGAATTACTAAATCGGGGTTCCAGAAATGCAAAACATGTATTTCCAGTTTTGACTGGAGATGCAACTATGTTTTTTCCAAAATATCCTTGACGCTGTTCTAAAACGTCCGGCATACTTTTGTGCACCAAGTACCTGCTCTCGCGCGTCAATGGTGATAGCGCCTGTCCGTGATCGTAAAGCGACGAGGTTCGGCTGAATGAGAGTGGTGCAGTTGTTAACTAGTTCAGAAGCCGCTCTCGTGATTTAGAGCACCGGGTGCGTCGCAGCTCGCCGAAAGTATCGGCCGTCTCCCCCGAACTGTATCAGCGAATTCCAGCAAGCCCGCGCTTCCCTTCAAACTAAGGATAGTAGAATGGCTACAAAACTCTATGTAGGAAACCTCTCGTTTCGGACCACGAGCGAGGAACTGCGCGAGGCCTTCGCGTCAGTTGGAACAGTGGAATCAGCTTCGGTGATCGAAGATCGCGAAACCGGCCGATCGCGCGGCTTTGCTTTTGTGGAGATGGCAACCCCTGAAGAGGCAGCAGCAGCAATCGAGGCATTCAACGGCAAAGACTTCGGTGGCCGTAACCTTACGGTGAACGAAGCGAAGCCGAGAACGGACCGTGGCGGCGGCGGTGGCCGTGGCGGTTATGGTGGTGGACGTGGCGGCGGTCGTGGTGGTTACGGTGGCGGTGGTGGCCGTGATCGCGACAACGATCGTTACGAGCGCGAACCGCGCTGGTAAAACTCTTCGGGGCAGCACATCCCCCACGCTGCCCCCGCTTTCCAGCTCAAACCCAACTACATTCGGTTTATTCGTGTTATCTGCTGATCGGCGTGACTTTCAGCGTAAGCCGATCTTTGCCGCGGATTACTTCGAAGACATATTCTTCGCCGGCTTTCATTTCACCCAACGCATACGTGTAGTCGTAAACGTTCTTGATCTCGCGTGTGCCGATCTTGACGATACGGTCGCCGGCCTTCAGTCCTGCCTTCTCCGCCGGTGAAGCCTCGCGGACGCCGTCGATCAAAAGCCCGTCATTCGTTTCAGCATAGTTCGGAATGGTCCCGAGATAGACGCGAAAGCCGCTACTCCGCGGCGCCGAATCAGTCTTCGCCGTCGTGTACGTGACGCGCTTATCAGCCGCATCGAGCTGCCGGACGATGTACGAGACGAGGTTGAGAATGCGAGTCTCATCCTGGTAGTTGATCTTGTCGAACGTATCCGACGGCTTGTGATAGTCGTTATGCGTCCCAGTCCAGAAGAACAGCACCGGAATCTGTTTGCCATAGAACGACGAATGATCGCTCGGACCGAACCCATCTTCATTCAACGTCAACTCAAACTTCCTCGCCGGATCCGCCGTACCCTGCGCAATAATGTCTCGCCACTCCTTCGCCGTCCCGACACCGCCGATGATGAGCTTGCGATCTTTCATCCGCCCGATCATGTCCATGTTGATCATCGCAACGACGTTGCTGAGCGGCGTGACAGGATGATTGACGTAATAGTTGGACCCGAGCAGTCCTTCTTCCTCACCGCCGAAAGCGATGAAGACGATCGTACGCTTCGGACGCGGCTGTTGCGACGTCAACACGCGGGCCAACTCGATCACGCCCGCTGTTCCGGACGCATTATCGTCCGCGCCGTGATGTATCTCACCAGCCTTCGCGGCGAGACTTCCCGAGCCGCCGCGACCGAGATGATCGTAGTGCGCGCCGATGACGATCGTTTCATTCTTTAACAGCCGGTCCGAACCCTCGAGCACGCCGACGACGTTGTATGCCGGCACCTCTTTGCGAACGACGTCGATTGAGAGCCGCAAATGTCCTGTCAGCCTTTGTATCGTCGCCTGCGTTTTCTCCTTTGCGATCTTCTCCAGGTCAGTAAGGATCGGATCGCCAATCGTCCTGGAGCGGGAAATGACCGCAACCGGAAGTCCAGCTTCGCCATCGTGGTCATAACTGAGTTTTGCCAAGGGCTCGTTCTTGAAATCGTTGTCACGCGCGATGACGATGAGAGCTTTGGCACCGGCGTTACGCGCGGCAATCGCTTTCCAGCGAACTCCTTCGTAACGCGCAAACCGGCCGTGCGGATTATCGCCGTCCGGCGTGCCTTGCCAGGCGACCGCAATCATGTCTTTAACGTTGAGGCCCGCATAATCGTCGTAGTTCTGGTCGGAGGCTGTGATACCGAACCCGACAAACACGACCTGGCCCTCCACTTTGCCATTCGAGCTGAAACCAAGCGGCATCCACTCTTCACCAACAGGAAGCGTGTAAGGTAACGATTGCGGGGTGAACGTCAATTCGTTTCCGGCGCCCAACTCCACACCCGAGACGTACGGAAACTGTTGCAGGTAACGCGCCATGACCTCGCGGCGCCGAGCTGCCGGCGCGGTGTCACCCGGTTTCAATCCGAGCCGCTGGAATTCGCCGGCGATGTAACGAGCCGCATCGTTCGCGCCTGCTGTTCCAGTGCGACGGCCGTCGAGGGCGTCGGACGCTAGATAGCTGACGTGTTGCTGAATTCGCGAAACGCTGGGTTCGTTTTGCGATTGCGCGACGGCAACCGCGGTCAACAGCAGTAGAGCACTGATTCGTAAAAGTCGTTTCATGATCGACTACTCCTCCACCCAGTCCGCGATGAAGATATTCGTGTCGCCTTCCTTCGCGGCATTGCGGTTCGAGGCGAAGACGAGTCTCTTCCCGTCAGGCGAAAACATCGGAAAGCCGTCGAACGTCTCGTTGTACGTGATGCGCTTGAAACCACTGCCGTCGACGTTGATCTTGTACAGGTCGAAGTTTCTCATGCGTGGATCGTCGAAGTTCGACGCGAAGATGATTCGTTTTCCGTCCGGGAAGAAGTATGGGCCGAAGTTCGCTTTGCCGTTACTCGTTACCTGACGCTTGTTCGAACCGTCAGCATTCATCACCCAGATCTCGAGCACGGTCGGGTGAACGAGATTGTCTTTGAGCAAACTCCTGTATTCAGCTTTCTGCTCGTCAGTTTGCGGATGGTGCGCGCGATAGACGATCTGCTTTCCGTCGTAGGACCAGAACGGGCCGCCATCGTAACCAAGCTCGTTCGTAAGGCGGCGAACGTTCTTGCCGTCCGCATCCATCGTGTAGATGTCGAGATCGCCGTCGCGCGTGGACGTGAACACGAGCTTCTTTCCGTCGCGCGTGATGGTTGTTTCCGCGTCGTAGCCGGGCGAGTTCGTCAACTGCTTGACGTCAGAGCCGTCAGGATTGGCGGTGAAGATGTCGTACGTCGGATAGACGGCCCAGACGTAACCACGTGAGTAGTCAGGCCGCGGCGGACACTTTTTGTCGCCGAGATGCGTCGACGAATAGAGCACGCGTTTGGCGTTCGGAAAAAAGTAGGAACAGGTGGTGCGTCCCTCGCCGTTCGAGATCATTTTGACGTTCGAACCGTCGACGTTCATCGTGTAGATCTGGTCGCAACCGTGCCCGTCGCGTGTTGACTGGAAGATGAGCTTCTTGCCGTCAGCGGAGAAGTAGGCTTCGGCGTTCTCGCCGCCGAAGGTCAACTGCTTGATGTTGCGCAGGTGCTTCTCATTCGGCAGCAGCAGGTTGTTGGATTGAAAGGCTGGGACGCTAATCAGTAACGCCAGCACGAACAGTGGCGCGAGAATTTTCATAGTTTGGGACCCTTGAGCTCCTGTTTCGAGCGATTAACAGAATCAACGCAGTCACGCCTATCACCAGGCTGATCATCTGCGACGTCGAGAGCCCCGTGAGTGTCGTCAGGCCGAGGATGTCGCCGCGCGGGTCGTCGCGCACAAACTCGATGGCGAAGCGAACGATCGAATACAGCAAGGCGTAGGCAAGAATCACCTGGCCGCTGAATCGTTTGCGTTTGTGCAGCCAGAGCAGAAAGAAGAACACCAGCAACATGGCAAACGATTCATAAAGCTGCGTCGGATGAAGGTGCTGGTCAATCGGCACTCCGGTGATTTCGTGGCCCAACTCGCTGAACTTCACGCCCCACGGCAGCGACGTCGGTTTACCCCAGCAGCATCCCGCGGCAAAACAGCCCTGGCGGCCGAAGAAGTTACCAACGGCGATTCCGGGCGCGCAAGCGTCGGCGGTTTTCCACCACGGCAACTGGTAGTGCTTCATCAGGAGAAAACCGGCGATGACGGCGCCGACGAGCCCGCCGTAGAAGACTCCGCCGGAACGCAGAAAATCCAACGACAAGAGCTGCATCGGATGATCGCGATACTCGGGCTCGGTGAACATCATCAGGACCTTCGAGCCGATCAGCGACGCGAGCAACATCCACAAACTGAGATCGTAGATGCGGTCGCGCGGCAGACCGTCGCGCTCGGCCAGTTTGACCGTGATCAGGATGGCGCAGAGAAAGGCCAGGGCGAGAAAAACGCCGTAAGTGTTGATGGGGAAACTGCCGATGCGAAAAAGCTCAGGGTACATTCGTGTAATTCGTGTTAAGTCTTGGCGTCCGCGGTCTGTTTCCTGTGTGCAAAAAGGAGGTCAAGCAGCAGCAAGACCGCGCCGATGCAGATGCTCGCGTCGGCGATATTGAACGTGGGCCAGTGGTAGTCGCCGGCGTGCATGACGATGAAGTCGACGACGTAGCCGAGTCGCACGCGGTCGGTCAGATTTCCGAGAATGCCCGCGAGCAGCAACGCGCACGCGCCGAGGATGCGATCGTCGTTTCGCGGCGTGCGCATGAAGTAGTAGAAGACGGCGATCGTCGCGGCCGACGCCAGCACGACGAAGAACCAGCGTCCAAACGAGCCGCCCTCTTGCAGTTGTCCGAACGCGATGCCCGGGTTCTCGGTGTAAGCGAATTGAAGAAAGCCGCGGATGACGACGCGATCCTCGCCGAAGCGCAACGACTTTACGGCCCACGCCTTGGATGCCTGATCGGCCATGTAGACGCCGAACGCAGCGAGCAGGTAACCGGCGCGCCAGGCAAAGCGACTTCTTAGATTATTGCCTTGGTCCATTTAATTCGTGTTTTCAATCTCGTGCAGCGCCGTCACGCAACGCTCGCAAACAGTCGGATACCGTTCGGATTCACCGACTCGCGTCGAGTAGTTCCAACAACGCTCGCACTTCTCACCTTCCGCCCGCGAGACTGTAATTGATTGCGGGCCGTCGACCAGCTCGACGTGCGACACGATGAAGATGTAACGCAGATCATCCTGATACTTTCTCAGTAGATCAAGATCGTCACCAGACGCCTGAATCGTGACTCTCGCTTCCAACGAACCACCGATCTGCCTGGCTGTTCTAGCTTCTTCCAGTTTCCGCAGAACTTGATCGCGAATCGCGAACAGACGATCCCACGTCGCCAGCAGATCGTCATGACTCTGTTGGTCCGCAACCGGAAACTCAGCAATGTGAACTGAAGGCTCGTTGCGATCAGGCAAGTTCTCCCAGATCTCGTCGGCTGTGAAGACGAGTATCGGCGCGAGCGTCCGGGCCAGCGCGTCGGCGATTCTCAAGAGTACGGTCTGCGCGGAGCGGCGTGCCTTGTTGCGCGGCGCGAACGTGTAAAGCCGATCCTTGATGATGTCGAAATAACGCGCCGAAAGCGTGACGGTGGAGAAGTTGTACAAAGCCTGGTAGACGTTGTGAAACTCGTAAGCTGAATACGCGTTCCATACTTTCTCCAGCACGCGATCCAACGCCGCCAGCGCCCAGCGATCGATCTCCTCCATCTCATCTTCGGCGACCGTGTCGCGCGCCGGCTCGAACCCGTAAAGATTGCCGAGCGCAAAGCGCGCAGTGTTGCGCAACTTGCGATACGCATCAGTGACGCGTTGCAGGATCTCGTCAGATGCGCGCATGTCGTCGAAATAGTTCGACGACGCGCACCACAAACGGATCGTTTCGGCGCCCGACTGCTTGATCACCTTGTCAGGCTCGATCGCGTTTCCCGCCGATTTGTGCATCGCGCGTCCCTGCGCGTCGAGCGTCCAGCCGTGCGTGATCACGGCGTCATACGGCGCGCGATCGTGGGCCGCAATTCCGACCATCAACGACGAGTTGAACCAGCCGCGAAACTGATCGCCGCCCTCGATGTAAACGTCCGCGGGCCAGCGCAGCTCGTCGCGATTCTCCAGCACGGCGATCGACGACACGCCGCTGTCGAACCAAACGTCGAGAATGTCAGTCTCTTTGGTCCACTCGGTAGCTCCGCATCCTTTGCACGTGTAACCCGGCGGCAACAGTTCGCTTGCTTCGTGCGTGTACCACGCGTCGCCTGATTCACGTTCAAAGATATCGGCGACATGATTGATGACAGCGGGATCGGCAACAGCCTCGGTACACTTCGCGCAATAGAATACGGGGATCGAAACGCCCCACACGCGCTGGCGCGAGACGCACCAGTCGGGCCGCCCCTTGAACATGTTGCTCATGCGATCGACGCCCCATGACGGAATCCATTTCACGCGCTGGATCTCGGCGAGCGCCGCGTCGCGAAGCGGAGAAGCGGAGACCGGGAGATGCGGGGAAGCGGAGTCAGTCTCCCCATCCCCGCTTCCCCCCTTCTCCCCGTCTTGCTCGGCGAGGCCGTCCATCGCGATGAACCACTGCGGCGTGGCACGAAAGATCACAGGATTCTTGCAGCGCCAACAGTGCGGGTAACGGTGGTCGTACTTCTCGCTGAACAACAGCACGCCGCGTTCGCGCATGAAGTCGACGATCACGTCGTTCGCATCGAACACGCGCATGCCGGCGAAGTACTCGACCTCGGGCGTGAAGCGTCCGGCGTTGTCGACCGGACAATAGATGTCGAGCCCGTAACGTTTGCCGATGACGAAGTCGTCGTGTCCATGACCGGGCGCCGTGTGGACGCAACCAGTACCGGCTTTGCTGTCAGGCGACTTCTTCTGCGCTTCGCTGACGTCGAGCTCGGTTTCCGCGTCCGCCTCGCCGCCGAGCGTTACGTGCTCGCCGACCATCAACAACGACGCGCGATCGATCCACGGATGTCCGGCTTCAAGCCGGTCCAGCTTCGTCCCCGGAAAGCGCGCGAGGACCTTCGGCGACGCTCCCAAATCACACTTCGTTGCAACTGCTTCGACAAGCTCGCTGGCGACGATGTAAACCTCGTCGCCGTACTCAAACGCCGAGTATTCAAAATCGGGATGAACGGCGATACCGAGGTTCGCAGGCAGCGTCCATGGCGTCGTGGTCCAGATGAGCACGAAGACTTTTCGCCCGGCCAGCGCCGGATCGATGGTGGCCGGATCGCTGCGCAACGGAAACTTCACGTAAACAGAGGGGCTCGTATGCTGGTGGTATTCGACCTCCGCTTCCGCCAGCGCCGTTTGGTCCTTGATGCACCAGTAAACGGGGCGCGCGCCTTTGTAGACATAGCCGCGCTCGACGAAGCGGGCGAACATGCGCGCCGTCTCGGCTTCGTAATGGTTCGACATCGTGAGATACGGGTCGCTCCACTCGCCGAGGATCCCGAGCCGCTTGAAATCGCGGGTCTGGTTCTTGAGCGCGTTCTCGGCGTGCTCGCGGCAGATGCGCCGGAAAGTCTCGACGCTCAGGTCGTTCTTCTTTTTCCCCTTCTTCTCGAGCGCTTTTTCGACATGTGTTTCGATCGGAAGACCGTGGCAGTCGTAACCGGGAACGTACGGCGCGTCGAAGCCCATCATCGTGCGCGATTTGACGATGAAGTCTTTGAGCACCTTGTTCATCGCCGTGCCGAGATGGATGTCGGCGTTCGCGTACGGCGGACCGTCGTGAAGGATGAACTTTTCGCGTCCGGTGCGGGCGCTGCGAATCAACCGGTAAACGTCGAGCTCTTCCCATTTTTGCAGCCGCACGGGTTCGGCCTGCGCGAGGTTCGCCTTCTGCGCAAAGTTGGTCTTCGGCAGGTTGACTGTCTTTTTGAGATCGAGTGGGGTTTCAGTGGACATGATTTTGAACTCGCAATACTAGCAAACACGGATAACATCGAAAAACCCGAACCACCTTGGATGCGATGGTTCGGGTTCCGGTAAATCCGTTTGGATTTTCGCTCAACCTATGAACATCTCATCCTCGGCGTAAGTCTGATTTATGGGCTTCGGCATTGGCGCAACGAGGACCTCGAGGCCGCGGCGGAAGCCCGCCATAATCGCCGCCAGCTCCCGCGCCGGCTCGATGACCTTCGAGTGAATGAAGTCGGTCGTAAGCGCCACTTGTGTGTGCGTCCTGTCGATCGTGTTGCTGACGAGCGCGACTTTATCGCGTGCTTCGACAGCCGTATCGCTGACCAGCGCCTTCAGTTCGTTGACTTCGGCTTTAACCATCGCCAGGGTCTCGGAGAAGTGCTGCGTCGCGGTAGACAGATGGCCGGACACGGCCGTGAACTGCTCGGCAATCAACTTGCCTTGCACGGCGATCTGCTTGCCCTGCTCGCTCATCGCGGAAACGCGTTCGATAAGCGGCTCCATCTTCGCCTCCATCCGGTTGACGGTTTTGACGGCGCGGCTGACGAACACTGCGATCGCCACCATGGCGATCGCAATGATCAGAAACGAAGCAGCAATAATCACCATCACCCAGAACATCGGATCATTCGTGTTCATTTGCAGGAATGCGATGTACATTGCTGGTCGTCTACGGCCCTAGTTTGTTTTCTCGCCGCCGAAATTGGGAGCTTCGATGCGTCCCGACATCTCGGTCTTCCGTTTTTCTTCCTGGTATGCCTTCTTGCCGGCGTCAATCGCGGCAGCCACGGTGCTGCCCTGGCGCATCGCCGCTTCGCGCGCGCTTTGGGCCACTTCGCCGACTCTGCCCGCCGCCTGCGTGTAGAGTTCCCCTGCGCGTTCGCGGGTGGCTTCGTAGTACTCACCGGCGCGGTCGCTCAGATGTTGCGCCGCTTCGCGCGAACGATCGATGCCCTTGCGCGTGGCGTCGGCGATGTCGCCGCGCAGTTCCTGTCCTGACTTAGGAGCAAAAAGCAGCGCGAGGATCGCTCCGATACCGCCGCCGATAAGCAAATAAGTTAGTCGAGTAGAGATGCTGTCGCCACTCTCTCTCCGATAATCGTCGTATCCCATTTTCTGGGTCCCTTTCTCTGGTTATTTCGGTGTTTTGACTATAGCACAGATCGCAGTTTTACTGCTTGGGCCCACCGTTGTATTGCTCCAGCTTGCGGTAGAGCGTTTTACGGCCGATGCCGAGGGCGCGAGCGGCGTGCGACTTGTCGCCGGCGGTGTAGTCGAGAGTGGCCTCGATCGCCTGGCGCTCAATCTCTTCCATCGATGACGGAACGGTGATCTCGAACGTAGTGGTGCGTCCCTCGCTCGCGGCTTTGGCTCGCTCGACCTTGATGCGATCGCGTGCCTGCAAAGCGATCTTGGTGATCGCCTCCGGAAGATCTTCGAGCTCGATCTGCCTGCCCGAAGCGATGATCACGGCGCGTTCGATCGCATTCTCGAGCTCGCGTATGTTGCCGGGCCAGTCGTAGGTGATCAGCGCCTGCAGCGCGTCTTTCGAGATTCCGGAAATGAAGCGCCCGGTCTTCTGTTTGTAATGCTCGACGAAGTGGATGACGAGCGGATGAATATCTTCCGGGCGTTCACGCAACGGCGGCAGCTTAATCGGAAACACCGAGAGACGATAAAACAGGTCCTGACGAAACGTGCCAAGGTCAACCGCGCGCTTCAAGTCGACATTCGACGCAGCGACGACGCGCACGTCAGTCTTGATCACCTCGTTTCCGCCGACGCGCGTGAGCTCGCCGTCCTGTAACACGCGCAGTAATTTCACTTGCGCCGACGGACTCATCTCGCCGACTTCGTCAAGAAACAACGTGCCGCCGTTCGCTTCTTCAAACCGTCCGCGCCGCAGGGCGCGCGCGTCCGTGAACGCGCCCTTCTCATGGCCGAATAGTTCCGACTCGAGCAGCGTTTCGGGAATCGCGCCGCAGTTGAGTTTGACGTACGGATGGTCTTCGCGGCCGGAGTTGTAGTGAATCAGGTTGGCGAGCAGTTCCTTGCCCGTTCCCGATTCGCCTTCGATCAAGACGGTTGTCTGCGTGTCGGCGACGCTCAACGCAAGCTCGATGGCCCGGCGGATACCGGTTGTTTGACCAATGATGCGGTCCTCGCCGTAGCGTTCGTGAAGCGCGGTGCGGAGGTGCATGATCTCCGCTGACAGTTGATCGCGTTCGAGAGCGGTGCCGATCTGGTCGGCGATGCCTTCGACGAGCGCGACCACGTGTTCGTCAAAACCCTCGCGCGCTTCGCTCCAAACTAAACCGAGCAGTCCGAACGTCTGTCCGCCGACGCGCACCGGAGCGACGAGCGCGGCGCGTCCGCCGAGCAGCGAGTTGAAAGCGAGGCGAACCGGAAACGGCAAATCGGTATCGAGCAAACGCAGTGTCTTTCCCTGCGCCAAAACTTCGACCATCGCCGGAAACGCGGTCACGTCGAGCGAGCTGCCGTGCTCGTCAAACAGTCCCTGGAGCATATCGATCGAAGCTTCGGGCGCCGCCTTGAAGGCAGCGAGACTGATCTTTCCGCCCACGGGATCGAGCACGCCGAGCGCCGAGTAGTCTGCGCCGACGAGCGCGATCGCACGTTCCAGCACCAGCGACGATACCTCGCGAAAATCAGATCGCGCGTTCAACGCGTTGGCGATCGAAAGCAGCGCACGTTTCGTCTCTGCTTCACGTTCCTTGTCCGTGTAAAGACGCGTGTACTGGTATCCGATGGCGATCTGCCCGGCGATCGACTCGAGAAACGAGACCTCGTCGTCGAGCCATTCGCGCGGCGTTCGCGTCGTGTGCAGTCCAACAAGGCCTAGCACGTCGTCGCCGAGCATCACGGGTACGACGAGCAGTGAACGAGTCCCAAGACTCGCTGTCAGAAAACGCACCTTTTGATCGAGTCCGGCGGCGGCTGTGTCGTTGAGACGGATCGGCTTACGGATGTCGACGTGTTCGGACAGTTGCTTGATGTCCATCGGAATGACTGTTCCCAAACTCGAAGGCACGTCTTCGGAAGCACGCCACTCATGACTGATGCGCAGCTCGCTCGCCGACTTGAGTTGTATGACGTCGCAGCGATCGACCTCCATCATTCGGCCCAGTTCCGACACGATGACGGTGAGGAAACGGTCGAGATTGATGGCGCGCGGCAGAGTCATCGCAAGGCGATTGATAATCCCCTCGCGTGCCTCGTGCATTTTGATCTTGCGTTCTAAGGAAAGGGATTGGGCGGTATTGGACATCGTCGGCTGAGAGGATAGACGAACCCCGGTTGAAGTTCAAAACTGCTTACAAAAACTGCGTAAGTTGAATCCGTGTTCCCACGGACTTTATAATCTCTGACATGCCTATTTACGAGTTCGAGTGCCGGAAATGCAAGGCACACCTTGAGGTCTTTCAGAAGATTAACGACAAGCCGCCGGTCAAGTGCCGCAAGTGCGGCGGGCGGCTGGAGCGCAAGCTCTCGGCGCCGGCGATTCAGTTCAAAGGCTCAGGTTGGTACGTGACGGACTACGCCTCCAAGGCAACGAAGGGCGAGAAGAGTGAATCCGAGTCCTCAACTGAAGCCAAACCCGAAAAGACCGAGAAGAAAACTAAAGAGAGCTCCCCAGAGAAGAAGAGTTCGAAGAAGGATTCCCCGAAAGCATCCACCGGCGATTAATGCTCTCGCGCAGGTCATCAAAACACGGATTGGTCGCGATCTTCGTTATAGCTGTTTTAGCAGCGTCGCTCGTGGGCCAATCGGGTAACCGCCCCAACGCAAACGCCGCGGGCGGTGTGTTGGTCGGGGTTGTGGCCCATCGCGATGACCAGCGGACCACGCCGATCACGAGTAAGGAAGTTTCCGTTTACGACAATGGGATCGAACAGTCGATCCGCAACTTCGCTCCGGATCCGTCGCCGGCGAACATTGTCCTGTTGGTCGACAACTCACTGTCGATTCGCGCTGACGTCGAGAAGCTCGAAGCTGCGGCGCGCGAGTTTGCTTACGAGATCTACAAAGGCGACAAGTTGCTTATCGTCGGCTATGACGAACAAGCGGAGATCGTGTCTGACTGGACGGACGATGCGAAGTCGATCGAAAATTCGCTCAAGCTGTTTCGGAAGAAAGGTCAGCCGCACTTGTTCGACGCGATTCGCGCGGTCGTCGAGGAAGCGTTGCGGCCGATACAGTCGCAGAAGCGAATCATCGTCGTGATCAGCGACGGGCTCGATCGCGGAAGCAAGGCGACGTTTGACGATACGCTCGCGGAACTGCAATCGGAAAACATTATGGTCTATGCGGTGCAAGCCGTAGATCGCACGCGCGGCGCGATTCGTCGTGACGTGCCGAAGCCGAAGGTCGTCATCGATAAGCTGGCTGAAGGTACGGGCGGACAGATCTTTTCGATTGACGAACCGCAGGTGGCGGCGAAGGCGATCTGCGATGAGCTGAGACAGAATCGGTACGTGCTGTCGTACGTGCCGTCGAGCGCGCCGTTTGGGCAGCCGAGGAGTTTGCTTGTGTTAGCGAACCAGGGAATTACGGTGAGAGCGAAGTCAATGCAGCAGCCGCACTAGTTGCGTCGCGAGTAGAAGTAGTAGAGTCCCGCCATAATCAACAGCACGAGAGTTTCCATGAAGACAAAGAAGTGCAGCGAGAACTCGTTGTCATCCGTGAAAGAGTCAGCGTAGGACACGGACGTTCCAATAATCACCCCGCCGATCAACCAGATCCACTGTCGCTTCCGATCCCACAAAATAAAAATCCGTGTTTTAGGGTTTCTCTTTCAACACACCCGACAGCCAGTGCATCAGGTTCAATGCATACTGCTTGTTGTCGTAGCCGTCGACGTTCATCCCCATTTTGTGATGGTCAAGTCCGGCGATTTGAGCGCTGAGCATCGCGGCTTCACCATGGATGATGACGCGTCCTTTCCCGACTTTAAAGGCCACCGCCTGCGCGCGACCCGCCGCCGACACCGTCGACTTCGATTCAGGACTCGAATCTTGCGCCGTATCCGACAACTTCAAAATGCTGAAACTATCTTCCGGACCCTTCAGCGACTGCCCGGTAAAACTCAACACGCGATTGATCCGTTCCTTCTCGTTGCGCCCCTCCGTAATCGGATGCGCCGCGAGCAGCTTGTTCTCACGCGAGAAGATGAGCATCGATGAGTCTTCCGCCGCGGAGTTCGCAGCGTCGACGGTGTATCCCTTGCTCATATCGACGCCGAGCTTCGTCGCGAGCGCAGCCGCCGCGGCACCAAACGGCGCATGATCGGCTATCAGCAGCAGCGCGCCGCCGCCCTTGACCCAATCATAAACCGCCTGAATCTCGTCATCATTGAACGCCGATCGGTCAGCGCCCGCGTCGTCCATGTCTTCCGCACCCAACGCATTCGCAATCACGACCACTTTGAAACTCTCGAGCCACTGCTTCGAGAACGGCCGGCGACTGCGAATCACGCGATACCCGTCGTTCAATATCAGATTGACGAACGGCTTGTATCTTCCATCCATCGTGTGGAAGTTATGGTGCGCCTCGTCAAACAAAACGCGCGGCCCGTTTTTCGAATACACCGGATTCTCGACGGACACGTTGAATTCGAGATCCGGTTCCTGTTGGGCCACCGCACTTACTGTTGCGAAAACCAGGAGAACACAGATTTTGAAAAGTTTCATCTTGGTTAAGGGATGATCGTTTCGCCCGCGGCTTCGCGTTTGAGTTGTTCGAGGATGGAACGGATAGCCGCGGCGTAGCTGCCGTTCGGCGCGAGTTGAAGATACTTCTCGTAAGCGGCCACGGCTTCCTTCGGTTTCTCGAGTTTTTCGTAAGCGGCGCCGAGCATTTGATATATGACGGGCTCGCTATCGGAAAGCTGATCGATCGCGGCGCGGAATTCCGCGACCGCTTCCGCAAACTGTCCTTTGTCTTCCAACACGCGCGCGAGCCCGACGTGCGCTTCCGGTTGAAACCCGCCGCCTTCGCGAATCGAACGGCGGAACGATCGAATCGCTTGATCCGTGTTGCCTTCCTCGCGATGGACGCGTCCCTCAACCGCTGACGCCTCTGCATATGTCGGCCGCGCTTCTCGCGCAGCATCGACTTCGTCAAGCGCCTCGTTAAACTTTCCGAGATCCAACAACACGCGCGCGAACCCGACATGCGCCTGCGCATTCGACGGGTTCAGTTTTATCGACTCGCGATAAAGATCGACTGCCTTTTGCCTGGCAGCGTCGTCGCGCGCTGTCTCACGCGTAGTCTCCGCGTTTTGAAACGTTAGCTCGGCCTGATTGGTCGTCGGCACGAGCTTTACCGAGATTGCTCGACGGCCGGCAACTAGCGGCACGCTCGTTTCCTTGAACCCGTTGGCTCGAACACGAATCGTATGCCGGCGCGGCGTCACCTTCGTCAGCGTAAGCTTGCCGAAATCATCGGTCGTTCCGCGTCTGACGTCGTCGATCCAGACAATGGCGTTTGGTTCAGTGGTGATGACGAACTGCTGCTGGGCGTTGATCGCTGGAGCAAGAAACAGGAAGACCGCGAGTGCAATAGCGAATTTCATTCTTCGTTGCTCGAGCCGCTGACTCGCCGCTTGCGCACTTCGGGATTCGAATCGACTACGCGCGCGCCGACTTCCGGCTTGAAGTTACCCTTGTCATCGTACAGCCGCATGTACTGGAGCCGGTTTCTGACGACGCCCTGAATATACCCGCGCGTCTCTTTGTAGGGAACAGCTTCGGCCCACTCGTCGATGTCGGGCGGCAGCGAAGCCTTCCACGCGACTGCGCGTCCGGGCCCGGCGTTGTACGCCGCCGCGACGTACTCGATGCGACCAAACTTGTCGATCTGATCGCGCAGGTACGCCGTGCCCAGTTGAATATTCAACCGCGGCTCGAAAAGCGACTCGACCGTGATTTCGCGTCCGACGCCGTATTTGCGAGCGGTCAGTCGCGCGGTCGGGACCAGCACCTGCATCAGTCCGTAAGCAGCCGCGCCTGACCGTGCGCGCGTGATGAAGACGGTTTCCTGACGAATCAGACCAGCGACTTGATACGGATCGAGGCTTCGCGCCCGCGACTCCTGAACGATGATGTCCCAGTAGTTGAGCGGATAGAAGACGTCCCACTGCTCGCGCGTCATCTCTTCCGGCTTCATCTGCGAGTAGTCCGGAAAGCTGCGGCGAAGCGCGTTCAGGGCGCGAACATTCTCTTCGTCGGAACGGTAGATTCGCGCGAGCGCGAGATTGATCTTCGGACTGTCGGGAGCTTTCTCGGCGGCAGTCGTCAACTCTTTCACGGCCCATTCGTCGAGACCGATGTTTGACAACTGATCGGCTTTGACGAGCCGCGCGTCTGCGTCGGGCCCGGCGCTTTCTTCGGCAACAGTCACGGTCTTCAAATTGGCGACGGCACGCGCGACGATCGAGTCAGCGCCGAAGTCTTTCGCCTTCGTCGTCTTGCTCAAAACGTCGAGCCGTTGTTTGGCGAGATAGCCGTACCAGTTCGCGTCGTACCGCGCCTGCATCGCTTCGTATAAGGCCCGGGCTTCAGCGAGTTTCCCAGCGCGCTCGGAATCGCGTGCGGCCCAGTAGCCGGCCCGTCCGCGATTGTCGGTGTTCTTGTCGGCGTAGTAGGCGAGATGCTCCGTCAGCATTCGCGACGACTCGGGAAAGTTCTTCGCTTCATGCGCTTCCCAGGCGAGATCGAATTGCGCTTGTGCGACTTCGAGAGAGTTGGGCCACCCGGTGACTGCGGCGCGCAGGAAGTAGTTAGCGTCGGTCGTGTTCTTCGCGTCTTCGGCAATCTGCCCGACGTTGACGAACGCGCGCGGCGTAAAGTTGCTGTTCGGAAACGCACGTCGCAGTTCTTCCGTGGTCGCGCGCGCTTGTTCCCACTGCTTCGCTCGCGCGTACGTTTGAGCGAGATAAAACAGCGCTTCGGCGCGAGTTTCACCGGCTGAGGTTGGAATCGTATTCAAGGCGGCAACGGCGTCGGTCGTCTTTCGCACGCTGTAGGCCGCAATGCCGCGTCGCAGTTGGTTCTGGGCCGTTGCCGTGGCGGGAAATTTGGCGAACGCGTCGTTGTAACCGGTGACCGCATCGTTGAATTTCTTCGCTGCGTACAGCCGGTCCGCGCGTGTGATTGCCTCTTCGACTGTCGCGGGTGCCGTCGTCGACTGTAGTCGCGTTATCGACGTCGCTGCCTCAGCCGCTTCGTCGGCGTCAGGTGCGAAGAAGTAAAGACGACGATACGCAGCGAGAGCGCGTGTTCGGTCAGACGTTTGTTCGTACGCTTTTGCAGTTGCAAGCAGCGCCGCAGCGTCGTCGGTTTGGGCCAGGTCTTTCAATAAGAGCGGCACTGCCGCCGTCTCGCCGCTTTTCACCAACAGATCAGCCGCGCGCAAAGTCGCTTCACGGGCTCGCAGTGAGCTCGGATGTTCCTGGATCAGCTGCTGGTAGACGGCGCGCGCCTCCGGCAACTTTCCGGCTTGTTGCAGCGCGTCGGCGCGCATGAAGAGCGCGTAGTCGGCGACTGACGTGTGGTCGGAAATGATGCCGGCGTCAAGCAGCGATGCTGCTCCGGCAAAATCGTGGGCGTTGAGTTTGATTCGGGCGCGGAGGATGCGAGCCAGCGCGGCGGTCTTCGTTCGCGGATACTGGTTTTCGATGCCGGCAACGACGTCTTCCGAGGGCAAGACGTTATTGCGCGTCATTGCCCGCAGGCTGTCGAGTGCTTTTTGTTCTCCGGGAGTTTGCGGCCGCGTGACGCAGCTCGCGCTCATGAGGTACGGCAGCGAAGCTAATCCGACGACGACAACGCCGACTATGATGAAAAGTAAACGATGCTTGACCATTTGTTCTTAGTGCTTTGTACGATCACGGTCTTTGGTCTTTGGCCTTAGGTCTTTCGACCCTGTTCAGTATATTCGAAAAAGCCCAGCAAAGACCCAAGACCTAAAACCCAAGACCAAGCACAAAGTACCAAGAACTAAGAACCGCCACTAAGCGTTTACAGTTGCCCCCGGATAATTCGATCCGAGTTTTGAGGCATCACCTTCGGCTAACGTATTGACCAGTTCGCCATGGAAGTAGTCGTAGCGCGAAGCGACTTCGGCTTTGACGCGCTTGTCGTACATTTCACGCGAACGGTCGATGTATTCGCGCAATCGATCGTAGAGGTCGTGCTCGGAACGGCCTTCCGCGACCTTCTGCTCGTTGTACAACTTGATCTCGGAAATCAGCAGCCGCGCAAAGCGACGGGCGTCGTTGTGCAAACGCCGCTCTTCTTCACCCGAAACTTCGACCGGAAGTTCCTGATCCTGACCGTAGCGTCGTCGCGGCGCAGCTTCCGGAGTTGGTTCGACGGGCGGTGGAGCTGTCCACGCCGGCGTTGCTTCGCCGTGAGTCTCGTACATGCCAACCGGTTCTTCGACCTGCGACGTTTCGACATACGACTCGTATGACTCAGGCGCGACTGGTTCAGGCTGGTAACTCTCAATCGTCTCGGCGCCGGAGAACGCCTGCTCAGGCGCAGGTTCCTCGTGATATTCACTCGCCGGCGTGTAAGCAGGTTCAACTGGTTCGGGAGCGGGCTCAGGCGCCGGCGCAGGTGCCGCAACGTCTTCGGCGGGTCGTTTAGCGGCGGCCGCTGTCCGCGCGACTGACAACAACTCCACTGCCATCGCGGAAACAGTCACGAGTGTTTCGAGCGCTTCGAGGTTGATGGCTTCTGAGTCGAGGGCTGCCGAGTCCGCATACAAGACGGCGACGGCTTTTCCACGCACGTTCAGCGGGATCGCGACGAGTCGTTGCGGTGGTTCCTCGCCAAGGCGATTCATCAGCGAATGGTCTTCCGCGTGTGAACCCGGTCCGCCACTCCACGTCTGCAACGACTTGGCCGCCGAACTGACAACGTTATCAGCGTTCAGCGACAGCGAAATGTTCTGGATCGCCTGGTCGCCGACAGTTCCTTCGAAACCACGACCGCGCCAGCCGCTCGCCGTGTCGCCCTTGATCACGAAGAATGCGACGCGCGGCGCGAACGAGGAGGCACGGTTGACGAGCGCCTTGAGGACGTCGGCCTGCGACTTCTGCTCGTTGATCTCGGCGATGGCCGACTTGACGATGGCCATGTCGCTCGACGCCTTGGCGCGTGACGACTCGGCCGCGGCCTGCTCGACGCCGCGCTCGTGAGCGGCGTGCAGGTGCTCGGTGATGGAAGCGACCAGGCTGCCTTCCATCTGCACGTCAGCCTGTCGGTCAAGAAAACTCGAAAGTGATTCATTGAGCAGGCTTTGCAGCGACGCTATTTCCTGCCTGATCGCTTTCAGGCGACCGTCGAGATGGTCTTCAATCTCACGCCGCAAACTATCTTCCAAATGTCCGTTGACCACAGCTCGCTCCTCCGTGACGTGGTGTTTAGTGGTGACGAAACCTCAAGGTTCTTCAGGTAGGGATCGCTAACCCAAGGTTGCTAGCCAGCAAATGAGAGCCTCGCAGGGGCCGCAAGTACTCAAAAGTGATTATGAACGGCTGGTATTCTGCTAGTCAATGATTATGTTCAATAATCCGTGTTTCCCCGGATTTAACGAACAACAATAGTTTGGTATTCTTTGTGGGCGCATGGCCACCATTCTCATCGCTGAAGACTACGACGATAACCGCGAACTCCTGCGGCTCTTGCTGTCCGGAGCCAACCACGACGTTCACGAAGCGCGGAACGGGTGGGAGTGTCTGGATCTGGCCCGGCGGAACCCGCCAGACCTGATTATGGTCGACCTTTCTATGCCCGGCCTCGACGGGTGGGAAGTCTTTCGTGAGCTCAAAGCCGATTCTTCGACGGCCCACATTCCCTGCGTGGCCGTCACGGCCCATACCGACCGCGACCGTGTCCGCGCGTTGCAATCCGGCTTTAGCGACTTCGTCGGCAAGCCTTTTCGCACTGAAGAACTGCTGCTGACAGTGAAACGACTCGTCTCAAAGTAGCGGCTACTGCTTGTAAACCGCGCCGCCTTTCATCACAAACTTAACTCGCCGCAAAGCACTGACGTCGTGCGTGGGATCGCCTTCGACGGCAATCACGTCTGCAAACAGCCCCGGCTTGACCATTCCGATCTTGTCACCCATGTGCAGCACGCGCGCGCTGATGGACGTCGCCGAACGCAACGCGTCGATCAAGGGCATGCCGAACTGAACCATCGTCTCCAACTCGCGCGCGTTGTCGCCGTGCGCGAAGACGCCGACGTCGCTGCCGCTCACAATCGTCACACCCGCGGCGAGCGCAGCCTGAAACACACCTTTCTTGCGTTCCGCGTTGTTGCCCGCGATCGCCAGCGTCGGACAAAGCGCGACGCCATGTTCTTTCATTAAGCGAAAAATTTCCGGCGTTCCGCCGTCGCCGTGCTCGATCGTTTCCACTCCCGCCAACGTTGCGCGACGCATTCCTTCCGTAGTCGTCGCATGCGCGGCGACGGGCACGTTCGCGCTCTTCGCTGTTTCCACTGCGAGCTTGAGCTCGTCGAGTGAGAACGTGGGCGCAGCGCCCTGCGTGCCCCACCGATAATCAGCGTAGACCTTGATCCAATCGGCGCCGTGTCCGATCTGATCGCGGACGACACGCGTCAGACTATCGACGCCGTCAGCTTCTTCCGCACCCTGCGGCACGCGCCACTCTGACGCATAACCTTTCGGTCCATAACTGCCGGTCGCCACGATGGCGCGTGTGACGACGATCATTCGCGGCCCCGGAATTATCCCCTGTTCGACTGCTTGTTTGAGTCCGACGTCGGCGTAGCCGGCGCCTTCCGTCCCGAGATCGCGAATGGTGGTGAAACCCGCCTGGAGCGTGTTGCGCAAGTGGTTTGTCGCGCGGGCCACGCGCAAGCTCAACGACTCGCGCGCGACCTGATCGTTCCACACAGTTTCCGAGTAAGGGTGCAAGAGCACATGCGAGTGGGCCTCAATCAAACCGGGAAGCAGTGTGAGCCCCGGCAGATCGATCACCTTCGCCTCACTCGGCGCGTTGATGCTGTTCAGCGGACCGGCAGCTTCGATCTTTTGACCGCGAACGAGCACGGCCCAGCCATCGTGAAGCTGGGCCGACTCGCCGTCAAAAACGTGTGCTGGTTTGAGTAGAAAGACCGTCTCCGGAGGGGCCGGTCTTTGTTGAGCATTCATTGCAGACAGAAGAACAGCAAAACAGAGAAGGAGCAAGACGCAGATGCGCATCGCGAATCATTTCTCCGAGATCACGACCTGTTGAATTGTCGGCGGCAGCGGGTGGAGCGTGCTGCGCGAGAAGCCGGCGTTGGCGAACATCTTTTCCAGTTCAGAAAACGTGTAGGCGTCGCCGGATGGCGTCGAGAGCAGCATGACCATGCTGAAGTTCGCGGCGTCCGGCGGCGTCACGCGATCGTCGTTGGGAATGAATTCGAGCGTGGCGACGCGGCCGCCGTCGGCGAGCGCGGCGTGGACCTTCCGCAAGAGTGTTTCGCACGTCGGCGGATCGAAGTGATGCAGGAAGTTGGTCAGCAACACGAGGTCGTAACCGGTGCCGAACTCGACGTCGAACGCGCTGCCCTCGATCGTGTTGTAACGATTAGCAACGCCGGCCTTCTGCGCGTTCTCCTTCGCGACTTCGAGCACGGCCTTCCAATCGAGCGCCGTGATCTCCGCCTGCGGATTGTGTTGAGCGAAGCCGATGCCGAAGAGCCCGTGACCGGCGGCGATGTCGAGAATTCTCAACTTGCGATCCGCTTGCGGGTCGACGAGTTTTGGGATCAGTTGCGAAGGCAACGCCATCAAGGGCGCCATCGCGCGCGCGAATGTTACCCAAACCGGATTGTCAGGAGTGACGGTGCCTTCGTTCTCCATCGCTGTGCCGCCCTTGCGCACAGCTTCGGTCATGAACTTTGCGCTTCCGGTCAGCTCCGGCGAGCCGAGAAACTCGGTGGCGCCGCCGAGATACGCAGGCGAACGCTTGTCGAGAAACACGGACGAGTCGAGCGTCAGGCCGTAGCGGCCGTTCTGCTTGGTAAGCATCTCCATGGTCGTCAGGAAGTCGCAGAGCACGCGAACTCCTTTTTCCGACGCCTGGCACCGCTTCGCAATGTCGGCGACGGTGGTGTTGCCTTCCCCGATGGCGGTGAACACCTCGAGCTCGATGGCAGTCTTCAACGCCTCGGTGCGCTGGTGCGCGTTCATTGTTTGGAAGAATAGCTGTGGTGATGGTTGCTGGGACGCGGGAGTAGACATGAATTTTTCCTCTCGTATGAAATTTTAGGATAACTGATTCTGCACTCAGCGAATCGGATCGCGCAACACCGTGTCGGCTACTGACGCCGCCATTTCCGCCGCCTTCGGATGAGTGCGGCGCAGACCGGCGACTTGCAAGAGCGCTTCGCCGGTGCGCGAGAACATCCGGAAAAGATCGCCTTCTTCGGCGCGTGTCTCGCGGACGATGCTGGACCATTCAGCGCCGTTGGCCCAATGCACCGCCGCGCCCGCAGCCGAGAAGTTCAACTCCGGCGACGGTTCGACGCCGTGTTTCCATTCTTCAGCAGAGACTTTGAAACCGATGTCTTCGAAGCGCGACAATGAAGTGACGATGTCATCGTCCAACTCGAGCTCGCCGTAATCGCGATCTTCGTCGGCGGTGAGCGCGGCCATGATGCCGGCGAGTTGTTTGGGTGCGAGCGAGTTGAACAGACCGTTTTCGAGTGCTTCGCCGACGAGCAGCGGACGATCAATGTGCAGATCGGCGAGCCAGCGGCCACGCTCCGTCACCTTCTCCGCTTCATAATCGAGGTATCCGAAGACTGCGAGTACTTTCGCGCGTTGCTCGAATGGCTGCCAAACTTCCTCGCGCAACGACTCGATACGCCGCGACGCGCGTTCGTAGTTTTCGGCAGTCTCATGCAGGTCCCAAAGCAGTTGCGTGCAGCGTTTGCGATCTTCGCCGCGAATGTGCGCCGGCAACAGGTTCTCGATCGCGTCGTCGACGACTTTCAACGCCTCAGTCTCTTCTTCAAATGCATCGCGCAGACGCGGCTCGGGCAAGACGAGTTCACGTCCGCGCGCGCGGATTTCCTCAAACGCGTTCTCGATATCGTCGTCGCGCAGACGATAGACCGGAGAATACACGCGCCCGATTCGTTCCTGCGGAAAACTCGCGCTGCTTCCATCTTCACGAAAACCGCGTACGCTGCCGTCACGTTTTTCAGTGACGATGACAAGCCGGCGGCTAGCGCGGCCCACGCCAACCACGCGCCCGGGTTTGACGACTTCATTCAGCCAACGATGAAACACTTCCGCGCGCGTTTGCGGCTTTGCTTCCTGAAGCCGGGCTCGCGCGCCGATCAAGCGTTCGAGACCGAGCGCGGTCGTAATCGGCAGATCGCAACCAGCGTCTTTCAATCTGCCGGCGATTGTCTCTTCACTTTGCTGGCGCGTCTTCTCGAACAGACCAAGCTGCCGCGCGTAGTCGCGATACGCGAAGCTGCGTTCAGCGATTTCACGAACGCCCGCGAACGTGCCGTAAGCGTCGAGGAGATTTAGAAGTGTGGTGTACGTCGCGCGAAACTGGCTCGTCAGCGGATCGGGCGAGGCTTTCAACAGTTGCGCGATGCGAGCGGGATCCTGGTGCAGTCCCGGAGCAGCGACGACGAAACCGACGTTGTCGCGACCGCGACGTCCGGCGCGTCCGGTCATCTGTTGCAGCTCCGAAGCAGACAACGGGCGCCAACCGCTTCCGGTTCGTGCATCGGCGCCAGTCAATACAACGCTGCGTGCAGGAAAATCGACGCCTGCTGCAACTGTCGCCGTTGCGAAGATGGCATCGAGCAGGCCGGCGCTCATCAGTTTTTCAATCACCAGTTTCCACGCCGGAATGTGCCCAGCGTGATGCGACGCGACGCCGCCGCGAATGATCGTGTCCCAGTGCCGGTGACCACGCACTTCCGGATTCTGTTCGACGAAGCTCCGCATGAAATCTCGTCGTGCCTCGCGCCGGCTTTCATTCGGATCGCGCCGCGATAGCGCCGCTTCGGACGCTGCTTGATCGCAGCGGCGTCGCGTCGGCATGAACACGATCGCGGGCAGCAGGTTGTAACCGTCCAACGTCGACAACAACGTCGCGGGCGGCATTTCAGGCATTCGCAGCTTCATGAATCAGCCGTGCAATCTGCGGGTTCAGTTTCCCGTCGTCGTTGACAAGCGGAAGTAATCGGCGATCGGGTAGCAGCACTGCCGAACGCAACGGAACGGGCCGTTTCACTGGTCCGGTGATCACGCCGCAATAGATGCCGCGCACCTCTGCCAGCCACGAAGCAAACTCGCCCGCGTTACCGATCGTGGCCGACAGCAACAGCAACCGGATTCGCGGCGGCGTCAGGATGATGGCCTCTTCCCAAACGTGTCCGCGATCTTCGTCGGCAAGGTAATGCGCTTCGTCGAGCACGACGAGGTCGGCGGTGACTTCACTTCCGCCGCGCAATGAATCGAACAGTTGATTCCGATAGATCTCGGTCGTTCCGACGATCAGCGGCGCGTCCCAGTTCTCTTTCCTGTCGCCGGTCAGGATGCCGACGCGCTCCGCGCCAAACTCATCGATAAACTCCTGGTACTTGGAATTCGTGAGCGCTTTCAGCGGCGTTGTGTACCAAGCGCGCCGGCCGTTGCCGAGGAGTCGCCTGATCTCCTCGCGCGCGATCCACGTCTTACCGCTGCCGGTCGGGGCAGTGACGAGCACGTCCTCGTATTCGAGCATTGCGAGGGCTTCCAGTTGAAAAGGGTCGGGTTTGAACGGCGTTGGACGCGGAGTTCCGATGCCTTCGAGCAGTCGTTTCAGTTCGCTGGACTGGGGTAACGGGCCACGTCCCGACTTTTGCGGAGCAGCGGTCTCTTTTTTGCGATCTGTCCGTCTGCGGCCCCGATATGTGTTCGATTTTCGATGACCCCGCGGCATGATGATTATTCTAACCCGATACAGGAGAGTTACAATTCTGGCCGCAACGCGGCGCGGTTGATGGGCGTCTAATCCCGACGGCGCGTGGGCGGGCTGAAACAAAAAAGCCCGGCAGGCGTTTTCAAACTAAGAATGGCTGAGCTGTTCGACAAATTCGAGGTTAATCGTGACCCCAAGTGGCCGCTGCTTTCCAAGCTCGCCGGCGCCTCGCTGGTGCTCCATCTGGCGTTGGTTTGGGTCATGATTTACGTGCCTGCGGTCCGAAATACGGTGAATATCGCGGCGCTGATCGCGAGTACGAAGTTTGTAGATAAAGACTACGTCGCGACGCAGATCGACGACGTGCAGATCATCAGTCTCGAGAAGTTTCACTATCCGGAGGGGTATTTTGCCCTGGAAGGACCAGCCGTGAACGGGTATGTCGCCAAGGCTAACGATCCGTTCGCGCCCAAGATAATCTCCCAGTGGCGGGCGAACGAGCCGGATCCGGAAGCGTCAGCGTCGCCGTCGCCGAGTCCGGCTGCATCTCCGAGCGCGTCTCCGTCGGCCAGTCCAACTGCATCGCCGTCAGTATCCGCTGAGGTCGCACAGAGCGCGAGCCCGAGCCCCTCGCCTGATGCTCAGGCCGACGCTCAAAAAGAACTGGAGAAAACAGCCGCGAAGATTAACGTCACGCTGCCTGAAGAAAACGAGATCAACAAAAAACCGCTGAAAGACCTGGCGATTAAGGCAAACGATCTCAAGAATCAGGGCAAACTCGATCTAAACAAACCGTTCAAGATCGTGATCCAGGCGAAGTTGGGTGAGAACGGGAAGCTACAAAATTTTAAGTTTCTCGATCGTGCCGGCGACGAGGTCCTGAACGATCTATTTACGGGCATGGTCGCGGCGTTGAACGACAGCGGATTGCTGGTCTATCTTTCCGGAATCAGCAAAGCCAATCCGGGTTCGACGATCATAATCAGCGTCGAGCAGGGCGAGAGTGAAGTGCTGGCCTCGCTGGAATCGGAAGTCACGACGCCTGACGACGCGCGGCAGTTGGCGGCCGGGTTGAACGGCATGCTCGCCGCCGGCGGCCTCGTGCGCGCGGGAAAAGACGAAGCGAAATTAATGAAGAATACGAGCGCAACATCTGACGGCAAGAAGGTCGTGGTGAACTTTTCGATGCCGCGTCAGACCGTCATCGATATGCTGAAGAAACAGGTAGAGCCCGGTTAGTGGTTGAAGCCCCGTTATTTGGAGTAAATTATCAGACATGAGTTTCGATAAATTTCTGACGAAGTTATTCGGCAGCAGTAACCAGCGGTTTCTGAAGTCGATTGGGCCAACGGTCAGTGAAATAAATTCCCTCGAGCCGAGCTTGCAGAAGCTCTCGGACGACGAGTTGCGCGCGCGCACGGCGGCGTTCAAGGAAAAGATCCAACAAGGCCTGGCCGGCATCACGGACAAAGACAAACGCAAGCACCGCGAGCGAGAGATCCTTGACGAGATCCTGCCTGAAGCTTTCGCGACTGTCAGAGAAGCGAGCGTCCGCACAACCGGCATGCGCCATTTCGACGTGCAGTTGATCGGCGGCATCGTGCTGCACCAGGGCAAAATCGCTGAAATGCGCACGGGCGAAGGCAAGACGCTGGTCGCGACTCTGCCTTCCTACCTGAATGCACTGACCGGACGCGGCGTTCACGTCGTCACCGTCAACGATTATCTCGCTTCGCGCGACGCCGAGTGGATGGGCCAAATCCATCGTTTTCTCGGTCTCGAAGTCGGCTGTATCCAGAACGACATGGACGACTTCGAACGGCAAGCTGCCTACGCCGCCGACATCACCTACGGCACGAATAACGAATTCGGTTTCGACTACCTGCGCGACAACATGAAGTTTGACCTCGCGACCTGCGTTCAGCGTAGTCACTACTTCGCCGTCGTGGACGAAGTCGATTCGATTCTGATCGACGAAGCGCGTACGCCGCTCATCATTTCGGGTCCATCAGACGAAGCTACCGACAAGTACCGCAATGCCGACGCCATCATTCCGAACCTCAAAAAGGGCGAGGACATCGACGGCAAAAAGACCGGCGACTACGTCGTCGACGAAAAGGCGCACACCGCGGTGCTCACCGAAGAGGGCGTCGACAAAGCTGAACGGCTGCTCGGAGTCGGCAATCTCTACGATCCGTCGAACATGGAGTTGCTCCACTGCGTCGAGCAGGCGTTGAAGGCCCACACGTTATACAAGCTCGATCACCAGTACGTGGTCCAGGACGGCGAAGTGATCATCGTCGACGACTTCACCGGCCGCTTGATGAAAGGTCGTCGCTGGTCCGACGGTCTGCACCAGGCAGTCGAAGCGAAAGAAGGCGTCGAGATCGAGAAAGAGAACCAGACGCTCGCCACGATCACGCTGCAAAACTACTTCCGTCTTTACGAAAAACTCTCCGGCATGACCGGTACCGCCGAAACTGAAGCGGCCGAGTTTGCTTCAACCTACAAGCTCGACGTGATCGTGATCCCGACGCACATGCCGATGGTCCGCACGGACTTTTCCGACGTGATCTATCGCACGTTGCCGGAGAAGTGGGACGCCGTGATCGAAGAGATCAAAGAGTGTTACGACAAAGGCCAGCCGGCGCTGGTCGGCACAGTTTCAGTCGAAAACTCGGAGCTCATTTCGCGTCGTTTGCTGAAAGAGAAAGTGCCGCACAACGTGCTCAACGCGAAGTATCACGAGCGCGAAGCCGAGATCGTGGCCCAGGCCGGACGCAAAGGCTCCGTGACGATCGCGACCAACATGGCCGGCCGCGGTACCGACATCCTGCTCGGCGGCAACCCCGATTTCATGGCCCGCGAGTTTTTGAAGAAGGAAGAGATCGATCCTGATGACGCGACGGACGAGCAGTGGCGCATTGCTTATGAGCGCGCCAAGCGAATCGTGGAGGAGGAGCACAACGAAGTAGTCGCGCTCGGCGGTCTGCACATCGTCGGCACCGAGCGACACGAATCGCGCCGCATCGACAACCAGCTTCGCGGACGTGCCGGACGCCAGGGCGACCCCGGATCGTCGCGTTTCTTCCTGTCACTCGAAGACGATCTGATGCGCATTTTCGCCGGCGACAAAGTCAAAGCGTTGATGCAACGGCTCGGCATGGAGCAAGGCGTCGCGATCGAGTCGAAGATGGTTTCGAAGCGCATCGCGGCCGCGCAGAAATCGGTCGAAGGCCGCAACTTCGAAGCACGCAAACACCTGCTCGAGTATGACGACGTCATGAACAAGCAGCGCGAGACGATCTACGGGCTGCGTCGTCAACTGATGGAAGAACCGGACCAACGCGAGTACCTGATGGGCGATCCGCCGTCGTCCGGCGTTGCTTATGATTTGTTGTCTGACATCACGCGGCAGTATTTGAATCCCGACGTTTCACCGGATGACTGGGACATCGAGAATTACAAGATCCAGATCAAGACCATCTACGACTTCGACGCTGACGCTCAGGGGCTGGCGCTGGAGACGATGACCTCGGAGGAAGTGGTCAACGCGATCTGGGAGCGGTTGAAGTTCAACTACGAGCGCAAGGAACAACAGATCGGACCGGAAGCGATGCGCACTTACGAGCGCATCATCATGCTCAACATCATCGACGCGCAGTGGAAGGACCACCTGCTGTCGCTCGATCATCTGAAACAGGGAATCGGCCTCGTCGGTTACGGTCAGAAAGATCCGCTGGTCGAGTACAAGAAGCAGAGTTTCGACCTGTTCCAGGAGATGCTGGACCGCATCGACACGACGACGATTCGATCGCTGTTCAACCTGCAAGTCGTGTCCGAACAACCTCCGGAGACGTTGCAGCAACGGCGGCTCGCGGCGCGAAGACAAGGCTCACTGCGCTTCACTGGTCCTAACCAGGGTGCGGCGCCAGCCGGCGAGGAAGAAGGCAAGATCAAGACAGTCGTTCGCGATCAGCCGAAGGTCGGACGTAACGAACCATGCCCATGCGGTTCAGGTAAGAAGTACAAGAAGTGTCACGGCATCAACGCCTGAGATTCACTGTCGTTCGTCTCATACGTGTTCAGCCGGTAGTTTTGGTGATCGTGATCGCCGCTGCCGGCAACGCGTTTGGTCAAACGCCAACTCTGTCTTCAACGCCCGAGTTCGCGAATGTGGTTAAGCTCATTCGCGAAGGACGCAACGAGCAAGTCTTCAAAGACCTCCAGGCCACCGTCAAAGCGGACCCGCTGAATGCTTACGCCTGGTACCTCCTCGGCGTCGCCTACCTCCAACACAACGAATTCAAAAAAGCATCCAGCGCCTTCGACCGCGCGAAAGAACTCGAACCCGCGCTGGCCGCCAGCACGCATGCGCAATGGGCGTACGCCTTCGTGCTTCGCAACAAATGGAAAATCGCTGAGCCCGAGGCGAGTAAGGCTTTAGAGGTCGACCCCAACAACATCGACGCGCTCTACACGATGGCGGTGTTGGATCTTCGCATGCGCGGTAGAGATAACGCGCTTAAGAGCTCGGACGCGATCATCGCGCTGAAGCCGGAGCTTGCTGAAGGGTATTTGTTACGGAGCATGGTCCTGCTCGGATTCAAGGGCAACGTCATATCCATTGGACAGGAGTCGAAGCAGGAGCGGCTGGAAAGGTATCAGGGCGCTCTTCAGGCTCTCGAGCAGTATTTAAAACTCTCGAACGATCCACGGACGACGGAAGAGTGGCAGGAACAGTTAGAGAGTTTGAAGTTCTACGTTGCCTACGAACTCGGCCGCAGCGGATTGCCCGAGACCTACTTTCCTGGCGCAGCAACGATTAGAGCTCGGATAATCGACAAACCGGAGCCGTCGTACACTGACACCGCGCGCACAGAACAGGTCGCCGGCACCGTGGTCCTGCGCTGCGTGTTCGCGGAAGATGGAACGATTCAGCATGTGCTGGTGCTGCAATCCCTAACGCATGGATTGACAGAAGCGTCAATCGCCGCGACCAAGCGAATCACGTTCGAGCCAGCTATTATGAATGGCAAGCCGGTTCCGACGTTCATGCAACTCGAATACAACTTCAACGTCTTCTGATCATTCTTGAGCTCAGAAATCACCTCCACCAATCCCGTCGTCACAGCCATCATCACCGGCAAAGCTCCGCAACCGGCACGGCTCGCCGCTGCTCGTGGAATGCTGCCGTTGCAGCAAAACGATCTGTTGGAGGTGCTCGTCGCGCTGGCGGCTAGCGATGACGAGCAGATCGCGGCGGCGGCGGCTGAAACACTCCAGGCCGAAACAGTCGACAATCTATTACTCGCAGCCAAAGCGCCCGACACGTCGCCTAACGTGCTGGCGTATCTCGCGACGCAGCCCAGCGGCGCCAACGAGATTTACGAAGCGGCAGTCCTCAACAACCAAACGCCGGACCACGCAATCGCCAAGTTAGCGGCTGCCACGCCGACCGGTTCGCTGCTCGAACTGATCGCCATCAACCAGCAACGTCTCCTCCGTTGTCCGGACATCATCGACGCGATCCTTGCGAATCCCGCGCGCAGCGGCGAAGCAGAACGGCGCGCCGCCGAAACTCGCAAAGAATTTTTCGAAAAAGAACGCGGCGCGAGGCAGATTGCCGACGAACTCCGAGCGCGCGGTCAAACTGCGGCCGCGGAGTTCTTCGAGTCCGCTGACCTGACGACTGCGACCGGTAAACTGAGTTTCGACGACGCCTGGCTGATCGCGCAGCACATCGAAGTCTCGGACGCCGACATCGACGACTCATGGCTGCCCGCGGAACGATACGAGGAGTTGCTCACGGAAACCCCCGAAGAGACGGCGGCAAACATTCAGCGCATTCTCGAGCATGAGCGTATTGAAGGAGGCGCCGAAGTGCCCGCCGAACGCGTGTCGTTGATCCGGCGCGTCATGTTCATGAACACCAAAGACAGGATGAAGCTGGCGCTGAAAGGCGACCGAGAGGCCCGGAGTATTCTCATCCGCGACTCCAACAAGGTCGTCTGTTCAGCCGTGATCAAGAACCCGCGCATCACTGAGCAGGAGGTCGAGAACATCGCATCGATGCGGACGGTAGCGGACGAGGTCCTCCGGCTGATCGCTATGAATCGAGCTTGGGCACGCCAGTACCCGATAATCCATAATCTCGCACGCAACCCGCGCACGCCGATTCCGACGGTTATGACGATTCTTCTACGGATTCGAACCAAGGATCTCGAGACTCTCTCACAGAACCGGAACGTCTCGGAGACAGTGAGGCGGCAGGCTTACCGTTTAGCTCGAGCCCGAACGGGGCACTAAGCCGCAGATTTCTGGTTACCTGTCACAAGATTTTTTCGAAACAGTTAATAATGTCCTTGACAGGTCACGCTTTAATCGTATAATTTCGCACAACTTAAAAAACGAAGCTTGATTTCTTGCTGTTTGAAAGATTGATTTGGGTGTCTGACGGGGGTTGAGGCGCGGCTGCTTTTATTTTTTGGCTTTATCTTTCGCCCGCATAACGAACCGCCCGAACTGAGTCGTTCTGAACTCTGACGATTCACATGCTTTTGTCTGCCACCCTGATTTGCCCGAACCTGCCGTAAAGTTTTCGCCCCGTCCGTTCCCTAAAGGATCGGCGGGGCTCCTCTCTTTTGGAAGTATTCCGGAGCTTCAGTGTTTAGCGGTTTCTTGGAGGGTTTCGAGAGTCCCGGCCTTTAGCGCTGCCGGTTCGGTGTGAACCGGTTTGCCGCACATTCGCGCAAAAAGCTGTTCGTATTGATCCACAACTTTGTCCCAATCGTAGTGGCTGCGAATGCGGACCTGAGCCCGATGCCGGTAGGCCTGCACCAGCGAGCCGTCGCGCAAGACGCGCTGCAACTTCTCGGCTAAATCGAGTTCATCCGAATAAGGCACGCCCGCTTCGCCGACAACCTCGATATTTTCCGGTGTCGCGAGGGTCAGGACGCAGTTGCCGTAACCCATTGCCTCGAGCAACGCCGGGTGAGTGCCGCCGACTTCGGTCGCGTGCACGTAGCAGTAGGCGTTTTGCTGGAGCGCTCGGTAGTCCTGGCCGAAGACAAAGCCCGTGAAGATGATGCGTTTGTCGCCGCGCGCCGAGGCTTTCAAGCTGTTGATGTACTGTTCCGCATAGGGAGCGTCGCCGACGATCAGCAGCCGATAAGCAGTGCGCACTTTCTTGAAAGCTTCGATTACGAGGTGGGCGTTGTTCTCCGGTTCGAGCCGCGAGACGTACAACACGTAACGGTTCGGCTCGACGCGCCACTTCCGGACCATCTCGCGATCCGGGCGGCGTTCGACCTCGCTTCCGTAGGCAATCATGGTAGACGCCGCATTGTGACGAGCCAGGTAATAATCCTGAATCACCTGTGCGTCCGTGATCATCTCATTCGGCAGCATCGTCGAAAGACGCTCGGCCATCTGGTAATAACGACGGCCCATCAAGTTCCATTTCTTCCGCTTGTGTTCGAGCCCGTCGACATTTATGGCGACGGGCGTACCGGTCAGCCGCAGGATCGGCGAGAACGGCGCGTTTGCGGCGTTGCAGATCAGGGCCGCGTCGAACCGTCGTGAGACTGCATGGACCGCGGAAAGGAACGTGTGGACCACCGTGTCGAAATACTTATGTCTGATCGTCGGCAAAACCTGGAGCCGCACTCCGTGATACTCGAGTTGTCGTGGGGAAACGTAATGCGCGCGGCAGTAAACGGTGACTTCGTGTCCGCGAGCCACCAGTCGCGTGGCAAGGTGTTCGGCAAACGTCTCGAATCCGCCGTAGCTGGCGGGAATGCCGCGCGTTCCGAGAATCGCAATCCGCATAACGTTAAATCCGTCTCCCAACTTGCTCGTAAACTTCAAGCGTTTGTTGGGCCGTCTTTTGCCAGTCGAACATTTCAGCTCTGTTGCGACCTTTGACGCTCAGGTTGTGGCGAAGGTCTGAATCATTGATCAGTTTTTCAATGGCTTCAGCGATCGAACGGACATCGAAAGGATCGACTGTTAAGCCCGCGTCGCCCACGACTTCGGGCAGGCTGGTCTGATTGCCGACGATAACAGGCGCCCCGCACTTCATCGCTTCCAACGGCGGCAGCCCAAACCCTTCAAAATATGACGGGTAAACGAAGCAAATCGCCCCTGAATACAATGCCGGCAGATCCGATTCAGGCACGTAGCCCGTTAGGATAACAGAACCCGCGACTTTAGTTTGTTCAAGGGCCTGCATCGTCTCATCGTAAAGCCAACCGCGCTTTCCGACCAGGACCAGCTTGGGCAATTCAGTTTCAGAATGTTTGTCTCGCAGCGAAGCCCGCAAGTGCGCATAGGCCTGAGCGAGACGCGCCAGATTCTTACGGGGCTGAATAGAACCGACTGACAAAATGTATTGGCCGTCTATCCCGTAAGTGTGTCGCACGCGTTGCAGTTCCCTGTTGTCTTCTACTGGGTAGAAATGCCTCGGCGCAGCGAGCGGAATCGCGGTGATGCGCGACGGTTCGATGCCGTAGGTATCGATGACGTCGCGACGTGTGTGCTCCGAAAGAGTCAGAATTTTTGCAGCGCGTCGCGCTGAGTTGCGGACTGTCAGTCGAAGCTGGATCCGGCTGCGTCGATGAAACGTTTCAGGTAAGTGTTCGAACGAGAGATCGTGAATGCTGACGACGACGGGACACGGACAAAACGGCGGTGCAGTGAACTGCACGTGCAGAACGTCGACGGGACGTCTCCGCAGCTCGGCGCTGAGTGTCAGTGGTATGCGGATGAACGGCGTATGAGGAAGAGTTGAGCGAACCTTGAAGTTGGGCCAACGCTGGTGGAAACGATTGCGGGCTTCAGCCGTCGTCACAAACAGAGTGTACTCATTGACGTCGTCGATCTGCGCGAGTGCTTCGATGAGATTGACGGCGTAGCTTTCGTTTCCCCCGAGCTTCGTCCCAACTGAATGAGCGTCGATTGCGATCCGCAATCGGGTTCTCCATTAGTGTAGTAATCCGTGTTTACTCGGACTGTTGACCGCGAGTATCGCGCTCGCGGATACGAGCAGCTTTGCCGCGGAGGCCGCGCAGGTAGTAGAGCTTGGCGCGCCGGACGCGGCCGCGCTTCACGAGATCGATGTGATCGATGATCGTGGCGTGCAGCGGAAAGATTCTTTCGACACCGACGCCGAAGCTCGTCTTTCTAACAGTGATAGTTTCGCGCGCGCCGCCGTGTTTGCGAGCGATCACGACACCCTCGAACGCCTGCAATCTCTCTTTAGTTTCCGACTCCTTGATGCGCACGTGAACGCGTACCGTATCGCCCGGCTGAAACTGGGGAATGTTCTGTCGCAACTGGGTCTCTTCAACCTTGTCCAATCGATTCATTTCTCAACGCTCCTTAATTATTGCAATAAGTCAGGACGATTACGCCGCGTTTTTGCCAGCGCTGCTTGTCTGCGCCAGCGTTCTATTTCCGCGTGATTACCGCTCAACAATACTTCCGGGACTTTCATCCCTCTAAACTCCGGCGGACGCGTGTAGTGCGGGTAGTCCAGCAATCCTTCCGAAAAGGATTCGAACACCGCCGATGTGTCGCTGCCCAATGCGCCGGGTAACAATCGGACCACCGCGTCGATCACGACCATCGCCGCCGGCTCGCCGCCGGACAAGACGTAATCGCCAATCGATATCTCGTCAGTCGCTAGTCCTTCCGCCACTCGTTCGTCGACGCCCTCGTAACGCCCGCAAATGAGCACGATGCGTGACGCGTTTGAAAGATCGTGTGCCAACGACTGGGAAAACCCCCGTCCTTGCGCCGACAACAAAACCACTCGCATTTCCGGCGTGAAATCTTCTTTGCGCGCGAAGCCTGTTAGTGCTTCGACGGCCGTGAAGATCGGTTCGGGTTTCAGAACCATCCCGTCGCCGCCGCCGAACGGCCGATCGTCGACGACGTGATGCTTGTCGGTGGTCCACTGTCGCAAGTCGTGGGCCTTGATGTCGACGAGTCCGGCGTTGCGCGCTCGTCTCACGATCCCGCAGTCGATCGACTGGCTGAAAAACTCGGGAAAGATCGTGATGACGTCGCAGCGCAGCATCTCAAAGATCTAGAAGTCCTTCTGGTGGATCAACGACGATTGTTTTTGCTGCGGGATCAATCGCAACCACAATCGATGCCGCTAACGGCACCAGTCTTTCATTTCCACTTTCATCACCGACAACCAGGATTTCCGCGCCGCCGGTTTTCATCACTGACCGAACCTGGCCGATGCTTTCGTCACCGACTTTAACGGTGCACCCTTCGAGTTCCCAATCGTAGAATTCGTCTGCTTCGAGTGGAACGCGTTCCGATTCCGGCACGGCGAATTCATATCCAACGAGCTCTTTAGCAGCATCGACGTCGTCGCAACCTTCGAGTTTCAGTACGACGCGATCTTTTTGCAACCAGAAGTCCTCGAGCTGTCGCGACTGTTGTTCGCCCTTCGGCGAAACAAGGACCAACTGGTCGAGCTCTTCAAACCGCTCGGGAAAGTCAGTCAGCAACTCGGCGACGACTTCACCTTTCAACCCGTGGGTCTTCACGGCTCGCGCAATCAACACCAAATCCGAGCCGGGTTCCTGCATTTCGTTCACTCCACGATTTCCAGGAGGTAACGACGATTCTTTTTCGCGCCGGCGATACGGGCCAACGAACGCAGCGCGCGAATTGTTTTTCCCTGCTTACCGATGATCTTGCCGACGTCGTTCGGCGCGGCGCGCACCTCGATCAATGTCGAACCATTGCGTTGGTCCACCTCACGAACGTCAACGTTCTCGCTATCGTCGACCAACGACTTGACGATCATTTCAATGGCGTCTCGCATGGCTTATTAGAAGAAGACGGCGACTGACGTTTAGCCGTGGCTTTCCTGGCCCTCGGCTGCCGCGCTCGCGGCTTTGTTGCTGGCCTTGATCAGCCGGCTAACGGTATCCGTGGGTTGCGCACCTTTTTCGATCCAGTAATTGACGCGAGTCAGGTCCAGATTGATCTCGGCGGGGTTCCTGGTGGGGTTGTAGGTGCCGAGGTTCTCCAGATAAGCCCCGTCGCGCTTTGACTGTTTCTCTTTGACGACGACCCGGTACGACGGTCTCTTCTTGGCGCCGGTGCGCATTAACTTAATTGCTAACAACTCGTTCCTCCTTCAGATATGCCGCGCCGTGCACGGCCGTCTCTCTTACTTTCTGCGTTTCTTTTTTTTCTTCTTTAGTTTCTTTCTCGATGGACCAACCGGGCCCGTTGGCAACTGTGGCATCTCGCCTTCTTCGCCTGAAAAGCCGGCCATGTCAGGAATGCCGGTCATTTTCCTCAACATCTTGCTTTTCAAACCACCGCCGCCAAACAACCCCGAGCTCGTCAGTTGGCGCATCATCTGCCGCATCTCGACGTACTGCTTGATGAGCTGATTGACGGCCGCGACGTTTGTGCCGGAACCGCGCGCGATCCTGCGGCGACGGTTCGCGTTCAGGATTCGATGATCGTTCCGTTCTTCCCACGTCATCGAGTCGATAATGGCTTCGGTGCGCTTGAGCTCCTTTTCCATCATCGCCGACTGTTCCTCGTTCAACTGCGGCATGCCGATGCCGCCGAGCAACTGGTCGGGCAGCAGCTTCATGATCTTTGAGAAAGAGCCGAGCTTCTTTACCTGGCGCAACTGCGAACGAAAGTCGTCTAACGTGAACTCGTTCTTTTGTAACTTCTTGAGCTGTTCTTCAGCTTCTTCCTGATCGACCTTCGCCTGTACTTCCTCGATAAGCGACAAAACGTCGCCCATGCCCAGAATCCGCTGTGCGACTCGATCCGGATAAAACGGCTCGAGCGCGTCGTACCGTTCGCCAACGCCGACAAACTTAACTGGCTGGCCCGTTACCTGTTTGATCGAAAGCGCGGCGCCGCCACGTGCGTCACCGTCCATCTTCGTCAGGATCACGCCGGTGATGCCAACACGCCGGTGAAACTCTTCCGCGGAGCGAACCGCGTCCTGGCCCGTCATCGCGTCGGCGACGAACAGTATCTCGACGGGATGCGTCTCGTTCTTGATGTTGACGAGCTCTTCCATCAGCGCGTCGTCGATGTGCAGACGACCGGCGGTGTCGATGAGCAGCGTGTCGAAGCCGGTTTGTTGCGCGTGTTTTTGCGCTTCGCGGACCAGCGTCAGCGGATCGTCGCTTTGCGGGTATTCAAAGATCTGCTGGCCAGTCGCCCTGGCGATGACCTTCAACTGTTCGCGTGCAGCGGGCCGGTAAACGTCGACCGACAGCAACAGCGGCTTTCGATCCTGATTTTTCGCGAGCCAGCGCGCGATCTTTCCGGTCGAGGTCGTCTTACCCGAGCCTTGCAGGCCAACCACCATGACCGTGTTTGGCAGTTGCTTCGTAAAAACGAGCCGCGATGATTGGCCGCCGAGTAGTTCGACCAACTCGTCGAAAACAATCTTAACGACCTGTTCTGACGGTTTGAGTTCCTGCCAGACCTGCTGGCCTTCGGCCTTCTCCTGGACCGAAGCTATAAAATCTTTCGCGACTTTATAGTTGACGTCGGCTTCCAAAAGCGCGAGGCGGATCTCTCTGAGCGCCGCGGCGACGTGCTCCTTCGTCAGCACGCCTTCGCCTCGAAGATTCTTTAAAGTCCGCTTTAATTTGTCCGAGAGCGACTCAAACATAACCCTAGGCGAAGTTCCGTGCTGCAAACGGAAACGCAAATGATAGCCACCGACTTTTGGGGTGTCAAGGCGAGTAGGCGTCGTAATACAGCTTATAACCTATGTGTTTTGAGAACTTTATTGATTACGCAGCCGGCGGCGCATGCTTCCGAACAGCGGCGGCTCTATGAAAACTCACGCAAGCATCTGTACGCCTATCGTCGCATGTGTTAAATTCACCACCGAACACACGTTTGCGCGGCACCGATAGCAGATTTGAAACGGTTCCCTCCCATTAAACAAAACGCGTTGAAAAGTCCGCTTCATTCGATCTTTTATAGGTACTAAATGGATAAACGTGTCGGTCTCGGGCCCCCAGGCCGCGACCCTCGAAAGCCCCTGCGTGAGCGAGGTGTGGTTGATCTCGCCGATGCGCGCGTAAGAATACGCTCGCGAGGAAAGCCAACAAACGAGTCGTTGCTCCGTGAGCTCGACGAAGTCCGTTCGTTGCTTGACCAGGGTCTTTCGACGGAAGCCAAGCAACGTCTCTCAACTTTAATCTCCAACGCGCGAAACTTTCCTGCGGTGCTGGCCCTGGCGCGGTGTGCGCTGTCGACTGCGCTCGAGCAACAGGGACACTACCGCGATTCGCTCGCGGCTGTCTCGATGTACGAGTCGCCTGAGTCGCGCGCCAAGCTGGATCCGCAGACTGTCAGCTATCTCCGCGTACAGATCGGCCTGGGCTACAACTACAACGGCGATCATCCGAAGGCGATTGCCATGCTGCAGTCTACCTTGCGCGACTACCAGGACAGCGGCGCTGCGAATCTCGGTCCGATCTATGCGGCACTTTCGCGGACGTATAGAAGCATCAGCGAGTATCCGATCGCGCGCGACTTCGCTCAGCGAGCGCTGGAGAGTTTCCGGCAGAGTGGCGAATGGCGCGGGTTGGCCGAGTCGTACTTCGGCGTCGGCGTCGCCGAGATTTATGAAGGCAACTACGAGTCGGGACTGGAGAATCTCGAACAGGCGCTGAAGTTGATCGGCGATCGTCCAGCGGCTTACGTGCTCGGACGCACTTACGCAAACATGGCCGGCGCTTGCTGGTTTCTCAAACGTCCGCAGGAAGGCATCGATCACCTCAAGAAGGCGATCACTTATTACGAGCGGACCGACCACAAGACAAACGCCGCCGACGGTTACAACAATCTCGGCATCAATCTCATTCTGATCGGACAGTGGGACCGCGCGCAGGAAGCGCTGGAGCGCGCTTTTTCACTGGCAAAAGAGGTCGACGAGCGCGGCGCGAAAGTGCCGATGATTCTCGACTCGCTCGGCGAGCTGCACATGTTGCGCGGCGATCTCGACACGGCGAAAGAGTATTTGACGCAGGCCGTTGCGCTGGCGACTGAAAACGGAAATAAGTGGTACGCGGGCCAGGCGTTGAGGACGCTTGGACGCTGTCATCTAGCCATCGGCGATCCGGCGAGCGCCTTGGCTAAAGCTAAGGAAGCGCTGGCACTTGCGGAACAGATTGGCGACCGCCAAGCCATCTGCGAATCGTGGCTGATCGCGGCGGAGTCGCACCTGCAAACCGGCAACTTGAACGCGTGCGCCGACGAGTTGCAACGCGTCAGCGAAGCATCAACTGATTCCGCCACGGATCTCGCGTTTACCGGAGAGTCGCACCGGCTGAACGGTATGCTGAATATGCGGCGCGGCGACGCAGCAGCGGCAGCTCAGCATTTCGGCAGCAGCGTTTCAATCTTCGACATGTTGGGCGATCGTTTTCGCGCCGCGCGCGCGCATCTCGAGTTGGGCCGCGCTTACAAGAAGATCCTGCCTGATCGCGCCGGTGAACATCTCAGTCGCGCGTTGAATACGTTTCGCGAGTTGGGAGCTACGGTCGATCTAGGGCGTGCGGAAGAAGAGTTGAAAGATCTCGCTCGGGCGACGCCGGAGCGAGTCCAGGAACAGTCGGCGCTGACGCAACTGTTGACGTTGCGTCTTGCTGAAGCCGTTGCGTCGCGCGAGCTGTTGTTGCGCGAGCTCGCGGCAATCATGCGGCAAGAGACCGGTGCCCAGCGCGTAATCATCACCGAACGCGGCGAACAACAGGAACCGCGAGTTGTTGTGACGATGGGATGTTCGCCCGCTGACAGCGCGAAGATCGCTTTCGATCTCGACAGTCTGCGCGAGGAAGCGGACCGGCAAAAATACGGTCACAAGTATGACGTGGAGTTGATCCCGTTGAAGTCGTCGAATGCTCCGCCGGCCTTGATGTATCTTGCGCCACGTAGTCGATCGACGTTACCGAAGGGCATCGCGCTCGAGCCGCTGCTTCGCGTTGTCGAACTTGGCATGGACGTCTGCGCGTTGCGCGCGGGCGCGAACAAGGGCGGCTCGCACGAGAATCCCGATGAGTTGGCTGGAACAAGTTTGATGCCGGGTTTCATTCACTCGAGCCCGGCGATGACGCAGTTGGTGGAAGAGGTCCACAAGATTCGTTCGTCGGATGTGACGGTGCTGGTCACAGGCGAATCGGGCACAGGTAAAGAGTTGGTGGCGCGCGCGATTCACGCGATTTCTTCGCGACGCGGGAAAGTATTTGTGCCGTTCAACTGTACGGCAGTGCCGAAGGAGTTGTCGGAAGGTTATCTGTTTGGTTATCGGCGCGGTGCGTTTACCGGGGCCGTGTCGGATTCACAGGGTGTGATCCGCACGGCCGCCGGTGGCACGTTGTTTCTGGACGAAGTCGGCGACCTTCCGCTTGACGTGCAGCCGAAGCTGTTGCGCTTTTTACAGGAAGGCGAGATTCAGCCGCTCGGCGAGCAACGGCCCAGTAAAGTGGACGTTCGTATCATCGCGGCGACCAACACAGATCTCGAGGAGATGGTCGCGCAGGGACGTTTTCGCGAAGACCTTTATTACCGGCTCAACGTGATTCGCCTGCGGGTGCCGCCGTTGCGGGAGCGCCGGTCGGAGATTCCTACGATCGTCAACTATTACGTGAATCACTATTCGGCGAAATTTGGCCGCAAAGACATACAGATCACGCCGCAGGCCGTTGACCTGTTGATGGTGAGTGACTGGCCCGGTAACGTGCGCCAACTTTGCAACGAGATTCAGCGCACGGTGGCGCGTGCCGAAGACGGGGCGGTGATCACGCCGGAGCACCTGTCGCCTGAGTTGAAGCGGACCTCATCGCCGACCGCGCCGTCAGCGGCGTCGATCGCAACGATGCCTTCGTCGTCGAACCTTCAGGGTGCAGGGACCTTGGCGGATGCGCTGGCGGAAGTTGAGCGACGGATGATCGCCGACGCTTTGCGCCGGCATAACGGCAACATCTCACGCGCGGCCCGTGAGCTTGGCCTTACGCGTCGCGGCCTGTATTTGAAACTGGAGCGGCACGACCTCAGCGTCAGCGCCTGAGTTCTAAACAACAACAGCAGCCGCGTCTTTCCGTTGTGCGATCTCTTCCGCGATGTTGGAAATCTTGTTGATATCGAACGGTTTTGCAATGACCCAGTCGGCGTTCACGGCGTTTCGCGTCTGAAGGCTGATGGCGTCGGCCCATCCGCTCACGATAGCCAGCGGCATCGTCTTCGAGCGCTCCCGAATTTCCGTTACCAGCTCCCAGCCGCTCATTTCCGGCATCCCGATGTCGGTGAATACCGCGTCAAACTTTCCTTCATATTGATCGAACAGCGCCAGCGCGATTTCGCCGCTCGGCGCCGAGACGACTTCGCAGCCTTCGCCTTCCAGCGCTTCAATCAGGACTTCGCGGACGTGAGTTTCGTCGTCAACGACGAGGATGCGTAGCTTGTCTACGTCGGTCGCGGTTGTGCCTGCGGTAAGCAGGTTTTGTGCGGTCTCGCTCGTGGTCTGGGCCACTTTCGGCAGCGAGATCTTGAACGTCGTGCCGCGGCCGGGCTCGCTGTCGACTTCGATTGAGCCTTCGTGGCGGCGGATAATACCGAAGCTGACGGCCAGGCCCATGCCGGTGCCGGCTTTTCCTTTAGTGGTGAAGAACGGATCGAAGAGGCGCTGCTTCACTTCGGGACCCATGCCGGTGCCGGTGTCGGTGATGCAGACGACGACTCGTTCGCGGGTTTCCTGAGTCGAGACGCGCACTTCGCCGCCGGAAGGCATGGCGTCGACGGCGTTGTAGATCATGTTGACGAGCACTTCGCGGAGCTCGACGGCGTCGCCTTTTACGTATGCCTGGCAATCGGCGTGGAGCGCAAAGCGGATCGGAGCAAATTCTGAGCGCGACTCCCAGCGTGGACGGGTCATCTCGCAGGCGTCTTTGAGCAGTTCCGCGACGGAGATCGTCTCGAACTCGCGGCTTGGGCGTTGGCGGGCGAAGTCTTGGATGCGGCGGATGATGTGGGCGCCGTCTTCGGCGCTCTTGATGATGAGTTCGAGTCCTGCTTCGACTTTGCCGGGGTCGTTGCTGTTGCGGAGGATGAGTTGAGCGCGGCCGAGGATGCCGGTGAGTGTGTTGTTTACGTTGTGGGCGACGCCGAAGGAGAGTTCGCCGAGGGCGGCCATTTTTTGGGCGTGGATCTCTTGTTCACGTTGGGCGACGTGGCGGGTGTGCGCCTCGGCGATTTGTTCGAGACACTTTTTCAGTCGCTCTCGGGTGGCATGCTGTTGTGAGTTAGCTAATAGCTGGTTGGCCTGGGCTCCAATCTCCCGCCTCTCGTCATCCGGAAGTTGCTCGCACATCTCCTCGATGAGGATCAGGAGTGCCTTCCCGGCGCTTTCCCTATCTCCGCACCTCTCCGCAACCCTACGCGCCCTCTCCAGAATCGGCTTCGCCTCCTGCCTATGCCCCAGCCGGCAAAGAACCAACCCCTGCGTAGTCAACGCCTCGGCCAAAAGCGCGTCTCCGCCGCGATCTTCAAGCGTGTTTACTGCCCTCTTTATCGAAGAGTCTGCTAGTTGGTATTGCCCTTGCGCAATAAGAAGCTGAGCAACCGTTTCCTCAACCTGGGCTCCCTTAACTTGGTCTCCGAACTGCTCGAATAGTTCTTGTGCTCGGCGAAGGTGCGATTCCGCCTCATCGAATCTTTGAAGTGTTAATAACAAGTAGCCGAAGTTGTTCTCGACAATTGCTGTGTAGCGAAGGTTTCCCAACCTTTCAAACTCAATAAGAGCCTCTTGATAGTGGTTAAGAGACTCCTCGTAATGCCGTTCGTCGGCTTCCGCGACGCCCAAGTCCCGTAATGTCGTGGCGTGCTCCAGATGAAATCGACCTTTTATCCATGGGCATTCGGCGTCGACTAAAGGCCAGGCTTGTCGTAGAAGTGCAATGGCGTCATGGAGTCGCCCTGCATAATGCTCGACAACGGCCAAGCGAATTAGAGCGATGCTTCGAAGTTCCGTTTGATTTTGGCTTAGGGCTTTAAGCGATGATGTGAGACTAAGGCGCGCGAGATCGAATAATCCGTGCCAAAAATAACACCACCCTAGCTCGATTTTTCCTTCGGATGCCCGTGCCGAATCGCCCATCTGTTCAAACAGTGCTATTGCTCCGCTCAGCAACTCTTCGGCAGGTCGCTGAACTCCCGGAGATCGCTTGGTACTAGCGATCAATCCGCTCAAAATGCCGGCAGTAAGTAACAGTTCTGCAGCCGCCCTAGTCGATAAGCCGGTATGCCGTGGCCACTCTCCGAAGACCCACCATGGCTCTAATGTCGCGACTCCACCATCGTAATCCCCAATCTCGAGTTTCTCGCGAGCAATTGCGCAGCAGACTTCTACGCTGTCACTTTCTGTGAGCGGAATTTCCTGATCTCGCGTAAGAATCAGCTTACTTGCCATTACTTAACTTTTTGACCGGTACCAGCATCGCCGGCGGAGCTTTGCCCTAAAAGTGGTTGTGCGCGGGTGGATATTTAGTACACACTGAAACGCCAATATACATTCGCTTTCAGCGCCCCCATAGGTGGGTTTTTATTAACCCAAAATGCGAATTCTTGTTGCTCGAACCCTTCCTATGCTTAGTCTGTGTAGATAGTAATCACAACGGAGCGGGACGCCAGTGGAATCGACCAATCAAACGCTCAAGTAAAACTTCTTTAATATCAGTGTTTACGCTATGCATGGCGAGTGGCTCCCGTTGGCACGGTTATTGAAAACACTTGTATCGTCAACAACATTGACGTCGAGAAATTCCAGCAAGAACTTGGTTCCACGCATTTACTGCCGGAATTTCCACGAAACGACCTTGCTTAGGAGAACTGAAATGAAACGCCTTAGACTCACAATCTTAGCTTCGATCCTGACGATGTTAATTTCATCGACTACCTTCGCCGGCAACATTGCAGCTGGACGGATCGCCGGTAACATTCCACTGGGTCGTTCAGCTGGCAATATCCCCCTTGGTCGGTCTACTACTGACGTAAATAGCCCTGGTGTTGTTTCGATTCGCGCATCAAGGCTCGACTTGGACAGCGCGTTTGCGGGAAGCTTTGCGGGTTTGATCCGAATGCTCCTCGATAGTGGCGCGCTGCTCTAAGTTGACCGATGAACGGTCAAATTGCACGGACGTTTCTCAAAAATCAGTCAACTTGCTGAGAAATCGGCTCTACGCGACCTCTCGGCCAAGTAACTGGCAAAGCACATACCGCAGCGGCCTGTAACAGGAGACTGAAATGACACCCGGAATCATTCCCACTGTTAGGTTTTGCGCCGGCTCACTGGTTTCAAGAGGGGAAGCACCGCTTTCAGGGTTTATATTTCCAACGGAGCTTCTATAAACGCTCGATTTTCGCGAAGTGACCTCTTTGAGGTTTCGCACCAGCTGTAAGGTTCCGCCAGGACCGCTCATTAGCTCCCGACTGGCGGATCATCTCCAAGCATCGGTCGGCCCGCAGTCCGCCGCCGGGAAGGTGCTCCGAACCTTAAGGAAGTTCAGTAACGGGCCTAACGCGGCCCGTTCCTCCCGACCCAGCCCTCACACAACGTTAGCGTAATAGCGCCGACCGTTTGACTATTTCGGGGCGGTAACAAACGTCGGCCTAATCCGTACTCTCACTTACAATGAGCTATGGATATCTGACGTTGAAACCAATGGCCATGGTCAATCCGTTCGACGCGGACAGAGATGTAACGCCAATTGAGTGACAGACGCTTATAACGCGCGGCTCCGATGTTTCTTCATGCAGAAGCAAACTGCGTATAACGCGAGGTTGAGACACGATCGATATTGTTGACTGTGGACAACTGCCTGTGTTGCCGCTTCAGTGTCTTCCATCGTGCTGGACATTTCATTCCACGTTATTGATATTCATGACCGATGCTATTTGACCGATCGTTTCTTCAATCCGAGCGGAAAGTGGGCTTGGCTCAGCCAACGAGTGTAGACGCCTAAGCTTTTCAGAAATCTGACTCAATTCGTCGCGATCCAATCGCTCCCGCATCTCCTCAAACATACTCAACAACGCCCTCCTCGCCCCCTCCCGATCCCCACACCGCTCAGACACGTTATACGCCGCCTCGAACCTCTTCTGCGCCTCACCAGATCGATTAAGCCGGGATGCAACGATTCCACTAGTCGTCAACGCTTCGGAGAGAAGCGCTTCGCCATCCGTCAATTCAAGGGTTTGGACGGCATTTTCGATTGTTTGCTTTGCCAACGAATAGCGTTCTGTAGCGATATACAAACGCGTCAATGTTTCATTCACTTGCGCCACTCGCCATTTATCTGATAAGGCCTCGAACAACCTACGCGACCGTAAAAGATGCATTTCGGATTCTTCATGGAGGCCCAGATTTAACAATAGAAAGCCTAAATTGTTCTCAACTATCGCCGACATTGCGTGGTGTCCGATAGCGCCCGATTCATACAGGGCGTTTTTGTAATGATCCCTCGCTTGATCGTTGTATGATTCCTGACGCTCACAAATCGCCAAGTCCTTAAGGGTAGTTGCAAGTTCCAGATCACAGCGGCCTCGCATTAGTAAACCCGGAACGTGGAGATTCTCTGCTTCCCGCAATTTCGCTATCGAATCCCACAACCGTCCAGAATCTCGCTCCAGCACGCTCCAGCAGATTAGGCAATGACTCTTGAGTTCCACTTCACTCTGGGGGCACTCGGAAATGGCTAACGAAAAGGTGACTCGCGCAAGATCGAACAGGCCTTGCCGATAGTATGAACGCGCCAACTCGACTTGGGCCTCGATAGAACGACTCTTCGTCCCAAGCTGCTCAAATAGGGCAACGGCTCCGCCAAGAAATACCTCGGCCCGCTTGTGACTAGCAACGCGATTGCTTCCAGCGAGATATGCGATTAGAGTTCCTAATGTACCAAGGAGATCTGCGCCTGAATGAGGACTCAAAGACTGTAGATCGGGCCAACCCGTTTGAGGACACCAAGACTTCATAACGAGGTCGGCTGCTGCAAAATTTCCAACCGCCATCTGTTCACGCGCAACGGCGCAGAGTATGTGTACCTCCTCTTCGGGAGTGAGCGCTCCGAACAGAACTTGAGCGGGGAGGTTAGAGTCTGACGGAGTCGCCGTGGCAGCAAGTCCAGCAGATTCTTCAAAAACACGTTTTGCCAACCGATAGGCGGCAAACCACTGGTGGGCTGCGGGATATTCGGTTTTTAATTCCGTTGCACGGCGCCGTTCTCTCTCCGCAACTCTCCAGTCCCATTCGAATCGCAGCCGAACTTTTTGCTCGCTGTCGATGACTTGTGCACCACTTTGCCCAGAATCCAACGAAAGATTAGGTGGCGGCGTTGAAAACTGATTGCTGATGAACGCCGCTAGCCCATCTTCTTCTGGTGGGAGGTAATTCGTAGCGAGGCGGAGGTAGCAGTCGATGATGCCGGCGTAGGCGAGGGCGTAGTTGGGGTCGAGTTCGATGGCCTGGCGGAAGTGAATGATGGCTTTCTCGATGCCCGTGCGCGTGTACTTGCTCCAGTGATAGCGACCCTCCAGGTAGCACTGGTAGGCTTCCGCGCTCTCGGTGTAGCGCGTCGTGACCCGCTTCTCTTCGTCGCCACTGAGATTCAGCTTCAGCGCTGAGAGCAGTTGCCGAGTGATGGCATCCTGCAGCTCGAGAATGTCTTTACTCGCGCAGTCGAAGCTCGCACCCCAGATCTGCCAGCCGCTACCCACCTCCACCAGTTCGACATCGATCGAGATACCCGACGGATGCGCGGCAATTCTTCCCACCAACACAACCGCAACGCCGAGTTCTTTGCCGATGACGCGCGGATCCAGGTGCTTGGACTTGTACCGGAACACGGCACTGCGCGACATGACGCGCAGTTTTGAGACGCGTGCAAGATTGTTGACGAAGTTATCTGTCAGACCGTCAGCCAGATATTCAATGCCCGAGTCGCCGGTAGCGTTGACGAAGGGGAGAACTGCCACAGTCGACGGCGGCAGGACCACACTGCCGCCACCGTTGAGACCGTCTCCGTTCTCCGTCTCAACACTCTCACCAGCCTGAACGGCCCTGACATTGGCAATGAATCGATAGCCGCGGCGAACGACGGTTTCGATGTATTTCGGTTCAGCGCGTTCGTCACCGAGCGTGCGGCGAAGCTGAAAGATGTTCTGCGTCAGATTGGAATCTTCGACGAAAGCATCGGGCCAGACTTCTTTCAACAACTCCTCTTTCTCGATGAGTTGACCAGCGTTGGTGACGAGCAGGATCAGGATCTCGGTGGCTTTCGGCGTGAGCGCGATCAGTTCGCCAGTGCGTCTGAGGACGCGTTGGGCCAGTTCGAGACGGTACGGACCAAATTCGTAGTACACAGTGTTGTTATGAGGCATAAACTCCTTGAGAACGAGCTAAGAACTTTTTGAGTTTGTTCTAAGGACTTCTGGGCGTTGTGTGAGTATAGTTCGCGCCGTCGTCAAGCGCCGCTGCTATTAACGGGCTGCGAGATTCTATGAGCAAGTCTGAAGAATGGCAAGAACCGAGATTAACTCGTGAGGCGTTTGATCCGGCCCAGTTGAGAGAGGGGGCAATATCAACTGGCGGGATAGGTGGGTGTCCCGAGCCGGATTTGGGTACCTCACCCCAACGACCTTCGCTCTTGCGCCTCAAGCAGTTCGCCCAGCAACGGCTGGCTTGAGGCGCAAGCTGCGGAGCATCATTAAACAACCCGTGCTGACGAAGCCGCCGCTCGGCTGAGAACAACACGCACGCGATCAATCTAAATACGTCCTCCTTTGTCGCGGCCCTTGCCTGACTGCTATTCTTCCACCGCTTCAGAATGTCGCAGTCCAACGCCCAACTAAAAGATCGCGTGCGTGAGTTCTGGCAGACCCATCCCTGCGGGACGAAGTTTGCCGACGCGCAACCAGGTTCGCGCACTTTCTACGAACTCGTCGAACAACATCGCTATCAAAAAGAGTGGCACATTCCCGAAGCCGCCAGATTCAATCAGACTAAGAACCTGCGCGTGCTCGAAGTCGGTTGCGGCCTCGGCACTGACGGCGCTCAGTTTGCCCAAGCCGGCGCCGATTACACCGGAATCGATCTCACGCAAGCCGCCGTCGATCTCGCGCGCCGGCGCTTCGAGTTGTTCAATCTTCCCGGCACGTTTCGCGTCGCAGACGCCGAGCGGCTCGACTTCCCTGACAACTCGTTCGATCTCATCTACTCGCACGGCGTGCTGCATCACACGCCCGACATCGCAACGGCCGTGCGCGAGATTCATCGCGTACTGCGTCCCGGCGGACGCGCCGTGGTCATGCTTTATCATCGCGACTCCTATAACTATCGCATCAACATCTCGCTGCTGCGACGCGCCGGCGTTCACTTGCTGAAATGGAACCCCGGCATCGCATTCGTTCGCCTCGTCACCGGCGAACCCGAAGACTCCTTGCGCGAACACGCGCGGCGTTTGCGATCTGATTCAGCCTATCTCGGTTCGCAGGAGTTTCTGAGCCAGAACACCGACGGCGCTGGTAATCCGCTGGCGCGAGTTTATTCCCGCAACGAAGCCCGCGAGTTGTTCAAAGATTTTTCAAAAGTTGAACTGCGCACTTACTTCCTCAACAAGAAGTGGCTGCCGATTGTTGGGCCAATCCTTCCGCGCTCATTCGAAGCACAGCTCGCGTCACGTTGGGGCTGGCACTTGTGGATCTATGCAACCAAGTAAACGATTGTTGATAACCGGCGGCGCCGGCTTCATCGGCTCGCATCTTGTCGATCGACTGCTCAAAAGCGACGTCGAACAGATCACGGTCGTCGACGATTTCAACGATTTCTACGAACCCGAAATCAAGCGACGCAACATCAGCTCTCATCTGAAAGATTCGCGCTACCAATTGATCGAAGCCGACATCCGAGACGCTGCGGCCCTGGAACACTCGCTTGCCAACACTGAATTCGATTGCATCGTTCATCTCGCAGCGCGCGCGGGCGTGCGACCATCATTGACGCAACCACGCCTCTACAACGAAACCAACGTCAACGGCACACTCAACCTGCTCGAAGTCGCTCGACAACGCGGCATCAAACAGTTCGTCTTTGGCTCGTCGTCTTCGGTCTACGGCATCAACGCGAAGGTCCCGTTCAGCGAAGACGATCCGATTCGCCAACCGATCTCACCTTACGCGGCGACGAAAGGCGCCGGCGAATTGCTCTGTCACAGTTATTCGCACCTCTACGGCATCCGCTGCGTCTGTCTCCGCTTCTTCACCGTTTACGGCCCACGCCAGCGTCCCGATCTCGCGATTCACAAGTTCGCCCGTCTGATCAGCGAAGGCAAACCAATCCCGGTCTTCGGCGACGGCACCACGCGGCGCGATTACACATACGTGGACGACATCATCGACGGCGTCGTCGCAGCCATCAATTACGACCAGAGCGATTACGAAGTCATCAACCTTGGCGAGTCGCGCACGGTCGAGCTTCGCGAACTGATCGCGCTGCTCGAGAAGGAACTCGACGCACACGCCGTAATCGATCGGCAACCGCCGCAACCCGGCGACGTGCCGCAAACGTTTGCCGATATCACCAAGGCGCGAAAGCTGCTCGGCTACAACCCGGTAACACAGATCGAAGACGGGCTGCGCAAGTTTGTTGATTGGTTCAGAGGGGATTTGTCCTAGAATAACCAACGGATGAGGATTCTTGACGAACAAAGAATATCGGCAGAATTGGAGCGGGCTGAAACGAGCGCGCCAGAAATCTCGATCTTTCTTCCCGTCTACAACGAAGAGCCGAACCTCCTGCCGCTGCACGCGAAACTCGATGAGGCACTGAAAACTCTCGACCGCTCAGCCGAGATCGTTTACGTCGATGACGGCTCGACAGACGGAAGCCTGAAGATCCTGCGCGAGATCGGCGAACTCGATCCGCGCGTGCGCGTCGTGGCGCTGCGACGAAACTACGGCCAGACGGCCGCCATGGCTGCCGGCATCGACGCTGCCAGCGGAAAAGTCCTGATCCCAATGGACGCCGACCTGCAAAATGATCCCGCCGACATCGCGCGTCTGCTGGAGAAGCTAGACGAGGGTTACGACGTCGTCTCCGGCTGGCGCAAGAACCGCAAAGATAAAATGATCACGCGCAAGATTCCGTCGATGATCGCGAACCGCGTGATCTCGTGGATCGGCGGCGTTCCGTTGCACGACTACGGCTGTTCGCTGAAGGCTTACCGGCGCGAGTCGTTACAGGACGTGCGCTTGTACGGCGAGATGCATCGCTTCATTCCGATTTACGCGTCGTGGGCCGGCGCGCGAGTCACGGAGATTCCGGTCAGGCATCACGCGCGCACGATGGGCAAATCGAAATACGGCCTCTCGCGAACGCTGAAAGTCGTGTTCGACCTGATGACGATCAAGTTCATGGCCTCGTATCAGACGAAACCGATCTACGTCTTCGGTTCGTTCGGCATGTGTGCGTTTGCGATCTCGCTGCTTGCGGGCCTGTACGCCGTGTTTCTCAAAATCTTTCACAAAGCCGACTTCGTGCAGACGCCGCTGCCGATCCTGACGATCGTCATGTTTGCCGTCGGCGTGCAATTCCTGTTGATGGGCCTGCTCGCGGAGATGCTCGTGCGTACGTATCACGAGTCGCAGGCGAAAGCGATCTACGCGGTGCGCGAACGGTTAGGATTCAAGAACCGCAACCCCTGAAGCAACATGTGCGGAATTACCGGTTGGGCCAATCTCGATTCACACACGCCTCCTCGTGACGGCGCGCGCGACCTACTACACGCGATGTGCGAGCGGATGATCCATCGCGGGCCCGACTCGGAAGGTCTGTTCGTCGCCAGCGGCGTTGCGCTCGGCATGAGACGGCTCGCCATTATCGATCTCGTCACCGGAGAACAACCAGCTTTCAATGAAGACAAGTCCGTCGCCGTGATTCTCAACGGCGAAATCTACAACTATCGCGAACTCCGCTCCGATCTCGAGAAACGCGGACACTCGTTCCGCAGCGCGTCGGACACGGAAGTGCTGCCGCACCTTTACGAAGAGTACGGCGACAACATGATGCACGAGCTGAACGGCATGTTTGCCTTCGCTCTGTGGGACAGCAAGCGGCGGCGATTGTTGATTGCGCGCGATCGATTCGGCGAGAAACCGCTTTACTGGGGCGTCTTCGCTAACACGGTGCTTTTCGCTTCCGAACCGAAGGTGCTGCTGGCCCATCCCGCGTGCAAACCTTCGCTCGACCTTCAGGCGCTGCGACACTATCTGTCGTTCGACTACGTGCCGGCGCCGTTGTCGATCTACAAGGGCATCAACAAACTGCCTGCCGCGCACAAGCTGACGTTGGAAAACGGACGCGTCTCGGTCGAACGCTACTGGCAGTTGAGTTACAAGACGTCCGAGCCGGTGCCAACTGAACAAGAAGCCGCGGAGGAGTTGCTTGCGTTAATGGCTGACGCGGTGCGGATGCGTTTGGTTTCAGACGTGCCGCTCGGCGTTTTGCTTTCCGGCGGTGTTGATTCGTCAACTGTGGCGGCGCTCGCTGTGCGCGCCTCACCGGAAGCAGTGAAGACGTTTTCGATCTCGTTTGCCGAGGCGTCATTCGACGAGTCGGCATATGCGCGTGGTGTCGCGAAGTTTCTCGGCACGGACCATCACGAAGAGCGCCTGAGCGCGAACCTGGCGGCGAACCTCGTTAGCGAGATCGGCGCATGGATGGACGAACCGTTCAGCGATCCGTCGCTCGTCCCGACGTATCTGTTGTCGCGCTTCACAAGGAAACATGTGACTGTCGCGCTCGGCGGCGACGGCGGCGACGAGTTGTTTGCCGGCTACGCAATGTACGCCGGGCATCGCTGGGCTGAAGTTTACAAGCACGTTCCAGGTCTGCTGCGCCGCGGATTAGTCGAACCGGTGGTGCGTCTGTTGCCGGTGAAGACGAAGAACCTGTCGTTTGATTACAAGGCCCTGAAGTTTGTGAACGGCGCGAAGTACGACCAGATTACGAGGCATCACGTTTGGTTCGGTTCGTTTACGCCGGAGGAGCAACTGGCGTTGTTGACGCCTGAAGTGTTGGGCGCGACAGAAGGCGAGATCTACGCAGACGCACGACAGATCGCGGCGGAATGTGACAACGAAGATCTCGTGACGCGGATGCAGAGCGTCGATACGCATTTCTATCTCGCGGAAGACATCTTGACGAAGGTCGATCGCGCGAGCATGGCCGTGTCGCTGGAGGTGCGCGCGCCGTTTCTCGATCCGCGCGTGGCGGAGTTTGCCGCGTCGTTGCCCTGCAACTACAAGCTGCGCGGCTTGAAGACGAAATACATTTTGAAGAAAGCCGTGCGCGAGTTGTTGCCGCCGTTTGTGACGCGGCGTGGCAAGAAAGGTTTTGGCGTGCCGGTGGCCGAATGGTTGAAGGTTAAGTTGCGGCCGCTGGCGCGAGATCTGTTGTCGCCTGAGCGCGTGCGGCGAGCGGGCGTGTTCAATCCGCAGTACGTGGCGCGTTTGCAAGACGAGCACGAGCGTGGTGTGGCGAACCATCGCAAGCTGCTCTGGACCTTGTTGATGTTCGAACTGTGGCACGAGAGCTTTGTCGAGACGCCGCGACGGATCGAGACGCTGGTTAACAGCAGGTGACGGATCTTTTTGAGCCACAAAAAGGCACAAAAGACGCAAGACAGGCGTTAGATATCGAGACCGCGTTTGATCAACTCTTCGCCTGGTGTCGCGAGCACGACTTCGCCGGACACGATCCGTTCGACGCACTGAACAGCCGCGTCTTCCAGGCCACGCCGTTAGCTAACTCACGAAACGCCCGTTTCATCTGGACGCAAGTAGTTAAGCGATCGCCGTTGGATCTGCGCGGCGTCGCGCGTGTTCCGTCGCAGCGAAATGCGAAAGGCATCGCGCTGTTTGCGCTCGCCACGCTCAAACACCACGAGGCGACCGCGCGCCAGTTGTTGTCTGATTTACTCGAGTTGAAAGTCGACGGCTACAGCGGCGCCGCATGGGGTTACAACTTCGACTGGCAGAGTCGAAACTTCTTCGCTCCGCGCGGCACGCCGACGATTGTGCCGACCGCATTCGCAGCCCGCGCGTTCATAGAAGCCGGAGATTTAAAAACTGCACGGAGCGTCTGCGATTTCATCCTCCGCGACCTGCCGCGATCCGCGGATCTCTGTTTCAGCTACGCACCCGACACGAACACGCATATCTTCAACGCCAGTTTGCTCGCCGCCGAAGTGCTTGCCTGCGTCGGAAAAGCAACAGGCGAAACGGAACTCTGCGACTTGGCAGTGCGTGCGGCGCGATACGTCGTCAATCATCAGCGCGACGACGGATCATGGACATACGGAACGGAACCGGCACAGTCGTGGATCGACAATTTTCACACTGCTTACGTTCTGTTTTCGTTGAAACGAATTATCGACGCCTGTCCTGCTGCGGCGGAGTTTCAAACGTCGTTGGAGCACGGCTATCGCTACTGGATGGACAATTTCTTTCTTGCGGAGGGGTGGCCGAAATACTACCATGATGGCCCTTATCCTGCGGATGCGCACGCCGCGGCGAGCGCGATTGTGACGCTGCTCGAATGCCGCGAACTCGACGCTGCTTCGCTGAAGCTGGCTCAGAACGTTGCTCGCTGGACGATTGAAAATCTGCGTGACGAGCGAGGTTTCTTCTATTATCAACGCCGGCGGTTCTACACGATTCGTAAACCCTACATGCGCTGGACCCAGGCCTGGATGCTCTACGCCCTCGCGCGTTTGCTCGAAAGCGAGTAACACATGCCGATAGCAGCAGACGTCAGTATCGGTCCCGGCGTTCGCATCTTTCAACCTGATCTCGTCAATCTCTACGGCTGTTCGATCGGCGCGGGCACGAAGGTCGGCGCGTTTGTCGAGATACAGAAGAACGCAAGCGTCGGCGAGCGTTGCAAGATCTCGTCGCACACCTTCATCTGCGAAGGCGTGACCATTGAAGATGAGTGTTTTATCGGACATGGCGTGATGTTTACGAACGACGTCTATCCGAGCGCGGTGAATGCTGACGGCTCGCCGCAAACTGAAGCTGACTGGAAGGTCGTCAACACCGTCGTGAAGAGACGCGCGAGCATTGGCAGCAATGCGACGATACTCGCCGGCCTCACGATCGGCGAAGGCGCGTTGGTGGGCGCAGGCGCGGTAGTCACGCACGACGTGCCGAGTTTCGCGATCGTCGCCGGCGTTCCAGCGCGTGTGATCGGCGACGTGCGCGAACGTTCATCGCGAAAGGACAGCGAATGATCAGAGTTGGCGTCATCGGTTACGGCTATTGGGGACCGAACCTCGTGCGCAACTTCATGCTCGCGCCCGGGGCCGCGGTTACGCGCGTCTGCGATCTTCGCGAAGAACGGCTGACGCCGCTGCACAAGCTCTACCCTGGATTAAAGACCTGCAACCACTCGGAAGAATTGATCAACGATCCGGCGATCGACGCGGTCGTGATCGCCACGCCAGTGTCTTCGCATTTCGAGCTCGCCATGGCGGCACTGAAAGCAGGCAAGCACGTGCTCGTCGAGAAGCCATTGGCGTCGACGTCAGATCAGGCGCGCCGGCTCATTGACGAAGCTGCCGCGCGCAAGCTCGTGCTGCTGGTAGACCACACGTTCGTGTACACGCACGCCGTGCGCAAGATGCGCGAGATCATCGTCTCGGGCCAGTTGGGCCAGATCTACTACTACGACGCGGTGCGCGTTAACCTCGGTCTCTTCCAGCACGACGTCAACGTAATCTGGGATCTCGCGATTCACGATCTGTCGGTCATGGATTACGTGTTACCCGAACGGCCTGTCGCTGTTTCGGCGACGGGGATCAGTCATATTCCCGGGCAGCCGGAGAACGTCGCGTACATCACGCTCTTCTTTACCAGCCCGCAGATCGCGCACGTTCACGTTAACTGGCTGACGCCGGTGAAGGTGCGTCACACCTTAATTGGCGGCAGTGAGAAGATGATCCTTTACGACGATCTCGAGCCGAGCGAGAAGCTGAAGGTTTACGACAAAGGCATTCGCGTCACGCCGGGCCGGGAAGATGTTTACCGGATGCTCGTCAGTTATCGCTTGGGAGACATGTGGGCGCCGCGACTCGACACCACGGAGGCGTTGCAGACCGAAGCGCTGCACTTCATCGATTGCGTCGAGAACGGGCGCGAGCCGGAGACGGACGGGCCGGCAGGACTGCGCATGATAAACATGATCGAAGCAGCAGAAATGTCGTTGCGCGATCGTGGACGATTGATTGAGATCAAGCAGTGACTGGCAAATGCGTCTTTGGATCGATCTTGCAAACTCACCACACGTTCCTTTTTTCCGAGCGCTCATAGATAGGTTTACCGCCGCCGGTCACGAAGTGAGCTTAACTGCTCGCGAGTTTGCTGAGACCGTGCCCCTCGCACGATCGTCCGACATGGACCCGCACGTGATTGGAAAACATGGCGGCCGCAATGTATCTGGGAAAACGGGAAACCTTGCGGGCCGCGCGTGGGAGCTCGCGCGTTGGGCCAGGCGACGCCGCTTCGATCTCGCCATCAGTCACAACTCCTATTCGCAAATCGTCGCCGCGCGGTTGGCGCGAATCAAATGCGTCACGTTGATGGACTACGAACATCAACCGGCGAACCATCTGGCGTTTCGACTCGCGTCTCGAATCATCGTTCCGGCGAGTTTTCCCGCCGAGGCGTTGCGGCGCTTCGGCGCCAGCGTCGGGAAGGTGCGCCGTTATCACGGCACGAAGGAAGACGTCTATCTGGCGAACTTCCAACCGGACGCGTCGTTTGCGGCGCGGTTGTGTGAACTCGGCGTGAACCCGGATAATGTGCTGGTCCTGATGCGGCCGCCGGCGCTCGAGGCTTTGTACCATCGCTTTGAAAACACGTTGTTCGACGAAGCGGTCGAGATGTTGTTGGCGAAGGAGAACGTTCGCGTGGTCCTGCTGCCGCGAAATGCGTCACAGCGAGCGCAGTACGCTGCGAGAGACCGTTTGATTGTTCCGCCCGCGCCATTGCCTGGAGCGGATTTGATTGCCGCGAGCGATCTGGTGATCAGTGCGGGCGGTACGATCAATCGCGAGGCGGCAGCGCTCGGCGTTCCGGCTGCGAGTATCTATGCGGGTAAGTGGGCGGCGGTCGATGAGCAGTTGGTGAACGAAGGACGGCTGCGACGCATTTTTAGTAACACGGATTTACACGAATTGTCGGTTCAAAAAAAAGAATCTCTAAGTCCACGTAGAGCGTCGAGCGTGATTAATGAAATAGTTGAATTCATCTATGAGGGCTGAACGACAACGACAACGATTCTTCGACGCGCGATCCGTTCGCGTGCCCGGCCGAGCGCCGCGTTGGATCGTGCCCACGGTGAAGGCTGGCCTCGTGATCGCCGATGCCCTCGCCGTCGCCTTCTCATTCATCTTCGCTTTCACACTGCGCGAGGGAGTTTCAGCTTTCGCGGGCGGCGGGCGTTTGGCGTGGAGCGAAGCGTTCGCGCCGTACGGCGCATTGCTATTGTTCGTCGTCGCTATCCGGCTGCTGAGTTTTCGTTACTGCGATCTGTATCGCGTGCGCGGCGAGTTCTCGTTTGTCGACGACTGCATTCGGATCTTCAAAGCGACGGCGATCGGCTCGTTGTTGATAGTCGCGGCTGCGTTTCTATATCGCGGCGGCTTCCAGTTTCGCTCCTTCTCTTACGCTCGCGGCGTTTTCGTTGTCGACTTCGTGTTTGTATTGTTGGGCGTGGGCCTGATCAGGTTGTTGATTCGTTCAGTGCAAACGTTCGTCCGCAGCCGCCAGATAAACTTGATTCCGACGCTCGTCGTCGGACGCGGTCACGAAGCGTCGTTGTTTATTCGAGAGATGCGCGAGCGGCCGGCGCTTGGCTATCGCGTCATCGGCGTGATCGATACGGCGGATGCCGGCAAGGATCAGGACGAAAGTTACGAAGGCGTACCGGTTGTCGGCCGGCTCGCGGGGTTGCCCGAAGCGATTCGCGATTCAGGCGCGAACGAAGTCATCATCGCCGATCCGCAAGTGAACGGCGACGCGTTGTTTGAAGTGATGATGCGGTGCGGACGAAGACGCGGCGTCGAGTTTCGCATCGCGCCGAGTTTGTTCAACTGCCTGCCGCGCAAGACGGAGATCGATCAGATTGGCGTCTTGCCGATGATTCGTCTGTTTCGTGAACCGTTGTCGAGCGGCGCGCGCATTTTGAAGCGCACATCGGACCTGATCATCTCCTCGCTCGCGATTGCGCTCTTGTTTCCGCTGTGGCTGCTGATTGCGATACTGATCAAGCTCGACTCGAGAGGGCCGGTGTTCTACACGCAAGAGCGCGTCGGCATGGACGGCCGGCTGTTCCTGCTCTACAAGTTTCGAACGATGATTGCAGGCGCCGATTCCGACCTGCATCGCGAGTATCAACGCGCGTTCATTGCGGGGCGAGCCGAAGCTAACCTCGGCAACGAGAAGAAACCGACTTACAAACTGCTGTCGGATCCGCGCATTACGCGCGTCGGAAGATTTCTCCGGAAGACGAGTCTCGACGAAGTGCCGCAACTGCTGAACGTGTTGTTGGGCGACATGAGTATCGTTGGACCGCGCCCGCCGATTCCATACGAGGTCGAGGCGTACGAGTTGTGGCATCGCAAACGCCTCGACATGAAACCGGGCCTGACGGGCTTGTGGCAGGTTTCGGGTCGAAACCGCCTACCGTTTGAAGAGATGGTGCGACTGGACCTTTTCTACATTGAGAACTGGTCGTTGTTGCTCGACATGAAGATCATCCTGCGCACCGGCTTCGTCATGTTGGGCCGTGAAGGCTACTGAGACGCAAGTCCCACCAGCGAGAGCTCCAATAACAGAATCTTTTTAATACCTTTGTAGAGCGGTTCGATCTCGCAATTCTCCGTTAACGCGTGTGCGTCAGCGCATGGTCCGGCGCCGGTCGAGATGGAATTGATGCCCTGCAACAGCGCGGCGCTCGAGTTGTTCGATCCAGCGTTTCCAATCGGCGGGTTGAAGCCCATGGCGCGGTGCACCGCTTCGGCGATCTTCACGAGGTTCGACTCGCGATTTCCCGGCAAGACTGCCGCAGGCGACGACGAGATGATGTCGGTCTTGACAGTCATTCCCGCGCGCTTCGCTTCGTCGTCGAGAATTTCCGCAATCTTCTTTTCGAGATCCGCGATCACTTCGTTGCTCGTCGAACGGAGATCCAACGAGAACCAGGCATCAGCGGCTTTCGCGTTGGGGACTTCAGAGCCGCCCAGCATGCCGATGTTCAGGTTCGACGAAGGATTGGTCGGGACCTTCAGTTCGTAGATGCGCGCAATCGCGCGGGCCATGGGCAACGTAGCTGAATACGGCGGAGTGCGTGAACGCGTGTGACCGCCGGGACCGATGATGTGGTGGCGGTACCAGTTGATCCCGATGCCCGCGTAAGTGAATCCTTCATAACCGCCATCGAGTGCCACGTAATAATCGACCTTGGCTTTGTTCTCTTTCGTGAAGTATTTGGCGCCCGTCATTCCCGCTTCTTCGTCGGTCGTGAAGACAAAAACAATGTCTCCCTTGGTTTTGATCTTCGCCGCGTCGAGCGCGCGAATCGTCGCCAGCAACGCTTCAATGTTGCGCGTGTCGTCGCCGATGCCCGGTGCATAGACGCGTCCTTCGCGAACTGTCGCCTTGATCTTCAATCCCGGTTGAAAGACCGTGTCCATGTGCGCGTCGAAGACGGCGACTGGTCCGCCACCCGTGCCTTTGCGCGTGGCGATCAGGTTCCCGGCTTCATCGTAACGAATGTCGAGCTTGTATCTTCGCAGCAGGCTCTCGATGAACTTCGCGCGCTGCTGTTCCTGCTTCGACGGCGCGTTCACTTCGGTGATCGCGATCCATTCACGCAGGATCGCGTCCTGGTTCTTGTCGATGTAATCGAACGCCGCCTTCACCCGCGCATCTTCCTGCACGGTTTTTACTGCGTCGGCCGCCGTCTGTGCTGAGAGGCTAATAGAAAAAAGAAGAATTACCAGAATTGAGCGCATGGAAAACTCTTTTGAGATGGAATAGTAGACCAGCGTCATTCTAATATGGGCGCGATGCAGATTTCGAATGGCCTCTTGAAGGGCAGTATTGCGTGTGTTTTTCTCATCGCCCTTTTTGCTCCTCATTCGATCGCAGCGTCGCAGAGCGCGTGGCTCCTGGGCCTGGCGCTTTGGGCGGTGCGGTTCGCTTTCTATCCTCGTCCGAAGCTGTTTCGCACTCCCGTCGACTACGTGTTGTTGGGCTTCTTCATTCTGAGCGGCTTGTCGGCCGTGTTTTCTTACAGCCCCGTCGTGTCGATTGGGAAGATGCGCGCCGCCAGCCTGTTTACGATCGTCTATCTCGTCGCTGAGAACGTTCCTGTGTTGCGAGTGGTGCGTGTGCTGGCAGTGACACTCATCGCGTCGTGCATGGTCAACGTGTTGTGGACGGCCGGGCAGTTAGCTATCGGACGCGGTGTGAAGATCGACGGTGTCTCTGCCGATAGCCCACTGACGAAAGCGCTTTATCGCACCAGGCTCGAGATTACGCCGACGCCGATTAAAGCCGGAGACATCGTGTGGCAAGTCGATGGGCAGCGCGTTGATACGCCCGACGAACTGGCTGCGGCGCTCGCTTCCGGCACCGCCGAAGCGAAGGTGCGGATCTATCGCGTCGAGTGGATGCCGGAACTCTTCGTTCCGCGCAAGCTGCTTCCCGGATCGACTGTGCTGGAACAGTTAGGCATCACCGGCTGGTCGCGCGGCCGCGACTGGCGCGCCACGGGTTTCTATGGCCACTGGACCACGTACGCGGAAGTTCTGCAACTGATCGCTTCGCTGGCGTTGGGTTTGTTTCTGGCGCTCCGTTCGAAGTTAAGCCGTGACGGACTGTTGCTGCTGCTCGCGGTAGGCGGTCTCGTCTTCGCGCTGGCGATGACGGTGACGCGCGGGTCGTGGATCGGATTTGCTGTGTCGGCGGCGTTGATGTTGTTACTGAGCGCGTCGCGCCGCACGATTGTCATCGGCCTCGCCTGCGCGATACCGCTCGTGCTGGCCGGAGTTTTTCTGCTTCAACAACAACGCAAGGTCGGATTCATCGATAGCTCGGACCAGTCGACAAGCTGGCGCGAGATGGTTTGGAAGGAAGGATTCAACTTGCTGATCAGCAAGCCGCGTAATCTCGTGTTTGGCGTCGGAATGGATTCGATCAAGGGACACTGGCGCGAGTGGGGCATGTTCGACAACGGCCGGCAGCCGATGGGCCACATGCATTCGAACCTGTTGCAGATCGCGCTCGAACGCGGCATTCCTGCGCTCATCGTCTGGTTGCTACTGTTCGTGATCTATATCCGCATGCTCTGGCGCACGTTGCGCGGCACCAGCGATTTCACGCGCGGACTCGCGCTCGGCGCACTCGGCGGAGCGATCGGTTTCTTTACCAGCGGACTAGTGCACTACAACTGGGGCGACTCCGAAGTAGTGACAATCTTTTACTTCATCATGGGGTTGGTTTTGGCCGCGCGGGAGTTTGCCCTACCGAAACAATCGACTCACGAGACGAACGGATAGAACGACGTGTTGCGGAAGATCCAGAACGAAACGATCACGAAGAACATCAGGTAGATGTACGGTGCGGGCAGCGCATTCGACCGCGGCACTCCGCCGCGCAAGACGATGACGGAGTAACGAAGAAACGCGAAGAGCATGAACGGAATACCCACCATCAACAGCGGGTTGAGCATGAACGCTGCTTCGAAGTGCCCGTGAAGAATCTGGTGCAGCGCGCGAGTTGAGCCGCAGCCGGGACACTGCCAGCCCGTCAATAAGCGAAATGGGCAAGGAGGGAACAAGCCGGACTTGCCAGGTTCAAAGATGAACAGGTAAGCAGCTCCGGCGATTAGCAGCGACCAGAACGCCAGGACAGTCGAACGCCGGTACATTAACGCAGATTAAAACCAGCCTTTTTTGTTTTGAATATACGTTCTCACGAAGTCTTCATCTGTCTTCGTCAGATAGATGACGCCTTCGATGATGCTGATGATGTTCGTGATCCCGCAGGTGACGATGCCGAGCGCGAGTTGGATGATTCCCTCAGTGGTGTAGCCGAGGATGAACTTGTGTACGCCAAGCCAGCCGACCAGGATCGCGCAAATGCCGGCAGTGACTTTCTTGTCGGCGCCCGCCGATTTCCAATCGGTCACCGCGCCCGGATGAACGGACTGCATCGGTTGATATCCGCTGTTGCTTACGGGAGTGAGCGGAGCCTGACATTGAGAGCAGTATTGGGCCAGGTCGTCGTTGACGGCGCCACATTTTGTGCAGTATCGGGTCATCGTTGTTCTAAGTCTCCAACACAATTCAAGCTGCTGATAGCAGCCTACGTTTGATTAGCTGTTGGCGGGTTACATGTTGCCGAGGATGCTGAGTCCTCCGATTACGAACGCAAAGAGTAAGTAACCGCCCCACAGAAGAATCCCGAGCCCCAAAAAGATAAAGCTAAAGAGCTTCGCCTTTTTCGACGCGTCCATTGCGCCGGCGATGTCGCCCGCCTGCACCTTTCCATTCACCTGTGCGGCGAAGATTATGCTGATGATTCCGAGCGGGAAACAGCAGATGGCGGAAAGGATCGCCGGCACGAGATAGTTTGAGACCTTGGCGGTCGTATCGGCTACGGGCGGGGGAGTCCAATCTTGAGACATTCGTTTCTCCTGAAGCTAAGTTGAATAGAGATCCGGCTACCTAATTACGCCGCGTACGGGCCGGGGCCTGTGCCCGGATCCGGCGGCGGTGGCGGCATCGCTCCGTCCTTGCGTTTCTCGATCAGTGGAACGCCGATCAGTCCACCCAGCACAGCCAGGACGAGCAAACACAGCGCGCCTAGTAATCCGCCGATGACGAGGAACGCTGTGCCCGTAAACGGAAGTTTAGCTCCGGATTGGCGTAGCACTTGTTCCATCGCTTCGGCGCCATACAACAAGGCGATGGGCAGACCAATTATCAGGTAAATGATCGCGCCGACGACGCCTGCGAAAGCGCCCACCATTGCGCCGTCGCCGGGGCGAACCGGAACAGGCGAGGCCTTGATGTAAAGGAAGCTCGCCAGTACGCCGCCTCCGATCGCCCAGATACAACAGCAGTAGTTAAGAATCGGGAGAGCGGACAGTAATCCAACGACTACGCCTCCGATAAGTGCCGGCTTCAATTTATCCATGGGATTCGTACTCTTTCACGCGGGAAGTGAACTTAGCACCTGACCTATGTTGTATTTAGATAGGCTCGAAACGCCCTGAATAACTAACAAACAGGGGCGGGATTGTCAATAAATTTACACCTCGCCAGCACTCATAAGAACAGGGATTCCTCTGGTATAGTGCCTATTTGCCGTTATGTACGAATTTGCAGTAACTCCAGCAGTAACAAACATCCGCCGCCGCGGCGTCGAGATTGCCGAAGTGACGCCGGACAGTCTTGGCGCTGAGCTCGAACTGGAACCGGGTGACCGGATAATAAAGGTCAACGGCAGAGTCGTTCGCGACTATCTCGATTTCCGCTTTCAAACAGCCGGCGAAACCGAGCTCGTGTTCGAGGTGCGCAAGAAGAACGGCGACGATTGGGACGTCGAACTTGAACGCGGTGAAGGTGAAGATTTCGGCATCTCTTTCGAGCAGATAGTTCCACGACAGTGCGCCAACGAATGTATCTTCTGTTTTTGTAACGGAAATCCCGCCGACGCGCGTCCCTCACTGTTTATTAAAGACGAAGACATTCGACTTTCGTTTCTGTACGGCAACTACACGACGATGACTTCCATAACGGAAGACGAGATGCGCCGCATCGTCGAACAGCGTCTGTCGCCGCAGTATGTTTCCGTTCACGCAACCGACCTCGACGTTCGCGCTTACTTGCTCGGCATCGATAAACAACGAGCTGACATCTGGCCCAAGGTCCGGCGGCTGCTCGATGCCGGAATCGAGATACATGCTCAAGTCGTACTCTGTCCCGGAATAAACGACGGCGACGTTTTGCGCAAAACGATCTTCGATCTCGCGGCCGAGTATCCGCGCATCACTAGTGTCGCGATCGTGCCGCTTGGACTCACGCGCTACAACACCGATCGCCGTCTCACTGCCGTGACGCCTGAGTTCTGTCGCAGTGTGATCGATCAAGTCGGTGCGATCCAGAAGCAGTTGCGCGCTGAACTCGGAACCAACTTCGCATTGCTCGGCGACGAGATCTACCTGCGAGCCGGACGACGCATTCCGGCAAGATCGCATTACGGAGATTACCCGCAGATCGAGGATGGAGTGGGAATGGTTCGCGCGTTCGAGAACGAGTTCACTCGCCTGACGAAACGGCTTGAACGCGAGGCGCAGGTAAACAAGAAGTCAGGGACGATATTTACGGGAACACTCTTCGCGCCGGTGCTAAGAAAACTGATAGACCAATGGAACTCACGTTTTGAAACTAACCTTCGCGTCGAATCACTCGAGAACACTTACTTCGGTGGCGACGTTTCAGTCGCTGGCTTGTTAACGGGACGCGATCTACTAGCTGCGCGTGACAAAGTGAGCGGCGAGTTTGTTTTGATCCCGAAGCAGATGCTCAAGAGCGACGAAGCGATCATGTTGGATGGCATGACGATCGCTGACGTTGAGCAGGCGATCAACTTTCCCGTACACGCTGTCACACTGGAAGAGCTGGCTGCGCTCCTTTTGAACAGAAACTAAATGCAGACACGAGTGCTCGACGTTGGGTGTGGTCAGAACAAGTTTCCCGGCGCAGTAGGCATCGATGCAAACCCGCGCAGTCATGCAGACGTCATTCACGATCTCGGAGTCTTTCCTTATCCGTTTGGGAACGATGAGTTCGACGAGGTTATTTGCCGGCATGTAATCGAGCACGTGCCCGATGTGCTTGGGTTCGTCAATGAACTGCATCGCATCACGAAACCTGGCGGGCTATTGAAGATCGTCACGCCGCATTATTCGAATCCCGATTGGGCAACTGATCCGACTCATCGAAATCATTTCAACAGTTACTCATTCACTTGCTTCATTCCTGCGCGCACACCTTTCCCGTTCTACACGACTGCTGAGTTGAAACCGATTACGACGCATGTGAGTCTGGCAAATCTATGGCGATCTGTGGGGCTCGAATTTTTGGTGAACCTTGACCAGCGATGGCCATCGTTTCGCTTCACGCGAAAGTTCTGGGAGTTCTATCTATCCACCATATTTCGCGGCAAGGAACTCTACTTCGAACTAGAAGTCGTGAAGTAAATCTCTCCTCTTGTTCGAAGCCTCAAAGCCCGAAAAAACACTGATTTCGTTCCAAGAATTTGAATAGAAATCCAGAAAACTGTAAGCTGTCTCGGCCTTCGTACTCGAGATCATACAAAAACTCGTACTTTTAAGACGGCGATCTGTTGGCGCACTAATTGCCTAAAAGGGCAGCACAATCGGCCTTCTTCTTTAAAGGCCACCCCATTCTTACCAGTCACAGTAGTAGTTAGTTCGGCTTCTTCATTAGAACAAGTTGCTTGGCAAGCCTTCCTTTTGCCGAGCAAGGGCTAAAACCTTTGTTGGAGGATTACGTGATGAGAAACGGTTTACGGACGTTTTTACTAGTGCTCCTCGTGCTAGGCGTCTGCGGAGTTCCCGTTTTCGCTCAAACGGGCTCGACCGGATCTCTTTCGGGTACTGTTGTTGACCCGAAGGGAGCCGTCGTGGCTGGGGCTGCTGTCAAGGTCGTCAGTAAGGCGACGGGGCAGGAGTTTAACTCGCAGACGACTGAGGATGGCACGTTTACAATTCCCACATTAACCGCCGGCATCTATACGGCCACGGTAACGGCCAGCGGTTTCAAACAGTCAGTAGTGACCGATATCAAAATCGACGTTGGCAAGCCTTCCAGTGTCAACGTGGAGTTAGAGATCGGCGCGGCCAACGAGATCGTGACCGTGGTGGGCGGCGGCGAGCTGCTGCAAACGCAGACCGCAACCATAGGCACCACGCTTACCGGGCGTCAGATTACCGATTTGCCAACTGCTTCCCGCGACGCTCTGGACCTCGTGCTCGCATTGCCCGGCACTACGACTCCCGGACGTCCCCGCACCTCTTCGGTAAACGGCTTGCCGAAAGGCGCACTCAACATCACCCTCGACGGTATCAACGTCCAGGACAACTTGCTGAAATCGAACGACGGTTTCTTTACCTACGTTCGCCCCCGTACGGACGCCATTAGCGAAGTGACGGTTTCGACTTCGAACCCGGGCTCTGAAAGCTCGGCCGAAGGTGCGGTCCAAATCAAGTTTGTCACGCAAGGCGGCTCCAACGAATATCACGGCGGCGTTTACTGGTATCACCGCAACCCCGCGCTCAACGCCAACTACTGGTTCAGCAATCGCGACCTCGCGCCGGATTTCGTAACCGGAAAGGCGCCGCAGCAGCGCATTCTTCTGAACCAACCAGGCGGCAAGTTTGGTGGTCCACTTACCATCCCCGGACTGTTCAATGGTAAAGACCGTGCCTTCTTCTTCGTCAACTACGAAGAGTATCGCCTGCCTGAAAAGAGCCCGGGCCGTGTGCGAAACATTCTGAGCCCCGAAGCCCAGTCAGGCATCCATCGTTTCACGACGACGTTGCAGAACTGCTCGCCCGGCCAGACGACACCCTGCTATACCCCGACTGCGCCTACCACTTGTACGGCTGGTGCAACGAGAACCTGTTCCGTGAACGTGTTCACGTTGGCAGCGGCCGCAGGGCTCATCGCCACGCCTGATCCGACGATCAATGCTTTGTTGGGAGACATTCGCAGTTCGTTGACCGGTGTGAATGCAGTAATTCAAGCAACCGGCAACCCGAATATTCAACAGGCCACCTTCTTCAACACCGGCGGCCAAACGCGAAAGTTCCCAACTGTTCGTTTCGACTTCAAACTCACGAACAACCATCACATCGAGAACATCTGGAATTACCAGCAGTTCAGATCAGTGGTTGACTTCCTGAACAACGTCGATCCGGTCTTCCCGGGCTTCCCGAATTTCGGTAGCCAGGATTCCAACCGTTTTTCGAACTCCACCGCCTGGCGTTGGACCATCAGCAACAACATCGTCAACGAAGCACGCTTCGGTTTGCTCGGTGGAACGACTCTCTTCTTCCCGCAAGTCAACCCGGGACAGTTTGAAAACCAGGGTGGCGTGAGTCTCGCGATCAGCGCGGCGGGTGTTACCAACGCGACGGCCACGACTGGCCCGCAACGCCGCAACACTCCAGTCAAGCAGTTTACTGACACCTTGAACTGGGTTAAGGGCAATCACTCGTTGAACATGGGCGCGAGCTTTACGCGCATCAACTTCTGGCAACAGTTGGTCACCGTCGTGCCGACCGTGAACTTCGGTATCAGCGGCACGTTGGCGGGCGACCAAACTGCATTCAACGCTTTCTCGTCACTGGCGGGAGGCGTCAACCAGCAAGGTAACGCCGCGGCTCTTTACTCGACGTTGGCTGGACGTATTTCTTCAATCACGCGCAACGCGCGTCTGAGCGAAGACACGAACAACTACACGTTGCAGGGCGACCTGATCAGCCGTGCTCAACAAAGCGAGTATGGCCTGTTCGTCCAGGACACCTGGCGCTGGCGTCCGAACGTCACCGTGACCGCCGGTCTTCGTTGGGAAGTTCAGGGACCGTTCACTCCGTTGAACGACACCTACGCGAGATCGGATTCATTCGCCGGTCTGTATGGTGAATCAGGTGAAGGCAACCTGTTCCAGCCTGGCGTGCTCACCGGTCATCCGACCACGCTGGTCTTGTTCGGGAAAGGCACCTCCGCTTACGACACACGGTACGACAGCTTCGCGCCGAGTTTTGGTATCACCTACAGCCCGAACTTCCAGTCCGGCTGGATGAAGTCTCTGTTCGGAGAGTCCGGACGCACAGTGCTTCGCGGCGGCTTCTCAATGGCTTACGTTCGCGAAGGTGTGAATACGTTCCAGAGCCTCTATTCGGCGAATGCCGCGAGCGGCGCGCAGTTGGCGGGCGGCACCATCAATGCCACGCAGAACATCAGCGGATCTCCGTTCGGCTTGAGCATTGGAAACTACTTCCGCAACGGACTGCCGGCTGGTCCAAACTTCCAGAAGTCGCCGGTGTATCCGAATACGGGATCCATTACCGACTCAATCAACGAGTTTGCCCCCGATCTGAAGATTGGGCGTGTTGACTCGTTCACCTTCGGCATCCAGCGCGAGATCGATTCCAACAACGTGATCGAAGTTCGCTATGTTGGCAATCGCGGACACAATCTCTGGAGACAATACGATCTCGACGAAGTCAACGTCATCGAGAACGGTTTCCTCCAGGAGTTCGCACTGGCCCAACAGAACTTCATCAACAACGTCGCCGCCGGCCGCGGAGCTAACTTCCGCTACTTCGGTCCAGGCACGAACACGTCGCCGTTGCCGATCTTCCTGGCCCACATCAGTGGCGTTCCCAGGCAGAATGCGGGCAACTGCACGGCCGGCTCGGGCGCAGGCTCTTGCCAGGCGCTCTATGCAAATTCGCTCTTCGCGAACTCCACGCTGCTCAACTTCCTGAATCCGCTGAATCCGAATACAGGCGGCGGCGGCGGTGGCACTGGCGGCGCTATCGGCTTTATCGGCATGGCCGGGTTGTTTGCCGGTACCGCGAACGAAAGCTTGTTTGCGGCCAACAAGATTGCCGCGGGTCTGCCCGCCAACTTCTGGGTCGTCAATCCCGGCAAGCGTGGCGGTGCGTTCATAATCAACAACAGCGGTAAAACGTGGTACGACGCGTTGACCGTTGAATACCGGCGACGCCTGACGCGCGGATTGCTGACTCAAATCAGCTACACGTTCGGCAAAGCGTTGGTTAACAGCTACGCCAGCAGCTCGGGTGTGTTTGACCAGCCGGCCACGCTGCGCGACATCGACCTCCGCAGGAACGTCGCTCCGTTCGACATCACGCAGGCCCTTAAGGCCAACTTCATCTACGAACTTCCAGTTGGACGCGGAAGGCAGTTCTTCTCCGGCGCCAATGGTTGGGTCAACGGATTGGTTGGCGGTTGGGGCTTCAACGGCAACATTCGCATCCAGAGCGGAACACCCTTCTCGTACGGCAACGTGCAACTCGTTGGCATGACCGCGAAGGAGCTCCAGGATTCCATCGGCATCTACCGCAACCAGAAGGACGCTGATGGCATCGATCGCGGCAACGTGTTCTATCTGCCCGAAGACATCCGCGTGAATTCATTCAAGGCTAACAACATCGCGCTCACGTCCGCTGGTGTGCCAGTGTTTACCCAGGGCTCGCCGACGGGTCGCTTCATCGCACCGGCAGGCTTTGGCAATTGCCAGCAAGCTTTCCTCGGTTCGTGCGGCTTTCAGAACCTGGTTCTTAAAGGACCAGCGTTCTTCCGTTCCGACTTGAGCATCGTGAAGAAGATCAACTTCACTGAAACGATGAACCTCGAGCTGCGCGGGGAATTCCTGAACGCCTTTAACAACATCAACTTCCTCGTTGGCGCCGCTGCCAACGACGTCAACGCTATCGGCGGTTTTGGTACCGCTCAATTCGGACGCTACACGGCAGCCTACCAGGATATTTCGACAACGAACGATCCCGGTGGCCGTTTGGTCCAACTCGTTCTCAGGTTCAACTTCTAAGAACCTGATTAGCGGAGAGGAGGGCCTTCGGGCCCTCCTTTCTATTTCCGTTTGAAACCAAATCTTCCGCCACCCTCTGCGGAGGTCGACCATGACGACTCTCAAGCGGAGAAGTTTCCTGTCATTAGTCTCCAATGCTGCCGTCGGATCTGCTCTCTGTCCTTCGTTAGGCTTCAGCCGCCAGAACGGCGCCGACAACGGTAGTTGCTGGCTCGACGTTTGCGCGCCCTTCATCATTCAAGATCCCGCACTCGGCATTAATTCCGAGATAGTTCTTACGGCCGACAACTTCATCGGCGCACGCGGCTACGCCGACGGCTCAGACGCCACCGAGTATCAAATCCTTCTGTACGACTTCGATGGTCATCCGGTTGGCGTCGACGATGACGTCGCACGACGCCTGACGGCGCAAGCGATGCAGACGACCGTGATCCCGATCAGCGAACTGGTGGGACCAAAACGCAGCTTCTGGGGCGGAATGAGAATTCGCCTGCGGCCGAAGACGCGAACGCCGACACATGCGAGCGATCTGTTCAGCTCCGCGTTCGTGCGTTGGAAGAGCCGCGAGTCGTTTACGAACGTTCACGCCAACCCGGATCCATTGCAGTGGCAGCGCGCGGACAGCTTCTTCTACTCGATGCCGTTTCCGCCGCTCGACGAGTACGATTGCGTCTACAGTCTCTTCAATCCATACGCGGAGCGAAGCGCCGGCGCGTTGGCGCTCTACGATCAGTTTGGAACAAAACTAAAAGAGCTTTCCTATGATCTGAACCCGCACTCTTCCGCGCTCGTCGATCTACGCAAAGGCGAATACGCTCGCAGTCTTGACGAAACGTTCAATGGGAAACGTCCTCGCGCGCGTGACGGCTCCCGCGGGGGAACTGTCGCCGTCACCAACAAACAAGGCTCGGTGAAGAACTTCGGCTACATGCTGATCAAGCACTCGGGCACGAGACGTTTCAGTATCGAGCACCCGATTCACCAACCGCCGTACAACCCTTCGGCCGCGAGAGTCCCATTCGACTCCGCGGGCCGCTTCAAAGCGCAAAACATTCTCTACACGCCGCTGGTGTTTCGTTCGAAGAAGATCGGCGGCGTCACGCTCGACTCGCGGTTCCACTTGAGCTCGGGCGCGCCCGTGGAACAGTTCCTCTGGCTCAATCCATTCATCACCGATGCCGATGGCAAAGTGGTTTGGCAAACGGGCGAAGGTGGAAAACTACCCAGTTCGATTTCTGAAAACCAGATCGAGCGTGGCGCAATAAAGCTCGGCGGACAACAGAGTTGCATCTTCGATTGCGCGCGGACCGATCTGCCGAAGGGTTTCGCGGGCGGTCTGTCGCTGGCAATAACGCCGCTCTCGAATCACACATTGATGAAGGTTGAAGTCGCCGTTGCCGAGTGGAACGCGAGGGCGTTTACGCATTTTCGTCCGGGCCTCGCTGCCGCGCGTGCATATCAGAAGCCCGCAACGCGCGCCGGACTCGGGACGGATTACATCGTCGCCGGCGCTCGTCTCTCGGCAGATTCCAGCAAGATGATCCGTGATGAAGTGATCGCGGTAATCAACATTGACGACAAGAGCATTGCCGGAAACCCGACGCTCGAGATCTTTACTGCGTCAGGCCTCATGACGCGCGTCCGGCTGGGTGAAGTTCCGGCCTATAGTTGCCGACACTACTTGCTTTCCGCATTGCTATCTGAAAAGATCGGCGCGAACGATTTGAGCCTCCGACTGGTCGACGAGCAAGCCACTCTTCTAATGTCAGTGTTGCATCTCGATTATGAACGTCGAGATATCGCCGCCGACCATGGGTCAGACCGGTTTTCGACTTTTAGCGAATTCACGTGCAAGCTGAAGGCTTAGACGTTCGACCCCGAAAGTTCAAACCCACAGCATCATTCAAGGAGTGGTAGTGATGAGACTAGTATCTGCGTGCTTTGTCGTACTAATGCTTGCAAGTCTGGCGGTGCCGCAAAAAGGGAAACCCTGGACTGAGTGGACGAGGAAAGACGTCGACAAAACTTTGAACGACTCCGCCTGGGGGCAGACCCAAAGTGAAGGTGGCAATAACTCACAATCAAGTGACACGAGTGCGATAACACAGGTCGCGGCCCAACGATCGGCGGAGAAGCAACTGAGCCGTCCGGGTGAATCGGGCGAGACGAAACCGGTGAACTACGTGAAATACCACGTTCGTTTCCTGTCGGCGAAACCCGTTCGCGCCGCATTCGCTCGCATGGTCCTGTTGTCGAAAACGGAACCGGATGAAGCGCTCACGACGCAGCTTCAGGGCTTCATAGATCGTGACTTTTCCGACTACATCGTGGTATCCGTAGGCGTCGAGGTTGGCGACCAAAAGATGGCGATTCCGTTGACAGCAGCCTTCAATGCCGCGACTACTGAAAAGCTCGCGCAGAACGTCTATCTCGAACGAAAGGACGGCAAGAAGCTGTTCCTCCTCGAGTACCGCCCGCCGGCTGGAGACGGAATGGGCGCGAAGTTCGTCTTCAAGCGCGTCGTGGATGGTCAACCCTTCCTGACCGAGAAGGACAACGTTCGCTTTGTTGCGCAGTTCAACGAAAAGATGAAACTCGACACTCGTTACAAGCTGTCAGACATGCTCTACGACGGTAAGCTCGAGTATTAACAACGGCCGAGTCTTCTACAGATGAAGAAAATCGCAGTAGCCGCGGCGGTCCTCGCGTTGTTGCTAAGCGCAACCATCGCACAGGAAAAACCGTGGGCCCAGTGGACCAAGGCCGAAGCAGACAAGATCCTGAATCATTCGGCCTGGGGCCAAACCCAAACCGAAACCGATACGTCTGAGATGATGTACAGCCCGACCTCGCAGGGTGGAACCAGCTCCTCAACGCGTTCAAGTGTTATGGGCAGTCAGTCCGATCGTACGTCTATTAACAACAACCGCGTTGCCCAGGGCGCTAACAACCAGGCGATCTCGATCAACTATCACGTGCGACTGCTGTCGGCGAAACCCGTGCGCCAGGCGTTCATGCGCGTGATCGAGCTGGCCCAGAAGACTCCGGAGCCGGAACTACTCGACGGACTGCGGGCGTTTGTCGACCGCGACTTCGGCAATTTCATCGTCGTCGCGGTCGCGTTCGACTCAACTGACGGACGCTATTCCGGTCCCGCCCTTCAAGCATTTGGGTCCGCTACTGTCGGCACGCTCAAAACGAAGACTTATCTCGAACGTAAAGACGGCAGGCGGGTATTTCTGATGGATTATCACGCGCCGATTAACGACGGTCTCGGCGCGAAATTCATCTTTCCGCGGTTCGTTGACGAGAAGAAGTTTGTGAACGCCGAGAGCGGTTCGTTCCGCTTCTACAGTGAAGTCAACAACCAGCTCAAACTCAACGTAACCTTCAAGCTGGCTGAGATGACGTACAACGGACAGCTTGAATACTAAAACCCGAGGACGCCCGATGACTAAAAAAATCTTCGCGATGATCGCTTGCGTAGTATTGCTGTCGACCTCACTCGTACTGGCCCATAACACGAACCAAAAGCCGGAGAAACCCTGGACGGAGTGGAACCAAAAGGAAGCCGAAAAAATTCTGAGCAGTTCGCCGTGGTCTCAGACGCAGACGGATACCGACACCACAGAGATGTTCTTCTCGCCGACCAACGATTCGCGCACGACAGGACGCGGCACAAATCCTGAGGGACGTTTGGCGGAGGGCGCCACTAACCAGGCCGTAAACGTTAATTTCACAGTTCGTTTCTTTTCGGCCCGGCCTGTACGGCGCGCGTTGATTCGATTGATAGAGCTGAAGCAGAAACCCGATCCTCAGGTTGCTGAGAAAATGCACGCGTTTGCCGACGCGAAGAGTCCCGATTCAATCATTGTCACCGTCACCTTCGACACAAAGGACCAGCGTTACGGCGGTGCCGTGATGCAGGCGATGAACAGCGCCATCACCGCGACGCTGAAGAATCAAACCTACCTCGAGCGCAACGGTAAGCGTCTTTTCCTCGAAGAGTACGTGCCGCCCGGGCGTGACGGCTTTGGCGCTCGCTTCATCTTCCTGCGAAACGGTACCGACACGAAGACGCCGTTTATCGACAGCAAGTCAGGCGACGTTCGTTTCTTCACCCAGTTTCCGCAGCGTGGTCCGAAAGTCGATCGCGTATTCAAAGTCGGAGATATGATTTACGAAGGCGAACTCGAGTACTGAGCTACAGCTCGGCTTTTAAGTCTCAAAAACCGTTCTGCAAAACAATTTGATCGGTTATTCTTCTCGGGCGTTTGTCACGTAGCGGGCGACGCCCGTGATTCATATTTGGCCTAACACCTGATTGATGTCGACGCTCTCAGCCAATCAACTTCAACTTGCGCCGTTGGGAGCAGGCGATCTGATCGATCGCGCTGTCAGGCTGTATCGCCGTCACTTGTTTGTCTTGATCCGGACCGCGGCGCCCCCGGTCATCATTGCTGCCACCGGATGGATCGTTTTCTGGATCTGTGCCCAGCGAGTTTTCATCACTGAAGAGAGCTCAATGCTGGCGCTGTATCTGATATCAGGTTTTCTGGCGCTGGCGGCGATGCTCGGTGGATACCTGTTCACGTTAGTCGTGATGGGGGGCGCGACGCGAACGCTCGTGGCCCACCTGCTGCGCAACGATCCCGTGACCGCGCGCGCCACCTACAGCGCGGTGCGCTCGCGCTTTTGGGGACTAGTGTTCGCGTCGATCATCGTGATGCTGTGGATCGGAATCTCCACGATCGTGGCGTTCGGCGTTTGGCAGATCGTAATGAGCTCGATAAGCGCCGTGGTGTTACTGCTAATTGCCAGCGCGCCGCCGTGGCTGCCGATAATAATTTTCTTTCTGGCTCTGCTCGTGTCGACGCCGTTGGCTGTTTGGCTCTTCTTTTTTATCGTGGCGCGCGTCGCGTACGTTCCGCAGGTGATGCTGGTCGAAGGCAAAGGCGTCTTCGAGGCGTTTTCGCGCAGCTTCGCGTTGGCGCGCGGGAACGTTCGGCGACTGATCGCGATGACGGTGTTCACCACGTTCGCAACCTATTCGGCGCTGATGATTCTGTTAGTTCCGCTTGGCTGGTACGGTTATCTCAGCGGCATTGATCCGTGGAACTCGACCCAGTGGCCCGTGTGGTACTCGATCGCGTACAGCGTCCTCGGACCGCTGAGCTCGATCCTGCTGACCCCGGTTTGGATGCTCGGCCTTTCCTTACTGTACGTGGACGAGCGCGTCCGGCACGAAGGTTATGACATCGAGTTGATGGCGGCGCGCCAACTTCCCGAACTTCCGGACGTGAGCGTCACGTCGCCTTTGGGAACCGCGCTTTCGTCAAATGAACCGAAGGCGCCGTTGCCGCCAGGACCACGACCATCGAGCAGTATCTTGAATCTCGGTTGATCCTGTGAGAACTCTCGCTCCCGAAAACGGATCTTCATTTCCTCGCCGGCTGCTGTTGTTGGTTGCCGTTATCTGCCTCAGTGTCGTGCCCGTCGTCGCGGCCCCACTTTCGGACTATAAGAAAATGATCGAACACATCATCGGCGATTTACAGGTGTTGTCTACGAAAGAAGAGAACGAATCTGACGCCGATTTCGATGCTCGCTTTGTCAGAACCATTGAAGCAATGCGGGAGGAGTTGCCAAAAAGCCAAACAGTGGAACTGGACAAAGAGACGTGGAACGTCGACAACTCCCCGTTTCATTCCGCGCTCGATGAATTGCAGGCAGCGCCACCTGAACAACGAAGCGAAAGGATCTCCAGAATCGTCGAGGAGCTAACTGCGATCGACGAACGAATAATCGATCTCGAGGATGCCGAAAAGGTCGCCTACGACAGGAACGCCGCGAACGAAAAACTTAAAGGCATCCTGGCGCGCCCGGAATACGCGACCACGCCGCGAGGTGAGAACGCGCTCAGCCGCCTCTTTCGGGATTTCATTCGCTGGGTACAGGACCTATTTCCCAAGCCCGCGCAAGTAGAACCGGGTTCCGGCAGCTCGATATCTACGGTTCTTCAATTCGTCGTCGTCGCTCTGGCCTTGCTGCTAATTGTCTATGTGGGCCGGTTGCTGTTAATTCGGTTCCGACGCACGGGCGCGAAGAAGATCCGGAAGAAGCGCGAGGCGCGAATTGTTTTGGGTGAGCGGCTCGAGCCCGAAGACACGGCATCGGATCTTCTTTCGGAGGCTGAAGCACTCGCGCGCAAAGGCGATTTGCGGGGCGCAATTCGCAAGGGCTACATCGCTTTGCTGGTCGAGTTGGGTGATCGCAAGTTGATCAGCCTCGCTCAGTACAAAACAAACCGCGACTATCTTCGTTCTGTCAGCAGTCATCCGCAGCTTCACTCAAGGATGAAGAACCTTACCGATAGTTTCGAACGACACTGGTATGGGTTCGCGCAGGTAACGCCCAACGACTGGCAGGACTTTCGCAGCGGCTATCGTGAAGCCTTGCAAACCGGAAACTAAACCTCGATGCGGCAGCGACTCACAATCATTCTGACATTCGTCGTGATCATCGGGCTCCTGGTCATCATCAATGCCCTCACTCACGTTCAGACAGAGCCGTCCCGCGATATGGAGTTGGCGCCGAATCGTTCCACTTATCACTCCGGTCCAACCGGCACGCGCGCGTTGCATGATTTCCTGAATGAGTCAGGTCACAAAGTTATGCGCTGGCGTGAACCGTCGGAGCGCCTCTTCAGTGAAGCTGGGCGGCAGGTATCGACGTTCGTCGTCGTCGGCGACACACGAATTCCGTTTGACGAGCACGATCATGAAGTGTTGCTTAGATGGGTGAGCCAGGGTGGACGGCTGGTCCTTATCGATCGCTCGCCGGACAGCAAGTTTTTTACCCCGCACGATTGGCGCATTACGACGCAAGGCGCAGTCTTACCGTCCGGCGATACGAATCCCGGCGACGTCAAACAGATGACGGATCATGTGACGGCGTTTCAACCGATCCAGGCGACGTTGCTCACAAATAACATTACCACCGTGATGCCGTCGCGGTTCGCCTCGCGTTTAAAAATCACGCCGCTCATAGTGAGCGCCGCGAAGCCTTCGTCATCGCCGGCACAGACGCACCCGAACCCGGAGGCCACACCAGTCGAGATTTACGAGGACGAAGATTCAGCATCGACCGCGCCCGTGGTGCATTTGCGAGACAGCGATGGCGCGTTGCTGGTTGACTACACTTTTGGTGATGGAACAATCGTGGTGCTGACGGATCCTTACATAGTGACTAATGGGGGGATTGGTCTAGAAGACAACCTGATGCTGGCCATGAACATGCTTGAAGGCCTGGAACCGGATGGGCTGATAGCGTTCGACGAGTATCACCAGGGCCGCGGCATCACCCGCAATCCGTTCGCCAGCTACTTCGAGGGCACTCCCGTGATCGCAATCGCAGGCCAGCTTGTTCTGTTAACGCTCGTCATTCTTTGGACCAACGGGCGGCGATTCGGACGGCCGTTGCCGCTGCCCCACGTCGACCGGCGTTCGAGTCTCGAGTTCGTTGCGTCGATGGCCGAACTACAGGAACGATCGCGTGCTTTCGATCTGGCGATAGAGAACATTTACTCACGCACGAGGCGCGTGTTGGCGCGGTATGCGGGAGTTGATTACAACAGCTCGCGCGCGGAGATCGCTGAACGTGTTGCGTTGCGTTCGACGATCGATAAAAACGAACTCGAGACGTTGATGCGGCAGTGCGAAGAAACAATCAACGGCACGCCCATTGGCTGGCGCCAGTCGATCCAACTCGTGAGACAGTTACGGGAGCTCGAACGGAACCTTGGCTTGCGTATGCGCGCGCGTGACGTCCGGCAAGCAGCAGAAAACATTTGACGATAGCTAAGCCCACAGTAGAAGGTACAGCACACATATGCCCGAGACAGTCGCTTCCACCGTCGCACACATCAAGAATGAACTACAAAAAGTAATCGTTGGACAGGATGACGCGATCGAGCAGATCCTGATCGCCTTGCTCGCTGAAGGACACGCATTGGTGGAAGGTGTGCCCGGCACCGCGAAGACCCTGACTGTCAAAACGCTCTCGCGCATCATTAACGCAACGTTCAGTCGTATACAATTCACGCCCGACCTGATGCCTTCGGACATTACAGGCACGAACGTTTTCAACATCGCGACGTCGGCATTCAATCTTCGTCGAGGACCGATATTCACTGACATCCTGCTGGCCGATGAAATCAATCGCACTCCGCCGAAGACGCAGGCGGCGCTGCTCGAAGCGATGGAGGAACGTCAGGTCACAATCGACGGCGACGCGTACCAGTTGCCGCCAATCTTCACTGTGCTGGCTACCGAGAACCCGATCGAGTACGAAGGCACTTATCCATTGCCGGAAGCGCAGCTCGATCGTTTTCAACTGAAAATACTTTTGACGTACCCGAGCGAAGAGCACGAACGTGAAGTGCTCGCGCGTTGGGACGCTGGTTTCAATTCGAAGCGATTGGATCAGGTGGATATACAACCGCTTCCGGATCCCGAAGCCATTACGCGTTGCCGTGAGGAAGTCGCGCGCGCGCGCATGGAGCCGGGCGTGCAGCATTACGCAGTCGATCTGGTTCGCCGTACACGCATCCATCCATTCATTCACTACGGCGCCAGCCCGCGAGCGTCAGTCGCGCTGCTGCTGTGCTCGAAAGCGTTGGCGGCGATTCGTGGGCGCGAATTCGTGACGCCGGACGACGTTCGCGACGTCGCGTTGCCGGTGCTTCGTCACCGCCTCACCTTACGCGCCGAGGCCGAGCTCGACGGTGTTACTCCTGACTCGGTCGTGACGGATATTTTGAAGGCCGCGGAGGTACCTCGTTGACGCAGATTCGTGCGAAAAATGTACCCTAATGTCCATATTTGTGGACAGTTAGCGGAGCGAGGGATTTGGAAAATTGAAAATAATTTTGGTTTTTTGGATTCACGCTCAGCCTCACACCGCTTTTACCCGCCGATCTTTCTAGGTTTTCGCACTAGCATCCTAAAAACGGTATATAGGAACATTCTTTGCATCACGGGAACGACGGTTGGTCTCCCCAGAGCGTTCCAACTTGTATCTCACGAATCCTAAACAGTGAGATTTTATGTTTGAAGAACGGCCCAGTATAGCCTCGCTAGTGCTTAGTTCCAGGGGCGCCGTTCAGTTTATTTCGAACAAGAGAACCACGCCGCCACCCTTGCTCTAACGGTTTGGTTCTGGTTGGCTTCTTAAGCTGAGAGAGTTTTGGTTAGCAGCTTTAAGGAGGTCCCTTCAACAAAGAGTATGTTTCGGGAAGGAGCCCAAATGAAGAAATTGCTTTATGCCTTCATGCTTGCGTGCCTGACTCTGAGCCTTGCCGCTGTAACCGCTATGGCCCAGAGCACCGCTGGTGTGACAGGAACAGTAAAGGATGTGAACGGCGCCGTCATCGCTGGCGCCGACGTAAAACTGACAGATACGAAGACCGGCGTTGAACTCGACACCAAGACTAACGATCAAGGTGTGTATACGTTTCCTAAGGCAGCGCCGGGAACAGGCTACAAGCTCACTTTCACCGCTCAGGGTTTTCAAACTCTGGTAATCAATGACGTCGCACTCGGCGTAGGACAGATGGAGACGCATAACGCCGAGATGACTATCGGCGAGGTCTCCGGCACCGTCGTAGTGACGGCCTCCAATGAAGTTACGCTGAATACTACCGACGCCAGCATCGGCAACGTTATCGGAGAACGAAGGCTTAAAGAGCTTCCAATTCAGATTCGCAATTCTCCTGCTGCGCTGATCGGGTTGCAACCCGGTGTGGTGGGAAACAACGTCGGTACCGGCACGGCGAACCGCGTCGGATCAGTAACCGGCTCACGCGCTGACCAGGGAAACATCACGGTTGACGGTATTGACACGAACGATGTGACCACGGGCCAGTTCGCTGCCACGGTCGGTAATGCTCCGATCGATGCGATTCAGGAGTTCCGTACAGTTTCGGCCAACCCCGGTGCTTCCGAAGGAAGAAGCAGCGGCGGCCAGATTGAGTTGGTAACCAAGAGCGGTACCAACGAATTCCACGGCAACCTGCGTGAGTACAACCGCACGGCCGCAACCGCAGCCAACACCTTCTTCAACAACCGCAGCGGCGTCCCGCGGCCTCAACTGACGCGCAATCAGTTTGGCGGCAGCATCGGTGGTCCGGTCGTGAAAGACTCGCTGTTCTTCTTCTTCGATTATGAAGGACGGCGCGATGCTACGGGTGTTGCTTACCTGCGAATAGTTCCTTTGAACCACTTCCGCAATGGCGGTTTGGGCTTCATCAACAACAACTCGGGTTGCAACGCTGCGGCACGTCTGAACACCACGCCCAACTGCATCACGATCCTGACTCCGGCACAGGTTGCTGCTCTCGACCCCAAAGGAGTCGGTGGCAGTGCTTCCTTGTTGAGTTTTATCAACAGCCGTTACCCGCAGGCTAACGACTTGACCGCCGGAGACGGCATCAACACCGGTGGCTTCCGGTTCAATGCTCCGTCGCAACGTAAAGACAACACGTACACGACGCGTATCGACTGGAACGCAACTTCGAAGCAAAAATTCTTTGGCCGTTTCAACATCGCTCGGCGCGTGCAGACGGATACTGTTAATTCCGTGGCGCAACAATTCCCCGGCGATCCTGAAACAGCTCAAATCATCAATAAGGATTACACCTGGGTTGTCGGTCACACGTGGACTGCCAGCTCGACGTTCGTAAACCAGGCTACCGTAGGCGTCTCGCGTTCGGGCCTGCTTTTCCCGACCAATTTCAAACCGTCATTCCCGAACTCGTTCACCTTCGGCATGGGCCTTACGGCGCCGTTTGCCGGCATCAGCGATCAGGATCGGTTCGTCATGGTGCCAACGATTCGCGACGACGCGACTTGGACCAGGGGAGCGCACTCGTTTGAGTTCGGTGGCTCGTACAAGCCAATCGATTCGAAGACGGGACTCGTTAATGACTTTAACTTCCCAACCATTGGCCTCGGCGGTTTGCTGAGCGCGCTCGATCCGACGCTCCGCCCGGCGAACATCAATTCCAACACGAATACGACTATTACAGGCAACTACGACTCAGCGTTTGCATTCCTGCTGGGACGGTTTGCCCAACTCGCCACGAACTTCAACTACGACATAGAGGGAACCCCGTTTGCCCCAGGCACTGGTAAGCACCGCGACTATCGCTATGACGAATTGGAGTTCTATGGACAGGACAACTGGAGGCTGCGAAACAATCTCACATTGAACTTCGGCCTGCGCTGGCACATGTACCCCGCTCCTTATGAGAAGAACGGGTTCCAGGCTGGTCCGAACGTCGACATGCGCGAATTGTTCGACCTTCGCGTGCGAAACGCAGCCGCCGGAATTCGCGGCGAAAGCGCCGAGCCGCTGCTTCAATATGACTTGATTGGCAAGGGCAACGACGCGCGGCCTCTCTACAAAACTGATTGGAATAACTTCGCGCCGAGATTCGGTTTTGCCTGGACGCCTAACTTCAAGGAAGGTTTCCTTGGCCCGCTCTTCGGTGAGAATAGAACAGTGATCCGCGGCGGCGGTTCGGTCGTTTACGATCGTCCCGGCGGCGCCATCACCTTCATTCAGGACCAGCTTTCGTACCTGTTCGATAACTCAGCCACCCGGCAATTTGGCGCGGAAGCGACTCCGGCGCAAGCGTTGTTGAACAATCCGCGTTTTACCGGCATCACTACGTTACCTGTGTCGAACACGGCGCCGACAATCACTCGGCCGTTCACTCCGTTTCTCGACAATCCGGACTGCTTCGGTCACGTGACCGGTTTGTGTTCGGGCGAATTTAACTACGCCGTCGACGAGCACTTCCGAATCCCGTACTCGATCCAGTACAGCTTCGGGTTCCAACGTGAGATGCCGGGTAATTTCATTCTTGAAGCAAGCTACGTTGGACGTCAGTCTCGCAAGCTCTTCTCGCAAGCGGACGTATCGCAGGCTCTGAACTTCAGAGACCCGACATCCGGCCAGTTCATGTTCGACGCTTTCAACGCGCTGCAATCGCAGTTGCTTGCTGGAATTAGCGCTGGTCTTTCCCAAGCGACCATCATCAACGGCATCGCGAATCAACCATGGTTCGAAAATCAAATGAAGGCAGCCGTGCAGACTAACTACGGTTTGCCTAGCTGCCAGGCGTTGGTTGGCGTCTCCTGCACTCGGTTCGTTCTGGCAAATGGTAACTTGAACCGATTCGCGACGCGCGGTGACACTTCCGACGCGGTGCAACTGCTTAACGCGTTCGGATTGCTCCTGCCCAACGTAGGTATGAGTTCGCAGTTCGGAACGAACATCTACATTTCGAACCAGGGCTCCTCGTCGTACGACGGTCTGCTGGTCAGCTTGCGCAAGCGTTTCTCCGACGGGCTCCAGTTTGACTTCAACTACACGTTGTCGCATTCGATCGACAATGGTTCGAGTATTGCGAATACAGTCACCGGCGGTCTTGTTTGCGATTTGACGAACCTCAGAGTTTGCCGTGGTCCGTCAGATTTCGACATTCGTCACCTCATCAATGCGAACTTCATTTATGAGTTGCCGTTTGGTCGGGGTCGCAGGTTCGGCAGCGGTGTGTCAGGCTGGGCCAATCAGGTCATCGGTGGTTGGGAGCTCACGGGTATTTTCACTGCTCGCAGCGGATTGCCTTTCAGCACCACGACCACTGCTTTCCCGGTCGGCTTTAACTTCAACAGCCCGGCGACGATGAACTTGAGGAATTCACCCGCTCTCGCCCCCAGCATTCATGATGCGGGTGGAGCGATCCAATTCTTCAGAGACCCCTCGACGGTCTTCAATCCAGCCAGCCCAACGACTGGAGTTCTCACATTCCCGCGTCACGGTGAAGTCGGGAATCGGAACTTCCTCCGCGGACCGGGCTTCTGGAATCTCGACACGGCTTTAATCAAGACCTGGGGAATGCCGTGGTCAGAGCATCAGAACTTGCAGTTGCGGTGGGAAGCTTTTAATCTTTTCAACCACAACGAGTTTGGCTTGCCGGCAGTTGGTATTACCGGTACAACCTTTGGACAAATCACCACGACGGCTACAGCGCCGCGCGAAATGCAATTCGCGCTGCGTTACAACTTCTAGCCAGATTCACGTCTTTGACTTTTATAGGCTCCTGCGAAAGTGGGAGCCTTTTTTTTCAGGAGAACACTATGCTGCGAACACGTCTAATCCTTCTTTCCTTGACGGTTCTTGGCGCCGCACTATTTGCGCAACCCGCAGCCGCTCAGGGCGGTCGAACCCTCTTCGGCGACGTGCGCATCACGGGCGATAACGACGTTCTCATTCCGAAGGAGGTCACGATCATCCTGCGGAAAGTTCCCGACGGCGAGCTTGCACGCCAGACCGTCTCCAGCCGGGGCCGCTATCGCTTTACGAATCTGGCACTCGGTGAATACGAGTTGGTAATCGAGGCGGACGGGAAAGAGATCGGAAAGATGACTCCGATTTACATGCGCGACCGCGACCTCAGCAACAGCCCATACGGCTTTCAATACGATCTCGACTTCAAGTGGAAATCTGCGGCGCAACCTGCGGGAGGCGTAATCTCGGTGGCCGACGTTTACGAACGGCCGGCAGCAACCAAATCGATTTTTCAAAAGGCTGAAGTAGCCGTCTCAAAGAAGAAGTTTGACGATGCGATCGATTTACTCAAACAAGTTGTCGCCACCGACAACAAAGATTTCCAGGCATGGACCGCGCTCGGTTCCGTCTACTACGCGGAAGAAAAATTCGATGACGCGGAAGGTGCGTACTTGAAAGCAATCGAGGTGCATCCGACTTCTCCGCGCGCTTACGTCAATCTTGGCAGAGTTCGCAGTTCGCAAAAGAAATTTGGCGAGGCCGTGGAACCGCTGACTAAAGCCGTCGAACTGCAACCTACTTCAGGCGATGCGAATTTCCTGCTCGGCGAGTGTTACCTGCAACTTAAAAAAGGCTCAAAAGCGATCCCTTATCTCAACGAGGCCGCCAACAACGGTCGTCCCGACGCGCACCTTCGGCTCGGTTGGCTTTACAACGCGGCCGGAATGAAGGACAAAGCCGCGATTGAGTACGAGGAGTATCTGAAAAAGAACCCGGACTATCCGGAGAAGAACAAGCTCAAGGAATACATTCAGACGAACAAAAAGAGTTAAACTCCCGAACGTTGCGCTTCGTTTTCACCAAACTCTTCTACGTCCTGCTGGCGCTGGCGTTCGTTCCTCTCGCGTCGTCGTGGGCGCATCCGTGGCTGGCCTGGGTGGCGCTCACATACGATATTCTCTTGTTCGTCGTAGCCGTCCTCGATGCGCGGCTCAGCCAACTTCCAGCGGGCCTCCTCATCTGGCGCGAATTCGGCGGACGCTTTGCCATGGGCGCTGAGACTGACGTCAGAATACAAATCCAAAACTCATCGAAACGCGCAGTCTCACTAATACTGAAAGACGAATATCCGCCGCAGATGATTCTGAACGGCGAGCGGGAAGGCCGGCTTAACGTCGAAGCCCACGGTTCGGCGACGTTAATTTATGGCGTGACGCCGCCGCGTCGCGGCAGGTTCGAGTTCGGTTACACGGCGGTGCGCTTTCGTTCGCGTCTGAAGCTTGTGTGGTGCGATACGCGTGCGTCGGAACCGGTGTCGGTAAAGGTCTACCCAAACATGAGGCGCGCGCGAGAAGCCGAGTTGAAAGCTCTCGGCGCGCGGTCGGTCGTATCGACGCACCGCAAAACATCGTGGCGCGGCGAAGGACGCGAGTTTGAGTCGATGCGCGACTACGTTCGCGGTGACGAGTTGCGCCACATCTCCTGGACTGCCACCGCCCGCCGCGGAAAGCTCACCACGCGCCAGTATCAGATCGAGCGCGATCAAACGATTCTCATCGCACTCGACGCCGGTCGGCTGATGACGGCGCGCATCGAGCAGGAGACAAAACTCGACTCAGCCGTTCACGCAACACTCGCACTCTTTTCCGCCGCCGCCCGCGCAGGCGACAACGCCGGGCTCGTCGTGTTTGGCCGTCGCATCAAGAGCTATTTGCCGCCCAGCCGCGGACGCGACCACATCGAAGCCGCGCTCGAAGCGCTCTACGCCGTCGAGCCTGAAATGATCGAACCGTCGTACCCGCACGCGTTCGAGTTCATCGCGGCAAACAGCAAGCGGCGGGCATTGGTCATCCTGTTGACTGACCTCGTCGATGAAGAAGGGTCGAAAGAGTTACTCACTTCGCTTCACTTATTGCGGCCGCGTCATTTGCCGCTGGTCGTGACTATCGCCGACAGAGATCTCAAGGCAGTCGTTCGCGAAACGCCGTCGACCGTGCGTGCTGTCTTCACTCAATCCGTCGCGGAGGAGATTATTCACCATCGTGAGGCGGCGCTGCGCCTGGTGGAGTCGCTCGGCGGCTTGGCGCTCGATGTTACAGCGGCCGCTTTGGCGCCGGCGTTGTTGGAAACTTATCTGCGCGTGAAGGAGCGCGGGCTGTTGTAAACCGCCCGGTTATTTGTGGCCCATCAAAAGCAGGTACGAATAAAGCGCAACGCCCGTCAGGGCGGCGATGCTGTACTTGATTCGCGGATCGATTGCGGCTGGTGAGATAAATCCTTCGATAGATCCGGCGATGGCCAGCAGTATCGCGACGCCCAACATCAAACGGACCGCTTCCATGCCTCGAGTCCTCAAGGCGTCGGCGCGCGTCAGGTTGCCGGGCATGATCATCGCCGTTCCGATCAGCAGTCCTGCGCCGCCCGCGATGAAGATACACGACAACTCGATCACGCCGTGGGCCACCATGAACGTCACAAGGTCCTTTCCGAATCCGGCCCGATAGGTCAGCGCCAACACCGCCGCGATATTCGCTCCGTTAAAAGCCAGGTAATAAAGCGTGCCGATGCCCAGCGTTGCGCCGAAAGCGAACGTGTAGATCGTGACCATGATGTTGTTGGTCATGATCGCGCTTGCGCCTTCCTGGTTCGATTCGTTGAGAGATTCCCACCACGGCGTCTTCGTTTCGATATAGATCTCACGAAAGGCGGGAGGCACGCCGACGAGTTCGGAAAACTCGGGATCGTAGCGCGTGCTTACAAAGCTGAAGACGGCAAACAGAGAGAAGACGGCGAAAGCGACGAACGTATATCGCCAGGTACGGCGAAACGTCTGCGGCAGCTCGTGAGTGAAGTAATAGAGAATTCTCTTGAAGCCGTGCGACTCCGCGCGATAGATGCGGCCGTGCGCGCGAATCACCAGGCTGTTCAGGTAGTTCACCAGCCGCGGATCGCGTGACTCGGCGCGCGCAATCGCCAGGTCCGACGCCGTGCGCCGATAGATACGTCCGAGCTCGCGCACTTCTTCGCGGTTCAACCGTCGTAACGACGAGTAATCGAGCAGCTTCAGCAGCTCCTCGAGCCGTTGCCACGCGTTCTTTCGTTGATGGATGAATCGATCCAGAGGCACGGGGTTGGTCTTGGGTCTTGGGTCTTCGGTCTTTCCGCTTGAAGTATCAACCTCGTCGCGCGGTGTTGTAAAGTACAAATTTAAGACCAAAGACCAAAGACCCATGTTTCCTCTAGTCGAATGTGTTCCGAACTTCAGCGAGGGCCGCAGGCTGGAAGCGGTCCAGCAGATTGCGGCTGCGATCGGCACGGTCGACACTGCCTGCATTCTCGATAAACACATCGACCCGGATCACAATCGTTCGGTAATCACGTTCGTGGCGACCCCGGAACAGATTGTCGAAGCGGCCGTCGCCGGCGTCAGGCGGGCTTCAGAATTGATCGACATGCGAGCCCACCAGGGCGTGCATCCGCGGCTCGGCGCGACGGATGTTTTGCCGTTTGTTCCGGTTCGCGGCGTCACCATCGACGATTGCGTCGCACTCGCGCACCAGGCAGGCGAGCGCATCGCGCGCGAATTGTCGATCCCGGTTTACTACTATGAACGAGCGGCGCTGCGTCCGGATAGGGTGAATCTGGAAGATGTTCGACGCGGAGCTTTCGAATTGCTTGTCGAGCAGATTGCGACGAACACGGATCGCGCGCCCGACGCTGGTCCGATGCGGGTTCACGAATCAGCGGGCGCGATCGTTGTAGGTGCGCGTCCGTTTCTGATCGCTTTCAACGTTGTGCTTCGCAGTGACGACGTTGGTGTAGCGCGGCAGATCGCGCGCACGATTCGAGCCCGCAATGGCGGTTTGCCGTTCTTGAAAGCGTTGGGGTTTCGACTGGACACGCGGAACCTCGTGCAGGTGTCGATGAACCTGGTGAATTACGAGATCACGGGAATGCGCGCGGCGTATGACGCGATCCGGCGCGAGGCGGAGTCGCTCGGCGTCGAGATCGAGAGCGCGGAAATTGTAGGGCTGGTGCCGCGAAATGCGTTGGACCGCGAGGCTGAGTATTTCAGCAAGCTACAGAATTTTTCGGAAGCGGTCATTCTCGAGAACCAGATCGAGAAGTGCTTCCGAGATCGATGAGTTTCCTTCGCAACCGATCGTCTTTTTGCATCAGCCGCAAGTAGGGAATCTCTTCAGGCGCCGCTTTCGCGCGAATGATTCGGTCGGGCAGCAGCGATAACAAAGCGTCACGTTTCCCTGTCAAACTGAACCCGATCCGGCGGACCTGAAAGCGGTCCCAATCGTTGTTCTCCGTCCCGCGCATTTGAAAGATCATCGGTCCGTTCGCCAGTTCGCGCAGCGTCGTCGCCGGCGTGCGATACTCCTTCCGCGTGGCGATCTTCTGCTCCTCTTTTTCGGTAAGTCTGAGCAGCTCAGGACGGGTGGGCCGGAAACCGAGCTTGCGATAAAACCAGAACGCGCCTGACTCGATTCCCTCCTCGTTCTCGTGACCTATCTGATACGGATCGAGCGCGAACGCAGTCGCGCCAGTGAAGTGATGCATCACGTTCAGCGTTCGCGCGTAGAGCCACGCCGTTTCGCCTTCGCGAAAGGTGTAATACAAATTGAAGCCGCTCTCCATGCGTTCGCAAAGCGTGAGCCCTTCGTAGTAGCCGAGCGGCACGCCGTTCTTATAGATCATGGCCGCGTGGTAAGCGCGCAACGGCAAACGTCTTTGCGGCGGCACGCCGGCGAGAAAAAGCTCGACGCCACGTCCGAGGTCGACGTGGTAAACGTGTTTCGGGTCGCCGTGCGTAAAGCCGTAGAGCTCACGGTACCTGATCGTCGACGCTTCGCGCGCCAGATCGAGCGCTCGTTCTCCGTCTCGTAGCGATAGCTTTTGCAGCGGCGGCGACGGTTGCGCCAGTTCGTGATTCAGATCGACGTCACGGCGTTGGATGAGTGGACCACGATGATAGAACAACTTGCGCGGGGCAGTGCGCATTCCGGTGCGCGTCGCGCGAAACTCGGGTGTCCACGTCACGTACAGCTTTTGCGAGTCGTATATTTCGGCCTTCGCGTCGTCGCTCCAGGGTTGTTCCTCGAACCGGTCGATCAGCCACGCCAGCTCGGCTTGACGTCCACGCGCCCTGCGCAACCATTCGCGATACGGAATATTGGCTTCGACGAGCGTGTCTTCCGCGAGCAGCGGGATGAATCGCGGCCACGTCTCTCCCAGGCGGTTCTCGTCTTCGAACCATTCCCAGTAGATGCTGAGCTGCGCCGGATACCGCCGCATCAGCCAGCGAACGATGTAGAAACTAAACGTGTCGGTGACGGATGAACCCGCGATGCCGGACACTTCCGGATGTTCGATGCTTGATAAATCCACGCCTCGTTCACGCAACAGCTCCACTCGTCGTGCAAACCCGCGCAGTTCCTTGTCAGCCATTCGCGCGACTGCCGCACTCTGCGGGTACGCGCGAACGAAGAGGAGCAGTTCGTGATAACGGATCAGTGTTTCCGGGTCACGGATTTTTTGGCGGGACAGTTTTCTGAGTTGATTCAGTGGTATCACGGATCAAGCTCGCCGGATGAACTTCGCCGCAATCCAACCGAGTAAGATCAAGATCGAGAGGATGAGCCAGTTGTAGCGCTCGCCATAGGTGACGCCCGGATAGTGATTGCTGATCATGATGAACACGACGGGCACAGCCATGAACGTGTTCTGCTTGGACCGCAACTTCGCCTGCGCCGAAAGACGTTCATCCGGTTTGCGGCCTTCGTTGAGCGCCGCGATCATGCGTTTTTGCGCCGGCAGGATGTGCATCCACACGTTCACGGCCATGATCGTCCCGAACAAGGCGCCGATGTGAATGTAAGCGGCTCGCGCACTGAAGACGCGCGTCAGACCAAAAGCAAGAGCGACGATCAGAGCGTACGCGACGAGGGCGAACAGCTTTTCGTTGCGCCGGAGCGGCGATATCATCATGACGTCGTAAACAACCCCTCCGGCAACAATCACTCCAATCCCGATGGCAACCGCGACGCCGACGCTGAGCTCGCGCACGTCAGGATCGATCAGCACGCCGCCTCCGAGATAGTAAACCACGACCAGCAAGGCGAAACCGCTCAACCACGTCGTTCCCGCTTCCCAGCGAAACCAGTGCAGCGTGCGCGAAACGAGATCAGGCACTTTGCGTCGCTCGACGACGTAGAAACCGCCGCTGTGGACCATCCAGACCTGCGGCGTCACGCCTGTATTGATTGCGGCTTTTTCTTCTTCAGTGAGCCGGGCATCGAGCCACGTGAAGTAGTAAGTGGTGCCGACCCACATGATGCCCGCAAAGACGTGTACCCAACGGAACAGGAGGTTGAGCCATTCGCTGACGGTCGGATCGAGATTTATCATCAGGATTAGCTGCCGCGGTAGGTCGAGTAACCGAACGGACTAATCAACAGCGGAACGTGATAGTGCTGCGAAGCATCTTCGACGTTGAAAACTACGGTGACCTGCGGGTAGAAACAAGCGACACTGAGCGACGAAAAATACGGCTCGGTGTCGAAGACGAGCCGGTATGTGCCGTCGGCGACTGGCCGGTCCACGAGAAAGAAAGGTTTGACGCGCCCGTCTGTGTCGGTCCACGCGTGGCTCAGCTCGGTCCAGGTCTCGTCGGTGTTTTGTACTTCGAGACAAACGGCGACGCCGCTGGCTGGTGCACCGCGTGACGTGTCGAGTATGTGGGTCGAGATGGTGCTCATTCGTGGCGCTCAGTGTATCAGCTTTTTGAGCCGTAATTCGGTTATCTTCGCTTGTTCGGCCGCCGCGATGGGAAGTTCTGTCTCAATGTCGTTTTGCAGGCGCTCACGGAGCAGAGCCAGCATCTCATTGGCAGACTTGCCGGTCGCGCAGACGATAAAGATAAAGCCGAACTTTGCTTCGTACTCCCGGTTCAGTTGAGCGAGCTCGTTCAGCGTGTTCTGAGCGGCCGTCTGCACGCCGGCCTGTTCGTGACTAGACCACGTTTGTGCCTGCTTTGAAATGGCGTCGGCAGCCTTTTTCTCGCCGATTTTGGGGTGACTGCGAAATGCTTCGAGCCAGTCTGCCGGCTCCAGGCCCCACCACATTTCGTTGGCTAGCAGCGTCAGTCCGTCGACGTTTGCTGCATACGGGCGAAGCTGCACCATGGCCTGTGCCCAACGCGTCGAACCGCAGCATTTCAGAAACTCCTGGAATGCCTCGTCAGGCGGCAACGCGTTCAAGGATTCGAGAGTCATCAGTCGACCAGTTTTCCGTACGCGCGTAAGCGGCTGACGCCGCCGTCAGGAAAGATGTTGAAGCGAAGATGTGTGGCGACGCCTGTGTCGAGCAACTCCTGATCGAAGTAATGTCGCGTGTGTGCCTGGAGTTTCGTGCGTGGGAGGAGGCTGGTCCACGAGACTGAGAGATCGGCCAGTTTGTCATCGGATAAGCCATTGCAGGCTTCGAGTGAGCAGCTCTCGGGGAAGTTGCCTTTGAAGTGTGAGGTATCGACTTCGACGGAATGGATGAGTCCCGCGCGTCCGAGCTTGATGATGGCCCAGTCGTGTCCCGGACCGCGACGGCGCTTCGTCTCCCAGCCGTCGCTCATGTTCGCAGCGCGGCTGGGCATGATCAGGTTGTGGCGATGGCCGAAGAACATGTCGCTGCACGAGAGGACGAGCGCGCCGTTTTCGACGGCTGCGAGATCGACGTCGCCGCCGGAACGTTTGAGTCGTTCCCAATCGGGAGAGACGATGCCGTAAACGCGAAGGCGTGCGACGCCGCCGTCCGGGAAGATCTTGAAACGAAGGTGCGTGACGCGTTCATTGTACTGAACGGGAAACGGGTTTTGGCTATCGCCCGTCAACGGCAACTGAGGCAGAAGTGGCACCCACTGGATTGATTCGTCGATCAATTCTTCGACAGTGGGGACGCCGCTGAGTGTCGCGCCGTCGAGGGAACAGTGTTCGGGGTAGTTGCCGCGGAAGTAGCTCGTATCGACCACCACGCCGCGAACTATTCCCGGCAGGCCGAGACGGATAATGCACCAATCAAACCCGGGCGTGCGTCGCCGGCGGCTCTCCCATCCATCCATCCACTTCCCGCGGTCCGTATACTTCCCCTCGATAAAGACCGGCGCACTGGCCTTCAACAAATTTTCTTTGGGGGCAAAGAAATCATCGTTGGCGAAAAGGACGGCGCCACCGAGTTTTTCTGATGCGAGATCTACTAATTCCGTAAAGTCCATAATCACAAAAGGCACATAAGCCACAAAAGGCACAAAGGAATTCTAATTTAGGTGAGGATGTACTTTTTGATCTCGAGCTTTGGAGCGCCAAAGTTGATGAGCATTCCGTGTTGCAGGCGCGTCGCTCGAAGATAACCTAGCAGTTGTGAGGTGTGCGCATCAACTAGAATGCTACAGCTCTTAATCTCGCATATGAGTTGCCGGTTGATGAGGATATCGGTCTTGAATAGGCCCAGCAACGTACCATCTTCATCGAATACGCGGACGCATTGCTGCTGCTCGGCTCTGATACCCAACTTGCGAAGCCTGTTTGCTAACGCATTCTCGTAAATCTTTTCGGTAAACCCACTGCGTAAGTACTTATGAACCTCATAACTGGTCTGCCGTATGACATCAACAAGCCTAAGGATCTCACCGTCGTGAGGAACGGTATCACTCATTGTAATCTTCCCCTCAGTAAATCTTTTGGTGCCTTTTTGTGTCTTATGTGCCTTTTGTGGTTAAAAGCAACAGGCCCGCCGGTGGTAACGGGAACGTCCCCCCATCATATACCTTCCTCCCACGAACAAAAGTTTCCTGAACGACACCCGTCAGCTCTTCCCCATGATAAGGCGTGATTTTGTGGCGGTGGTGAAGCCGGGAGGCGTCGACCACGAATTGCTCTTCCGGATTCCAAATGACCATGTCAGCATCGCGGCCGGGCGCGATCGAACCCTTACGAGACTCCAGGCGCACCTGGCGCGCCGGGTTCTCACAAAGCCATCTCACCACGTCGCCCAACGAGAACCCACGGCGCCGCGCTTCAGTCCAGACGATCGGCAACCGCAACTGCAGCGACGCAATTCCGCCCCACGCAGCAAAAAAATCCCCCGTATCACGGACCTTCATTTGTGCCGGACAAGGCGAGTGATCCGACACGATCATGTCAATCACACCCGCCGCCAACCCCCGCCACAACTCTTCTCGATTTTCACGCTCACGAATCGGCGGACAACACTTGAACTCAGTAGCCCCATCAGCAATCTCTTCCGCCACGAAATGCAGATAGTGCGGACAAGTCTCGGCCGTGATCGCCACACCCGCCGCCTGGGCCTCCCGCAACAACGGCACCGCTTCCGCCGACGAAAGATGAACGATATGAACGCGCGTCCCAAACTCGCGGCTCAAACGAATCATCAACTCGACCGCTTCATTCTCCGCGGCACGCGGCCTCGAACCGAGAAACGTCGCATAATCTCTCGCCGGCCCACTCAACGACCCCGAACAACAATCAATCGGCCCCGGCAACTCCGCATGCACAATCAATAACGCCTCGAGCCGCGACAGTTCCGGCATCGCCTCGCGCAAATGTTCCTCCGTAACGTACTGAAACTCGTCAACACCAGACGGCACCAGAAAGCACTTGAACCCGACGACACCCGCTTCGTGCATCCATGCGAGTTCACCAGTATTCCCCGGCACGACGCCACCCCAGAACGCAACATCAACAAAGCATTCCGTCCTCGTCGCCTCTTCTATTTTCATCTGGAGCGCAGCGAGCGTGGTCGTGGCAGGAATCGAGTTGAGCGGCATGTCGACGAGCGTCGTGACGCCGCCTGCGGCAGCCGCCCGAGTGGCAGTTTCAAACCCTTCCCACTCAGTGCGTCCCGGCGAATTGATGTGAACGTGAGTATCGACGAGCCCCGGCATGACGACAGCGTCACCCGCGTCAATCAACTCGCAATCACTCGCAACGTCGTCGTGATCGCGCACCGCCTCGATGACGCCATCGCGAACATGAATCGAGTGCGCGCCGACGCCATCCGGCAACACCACCTTTCGTCCGCGAATGATGAGATCGGCCATCGTGCGTCAGGTGAAGACGGGCGGAGGTGGCGGCACGTTCGCAAACTCGCGCGGATCGCGCAGTCCAAACACTTGTTCGTAAGCGGTAGCAATCGCCGCATAGCCGACGGGAAGAAGAAAGATTCCCCCGATGCACAGGAGAAATCCCGCCAAACTCATCAGAAAGTTCAGCATGACAAGCCCCAGCAGGCCCCAAAAATTTGCCATCGCCGCTTTGAAGCTCAACTTGACCGCGTCGAATCCCTGCATGCCACGGTCGACGATGAGCGGGTACGCAAAAATAAACCCGATCGATACGACCATAAGCACGGCCACCACGACAATCCAGAAAAGCGCAAACACGGCAAATATCGTCACGAAAGCGGCCGGGTTCGGCTCGTTGCCACCTTGCGCGACGATCGCCACAAAGAAAAATACGTAGAACAGAATGTAAGACGGGATCACGATGAGCAGCACCGGAACGACGTGTAACAGCGTCGCGATCAGGCTCGGGCCAAAGTAGTCGAAGCCCTTGAACAGCGTGCTGAACTCAATTGGCTCGCGTCGCCGCGTTTTAAAGAAGGTGAGAAACACGCCGCACATCATCGGCCCCACCAATATTGCCATTCCGACAGCGGCGCCGATCAGCCAACCGACGAGGCACATCGCAAAGATCAACCAGTACTGACCTTTGATCAGGTCCCACCCGCCCTTGATGCATTCGACGGGTCTGACAGCGTTTCGTTGAAAGGGGACTGGAGGGAGATTTGTCATTTAGCTTTCCTTGTTGACCAGGATTCAGGCGCGTTAGGGAATCGGTCGCATGATCGGCCCGCTCAGTGGACGAGGCCAGCGGCCTGGTCCACTCGGGCTCGGCGCGAGATGGAATAAAGCGCCGCGCGGTGACAGGGCGCTCGAGTAGGTGCCGCCGTATGGCGAGCGAAAGTAAGTCGAGAAGAACGGCACGAACGTGAACTGTCCGTGCGGCGGAAGTTGATACCAGAAGCCGGTACTCTTGAATCTGCGGCGTCGCACTTGCGCGAGGTGCGTAGCCATCGCGGTGCCGGTGTAGAACTGTCCCTCGCCGCGATGCAGGCTCCACACGTCGAAATTGTCGTTGACCTTCCGGTCGCACTCGGTCGTATTGCCGCCGGTGATGATTCGGCACGAACTGATGGTCCGCTCCTGAAGCATGACCTTGCCTTTGCGAACGACTATTTCCTCTTTGCCCCGCATGTTCACGCGATAGTTGCCGTCCTCAGCGACTGCCGCAAGCGTCGTTGGCCCGCCGATAAAGATCTCCGGAAAATCTTTGCGCTCGAATCGGGCAACGTCGAGTATGGCTGAGCCGCGCCACACCCTGACCGCGATCGACTCATTCGACATCTGCTCGAGTGAAACTTCGGAGTCGCCGTCGAGGCGCAGATAGAGATCCGGAAACATCATCAGTTCGAGAAAGCTTTGGCGAACCGTTCGAACTCTGTTGCCGGCTGCAAGCTGCGAATTTTCCGTCAGTGGTTCCCAGTTCTTTTGGTCTGTGCTGAATTCGACGCCTGCTTCCACGAAATTCACCGCGCCGGGTTTTGCGGAAACGACGTAAGGGTTCCCGGCCTTCTGCTCGTTAGCGGGCATGTCGACGATACCCTCGCGTCCTTCTTTCTTCTTGGCCCAGGGCGCTTCTTTCTTCAAGACGCGATTGGCTTCGACGAGTTTTTCTGAACGTTCACGGCCCCAGGTGTCCAACGCATCTTCTGCTTTCGCGTCGATTTCGGTGATGTCGACGGAGCCGCGCGCGGCGACTGCCGAGCGCTTCTCTTTCACTCGCCTGCCGTCGATGAGGGCTTCGCCACGGCGGACGACGAGCTCCGTGCGGCCACCCGCAGTTGTGTTGATGCGGAATATGCCGGGCTGCGTGATGAACACTTCGGAGTTTGGCGTGATGACGCGGATGAGTTCGAATCCCTGCTTTAGACTTTCGAAGAAGTCTGACGTGTCTTCCCAATCGTTTTTCAAAACTTCGAACGTGATCGTGCCTTTGTTTAGGAGGACCTTCATCCTATCGTAGCGATCGTCGACGAGTTGAAATTCGCTGTCGGGCGCGAGGCGCAGGAAGTTTCCGGGTTGGAGGAGCAGTTCGGCGCGGCCGCCGGCCGCGCTGCGCACCGTGTCGCCTTGCTTCAGTTCAAACGCGGGCTCAAGATCGAATTTTGCGGATTCGCGCACGTAGACGACGTTGCCTTCAACCGCGTTCGCGCGCACGCCGGTGAGGACCGCTGGGATGTTATCGAGCGCCTCTTCCTGGTCCTGTTGCGCGGTCGTTGCCGGGACTTGCATCAGCAGAGTCGCAAACGCCAAAAGCAGCAACAACAGTGGGCGGGGGTTGATGGGCATTACGAATTCAGTTTCGTTATGAAGTCGCCGAGCAGATTCAGTGTCACTTGTAGACGGTAACTTGCCGTCGAGCGAATGTCGTCGATGGGAGAGATCTCGCGCAACAGGCTCGCCTGCGCTGACTGCACGGTTGCGGCGTCTGGCTTTTGGTTTCGCAACGCGGCTTCTGTTTGCACGCAACGAACTACGATTGGCGCCACGCTGCCGACGACTATTCGCGCGTCTTCGATACGGCCGTCGTTTGTTCGAGCCAGCGCGGCGAAGCAGACTTTCGAGATCGCTTGCGCTTTGCGCGTACCGACCTTGCGATAGTAATGCTTCGCGCCGGTGGTGTTGCGCGGCAACCGGATGCGAGTCAACAGTTCGTCGGGCCGAATCAGCATTTGCTTGTAGCCGGTGTGAAAACCCTGATACGGCAGCCAGCGCGACCCTTGCGTTGAGACTAACTCAACTTCGGCGTCGTAGGCGAGTAGCGCGGGAGGCGAATCCGCGGCTGGAGAGGCGTTGACTATGTTGCCTCCGAGTGTGCCGCGATTCTGGATCGCGAGTCCGCCGGTTTCGCTGGCCGCCTGGCACAGCATCGGAAACTCACTTTGCAGGATCGGGTTGGCCTGGACGTCGGTGTAGGTCGTCAATGCGCCGAGGGTGACGTGGTCTGTGTTTGCGTGGATGCCGCGGAGTTCGTCGAGGTGCCAGATGTTGATGTAGTTGCGGTGCGGGAGCTTGCCGGCTTCGAGCAGGACCATCAGGTCGGTGCCCCCCGCGAACGGTTTCCAGTTTCTGGGATCGCCGGCGAGCATCGCGAGTGCATCTGCCAACGAGTTTGGCGTGCTCAGTTGATAATCTGGAACGTAGGATCGCATTTACTTCGTCAGTGCTTTGGTTACTGACTCGAAGATCTTCATATACCCGGTACAGCGACACAGATTCCCGGCCAGTGCCGTCCGAATGTCTGCCTCTGTTGGGTGTGTATTTCGCTCGAGCAGGTCGACTGCGGCCAGCACCATTCCCGGCGTGCACATCCCACACTGCGCGCCGCCATGGTCGATGAACGCCTGTTGCACCGCATGAAGCTGATCTCCGTCAGCAACTCCTTCGATCGTCGTAATCTCACTACCATTCACCTGCGCCACGGGCACGAGACAACTATTAACAATCCGCCCATCGACGATCACGCTACACGCGCCACACTCACCCTCGCCACACCCCTCCTTCGTCCCCGTCAACCTCAACTCCTCGCGCAAAACATCGAGCAGCCTCGCCATCGGAAAGACGGCGAGGCGACGTGGTTGGCCGTTGACCTTAAACGAGACTTCGCTCTTCGTCATATCGTTCCATGAGCATCTCCGGCATGAGCGGGATGCGGGTGAAGGGGATTTGGGTGGCGTTTTCGATGGCGTTCAGAATGGCGGGAGCAACGCCGTCCACGGGGAGCTCCCCGATGCCTTTGGCGCCTCCAGGGCCGTAGGCGTACGGGTTTTCTTCGAAATAGACGCGAATCGGCGGGATGTCGACGGGCGTGGGAATGATGTAGTTGGTCATCTGGTTATTCGCCATGCGTCCGTCTTTCCAAACGACGTTCTCGAACAACGTGAATCCGATCGCCTGGGCCACGCCGCCTTCAATCTGCCCCGCCGCCATCACCGGATTCAACACGCGCCCGACTTCCTGCACCGCGACAAAATCCTCGACTCGCGCTTCGTACGTCAATTCATCATAGGAAATCTCGGCGACGTAAACGGCCCAAGCGTACGCGCCGTACGCGTCGCCCTGATACTTCTCGTCGTCCCAGTGAACATTCGGCGGCGGTTGATAAGTCGCCGACGTCTTCAACGGACCAAACCGAGCGACATACTCGCGACACGCCGCGCGAAAGTCTGACGACGTGTAACCATCGGACAACAGTCCACTGCCAATCAACGTCTGCTTCAAAGCCGTCACCGCCGACTCGACGAGCTTCCCGACCACCATCGACGTGCGCGAAGCGACAGTCGGCCCACTGTTCGGCACGCGGCCGGTGTCAGGCTGAACGATCTCGATCATCTCGAAGTCGACGCCAAGAGCTTCAGCCGCGATCTGCGAAAAGATCGTATTTGTTCCCTGGCCGATCTCGGTGCTTGCGGCGAGTATCTGCACTTTACCTTCGGCGGACGCTTCGGCAGATACGACAGACTGCAAGTAGACCTCGCCGGATCCGGTAAACCCGGCGCCGTGCATGAAGGTCGCGAAACCGACGCCGCGTTTCTTTGCGTTGCGCGAATTCTCAGCGGCGAACCGTTCGCGCTTCGCCTGATAGTCGCTAAGCTGAAGTGCGCGATCGAGCAGCGCGTTCATGTCGACGCGCTCGCGAATGACCTGGCTCGTCGCGGTGGTTTCGCCTTCATGAATGAAGTTGCGACGGCGAAACTCCTCCGGCGTCAGACCAACGGCGCGAGCGACCTTATCCATGTGACGTTCCAACGCGAAGATACTTTGCGGCGCGCCGAAACCGCGAAACGCGCCATGCGGCGGAACGTTCGTCGCAACAGCGCGGCTATGAACGCGGACGTTCGGACAGACGTATGGTCCGCCCGCATGGATCGTCCCGCGTGAAAGTACGACAGGCGACAGCGTGCAGTAAGCACCGCCGTCGATCACGAAGTCGATCTCCATTGCGAGCAGCTTGCCGTCTTTGGAGACTGCGGTCTTGTGACGCGTCCGCGACGGATGTCGTTTGGTCGTCGCGATCATGTCTTCCGCGCGGTCGTACATGATCTTGACCGGCTTGCCTGACTTCCATGCGAGCAGCGCGGCGTGTCCGGCGATCAGCGACGGGTACTCTTCTTTTCCACCGAACCCGCCGCCGGTTTCCGTCTGGATGATGCGAATCTTTTCTTCCGGAAGCTCGAACAGCTTCACGAGCGCTTTGTGAACGTAGTAGGGACACTGCATTGAGCCCCACACCGTCACGCCGTCATTCGCGTTGGCAATCGCGATTGCGCCGTTGTTCTCGATGTAGAGTTGCTCCTGCGCGCCCGTTTCGTACTCGCCTTCGACGATGAAATCCGCGGATGCCCACGCGTCGTCGACGTTGCCTTTGTCGACCAGAAATTTTTTGAAGACGTTGTCGTCGCCCCAGATGATCGTTTTCTTCGCGAGTGACTCTTCCAGTGTGAAGATCGCGGGCTGCTCTTCGATCTCGATGTGAACGTTGCGCCGTGCTTCTTCGAGCAGATACTTGTCGCGGTGCGCGAGTAACAGGACCGGCTCTTCGGCGTGATTGACAAAGCCGTCCGCGAGATACGGCTGATCGTTGAGAATCAATGCGACATAGTTCGCGCCGGGGATGTCTTTAGCGGTGACGATCGTGAACTCATCCCACGGAATATCACCGCCAAATGAGATGCCCGTGACCTTCCCACGCGGCGACGGGCTGCGCACAGTTACGCCGTGCAGCATATCGGGAAACGTCAGGTCGTCAATATACAGCGCCTGGCCCGTAACCTTCTTGCGCCCCTCTTTACGAGGATACGATTTACCGATCGGATGATTAGACATCAGGGCTTAGCAATCACCAACGGATTAGTTTCGAGTTCGCGACGGTAGAAGACGCGGGGGCGTTGGACCGTTCGCTTTTGTGGATCGGTGACACCGGCTTCGCCTTCAGTGAATGCGATGCCGAGGCCGCGGCCCTGGGCCATCTTCTCCTCCTGCATCCGCGGCACGCGTTCGGTCGCGAAGTTGAGCCACTCGCGCGCGATGAGCACGCCATCCTTCGGCTCAGCATCGGCCACCGGCGTCTTCAAACCTTCCTCGACCAACGCGTACGTCAAATATCCATGCCCGAGTTGCGCCGCTTCGAGCGCGGCTTGAAAACTCTGTGCCGCCGTCAGGATATACATGCCTTTCTCGTACGCAAGCTGCGCCAGTCCCTTCGAATTCATCGGCCCGCGACGCTTCTCTTCCGCTTCTAACGCCTGTCCTGAATTACAGGCGTCAATAATCAACAGAAGGTGCCCGGCATCCAAACCCTCCACCGCCGCTTCGAGCTCGACGTCAGAAATGCTGTGCGATAGCACCGTCTTCAATCCGGCTTCGTTGAGCCTCGTGCGGTCGCCGGTGTAGCCGAGGTCGTGCGGTATCAGATAGAAACGCTGCTGCTGGGCCGTCCCATGACCGGCGTAATAAATGATCACGGTATCTTCAGGCTCAGCGCGTTTCAGGGCGTCTGCCGGTCCAGCCTTGAGCGTCGGCGGGCGAGACGCGTCCGGTTCTCCTGCGAGACGCTTGATGACTGAAAGAATGTTCTCCTTTGTAGCATTAGCATCGAGCAGTGCGATCACTTCCACGCGCTCGAAACCCGCGATCTGCGTCTGCGTGCGCTTCATCTCTTCAGCAAAGCTCGTCGCATCCGCAACCGCGTACTTCAGATTGTACTGAGGATTCGCATACTCGTTGACGCCGACGGCGATGATGTAAGCCGTGCCCTTGCGCTTCAAGCTCTCCGCGCCTTCAAACACGAGCGGCGCATCTTTGCTCTTCACGTTATCGTGATTGAAAGCGTAAGCGACAAAGCGGTTCGGTCCGGCCGTGACCGTAACTTCCTGCTCGAGCGAAACAGCAGCCTGGCCCTTCAGCACGTCGCCGTGCCACACCTTCACGAGCGAGCCGTTGCGAAACAGCCGCACGTCCTGCGCGCCGCTGCCCTTCGGATTGTCTTTGTCGGCCGGCGCATCAGTGACGTCGATCTTTACCTTCACGGTGCGCGACGCGATCGTCGACTCCGCTGGACCAGCAAGCGACAACTTCACCACCGGCTGACGTCGATCTTTCTTCGACACGTCCTGCGCCACGCGCGGTCGTTTTCCCGCAAACACATCGGCCAGCAACCCAGGATAATAGAACTCGTTGAAGAACCACTCGATCGGAGCGACGTTGAAAGTCTCCTGGTTGTAGCGCCAGAGGATCTGGTTCCAGGAAAGAGGCGTGCCGTCGAACAGACCTTGCGGCGTGACGACCATCCACTCGGCGCCATCGTCGAGCGAGATCAACGTCAGGAGATGTTCACCCGTCCGCGTGTCCCACAGAAACGTGCTGCCGTCGTCACTTGCCGAAGCGAGCAGGCTCCCATCCGGAGAGAAATCCATCGACTCGATTCCCGACGTATGCCCTGCCATCGTCCGCAGCTCGCGACGAGCCTCGACGTCCCAGATCCTGATCGTGTTATCACTGGCACTCGACGCGAGAAGCTTTCCATCGCGACTGAACGCCACCTTCGTCACGCCGCGACCGTGACCCTTCAACGCGGCAATCTCCTGGCCCGAAGAGACGTCCCAGAGTTGGACCTGACCGACGGCTTCGACTTTCAGGTCCTTCATCATGTCGGCGGGATCCGGTTGCTTCGATCCCTTTTTCGAGCGTTGACCACTCATCGCGCTGTTCATCATCGCCGCGATATCGATGTTCGGCTTCGACTCGACTCCGCCGGTCGCAAGCACATGGCCGTCAGGACTGAAAGCGAGTGACGTAATGGAGCGGCCCATCGTTCCCGCCGACATGGTGCCCATCACGTTCGTCATCATCGCCGCAATGTCGGTCATGTTCGGCATCGTGGGTCTCTGGCCGGGTTTGATGTTGCGCATGTTGGTGATTGCGGCCATCGGCGACGACGTCAGGTCGCGCCTCGTACCCGACTGCACGTCCCAAAGCGAGATCTGGCCCATCGATCCGAGGGTTCCGATGGTGCGTCCGTCGGCGCTAAATTCAGCGTCGTACGGAGTGTCGCCTGAAGCGAGCGAACGAACTTCGCGTCCCGCTTTTACGTCCCAGATCTTCACCTGGCTGCCGCGCGAGAACGAGCCTGCTGTCGGATGTTGAGTTTGCGCCTGACCGTAGGTGACGGCCAGCAACGTCCCATCGGCGTTGAAACGAACGCGCTCCACTACACCCGCTTCGCCCGACGGCGTCAGCGTAAACAACTCTCGGCCACTCGGAACCTCGACGATCGACAGCGCAGTGTTGTTCAGTCGCATCACCGCGAGGACGTGTCCATCCGGACTCGGAATGCCGTAACTCATCTCCGACGTAGATCTCGCCGCGACTCGCAAACCACGCCCGGTGCGCAAGTCCCAACGCGTGCGATCGCCGGAGTAAAGCTGCGTTCCGTCCGAACTGAACGCTACGTTGAACGCCATGTTCGTGCGGCCGCTTAGTTTTGCGATCTGTTTACCGGTTTCTGTTTCCCAGATCGTCGTATCTGAGACGAAGCCGCCGGTCGCGATCCGTTTGCCGTCTTCGCTGAAGCTTACAAACGCGTCAACCTGGGGAACCGCGCTCGTGCTCGACACTTTCAGACCGGGCAGTTCGCGCGCCGTCGCCACGTCCCAGATCTTCACGTTGTTGGTTTCAGACAACGCGAGGAGCCGGCCATCGCGGCTGAATTTGACCTGGCTGTAGTCCTTCGTCGTGCGCGCAAGCTCCTGTTCTTTTTTCGACGACAAGTCCCACAGCTTGAAGTGGCGGTCAACGATTCCCGCCGCCAGCAAACGACCGTCAGCAGTGAACGAGAGTTGAAGACTCTGGATGTCGTCGTTGGGCAGTTTGAAGCTACGACTTTCACGTCCGCTGCCGATATCGATCAACGACACGTGCGCTTCACCGTCGTTGCTGGCCAGCGCGAACTGATTACCGTCGGCTGAAATAACCATCGCGCCGTCAGTGCCGTTAAAGCCCGCGGCCATGGGCGTCGTCTGCGACAGCAACGAGCGCAACTCGCGCCCGGTCGTCAGGTCCCAAACCCTGGCCGTATCACTCACCGTCACGATCTGGTTGTTTGCCGCGAAGCCGATGAAGTACACGCCCATCGCCGCGTACACTGAACCTTGCGGACCGGCGAGAGTTTGCAGTTCGCGGCCGCTCATCACGTCCCAAACTCGTACCGTGTTGTCTGCCGCAGCCGCCGCGACCAGACGACTGTCACGGCTGAAAGCGACAAACGGAGCGAGACCCTGCGAGATTTGTCCGCTGCCCGACAAGTCGCGCAGCTTTCGACCGGTGGCTGTCTCCCACAGCTTGACGGTGTTGCTGCGAAACGTGGTAGTCGCGAGCAGTCGTCCGTCCGGACTGAAGGCCATCCGCGTCGCGCCGTAGAAGTTGTTGTAGCCGGTTTGCAGCACGAGCTCGGGCTTCGCTTCGCGCGACTGCGGAGCCGTTTGTCCTCCCTGGGTTGAAGTATTGCTTTGAACGCCGAGTCCGCGTTCGTCAGGAGGAGTCGGGCTGGGCGTGGGATTTTGAGCGAGAGTTGCGACCGCGAAGAGCGCGATCAGTTTTAGTGCAAGGATAGTTCTCATAAAGCCTCTGACAACGCCGAATGTTCGAGCAACAGCAACCCGATCGCAATCAGCGCCAAAACATACATAACTGGATGAATCTCTTTCCGGCGGCCGACAATGAGATAAAGACCAACATGGGAGATGAAGCCCCAGAGTATTCCCTGGGTAATCGAAAATGTCAGGGGGATGAGGATTATAGTCAAAAACGCCGGAAGACCCTCCTCGATTTTGCTGAAATCGATCCGCCCGACGCTCTTGAACATTGCGGCGCCGACGAGAATCAGCACCGGCGCGGTCGCGTAAGGCGGAACCATGCCCGCGAGCGGCGCGAGAAAGAAACACGGCAGAAAACAGAGCGCCGTGAAGACTGACGTCAGGCCCGTTCGCCCGCCGACGTTGATGCCGGCGATGCTTTCGATGTAGGCAGTCCCGGATGAAGTACCGGCGAGACCGGCACCGAACGTCGCCACAGAATCGACTATCAACGCTTGCCGCAGGTTGCGCGGATGCCCATCTTCGTCGAGCAGGTCGGCGGCGTGTGCGACACCCATGAACGTCGAGATCGAGTCGAAGAGATCCGTGAACATGATGGCGATCATCGCCGGCAGCAGCGAAAGCTTGAGCGCGCCGAAGATATCGAGTTTCAGAAAGACGGTATGAAAGTCGGGCGCGCTGAAGAGTTGCGGCGGCGCGGTGACGTGGCCGCGAAGCCAGGCGACGACGGTGACGAAAAAGATTCCCGCGAGATAGGCCAGCGAGCTGCCGCGCGTCGAAAGAAAGACGATGATGACGGTCCCGATAATCGCGATGAGCGTCGTTTCGTCGAGTCGTCCGAGTTTGACGAACGTGACGGGATCCGACGTGATCAGTCCGCCGTTTTTGAAACCGATGAACGTGAGGAAGATCCCGATCCCGGCCGCCGTGCCGATGCGAAGCTCGGCGGGAATCGCTTTCGCGATCGTCTCGCGGACGGGCGTCACTGAAATCAGCAGGAACAGTACGCCGGCCCAGAAGATGATCCCGAGCGCCGTTTGCCACCACACCTTCTGCGTCAGAATGATCGTGAACGTGAAGAAGGCGTTGATGCCCATGCCCGGCGCGACCGCGAACGGGAGTTTCGCGTAGAGGCCCATCAGCAGCGTCATCGTGAAACAGATCAGGACCGTCGCGGTCAACGCGCCGCTGAATGCTATGCCTGTTCCGGGTGTGGAGAGAATCGCCGGGTTCACGACCACGATGTAGGCCATCGTGAAGAAAGTGGTGATGCCGGCAATCGCTTCGGTCCGAAGGCTGGTCGGTGTCATCCGGGTGAGAGTACCAGATGACACCGACTAAACGGATCAAAAAGCGGCGACGACTGTGTTATCGGCAGGGCGTTTGATCGCTCGACTGATGGACCGTTCGGTCCGCGATTTAGCGGTGACGAGTGTTACGGCGTCTCCGGCCGTGTCCATTTCGGCGAAGAAGTATTGACGGCCGTAACGGCGAAACACGAGTTTCGCTTCATCGGCGAGGCTGCCGCGGACGATCGTCGTTTGAACGATCGCACTCGCGCGTCCATCGAAGCTCCGAATCTGAACGACTCTGCGATCGGAAGTGGGGTTAATGACCGTGAGCATGTAAACACCCGCGGAGAGGGTTTTCTCACCGACGTTAAAGGAAAAAGGAATGTTGGCGCGTATCCTTTGCTGGGCTGATGCATTGACGGCAAGAACACCGCTGACGATTACGATGGCGATTGTTAAGCTGAGATGTCGTTTCATTTTCTAACCTCCATTAAGTTACGCGCACGCTTTCGGCGGATCCCCTCACGGTCGGAAAATTATTTGTTGTAGAATTTCGGCTCGTTTCTGGCGCAAACATGCAATCCCCCGATGGCATAACGCAGCTCTTGATTGACTGGCGCAACGGCGATCAGGCGGCGCTCGAAAAGCTGATGCCGCTCGTTTACAACGAACTGCGACGGCTAGCGACCAACTACCTGCGCCGCGAACGCGCCGGCCATACGCTCCAGCCGACGGCGCTCGTCAACGAGGCTTATCTGAAACTGGTGGGCCAAAAGAACGCGAAATGGCAGAATCGCGCCCAGTTTTTTGCCATTTCCGCGCAGTTGATGCGCCGCATTCTCGTGGACCACGCGCGCCGGCACCAGGCGATGAAGCGTGGCGGGTCGGAACAACAGCGCCTGTCAATCACCACGGCCGAAGAAGTCGCCGAACAGCCGGCGCTCGACCTGCTCGCCTTGAACGAAGCCCTCGACGAACTCGCGAAAATGGATCCGCAGCAGAGTCGAATCGTGGAACTCAAGTACTTCGCGGGGCTGTCAATTGAAGAGACCGCGGAGGTGCTGGGAATCGGGCACGCGACGGTGGAGCGCGAGTGGAAGTCGGCCCGCGCCTGGCTGCGCCGGCAACTAGAATGAGGGAATTCGCGAGTGAGCGCCGCGTAGATATATAAGGAGCGATAGGTGGCCCAGGTAGACGAATGACTCCGGAACGCTGGCAACAAGTCAAGCATATCTTCAATTCGGCGATTAAGTACGGGCCGGAACAGCGCGGGCGGTTTCTGTCCGAGGCCTGTTCCGGCGACGAAGCATTGCGTTCGGAAGTCGAGTCGTTGATTACGTCGCACGAAAAAGAAGGCAGCTTCATCGACGAGCCGGCTTACCACGCCGCCGCCGAGCTTCTCGTCAACGAAAAATCGGAATTCAAGTCAGGTTATTCAATCGGCTCCTACGAAGTGCTTTCGTTGATCAGCCGCGGCGGCATGGGCGAGGTCTACCTGGCCCAGGACAAACGCCTGAGCCGCAAAGTCGCGCTGAAACTCCTGCCCGAAGTCTATACGAAAGACAACGACCGTCTCCGCCGCTTCGAACAGGAAGCGCGTGCGGCGTCGGCGCTCAATCATCCGAACATCATCACGATCTACGAGATCTTCGAAACTGACGCGACACACGTGATCGCGACGCAGTTCGTCGAAGGCGAAACGCTGCGCCAGCGACTCGCGCGCGGCCCGTTGAGTATCAACGAGGCACTCAACATCGCGATTCAGATCGCGGACGCGCTCGCCGCCGCGCACAAAGCCGGCATTGTCCATCGCGACATCAAGCCCGAGAACGTGATGTTGCGTCCGGACGGCTACGTCAAGGTGCTGGACTTCGGATTGGCGAAGTTGAGCGAACAAGCGTCGCCCGAAACCTCCGCGGAAGCGCCGACGATCCAGGTCCGCACCGGTTCTGGTTTTGTTCTTGGCACCGCGGGTTACATGTCGCCGGAACAAGCGCGCGGTCTCGCCGTCGACAATCGTTCCGACATATTCAGTCTCGGCGCGGTGCTTTACGAAATGATCGCGCGGCGCAAACCGTTTGAAGGCGAGACGCCGAGCGACACACTCGCCGCGATCCTCAAGACGGAACCGCCGCCGCTGTCACACGTCGCGCCGCAAGCGCCGCCGGAGCTCGTCCGCATTGTCACGAAGTCGCTGCGCAAGGATCGCGAAGAGCGTTACCAGGTCGTGAAGGACCTGTGGCTCGATCTCAAGGCGCTGAAACAGGAGATCGAGTTTCAGGCCAAGCTCGATCATTCGATTCCGTCCGACAACGGAGACGAGCACACGGGCTTGTTAGATCGCGCAGCGACAACGGCCGCCGAAGCGCCAGTGCAATCGACCGAAGCGCGCAGCGGTATCAGCGCGATCACCCAGTCGCTGAGCATCGAGATCAAGCGACACAAGTTCGGCGTCTTCATTGTGCTGGCTGTATTTCTGGCGATCGTCAGTCTCGGCGCGTTCGGGATTTACAAGCTCGTCAGTCGCAGCCCGGAAGTCCGGCCGTTTCAAAACATCCATTTGGCGCGTCTCACAAACTCAGCCGACGTGATCGACGCCACCATCTCGCCGGACGGTAAGTTGGTCGTTTATGTGCGGAGTGACAAAAACGTTCAGAGCCTGTGGATTCGGCAGGTAAGCACAGCCAACGATAAGGTCATCGTCCCACCCGCGCCGGTCGGCTATTTCGGCATCACGTTTTCGCCTGATGGGAACGAGATTTACTATGCGATCAAAGCCAATCTCGACAGCGGCACGCTCTATCGTGTGCCGACGCTGGGTGGACCGCCTGTAAAAATACTCGAACGAATCGATGGCCCGGTCAGCTTTTCGCCCGACGGAAAACGCTTCGTGCTGGTGCGCGGGAACTATCCCAACACCGGCGACAGCGCGTTAGTGACCGCGAATGTCGACGGCAGCGACGAGCAAGTGCTCGTCGTGAAGAAGCGCCCCGATATCTTCTACCCGATTTTCTTTACCGGGCCGTCCTGGTCTCCTGACGGGAAGCTGATTGCCGCGACCGTTATGACGTCGTCGCGAACGGCCAACGTGGTCACGTTTGCAGTTGCGGACGGTAAGGAGCAAGTGTTGACGCGTGAGCCGTGGCCGTTTGCTGCTCGCGTTCAGTGGCTCACGGACATGAGTGGGTTGCTGGTTGTAGCGGGCGACGCGCCCGGCCTGGCCCAACAATGGATCCTGAGTTATCCGGATGGCAAGAAGCGACGCATCACGAATGATTTGAGCATCTATCGAGCGATCGGGTTGACGGCGGATGGACGAAAGCTCGCGACGATCGGAGGCGAAGGACTGGTCAATGTTTGGGTCGCGCCGGAAGGCGACGCTGAACGGGCCATTAGGCTGCCGACAGGCAATGTCGGTTTCTACTCTTCGTCCGGCAGCAACATTTGCTGGACACCCGACAATCGCATCGTCTATACGTCGAACGAGGGTGGAAGTACAGACATCTGGATTGCCAACTCCGACGGCAGCGAACGCAAGCAACTGACGACTCAGGGCGGGACCAGTCCCGTTGTTGATCTTCAAGGGCGTTACGTCGTTTTTGTTTCGGCGGGCGAGACGGGCAGGACCATCTGGCGAATGAATGCCAACGGCAGTAATCTGACTCGCCTCAGCAATGGTCCGTCTGACGCGTACCCATCGATTACTCCGGACGGAAAATGGGTGCTCTTCATCTCGACGGAAGGGCCGAAGCCTACGTTGTGGAAAGTTTCGATCGATGGTGGGACGGCGGTGCAGGTAATGGACCAGGGAGCGATTTTTGCTGCTGTTTCTCCGGATGGCAAGCTGTTGGCATATACGCATACTGACTCGCCGGATCCATATGCTCCGCCGAACAAAATTTCAGTTGTGAATTTCAGCGATAATAGTCCGGTGGCGCAGTTCGAGTTTATTAATGGTGGGACGGTGCCGACGCTGATCCAGTGGAACAGGGATGGGAAGTCGATCCTTTACTCTGTGAATAAGAACACGGTGTCAAACGTGTGGAGTCAACCGCTCGCCGGCGGCCCCGCGACGCAGGTCACGTTTTTCAAAGATAGTTTGATGACGGGCTTCGCGTGGTCTAATGACGGCAAACTATTTGCCTCGACGCGCGGTACGTTGAGACGCGATGCTGTGCTCATCACTGATTTAAGATAGTTCGGAGACAAAATGGATCTTCGTGTAATGCTGACGACTTTCGGCATCATCTTCCTTGCGGAGATGGGTGATAAGACTCAACTCGCGGCGATGACGATGTCGGCGCAAACGAAGAAGCCGTGGGCCGTGTTTATTGGCGCGAGCCTGGCGCTTGCGACAGTGTCCGCGATCGGCGTGCTGGTTGGCAGCGTGATTGGTCAGTATGTTCCACTCGAATGGATAAAAAGAATAGCCGCACTTGCATTTATAGTTATCGGAGTGCTAATGCTCGCCGGTAAATTTTGACCGCGAATTAACACAAATAGCAGCTAGTGCCCCAAACTCCCCATACTGAACGTCACTTCACGGCGAGTGACGTCGTCCGTGACATCGTTATCGGAATGGCTGACGGTCTGACGGTGCCGTTCGCTCTCGCCGCCGGTTTGAGTGGAGCAATCGATCAGACCAGCATCATCGTCACCGCCGGTCTGGCGGAAATCGCCGCCGGCTCGATCGCGATGGGCCTCGGCGGCTACATGGCTGCCAAAAGCGACGCCGAACACTACGCCAAAGAACGCGAACGCGAGAAACGCGAAGTCGCCGAGATCCCGCACGAAGAGATGCGCGAAGTCGCCGACGTCTTCCGCGCTTACGGCCTTTCCGAAGACGAAACGTGGCCCATCGTCCAGGCCTTGAAACGACAGCCACGCAACTGGATTGACTTCATGATGCGCTTCGAACTCGGTCTGGAGAAACCCAATCCGAGCCGTGCCCTGACAAGCGCCCTCACGATCGCCGCCGCCTACATCGCGGGCGGGCTCATTCCGCTCGCGCCTTACATCTTCGCCCACACCGCTTCGACGGCGTTGCTGTTCTCAATCGCGCTAACGCTCGTCGCCCTGCTCGTCTTCGGCTTCGTGAAAGGGCGTTTCACGGGCACACGCCCGATCAGAAGCGCTCTCCAAACGGCGTTGATTGGCAGTCTCGCCGCGGGCGCGGCCTTTGCCATTGCCCGGATGATCGGCGGCTAATATAATTTCGTCGGACCAATCAGGAGGACACCGCATGGCAACGCAAATTCAACGCTCAGCTTCGGTCGACCGCATCGCAGAGCTTCTCGGACCTGACGCATCGAAACTACTCGATCACACCTCGCAGACGATCTCGAAAGATCACGTGCAACTGCCGGGACCCGATTTCGTCGATCGCGTATGGGGCATCTCCGATCGTTCACCCAGCGTCCTCCGCTCGCTGCAAACGCTGTTCGATAACGGCCGCCTGGCGGGCACTGGTTACGTTTCGATTCTTCCCGTCGATCAGGGAATCGAGCATTCGGCGGGCGCATCGTTCGCGCCCAATCCGCAGTACTTCGATCCGGAAAACATCGTCAAACTGGCCATCGAAGGCGGCTGCAACGCCGTCGCTTCGACATTCGGCGTGCTCGGCGTCGTGGCCAGGAGATACGCGCACAAGATCCCGTTCATCGTAAAGATCAACCACAACGAGTTGCTGACGTTGCCGAACAAGTTCGACCAGGTGCTGTTCGGGACAGTGAAGGAAGCGCACAACCTCGGCGCAGTCGCCGTCGGCGCCACGATCTATTTCGGTTCCGACGAGTCGACTCGCCAAATAACCGAAATCAGCGAAGCCTTTGCGTTGGCGCACGAGCTCGGCATGGCCTGCATCCTCTGGTGCTACCTGCGAAATCCGAAGTTCAAAACCCCGGAAGGTGACATGCACGCCGCTGCGGATCTCACGAGCCAGGCGAACCATCTCGGCGTCACGATTCAGGCCGACATCATCAAGCAGAAACTTCCTGAGCGAAACGGCGGTTACAAGGCCGTCGAACAGGCGCTCGGCGGTTCCTACGGCAAGACCAACAAGCTGGTTTACGAAAAACTCACGACCGACAACCCGATCGATTTAGTCCGCTATCAGGTGGCCAATTGCTACATGGGCCGCTGCGGCCTGATCAATTCCGGCGGCGAGTCGAAAGGCGCGAGCGACCTCGCGGAAGCGGTGCGGACTGCCGTCATCAACAAGCGCGGCGGCGGAATGGGTCTCATCTCCGGCCGCAAAGCGTTCCAGCGTCCGATGAACGAGGGCGTGCAACTGCTGAACGCCATCCAGGACGTCTACCTGGCCGACGAAATCACCGTCGCCTAAATCCGTTTTGCTCCGTGTACCCGTATCTAGGGTACACGGATACACCTGTCTTGCGACCCGAACACTCCCACGAAAACGACGTCGAACTGCTGAAGGCGGTCGCCGCGAAGGACGACGCTGCCCTGGGGCAACTCTACGATCGCTACCGCCTAATCCTGTTCGGGGTGCTGATGCGTATATTGAATAACCGGGAGGAGGCGGAAGACGTTCTCCAGGAAGTGTTTCTGCAAGTTTGGCGGCGCGCGGCAGACTTCGACGAGAATCGTGGGCGGCCGTTTACGTGGCTGGTGACGCTGGCTCGCAGCCGCGGCATCGATCGCCTCCGAAGTCTCGCCTCGCGTGAGCGTGTCGCGGTTGCGGGCGCGAGTGAGAGGACGGAAGAAGTTTCCGACGCGGCCAGCGACGCGATCCGTTCGGAGCGAGTTGGCGCCGTGAACAGCGCGCTTGCCGATCTGCCTGACGACCAAAGGCGGCCGTTGATGCTGGCGTATTTCGACGGGCTGACCCAGTCGGAAATCGCAACGAAACTGGGCGTACCCTTAGGGACAGTAAAGACGCGCATGCGAACGGCGATGATCAAGCTGCGCGAATCGTTCGGGAAGAGCAGCTATTTCGGTACTGCCTGACGTTGATGACGATGGCACACGCAGATTACAAAGAGATGCTACCGGCGCATGCGCTGTCCGCGCTCGACGCGGATGAAGCGCAGGCGCTGAATCAGCATCTGGCGGAGTGTGCCGAGTGCCGGCAGGAGTTGGCGAGTTGGGAAAACACTGCGGCGGCGCTGGCCGTTGACGCTGCGCCGATGGAGCCGTCGCCGGAAGTTCGTCAGCGGATCATGAATGCGGTTCGTGGTGATAATGTTGTTCCCTTCGCTCCGGCACGAGGCAATGTTTGGAGATCGTTCGGTTCGCTCGGTGCGATTGCCGCAATCATTCTCTTTATCGCGCTGATCGTTGGGATCCTCGTTCTTTGGCAGCAGAACCGCACTCTACAGCGAGAAAATGAATTCGCGAGACTGTTGAAACAACCCGAATCGCGCTTTGCCGAATTAAAAGGAACGGCGCAAGCTCCAGGCGCGGCTGCAAAACTTGTTTACGACAAAAACGGCCGGGCAATGTTGCTGGCTACCGGGCTTCCACCTGCGCCGGCCGGCAAGGAATATCAACTTTGGTACATCGTCGGCAGTAACCCACCCGCACCTGGCAAGACCTTCGCTCCTGATGATGCGGGCAGCGGCACGCTTAGCGATCAAGTCCCGAAACAAGCATTGAACTCAGCAGTGTTTGCAATAACGCTCGAACCAGTCGGCGGCGTAAGCGCTCCCACTGGTCAGATCTATCTCCAGAGCGGCCTCTAAATCCGATTCGCAGGTCGCACCCGTAAGTCTCACTGTAGTTTTTCTTAAACCTGATAAGGAGATCCTCAAATGCAAAGGAGTACACGTTTTCAGCGAACAACAGTTTTCGCGTTGGTTCTTTCCCTGCTGTTGACGATGAGCGCAACAGCGATGGCCGCAACACAGGAGAAATCGCTCTACGACCGAATCGGCGGCTATAACGCGCTTGCCGCGGTCGTCGATGATTTCATTGGACGGTTGATCGGTGATAAGCAGTTTGAAAAGTTCTTCCTCGGCGCCAGCACCGATTCGAAGAAGCGCATCCGCCAGCATATTCTCGACCAGTTCTGCGCGGCGACTGGCGGTCCGTGCGTCTACACTGGCCGCGACATGAAGACCTCACACGCGGGCCTCGGAATCACAAACGCCGAGTGGGACGCCGCCGCCAAACACCTCGTCGCCTCGCTCGACAAATTCAAAGTTCCCGAGAAAGAAAAAGGCGAAGTCCTGGCCTTCGTCACCAGCTTGAAGAAAGACATCGTCGAGAAACCCTGAAACATACTGGTTAGCGATCTGTGTCTGTTTCTGCACAGACACAGATCGCACATATTCTGTAAAGCTGTTACACTTCACGCCATAATTCACTGTAAGTAGAGTAAAAGGGTGATGAATAGCGAGCAGAAGAAGCAGCCACGCGAACTCGACAATTCGGTCTCAGATTCGACCGGGCAATATGATCTGCGGTTCGTTTTGTGGCGGCAGTTTTGCGCGCAGAACGGGATTGCGGTTGATACTCTCCCGAGCCAGTTGGACAACGATCAGAAGGATCGTTGGGAAGAGATGAAGGCGAAGCGGCTGCGTTAGAAGCGGCCGCGTCCCAATTGAAAGCCGCCAGTCAGAAATGGGTTCGTTAACTTCTCCTCACCGATAGTCGTTACGGGTCCGTGCCCCGAAAAGACTTCCACGTCGTCATCGAGAGTCAACAGCTTCGTCTTGATCGAGTCGAGCAACTGCTCTGTCGATCCGCCCGGCAGGTCCGTCCTGCCGATCGACCCGGCGAATAACACATCACCCACGAATACCTTCTTTTCACGGCGTTCATAGAAAACAACGTGACCGGGCGTGTGTCCCGGGCAGTGAAGCACTTCAAACTCGAGCTCGCCGACGTAGTACTTCTGGCCGTCCTTCCAATACTCGTCGACAGGCGGCGGCTGTTCGAACTCCATTCCCAATGCCGGCCACTGCGCCCGCGGAATGCCGATCCACGCCGGCTGTTCCGGCAGCCCCAGGTACATGAACTCGTCGCCCTTGTGAAGAATGATTTTGGCTTTGGGCTGCAACTTCTTTAACGCCGCGACGCCGCCGACGTGATCTAGGTGCGCGTGAGTCAGCGTGATCGCCTGCAGCTTCAAACCGTGGCGTTCGAGGGTTTCGACGATGCGTTCGGCTTCATCACCGGGATCGATGCAGATCGCGCGTTTGGTGCTTTCACAGCCAATAATCCGCGTATGTTGCTGAAATGCCGTGACGGTTATCTGTTCTATGATCATTTTCGTAAAATATATCGCAATGCCTATCGCAGTAAAATCAGCGCCGCTCGCCAACGTCCTCGATTCGATGACGGTCGAGGGTGCGCCGGAGTTGACCGAACATCTCGACGCCGGTGCGTTGAAGTGCTACGCGTGCGGCCATCGCTGCTTGATCAAGGAAGGCAAGCGCGGCATCTGCAAAGTCCGCTTCAATGAAGGCGGGCATCTTCGCGTTCCGGCAAACTACGTCGCCGCGCTCGCCTGCGATCCAACCGAGAAGAAACCGTTTTTCCACGTGCTGCCCGGCTCGGACACGTTGACGTTCGGAATGTTGGGCTGCGACTTGCACTGCGCTTACTGCCAGAACTGGCTCACGTCGCAAGCGCTCCGCGACGACTCGGCCGGCACGAACCCGACGCCCGTTTCGCCCGAGCGTTTAGTGGCGATGGCGAAAGCGTATGGCGCGGCGATGGTCGGCAGTAGTTACAACGAACCGCTGATCACGGCTGAGTGGGCCGTCGACGTGTTCAAACAAGCGCGGCCCGCCGGTTTCAAGACGGCTTTCATCTCCAACGGCAATGCGACTCCGCAAGTGCTCGACTACCTCCGCCCGTGGACCGACTGCTACAAGATCGACCTGAAGTCGATGAACGACAAGAACTATCGACAACTCGGCGGCGTGGTCGACAACATTCTCGATACGGTGAAGATGGTCCACGAGCGTGGTTTCTGGGAGGAGATCGTCACGCTCGTCATTCCCGGTTTTAACGACTCGACTGATGAGTTACGCCGCGCGGCGGACTTTATCGCGTCCGTGTCTCCGGATATTCCGTGGCATGTAACGGCGTTTCACCAGGACTATCGCATGACGGAGAACTCGAACACCACCGCCGAGCAGTTGATCGAGGCGTGCGAGATCGGACGAGAAGCGGGATTGAATTACGTCTATGCCGGGAACCTGCCGGGCAGAGTCGGGCGCTGGGAGAATACTTACTGCCCGTCGTGTGACGAATTGTTAGTCGAACGGTTCGGGTATTTGATACGGCAAGTCCGCGTTGCGTTGGATAGTAGGGGGGAGGGCCGCTGTCCGAAGTGTGCGACGGCCATCCCCGGCATTTGGAACCACTGAGTCCCTTTTACTTGTGCTCAGCTTTGATCGGAGTTGGCGGGATTGCCGGCGCCCCAACGATCTTCGTGGCTTGCGAACCCACGACCATCCACTTTCCGTTTCGTTTCGCGTAGACGTCCATGAAGCGATACTCACCGCTGATGTCGATCGTCTTTCCGCTCTTCGGATCTTTCAACTTACCATTCTTGATAGTGCTTCGACCCGTGACGAACGCCGCGTCGTGATCGATTACCGTCGTCTTCGTATCGGCGATGTCCCACGCATCCAGTGTTATTGATTTGGACTCCAGCATTCCGAGCTCATCGTTCTTCGTCCCGGTCGTGCCGTCCGGGTAAATCATGACGACGTCGTCGGCCAGGATGTTTCTAACAGTTGCCGCATCGTACTTCTGATTCGCCCCGGCCCAGGCGCGTTCGAGTTTGAGCAATTCAGCGTCGACTGAAGCCGTGTCGACTGGTTCAATTGAGTTTCTGTTGGTTACCAGAGGGTTTATGTTTGTGTCGGCCGCGCGCTGGCATCCTGACAAAGCCAACGCGATCGCGATGGCGACGAACACGAGGGAGAGCAGGTTTCTATTCATTGATTCAAGACTCCTGACAGGGGGATTTAAAAACATGGCCCATAAACACCCCTGCTTCTACGCTAAACCGGTTTGCGAGTCAATAAAATTACCGAAACTCCGTGTTCTAACGCGGATTCCGAGGCGGAGCGCGCGAGCCATTGACATCGCAGTTTCTTAGGATTATTGTTCGGCACATGTGAGCCGATGGGGCGTTTTGGAATAGCTTTCCGGTTCGCGAACCCTGCCAAGTTGGTGTCCTAAATATAGTATTTCCTGGGAAGGAGGTAGCCATGACTTACCTTTCTAGATCCTCAATATTCTGGTTGCTCAACCTGACTGCGCTAATGGGGATCTCTCTACTACTTTCAAGCAGTTCGCTAGCGCAAACACAAAAGAAGACGACGGGCGGTGAAGAGGCTCCGATCTTTCTCGAGTATCGAGGAGTGCAGATCGGCTGGCTCGCCGACGACGTTCGAAAGAAACTCGGCAACCCCGCTGACAAAGGCGACGAGCAGGACGTATACAAGTTCAGCGACAGCGAGAGCTGCCAGGTCCTTTACGACAAGGCCACTCGCAAAGTGACCGCAATCTCCGTCGATTTCAGTAGCGGCAATACCGGCGCGATTACGCCGCAACAGGTATTCGGAGCGGACATCGAGACGAAAGCTGACGGTACAAAATATAAGATGGTGCGTTATCCGAAGGCCGGTTACTGGGTCTCGTATTACCGCAGCAGCGGCGACTCGCCGATAATCACGGTCACGATGCAGAAGATGCCGTAATCTTCTGTTATCGTATTCTCGCGTGAGTAATGAAGTAACTTCGGTCGCGATCAAAGAGCGCGCTCGCGTCGAGGGGTTCAGCAAAGTCGGGATTGTCAGCGCCGTCTCACTGGACGACGAAGGCCGGCGGTTGAAAGAGTGGCTTGCTCGCGGCTATCACGGCGCGATGTCGTGGATGGCGCGCGACGTCGAGAAGCGTGTCAGCCCGCAAGCAATCTTTCCCGAGGCGCGTTCGGTTGTCGTCGTCGCTCTCAACTACTACACACCACAGCAACACGAACAAAACGTGGCAACGGGCAAAGTCTCTCGCTACGCGTGGGGCGACGACTACCACGACGTACTCAGCGCGAAACTCCGCGCGCTGCTGTCGTGGATCAAGGAACACGACCCGCGCGCAGAGGGCAAGGTTTGCGTCGATATTCAGCCGGTGATGGACAAGGCGTGGGCCGTGCGCGCCGGTCTCGGCTGGCTCGGCAAACACACGAACGTGATCACGCAGGAGTACGGCTCGTGGGTCTTCATCGGCGAACTGCTGCTCAACCTCGAGCTCGACTACGACGACCAGCGCGTCGAGGATCACTGCGGTACGTGTACGTTGTGCATCGACGCGTGTCCCACCGACGCGATTACAGAGCCATACGTTGTCGATTCAAACAAGTGCATCTCGTACGCGACGATCGAACTGCGCGGGCCCGAGTTGCCGCCCGAAATTCAGGAGAACCTCTCAGGCTGGATGTACGGCTGCGACATCTGTCAGGATGTTTGTCCCTGGAACCGCTTCGAGACGGTCACCGATGATCCGCGCTTCGCACCACGCGAGGGAAACGTGAATGCCGAGCTGCGCGAGATTGTCGAGCTCACGCACGACGCCTACGTCGAGCGCTTTCGCGGCAGCGCGATGAAGCGCGCGAAGCTTTCAGGGTTACAGCGCAACGCTCGTGCGTTACAATCCGGAACCCGATGAAGAAACTTACGCTACTTTTTCTCGCTTGTATTCTCTTATCCGTGTTACCTACTCAAACAAACGCGCAAACACCTGCCGACCTGCGCCGGCTTGCGGACGACTATTACCACTGGCGCAATCAAAACTTTCCCGTCGCCTCGAGTGACATGGGCCTGCACACCTGGGACGACAAGCTGACCGACTACTCGTTGTCGGCAATCCTGGCGCGCCGTCTCTACATTAAAGACGTGCTGAAGAAAGTGCAGTCGATGCCCGCGACCGGCTGGTCCAAAGACGATCAGATCGACTGGCTGCTGTTTCGTTCACAACTCGAAGGCATCGACTTCTTCAATCGCGTCATGGATTCAGAGGCGACGGATCCGCAGCTTTATGTCAACGAGTGCAGCAGCGCGATCTTTTCGTTGCTCAAGAAGGAGTACGACGCGCCGCGTGTCCGCGCGCTTGCAGCAACAGCGCGTTTGAAGCAGATGCCGTTCGTGATCGAGAAGGCAAAGGCAAACCTGACGCGTCCGGTCCAACTCTATGCGCGGTTGGCGATCGACTCGGCACGCTCCGTCGATAGTCTTTTCAACGACAGCCTGATGACGTTGGCGAAAGATCTCACGCCGGCCGAGAAGAACAACCTGGACGCTGCGCGCACTGCCGCCATTGCGTCGATTCATGGTTTCGCCGACTGGCTCGAGCAGCGTTTGCCGGGAATGGTGCCGTTCAAGCCGATGGGCGTGGAAAACTACAACTATCTGCTGAAGCACGTTTACTTGTTGCCGCTCGACGCCGATCAGGTCGAGATGTTGGGCCAAACGGAGTTGGCGCGATATCGCGCGTTGGAGTCGTTGCTTCCTGATCCCTCGTTGGCGGATCCGAACCCCGCTCGCAGCAAGAGCATTCCGACGGATCAGCAGGACTTTCTGAAGAAGTACGAGAGCCGCCAGGCTGAGATGATCGAGTTTCTCAAGAGCCACCGGCTGGTGACGATCCCGGCTCACGTTGGCCAGTTTCTGATTCGCCAATTGCCGGAGGCGTTCAAGCCCACGAGCCCGGGCGGTTTCATGAACCCGCCGGGCGTTTACGACAAGGACAACAGCGGCTTCTACTTCATCCCGACGTACAACCCGGCGAGCAGGAATTTCTACATCCGCGCCGCGATCGAAGATCCGCGCCCAATCCTGGGCCATGAGGGAATCCCGGGCCACTTTCTGCAACTCTCGATCGCCAATCACGTCTCTGACGAGATACGCCGGCAGAATTTTGACGGCATCATCGTCGAGGGCTGGGCACTGTACACGGAAGAGATGTTGATGCGGACCGGGTTGTATCCCGAAAACTCCGCGGCGCAAGGACAGATCCTTCGACTCTCGCGCTATCGAGCCGCGCGCATCGGCGTCGACGTGAACCTGCACACGGGCAAATGGACGTTCGATCAAGCCGTCAACTATTTCATGGAAGCCGGCGGCCTGGACCGTGAGGCTGCGGAAGGTGAAGCTGCGGGCGCCGCGTCGTCGCCGACGCAGAAGATCACGTACATCACGGGCAAGTGGCAGATCATGCGGCTGCTCGGCAAGTATCGCGACAAGCGCGGCGCGAGTTTTCAGCTCGGCCAGTTTCACGACGACCTGTTGAAGAACGGCAGCCTTCCGCTTTCGATCATCGAATGGATCCTGCTCGACGATCGTTCCGCGCTGGACCAGGCACTCAAATGATCACCATCCTGCTCGCGACGCTTCTGATTAGCTGTAAGCAATCCGTGCTTCCGGTTGTGAAGCCGATGCCGAGACTAGAATACTCGTGTGATGGGTTGGCAAACGAATGGGATGAAAAGAATCTGAAACACCCGCCGCGAGTCGATGCGATCAAAGGCTTGATGTCGCAGCTTTCGTCCTTTTCGGATGCGGCATGGTGGCAGGCTTCGACGCTAGACTTGAGCGTCTGTGATTTCACCGGCAAAGCAGGCGTGCTGTCGACGGAGCAACGCCGCGACTTCAAAAACGATTACCTGTTTTGGTTGTTTGGCGACAGCCGTGTCCGTCTCATGTTGATTCCCGATCCGTGTTACCAGACTGAGTACGGCGGAGCGAACGCGTTTCTGCTCTACCGCAAAGGCGGCCGCGTATTCGTCACGCATGCGTTGGACGGATACTTCTCGCGCGCTGAAAACTCCGTCGACGTGCGTGTAGCAAAGTTGAACGGCGAAGACATCGTCGAAATCTCGACCGGCAGCGGCGGCCTGAATCCAACCCTCACCAACTACTATTTCGCGATCGATCCCGCCACCAATCACGCCGTACCAAAGAACATGTTTAAAGGCGAGCACGGGCCGACGAACGAGATCACCTCAGCTATGTTATTCGGCGAAGTCCGTGGCGCCATCGCTCCGCTCAACATCATTCGCGGGCAATCGCTCGCGCCCAGCTTCAGCATTTACGAAGAGGATCCGGGCGGAAAGCTCGACGACAACGGACGCAAACTCGCGCGAAGGATCCTGCGCTGGAACGGAAAAATGTATCGATGACGAGGTTCCAGACGAGCAATCCGGCGTTTGTTGACGAGGTCAGGCAAAGCTTCGCGCAGCAAACGATCATGAATTTGATTGGGGCTGCGTTGACGCTGATCGAACCGGGCGTGGTCGAGATCACGTTGCCGTATCGCGCCGACCTGACGCAGCAAAACGGTTACGTTCACGCCGGCATCGTGACGACGATCGCCGACTCCGCGTGTGGGTACGCCGCGTACACGTTGATGCCGCCTGAGTCAGACGTTCTGGCGGTTGAGTTTAAGGTGAACCTGCTGCGGCCAGCGAAAGGCGAGTTGTTCGTAGCGCGAGCTGAGGTCCTTAAGCCGGGAAGGACGCTCACGGTCGTCCGCGCTGACGTTCTCGCCGACAGTCGCTCGCTGGTCGCGGCGATGCAGGGGACGATGATGCGGCTGCCAAAACCCAACACTCAGCGTGTAAATTAGCCACAAAAAGGCACAAAAGGACTCCTTCACTCTTTGTGTTCTTTTGTGCCTCTTTGTCGCGTAATGAAGTAGGCAAACTGGCGTGCTATGATTCGACAGCAATGCAAGCATTACGTGATTCATATGGCCGGGCTATCCGCGATTTGCGCGTCTCGCTCACGGATCGGTGCAATTTCCGGTGCTTTTACTGCCTTCCGCACGGCGAGCCGCCCATCGCGCCGAAAGAGCAGATGCTCTCGTACGAAGAGATCGAATACATCTGCGAGATCTTCATCTCGCTCGGCATCGAGAAGCTCCGCCTCACCGGCGGCGAACCGATGATGCGCCGCGACATCGAGACGATCATCCGCAAGCTTTCGCAGTTCAAAACACGCGGCCTTCAGGATCTGGCGCTCACGACTAACGGCTATTTCCTTCCTGAACGCGCTCAGGGGTTGAAAGACGCGGGCCTCGATCGCGTCACGATCAGTCTCGACAGTTTGAAACGAAACGTCTTCAAACAGATGACGGGCGTCGACGTTCTCGATAAGGTGTTGGCGGGCATCGCGGCTGCCAAAGATGCGGGGCTCGATCCGATAAAGATCAACGCCGTCATCGTCCGCGGTCACAACGAAGACGAAGTCGCCGACTTCGCGGCGTTTGCGCGCGAGCACGATGTGAAGATGCGGTTCATCGAGTTTATGCCGCTGGATTCCGGCCACGAGTGGTCACGCGCGGACGTCGTTTCGGGGACAGAGATTCACGATCGCATCCACGAGCGATTTCCGCTGGTGAAGCTCGACGTGAGACGAGGTTCGGAAACGTCGGCGCGTTATCGTTTCGCGGACGGCGCGCCCGGCGAGGTCGGAATCATCGCTCCGGTGACTGAGCCGTTCTGCGGTGCTTGTTCGCGGATCCGGTTGACGGCGGACGGGCAAATTCGGACGTGTCTCTTCTCGACGGTCGAACACTCGTTGCGCGACGTCGTTCGCAGCGGGGCAACTCGCGCCGAGATCGTCGACTACATCGAATCCGTGGTATTCAAGAAAGAACCGCGACACTTCATCAACGATGCGGGTTTTGTCGCGCCGTCGCGCTCGATGAGTTTCATTGGTGGTTAGCCACGAAAAAGCACAAAAGCCGCAAATAATCTGTGTTGTGTTTTTTGTGCCTTTTTGTGGCTACAACACCGTCTTGCCTGCGGCTTCGTCGATCTCTTTAACAGCCTTCAACCCGGACCACAAAGCTCCCTGAATCCACGAAGACCACGGCGAGAGGTGCTCGCCCGCGAAGTAGATGCGTCCATCGTGACCCAGAGTCGCCGCCTCGACCGGTCCGACAAACCCCCACGCGCCGCGCGACCACTCGTCTTCGATCCAACACTTCGACGCGCCGTGTTCGAAGTTCTCACGCAAACCCGTGAAGATCGGATCGAGCTGATCCAACGCGAACTTGATCCGTTCAGGCTCTTTCAAAGACGAGACCCGCTCCGCCTCGCCGGGACGCGCATACGTCATCAGTATCCCGCGTGGACCAGGCTGGTTCCACGTCGGTTGCCAGATCTCGATCGGGTTCCTCGTAACGGCAAACCCGTTGAGCCCATTCTTCTCCCAGAAGCGGCTCTTTGTTTGGAGGTAAACGCGCGAGACGCCGCCGTAGAGAGCCCTCTTGATTACGTCTCTGCTTCGCGACGACAGCCCGGGCAAATCTATTTTTCGCAACACTGAAAACGGGATCGTACAGAGAACGATGTCCGCGGAAAGCGTCTGCGTCGCGCCTTTCTGGTCAAATTTCACCGTCGCTTGTTTCTCATCCTGATCGAGCTTCACGACCACGGCGCCGTAGTGAATCTTCTCGGCGAGGCCCTTGGCAAACGCTTTCGGCAACACTTCCATGCCGCCCGTGATCTTCTGCCAACGCTTCGGATCGCCGCCCAGCTCTTCGCTGTACATGTGCGTCATCGCATCGGTGTAACCGTCGATCGGCACCTCTTCGCGTCCACCGCGATCGAAGCGCACGGCCTTGAGCGCTGACGGATAGAACGGCTCGAGCGGCAGATTGAAAACTTTGACGTACTTGTGGGTGAGGTCGTGCTCGTCGGGAATGCGCGACGCGCCCTCTTCGGCGAAGAGCCCGTCGTCGAATGGTTCGCGCAACGTGTGGACGCGCCCGCCCGGCCGCATTCGCGCTTCGAGAATCGTGACGTCGTGACCGAGTTTGGTGAGTTCATAACCGGCAACAAGCCCGGCCATTCCGGCGCCCAATATGAGCACCTTTTTGGCCGGGCCTGTGATAACTTTCGCAGCCGCTGTTTGGGCCAGCCCGACACCGGCGACTGCGAGAGCGCTTTGCCTCAAGAACTGGCGACGGCTTATTGTCACTGCAAATCTCTCCACACGGATTTACGGCTCTGACGGCGGTGGAGCGGGCATGTCGGCCGTGGCCATCCGCGGCAGCAGATCGTCGCGTGTGGCTAATTGATAAATACACCACGCTACGACCATCGCATCTTTCTTCACGTCATCTTCGAGAATGCGTTCGTAGGTGTCGAGGTTTGTGTGCCACGTGTGCGTGCCATACTCGATCGGATCCTGGCCCATGCCGATGCCGGGCAGTCCTGCCTGGTTGAACGACGTGTTGTCAGAACCGCCGAGCCTGCGGCTGCGCGTCGCAATCGCACCGGCCACGCCGTCGTCCTTGAACGGCTCGAGAATCTGGCGCATGACGCTCGCGCTCTCCGGCGGGCCAAACACCGACGCGCCGCGAACGCGTCCCGTTCCGGAGTCGATATTGAAGTAACCGCCAAACTTCTCGTACCCCGGCTTCTGACTCTCAAACGAACCGAAGTGCTCTTTGACGTACGCCTGCGAGCCGAGCAGTCCCTGCTCTTCGCCGCTCCATAACGCGACGCGAATCGTGCGGCGCGGCTTGACGTTGAGCGCCTTCAGTATTCGCGCGGCCTCCATCATGATGGCGCAGCCGATGGCGTTGTCAGTTGCGCCTGTCGCTGCGTGCCACGAATCGAGGTGACCGCCGAGCATGATCACTTCGTCAGCTTTGTCGGTGCCGCGAATCTCGCCGATCGTGTTGTATGACGTTGCGCCTTCGGGATAGACGCGATTGACGATATTGAACTCGAGTGTGACTTCAGTTCCGTCGTTGAGGATGCGCGTGATGCGTCCGAAGTCTTCGTTGCTCATGACGACGGTGGGTACGACTTTGTTTACGTCGAACGTTTGGTTGTTGAAGGCGCGGATCTGACGAAACTCGCGTCCTGCGTCGTTCACTCGTACGGCCGCGCCGTTCTCTTTCAGAAACGTGTCGACCTGTTCGTTCATTTGACGGTTGGTTAATGGACGCGGCGCGTTCGCAGCGGGAGTCGGCGTCGGCGAAGGTTGCGGGAAACCTGCGCCGGGACGCGCGTTTGGACCGAATCGCTGCTGGACCTGCTCGTCAGTGCTTCGTTTCGGCGGCGGAGTCAGGTTGACTGGGATCACAGCCGCTTTGCCCACCAGCACGATCTTGCCGCGGACGTTCGCCTTGTGACTGGCGAGAGATGTCGTCAATTGTTCCTGCGTCGGCCGTTCCGGAAGCAAGAGCTGATACGCTTTGGCCGTCACTGTTCCTTTCGTGCTCGGCGTCCAGGCCAGCACTTCGCAGACGAGTGCGTCTTTAACCGGCGAGATCAGGTGCGCGGTCAGTCGTTCGTTGGCCCAACCGGGATGTTTGAAGTCCCACGGCTCGAGGTGCGCGTTATCGAATCCCCATGCCGTCATCTGTTTTACCGCCCAATCGGCAGCGGCCTTGTGGTTGGGCGAACCCGTCAGGCGCGGACCGTAGACGTCGGTGAACATGTGCATGGTTTTCATGATCTGCGAGTGCTCCATGGCCTCTTTGCGGATGCGCGGGAGCAAGTCTCCGCTTCCATTTTGGGCGGCGACGGGCAGCACTAATAGCGATAGAACGAGCGACAGGGCGACAGGCCGTTTCAGCATCTTGTATCTCCGGAAAGGTCGATTAGGTTGGGTCCTAGCGCCGAGATTATACTTGAGGCAACACTTAGGAGAAACAACAGATGAGCGCAGTAGTTAAGTCGACTGAGAGCAATCCAACCTTGCCGAATTCCCGCCGCGTTTACGTCGACGGCACGCAGCCGGGCGTTCGTGTTCCGTTCCGTGAGATCGCGCAATCACCTTCGCGCAACTTCGATGGGACGTTGGCGCAGAATCCGCCGGTGCGCGTGTACGACACGAGCGGTCCATGGGGCGACAGTGAGCAACATTGCGAAGTGACGCAAGGACTGCCGCCGGTGCGGGCGGAATGGATTCGCGCGCGCGGCGACGTGGAAGAGTACGAAGGGCGTGAAGCAACACCGATCGACGATGGGTATCTCACGTTTGACGCGGCTAACCGAGCGAGAGTGAAAGACGTCGGTAAGTTGGAAGATTTTCCGGGGTTGCGACGGCGTGCGTTGCGGGCGCGTGCGGGTGCTTGTGTGACGCAACTGCACTATGCGCGTCAGGGCATTATCACGCCGGAGATGGAGTTCATAGCGATTCGCGAGAACATGGGGCGCGAGGCCGCGTGGGATATCCTCAGTGAATCGCGGCACGATGCGCCACGCGATTCGCTGCTTCATCAACACCGCGGACAGTCGTTTGGAGCATCGATTCCTGGTTATGTCACGCCGGAGTTCGTGCGATCGGAAGTGGCGCGTGGGCGAGCGATCATTCCTGCGAACATTAATCATCCCGAATCTGAGCCGATGATCATCGGGCGCAACTTCCTGGTGAAGATCAACGCGAACATCGGCAACTCCGCCGTAGCGTCGTCGATCGACGAAGAGGTCGACAAGATGCGTTGGTCGATCCGTTGCGGTTCCGACACGGTGATGGATCTCTCGACCGGAAAGAACATTCACGCCACGCGCGAGTGGATCATTCGCAACTCGCCCGTGCCGATTGGGACTGTGCCGATCTACCAGGCGCTGGAGAAAGTCGGCGGCAAAGCGGAGGAGTTGACGTGGGAGATCTTTCGCGACACGTTGATCGAACAAGCGGAACAGGGCGTCGACTATTTCACGATCCACGCCGGTGTTCGTCTGCCTTACATTCCGCTGACTGCGAAACGGACGACGGGAATCGTCAGCCGCGGCGGATCGATCATGGCGAAGTGGTGCCTCGCGCATCATGAAGACAGTTTTCTTTACACGCGCTTTCGTGAGATCTGCGAGATCATGGCGGCGTACGACGTGTCGTTCTCGTTGGGCGACGGGCTGCGGCCCGGATCGATTGCGGATGCGAACGATGAGGCGCAGTTTGCGGAGCTGGAAACGCTTGGCGAGTTGACGAAGATTGCGTGGGAGCAGGATTGCCAGGTGATGATCGAAGGACCCGGACACGTTCCGATGCACCTCATCAAGGAGAACATGGACAAGCAGCTCGAGACGTGTCATGAAGCGCCGTTCTACACGCTTGGACCGCTCACGACTGACATCGCGCCAGGTTACGATCACATCACGTCGGCGATTGGAGCGGCGATGATTGGGTGGTATGGAACGGCGATGCTATGTTACGTCACGCCGAAGGAGCACCTCGGACTGCCGAACAAGAAAGATGTCAAGGATGGCGTCATCGCGTATAAGTTGGCTGCGCACGCGGCGGACTTGGCGAAGGGACATCCTGGCGCTCAGTATCGCGACAACGCGCTCTCGAAAGCGCGGTTCGAGTTTCGTTGGGAGGACCAGTTCAATCTCTCGCTCGATCCCGAAGTGGCGCGCGAGTATCACGATGAAACGCTGCCGCAGGAAGGCGCGAAGCTGGCGCACTTCTGTTCCATGTGCGGCCCGCATTTCTGTTCGATGAAGATCACGCAGGACGTTCGTGACTACGCGGCGCAGAAGCAGATCGAAGCGTCGGAAGCGCTCGATGTTGGAATGAAGGAAAAGGCGAAGGAGTTTGTGGAGACCGGCGCCGAGATTTATCGCGGGTAAGTTTTATTCACGTTGTTTGACTTAATTGCGTCGCACCTCCCAGGCGGCGCACCCCTCTCATTCTCAGACGGCACAAGTGTGTCTAGGGGGGGCAAATGCAGTTCATACCAGTAGAATCCTCAATGATTCTGGGCGTCCGCTATGATGAAACGTCGCGCGACCTCGAAGTCATCTTTCGTACCGGAGAAAAGTACCGCTACAAAACGTGCCTCCGTTCGAATACGAAGGACTCATCAAGGCCAAGTCACAGGGTCAATACATGCACAAGAGAATCCTCGGCAGGTTCGATTTCGAACGCATGGATTAAAAACTTTTGGTATTTTCTGGAGCGCCATGCGACTAATAACCATTCTTCTATTGTTAACGTTGATCTGCGCGCCCGTCGTTCAGGGCCAACGCCGGCTTAGCGAAGGAAGCGTGCCGCCGCCGAAGTTTGCCGATCCTGAACGCAAACAGAAGCTCGCAGCCGCGTATCCCGAGATCGAACGGCTCTTTAAAGCTTACGCCGAACGGCAGCAAATGCCCGGCGCGGTGCTCGGCATCATCGTCGACGGCGAGCTCGTTTGGGTAAAAGGCATGGGCGTGCGCGAAACAAAAGACAAGTCGCCCGTCACGCCCGATACAGTCTTTCGCATCGCCTCGATGACCAAGAGCTTCACGGCGATGTCGATACTCAAGCTACGCGACGAAGGCAAACTATCACTCGACGATCCAGTCGCGCGTTACGTTCCGGAGATGGCCGAGCTGGCCTACCCGACGAAAGACTCGCCAACGATCACCATCCGCCACCTACTGACTCATTCCGAAGGATTCCCCGAAGACAATCCGTGGGGCGACCGCCAGTTGGCCCAGAGCGCCGCAACACTGCATTCATGGATCCGCACCGGCATTCCATTTTCGACCGTGCCCGGATCCGGTTTCGAGTATTCAAACTTCGGCTTCGCAATCCTGGGCCAGGTCGTCGCGAAAGCGTCAGGCCGGCCATACCCGGAGTACGTCCGCGACAACATCCTGCGACCACTCGGAATGAACTCGTCTACGTTCGACATGAACGCCGTTCCTCGCGATCAGATCGCGCTCGGCTATCGTTGGGAAGACAACGCGTGGAAGCCCGAACCGATTCTCGCTGACGGCGCGTTCGGGTCGATGGGGGGCCTCTGGACCACCGCACGCGATCTGGCGCGCTACGTTGCGTTTCTAATGTCGGCATTCCCGCCGCGCGATGACGCAGACAACGGACCGATCAAACGAAGCAGTGCGCGCGAGATGCAACAGGTCGGCCGCTTCCAGCAAGGCGGCGCTTTTCGCGGCAGTGTCGACGGTCCACTTTCCTTCAGTGCAGGTGGTTACGGCTACGGGCTCGGCGTCTCGCAGGACTGTCGCTTCGCTTACGTCGTTGGCCATGGCGGCGGCCTGCCGGGTTACGGTTCGTTGATGCGTTGGCTGCCGGAACACGGTGTCGGAGTGATCGCGATGAGCAACCGAACGTACGGCGGGTTTGGCGGGTTCTTCAACGAAATCGCAACCGCGTTGCAGAAGACAGGCGCATTGCAACCGCGAGTCATTCAACCGTCTGCCGCTCTGCTCTCCGCGCAGGCAGACATCTCGCAGTTGATCATCAAATGGGATGACGCACTCGCAAACCGCATCGCCGCCGACAATCTCTTCCTCGACATTCCAGCCGAGACGCGAAAGGCACGTTGGGAAGCATTAGCGAAGGAGCACGGCGTCTGCCGTCCGGCGAAGTCGATCGAACCCGAAAACGCGTTGCGCGGCAGTTGGGAGATGGAATGCGAACACGGCTGGCTCGACGTCGGCATCACACTCGCGCCGACTAATCCGCCAAAGATCCAGCAGATCGACATCGCGCCCGTGATGCCGCCTGACGCCGAGATGATGAAGACGGTCCAGGCAGTCGGGAACTTGCTCGGCGCGTGGGATGCGAAGACGCTGGAAGCGCTGGCGGCGCCGTCGTTGGATCTCGAACGAACGCGGCGACAGTTCGCGGCAGCGGCAGCGTGGGGAAGTTGCAAAGTCGGTGAGACGTTGAGCGGAAACGGCACACGCAGCAGCACCGTGCGGCTCACGTGCGAGAAAGGTCCGCTGGCGGCACGTGTCTCAGTCGACACGAATACACACAGATTAACGAGCGTGGATTTGATTCCTTTAAGAGAACAGACCTGCGTGCCTTAAACGAATCCCGCGCGCCGTTGCATCTCGCGCAACGCATCGGGAATGAAAGACGTGATCTGGTGCGTCTCTTCGCGGCCGTCGGCGTAGGTTTGATAGAGATTGAATTCGGGCAGTGATAGACAACTGAGCGGCGATTGTCGTTCGCAGCCGGTGTCGAGCCCGACTGCGCTGTGCGAGATATAAATCCCGTGACGCCCGAGCCGTCCGCGCAGCGGCAACAGGGGCGTCGGCGTATGTCCGAAGATGCACGGCTTCCCGCGATAGTTTTTGTAAAACTCCATGTCGCGCATCCACAGCAGCGACGTCGGCGAGCTCTCGCTCGGATGCTTACCTTCATCCAATCCCGCATGAACGTAAATCGCGTGCTCGTCTTCGTGGTAGTACGGCAGCGCACGCATGAACTTCAGGTGCTCGGCGGGAACGGCACGCTCCAATTCGACCCGCATCTCTTCCAGATCCGACTCCGTAGCGACCCGTGGAGCTTGTCCCGTGTACTGCTCAAACGTTCGCTGTCCTCCGACGACAGGCGTTAGCCAGATCGTCGGCCGCCCGTCGATGAAGTCCATTAACATCTGCTCGTGATTGCCGCGAAGACAGATCACTCGCTCAGGATTTTCACGGCAGAGTTTGACGACGTGATCGACGCAGCCGGGCGCATCCGCGCCTCGATCGATCAGGTCGCCAAGAAAAATGAGCTTGTCCGATTGCGGATCGCGCGGCAGCATGTCCAGCAGGTTGAGGAGCTGCGCGCACCGTCCGTGTATGTCACCGACGACAAAGGTTTTCATTCAGACTGGTTCCCGGGCTCTTCACGTTGAGTCTTGATGCCTTTCATCAATTCGATGAAACGTGGATCCTCGTGCATGTCCGCCCAGTTCGGGTCCGCTTCGAACCAGCGATAATTCTCGTTGCCGAGTCGAATCGCGGTCTCGAGCCAGCGCAGCGCTTCCACCTGACGGCCCTGCAAAAGGTAGGCGGAGGCGAGCCAGTAAGATATATCGTAATCGGCCTCCGCGACCAGTCTTACTTTCTGCGTGAGTTGTTCGTTTGCCTTGGTGTGCTGGCCCTGCGAGCTCAGGCAGATGGCGAGTATCGGCCGGATGCCGTCCATCTGCGGGTGTTTCAGCAGCACTTCTTCAAGGATCTTCGCCGGCTGATCCGGTCCGTCGCGATAGTAGAGCACGCGCGCGCGGATCACCTTGATCATCGGATGCTCCGGCTCGAGCGCCGCGCCGGCGTCGAGCTCTCGCAATGCCTGATCGTATTCGCCCTGGTACATGAAGATGCGCGCTCGGTTGTAACTCGCCGGCACGCGCTCGCCGGGATTGAGTTTCACCATCCGATCGTAACTGCGCAGCGCCTTTTCATAGTCGCCGTCGAGCCGCGCGACGATGGCGCGCACAAACTGCACGCCCGGATCATTCGGAAACTCATGACGCAGTATTTCGATTTCGCGGCGCGCCTTCGGCTTCTGGCCCTCGGTCATGTAGATGAAGACCATCTGCATGCGCGCTTCGAGCAGTTTAGGGTCCAGCGCCAGTGCTTTCTTGAACGCGTTCTTCGCCTTGTCGTGATCGCCTGCTTGGCCCAGGCCTTTCAACACTCGATTGACGTACGAGCTGCCGAGCGCCGAGTAGGCGAGCGCGAAGTTCGGATCGATCTCGATAGCGCGGCGGAAGTGCTCGATCGACGAGTCGAGATGTTCGCGCAGGACGGTGTGATAGACGAACGTCGCGAGACAGTCGCGGCCGCGCATGTATTCTTCTCGCGCGGCGGCGTCGACGGTGCTGGGTTTCGCGAGCTGGTATTTTTCGTCGGGGCTCAACTCGAGCCGCAGCCCCTCGACGATGCGCTGCACGATGATGTCCTGGACGCCGATGATGTCGCTGGCGTCGGCGTCGATTCTTTCACTCCACAGAATCTCGCTGGTGCGCACGTCCAGTAGTTGAGCGGTCACGCGGAGCTTTTCGCTGGCGCGCAGGAACGTCGCAGTCAGAATCGCGTCGACGCTCAGGTCGCGTCCTGCTTCAGCCGGATCTACCTCGCGGTTCTGATACTTCACGATCACCGACGAAGGGCGCACGATAAGCGCGCGCACTCGCGCGAGCTCAGTTATCACAGCATCGGCGAGCGAGAACTGATAGAAATCGATCTCGCGATCGTTGCCGACGTTCTTGAACGGCAGGATCGCTACGCTCTTTCGCTCGTGATCGCCCATGCTCGTCTGCGGACTTTCATGTGCTTCAACGACGCGTCCGGTAGGTTTCGAAGGAGTTTCGCCGGTCAGGCTTCCGGTCAACCAGCGCAGCGCGCGCGTCACGGGACTGCGCGGCGTCATGTGTTTCGGCGCGACTGGCGCGGCACCCTCGTCGATTCCCGGCAACGCGTCCGAGCCCATCTCGCGAATGACGGCGCGGAGATCGTTGGCGAAGTGGTAAATCTTTTGATAGCGATTGCGTGGATCTTTCGCGAGCGCCTTGTCGAGTATTGCCTGCAACTGATCCGGAACGCGTCCGGGCCGCACTTTCGACAACGGCTGCGGCTCGTCATTCAAAACCGCGTGACGCACTTCGGCGGCCGTGCTGCCGCGGAACGGCCACGTGCCGGCCAGCATCTCGTACAGCAACACGCCGGTCGAGAAAATATCCGCACGCCCATCGACGCGATCGCCGCGCGCTTGTTCGGGCGCAGCGTAGGTCGCCGTGCCATACGGGACGCCGACTTCAGTTATCTCCGTGTGATGAATCCCGGACGTTCGCGCCGCTTCTTCGTCGAGCAGTTTCGCCAGCCCAAAATCGAGGACTTTCACCTGGCCGGTTGGCGTAACCATCACGTTTCCGGCCTTGATGTCGCGATGAATGATGCCGCGCGAGTGGGCGGCGGCGAGCGCGTCGGCCGTTTGCAACGCGATCGACAACGCGCTTTCGAGCGACAAAGGGCGGCCGTTGACGAGCTGCCGGACGTTGCGCCCCTCGATGTACTGCATCACGATGAAGTGGACGCCGTCGATCTCGTTGAGATCGAAGATGGTGCAGATATTTGGGTGATCGAGCGCGGAGGCGAGCCGCGCTTCGCGCTCGAACCGCTTGAGGTTGGCTTCTTTCGCGGTGAGCTCGGCCGGCAGGACCTTGATGACAACCGTCCGGCCGAGCTTCGAATCGACTGCTTTATAGACCGTCCCCTGACCGCCCTCACCGAGCTTCTCGAGGATCTTGTAATTCCCCAGCGTCGACCCGATCATTGTTAGGAACTAATCCGCGATACCCATTTGCCACAACATGAACGCATAGTCAAACGCGGCTTCATGCAGGGCGTCGTAGCGTCCGGATGATCCGCCGTGACCGGCGCCGAAGTTGACTTTCAACAAGAGCGGGTTGTTGTCAGTCTTCATCGTCCGCAGTTTTGCGACCAGCTTTGTGCCTTCCCAGTATGGGACCTGGCTATCGTTCACCGACACCTTCACGAGCATCGCCGGGTAATTCTTCTTGCCGATGTTGTCATATGGCGAGTATTTCTTCATGTACTCGAACGCCGGCTTTTCGTTCGGATTTCCCCACTCGATATACTCGCTCGTCGTCAACGGCAGCGACGCGTCGAGCATCGTGTTCAGCACGTCGACGAACGGCACCTGCGAAACGACGGCTTTGAAAAGATCGGGCCGCATGTTCGACACGGCGCCCATCAACAAACCGCCCGCGCTGCCGCCTTGAATAACGAGCCGGTCGCTCGACGTATATTTCATCTTGATCAGCGCTTCGGCGCAGGCGATGAAGTCGGTGAACGTGTTCATCTTGTTCATCATTCTTCCGGCCTCGCGCCAGGGCTCGCCGAGCTCGCCGCCGCCGCGAATGTGGCCAATCGCGAAGATGACGCCGCGATCCAAAAGGCTGAGCCGGCTCGACACGAAATTCGGCGGGATCGACACGCCGTACGAGCCGTAGCCGTAGAGCAGCATCGGCGCGGAACCGTCGAGCTTCACGCCTTTTCGGTAGACCATCGAGATCGGAATCTTCGTTCCATCACTCGCCGTCGCAAACACGCGCTCCGCTTTGTAATTGGTGCGATCGAATCCTCCCGGCACTTCCTGTTGCTTCAACAGCGTCGACTTGCCGGTGTTCATGTCGTAATCGAACGTGGAATTCGGCGTCACGAGTGAGTTGTAGTTATACCTGACGACGCTCGTATTGAACTCTGCGTTCGCTCCGAGCCCTGCCGAGTAGACTGGCTCCGGAAACTCGATTCGGTTACGCTTGTTCGTCTTGAAGTTGACGATTTCAAGCTGTTGCAAGCCGTTCTCCCACTCGGAAAGCACGACATGATCGGCAAACATGCTGATTCCCTCGATCTTCACCGCCGGGCGGTGGGCGACGAACTCTTTCCAGTTTGCCTCGGAAGGATCGCTTACCGGCGCTGTGACGATGCGAAAGTTCTTCGCGCCTTTGTTCGAGCGGATGTAGAACAGGTCGCCGCGATGATCGACGTCGTACTCGTGGTCTGGTTGCCGCGGAAGAATCACTTTCAGCGCAGCGTCAGGTTTGTCAGCCGGAAGATAACGGCACTCGGTCGAAGTCTTGCTGGCAATCTCGAGCACGATGACGGCCTTGTCGCGCGAGCGTCCGACGCCGATGTCGAAAAGCTCATCTTTTTCTTCGTAAACCAGATCGTGCTGGTCAGTGCCGACGACGTGACGGAAAAACTTGTCACTGCGTTTAGTGGTCGCGTCTTCGGTCACGTAGAAGATGGTTTTGTTGTCGGTGGCCCAGACGATGTTGTTGACGCGTTCGATGTGTTCGGGAAGTAGTTGGCCCGTGCGCAGATCTTTTATATGACCGACGTACTGGCGGTAGCCGGTATTGTCGGTGCTGTAGGCCAGCAGGTTTCCGTCGTCGCTCGGCGAGAACGCGCCGACGTTCATGAACTTTTGTCCCTTGGCGAGTTCGTTGACGTCGATGATGATCTCTTCGGGAGCCTCGAGCGACCCCTTCTTGCGGCAGAAGATCGGATACTGTTTTCCTTCTTCGGTGCGCGAGTAATAGAAGTAGCCGCCTCTGCGATACGGGACGTTCGTGTCAGTCTGTTTGATGTGACTGAGCATCTCGTTGTAGAGCTTTTCCTGCAACGCGGCGGTCGGTTTCATCATCGCTTCGGCATAGTTGTTTTCAGCCTGGAGATGCGCCATGACCTCGGGGTTTGTTTTCTCGCGCAGCCAGAAGAAGTCGTCGACGAGCGTCTCGCCGTGGATGTTTGTTGTTTTAGTTTTCTTTTCTGCCATAGGTGGTTTCAGTGGCGTTGCGCCGCCGTTGGACTGCCCCAGCGCGGCAGTGTTGATTAGCGCGACGCTGATAACAAGAAGTACGAACGTGAAAATAGATCTGGGATGTTTGTGCATGATTGAATCCTCAGTGCCGGCGATAGGCGGTCGGCAGGAACAAACACAAATACGGGGGAGACGATTTGCTTTTCTTTGTCATTACCGGCGCACGGCCGGTTACTCGTCGTGGACGGTTCAACCGCGAGGCGGGTTGCCCCAGCCAGAACCTATGTACTTACCGTCTTCGACTAAGCACGGCACCGTCGGATCGCCGCCGGAATAGGAGAACATCTCGGCCCGTCGGGCGAGATCGTTTTGCGCGTCGTAGTCGGTGAAGGGAATGCCCTCGGCATTGTAGTGATCGCGTGCTTGCTGGCAGTAAGGACATCCCGGTTTTGTGTAAATTACTAAAGCCAATTCAACGCTCCTGACCTGGTTTGATTATGTGCAAGACCGGATTATACTGCCGCTGCCTATGAGTGAACAAAGCGCGGATCTCCTCGATCCTTACGAGAAGCTGATACCCGTCGAGATCGTGGGGCGCGAAGTGATGGTGCCCGAGAAGAATCGGGTGCTGCGGTGCTTTCAATACCTGTCGATAAACACCATTTCCTACGGCGATTTTTGTTGGAATGGCGACTGTACGAACTGCCAGATCTGGTATCACATGAAAGGGCAGGACGAGCGGAGCGACCGCCCCGCGCTGTCATGCCGGCTGGAATGTGAAGAAGGAATGGTGATCACGCGCCTGAGCCCGTTTATTAAGCTCAACGGAATCACCTAATACTTCGGCACGCTGGGATCCACTTCATCCGACCACCCGAGGATCCCGCCTTTGAGATTCATCAGTTTCCCTTTGAACCCGGAACGCTGAAGCGCGTCGATCGCGCGGGCGCTGCGTCCGCCCATCTTGCAATGCACTACAGTTTCGCGGTTCGGGTCGATCTCGTTCATTCGCGTCAACACCTGGGCCAGTGGGATGTGAATCGAGTTCGGAATGCGCCCGATCGCGACCTCATTGTCCTCGCGCACGTCGACGATTTGAATGTCGTCGCCCTTGTCGAGGCGTTGTTTCAACTCAGTTGAGGTGATCTCTTCCATCAGTTACTCCATACGATTGTTGAATGAAGACATCTTACAATACACTTGCCAATCATGAGATTCCAATTCTACTCAGAAGCCCTCGACGACGTCCCCAAACTCTCGATCGATGGAACAGTTTCAAACAGCATCCACTTCTCGCACTGGCAAGGAAACACCACGCCGCCGGAAGTGAAGGCCGACACCTCAACCGAGATCGCGCTCAACCTCGTCGCCTCGCCGAATCGAGCCGCGTTGACCAACAACATCGACCTCGTCACCAACAACCATTTCGACGCCGACGGCGTGTTGTCAGTCTGGACCGTGCTGAACGGCGAACGCGCGCTCGAGTTTCGCGATCTGCTCATCTCCGCCGCCGAAGCCGGTGATTTTTCCGAGCACACGAGCGACGACGGCGTGCGCGTCAGCATCGCGATTCAGGGCAGCGATCAGGCTGGTGGAGACAACGACGACGCGTCGCCGTTGGCGAGCTTCTTAGCTGGTGAAGAAGTCGTCGACGATGCGCGTTCGTATGAACTGGTGTTGCCCGAGGTCGAACGCTTGCTCCGAAACGTTAACGCTTACGAGTCGCTGTGGCGTGATGGTTGGAACAATGTTGCCGCCGCGCTCGAGAGTTTTACCCGAGGCGAGTCGAGAGTTGTCGAGTATCCGGAGCCACGGCTTTCCCTGGTCACGGTCGCGCCTGATCTAGTCGATCCGGTGATGGGGATCGCGAAGCACGCTCGTGGCGAGCTGTTCCTGATTGCAACCCCGGCGAACGGCGGCTGGTTCTACCGTCTCGATTACCCGTACTACTCCTGGGCCGAAACAGTCGCGCGCCCACCTGTCGCGCGCCGCGATCTCGCGAATGCGTTAGCGATGCTCAACGAAAAAGAAGGCAATCGCGACGCTCATTGGAAAACCGACAATCGTACATTGACGTCGGCCGTGAAGTTTCTCGATGCCGGCGGCGCGTTGGCCGTGTCGCGGCTCGAACCGGACGACGTTCTCGGCGCGTTACAAAGCACAAAGTACAAAGCACAAAGCTCTATCTGAATGCACGACGTGATCATCATCGGCGCTGGACCGGCGGGGCTGTCCGCGGCGTTCTGGTGCGATGAGCTCGGGCTCGACACGCTCGTACTCGAACAAGCGGAACAGATCGGCGGTCAACTTCATCGCGTCTACAATCCGATCCACAACTACCTCGGCGTCAAAACCAGCAACGGACAGGAACTGCTCGAACTTTTTTCGCGAGACGTTGACGATGCGGAGTTCGATCTGTGGACCGGTACGGTCATTGATTCCGTTGACTTGCGAGCGAAGCGCATCTCGTTGCGTAGCGGCGAAGTCTTGCAGTCGATCTCGATAATTATCGCGACCGGCGTGCGGCCAAGAGAGTTGGGCATTCCGGGTGAAAAGGAACTTGCCGGCAAGGGCGTCATTGCTTCCGGAACGCGCGATCGTGAGCTGTTCGCGGGAAAGGACGTTTGTGTTGTGGGCGGCGGCGACGCTGCTGTCGAGAATGCCTTGCTGCTCGCGGAAGTTTGTCCGACGGTGACGCTGGTCCATCGGGGAAAGAAGCTGCGAGCTCGGCGCGAGTTTGCCGAGCGCGTGCAGCCAAACAATCGCATCACCGTTTTCACTGAGTCGGTCGTCACGCGTATCATTGGCGACGCTGCCGTCGAAGCAGTCGAGATCCAGCGCAAGAGCGGGCTGAAGCCGTTTCAACTGGCGGTGCGCGGCGTGTTGATTCGCATCGGAGTTGAGCCAAACACCGGACTGTTTCGCGATCAGGTTGCGATGGATGAAAAAGGGTACGTCTCGGTGAATAGCGAATGTGAGACGACTGTGGCGATGGTGTTTGCCGCCGGCGACGTTTCGAACCCGACTGCACCGACGATTAGCGGGGCGACTGGCGCCGGCGCAACGGCTGCGAAAGTGATCGCCGCGCGTTTGAATCGCAAAGCAGATGGCTGACGTCGACGCAGCTTACACTGACGCGCACATCGCGGCGTATCCGGTCGAATACATCGCCGGGATCGATCTCTACAACGCGGGCGAATTTCACGCGGCGCACGATGCGTGGGAAGAACGCTGGATGGGCGAAGTCGGTCCGCAGGAGAAGCTTTTTCTACAGGCGATGATCCAGTCGGCGGTGGCTTTTCATCATCTGGACATCGGCCGGCCTGGCGCCGCGCGGCAGATGTACTTGCGGGCGAAGGAGAAGTTTGCGAGGTTGGGCCAGCGCGTTTTCATGTCGCTGGACTTGGAGGAGTACCAGTCGCAACTCGACACGGCGTTATCGTGGTTGTTGAGCGTTCCCGATCCGCGCCAGTTTCCGATTCAGCACCCGGTAGTTCCGCCCAAGATCCGTTTGCTGGCTGCGATCGACGAGTTTGACTAGTGAAAATCAACACACTCAGAAAAGCTAAGGACAGTTGGGAAGCGAGAACAGTCAGAAAAGCAAGAACAAGTCAGGAAGGGGGCAAGCGCAGCGCGCCCCCGCTGGCTGTAATGACGTGCCGCGAAACATTGGCGGGGGCGTTGCCCCCTTCCTGACTTGTTACAAATTGACAGTCGCGAGAAAGCGAAGGGCCTATACTTAGTATCACAAGACTGGTGATATTGGCGGCGTGGTTGGGTGTCGCGCTCTTCTTCGGCGCGGTCGTTGCGCCGGCGGCGTTCGGCGTGCTGCGGTCGTTCGGTTTGCCGAACGCGAGCGAGATTGCCGGATCGATCGTCACGCGTACGCTTGGCGTCGTCAACGTCGCGGGGTTCGTGATCGCGTTGCTGTTGCTGGTCACGGCGTTCGTGCGGCGTGGTCATCAGGGCCGGATCAGTTTCCTCGTCGAGTGCGTCTGTCTGGGACTGATTGCCCTGGCGACGGGCGTGGGCCACTGGCTGATCGCCGCGCGCATGCGGGCGCTGCGAGTGGCGATGGAGTTGCCAATCGATCAGGTCGCTGTCGACGATCCGCGGCGGGTCGCGTTCAACGCGCTGCACGGCTATTCGGTGAACGCGCTCGGGATTGCTATGATTGCCGGTCTTGTGGCGCTGGTGCTGATGGGACGCGCGCTGCGCCAATGAGTTATTGAAAGCAGGATGGAAAAGCCGTTGGACATCATTGAAGACATCGAAGATTGGCGACAGCGCTACGACGCGTGGAAACAGACGTCCGCCGCCGGATCAGACAACCTCGACGATTACCCGTTTATCCGAAACCGCCGCGCACCGTTCACGCCGGCGCGACGCGCGTTGCCGATGTTGAATCTCGCATTGATCTCGTCGGCCGGCGCTTACATCGACGGAACGTCTGCGTTCGACACGAGTGCGCGGCCGGGCGATCTGAGTTTCAGAGAGATACCGATCGAAGTCGAAGCGTCGGATCTTCGCTTCGCGGTGCGCGGATACGACGGGACCGCTGTTCAGCAGGACGTGAACGCGGAACTCCCGATCGAGCGGCTGTTGGAGTTTGAGAAGAACGGAATCATCGGCCAGTTGAACCCGGTCTTCTGGAGCTTCTGCGGGTTTATCACCGACGCGATGGGCGTCGCGAACGAGTTGGCGCCGAAGCTGGTCGAGCGGGCGCGTCGTTATGAAGTGCAGGCGGCGTTATTGATTCCGGCGTCGACGTTGTGTCACCAGTCGGTTGGCATTGTAGCGCGCGCACTCGAGATTGCGGGCATTCCGACCATGACGCTGGCTGTCGATAAAGCGATCGTCGAAAGCGTGCGGCCGCCGCGTGTCGCTTTTTACGACGGCGAAACTGGAAGCGTCGCGGGCAAAGCGGCGTGGCCCGAGCATCAGCGACGAATCCTCGACGAAGCGCTGCGATTGATTGAGCCGATGGACCAGGCAGGCATACGCAAGCTGGTCGTCGAATTGCAATCACAAGTTGAGAAGGCGCGCGGCGAGCGATGAGCGTGAAGAAGCGCGTCTTTGGGATCCTGGTCCTCATCATTCTGGTCTGTCTGGTTTATTTGCTCTTCGCGCCGGTACCGATCTCGCCGGCCGCTTGGACTCCTCCAGCCGCTCCCGCACTTTCAGGACCATACGAACAGAACACGCGGCTCGCGTCAGTTCAGCGACTCTCGCTCGGCGACGGTCACAAGCCTGAAGACGTCGCACTCGATGCGCAGGGCCGCATCTACGGCGGGTTCGAAGACGGTCGAATCATTCAGCTTCAACCGGACGGCACGCAGCCGCGCGTCTTCGCCAACACGCAAGGTCGCCCGTTGGGACTCGCCTTCGACCCCGCCGGAAACCTGATCGTCGCCGACGCGATAAAGGGTTTGCTGTCGGTGAGCCCTGCGGGCGAGATAAAAGTGCTCGCCACCGAAGCGGACGGCGTCAAGTTTGGCTGCCTGAACGATCTCGACGTCGCCGCTAACGGGACGATCTATTTCACCGAGGCTTCTTACAAGTATCCGATGTCGCAGTTCAGCAACGACATCCTGGAGCATCAGCCGAACGGGCGTTTGCTGGCGTTTGATCCGCAAACGCAGAAACCGCGCACATTGATTCGCGGCCTTTACTTTGCGAACGGAGTTGCGGTCAGTTCGGATCAGTCGTTCGTGTTGGTGGTGGAGACTGGAAAGTATCGCATCCAGCGCGTGTGGTTGAAGGAACCGAAGGAAGGCATGGTCGACATGTTCATCGAGAACCTGCCCGGTTTCCCTGACGGCATCTCTTCGAACGGCAGCGGGAAGTTTTGGCTCGCCTTGGTGACGCCGCGGCAAGGAGCGTTCGATAAACTTCTGCCGCACCCGTTTCTGCGAAAAGTCATCTACCGATTGCCGAAGTTCCTGCAACCCGCGCCCGAGCGCTATTCGTTCGTGCTCGGCCTCGACACGCAAGGCCGTGTCGTCGATAACCTGCAAAACGGCTCGCGCGATTGCTATGCTCAAATTGCCAATGCCGTCGAACGCAACGGCAAACTGTACTTCGGCAGCATCGGCGAAGACACCCTCGGCGTCTACTCACTTCGTTAATTCAAACTTTTTTGCAGCACTTACTGCAAAGCTTTCATTTATGCAGCATTCACTACTGTCCCACTTTGTCCCAATTGGTTACAAAATAGCCAACTGTATATCTCAGTACCAAGCCGCATTCGCTGGATCTACCGAAAATCTACGGTGTCTATAAAAGGCTGGTTAGCTGGTATCCAGTAACCGCATCTGGCCTGCTCGGTCCGAACCTCACCGCGTGCGCTAAAACCCCGATAAATAAAGGCGTATATGAATTGTCCCGTATTTGTCACAACTCCGGCACGGAGGTTGTAAACGAAAATAGCGAAGTAGAAATAATACGTGGGACTTCAGCGCGGCACCCTCTCTTGGAGTAACAACGACAATGGTGAACCTTTTATCGGCAGCTACCGCTGTGCCTAAGCACGCTTTCAAGACGACTGAACTCGTCGCCAGCGTGATGCACAAACTCTCACCGGAGCTAATCAACACAATCAGCAGCCTGGGCGTAGACCAGCGCTATTCAACTCTCGAAAACTACCCGGATTTTCTTAGCGGCAAACCCAAAGCGGCGACCAGCTCGACTACAAAGCTCGCCGTCGACGCCACGACAACTTGCATTCACGACTGGGGCGGAGACCCGACGCGCATCGGTCTGTTAGTCGCGGCTACCAACACCCCTGACCAGATGCTGCCATGCCTCGCGTCCGAGATCATGGGCCAGACGCACGGAATGCTCTCGCGCTCGCTGCGCACGGTCAGCATGCAGGCGCAGGGTTGCTCGGTCCTGCTCAAATCGATCGAAGTGGCCCAATGGTACCTAACCGCGAATCCCAACAAGCTGGCCATCGTCGTGATGTCAGAGGCGCACACGCCTTACGTCGCGCCGTTGTTATCAGGCGAGTACCTTGGTTATCGCGAGCTCATCCGCCTACGGAAAGATCACCGGATCGATCCCGACCAGTTCGAGCAGCAGCGGTTAGACACGACGTTCGTGATTCAATCCATGCTCTTCGGCGACGGCGCCGTTGCTTTGCTCGTCGGACGCGAAGAAGGTAAGCCGGCGTTCGGCCCGATCTCGCACTTGACGAACGATCAGCCTAACGACATGAACCTCTTGACGATGGTCCGGCACGGTTCACACCCCTCGTTGAAAGGCCGGCCGCAGTATTTCATGCAGCCGAGCGTTCCCAGCCGCGGCGCGCACTATGCAGTTACGACCGTCAAGAACGTGCTGCAACATCCGGATTCTCCGGTCAGCGACCTCGACGACGTCGACGACTGTCTCATCCACACCGGCAGCAAGAAAATTCTCGACGGCGTTTGTTCGCAGCTCGATCTGCAACCCGAGTCGGCGAAAGTTCACAACTCTTACAAGGTGCTCGAGCGGTACGGAAATCTGTCCAGCGCTTCGACGGGCTTCATGCTTGCCGAGAAGGACGAGTGGTCGGGACCGACGATGGTCGTGGGATTTGGGGTGGGATTTACCGCAAGCGCAGGGATAATGAATTTTAATTAAACCAGCTGTAATGTCTTTGCCAGTGAGTTAAGCGCGGACCCGACTTGAGTGAAGTCGAAGGGCTTCCCGATGATGGCGTCGACTAAGTTTTCCTCACCGGGCGGAGGCGTTGTGGTTGGGCCATAGCCGGTCACTAGAACGATCTTGACGTCGGGCCAGTCTTTGCGAATCGATCGCGCGGTCTCCCAACCGTCCATTTCCGGCATCGCCAAATCGGTAAAGACAAAGTCGAACGCCTGCTCCCGCATCTTTTGCAGCGCTTCCTGACCGCCTCCCGCCAACTCGACCTTGTGATTTACGGCGACCAGCATCTCCGCAAGCGTTTCGCGCACGGGCGCCTCGTCGTCGACGACGAGTATTCGCAAGCTCGGTAATTCGTCTCCGATCGGACCCACCTCATCCAACGACGACTCGGCAACGGCTGCCGGTAGATCGATCGTAAATCGCGTCCCATTGCCGGGTTCGGAGATGACGCTTATCGATCCCGCATGCCGCTCGAGGATGCTGTAGCTGACGGAAAGCCCGAGCCCGGTTCCATGCGCACCCTTCGTGGAGAAGAACGGCTCGAAGATCTTCTGCCGCACGTCGTCCGGCATTCCCATGCCGTTGTCGCTGAACTGGAGTTGCAACCGCGAATCTTTGCGGCGGCATGAGATCGACAACTTGCCGCCTCGCGGCATCGCGTCGACGGCGTTGACGATCAAGTTCACAAAGACCTCGCGCAGTTCCGACGCGCTGCCGTACGTCATTTGACCGCGGCCTGCGATCAGTTTGACGTCGTACTCCAGCCCGCGAATGCGCGCTTCGTTTTGCCAGCGCGTGCGCGTTATCTCGATCGCGTCGTTCAACAGACTACCGACGTCGACCAGCTCAAACTCTTTCACCGGTGACTTGCGGGCGAACGTTTGAATGCGGCGCACTGTCGCGGCGGCGTCTTCAGCGGCCGTTTGAATGATATCGAGATTACGAACCAACGCAGGCTCGTCGATCTGGCGGCGGAGCAACTGGGCGCGGCCGAGTATCGCCGCGAGCGAGTTGTTGAAATCGTGGGCCACACCGGACGCGAGTTGTCCGAGCGCGCGTAGTTTGTCGGCCCGCGCCGCGCGCTCGCGTTCTTCCTTCTGCTCCGTAATGTCGCGTGCGATGCCCAACACGCCGGTCGTGCGCCCCTCGACTACGAGCGGCGAATTGTCGACGCGCGCGTAGCGCAAGCGCCCGTTGTGAGCGAAGTAACGCATTTCGTAAGTTTGCGGCGCACCGCTCAACGCAGCGTCAAGCTTCTCCTGGACCAGCGGACGATCGGCTTCGTACACCATCTCGAGCAGGGAACGTCCAATGAAGTTGCTCCGTTGAAAGCCGAGGCCTTTCAGCGTCGCAGTGTTGCACCATTTGAACTTGCCTTCAGGATCGACGGCGTAGATCGACTCGCGCGCACTCTCGAGAATGTTGTTGAGCAGCGACTGGTGTTCGCGCGCGACGGCCTGCACCTTGCGCAAGTCAGAAAGATCGCGTGCCGTGGCGACGACGCCGACAACCTTGTTGCCTTCGTCGAGCACGGGCTCAACCGAGACGAGCAACGGACGATTGAGACGGTTCGGAGTGATCTCGATGGTAACGCTGCGGCCAGTCTCGAGCGCTTTTTCGACGACGCATGCTTCTTCCTCTTCGCTGGTGCGAAGAATGGCGCAACACTGGCGGCCGAGCAGCAGTCGCGGATGAAGCGCTTCCATCGCTGCGCCGGCGCGGTTCACTCGTTTCAACTCTCCAGCGCCGTCGAAGATGAAAATGCCGTCCGACATCGCATCGAACGTCGTTTCCCACTCGGTCTTCCCACGCGCGACCATTTCGAACAACTCGGCTTGCGCGATCGCGATCGACAGTCGTTCCAGGAGCGCTTCGACGAGCGAGATTTCCTCTTCGGTCCAGCGGCGCAAGCGATCGGCCTGGTGAATACACAGCACACCGCGGAATTGTTCCTTGACGATGACGGGATAGTTGATTTGCGAGCGCACGCCAAGTCGCACGGACTGCGCGCGGACGTACTCACTCAGCGAGTTTGAACCGTCGTTGTAGTTCGACGAGTCGTCGATGATCAGCGGCAGGCTCGTGTCCGAGAGCTTGCGCCCGATCGGATCGTCGTAGTTGATTTGAAACTGCTTGATACTGGCAACGCCGGGCGCCAGAAACTCGTGCTCGAGCGGTGAGCCAACTTCTTCGCTGTTGTACAGGAACAGATGAACTCGCGACGCCGACAGCGCGCGTCCCAACTCGCGCGTCGCCGTGCTGAGAACTTCAGGCAAACTCAGCGAAGCGCGAATCAGCATCGTCAAGCGATTGACCAGCGCCTCGCGCATCGACGTCGATTCGGCCTTCTGATAAAGCTCGGCTTGGCGAATGGCAATGCCAGTTTGATCGGAAACGGCCTTGGCGAGCTCGATATCAGCGTCGGTCCACTTTCGGATCTGTTTCGTCGTCGACAGCGCAAACGCCGCCGGCACGTCGTCGCCAACTCGGATCGCGACGTACATGATCGACTTCACGTTCGCTTTTGCAAGGATGTTGTTGTAGAGGTCCGTAATGCGCGGATCGTTTGGCGCGTCGGTGAAGATGAGCACGCCGGTTTTGTCCAACGCGGCAACTAACGTTTGCAGGTGCGCCAGGGCAAAATCGGTGGCCGCCGGTTCCACGCCATCGGCGTGATACTCCGCGACGTTCATCGCACATTTCCCGCGATCGTCTCGCATAAACAGCGAGCAGCGATCCACGTCCAGGTACGAGCCGAGCTCACGCACCGCCGTGCGGTAGATCTCGTGACTGTCGAGCGAACAGCGAATCGCTTGCGAGATACGATGGCTCATCGCTTCGCGTTGCACCTGCTGGGCCAGGTAAGCCTGGCTCTCGCGCAACGCTTCTTCAGAGTGTTTGCGTTCCGTCAGATCGCGCGCGATGCCCTGGACGCCGACCGGGCGTCCTTCGCGAAAGATCAAACGCGTGCTGACTTCGAGTCGAACGCGCTTACCTTGCTTCGAGACGATATCGATCTCGTAAACCGTCGAAACCTTCTGCGACGCCTTCTGCGCGATCATTTCGCGCGCGAGGTTTAGATACTCGGGCGCGATCACGTCGGCGACGTTCATCTTCATCGCTTCGTCGCGAGCGTAGCCGGTGATGCGCTCACCGGTTCGATTCAACGACGTAAAGTTACCCTGAAGGTCGTGGGTGTAGATGATGTCATTCGCGTTTTCAAAGAGCTCGCGGTAACGCTCTTCGCTTTCGCGAATGGAGGTTTCCGCGCGGCGGCTGTCCGTGATGTCAGTGGCGACGCCGATCACGCCGAGCACGTTTTCGCGGTCGTCCGTCAGCGGCGAATAGCGAACGTCGAAGATAAGATCGCCGATCGCAACGGAGGAAGTAAACGATTCGCCCGTCAGCGCGCGATTGATGTCGTCGCCAAACTTAGGTGAGTCGCAGTAAACATCGAACACCGATTTGCCAACAACTTCGCCGGGCGCGAGCGATAAACTCTTCAACCCTTCGCCTTCGCACAACGTGAACACGCCGTTTTTGTCCGTCGCAAACAGGATGAGCGCGGCGCTTCCGACCACGGTGCGCAAGCGCTTCTCGGCTTTTCGCAGCGCTTCGCGCGCATGCTTCTTTTCCGTGACGTCACGGAAAACACCGAGCACCGCCGACTGGCCTTCAGCCGTAAACGGCAAGCCCGTCACCTCCACGTCGATGACCGTGCCATCGAGACGGATGCACTTTTGTTCCGCGAGCGGCGCGGGCTGTTGAAACTGTTGAATGTATTCGACCTGCTCGCGAACGTGGTCGTGGAAGTCAGGATGGACGACAGTGAGAAGCGGTTTGCCGATCAGATCGTTTGCGTCGGCCGCGCCCCAAAGCCGCAGCGCGGCGGGGTTCAGGTACGTGAACCTGCCTTCGCGATGAATCACGATGGCGTCCGGTGACAGCTCGACGAGGCTGCGATACCGCTCCTCACTCTCCCTCAAAGCGGCGGCGGCGCGATGGCGCTCGACCAGCCGCGCGACCTTAACCAGCAGCTCTTCGTTCCGGAAAGGAAGATCGAGATAGTCGTCCGCGCCGGCGTAAAGTCCCTCGATTTCGGCTTCCTCTGATTTGCGGATGCCGCTGATCAGGAGCACGGGAATCCGAGCCGTCCGGGCGTCTTCCCTGAGGCGGCGGCAGAGCTCCAGTCCGCCAACGACCGGCATCACGACGTCGCTGATGACCACGTTCGGGCCGAACGACTGGGCCAGTCGCATTCCTTCGGCGCCGTCGACGGCTGAGGCGACTTCGTAGCCCTCGATTTCGAGCAGATCAACGAGAAGATCGAGCACGCGATGGTCATCATCGACGATAAGGACTCGGCCTCTGTCTGAGGTGCTAGTGCTCATTAATTGGATCCGGACGCCTTACGAATGAGACCTCGGGAGGAGGACTGCGAAGCTTGTGTGGAAGTCCCTTTGAAAAATTACGTTGGCGATCTCACTGCCGCCGGGCAGTATAACAGCTTTTATCCGTGTTTGAAAACAGGCGTTTAGGGGCGATCACTGGCCCGAACTCTTGCGTTTTCCGGGCGTGTCCGGGGCGGCTGTTTTGGCGAAGTAACCGGCGCGGTAGTTGAGCTTGAGGTTCTGCTGCCGCAGCTCCGGATTGACTATCTGGATTTCGATTTTCCGGTATGAGCCATCGCGCGACTTATTCAGCGGCGAATAGGCTACCAGATACTGCTCGCGGAGGTCTTTTTGGATCTGGGCAAAAGCGTCGCGAAGATCGCGTTCATGCCGCGGAAAGTAGGCCCGGCCGCCGGTTTTTTCGGCGATCTTCTTGAGCGAGCCTTCGTTGACGTTGAAGGTGTAGCGGTCGCCGATGCCGATGGCGTAAATCAGGGCGTCGGCTTTCTGGGCGCCTTCTATTGCCTCGTCCATTTTCATGCGGCTGCTGGTGTCCTGGCCGTCGGTGAGGAGGATGATGGCGCGGCGCGTGTGTTCGGCTGAAGCGCCGATGAGTTCTTCCGAGGTGGCCCAAACGGCGTCCCAGATCGCGGTCGAGCCGGCCAGCGCCTGGTTGGTTCCGGAGATTGGCGGCGTTCCGTTGACGACGACGCCGCCGCCGACGTAACCCGACGGTGGAACAAACTCGACGCGATCGATGGCGCGGCGCAGCCGGTCGACATTACCAGTGAAGCCCTGTTCGAGCGTCGTCTCACCCGTGAATGAGACAATTGCAGCTTCGTCCCTGGTGGCGCGCAGCACGTTTTCGAGAAACGCGCGCGCGGCTTCTTTTTCGTCAGGCAGCGTGCGCTCTTCGGAGGCGCTGGTGTCGATCAGGATCGCGAGCGAGAGCGGCAGATCGATGTTCGTCTGGAAAGTGAAGATCTCTTGCTGCTGACCGTCTTCGAGCACGCGGATGTCTTCGGCTTTCAGGTTGCTGATGAATCGCTTGTTGCGGTCGGCAGCAGTGAAGAAGATGTTGGTTAGATTGGTATCGACCTTGATGACTTCATCCGAGTCCTGCGGCACCTCTTCGCGGTTGCGCGGAGTTGGAGAAGGCGACGGCATTGCGCTCGCCGTGTTTGTTTCGCTTTTGGCTGAAAGCCCGCGCGTCGCAAGGCTTCCGCAAACAAACGGGATGACGAGGAGCAGCAATACTAACGCGCGATTGAATGGTCGATAACGCATCTTAACTTTACACTTCCTATTGCGTAACGCTGTCTGCGATGGCTTTGTAGCCTCGCTTGGTTCTCACCTTTAGATCGCCGTGACCGTCGGAGATTTTGACGTCGATCTTGCGAAACGTGCCGTCGTAAGTCTTGTTCGTCGGGTCGTAGGTGACGAGGTATTGCGCTCGCAGCTCTTTCCCTATCCGGTCGAATGATTTTTCCAGCGAGAGCATGTCGCCCGTGAAAAATGCGGTGCCGCCAGTCTCTTCGGCGAGTGTCAACAGATCGCGATCTTTCTTGTCGGAGACTTGTCCTGCTTCGACGCCGGGCACTGTAGAAATGAAACCCGCTTTCGTGGAGATTGCGAAGATCGTGGTTTCAGTGCGTTGCGCGATGTCGATGGCGTCGCGAATGTTTGCGCGGCTGTAGGTGTCGTCGCCGTCAGTGACGAGCAACAGGACGCGGCGGCCGGGAACGGAGCGCATCTTCTCGTCGCAGAACTGCCAGACGGCGTCGAACAGAGCAGTCTGTGTGCCCATCTTCTTCACGCCGTAAACGGCCTTGTCGAGCAGGTCGATTTTGTCGGTGAAATCCTGAAGCAGTGTGATCTGATCGTCGAACGTGCCGAAGAGCACTCGATCCTTGCGGGTCTTCATCACGGTGTAGATGAAGTTCATCGCCGACTCTTGTTGAAACTTCAGCTTGCCGGCGGTTGACGGAGACGTGTCCATCAACACGGCGATGTAGAGCGGCGTCGTCTGCGACACGTCGTCGGAAAAAGTCTCGATCGTCTGTGGGATCTTGTCTTCAAGAATCTGAAAGTCGTTCTTCGTCAGGCCCGGGACGAATTGACCCTTCTTGTCGGTAACAGTGATGGGCAGACGGACGCGACGGATGTTGGTTCGGATCGTGCCCTGTGGATCTTGCGGCACCGGCGTCGGGCTTGCCTTCGGTTTCTGCGCGCAGACCGTCAGCGACACGGCGGCGACAAGGCAAACTGCCGACAAACATTTGAGTATTGCGTGTATTAAAACCTTTGACATGCGACCGGATTATAGTTCAGGGGACGACCCTGAGTCCTGCGGATACGGCGATTCGATGCCCCTGCGACCGAACCTGTTGCCCTCTGTGTGCTCCTTGCGACTACAACGAAGACACGGATGTTGCGGATTTAGTACAATGAGCCCGAACTGATCGGACCAACTCAGTCGCGCAAGTCTTGACCTTCATGCCCGACAACCCACACAGTTCGAACACAGTCAGCGATGATAAGCCTCCCGAGTACATCGCCCATTATCGCATCCTCCGCCGCCTCGGCAAGGGCGGCATGGGTGAAGTCCTGCTGGGCGAAGACACCAAGCAACATGGCCGCAAAGTAGCGCTGAAAGTCCTCCCGGACGAGCTAACTCGATCCGAAAGCCGTTTGCGACGCTTTCGGCAGGAAGCACGCGCCATTCTCGCGCTCAATCACCCCAACATCCTGACCGTCTACGAGATCGGCGAAGCCGGCGAGAAGTATTACATCGCGACTGAATACATCGAAGGCGAAACACTGCGTCAATGTCTCTGGCGCGAGCCGCTGAAACTAGACGCAGCGCTCGGCGTCGCAATCCAGGTCGCGATGGCGCTCGAAACCGCTCACGCTGCCGGCATCGTGCACCGCGATATCAAGCCCGAGAACATCATGCTGCGCCGCGATCGCATCGTGAAGGTGCTCGACTTCGGTCTCGCCAAACTCACCGATCGCGAGGGACCAAACTCCGATCCGGAAGCCGTGACCATTCCGATCTCGGAAACAAATCCCGGCATCATCATGGGCACGACCGGCTACATGTCTCCCGAACAGGCGCAAGGCGACGCGATCGACACGCGCTCCGACATCTTCAGCCTCGGCGTGGTGCTCTACGAAATGATCGCCGGACAGCCGCCGTTCAAAGGCCGAACCGACAGCCACACGCGCGTCTCAATCATCGATCACGATCCCGCGCCGCTGGGTGAATACGTCGCCGACGTGCCTCGCCAACTCGAGCGCATCGTCGCGAAAGCATTAGCCAAAGACAAGCTGAAACGTTATCAGACGATTACGGATCTGAAACTCGATCTCGAGCAGCTACGAGACGAGGTCCATACGTCAACCGGCGAAAGGGCCATCCGTCGATCGATAGACGGCCGCGGCGTCGACACGGAATTGATACCGCATGTTCCGACAGGCCGTCGAACCGGCGCGGAGACAGTGCATGAAGACAGAGTGCCGAGCGGTATCACCGAACCGCGGCCGACGTCGAGTCTGTTCAAGTACCTGTTTCCGGCCTTCATCCTGGCGCTGGTGATCGGCGCAATCGTCTTCTACTTCAAATCTTCGCCGGCGCCGATCAACTCCGTCGCGATCCTGCCGTTCGCCAACGACAGTAAAGATCCCAACGCGGAGTATCTCTCCGACGGTCTGACGGAAAGCATCATCAACAGTCTTTCGCAATTGCCTAACCTGCGGGTGATGTCGCGCAACGCTGCGTTCCGTTTCAAGAACACGAACGTCGACGCATTGGAAGCAGGACGAAGTCTGAACGTCGGCGCTGTCTTAACAGGCCGGCTGGTGAAGCTCGAAGATCGTTTTGTGATCAAAACGGAGCTGATCAAAGTCGCGGACGGCTCGCAGCTCTGGGGCGCTGAATACAACAGCAGTTTGGCTGACATCTTTTCCGTGCAGGATGAAGTGTCGCGAAAGATCTCGCAGAGTTTGCGCGTGCGCTTGACGGGCGAAGACGAAGAGAAGCTCGCGAAGCATTACACGAAGGACGCCGAGGCCTATCAGCTTTATCTCAAAGGCCGTTACTTCTGGAACAAGCGCAACGAAGAAGGTTTCCGCAACGGCATCGAGTACTTCAAACGAGCTGAAGAAAAAGACCCGACGTTCGCGCTCGCGTTTTCCGGCCTGGCCGATTCGTACGCGCTGTTGTGCGACATCGGCGTCGCGAAGCCGATCGAGGAGATGCCGAAAGCGAAAGCGGCCGCGCAGAAAGCCGTCGACGCGGATCCGACGCTCGCGGAAGCGTACACCTCGCGAGCGTTTGTGCGGCTGTCGTACGACTGGGACTGGCTCGGCGCCGAGAGCGATTTTCAACAGGCGATCAAGCTCAATCCGAAGTACCCGACGGCGCACCAGTGGTACGCGTCATACCTGATGCAGATGGGAAAATTCAATCGCTCCCTGGCCGAGATCGAAGAGGCGCACAAGCTGGATCCGCTGTCGCCCATCATCGGCTCCAATTACGCTCTCTACTCTTACTACGAACGCAATTACGACGACGCCATCGCGAAGTACAAAGTGATCCTCAAAGGCGATCCTGACTTCTGGGTCGTGCGCCACTATCTCGCGCTCGCTTACGTGCAGAAGGGAATGTACGACGAGGCGATCGCGGAGCTGCGCAGCGTGATCAAAGCGCCGCCGAGTGGGCCGATACCGGATCAGTTGATTGAAAATGAAATGGAAGCGTCGTCGTCGCTCGGTTACGCGTACGGGATGGCGGGCAAAAAAGCCGAAGCGCAGGACATCGTTGCCAAACTTCAGGCGTTATCGCAGCGCCGATACATTTCGGGACTTTATTTCGCCATCGTTTACGCCGGTTTGAAAGATAACGAACGCGTCATCCACTATCTGAACGAAGCGTTTCAGGCAAAACAGCCCGGGCTGGTGCTGATCAGGATCGATCCGACGTTCGATGGTTTGCGCTCTGACGAAAAGTTCAAGGAGTTGGCGCGGCGCTTCGAACCGATCCCCTAAGCCTCCTCAATCTCGATTTCCGATAACAGACTCGACAGTTCTGGCGGCAGTGGAGAATGAAACTGTACGCGTTCGCCTGTGTCGGGATGCGTGAAGGCGAGTTTTTCGGCGTGCAGGAAATGACGGCCGAGATTGCGAATGTGCGCTCGCAGCTTTGCGTTCTGGATCATGTTGTCGCGGCCGCCGCCGTAAGTTTCATCGCCCACGACGGGATGTTTCAGCCACGCGAGATGAACGCGAATCTGGTGGGTGCGGCCGGTCTTGAGTTGGACGTCGAGCAGTGTGAATCGATGAAACGCGCGATTGACGCGATAGAGCGACAGCGCGCTGCGGCCGCCGCGCACGACAGCCATGCGCGTGCGGTTTGCGGGATCGCGCGCGAGTGGCTGATCGATGCGGCCCGAATCGGTGGGCAACCTTCCGTGCACGAGTGCGGCGTAGGACTTGTAAACGGAGCGAGCGCGAAACTGATCCGACAGGTGTTCGAGCGCGGCTTCGGTCTTCGCGACGACGAGCAAGCCCGACGTGTCGCGATCGAGTCGATGAACGATGCCGGGTCGAACACTGCTCGCATTCGGGAGTTGTTGGAAATGGTAGGCGAGGGCGTTCGCTAACGTGCCGGTGTGGATCCCCGCGGCCGGATGAACGACGAGTCCGGCTGGTTTGTTGACGACGACGAGCGTTTCGTCTTCGTAGACGATCTCGATCGGTATGTCTTCCGGAGCGAAGGTGGTTGTTGCCGGAGCGATCAGTTCGACTTCGACGTCGTCGTGTTCGCGAAGCTTGTATGAAGGCTTGCTGAGTTTGCCGTTGACGAGAACGTCTTCGTTATCGATGAGACGTTGCAGCCGCGCGCGGCTCCAGCCCTGGATCTGCGACGCGAGAAACGCGTCGAGCCGCGCGCCGGCATCATCAGGTCCGATCTTGAACGTGAGGCTTTCGTGATCGGATCCGTCAGCCATTCGCGCGTTCAAAGTCTTTCATGAACGAAACCAGCGCTTCCACGCCCTCGCGCGGAAACGCGTTGTAGATCGACGCGCGAATGCCGCCGACTGAACGATGACCTTTCAAGCCGTCGAGTCGTTGCGCTGTCGCTTCTGAATTGAACTTCTTCTCGAGCTCTTCAGACGGCAGGCGGAACGTGACGTTCATCGTCGAACGACAATCGGCATCAGCGTGACCGCGATAAAAGTCGGTGGCGTCGATGGCGTCGTAGATCAGTTGGGCCTTCTCGTCGTTTTCTCGTTCCATGCCGCCGATGCCGCCCTTGTCTTTGATCCACTTGCAGACGAGGCTGATGATGTAAATGCCCCACGTGTTTGGCGTGTTGTAGAGCGACTTGTTTTCAGCATGGGTGCGGTAGTCGAGCATCGTGTGCAGGCCATCAGGGATGCGCTGGAGCAGATCGTCGCGGATGATCACGAGCGTGACGCCGCTTGGGCCCATGTTCTTCTGCGCGCCGGCGTAGATGAGGCCGTATTTATCGACGGGGATCGCGCGCGAGAGAATGTCCGACGACGCGTCGACGATGAGCGGGATCGAGCCGGTGTCGGGTTCGTGTTTCCACTGGACGCCTTCGATCGTTTCGTTTGACGTCATGTGAACGTACGCGGCGCGTGGGTTCAGGGTGATCTCGTCGCTGCCGGGAACGCGCGTGAAGCCGCCGTCGGCCATCGTTGCCGCGACGTTGACGGCGCCGACTCGCTTCGCTTCCTTCAAGGCTTTCTTGCCCCAGCTTCCGGTGAGGATGTAATCGGCGGTACCGTCGGCCGGCAAAAAGTTCATCGGGACCATCGAGAACTGTAAGCTTGCGCCGCCTTGCAGGAAGAGGATGCGATAGTTGTCAGGGACGCTGAGCAGTTCACGGATGCCGGTTTCAGCGCGAGCGATGATCTCGTCGAACGTTTTCGAACGGTGACTGATCTCCATCACCGACATGCCGACGCCAGGCAGGCTCAGCATATCGCGTTGCGCTTCTTCCAACACCGGCACCGGCAGTACCGCCGGTCCCGCACTGAAATTAAAAATTCTTTCCGTCATACAGCCTCCCTTAAAAATCCGTGTAACACTATTCCTCTAACTGCGAGCGCAAAGCTTTGGCCGCGATCTTCGTCACGAACGAGCGCGGCACTAAGCGCTCCGCTTCGACGGCGAACCAGTTGGCCCAACCTGAGATCACGCTCGGCTTTTTATGATTCAATGCCCGCAACGCCGTATCGACAACCTCTTCGGGCGTTTCGATCGTCCGCATCGGCGGACGGCTCATCCGCGACGCCGCAAAGAAATTCGTGTCTGTCACTCCGGGACACAAAGCCATCACATGCACTCCATACTGCCTGTTCTCTTCCCACAACGCTTCCGAGAACGATAAGACAAACGCCTTCGTCGCCGCATACGTCGCCATGTACGGCACCGCCTGAAACCCGGCGGTCGAAGCGACGTTGATGATTGTTCCCTGCCCTCGGTCTCTCATGGGCCGCAAAAACGTGTGCGTCATCTCGACCAACGACTTGATGTTCAGATCGATCATCTCGAGCTCGCGCGCCAGATCGAGCTTAACGAATTCATTCATCGACCCGAACCCCGCATTGTTGACGAGCATATCGATCACCAATTCGCGCCGCTGCGTTTCCTCGAGCAGTTCCGCCGCGGCCTCCGGCTTACGCAGATCGAGCGCGTAGTAGTGCGCGCGAATCCCGCTCAAACGCCCGATCTCGTTGCACAACGTGATCAGCTTGTCTTCAGAGCGCGCGACGAGCAACACGTTGCGCCCGCGAGCAGCGAGCTTTCTGGCAAAGGCGGCGCCGATGCCCATGGAAGCCCCGGTGATGAGGGTGGTGTTCATACCAACTTCAGCAAGTCGAGTTCGATGATGTCCGGGCTGCTTGCCTCGAGTTTCCGCAAGCCCTCCTCAGACGGCGCATTGTCGAGGTTAATGCGGGCGACGGCCGCGGCCGCGCCTTCAAACACGATGTTCTCCATCTCCTGCACATTGATGTGTTCGGCCTTGATCGCCTCGAGCACACCCGCAAGCACGCCCGGACGATCGAGATGACGGACGACGAGCCGGTGCGTCGCGGGCGTTTGTTGGGCCAGGTTGACGACGTTCGGAACTTTCCCCGTCTGCTTGAACTCCGAGACGATGCGCACCGTCTCGGCGGCAATCGCCTCCTGCGCCTGGTCCGTCGACGCGCCGATGTGGTGCGTTCCGTAGAGTCCGGCTTCTTTGGCGATCTCGTCCTGAAACTCGGCAGTCGCGCTCGTAGGCTCGAGCGCGTAAACGTCCAGTCCGGCGCGAATGCCACGGTTGCGGATCGCGCCGACCAGCGCCTGCTGGTCCACGACTTCACCGCGCGCGGTATTGATGAAATAAGCTCCCTGGCGCATCGCGTCGAAGAACTCGGCGTTGATCAGGTTTCTCGTCTCGGGTTTGAGCGCGAGATGTACGCTCACGACGTCGGCAGCAGCCGCGACGGCCTTCGGCGACTCCATCAACTCGACGCCAAGCTCAGCGGCGCGGTCGCTTGTAAGACTCCTGCTCCAGGCAACTACCGGCATGCCAAACGCGCGAGCGCGCGGAATCATCTCCTGCCCGATCTTGCCGACGCCAATCAAACCGAGCGTGCGCCCGTACAACCCGCGCGCCTTCGAAAACTCTTTCTTGTTCCACTCGCCTTTTCTCAACGAAACGACGTTGTCCGCAATGCGACGATCGAGCGCAAGGATGAGCGCGAACGCGAGCTCGGCGACGGCGATGGAGTTCTTGCCGGGACAATTCGAAACGTAGATGCCGCGTTTGGAAGCAGCGGCGACGTCGATCGTGTTGTAGCCCGCGCCGGCGCGAACGACGAGTTTCACTGGTCCAGCTTCGAGCATCGGTTCCGTCACCTTTGTGCCGCGCACGACCAGAACGTCAGGCGCCGTCTGCCGGATCGCTTCGACGAGAGCGTCGTCTTTCAAATCGGGTTGAAACGAGATCTCGCAGCCGAGGTCCTTTAGCCCCTCGACGCCGGACTGTTCGAATTTATCTGCTATGAGAACACGCATAAATTTTCTAGTTGGTCTTTGGACTTTGGTCTTGGGGCTTTGTTCAAAGACCAAAAGCCAAAGACCAAAGACCATCCCCTTAAATCGGGTGAATCAACAGTCCATCTCTCAATTTCGGCTCGAACCACGTCGACTTCGGCGGCATGATCTCGTTCGCATCCGAGACCATCAGCAGTTCGGCGATGGACGTCGGGTACAACGAAAACGCGACGGCCGCCTTGCCTTCGTCGACGAGGCGTTCGAGTTCCTTTGTTCCGCGCAGGCCGCCGATGAAGTCGATGCGCTTGTCGGTGCGAACGTCCTTGATGCCGAGCACCGGATCGAGCAGCCGGTCCTGAAGGACGCTGACGTCGAGTGTTTGGACCGTGCCGGTCGGCAGCGTTGCTTCCGGCGAGAGTTGCAGGCCGTACCACTTGCCGTCGAAATACATGCTCCAGTTTCCGCGTTGTTCGGGTGCGGGAGATGCGTTCTCGCTAATCGTGAACTGCCGGCGCACGGCTTCAAGAAAGTCTTCTTTGGAACGGCCGTTGAGATCTTTGACGGCGCGGTTGTACGCGAGTATCTGGAGCTGTGAATCGGGAAAGATCACGGTGAGGAAGTAGTTGTAATCTTCCTTGCCGGTGTGCGTGAAACTCTGATCGCGCAACTCCCCGCGCGCGCGACTCGCACTGGCGGCGCGATGATGGCCGTCGGCGATGTACAGCAAGGGAACGGAGGCGAAACTGTTGACTAAGCCATCGGTCTCCGCGAGACGCCAGATCGTATGACGAATGCCGTCTTCAGCAGTGATGTCGTACAACGGAGCTGCCGCGATCGCGGCCGCGACCTGCTCGTCGATCTCGGCGCGCCGGCGATACGTCAGAAACACGGGACCGGTTTGCGCGCGTAACATGAGCATGTGTCGCGTGCGATCGTCTTCCTTGTCGCGGCGCGTGCGCTCGTGTTTGCGGATCGTGTCGTTGTCGTACTCGTCGATCGAGCAGCAGGCGACGACGCCGATCTGCTCGTGCTGGCCCATGACGAGGCGGTACAGGTACAGACTCGGTTCGGCTTCCTTTTCCAGGGGACAGGTGGCGATGAGCTTTTCGAAATTCTCGACTGCTTTGCGATAGACACTGTCACTGTAAATGTCAGTGCCGGGAGGCAGATCGATCTCGGGCCGCGATACGTGCAGAAAGCTCAACGGGTTTGCGCCGGCGAGTGCGCGCGCTTCTTCCGTGTTGACGACGTCGTACGGCACACTGGCAACTGCCTGGGCGCGTTCAGCCGGTGGGCGCAACGCGCGAAAAGGACGAATGACCGCCACAGATCCTCCTTGTCGAGTTGAAGGTTTAATTATTAAGGCTTATGCGATTAAGACTATCCGTTTAGATGTGAAAACTCAAATGAGCTAGAATCCGCCTTGGGCCGCTGATATGAGCAGGCGATTGAAGAAAACTACTGGTCTCGTTGTTCGTGCGGGGCGGAAGTTTGTGTCGCAGCCGGGCGAGGCGTTGTTGATGTGCCGCATGGCGTGGTGGGTTGCCGTGCTGTCAGTCTCTGCGCGGATGCTTCCGTTGCCGCGGGCGCTGGAGATCGTCGCTGGACGAGAGGATCGGAGCGCGACAGCCACCGATCGGGCGACTCAGGAACGACTGGCTCGTTCGCTCGATCTGCTCTTGTCGTCGGACGTTTGGATCTTCAAACCGATCTGTTGGAAACGCGCCGCGGTGTTGCACCGGTATCTTTCCCAGACGCGCATCATCTTCGGTGTGCGAAACGACGCCGCCGGTGAAGTGACCGGACACGCGTGGCTCGAAGCCGAGGGACAGCCAATCCTCGAAACTACTCCGCCCGAATACGTCGCCACCTACAGATTCCCTTCAAACGAACGCTTCGACCAACAACTCGCCACCATGTCACTCGAATGACAAACAAAGCAAGTGAGAAGTATGAGCAGAACAAGTCAGGAAGGGGGCAAGCGCAGCGTCGCCCCCGCTCGCCGAAAAGCGGGGGCGTTGCCCCCTTCCTGACTGTTCTGTTTCAGACGCTCAACTGGTTCTGTTTAGAGTTCCAGTTCAGCACGCACAATAAAAAAGGAGAGACGAACCTCGCCTCTCCGTTTCATTGGTCCAACCCTCGTTGACGGTTACGGCAACGCTTCGACGTTCACGAAGAACTTGAAACTGCCGGTTTGCTGAATGCCGAGCAGGAAACGCACGTCGAGGCTGGCGCCATTCGCGATCGGCGTCGCCAGCGTGACGGTGTTCGCGCTCATCGACGAATTAAATCCACCACCATTCGGCTGTGACGGCGGTTGTTCGAGCGCAGTACCCTGGACGGTCACGCTGCTCGTACCGCTGCCGCACGGCGGACGATCGACGGTGACGACGACGGAGTTTGAAAGTCTTGGCCGCAAGTCGGCGATGCCGCTCGGCGCCGGGAACGTGGTGATGTCAACAACCCGGAAACGCAAGCGCGTCACGTTTCCACCAGTGTTATTCACCACAGTCCGGCGGATGTCCAACGTTCCAAACGCCGAGTTGTTCGGCGGATCCGACGTGAAGTCACGAACGCGATTCGGCGGTGATTGTGCGGCGACGCACGTATCGAGCAGGTTCACGGCAAACGATGCATTTCGCTCGATTGGAGAGCTCAGGTTCTCCGGTCCGGGCGCGCCAAGACGCTGACCTGCGCCGGCTGACGTTGCGTTGGTATCGACGAAAACAAAGTCGGCTGCGTTGTTGTTAGTGTCCTTGACCAGGCCACCCTCGGGACATGGGCCGAAAGTCGTGATCGAACCACCTTTACCGCAGTTGTCGCGATAGAACGAGGAGTCGATCGAGAACGGGGTCAATGCCGGATAGCCGGTGCCTTCCTTGTAAAGCGTATTCGCTTCAGAGGTCGAACCAACGGCGTCGATTCTGTTAGCGAGATTGAAGTTTGCGGCAATGCTGGTATTGAAAAGCGCGATACCGGCGTTGTCTGGAATGTCTGTTGTGTAGGTGGCATCGCCTGTTGCCGTTGTTCCATTACCGGCGGGATACGAAGCGAGGCTGTAACCTACGCTGTTCACGCATAGGTAATGGCCCTTATTAGGGATGACGGTGCCGTTTGGAATTACGCAGCGGGCAACACCGTCTGACGCGGCGACAGCGTAACCGGTGCCGCCTCCGGCGACTGTGTGATCGGCGCCGGTAGCGTTCATGATCTCGATGAACTCGTCGTTCGGACCATTTGGTCCACGGACGCGAAATTCGGAGATGACGAGCGTGGTCGCGGCAACATTAGCTGGAGGATCGTCAACGGGGAGGGTATGGACTGTCGGCGTTTTCGTTGTTCGCACAGCGCGTCGCGGTGCGGCGGGTGCGATGGTGACTTCAGCATTTCCGGAGAGGGTATCAATAATGACAGGCTGAGTAGTTAATGTAATGGTTGTTGGTTTGGGAGTGTAGGTTCCTAAAACGACAAAACTATTGTCCGCAGCTTTCTTCTTCTTTTTCTTTTTGGTCTTTTGTGATGCACTTTTGGGGGTGTCCGGATTATTTGCGGATGGCTCCGTGGTCTGCATTGCGACGCCTGCGAAGGCGACTTGCGAAACTGCCAGGACCATGGCTACCAACCCAGGGAAGACAACGAAAACCCGAAACGATTTGCACATGCCTTTTTCTCCTTAATAGTGGCCCACGATGTTCAGTGCGGCGGGCAACCGTAACACGCTTATTTGCAAGCAGTCAACGACTTTTAACTGCAAGGTTTCATTGAAGTTCAGTCGATTACGCTCCGGTGAAAGCGACGCGCAACAGCGTCCCAATCAACGAAAATGAGGTAAAGAGCAAGCTGATGCGGGAAGAAGATATTCATCAAAAAGAGCGTCGATAAATGAAAGAGAATTCCGCCTCCGAGGAGCCACCAGCGAGAGCGCGGCCAGACGATGGCCAACGGAAATAGCAACTCCCAAAACAGGACCAGGCCAACCGCGAACGGCAAGTAGGACCGCACTTGCGGCAGCCAGAATGCCAACTTGAAATGGGTGTCGTGCAGGTTGTCGAGTGAATGAAAGATTGCGAGAGCGGGAAGGTTGTCGGCGCTGAGATACTTCAGTCCCGCGACGCGCAGTTTGATCAACGCCGAGCTGAAATAGACCCACGCCATTAACAACTGCATCAGCAGGATCGGATAGCTGTAAGCCCAAGGCGGCCGCTCGCGTTTTCTGCGTCTGAGCCAGTGGTCCATTGAAAACGACTCGCCGCATGGAGTGAACGCCAGCACCGCGAGACAGTAGACGGCGAGCATTTCGTCGTGGTTGAAGTGACCGAAGCTGCGCAGCAGTCCCTGGTAGAAGACGACGAGCAGCAGTGAAGTCTTCGTTGAAATGGAGGTGAAGAGTCCCGTCGTGCTCAAAGCGAGCGACACGATCATCGCCGCTTTGAGGATCATCATTCCTGAGGGTGTGAGCAGTTGGTCGTAAAAACTCCATGGCAGGATCTTCATCGCGCCCGTGGGCCGCAGGATTGTCACCGGGAGAGCGCCGAGGGCTGAAAAAGAGGTGACTAGGACCGAAACCAGGAACGTACCGTGAACTATCGAACGCACCACGCCCAAAGCCAGCGCGCTGTGGTGAAGCGGCGACGGGGAGAAGCGGGGACGGGGAGATGCGGAGCCGCGGGGACTCTCCATCCCCCTTTCTCCCCGTCGCCCCATCTCCGCTTCTCCCTCCTCCATCTGTCGCGCCTTACAATTCCCTGCGCCACGACTCGATGAACTTTGCGTAGTCGGAATAGGTGCCGCCTTCCCAGCGATACATGTCGAGCCGGATCGCTTTCAGGCGTTGCGGGGAATTTTCCGGCAGACGGTCGTTGTAAAGACGTCCCCAGGCGTCGAGAAGATCGGGCAGCCGCGCGCCTGGCGGAAGACGTTCGATCCCACCTGCGGCGCGAATGAGTTCGGCATTTGCCGGATGAATCGACGCCAGCTTGAAACTCTGGTTATCGATAGTCGCGTTGACCATGGTCCAGGTGCGACTGTACAGCGCGTTGGTCAACTCGATCGGCGCGACGTCGATCGTCTCACCCGAAACGGTCTCGCCGCGCAGAATGCAGTAACTGCGGCCTCGCTCCAGATCGCCGCCGGCCATCATCACGTTCCAAACAACAACCGGATAGAGATTGCGTACGAACACGAAAGCCCAGATCAACGGCAGAAATATCGCCGCCGTCAGTACGACGTAACTGGCTAGTAGCCGTCGCTCACCTGGCCGCGAGAAGTTTGTAAGTTTGGAAGTTATCAAGTATTCGTTCCACGCTGCGGGTCGCATTCTCCAGCGCGACTTCATAATTCGCGGTGATCTCGTCGGCGATCTCGCGCACGCTCTTGCCTCGTTCGAGCGCTCTCCAAACCACCATCGCCGTCTCGTTGAGTTGATAGTATTTCTTCGTGTTCAGGTCGACGAGTATTCCCTCGCCGCCGTCGAAATCCGTCACGACCACATGCTTCCCTGGGGTTAGATCAGTTGTATTCATGACTTGTCTTTCCGTTGTCTTTCCAAAAGATTGTAAGGACCCAGCGCGAACTGTTGCGCGAATTGCCGAACGCTGCTCGAGGCAAGATTTTGTTTGGCGTCACTGTCGGGCACAAACTCGCGTGACGTTTCCTTTGAATAAGTTCCACTGCCGCTTGATATTCTTTCCAACTCCTCGACCGAGGCGCTCACGCGAAAAAAGTTAAGGACGGTTGATATCGATAGTTGATTGTAATTAAGCAACATGCCGTGGTCGTCCGCAAGACTGTGCGCGGTTGAGTAAAACGCGCCAATGCTGCGCGCGCAACGTTCTTCGAGTGACATCGCAGCGACGGCGCCGGGTGTTGTCGCCGCGATGTGGGCCAGAATCCGATAGTCTTCGTCGGTCAGCCACGCGGGAACCGCCGTCATGTTGGAGACGATCGTCTCGACTGGATCGCGGTAAAGAAAGATCCACGGCACGTCGGGCCAGATGCGACGGATGCGTTCCAGTTGCGACACGCTGCCGCATGAGAACTTCACGAATACACGCCGTTCGCTTGTGCTGTAGGCCAACGCGTTGACGACGGCGCGCAGCAGAACAGAATAGAGCGACTCTTTGACGCGATCGCCGGCTGCGTCTGTGATGAACCTCGCGATCAATTTATCGACCGCGTTTGCTTCGGAGAGGACGATCGCATCGTCGAGCGCGCGACAGGCGTTTGCTACGAACGTCGAGCCGCAACGAGACGAGTGGAAGATGAAACCGGAAGGATGTATGCGAGGTAAAGCCTGGTCCAGTTTCAGCAACGCGTCGAACTCAGTAAACACGTCGCCACGCCATGGTTCCTCGGTGCGCAGGCGGTCGACCGTCTGCTGAAAAAACGGCTCCTTCAGTTCGACGCCTGACATGTTCATCCACGTCAGACCCGGCCGCCCGTCGACAACCGCCGCATCGACAGGCATCCATCCCGGCTTAATTGATGATTCGTCCACGGATCGATACTAATTCAGGCTCCGCGGCGCGATGCCACGGAAGCTTGCCGTAGCTTTGCAGGCAAAACAGGCACGGCGAGCCGGTGTAGAGATCCGGCTCGACACCCTGCGCGCGCAACGCGGCCAACGCATCCGTGCGCTTCTGCAATTGAGCCGACGCCAGTGCCTGAAGCTTTGCAAAAGCCGACGCAAACGAGTCGACGTTCAGATCGGCGACGACGTCCGTCTCTTCAGCCGCGCCGCGATAACCAGACAAGTTGCAGCACAGTGAAAGCCGGCCACGATAGTCGACGTTCATGCTCGTTCCGGCGAGCGGCGAACACGGCGGGCGATCGGTGTCGACGTTGTAGTAACCGACGTCGAGACGCACGTTCATCTTGAAAATCCGCGCGAGCAGCGCGATCTCTTCCTCAGCGACGCGGCGCTCGTCGAGGTTCAACGCCGATTCGTCTTCGATTGCCATTGACGTCGGCATCACGTGCGCGAAGTTGAGTGTTGCCGCGCCCATCCGCGCGGCGAAGATCGCGATCTGTTCGAGTTGGTCCACCACCTCGCGGCGGAGCGAGACCTTGATGGCAAACGGCAAGCCCGACATGTAACAGCGAGAAAATGCGCGGACGAGTCGATCGAACGATCCGTTCCCGCGCCAGCGATCGTGACTCTCTCGGGTGATCCCGTCGAGGCTGAACGCCACGTGCGAGATCGACTTGCGGTTCGCCACGAGTGACGGCCAAACGCGCTCGAAATGCCAACCATTCGTGACGAAGCTCGACGTTAACCCGGCCGCGGCAACAGTCTCGAGCGTCTCGGCGAATTGCGGATGCAGCGTCGGTTCGCCGCCAGTGAAGCTGATCCTCGCGACCTTCGCGACGTCGCGAGCTTCGGCGATAACGCGCCGCAGTAGTTCGACCGGAAAGAACTCCGCTTGCGAACTGTATAAGTTGTCTTCCGATCGAAAGCAGTAGCTGCAATGAAGGTTGCAGATGTTAGCCAGTTCCACGCTCAGACGCTGTGGCCCATAGTCGTTGAACGTGGCATCGGTTTGCATTTAGTTCTGCTTCAGATAAGAGGTAATCAATTCTGTCGCGCGTCCGGGTTCAAGCAAGTCACTGCCGGCGACGAGATCGAACGCGGCTGCCTGCCGCGCCAGCCGTGAAAGCAGTTCGAGATTTGCTCCGGCGATTGACCTGTCGTAGGTGGCCCAGGGACACGCTCGAATCAATCGCGTCATCGTTTCGGGCTGCGACAACGGGTGAAGCCGCGTTTGCTCGCGGCCGCTGATCGCCGTGAAGAGAATCCAGCCCGGCAACACCTGCGACACTCGCGTCGCCGAAAACACGTCCGCCGGTTCGAATACGTTCTTCAAACCCGAACCAGCAGCCTGTTTCAAAGCAAAGAAACTGCGAAATCCGCGCGCCTCGATCGCGCCCTCGTCGAGACCCAACAAAACCTCATCATCGGAAAGATACGACCAACCGGCGCTTGCCAATTGAGACGTCAGCGTCGACTTGCCGCTTCCCGATGGCCCAACGATCAAGACCCCCCTTCCGCTGCTCGGTTCTGCAACTGCGGCGCTGTGAAGTTCGAACAGTCCAAAACGCCGCAAACCCGCGCAAACAGCGAACGAAGTCACGCGCGCCAGCTCCGCATCTACTACTTCAGGCGCCCGCTTGAGGAAGACGTCGACTTGCACCGCAGAACCCTCGCGCAGCCGCATCAGTGAATTGTCAAACTCCAAATAGTACGCGTCGGCGTCGGTATAACAGCGCCCGCCTTCAGCGACTTCAAACCAGTTCAGGCCCGCGGGAATCGTCTGTCCAAGCGCGTCACAGAAAAACCTGATCTTGATTTCGGCTTCACGCGCCGTTGAGGCGACTGGCGTGAGCTGCCATCCGGCAAAGAGGCTTTCGATCAGTCGGGCTAATCGGGGGTCGAGAGTCTCCACAAATAGAAACCGACCGGCGACCGTGTAAAACCCTCGGAGCGCCGGTCGGTCAAAGACCTGAGTAACTACCATGTACCGGAATTCTGTTTTCTTAGTTGGTCACGCCGCTCGACGACGCTTGGAAGAACGTGGTTGCTTCAAGAACATCTACCGGAACGGAAATCGCTGGTTCGACAAAGGGCCGCTTATGCGCGAGATCGTTGTGCTCCTTTTTGCCTTTGTCGTTTTTCGAACCTGCGTTTTCATCCTTGATAATGTCGTTTTGCTTTACCAAAGTTAGCCGCCTCCTAGGGTCAGTTGTTTTAATATAAATTCTGCTCGACCACATGGCAACCAAATTTTCGGACCACGTGATCGCTAATGTCAGTTGCCTGTATCGAAGTTCTATTGAATAGCCTTTGGTGGTTCCACAAGGACCATCCGCAGGACCCGTCTCTCAGAACGCGTCAGATCGGCTCGGACGAACAGTTTGATGTTCGGCGCGAGTTGTCGAACCGCATCTTCCACGGAAAGTTTTGAGATGTCGGCATCGATGACTTCCATGCGGGTGTCCTGAATGTCGACGGGAACACCGATCTCGTCACCGATCTTCAATAGGACCAACGGAAGCGGTTGCTGCTTTGCCTTAACGCTCAACAAGTAGTTTTGATAAGTGATGCGGAGAGGTTTCTCCTCATCCTTTTTCTTGTCGTCGTCAGTGGCAGGGTCGACGTCTTCCGTGTTTCCTTCGATCAACATTGACTGCGAGGAGCCGTGAATGACGGCTGTCGCGGGGGGCTCACCCTGGTTCGTATCGTAGAAAAAGATTCCCAGCACGCGGGGCGCATTTGCTGCACCGCTTTCGATCTCGTAATCCACGTAAACGGTGGGAGACATTAGCTGGAGGGCCGGCTCGAGAGTCAGTTCACTGAACTCGATCGAGATCTGTTCCTTTTGTCGTTCCGGACCAAGGAACACAGGCGCCTTCAAACGTTTCGACAGCTCCTGGGCCACTTCGGCCATGCTTGCTTTTTCCGCTTTGAGCGAGATGTTGAGGATGGGACGGGTTTTTACCGTTAGAGTGAAGGGAGGTTTGACGCCAGGTTTGGCGGTTTGCGTTTTGGCGTCCTTGTCGAGCGGCTTCTCCGGCTGTTGGGCGAATGCGGCGGCCACACATACGGCCACTACGAGGGCCGCAAACATAGTCTTCAGCGCACGATGAATTTTATGTTGCAATTACTGACCCCATTTCCTAATCGCCGAAACTAGCACGTGCAAAAAAATCCGTCAAATTTTAGCCATAAAAAGGCACAAGAGGAGGCGCTAGGTGATTTGTGAATTTTGTGCCTTTTTGTGGCTAAAAAGGAGACGAAAGGGGCGCGTCAGGTAGTAAGCGAAGATGGGAAGAGATCGTGTGCCGAGGTCGCCGTCGGTGGGGCGCAGCGCGTGAGCCAGGTAGCGCCCACGAGCGGCGAGGCTTTTGCGCACGCCGAGGTTGTACCTGAATATCTCGCTCGACGTCGCCGGTACGTGCTCGGGCCCGTTGAAGAGATTCTCGACGATGCGGGCCGTCAACGATTCGAGGCGTTTGTCCGCGTCGCAGCGCCGCTTCACTTCAAGCGGCAACGGTGCGTCGAGAAGTTTGTCCGCGAGGCGCAGGCCAAGCAGAAACATTCGTTCGCTGTCCGCTTTGGTGGCGCGTTCGAGTAACGCCGGCCAGTTGATGTCATGGCGCGAGATGAGTTCGGCGACGTCACAGATCCAACCGAGTCGTTCCCAGAGATGGCGCGAGCCGTGAACGCATAAAGAGAACAGCAAGTCGTCAGCGGAAAACGTTTTGACAGTAGTTCCGTTCAGTTCAAACGGAACGAGATTCTGCCACAGCGCGTCGCCCTGCACCGTTGAAGCAAACAAATGCGGCGCGACTTCCCAGTGCAGTTCGACGATCAACTGGCGATTGTCTTTCGTGAACTGAAGATTGTGCTGCGTGCGAAGAAGCAGTTCCTGTTGCGACGGGCTCAGTGGTTTCGCGAGTGTGTAGTTTCGGGCGAGCAGCAGAGCGCGAGCGCGCGCGACGTCTTGTTTCTTAACGATAACGTCGAGATCTACGAAGCGACGCAGCGCGAGATCGCCGTACGCAAACAGCGCCAGGATCGGTCCTTTATATGGAATGGCCTCGATGCCTGCGTCTGTGAAGAGCTTGACGATGCGGCAGAGCTCGTCGGTTAGGACGACATTGCGCGCTGAGTTTTCAAAATAGTATTGCTTGAAAGCAGGTGGGAGCTGATCTTTAAGTTGACGATAGACGAGCGGAACTACCGCATGGCGACGAGCCAGCAGGAAAAAATACTCCAGATCGATATTTGTAAGATCAATGTCGCGCGCAGGTTTCGTACGCGCGCAACGAAGCAACAGTTCGCTGACACTATTCATTAACCTTCAACACTGCCAGAAACGCTTCCTGCGGGATCTCGACGCGTCCGACCTTCTTCATCCGCTTCTTGCCTTCCTTCTGTTTCTCCAACAGCTTTCGCTTGCGCGTGATGTCGCCGCCGTAACACTTCGCGAGCACGTTCTTCCCGAGCGCCTTCACCGTCTCACGCGCGATCACCTTGTTTCCGATCGCCGCCTGAATCGGCACTTCAAACAGTTGCCGTGGAATCAACTGCTTCATCTTCTCCGCCAGCGCTCGTCCCTTCGGTTGCGCCGTCGCGCGATGCAGAATCAACGACAACGCATCCACCGGCTCGCCCGCCACCAGCACGTCGAGCTTGACGAGATCGCTCTCCCAATATCCCGCAAGGTTGTAATCGAGCGACGCGTAACCACGCGACACTGACTTCAAACGATCGTAAAAGTCGAGCACGATTTCATTCAGCGGCAATTCGTACGTCAGCATCACGCGATTCGACGTGATGTACTCGAACCCTTTTTGCAAGCCGCGTTTCTCTTCAAGTAGCGGCAGAATGCCGCCGAGATGTTCGTCAGGCGTGAGTATGACCGCGCGAATCACGGGTTCCTCAATCTTCGCGATGCGGCCAGGATCGGGCATCTTCGCGGGCGAATCGATCTCCTGCACTTCGCCGTCGGTCGTCGTGACGATGTAGCGCACGCCCGGCGCCGTCGTGATCAGATCCAGGTTGAACTCGCGTTCCAAACGCTCCTGCACGATCTCCATGTGCAGCAAGCCGAGAAACCCGCAGCGAAAACCAAACCCGAGCGCCGCCGACGACTCCGGCTCATAGAAGAACGACGCATCATTCAAACGCAACTTATCTAACGCGTCGCGCAGTTCCTCGTACTGCGCGGTGTCGACCGGATACAAGCCGGCAAAGACCATCGGCTTGATCTCCTGGTAACCAGGAAACGGCTGCTGCGTCGGCCGCGCTGCTTCGGTGATCGTGTCGCCGATCTGCACGTCGGCAACTGCTTTGATCGACGCAGTGAGAAAACCGACCTCGCCGACGCTCAATTCGGAAATTGGCGTCGGCGTTGGACGGTTGACGCCGAGCGTTTCTACCTGGTAATCGCGGCCTACATTCACGAAACGGATCTTCATTCCCGGACGGATCGTTCCATCGATTACTCTGAAAAGGACGATCACGCCGCGATACGAGTCGTACCACGAGTCGAAAATTAGCGCTTTGAGCGGCGCGTTTGCATCGCCCTTCGGCTGCGGCACGTCGCGCACGATCGCTTCGAGCACTTCGGCAACGCCTTCGCCGGTCTTGGCGCTGGTGAAGATGGCGTTGTGCGTTTCGAGTCCGATGAAATGCTCGATCTGTTCGACGGCTTTTTCCGGTTCGGCGCCGGGAAGGTCGATCTTGTTGATGACGGGGATCAGCTCAAGGTTATTGTCGATGGCGAGGTACGTGTTCGCGAGCGTTTGCGCCTCGACGCCTTGCGACGCGTCGACGATGAGCAACGCGCCTTCGCAGGCTGAAAGTGAACGCGACACTTCGTACGAGAAGTCGACGTGTCCAGGCGTATCGATCAGGTTGAGAACGTACGGCTGGCCATCGCGCGCTTTGTAGTCGAGCCGAACAGCATGGGCCTTGATTGTGATGCCGCGCTCACGTTCGAGATCCATGTTGTCAAGGACCTGGGCCTCCATCTCGCGTTCGGATAGCGCGCCGGTGAGTTCGAGCAGGCGATCGGCAAGCGTCGACTTGCCGTGATCGATGTGCGCGATGATCGAAAAATTTCGAATGCGAGACGGATCCATAATCCTCAGTTCAATATCTGCGGCCTTTGGTCTTGGGTCTTCGGTCTTTGTGGAACCGACCTAAGACCTAAGACCTAAGACCCGAGACCCTTACTACGGCAAGTGCTCGTTAACGTAAGCGCGTGCTTTTTCCGGAGTGTTTACTGTCAGTACCCACTGATAGTTTCGCCCTGCCCACGCAATGTGCTCTCTCGTAAACTCCTCATATTTATCTCCCGGCGTAAAGTCCTCGTCCATTAATCCGAGCTTCACATTGACGCGGCGAATCAGCTCGACGTCGCCCGTCGCGTTGGCTGCGAAGAAGAGTTTATGCTTATCGTCGTCAGACAGCGAATCCGCTGCGGTCGACGAGGATGAGCTCGAAGACGAATTCTCATTCGCGTTAGCATTGGCGTTATCGTTATCGTTGCTATTCAAAATCGTCGTTCGGTTTGAATTGAAGTTCCACTCTCTACGCCGGGCCGCTACCGACTCCCGGCTGTACAAGTAGAAGAACACACAACCGGCAACCACGAGTACGATCAATCCCAGGCATCCGGCGCCGCCGCAACCGAGTGCGATCTTCTGATTACGAGTCATATATTTGTCTCTTTCAGATGGATTGGAAAAACACGAGCTAAATTCAGACCAAGACTCAAATCCGCGTCTTCATCCACCGGACGCATTCTTCCAGCTCGCGGCGCATCAACGGCGCGTCAGCGTGATGAATATCGCCGTGACCGGGCAACACCCACTCAAATTCGTATTTCAGCAGTTTTTCCATTGAACGGATCTGCTCGGGCCATGAGTACCAGGCGACGCTGCGAAAAGCCGTCAGCCCTTTGCGGGTCGTAGCGCCGGCCAGGTGATCGCCCGTGAACAGGAAGCGGTTGCGATAGAGAAACACCATGTGGCCACGCGTGTGTCCCGGCGTCGGTATGGCGAGCAGATCGTTTTCGAGTGGGACTGGTTCGACGCCGTTGACGACGTGTTCGACGTCAAGCCTCGCCGCGCCGTCGGCCGCGTGCATGATTCGATCGCAGCCGAACCTTTCGCGAAAACGTTTATGATCCGCGACGTCGTCTTTATGCGTCAGCAGCATCGTGCGGACGCCGCCCATCGAGTCGATGCGTTTGATAAGTTGAGTTGCAAATCGCGGCGAGTCGATCAGGATGTTGCCGCCTTCGCTCTCCGGCCGCTGGATGAGATAACTCCAGGCGCCGAAACTATCTTCCGAAGTGAAACCGCAAAAGTAAACGTTCTCCGCCAGGTGGCACGGGAATGCGTCGATGCCGATGTGCGGATCGTGTTTCTCCGTCGAGCCGATCGAACCGGTCGGACACGCCACCAGCGCCATCATCGCTTTGCGGGTTTCGTCAGATGTTTCGGGTTGGTGATAGACGCTGCATTGCTCGCCGTGGTCACGAAAGATGTCGGGCACGAGTTGGCTGCAGGTGTCGCAGTCGATGCAGGTTGAATCTACAAAGAAATCGCCCGGTACATTCTCCGGTAAACGCTGTTGCAGGCTTGCCATGTTGCTACCGGGACAAATCGCATAGAGCAAGGCTAAATGTCAAATTCGTTGATTAAGCGGTGCAGGTAGGAACGACTGATACCGAGTTTTTTCGCGGCGGCGACTTTGTTTCCTTCGCTTTGCAGCGCGCCCACGATCATGCGGCGTTTCAGCGCTTCGACGGCGCCTTCCAGCGTCGATTCATCGCCGGCTTTCGCGCCGGGAAGCATTTTCAACATCTTCTCCGGAACGAATTCGAGGCCGAGTTGCGAGTTGCTGCTGAGGACGACGAGCCGCTCGATCAGGTTCTCCAGCTCCCGAACGTTCCCCGGCCATTCATACTCCAGCAGTACGTCGATCAATGCCGGATCGAGTTCTGGAGTCTGTTGTCCGTATCGATGAGCGGACGCGGCGGCGAAGTGCGCGGCCAGCAGTGGAATATCGTCCTGGCGTTCGCGCAAAGGCGGCAACGTGAGCGGCACGACGTTCAATCGGAAAAACAGATCCTGCCGAAATCGTCCCGCCGCAACTTCCTTCTCTAGGTCGCGATTGCTCGCGGCAATCAGCCTGATGTCGACCGTCAACGTCTTGATTCCGCCGACGCGCTCGAACTCGCGTTCCTGCAACACGCGCAACAGCTTCACCTGAACTGCCGCACTCAACTCGCCAATCTCGTCGAGAAAAAGCGTGCCGCCATTCGCCAACTCAAACCGGCCCTTGCGTGTTTGCGTCGCCGACGTGAACGCACCTTTTTCGTGCCCGAACAACTCCGATTCGATCAACGTCTCGGGCAGTGCCGCGCAACTGACCGCGACGAACGGACCACCGGCGCGCGGGCTTTCCTGATGAATCGCACGTGCCAGCATTTCTTTGCCGGTGCCATTCTCGCCGCACAGCAACACAGTGGCGCTCGTTGCCGACGCCGAACGCGCCTGTTTCAACACGCGCTCCAGTGCCTGGCTGCCGCCGAGCAGGTGCGAGAAACCCGGCGGACGCGACAACTCGTCGCGTAGCCTGCGGTTCTCGATCTCCAGCTCGCGCATTCGCGAGGCCTGGCTGACGATGTGCAACAGCTCGCCTGGATCGAACGGCTTCTCGAAGAACCCGTAGGCCCCGCGCTTCACTGCTTCAAGTGCGGCGCGTTTCGAGTCGCTGCCCGTGATGACGATTACTTGCAGCGGCGGATCCTGCGCACGAGCGATGTCGATTAGTGCGAGTCCCTCGTTGATATCGCCGACGTTTGGCGGCAGGTGGAGATCGCTGACTACGACCTGGATCTCGCCCTCGTTGATTAGCCCGCATGCTTCTTCGCGCGACGACGCTTGCAGCACGTGATAATCGGACGCGAGAGCCCAATACAGACCGCTGCGCACAGCGTCGTCGTCATCGACGACGAGAATGGTACCTTTCGGCTCTGATGGGTTACTCATCTCTCGTTATTCGATTTTCCGCACAATACGCCGACCGCACGTTGCTCCCGACGTCTGGGCATGTACTACTAGAGGAACGAGCGTAATGGGCAAGTTTGAAGAAGGCTTTGCCGCACTCCTTCTTGATTACGCCTGTCGTTGTGCGGTGGATGGTAGCACGACGCGAAATGTGGTTCCAGCGCCTTCGACCGAATGCACGTCGATCGTGCCTCCGCTGGCGCGCACGACTTCGCGGCAGGTGTAGAGACCGAGGCCGATCCCGGTTTTCTTCGTGGTGGCAAAGGGACGGAAAAGCCGGTTTTCGATGAAGGCCTTGCTCATTCCAGGGCCGGTGTCGCCGATGGCGAACATCGGCTCGCCTTTTTCGGTGTGCCCGGCTTCGATCGTGAGGGTGCCGCCGGGCTTGACCATCGCTTCGAGCGCGTTGAGGACGAGGTTTTCCATTACCTCTTCGATTCGCGCCTCGTCTACCAGCGCGATGACGCTGTCCGGCAGTCGTAATTCGATCGTGTGCTTGGTCCGAAGCGGCTCCGCCGTCACGGCGAAAACGCGTTTCAGGATCGGAACGAGATCGGTGTTCACCGGACGTTTGTGTTCGCCGCTGAGACTCGTCATTGGACGGCTGAGCCGGGCGACGATGGCTTTCAGTTTGTCGGTCGCGATAGTGAGTCCTTTTAAAGCGTCGGTGCGAAACTGTGGATTGTCGAAATGACGCTCCATGTTGCTGACCGTCAACGACAATCCCTCGATCGCGTTCTTCAAATCGTGCGTCAACATGGCGGACAGTCTCAGGAACGATTCGAATTGCCGCGACTCAGCTTCGCGTGCGACTTGCACCCGTAAACGCTCGGTGACGACGTTGATGTTGTCGGCAATCGCACGCGCGTCGTCGCTCGACTTGAGCATGATGCGGCGGTCCAGTTCGCCTTTTGCGATGGCTGACAGGTCTTGAGTGACGCGTTCGATGCCTTGCGATCTTCGCTCCACGTGACGGTTGAGCAGGAACGCCGCGACAAATGATGCGAGCAGCGCGATCGCGAAGCCCGCAAGGCCCCAGAGATGCGCGCTCGAAAGCGCGCGCGAACGATTGCGACCGACGGCGACCGCGACGTTCAATCTCGGCACTGGCGAATAGGCGGCGAGGTATTCGATCCCTGACGGCGCGCGAAAGTCGCCAATTCCATTTTCGTTTGCGGCCATCGCGGCGGCGATCGGCTCGAACCCTGGTAACGCCTCGCTTACCGGTTTCAGTTTCAGCCAGTGATCGGAGTGATAGACGATCTTCGACGAGTGATCGATGACGACGATCATCATGTCGTCAGTGGTGCCGGCGCTTGCTCGCGCCTCGACGCCGCGCGAGACAGTTGAAAACGCCGACTCGAGATCGAGCACGCCGAGTAATGCGCCCTGGTTTGTGCTGCCGCTCTCGTCGCTGATTGGGACCGAGTATTCGAAAGACACGCCGGACGACGGAAGAGTGCCGGGTTTTTCGATGACCGAGGTTCCGTGTGCGCTCCAGATTTGATTGTCGGGTTGAGGCAGATCCGCCGGCACCGAGTTGGTTTTGTTCCAGTTTTCCCATTGCGTGCTGCTGGTGCCGTGCCAGAGCGGGTGCCGGGTGCGATCGAAAAGCGTGAGACTTTGGAATTGTGTGGGCGGCGCGAGCGCGTATCTCAGGCTCGAGCTGGCCGTCGGGTTAGTCGAATCAGACGATTGCGCCACTGCTTGCTGGATGGTTCGTTGCATTGCGAGGCGAAGAATCGCGCTCCGCTGGTCTTGCAACACTTCGTCGACGCCGGCGGTAAATGAATTCAGATCTTCCTGGACGATGGGGCGGATCGTCGAATCAACCGCCCGCACGCCGTTCCAATAATTGAGCGCCGCGAGGAGCAGCAGAGGAATAGCGCATAAGGCAAGGTAGGTGAGAAACGATTTGCGCCTCAAGATCATGTTTTCGACTGCTACTCAATTCAACTGCAGCACGAACAGTTGAACGTGAAACTTGAACAGTCAGGAAGGGGGCAACGCCCCCGCTGAGCGTAAGAGCAGGGGCGCGCTTCGCTTGCCCCCTTCCTGACTGTTCAATTCAATCGACTTACTAAACTCGTACCCGTTCGAATTCGGCGAGCAGCGGAGCGAGTGTATCGATGATCTGATCGTGCGACGCGCCGTTGCTGGCGACGAGACCGTTGCGGTTTTGAAGCTCAGGGACGTTGTAGTTGAGTGGCGAGCCGAACAGGTCGCTCATGCGCCCGCCTGCTTCAGTCAGGATCAACTGCGGCGCACACGTGTCCCACTGTTTCGTCCGCGACGAGAGATGGATGTACACGTCGCACTGCTGCTCGATAATCAGTCCGATCTTGATCCCGACCGATCCGCGCTGCACTTCTTCACGGAAACCAAACTGCTGCGCGACTCTGTTCTGGCGCGGATTGCGATGCGATCTGCTCGCGGCCAGGCGCATCGCAGGAAAGTCAGTCAGGTTTGAAGTTTGCGCTTGCAGCGGCGGCATTTCCGGGCGCTCGATCCACGTTCCTTCTCCGCGAACAGCGCGATACAACACGCCGGGCAAAGGCTGATAGACGACTGCGACGACAACTTCACCGTCCTCAACCAATCCGATCTGCACCGCGAAATCGCCGTTGCCGTCGATGAAACCGTTCGTTCCGTCGAGCGGGTCGACCATCCAAACGCGCGACTTACCGAGACGTCGCGTCGTATCGACCGACTCCTCCGCCAATATCCCATCGTTCGGAAACTCGCGCTGCAAACGCGTGACGATCAACTCGTTGGCGATGCGATCGGCCTGCGTCACCGGTTCGATATCGTCCGCGAGAGTCTTCTGTTGGACGTGCAGCGGACCTTCGTATTGTTCGAGAATCGCCGCGCCGGCGATACGCGCAATATCGACCGCAACGCCGAGTTCGTCTTTGAAATTAGACATTAGTTGTCCTCTTGCCGTGCGGCATCACGAATCGCCGCGAGCGTCTCCTCTATATCAGACTTCGTCGTGCGGAAGTTAGTTATGCAGGCACGCAGCGCAAAGCGGCCGCCGACAGTCGCATTCGACACATAAGCGCGGCCGCCTGTTTGCACTCGCCCCATGATGCGCTCGTTCAATCGGTCGAGCTCTTCCGGGGACGGGGAGATGCGGGGAGGGGAAAGGGAGACGGGGGGACGGGGAGATGCGGGGAAACGGGGATCTTCCGCTTCGCCCTCTCTCCGCATCTCCGCATCTCCCCGTCCCCGCCTCTCCGTCTCTCTCCACGCCGGCGGGACGTAACGAAAACAGCAGATACTCAACTCCACCGGCGCGAGCAGTTCGAAATCATCGGCGGCGCATACGAGTTCGCCCAGATACTCAGCCAGCGAGACGTCCTCGCTAACGGCTTCGGCGATCCGTCGTGCACCGTAGTAACTCAGCGTCAGCCACACCTTCAAAGCGCGAAAGCGGCGCGAGAGTTCCACGCCGTAGTCCCAAAACGCAAACGCCTCGTCGTCAATGTGGCCGTGAACCTTGATGTAATCGGCGTCTTCCGTATTGAACGCCGCCTTCACCGGCCGCGGATCGCGAAACAGCAAACAACCGGCGTCAACCGGAACGTAAAGCCATTTGTGCGGATCGAGTGAAACCGAGTCGGCGCGTCCAAGACCGCGAAACAGGTGCTTCTTTCGCTCGTCGAGTATGCCGGGCGCGCCGTAAGCGCCGTCTGCGTGGAACCACAGGTCAAACTCACGAGCGACGCCGGCAATCTCGTCCAGCGGATCGACGACGCCCGTGTTGACGGTTCCTGCGCTGGCGACGACGCAACACGGTCTGAATCCATCGCGCAGATCGGTTTCGATCTGCCGGCGCAACGCGTCAACGCGCATCCGTTGTCGATCGTCGCAGGTGACGGTGCGAACGTGATCGCGACCGAGTCCGAGGATGTCTGCCGCTTTCGGGATCGACATGTGTACTTCTTCCGACGCGTAAATCGTCAACGGCGCTCCCTGGTTCCAAAGGCCTCGCCGCGAAGCTTCGTCACCCAACTTTCGCCGGCTCGCAACGAGCAGCGCGATCATGTTTGCCATCGAACCGCCGCTCGTCAGCAGTCCGCTCGCGTTGCCGTCGTATTCGATCAACGACCCGAGCCAGCGCACGACCAGTCGTTCGAGTTCCGTGCCTGCCGGACCTGAACGCCAGCACGTTATGTTTGCGTTAAGCGCCGCAGCGATCAGATCCGCGTAAGCGCCGACGGGGGTAGACGGCGACGCGACGTAACCGAAAAACCGCGGATGACCGTTGTGTCTGCTGAGATCGAAGATCGTCCGGCACTCGGCCATCAGCCGATCAAGCGGAACGCCTTCAACCGGCAGATCGACGTCGAGCGCCGCAGTCGTCTTGCCTGCGTGGTTTTCGGCGCGAACCGGCCGCTCGGTAATCGTGTTGAAGTATTCGGCGACCAGTTCTGTTGCCTGGCGCGTGACGTCGTCGAACGCCTGCTCGTCGATATCGAGCGACGAACGTGTTCGCAGGTGTGATGTCTCAGCGTTTTTCATGTAAAACTTTTCCCAAAACTAACATACTGATAACATCCGCGAGAAATATGCCGCCAACGAATCAGGCCACGCCGCAGGGCACAGCTCACTATCGCGACAGGTTTGCGAACAGCGCCTCGGGCCATTTCCGCAAGGCACAGGAACTGACGTTGTCGTCGATCGGCATCGGCACGTATCTCGGCAACGCCGACGACGAGACCGATGTGAGTTACGCAAACGCGATCGTTCGCGCGGTGAAGCGCGGCGTGAACGTCATCGACACTGCCGCGAACTATCGCTTTCAACGAAGCGAACGCTCGATCGGGCGCGCGCTGAAGACGCTCGGCGACGACGGGTTCTCGCGTGACGAGCTCGTGATCTGCACGAAAGGCGGTTACCTGCCGTTTGACGGCGCGCCGCCGCGCAACGTGGGCGAGTACGTCGCGGAGACGTTCGTCAATCCCGGCATCGCGTCGTTCGACGACATCGTCGGCAGTCATTGCATGACACCGTCTTACTTGCAGAACCAACTCGATCAGTCGCTGCGGAACATGGGACTCGAGCAGGTCGACGTCTATTACGTTCACAATCCGGAGTCGCAGTTGGACCACGTTTCGCAGACGGAGTTTTATCACCGGATCCGGCTGGCGTTCGAAATGTTGGAAAGCAATCGCCGCGAGGGAAAGTTGCAGTTTTACGGCGTGGCGACGTGGAACGGGTTTCGTGAGCCCGGCGGGTCGGGGAGACATCACTCGCTCGTGCGGATGGTCGAACTGGCGCGCGAGGTGGGAAACGAGTCGCATGGTTTCCGTTTCATCCAGTTGCCGTTCAACCTCGCGATGCCGGAAGCGATGACGGTGGCGAACGAATCGATTGACGGCGAGCCGATGTCGGTTCTCGACGCGGCGAAGACGCTCGGCGTGACGGTGATGGCGAGTGGTTCGATGTTGCAGGGACGCGTTGCGCGAGGATTGCCGGAGGCGGTGACGCGCGCGCTCGGATCATTGTCGACTGACGCGCAGACGGCGATTCAGTTCGTGCGCTCGGCGCCGGGGATCACGACGTCGCTGGTTGGAATGAGCCGCGTCGAGCACGTCGACGAGAATTTGCAACTGGTGAATGTGGAACCGTTGAATGAAACGCAGTTCGGATCGATATAAATCGTTTTCGGAGTTCTGGCCGTTTTACATGGCCGAGCACAGCCGGCCGGGAACGCGTTGGCTGCACCTGCTCGGCACGACGGCCGGGCTCGCGACTGTCGTTTATTTCATCGCATCGGGAAGATGGTGGTTGTTTCCGCTCGCGTTGATCCCCGGTTACGGCTGCGCGTGGTTCGCGCATTTCTTAATCGAAAGAAATAAGCCCGCCACTTTCGAATATCCCTTGTGGTCGTTTGTTGCCGATTACAAAATGATCGCCCTAATGCTCGCAAATCGGTGGCCTAATGCGCGGTAACGTTCCCATTCCCGAGATTCCGCACGGCGAAGACTTGTGGCTGATCGTGCTCGTCACGTCGGTGCGCGAGCGGCGCACGCAGCAGGGGCGGCTCTTCTGCGATGCGACGGCGCGCAATGCGTCCGGGACGCTCGCGCTCAAGATCTGGGGCGAGGTCATCGAAACTTGGAAAGAGATGAAGCCCGGTCTCTGGGGCATCACGGGCAAACTCGAAACTTTCCAGGATCGCCAGCAGTTCGTCGTCGCCGAGTATCGCCCGATCACGATTGACCAATACCGCGAGCACCAGAACGCGGAACCAAAACTCCCGCGCGCCTACACGCTCGACATCGAAACGCTGACCTTGCCGACTTATCGCGAACGCGTCGGTTCGCAACTCGAACGACTGATGCGTCTCGGCAACATGCGCCTCGAACAGCAACAACGTTACCTCGAAGACATCGCCGCCGAAGAAGAGCGCTGTTACGAGTTGGGTTCGCTGAGCGCAACGTCAGGACGCGTGCTCTCGATCGCGCTGCACGTCGGCCCGATTCCGGGGCTGGAGTTTCCTGACTTTGGTCCGCACGCCAGCGAGCACGTCTTCGGCATCGACCAGGACGGCTACGAACAGAACGAAAAGCAGGCGCTGCTCGCGTTTGTCCAGTTCATGAAAGACTTCGATCCCGATTGCGATGAGCTCGTCGGCCACAACATCATCGGCTTCGATCTGCCATTCATCTTCCAGCGTTGTTTGGCGAACGCGATCCAAGTGCGGCCATTCGTGAATCTGAGTGAGTACAACGTACGCGGCGTGTTCGACACGATGCATCGCTGGTGGCTGGGCGCGAAGCGCAACGTCAGTCTCGACGATATCGCGTGGGCGCTGGGGATCGAGTCGAGCAAGACGAACGAGGTCGAAGGCAGCAAAGTGTTCGAGCTCTATCAGGCCGGGAAACTGGAACAGATTCGCGAATACAATCTCAACGACGTGCGATTGACCCGCAAAGTTTACGAACGAATGGTCGCGAGCTTCGGAAGATAGGGTAGAATCCGCGCATGGAATTTTTGTTTCCGCTGTCGATGCTGGGCGTGGGCCTTGTCATCGGCGCTCTCTCCCTCTGGTTCGTAACTCGCGCGAAAACAAATTCCGAGCTTGCCACATTGGTCGAACGGCTCGCGGGCAAGGAGGAACAGGTCCGTCAGCTTCGCGAAGCGCTCGATCGCGAAACTGCGCATGCGGGCGAACTGCGAAAGGAAAACTCCAGCACCGCCGCACAACTCTCCGCGCTGCAAACGAAGCTGGAAGAAGAACGAAAGACAAGCCAGGAGAAACTCGAACTTCTCACCAGGGCGGAAGATAAGCTCGCCGACGCGTTCAAGGCGCTCTCAGCAGACGCGCTCAGAAATAACAACCAGTCATTTATCGATCTCGCGCGGCAAAATCTCGAGAAGTTTCAGGAGACGGCGAAGGGCGATCTCGAACGCCGGCAGAACGCGATCGACGAATTGATCAAGCCGTTGAAAGAGTCGCTGGAAAAGGTCGACGACAAGATCGGCGAGCTTGAAAAGACGCGCGTGGGTGCGTACGCCGAGTTGCGCGAGCAAGTGAAGATGCTGGCGACGTCGCAGTCGCAGCTCCAGTCGGAAACGGGGAACCTCGTGAAGGCTTTGCGGATGCCGCACGTGCGTGGGCGATGGGGTGAGATTCAGTTGCGGCGCGTCGTCGAGATGGCGGGCATGGTGCGGTATTGCGACTTCGCCGAGCAGACGACGGTCAATGGCGAAGATGGTCGTCTGCGTCCGGACATGGTGGTCAGGCTGCCGGGCAATCGCACGATCGTCGTGGATTCGAAAGTGCCTTTCGACGCGTTTTATGAGTCGATCTCCGCGGTTGACGAACAAGTGCGGGCGACGAAGTTGAAAGATCACGCACGGCTTGTGCGAACTCATATCGCGACGCTGAGTCGCAAGCAGTATCAGGAAGCGGTGCAGCCGACGCCGGAGTTTGTGTTGCTGTTTCTGCCGGGTGAGACGTTCTATAGCGCGGCGCTGGAGAACGATCCGAAGTTGATTGAAGACGGTGTTAGTCAAAACGTCATCATCGCGACGCCGACGACGTTGATCGCGTTGCTGAAAGCGATCTCGTATGGTTGGCGGCAGGAGCAGATGGCGGAGAACGCGCACGAAGTCAGCAACCTTGCGCGCAAGCTTTACGATCGGCTGCGGACGTTTACGAAGCACTACGACACGATTGGGCGCAACCTCGATCGCGCGCTCGACGCTTATAATCAAGGTGTGCGTTCGCTGGAGACGCGGGTGCTGGTGACGGCGAGGCGATTCAAAGAGCGGGGCGCGCTGGCGGGCGAAGACATCAAACCCATCGAGCCGGTGGACAAGACAACTCGGCCGCTCAGTCTTGATGAAGGTGGACTGTTCCCGGAGATCTAGTTTTTTTAACCACAAAAGGCACAAAATTCACAGAAGGCACAAAAGAGTTTGATTCAGGTAAGGCCGCGCTTGTCTTCAAAAAAACATAGCGAGATCATTCATGGTTCAAGCTCTCTTTGTGCCTTTTGTGGTTAATGCCTTTTGTGATTAATGTTTTAGTTCCGTGCATAACGTCTGGAATGAAATCTGGCTCGGACCTCTCCTCGGCAATAGTCGAACGCTGCTCATCGAGCGTTGCGGTGATTTTGTAGCTACTGACCGCTCTAATAACTTCATATATCTGTGTGCTTCCCATCCGCTGCTGGAAGTCGTCACTCAAGGCGTTCTTGACTCCAGCAAGCGCAATGGCGTTTGGGGTGACTTACCCGTTCACCTGTTTCGCGGTCTTGCACACCGCCTGATCTCATCAGCGGTCGACGATGTGGGCCGGCCGCTACCACCACGCATCCCAATCGATCGCGACGAACTGCCAATGAAACGCAGTCTCGTCGCGCAGATCCTGATGCGCCTCCTCGCGCAGGACAAACTAAAAGCAATGGCGCCCCTCGCCCTGCGCGAAGGCTGCGTGAACACCGTCACGACCTTGCTCGGCGAACTCCAGCGCGCCGCCAAAACACCGGCCGAACTGGCGCAGATCCTCTCCGCGCGCACCTTCGACTTCCCGACACAGATCGATTTCGACAGCGAAGTCTCGCTCATCTATTCAACCTACTCGGATCTACTGAACAAGAACCTGCTCACAGAAGAAGACGCCGATCAGTTGCGAGCTCTATCCGTGCTGCGCGGCGACGTCGACGGGCAACACGTTCAAATCCCCTGGCTCGACAACGTGCGGCTCCTAATCATCGACGGGTTCTTCGACTTCACACCGGTGCAAGGCGAGATCCTGCGGCACCTGATCCCTCGCATCCCGCAGACGATCGTCAACCTCAATCACGACGCACGCAACGAGGAGATCTTCGTTCCCTTCCAGGAGACGATCGCTTTGCTTCAGAGCATGGCGAAGTTCGAGATCCGCCAGGCGACGGAGTATTTGCCGACAAACGGCGTGCTAACCGGCTTGCGCGAGAACCTCTTCAACTCTTCCATTTCCGGCCCGGCAGTTTCCGACAAGCTGCGCGAGATCCGTTACCTCGAGTGCGGCGACCGCGACACCGAGATCCGCACCGTCGCTCACGAAGTCAAACGTCTTGTGCTGACCGAAAACTACGACCTCGCCGACATCGCTCTCGTCGTGCGCGAGCGCTCGCGGTACGCGAACACGATCGCGCGTGTGCTGCACCAGGAGCGGATCCCGTGCAACCTCGAACTGCGCATCGAAGGCGGCGACGTTCCCGCGAATCGCGCCGCGTTGAAGCTGATCGCGTTGCTCGAAGGAATCGCCAACGAAGACGCTGAGGCGACGCGCATTTCGGATCTCGCCGACCTGATCAAGTCGGAATACTTCCGTCTCGAAGATGAGGAGTTAAAGATCCTGACCGAGCGCTTTAACGAACAGTATCGCCATCTCCTGCGTGATACTCGACAGCCGCTCAGCATCGGTTTCTGGGACGCGGACGCGCTCGAAAACGCGTTCGCTTACGTCGGCGGTGAGTTGCATGTGAATGCGTGGCTGGCGCGCGCTGAGAAGATCATCACTAACCTGCCGCAGGCCGAAGCGACGAAAGAACTGCTGAACCTCGACGCCGGCGCGCAGGATCGCGATCGCGACATCGCCGACAACGTCGAGAACGCTGAGACGGCGAAGCTTGAAGAGAAAGGCGTTGAAAAGAAGCGGCGTCCGTCGGTCGATATTCATCCGGCAGCGCTCGCCTGGACGTCGCTTGTCATTCAGAGATTCGCCGAGTTGGTCCAGGCTGTGCCGCGTGTTGGGAAACCGGCAGAGCTGCGGGGCGAGTTGATGCGGCTGCTCGGCCGTTTCGGGTTTCGCGAACAGATCGCGGAGCCGACGCGGAAGTCGAACGACGATCGTGAGCTCCCGCAAGTGATGTTGAATCTCAACGCGTTGGAGTCGATCCGCCGCGCGCTCGTTGCCGCGATCAAAAGCATCGAACTCACCTCCACTGAAAGAACAAGTCAGGAAGGGGGCAACGCGCCCGCTCCTAACACTCGGCTGTCCGTGTTTCTTCAGGAAGTGCGCCGCTCGATCAACTCGCAATCACAACTGCTCGGCGCCGCCGACCGCTCCGGCCTGCGCATCCTCGAAGCCACCGACGTCCGCGGCCTGCGCTTTCGCGCCATCTTCATCGCCGGCCTCATCGAGGGTGGCTTTCCACTGCGCGCCTCTCGCGACTGGATCTACCCGCACGAAGACCGCGAGCGGCTGAAGGAGTATGGCCTGATTCTCGAAGACATCTCGCCGGCCACGTTGCTCAAGGAAGAGCACTACTTCTACCAGTGCGCCTGCCGCGCCACCGAGCGTCTCTACGTGACCCGCCCGCTGATGCTCGAAGACGACTCGGAAACAGTCGCGTCTTACTACGTGGACGAACTACGACGCGCCGTCGCGCCTTTCGAGATCGAAACAGAAATCGTCCGCAGCGATTACGAAGGCCGCGACCTGAACGACATCTCGAACACGACGCAGATGAGCGTCGCGCTCGTTCGGCAGGAGGAACGCCACCGTCATCGCCTCGTGAAAGAGAACCTGGTGCCGTTGTCTCGCGTCAGGCGTCTGCTCACGCTCGCTCGCAACGACGGGTTTATTAGCGACGCCGCGTTGCGACGCATCGAGATCGAGCGCGAACGTTGCAGCCCGAAGTTTGGCCCATACGACGGCGAGATCACCGATCCGCATCTTCTCGAACTGCTGAAACAGAAGTTCGGTCCTGACTACGTGCACAGCGCCAGCAGTCTTAGCGTCTACGGCAACTGCCCGTATCGTTTCTTCGCGCAACGCGTGTTGCGTCTCGAACCTCGCGGCGAAGCCGCTCTCGACTTGCAGGCGATCGACGCCGGCAAGCTGTTGCACGACGTGCTGCGCCGCTTCTTCGAACGACATCGCCGTGAGCCGCTGTACAAACTCGATCAGAAAACGCTGCGCGCCGAGCTTGCTTCCATCGCGGAGGCAGTTTTCGACGAGCATGAACGCGTCGTCCCGCCGCTCAACAAGCAGATCTGGAAGATCGATCGCGAGATTCGCAAGATTCTGCTGGACCAGGTGCTGCTGTACGAACTGGCGCTCCAGGAAGAGTCAGCGAACCGTCAGGTGTTGCCCGCGTATTTCGAGGTCGCGTTTGGCGGCGCGCGGTCGGCGGCGAAGGATCCCGACTCGAAAGACGCGCCGCTCGAGTTGAGCCGCGACACGTTGATCGGCGAAGAGACGATCAAGATCAGCGGGCAGATCGATCGTGTCGACGTTGCCCGCGACGACACGGTCGTCGCTTACGACTACAAGTTGTCGACCGGCGCGAGCAAGTGGGACATCACTTCCGGACGCAGTCTCCAGCTTCCCATCTATCTCGAAGCACTCGAAAAACTGATCCTTCCCGATCACGAGATCGCCGGCGGCGGTTATTACATCATTCGCGGCGCGCACGAGCGGCGCAACAAAGGTCTGTATCGAGCGACGCAGTTGGACTACCTGAATCTTCGCGCGAAGAACTCCGTGTTTTCCGATGAAGACTGGCAACAGGTACGCGAGGAAGTGATTAAGAAGATCTGGATGTTCCTGGATGGCATGCGCGCCGGCCGGTTCGTCGTCGATCCGTCTGAGCGGCAGAAGACGTGCCGCTTCTGCGACTACGGCGCCGTCTGCCGCTACGACCGCGACCGCATCGAGAAAAAGAAGAAGTGGTAAGGAAATATTCCTTATATCCGTGTTCCCATGAGTGGTGGTTTAGCTGTTGTTACGGATATAGGACAAACACGGATTATCAGAAGTAATGAACGAGAAGCGCGAGTTACTGCCGGAACAGGCCGCGGCCGCCTACGAGATCAAGAAGCACATCTCGGTGACGGCGGGACCGGGTTCCGGCAAGACGACGGTCCTCGTCGAGCGCTACCTCCACATCCTGCGCGAACAGAGTCTTTCGATCGATCAGATCGTCGCGATCACGTTCACCAATCGCGCCGCCAACGAGATGCGCGAACGGCTGCGCAAGGAACTGAACCTCATCCTCGATACCGCAACCGGCGACGAGCGACGGCGCTGGCTCAACTACAAACGCACGCTCGACGGCGCCGTGATCACGACGATTCATGGTTTTTGCGCGCGACTGTTGCGCGAGTTTCCGCTCGAAGCGCGCGTCGATCCGCAGTTTCTGCTGCTCGACGAACACCAGGCGGCGTTGATGTTGGAGTGGGTCGTCGAGGAAGTGCTGTCGGAGTTTATCAGTGCCGGACACGTCGAGATTTCGCGATTGACGTTGGGCGTCGGTCGCAGTCGTCTGGCAGCAGCGTTGGCCCAGGTCTATCGCGACGCGCGCGGGCAGGGATTGAGTTTCGAAGAGCTGGCCGTGGCGACGGCTCGTGTTCACGCCAGCGCCGAAGATCACGCGCGCGCGGTTGAAGATCTCGATCGCATGATGGACGAGTTGCTGGCCGTGCGTCGCACGACTCCGGCGGCGCGAGCGAACCAGCGAGACCTGATGAACGCCTGGCCCGATATTCGAAGACTGTTGCGGACCGTCCCGTCACACGAAACGCTCGCGGACTACTGCCGTCGCGTCGGCGAGTTTCGCGATCTTCGCCCGCAGGCACGCTCGCCGATTGCGGATCACGTCAAAGCAGTCGATACGCTCGTTTGGGACAAGGATCTTCAGGGACGCATTCCGCAGGTCTGTCTCGATCTGTTTGCGCAGCAGTACGCGCTCGAGATGGTCAACCTGCTGACGAGCATCGATCGCCGGCTAAACGAAGAGAAGCACAAACTCTCGGCGCTCGACTTCGACGACCTCGAATCCCGCACGATGTTGCTTTTGCAGCGCCCGGAAGTGATCGCGCGTACTGAAGACCGTTACCGCTTCTTTCTGGTCGACGAGTTTCAGGATACGAACGGCGTGCAGCAGGCGCTGCTCGAACGGCTTGCGTTGCCGGCCGGCAGGAGGCCGGCGAACCTCTTCATCGTCGGCGACCGCAAGCAGTCGATCTACAGCTTCCGCGGCGCGGACGTCGACGTGTTTCGCCAGATGACGGCGACGTTGCTTGCGGCGGGCGGTGAAATAAAGCCGTTGCAGTTGAACTTTCGCAGTCAGCCGCCGCTGATCGCTTTCTTCAATCACCTGTTCGAGCGGCTGTTTCAGGTCCCCGACGACATGCCGCCCGAGCAGCGCAGGACGCTCGACGAGCTCGGCTACGTGAAACACGAAGATAGCGAACCGAAGCGGGAGTTGCGCGATAGCGGTCCGCTCGTCGAGTTGATGATCACGACCAAGGCGCCGCTCGAAGACGATCCGCGAGCCGAGCAAGACTCGCGCGTGCTCGACGCCACCCAACTCGCTCGTCGAATCAACACGCTAATCAAATCCGAGTCGCCGAAGATCAAATACAGCGACATCGCGTTGCTGTTTCGCGCGATGACGCACGTGCAAATCTACGAATCGGCCTTCCGCCAGGCGAACATTCCGTACCAGACGGTCCTGGGCCGCGGATTTTACGAGCGCGAAGAGATCACGGACCTGATTCAACTGCTGCGCTTCCTCGACAACACGACGGACGAACTCGCGCTCGCGGCCGTCCTGCGTTCGCCGTTGTGCGGGCTCTCGGACAATGCGTTGCTCGCGCTGCGCGGCTTCTCGGCGCCGCGCAAGCTTTACACGGCTCTGCGAAACCATCACGACCTCGATCACATCAGCGACGAAGAACACGAACTGCTCGATCGCGCAGCCACGCTCATCAGCCGTCTGGTCGCGCGACGCCATCATTATTCGATTCACGATCTGCTGCGGTTCGCCGTCGACGAGTCAGAGTACATGACCGTCGTCGCCGCCAACTTCGACGGCGCGCAACGTCTCGCGAACATCCAGCGACTCTTCACGCTGGCTGCTCGTTTCGAGAGTTCGGGCACGCACTTGATTCGCGACTTCGTGCGTTACGTCGAGGAGTTTGAAGCGATTGGCAGCCGCGAGAGTGAAGGCCAGATCGATCAGGCCGCGGACGCGGTGCGGCTGATGACGATCCACCAGGCGAAGGGTCTCGAGTTTCCCATCGTGATCATTCCCGACTTGCAGCGGCTCTCGCGCGTGGCGACTGACACTTGGGTGATGCTCGATCGACACGCCGGACTGACGATGAAAGTTCCGGACGGACGCAGCAACCTCGTCGCCGGCTGCACGTTCAGCAACTTCGAAAAGCGACATGCGTATCGCGAACTGTTCGAAAGCATGCGCCTGCTTTACGTCGCCGCCACGCGCGCTGAAGACCGTTTGATACTGTCCGGCGCGACCGACGATCTCGCCGGACTGAACCGCACGAACGATTCGTGGTTGAAGTGGATCTGGCAGGCGTTGCAGCTCGAAGGCAAAACACAGACGGGCGTGGTCGATTTAACTAAGGACGTGCAGCTTCAGCTCACGATCAATCTGGCAGACGAACCGCTGCCGCCGTTCGAGCCTGAACCCGAAGACGTATTGGAACCTGGGCCGCCGGGCGAGTCGCTGCGAGAAGTGTTTCCGCTACTGCGTCGCGTGAAGGCGACGGTCGGCAGTTCGATCCATCGGTTCAGCGTCACGCAGTTGATCAACTACCAGCGTTGCCCGCGACAGTACTACTTCGAACGCGTGTTGCGTTTGCCGTCGAGCGACGAGTTTGCTGTTTGGAACAACGCGGAAGCGCCTGAGCCGCCTGCGAACATCAACGCCACGTTGAAAGGTTCGGTCATCCATCGTTTTTGCGAACGCTACACGCCGGATCAGGACAGTGAAGAACTGTTGCGGCAGAGCTTCGACGAGGTGGTGCGACTGCGACAAGCGCAACTCGCGGATCGTCTCATCGAGATCGATCCGGAAGCCGCCGTCAAAGACCTGCTGCCGCTCGCGAAGAATTACCTGTCGAGTGACGTGTTCCGGCGCGTCGAAGAAGCGCGAGAAAACAGCAAGTCGGTAGAACTGAACAAGTCGGGAAGGGGGCAAAGCGCAGCGTCGCCCCCGCGATCGGAGCAGGCGGGGGCGACACTGCGCTCTGCCCCCTTCCCGACTGTTCCTTTGGCTGGGGCTCCTGGCCTGTGGAGCGAGGTGAGTTTTCGTCTGCGGCGTCCGCTCGGAATTCTCGCCGGCATTATCGATAAGCTGCTGATCACGCAAACGCCGGAAGGCTGGTTGGAAGTCGAGATCATCGATTTCAAGACCAACCGGATCCGCGTTGACGTGCCCGTGTTCATTCGCCAGAAGCCGGTCAAGCGTTCGAAGTCACCCCAATTTGCTTTCGACTTCGAGCCCGAACCGGAACCCGAGCTCGACATCGCTACCAATAACGTCATCGAGATCACGGCGCACGACTACGAGCTGCAAATGCAAGCGTATGCGCTCGCTGTTCGTGAACTGCTTCCCTCCCTCGCCACCGCCGGCATTCGCGTGACGCTTCACTTTCTCGATCCGAACGTCGAAGCGCACCTCGCGAAAGATCTGCTCGACGCGGCACGCTGCGAGCAAGCAGTAGACGACGCGATGTTGCGCATCGTCACGTCAGCCGAGCCACCAGAGTTTCCCGTCAAGCCGGCGCCGCACTGCCGCATGTGCAACTTCCTCCGCATCTGCAACGCCGGGAAAGAATATTTAAGGTAACTTGTCAGTAGTCAGTAGTCAGTGGTCAGTGGTCCGTGGTCAGTAGTCAGTAGTCAGCAGCTCAACATCCACTAACAACTGACCACTGACAACTGACCACTGACAAAGAAGTATTTGCGCTAACGTTCAGTCACAGATAACATCCCGGGCCTATGGTCACAATCAAATCTTTCGACGGCGGCGAGTTCGACGCGTATCTCGCGTTACCGGCGAGCGGCTATGGGCCAGGCATCGTCGTGCTCCAGGAGATTTTTGGCGTTAACAAATATCTTCGCGACGTCGCCGACTGGTATGCGGCTCACGGCTTCGTCGCGCTGTGCCCCGATCTCTTCTGGCGGCAGCAACCGGGTGTCGAGCTCACGGACAAGGGCGACGACTGGAACAAGGGCCTCGCTCTCTACCAGGGACTCGACGTAGCCAAAGCGGTCGAAGACTCGGCGGCCACGCTCGAGTTTCTGCGTCGTCACAGCGCATGCAGCGGACGCGCCGGCGCCGTCGGTTTTTGCCTCGGCGGAAACCTCGCCTACTTGTTGTCAGTGCGGTTCAAGCCCGATTGCGCGGTTGGTTACTACGGCGTCGGCATCGAGAAATCGTTGAACGAGGCGAGCCACTTGAGCAGCCCGTTGATGCTGCACATCGCGAGCGACGACAAGTCCTGTCCCCCCGAAGCGCAGCAGCAGATTCATGCTGCGCTCGATTCGAGTCCGCTCGTCACCATCCACGACTACGCCGGACTCGGACACGCGTTCTGCCGTCCGGGCGGCGAACATTACGACGCCGCAGCCGCTGAGCTCGCAAACCTGCGGAGCCTCGAAATTTTCATTCGCCATCTCGCGGGCGGCGGTCTTGCCGATGCGCAGCAAGTTCTCTCGACGCGTTGGGACGATCACGTCAAATACGAATTCGCGACGCGCAACACGGACCACACGCTGCAGACGATGGTCGCGGACGCTTACGTCAATCACATTCCGGTGATGACGGGCGGCGTCGGACACGACGAACTGCGCGAGTTCTATTCAACACGTTTCATCCCGCAGATGCCGCCCGATACAGCGATGACGCCTGTGTCGCGCACCATCGGAGTCGATCGCGTCGTCGACGAGATGGTTTTCGAATTCACGCACACGATCAAAATGGACTGGATGCTGCCGGGCGTCGAACCAACCGGCAAACACGTGCGCGTCGCTCTTGTCGTGATCGTTCACTTCCGCGACGGCAAACTGGCGCACGAGCACATCTACTGGGACCAGGCATCCGTGCTCGCTCAACTCGGGCTCATCGACGCCGCCAAACTTCCCGTCGCGGGCGTCGAGAGTGCGGAAAAGGTTTTGGATCCGAAGCGGCCGTCGAACGAGTTGATGAACCGGTGAAACACGATCGACCGACATCGCGTTTGCGGCGGGACCTCGGGACGCTCGAGTCGTATGCGGCGGTGATCGGAATACTGATCGGCGCGGGCATTTTTCAGGTGACGAGCCGCGCCTGGGCGATCACCGGGCCGAGCGTCATTCTCGGGTACATCGTACTGACGCCGGCGATTCTCGCGACGTCGATTCCCTACGCTGCTTATCTATCGACGCACCTCGGCCGCGAACCGGGTGGCGAGTACCTGCACATCTCGCGGACGGTGAACGGATACCGGTTCGCGTACATCGGCGCGTGGCTCAAGATCATCTCGTACATCGGCGCCGGCGCTTACCTCGCCGACGCGATGGCCGGTTACTTGATCGCCTTGAGTGGCGGCCGCATCGACGCGCAACAGTTTAAACTGCCGATCTCGCTCGCGGCCCTCGTCGTCTTCTATCTGATTCACGTCATCGGCATCCGCTGGTTCGGACGCATGCAAGTCGCCTTGTCGGCGTTGAAGTGCCTGGCCTTGCTGGTGCTGATCGTCCCCGGTCTGTTCGTGCTCCAGTCGTCAAACTACACACCGTTCTTCTCGCACGGTTTCAACGGCTTCGGTGCGAGCCTGTTGCCGCTGTTCTTCGCTTACGCCGGTTTCGAATCGCTGGCGCAAACGGCGGGCGAGGTAAAAGACAGCACGCGACGTTTGCCGAAGATCATGCTGAACGGGATCACGATCACGGCGCTCGTTTACGTCTTCACGTCGGTCGTGTCGTTTGGCGTGTTGCCGGGCGGACGATTGAAAGCGAGCAGCGCACCGATGGCGGAAGTGGCGTCGATGTATCTTCCGGCGGGCGCGGCAGTGTTCGTTACGATCGGCGCTGTCGCGGCAATCATGACGGCGTTGAACGGGACGATGCTCGTTCCCTCGCGGCTGGCGATCATGATCGTCGAAGATCGTCTCGCGCCGCGCTGGCTTGGTTTAGTTAATCCGGCAACGGCGACTCCTATTCGCGGCCTGACGCTGACGCTCATTTGTTGCGCGCTCTTGTTGATCAGCGGACAACTTTCCCTCGCTTTGAACGTTGCAGTTTTTGCGCTCGTCGTGCTTTATTTCATCCATAGCCTGGTATTTTTGCTGCTCCCTCGTCTGAACCCGACGCTTGCGAGTGAGATTGAGATTAACCTGCCGCGCAGGATGCAGCAGGTGGCCGCCGCCGTCTCCGTGCTCGCGATGGCTTTTCTGATTGTCGTTCAGTTGGGCCTGGACGTGGAGGCGCTCCGAACGCAGACACTCGCTCAACGAATCAGCGGTCAGTCGTTGACGAGTATCGAACTGATCTTCGTTTGGGGGCTCGTCGGCCTTGGACTTTACCAACTCGCGCGCTCGCAACGGCAGAAGCGACGGGTAGCGGAAGTAGACGCACATGGAGATTGAAGGTAGACGGGTTTTAGTGAGCGGCGCCGGCCGCGGCCTGGGACGCGCGCTGGTGACCGTGTTGGCTGAAGCTGGTGCGGACGAAGTTATCGCCGGAACGCGCAAGCCGGAAGCGCGCGAGGAACTGAAAGCGCTGTCGCCGCGAATCACGCCGGTCCAGTTGGACGTGACGAACGATGCCGACGTCGTCGCGGTGGCGCAGATGGGCGCAGTGGACATTCTCATCAACAACGCCGGGTTTGCGGGCTTCGGCAATCCGTTGACGATGAGTTTTGAGGACATCGAACGTGAGTTGGCCGTCAACTATCTCGGCGTGTTGCGTCTCACGCGCGCGATTGCGCCGGCGATGATCGCGCAACGCGACGGGCTGATCGTTAACGTCGCAACGGCATTTGCGAAAGTGAACCTGCCGCTTGTCGGGACCTACTGCGCAACAAAGTCGGCGTTGTTATCGTTGGGCCAGGCGTTGCGCGCGTATCTGGCGGACGACGGCGTGCGCGTGATCACCGTCATGCCGACGACGATCGACACCGACATGAGCAGCGGCGCCGACGTTCCGAAGATGACGAAAGAATTTGTCGCGGCTGAGATACTGAACGCCATTCGCGTAGAAGCGCACGACCCGCCCATCGGTGAAGAAGCGAAAAGCATCCTCGACGAATTCTCCAAAGATCCGGTGGGCCTGGAAAAGATGTTGATGAAATACAAATGATTCTCGACTTACTTAACCCGTCACACTTGAACAAGTCAGGAAGGGGGCAACGCCCCCGCTTCTGCGCAACTGAGCGGGGCCGCGCTTTGCTTGCCCCCTTCCCGACTTGTTCTGCTCGAACGGGCAAGCTGGCAATGGAAAGTACGAGATGAAGATCGATCGACGGCGCGAAGAGTTTCCCACCCTTGCATCAGGGATTCACTTGCTGAGTCACAGCCTCGGGCCGGTGCCGCGTGCCGCGCGCGATTCGATGATCGCGTACTGCGACGCGTGGGAGCATCACACTAGCGAGGACGCCTGGGCCACGACGTGGTGGCAACTGTCGCGTCACGTTGGCGATCGCCTCGCGCGCATCCTCGGCGGCGAACCCGGTTCAGTGCAGATTCAGCCAAACGCCTCGATCGGTCTCGCCACCGTCGCCTCCTGTTTCGACTTTCATTCGGGCAAACGAAAGAAAGTCGTCACTACCGCGCTCGACTTCCCGTCGATGGAATACATCTGGCAAGGTCAGCGGCAGGTCGGCGCGAACGTCGAGATCGTTCCCACGTTCGACGGCATCTCGGTCCCGCTCGAGAAGATCCTCGACGCCATCGACGACCAGACGTGTCTCGTTGCGTTGGCCCACACGTCGTATCGCAGCTCCTACCGTATCGACGCGCGTGCCATCGTCGAACGGGCGCACGCAAAAGGCGCGCTGGTGCTGTTGGACGTTTACCAGTCAGCCGGCGTATTGCCGCTCCACGCCGCCGACTGGAAAGTCGATTTTCTGATCGGCGGAACAATCAAATGGCTGTGCGGTGGACCGTCGTGCGGCTATTTGTACGTGCGGCCGGATTTGCAGCATGACCTGACGCCACGATTGACGGGTTGGGTCGCGCACGACTCGCCGTTCGACTTCGCCCCTGCGCCGATGCGTTACGCGCGCTCCGTGCGACGGTTCGCGCAAGGCACGCCAAGCATTCCCGCGCTTTACTCTGCGATGCCGGGTCTCGACATCATGGAGTCAGTCGGACTGTCGCAAATCGCGGGCGAGTCGCAACGCCGGACGCAGCGGATGATCGACTTCGCACTGAGTCATGGCTGGACAGTCAACACGCCGTTGGATCCGAGCCAGCGCGGCGGCTCGGTGATGATCGGTGTCGACGATGGCCCGGCAATGGTCGAGCGACTGGCGGAAAGACGCGTCTTCGTCGATAGCCGGCCGGGAGCTGGATTGCGCATGTCGCCGCATTTCTTCAACACTGACGAAGAGGTTGACGAAGCGATGGACGTCCTCGCGTCCTTGATCAATAAATGAAGATCAACGAACCAGCCCCGGATTTTACTTTGCCGGACGGCGACGGCGCCGAGTGGCGTTTGTCGGACCATCGCGGGCAAGTCGTCGTGCTGCTTTTTTACCCTGGCGACGAGACGCCCATTTGCACGCGACAGATGTGTTCGGTGCGCGATCGCTGGAACGACTACATGGCAACGGGAGCAGAAGTGGTTGGCATTTCGACGGATTCAGTCGAGTCGCACCGGAAGTTTGCGGATCATCACGAGCTGCCGTTGCGTTTACTGTCGGATGTTGATAGCGAGGTGTCGAAACTTTATGGCGCGCGGTCGTTAATCCCCGGAAAGGTAGCGCGCTCAGTTTTCGTAATCGACGCGAAGGGAATCGTGCGTCACAGCGATGTTCGCCCCCTGGGTTTATTCAAACCGAAAGATGATGAGACAATTGCTGCAATCAAGGCATCGCAGCGATAACGGTTTCGACAAGGAGGAGACTTCAAATGGCTGACACGATCAAATGCACACACTGCGGCGAGAAACGTCCGGCGCTCGGGTACGCGCCTTTTCCCAATGAGCTCGGACAAAGAATCAGCGCCGAGATCTGCCAACCTTGTTGGAACGGATGGCTGCAAAAGCAGACGCAGATCATCAATCATTACGGCCTCGATCTCACGAACCCTGACGCCCAGAACTTTCTTTTCGACAACATCAAGGGCTTCCTGTTCGGCGACGTTCCGGAAACCGCCGAAATCGATACGTCCAAGGAAGGCTCGGTTAAGTGGCCCCAGATTTGGCGCTGAGCTTCTGGCTCGCTCCTTGCTACCTTTCAACGAAGAGCCCCGATAATGTACGTTTTCCGAACTGGCTCTTCGTCTGTCTTTTGATAAGGAGGTTTCGAGGAATGAGCAGCAGAATCATTGGACTGGCCATCACCGCAGTCATTTCATTATCACTTTTGGCCTGCGACGGTGGGACGGCTAATCGCAACGTCAACAACAATGTGAACAGTAACGCCAATCTGGCCGCCTCGCCCTCACCGACACTCGCGGCGAATCACAATACGAACACCGCTCCAACGCGCGAGGAGACCGAACGGAACAAGGCGCGGTATCAGCGCGAGGCGAAGGAGTCGGGTCGCACGGTCGGCAGTGGCGCGAGCGATACCTGGCTATGGGTCAAAACGCGGTTCGACCTGGCCGCCGCGGATGATCTGCGCGATTCGACGATCAACGTGGACGTCGATAACGCAGTCGTAACTCTCAGCGGAACCGTCGCCAGTGCGGCGCAGAAGACGCGCGCCGAACAGGTCGCGAAATCTGTCGACGGCGTCAAGTCAGTGAAGAACATGCTGAAGGTCTCGCCGAGCGGCAACGCGAATGCGAACGCAAACGCGACGGGCAAGAACGCGAACGCCAACGCCAACGCGAAGAAGGCCAACGCTAATAAGTAGGGAAGAAGGTCTTAGGGCTTGGGTCTTTGGTCTTTGTGCTTTGTGATTACCAAAAGACCTAAGACCTAAGACCAAGCTCAAAGCACAAAGTACCCAGCTCAAAGCTCGCTTCCCTCCTTTCTCGTTTTGAGCTAAGCTTTCGTCTCTTTCCTAAACGAGTTGCTGGTTGCTTCTTAACCAGCGTTCGCAAATCAAACTGATGGGGATTTGGTTGCCTATGCCAAAAGTACACCCGCGCCTTATTGTCGCACTTTGTACGGTCGCGCTCGTCGTTCTCCGCCCGTTTCCCGAAACGCACGCGCAGCGCAGCGCCATCGACACTTACGCCATTACCAACGCTCGCATCGTCACCGTCTCCGGTCCGACCATCGACCGCGGCACGATCGTGATTCGCAACGGCTTGATCGCCGCTGCGGGTCCGAACGTCACCGCGCCATCCGATGCGCGCGTAATCGACGGCACCGGACTGACTGTCTATCCCGGCCTGATCGACGCCTACACGAACCTGGCGCTGCCCGACGCTGCACCATCTCCGGCTCCGGGCGGTGGCGGCGGAGGCGTTGCTTTCCTGCAACAACAGCAACGTCCTGCGCCGGGCGGTCCAAACTCGACGCAGCCCGCCGGTTTGCAACCGGAAGTGATGGTCGAAGACACGATTCGAGCGGCCGGAACGGAGATCGAGTCGTCGAGAAACATCGGCATCACGACCGCACTGACCGCGCCGCGCAGCGGTATTTGGATGGGACAGTCGGCGTTAATCAATCTCGCGGGCGACACGCCACAGCAGATGATCGCGCGCTCGCCCGTCGCTATGCACGTCAGTTTCACTCCTTTGCGCGGCGGCGGTTATCCGGGGTCGTTGATGGGCGTCTTTTCGACGTTGCGTCAGATGATGCTCGACGCGCAGCGTTATCGCGACTCGATGCAGATCTACGAACGCAACCCGCGCGGCATTCGCCGTCCGGACACGGACCGTTCACTGGCGGCGCTTGTGCCCGTGATCGAAGGCCGCATGCCCGTAGTGATGCTCGCAAACAGCGAACGCGAGATCACTCGCGCGCTCGATCTCGCCGCCGAGTTCAAACTGCGGCTCATCATCGCAGGCGGACGCGAATCGGATCGAGTAGCCGACCGTTTGAAGAAAGACAACGTGCCCGTGCTGCTGTCGCTCAATCTGCCGCGCCGCACGACGGCGGCGCTACCCGAAGCTGATCCCGAGCCGATGCGCGTGTTGCGCGAGCGCGTCGAGGCGCAGCAGACGGCGGGTAAACTCGCGAAAGCAGGTGTTCGTTTCGCGTTTGAATCAGGCTCGCTCGCGAACATGTCGGACCTGATGGTGAACGCGGGCCGCGTGATCGAGAACGGGCTTTCGGCTGTCGATGCGGTGCGTGCGTTTACGATTTGGCCGGCCGAGATTCTCGGCGTCTCGAATCAGCTCGGATCGATTGAAACCGGAAAGATCGCGAACCTGACCGTGACGCGCGGCGACCTGTTCGATCGAAACAGCCGCGTCGCTCACGTCTTCATCGACGGCCGTCCAGTTGACCTGCGTCCACCGGCAGCGGATCGCGCGGGTCCTGGCGCGCGTAACACCGTCAGCGGCGCCTGGACACTCAACCTCAAGTTCGGCCAGGACGAGAAGACTGCGACGCTCACGTTGCAACAAGAAGGCGAACGTCTGACTGGCTCGATCTCAGGTCCACTCGGCACCGGCGAGATCGCGAACGCGTCCATGGCTGCTGACGAAGTTCGCTTCACTGTTCCGCTCCAAATCGAAGGACAAACCAAAGAAGCCACGTTCACCGGAACGCTTGCCGGGAACGAGATTCGCGGCAGCGTAACCGTAGTCGGCGGCGCGCCTGGAACCTTTACAGCAACTCGTGTGCGTCCAAACTGAGGAACACAGCTTATGAAAAAAATACTTCTGGTATTCATCCTTGCGTTAATGGGAACCGTGGCGCAGGCGCAAACCGGCGAAACGCTAATCAAGAACGCCACGGTGTTGACCGTCACGCGCGGCACGCTACCTAACACGGACGTGCTGATTCGTAACGGCAAGATCGCCGCCGTTGGGAAGAACCTGACGGCGTCTGGGAGCGCGCGCGTCATCGACGCCACCGGCAAATTCGTCATGCCGGGCATCATCGACTGTCACTCCCACTCGATGCTCGACACCATCAACGAAGGCACGCTTGCAGTCACTTCGATGGTGCGTACTTCAGACGTGCTCAATACCACCGACGTCGATCTGTATCGCGAGTTGGCCGGCGGCGTGACGACGTTGAATCTACTGCACGGTTCAGCCAATCCGATCGGCGGTTTGAATACGGTCGTGAAGATCAAGTATGGCCGGCCGGCGAGCGAGTTTCTGTTTCCGGGCGCGATGCCGGGGATCAAGTTTGCGCTCGGCGAAAACGTGAAGCGCAGCAGCACTCCGAACCTGCCCGGCGTCACGCGTCGTTATCCAAACACGCGCATGGGCGTCGAGGAGACGATTCGCGACGCGTTCACGCGCGCGCGCGATTACAAGCGGACGTGGGACGAGTATCGCGCCGCGTCGGCGAAGGACAAGAACCTGCTCCCGCCAAAGCGTGACTTGCAGCTCGAGCCGCTCGTCGAGATTCTGGAGGGCCGCCGGTACGTCCATGCTCACTGCTATATCGCGAGCGAGATCCTGATGCTGATGAATATCGCGGATGAATTTGGTTTCAAGATCAAGACGTTTCAGCACGTGCTCGAAGGCTACAAGGTCGCGAAAGAAATCGCGGCGCACGGCGCGGGCGCATCCATCTTTGCCGACTCATGGGCCTACAAGATCGAGGCGTACGACGCGATTCCCTACAACGCCGCGATCCTGACGCGCGCGGGAGTCGTCGTCTCGATGAATTCCGACTCCGATGAGCGCGCTCGTCGCTTGAATATCGAAGCCGCGAAGGCGATGCACTGGGGCGACCTGACTGAAGAGCAAGCGTTGAAACTCATCACGCTCAATCCTGCGATTCAACTCGGCATCCAGGAACGCGTCGGCTCGATTGAAGTCGGCAAAGACGCCGACCTCGCGATCTGGAACGGACACCCATTCAGCGTCTACTCGCGCGTCGACACCACCTTCATCGACGGCACCGTCTTTTTCGATCGCCAACAGGATCTCGCGCGCCGTCCCGAGCTCGCGAAAGAACGCGCAATGTTGGAACAGGCTGATCCGAACAAGCCTCCGGCACGTGGTGCTCAGTCGCCCAATGCGCCGCGACGCCGGCCGAGTGGTCATGAAGACGACGTGCAGGAGGAAAAGCCGTGAAGATTCTGCTTACGATTTGTTTGATCTGTGTTCCTGTTCTCGCGCAGCAGATCGGAAATCCGACCATGCAGGACGGCGTGGTTCCTCCGCGCGGCGTCTTCGCGATTCGTAATGCTCGCATCGTCACCGTCAGCGGCGCGGACATCGAGAACGGCACCGTTGTCATTCGCGACGGGAAGATCGAAGCCGTCGGCGCGAGCGTCAACGTTCCCGCCGGCGCGCAATCGATCGATGGGCGCGGGCTTTCGGTGTACCCGGGAATGATCGACGCAGGCACGAACATGGGCCTCGTCGAAGTCCCGCAAGGCGCAAACGGCACCGTTGACACTGCCGAAGTCGGCGAGTTGAATCCAAACGCGAAGGCCATCATCGCCGTCAATCCGCACAGCGCCCACATCGCCGTGACGCGAGTTGAAGGAATAACGAATACGTTGACGTCCCCGACCGGCGGATTGATCTCGGGGCAGGCAGCGCTCATCAACCTGCTCGGCACGGCGCCAAAAGAGATGGCCGTAGTTCCTCAGTTCGCCCTGGTGATCAACTACCCGCGCATCGGCGGCGGCGGTGGTGGATTCGGCGGCGGTTTTCAAGCGCCGGCCAATCTCACCGAGACGCTCGCGAACAACGAGCGGCAGGTCGAACAGATCCGCAAGATGTTGCGCGATGGTGAGGCGTACGGCCGCGCGCAGGATGCTTACGCGAAAGACAAGACATTGCCGCGTCCCGACCACAACGTCGTGCTCGAATCGCTCGTTCCGTACGTTCGTGGCGAACGACCCGTGATCTTCCGCGCCGACCGCGAGGCGGAGATTCGCGGCGCTGTCCGGTTTGCGGAAGAGATGAAACTCAAAGCCATAATTCTGGGTGGCGACGACGCGTGGAAGGTCGCGAGTCTGCTGAAAGAGAAGAACGTGCCGGTGATTCTGACGGGAATCTTCTCGCTGCCTGGTCGCGAAGATGATGCGTACGATTCGCTGTACGAGAACGCGGCCAAGTTACAGCAGGCGGGAGTGCGCTTCTGTATTTCGACCGGAGACGCCGGCCCGGAGGTTCGCAACCTCGGGCAATATGCCGGGATGGCGTCCGCGTTCGGGTTGTCGAAGGCGGATGCGTTGAAGGCCGTCACGCTTTATCCGGCGCAGATACTGAACGTCGCCGACCGTTTGGGCGCGATCGAACCGGGAAAGATGGCGAATTTAGTCGTGACGGACGGCGATCTTCTCGAAATTCGTACCCACATACGATATTTGTTCATAGATGGCCGACCGGTGGTGTTAAGTAGTAGACACACCGAACTCAATGACGCGTTCAAAAACCGCAAGTAATAAGGAGGTACCCCCATTGTTTAGAACTATCCGTCTGATCCGTGTTGCCACGCTCCTCGCGCTGGCGCTCGCTGCTTCGTCCGCGGCCTACTCGCAAACGAAGCTGTTGCGATTTCCCGACATTCGCGGCGACCGCGTTGTCTTCACCTACGGAGGCGACCTCTGGACAGCGCCGTCTTCCGGCGGCATGGCCACGCACTTGACGTCGCATCCCGGCGTCGAGCTCTTCGGCAAATTCTCACCGGACGGAAAATGGATCGCTTTCACCGGGCAGTACGACGGCGACGAACAGGTCTACATCGTGCCGGTGACCGGCGGCGAACCCAAGCAACTGACCTTCTATCCGGCGCGCGGACCGTTGCCGCCGCGCTGGGGCTGGGAGAACCAGGTCTACGGTTGGAGCAAAGACGGCAAACACGTCTACTTCCGCTCGACGAGAGACTCGTGGTCGGTCGGTATCGCGCGTCTTTACTCAGTTTCAATCGACGGCGGACCCGCTGAACCGCTGCCGATGCCGACCGCCGGTTCCGGCGACTACTCGCCGAGCGGGACCGAGATGGTTTACTCGCCGCAAGCGCGCGACTTCCGTTCCGAGAAACGCTACGGCGGCGGCCAGGCCAATCATCTCTACATCTTCAACCTCAATAACCGCACCGCGAAAAAGATCACCGAAGGCCCGCGCGCCACGCGCGATCCGATGTGGATCGGCGACACCATCTTCTACGACTCCGATCGCGACGGTCACTTCAATCTTTACGCTTACAACGTTGGTTCCGGCCGCAGCACACAGATCACGACAAACAGGCAGTACGACGTGCGTTGGCCCAGTTCCGACAACGAAGGCCAGATCGTTTACGAGTTGAACGGCGAGCTCCAGGTTCTCGACGCGCGCAGCAAGCGAAGCACGCCGATTTCGATCAACGTTCCTGACGAAGGAATCGCGCGGCGGCCGAGTCGTGTTTCGGCGGCTAACCTGATTCAAAGTGTCGGCCTGAGTCCGAAAGGTGAGCGGGTGTTGTTTGGCGCTCGTGGCGACGTCTTTTCAGCGCCGATCGAGAAAGGCCCGACGCGAAACTTGACCGACAGTTCCGGCGCGTTCGACAAGTGGCCGAGCTGGTCGCCTGATGGATCGCAGGTCGCTTTTATCTCGGACCGTAGCGGTGAAGAGGAGTTGTATCTGATTCCGCAGGACGGCTCGAAACCTGCCGAACAGATCACGCACGGCGGCAAAGCGATGCGTTACGCTCCCGCGTGGTCGCATGACGGCAAACGGATCGCGTTCAGCGATAAAGACGGCAAGGTTTACGTGTTAACGCTTGCGGATCGCAAGCTCACCGAGATCGCTGACTCGCGTCGCGGTCAGGTGCGCGACTACTCCTGGTCGCCGCGCGGAAACTATCTCGTGTTCACGATGGCGAACGACAACCAGTTCTCGGCGATCTACATCTGGAACGGGGCCGACAGCCAGTTGCGGCGCGTGACGGACACGAACTTCAACGCGAGCAGTCCCGCGTGGGATCCGCAGGGCAACTATCTTTACTTCTTCAGCGATCGCGAGTTTCTGCCGCAGCTTTCCGGTGTGGAGTTCAACTTCGCCACGAATCGCGCGACGTACCTCTACGCGATGACGCTGCGCAAAGACGTGAAGCATCCGTTTCCGCCGGAGAGTGATGAAGTGACAGTGGCGAAGTCATCGGAGGATGGTCCAAAACCGGCGCCGGCTTCGTCTCCTGACAAGCCTGCCGAGACTCCGAGTCCCGCTGCTGCTGCGGAAGCACCGAAGCCCGAAGCTGCGCCGAAACCGCCGGCGACGATGACGATCGACTTCGACGGCATTTCCGAGCGCGTTGCGCGAGCGCCGATCGGTGCTGACAACTACTTTGGCTTGTCAGCTAAGCAGGGACATCTGCTTTACGTCGTCGGTGGCGCGGGATATTACGGCCGCCAGGGCGACCGCACGGCCACGCTGAAGATCTATTCGCTCAAGGACCGCAAGGAGACGACCCTTGCGGAGGACATTCGCGGATACGTGCTTTCCGACGATGGTTCGAAGGTGCTCGTCGCGCAAGGTCCGGGCTACAACCTTTACGATGCCACGCCGACGGGTGACCGCTCGCGTAAGGCAGTGTCGACTGCCGGACTTTACGTCGATCGCGTTCCGGCTGAGGAGTGGGAACAGATCTTCAACGAAGTATGGCGTCGTTATCGCGACTTCTTTTACGTCGAGAACATGCACGGTTTCGACTGGGAGGCTTTGCGGCAACAGTACAAGCCGTTGTTGAAGTATGTGGCCCATCGATCGGATCTGAACTACGTGATCAGCGAGATGATTGCGGAGTTGACGATCCAGCACGCGTACATCGACGGCGGTGATTTTCAGATCCCGCCGCGGCCGCGTTACGGACTTCCGGGCGCGCGTTTCGAGCTGGACCGGCAGGCTGGGCGCTATCGCATCTCGAAGATCTTCGCGGGCGAGAATGAGGAAGACTTGTATCGCTCGCCGTTGACGGAAGTCGGCGTGAATGCCAGCGTCGGCGATTATGTGCTGGCGATTGACGGCGAGGAGTTGAAGGCGAACGACGACCCGTATCGATTGTTGAGAAACAAGACGGACAATCCCGTCCAGCTTACCTTGAACAAGACGCCCACGATGCAGGGGGCAAGGACTGTTTCGTATCGTCCGATCACTGATGAGTCGAACCTGATCTATCTCGATTGGGCCAATGGCAATCGCGAGAAGGTGACGAAAGCGACGAACGGCCGCGTTGGCTACCTGCATCTGCCGGACATGGGCACGAACGGCATTCGTGAATTCATCAAGTGGTACTACCCGCAGTTGAACAAGGAAGGTTTGATCGTCGACGTGCGCGCGAATGGCGGCGGCAATGTGTCGCGCATGATCATCGAGCGTTTGCGGCGCAAGGTGTTGGCGCTCGGTTACTCGCGCACGAACGACGACGCGACGACGTATCCTGACGCGGTTTTCTTTGGTCCGATGGTGTCGCTCCTCGACGAGAATTCCGGATCCGACGGCGACATCTTCCCGGCGATGTTTCGTGAAGCTGGTCTTGGACCGTTGATTGGGAAGCGTTCGTGGGGCGGCGTTGTCGGCATCACGAATCGCGGTACGCTGATCGACGGTGGAGTGGTGAACGTGCCGGAGTTTGGTTTCGCGAATAAGAATGGCGAGTGGATCATTGAGGGCTATGGTGTCGATCCCGACATCGAAGTCGACAACGATCCGCAGTCGGTTCTGGCGGGCAAAGATCCGCAGCTCGAGCGCGCAATCGCCGAAGTAATGGCGAAACTAAAATCGCCCGTAAAACTTCCGCCCAAACCCGCGCCCCCGATCAAAACGATCAAGGACGCGACAACCTCGCGAGCCGGCGGGAATTAAGGTCGGTTAGACAAGACCTTCGAATAGTTCCGTAACGGAGACTTCCCAGCCGTCGAGAACGCGCGACCTCGCTTGTTCTCCGCGTGAGTAAATACAGCGTTCCCATACCGGCACGTCAGCTTTGCTGCTGGCGTGCCGTACTTCTATCGTCACGGTAACAGGATCGACCAACCACAACTCCCGCACGCCTAGCGCGAGGTAGGTGTCGGCTTTCGTTGTTTGGTCGTAAAGAGTCGTTCTTGGTGAGAGGTATTCGAAGACGATATCAGCGGAAGTGCGTTTGTCACCCATTCGTGCGTGCAATGCACTTGAAACGTACATCATATCCGGCTCGAGATAAGTCGACGCCCTTGCTCGTCTCCAGATTGCAGCATGCGGATGATGAACCTCACCGTCGATGTTGTTTACAAAGACGAACTTCATTAACGCTCTGTTCATTCTTGCCGCGAGATCTTCGTGAGGTGATTTCGGCGGTGGAACCATGAATAAGTATCCCCCAATGAGGTCATAGCTCACGCGATCGTCGCGTTCTGGCAACGCCCAGAACTGCTCCAAGGTGTATCGACGCGACAGTGGTGAGAAATTGATTTGGGTGGGTACTTCTAAAACTTGCATCGTTGAGACTCCAATTGAGCTCATCATATCATGCCGATCACTCTTTAATCATCAGCTTCTCCAGCGGCAACATTGCAGGCAAACCTTTGTGTTGCCAGCAGCGCACTGGACCGTGCACGCGGCGTGAGCAGGGTTTGCCTTTCTTCGTGCGGGCGCCGCAGATGTAGACCTGTTCGGTCGTTGGCGGCGGTTGAGTGATCGGTGTTGCAGTTGCCGAAGCCTGTTGCACGGGTCGCTCGATCACAAGCGGAGGGCGTTCGCGTCGGGAGCCTCGTCCAATTAAGAACCCAACCAGCAGAAGAACTACCGCGAGAACGCTCGTGGGCAGCCAGTAGTCTTTCGCTGTTTCGCGAAAACAGCGGTCGCAAAACCGGCGGCTGGTCCATGGCCGCCAGCGCAGCCGCACTATCTTGTCGCCGCATTCGCAACAGAAGTTCGGACGGTAAGTTGTGAGGAACGACAATGATGTGAGGTCCTTTCCTATCTATGACCGCGGCATTATATCCGCCTTTGCGCAAGCAACCGATCGCATTTCTCCAGCGTCCGAAATTAGCACGTTTGCAAAAATCGATAGTCGGCGGGCATACTTTGCGCCTGATTTTCGCATGAAATACCCGAGTTATCTTTCGATCGTCCCCAGCCGATTACTGCTTCTCACGCTTTCCCTGCTCATCGCCGGTGCGACCGTAACGGCGCAGGAAGTGGACGACGTCGTGCGCACCGAAACGTCGCTCGTGCAGTTGAACGTCGGCGTTGTCGATAAACAAGGACGCCCAATCACGTCGCTGACGCGCAACGACTTCGTCATTTACGAAGACGGCGTCAAGCAGTCGATCCAGCATTTCGAACCTGTCGACGCGCCCTTCAGCCTGGTGTTGATGCTCGACATGTCAGGCTCGACCATCAACTTCCGCCAGCAACTGAAACTCGCGAGCCAGCGCTTTCTCGACGCGCTCGCGCCGGAAGATCGCGTCGCCGTGATTCAGTTCAACGCGAAAGTGAAGTCGCTAAGCGGCTTCACGAGCGACCGCATGAAGACGGCTTACGCGATCGAGATTGCTGAGGGCGCGGGCGAGACGCAATTTTACGAAGCGTTGAAATATGCGTTGAAGGAACTGGAAAAGGAAGGCCACCGACGAAAGGCCATCGTCGTGTTGACGGATGGCCTCGATACTTCGCTGCGCAACTCCGATCGTTCGACGCTCGCGAAAGCGCAAAGCGACGAGGAAGCGCTTGCCACGATCGATCCGCATTCGAGTCCGGACCTGAAGAGTGTTCTTGCGTCAGCCGACCGACAAGGCGTCACGATCTTTCCGCTGGCGTTGCCGTCAGGCGATCCGAAACGACTGCCGCTCCAGACGCCAAACATCGTCGGCATCTACGCGGCGGCGCGAGCGCGTCTGCAATCATTGGCCGACCGCACTGGCGGGCGTCTGAATGAGATCGACAAGCTGCAATACATGGCGCAGCTTTACCGTGAAGTGGCGGCGAACCTCCGCACTCTTTACACGGTCGCGTACCAGCCGCAGGGCGAGCGAGTCCGCGGTAAGTGGCACGAGATCAAGGTGGAAGTTGCGAAATCCGACCTGACGGCGCGCACCAAACCCGGTTATTTCGCCCGCTAAACGCACCGTTTTACTTATTTGCCCGTAACCTTTAGTATTACGGGCTTCGCACCCGTAGCTCAGCTGGATAGAGTACCTGACTACGAATCAGGGGGTCGCACGTTCGAGTCGTGCCGGGTGCACCAATCAACCTTCTCCCAGATAAATCTAATCACGAATTGCAAGTATCGGCGGCAGGTGGCGTTCATCTGATATGAAAGCATTTATTTCAATCGCCATCGTCCTATTGCTCGTGGGTTCGCAGATCGTCGGAATCAGCGGCCAGGCGCAGCAGCAACCTACAGCGTCCTCAGAATTCGCCTTCAAGCTCTACAATCAACTGCTCAAAGAGAATACGAACACGAACGTATTCGTCTCGCCCGCAAGTATCAGCCTGGCGCTGGCGATGACGTACAACGGCGCGGAGGGCACGACGCGCGAGGCAATGGCGCGCGTTCTCGGAATCGAAGGTTTGACGCTCAACCAAGTCAACAGCACTTTCGCCGACCTCCAGCGTCCGCCTGCGGACGCAGATCCGAAAGTCCAACTCAGAATCGCCAACTCGCTCTGGGCGCGACAAGGATTCAAGCTCAAAGGCGATTTTCTCCAGCGCACGCAGCAGCATTACGGAGCGAAATTAACCACTCTCGACTTCAACAGCCCCGACGCGCCCGTGGTAATCAACTCCTGGGTGAAAGCAAAGACCGACAACCTGATCGACTCTATAGTCGACCGCATCGAACCCGGCACCGTTCTCTTTCTTATCAACGCGATCTATTTCAAAGGACAATGGAAGTACGAGTTCAAGAAAGAAAATACGAAACCCGATCAGTTTCACCTTGCCAACGGTCAACAAAAAGAAGTTCAGATGATGTCCCAGTCCGGAAGTTACCTCTACTTCGAAGGTAAAGACTTCCAGATGGTGAGTCTTCCCTACGGCACTGGCAGAATCAGCATGTATCTGTTCCTGCCGAGCAAGGACATAACCCTGAACGACTTTAACAAGAATCTCACGTCCGCCAATTGGGAAACCTGGACGCACACTTTTCACTTTGTCCCCGGCGAAGTCATGCTGCCGCGTTTCAAGGTTGAATACGAAGCGACCCTCAACGACGTGCTCAAAGCTATTGGCATGGCAGAAGCGTTTGATCCTGCTCGCGCCAACTTCTCAGGCATCGCTAACCTGACGGGAGATCAACGGCTAGTCATCTCTGAGGTGAGGCACAAGGCGTTTGCTGAAGTTAATGAGGAGGGAACAAAGGCGGCGGCGGTTACCAGTGTGGGAGCGACATTAACGTCTATCTCCGTCCCGCCGAAACCGTTCGTGATGAAAGTCGATCGCCCGTTCTTCTTCGCCATTCGCGACAACACGACCGGGTCGTTACTGTTTATGGGATCCGTCGTCGATCCGAAATAAAACGAAGAAACTGGTGATTTTCAGTTCAAATAGTATATAAACTCACCCGCGCGCGCCGTTCCTCGAGCCTCGGTCGGCGCGTTTGTGCTTCTCTTTGAAACAAAACCACAGCTTTACGCATTAACAGTGAAGCACCGGTCTACTTACGCCACCCATGAGGAGACAGACATGCCTAAAGCATCCGATTCCTATCAACCCGTTGTTTGTTTGCCGAAGCGACTGCCGCGCAAACTCTGGATCGAGGCGGCTCGCAACGCCGCGACGATTAACCCATTGAACCATCCTCCCATCAATCGTCTGATGATGGTCAACAAAAGCTTCACGCCCACGCCGCAAAGTATCGCCATTCTCACCACGAAGTTTTGGGGCAGCAAGGGCGTCAAACTGACGGTCGGCTTTATGGATAACCCGCCAAGCGCGATGCGGTCCAGGATCCTTTCGCACATGAACGCCTGGGACAAGACGGCGAACGTCAAGTTTGTTGCGTCCAACACCGATCCACAGGTGCGGATCGCAAGGACGCCGGGCGCCGGTCATTGGTCCTTCCTCGGAACGGACATCCTTACGATTGCGAAAGACGAAGCGACGATGAACCTCGACTCCTTCACGATGAATACGCCGGAATCGGAATACATCCGCGTCGTGAGGCATGAGACGGGACATACGCTCGGATGTCCGCACGAACACATGCGGCGCGCGCTCGTCAACCTGATCGATCCGCAGTTGGCGATCGAGTTCTTCGGCGAGACGCAGGGTTGGAGTCCGGCGATGGTCCGCCGTCAGGTGCTGACGCCGCTGGAAGAGTCGTCGTTGCTCGGCACGGCCGAGAGCGATCCCAAGTCGATCATGTGCTACCAGATCCCGGGTGAAATAACGAAGAACGGGAAGCCGATCCTCGGCGGCACCGACATCGACAAATCTGATTTCGCTTTCATGGCGACGATCTATCCGAAGCCGGCCGCACCCAAGCCTGCCAAGAAGGCGAGCACGACAAAGAAGAGCGCGGCTAAGAAGTCCAAAACAGCCAAGAAACGCTGAATATCAGCGGCTTGCTCAACAAGTCAGTCCTTTACATGCCCACTCTTGCTGATTGGAAGATCTGGAGGGGAAAACCATTCGTCTGGACTTCATCATGAAGTTCAGATAGCGGTTAGAACACGAATTAGACAGAATTTGACACCATGAATAATTGCGATTAAGGTATCGCCCACTCCCGCCCAGGTAATTCGAAAATCCCGACAAAAAATCGTCCTGATGGTCCATTAAAAGGAGATTCAGAATGAAACAGAAACCCGTAAATCGCTTCTTGGCGATGATGATTGTCGTGTTGCCGCTGCTACTCGCAGGAGCCTTCCCTGTGTTTACGCAGCGAAATTCCGCTCCTACCAACAAGGAAGTACCCGTGAGAGAGTTACTCAAATTACAAGGCCGGGTCGTTAGCGAAGCGAAGTCTGCTCGTCCCACGGGCGACTTGAAACTGACTGGCTACCGCGTTGAAGAAGTGCGCCTGCCGAACAGTCTGACAGTGGACGTTCAAGGCCGCCAGACCGTCGTCGACAGAGCGTGGCGCATCACCGTGCAAGGTGGCCCATTCCCCGTTCGCGCAATGCCGGCGCTCATCTGGATTGACGATCAGATTGTCGGCAACGGCATCGAGAACGAAACCCTGTCGCAAGTCACGGCCATCACGTTCGACAGTTCGCTGATACGCGAGGGCGGCGTGGTCTCGATCTCTTACGGCGAAGAAAAGAGCGCCCGCGTCAGGTTCCCGCAGCAGCTCCAATTAAAGCGTGAAGGAGAAAACCAATGAAAGCCAGCACTAAAAACTACATCCGCACGTTTTGCATGACGCTTTTGCTGCTCGTCACCGCTTGCGCGGCGTTCGCGCAAGATCCGGGCGCGCCTGGCCCACGGGCCATCACGCGCGAAGAGTACGACTTCGGAGATACCGCTTTTCAGCCGAGCAACTTTCCCGGACCAGTGGAACTGAAGGCCTCGATTCACTATCCGACGAACCTGGCTGGCGGCCCATTCCCCGTGATTGTTTTTCTGCATGGCCGTCACGCGACGTGTTTCAAGGGCGGAAGCCAGTTGTTGCAGTGGCCATGCACCAACGGCAGCCTGCCGATCCCGAGTTACAAGGGCTACGACTACGTTTCTGAAGTCCTCGCGAGTCATGGTTATGTCGTCGTGTCAGTCAGCGCAAACGGAGTTAACGCTGTCGACAACAGCGTGTTTGATCTCGGCGCGTTGGCGCGTGCAGAGTTGATGCAAAAGCACCTCGACATCCTGAACGGTTTCAACACGACCGGCGGCGCGCCGTTCGGCACGAAGTTCGTCGGCAAGTTCGACATGACCCGGATCGGCACGATGGGCCACTCGCGCGGCGGTGAAGGCGTGGTGCGTCATTACGTGCTGAACAACGACTTGGGCGCGCCTTACGGAATCAAGGCGGTGTTTCCGCTCGCGCCCGTCGACTTCAATCGCTTCGTCGTGAACAACGCCGCGCTGAACGTGCTGTTGCCGTACTGCGATGGCGACGTTTCGGATCTGCAAGGCGTGCATTTCTACGACGATGCCCGCTACAACGTGCCCGGCGACCAGGCGCCGAAACACTACGAGCTCGTGATGGGTGCGAATCACAATTTCTACAACACGATCTGGTCGCCCGGTTCGAGTACTTTCCCCGGCGCCACGAATGACTTCTTGAGTTTTGTTCAGGGCGGCCATTCGGATTCGCAGTGCGGCTCGGGTCCCGGCAATCACAGGTTGACCGAGGCTCAACAACGCGGCACCGGACTGGCCTACATGAGCGCGTTCTTCCGCGCGTACGTAGGCGGCGAGACGCAATTCCTGCCGATACTCACGGGCGATGCTCCGCCACCGCCATCGGCGCAGACTAACGAGCTGTTTGTCTCGTATCACGCTCCTGACAATGCGGCCTTGCGCCTGGATATCAACCGTTTGCTCAACGACACGAACTTAACGCTGAACACCCTCGGCGGCGCGGTCACGCGGATTGGTCTGACGCCGTATGACTTGTGCGGCGGTGAGGCTCCGCAACCACAAAAATGCCTGCCCGATCAACCAAACGCACGACAACCGCATACGACTCCGAGTGCGCGGTCGCCGAAACGTGGTATGAGTCAACTTCGCACCGGTTGGAACGATCTCACCGGCAACTATCGAAACGACGTGCCGCCTGCGTTGGGCAACGTTTCGGGCTATCAGGCAGTTCAGTTTCGCGTGAGTGTGAACTTCGCCGACGCACGCAATCTGGCTAACCTGGCTCAAAACTTCCGCGTGAAGTTGACGGACGCATCCGGCGCGAGCGCTTCAGTGCGCGTGAGCGACGTTTCGGGGGCGCTGTACTTTCCGCCGGGTGAGGTTGGTCCAGTTCCGAAAGTGGTGTTGAATACCGTGCGCATTCCCTTGAGCGCGTTTGGAGGTGTAAACCTGAACGCGGTCCGCTCGGTTCAATTCACTTTTGACCAGAACGTGCAAGGTGCGGTTTTGATCACCGACCTCGCCTTCGCGTCAGCTCCGCAATAAATCAGGCTTTAGCCTCACTCTGCGCCGCGCCTTGCAATGTCGATCGGAGGTCGATCAAAGGTTGACATCGGAAAGCGCGGCGCGTAAATTTTGCCCGCAACGTGGTATTGCCCTATTGATCTTACCGACGACAGTCGTCAATCCTCTTCAAGCAACTGCGGGTGAACCATCATGGGCCTAACTGAAACACTCAAAAACCTCACGCCGGCGCTTTACCGTCTGCGAATCTTCGTGTTTCTCCTGGCGGCGATAGTTCTGGCGATCGCGATTTACTATCTCTTGTACGTCCGCAGTCAGACCGGCTATTTCAACGATCGAAACTTCAGAAAACTCTCTCTTATCAGCAGTCAAATCGGTTCGAAAATATCGAACGCGGGTTCCGTCCTCGAAAAGACGAGTGAGAGATTCATCAGGCCGTCGGATGACGATCCCAACAAGTTCAACCCGGATCCGAACCTCAAGCAAGAGAACATCAACCAGCTACAGGAAGTCTTCAAGAGGCTCAAAGACGACAGTCCGCAAATCATTCCCTTCAACGTCGAAATCGAAAAATGTTGCGCCACAGGCACGCCTGGCAGCGTCATCCTCACCGCTGTGCGATACGAAGGCGACTCGTCGTGGTTGTACTTTGACTATGTCGCCCACGGCGTCGAAAAGGGGACCGTGATCAGGATCCAGGCCAAGTCAGAGTTGGACAGTCTCATTCAACCGTTTCTGACCGCGCGCATCGGTCCCAACCCAGACCAGTTTCAGAACATTCTGATTGCGGAAGCCGACACAGCGCGCGTTATCCTGCAACACGACACCACGCAAATTCGTCTCGCTTCGCTGGACAAGCTCCCGGCTGTAACTGCCGGGAAAAAGATCGACCTGAAAGAGATCGCCCAAACCAGCAACACGGTCGACGTGGCGTTAGCGGGAGCGAATTACAGGCTCTTTTCCCACCCGCTAAAACTGTCGTTGCCTACAACCAGCGCGAGCGCGCCGAGCGCCAGTTGGATCGTCACCGGACTAATCAAGTCCGATTACTTCGATTCCGCAGCCTGGTCTCTTTCCGTTCCCTACCCGATCCTGATCACTTGCGGCTTCCTTGTTGCCGTACTGGTTTTTAGCTGGCCGTTTCTAAAGCTGGTGCTCGCTGGTCCAAAGGACCGGTTCCGGACGCACGACGTTTACCTGCTCGTCTTCGCGACGCTGATCGTGCTGGCTGTTTTTACTGCGTTCGGCTTACATCTGTTTGTCTATCGGACTGTGGAAGCGCAACTCGACGGTCAGATCAAGACACTAGCCCGCAATCTCCAGGGAAACTTCAAAGACGAACTGAACCAGGCATTACTCCAGCTCGACAAGTTTAGTAAGAACCGAAATCTGCTCGCCGTTCTCATCAAACGTGAGGAAGAGCAACGCAAAGGCATAGTGACTGTGAAGACCGGCGGTCTCGGCAAGGGCGCCGGGCTGGCTCAGCTCGAGCCGAATGAAGACGACGCACCTGCGTGTCCCGAAGAGGACCGGGACATTTACAACCTGAACGCCACGAACAAGGCGAAGATACTGCCTTGCATAATGGGCTCGTGCGATACCGCGTATCCATATTTCGACACCGTGTCGTGGATCGATAAGGACGGCACGCAGCGAGCGAAGTGGAGCGTCAAGGACTACACCACTCAATACGTCGAAGTCTCCGACCGCGCGTACTTCCAGAACATACGGAAGAAGCATTTCTATGAACTCGGGGACCATAAGTTCTGGCTGGAGCCGCTTGTTTCCAGGACGACGGGACGCAACCAGGTTGAGATCTCGCAGGCCGTTCCGGACAGCGATTGGACCGTCGCGTTCGATACTCGTCTGTTGTCGCTGATGGATCCGGTACTGCCGGACGCGTTTGGCTACGTAATCATCGACAACGAAGGCAAGGTCCTTTTCCATTCCGATGAAGTCCATCACTTGGGCGAGAACCTTTTCCAGGAGTGCGATGACGATAACAATCTGCGCTCAGCCGTCATCGGACGCACGGAGAAGCCGCCGCTGAACGTGCGTTATTCAGGACAGGATCATCGCTTCTTCGTCACTACGCTGGAAGGCTTTCCCGACTGGTCGCTGGTGGTGTTCAGGAACAAGCAACCGTTGCGCAGCGCATTTCTCGAGTTACTTACCTCGCTCACGGCGCTGTTTCTCGTTTACATCCTGGTGCTGATGGGAGCTTTCACGATCTTCTTCATTGTCTACGCTCGCAACAGAAGAAAAGCATGGCTGTGGCCGGAAAAGAGAAAGCTCGAGCTTTACGTTCAGTTGTTTTGCGTAATGCTGGTGCTGGGTTTCGTCTCCTTGATCCTGACGCTGTTCCTTCACGGGCAATCGCTTGTGTGGGTCAGTGCGAGTCTGGCTCTGTTTGGTGGAGCGGTGTTTTTCGTAACGCTGGGGTATGGGCCGTGGTCGCGGGCCAAACTCAAGTCCCTTGCAGCGAGCACACGCGCCTGGGCCGCCCACGTTTTTCTTAACAGGCCGTCACGGCGAACACGGCTGCAACAGCCCATTCCACCGGCTACTGACGACACTGACGAGCCCGATCCGAAGTTTTCATTGCGACGCTACGATCGGCTTTACGCCTTGAACCTGGTGCTGCTCGTATTGTTGGTCGCCATTGTGCCGATGGGTGCGTTCTTCAAATACGAGTACGAAACGCAGATCAGGCTCTTCATCAAACACGCGCAATTCACGATAGCTACCGCTGTTGCTCGACGCGACGAAAAGATCCGCAGCCAATACGCGAACGTCGCGCCGGTTGGCCCATTGACTTGCAACGACAATTCACTCAATCACGAACCAAATATTCTGACGAGACGGCTGGGCGAGTCGTGGGACGTCTACGACGAATTCTTCTACGGGACGGCGCACGACAAGCAGCCGGAAACGCCGAACCAGCCGCCATCGTCGCAGGTTGATCTCCTGACGCAGTTCACGTTTCTGCTCCCGGTCAGGAGTCAAACGGCCGTAGAGACTCGCGGGCTCTCCGACAACAGTTCGGTCATGGGCGTGTGCAGTTGGGACTCTCTAACTCCGTCGAGACTTGTTCTCAATCTTAACGGCAATAATGGGAAACCGGCGTGGCCGTGGCGGCGTTTGAAAACTCCTGTGCCGATTCTCGGTCTCTCATTTTTGCCGGGCATCGCCCTTCTGCTTCTCTTTATTCCGTTGTTTATATTGCTGCACTTCACCGTGCGGAAGGTGTTTCTGCTCGACATCCACCGACCGTCGAGCTATTCATTGAAGAAGTTCCTGTGCGACCAGATCGAGCGAAATGTTTTCGTCGTCGTGAATGCGCCGTTCGTGAAGAAGATTAAAGCCGGAGCCAGCAATCTTTACCTTCAGAAGTTGTCCGACTTTGCCAACACCCCTGACTGGACCAGCAGGTTCGACGAAAGCCAGTGTGGAAATGGAAAGGTAATTGCTCTCGATCAGTTCGAGTATGAGATGGGCAATCCGCAGATCAACAAGCGAAAGCTGGATCTGCTGGAAGTCTTGTTACAAAGAAAGAAGACCGTGGTGCTCTTCTCGACCGCTGAAACATCGGAGTACAGCTTCGAAAACGGCCAGGCGCCGGACGACGAGGCGGAAGCAGGCCGCTGGGGCGAGGTTTTGATCAGCAACTTCTTTACCGAATACGCTGAAGATACTGACGACAGGTATGCCGTCGACGTCGAGGACAAGTCGAGTTTCAGGCAACTGGTCGAAGCGCAACGCGCGCGGATCATCAGTGAAGGCGTGGGTAAACGCAAAGTCGACGACGTAAACGAGGTGATTGATACTCTCTACGCCGAATGCGCTCCGCGCGTGCCGTTGCAGGAACTCGGATTACAAATTCTCAGAAGAAAAGATTTCCTCACGCTGTCTAAAGAGCATCTGATCGGGCGCATCATCAACCAGGCGCGGCCGTACTATAGCTATCTCTGGCATTGCTGCTCGCCCGGAGAGAAGCAGACGCTTTGTCACCTGGCCCAGGATGGACGCTTGAGTCACCGCGATCCCGACATTCAAGCTTTGCTCAAGCGCGAGCTCATAATCAGGGATCAAGGCCTTCACTTGTTCAATGAGAGTTTCGGTAGATTTGTCTTGGCCGGCGATCAACTGTCGACCGTTGCCGCGGACGATCAGAAGGCGCGCGAAGAGAGTCTCTGGCAGATTCTCAAAGTGCCGATCCTGGCGACGATGATCACGATTGCCGCTTTCCTGTTCTGGACGCAACAGGACATCTTCAGTTCTTCACTGGCCGTGGTCACCGGCGTCACGACACTCGTCTCAGCAGTCTTCAAAATGGTCTCGATGTTTCACGATCCGAATGCGCGTTCGTCGAGCGCATGAGCCATGACCCCGGAAATCAGCTCTTCCAAATTCTCTTCACGAATTGAGACGTGAACATCGGCTAATTCGTAGACCAGGCGGCGCTGTTGGTAGAGCGACAGCGCCTGGTCTCTTGTCCTTCCAAGCGGACGAACTTCGTCAGAGGCTTCGATTCTGGCCCAGCAAAGATCGAACGGGACATCCAGCCAGACGCTTAACCAACCGTACCGGCCGATCAGCGTGCGGTTTGCTTCCTGAATCCACGCGCCGCCGCCCAGTGAGATGACACTGGCGTCGCCGCTTTGGAGTACGTCGTTCAGTGTGCTCGTCTCCACGGCGCGAAACGCCGGCTCGCCGTCGTCGACGATGAGTTGGGCCGGCGATCGTCCGGTGCGCTGCGTGATCCGTTCGTCAAGATCGACCATCGCGACGTTCAGACGGCGCGCAACCTCGCGCGCGACTTTCGACTTGCCGCAACCCATGAAGCCGGTGATTACGATTCGTTTCACAACCTATCTCTCAGCTAACGAATGCAGCAGCTCGTAGAACTCCGGAAACGAGATAGCGACGCACTCCGAACCTTTGATCTCGGTTTCACCTCTCGCCATCAACGCCGCTACAGAAAATGCCATCGCGATGCGGTGGTCGCCATGCGAATCGACGGACGCGCCCCGAAGTTCGGTTGGACCGTCCACCGCGATGCCGTCGTCAAACTCCTCGACTTCGGCTCCCATCGCGCGCAGGTTCTCCGCAGTCGCTTGCAAACGGTCGCTCTCTTTCAGTCGCAACTCCTCGGCGTCGCGTATCTGTATCCCGCCGGAGATTTGCGAACCCACAACGGCCAGCAACGGCAGTTCGTCGATCAACGAGGGGATCATGGCTCCGGACAAGACGCGGTCTTCGTCGCGCGCGGCCGCTCGCAGTCCGCCTTTTATGTTAATTGTGCCGACTGGTTCGTTGCGTTCGCTGTGTAGGTCGCTCGTCGAGATCTCCGCGCCCCATGAACGCAGGACGGATAGAAACGCCGCGCGCGTCGGATTCAGGCCCACGGCTTCGATCGTCAGTTCAGAACGCGGCAGCAACATCGCGGCCGCTACAAAGTAAGCCGCGGATGAAACATCGCCGGGGATTGTTATTGCACCGCCACTGAATCGCGCCGGGCCGTCAATCGTGATTGTTAGCTCGTCCGTCGTCGTGACGGGCACGCCGAAGCCGTTGAAAAGACGCTCAGTGTGGTCTCGTGAAGGAGACTTTTCGATGACGGTTGTGCGGCCTTCGGCCGCAAGTGCGGCGAAGAGAATGGCCGACTTGACTTGTGCGCTGGCGACGGGCAGTCGGTATGTAATCGGGGCGAGTCGGTCCGAGCCGCGAATTTTCAGGGGCGGTTTGCCGTCGGTCGATTGAATCTTCGCGCCCATCGACTCGAGCGGCTCGATGATCCGCCGCATCGGCCGCGAACTGAGGGATTCGTCGCCTACCAGCTCCGCGTGGAGATGGTGTCCGGCCAGCAATCCGGCAAGGATCCGCATGGTCGATCCGCTGTTCCCGCAGTCCAATGGAGCGGTCGGTTCAGTCAGCTTTTGACCACCGGCGAACGTGATTTTGTCCTGCTTGAATTCTATCAAAACGCCCAGTTTTCGCAGGCAATCGAGGGTTGAAGCGCAATCCTGAGCGGTGGAAAAGTTAGTGATTTCCGAGGCTTCGGACGACAGGGCGGCGATCATGGCTGCCCGATGAGAGATGGACTTATCGCCGGGCAATGTGATGCGGCCGTTAAGTCGTCGAGCCGGGGTTAGTTTCATTTCCAATCCCGTTTTCGTTCTGCTTTTGCAATCCCGGACCGCACCTTAACACTCAATTGGGACAAACTTACACTAGTCCGCCACTTTCCCGGCAACGCCTGGACAAGAAATCTGAATGTCATCTGTGTTACATTACGCCATCCCCTGTTGGTCGGTCTCTCCGGAGAGACTATAAAACCCCCCTTATCTACCCCCGCGTTGTATGTAAGGCCGTCGCCCCGTGTGGAATTCAGTGTCTACAATACTTTATCCGACTGTTCTGATTGCGGAAGATTCGCTCGACACTCGCATTATGCTCAAGCGGGCGTTCGAACTGAAAGGATATAGCGTTCTCGAGGCGGAAGACGGGAGCGAAGCGCTCGAACTCACGAAAAAGCATCGTCCCAGCCTGCTGGTGATCGACCTGAACATGCCGGTGGTTGACGGGTTGGAAACGATCAAAGAGGTGCGCAATCGCGAAGCGCCGGGCGAGCACGTACCCATCGTGGCCATCACCGCGTTCGACGTTTACGGGATGAAGGAAGCGGCGCTCGAGCTCGGATGCAACACCTACCTCAGCAAGCCTCTCGACATGGAAGAGCTGGATCGTGAGTTGAAGGGGTTAGGCTTTCTCGTCTAAATCCTTGTTTCCTCTTTCTTGACAGCCACATATCCCGCGTGTTACACCCTCAAACTTCTAATCAGTGACAGCAAAGACGACCGAGCTAAGTTTACCCAGCCGCATCGACACGGTTGGCAGAGCTGCTGCCGCGGTAGCTGAGTTCTTAAGCCGTTCAGGCATTTCTGACGACGCCGCGTTTGGAATCGACATGGCCGTGCGCGAGGCCGTGACCAACGCCGTGCTCCATGGCAATCGCCAGGATGAGAACAAGACCGTCGATGTTACTTTGAAAAGCTCGCCCGACGCTGTCGAGATCAGCGTGCACGACCAGGGCCCAGGATTCAACCCGGAAGACGTCCCAGATCCAACCGCCACCGAGAACATTCTAAAAACCTCGGGCCGCGGCATCTTTTTCATGCGGACTTTCATGGACGAAGTCGACTGGTTGATCAGACCCGAAGGTGGTACAACAGTGCGCATGGTCAAGCGACGTTAATACGCAATTGCATAAAGGAGATTCCTGAAATGGCTGAGTTGAATATCAACGAGCGTCAAGCCGGAGACGTTACCGTCCTTGACATGTCCGGAAAAATCACAATCGGCGAAGGAAGTGTGGCGCTGCGCACTGCCGTGCGGCGAGTACTCGAAGAAGGTAAAAAACGAATTCTGCTGAACCTCGCCGGAGTCAGCTATATCGATTCCAGCGGCATCGGCGAACTCGTCTCCAGCTACACCGCCATCGGCAAAGACGGCGGACAACTGAAGCTGCTCAATCTCACGCAGAAACTTCAAGACCTGCTGGCGATCACGAAACTACTCACCGTTTTTGACGTTTATGAAAGCGAAGCAGACGCACTCAACAGCTTCAAGTGAACGACTTCATTGAAAACTGGCTTTTGAATTATTAGTCCCCGATAGGAGAAAGAGACAGACCATGGCTGAGCTGGACGTAAAACAACGACAAGCCGGCGATGTCACGATTCTCGACATGAATGGCGAGGTGCGCATCGGCGAAGGCAGTATTGCGTTGCGCGACGCCGTCAGAAACCTGGCGGACGCAGGCAACAAGAAGATCCTGCTGAACCTCGCGGGCGTTCGGTACATCGACTCGAGCGGCATCGGAGAGTTGATTGCAAACTATACGACCGTCAGTCGTCAGGGCGGCCAGCTCAAGTTATTGAATCTAACCGATCGGATTCAGAACCTGCTGGTGATCACGAAGTTGCTTACTGTTTTTGATTCCTACGAGGACGAAGGCGAAGCACTCAAGAGTTTTCAGTAGACTTGGGTCTTTGGCCTTTGGTCTTAGGTCTTTGTACTAAATACCAAGCACTAAGCACAAAGTACAAAACCCAAGACCAAAGACCAAAGACCAGTCTGCGCAAATGTTCCGTACAGCCTTCCGCCGTCTGCTTGCGATCGACGATCCACCCGAGCGGACGGCGCTTGCTTTTTCAATCGGGATCTTCATCGCGTTCTCCCCGTTTCTCGGCTTGCACACGATCCTCGCGACCGTGATTGCGTTCGCCTTTCGCTTCAATAAAGTCGCCATCTACACGGGAACGTTCATCAACAATCCGTTCTTGACGTTGGTGCCAATTATTATCGCGTCGTATGCGGTGGGCGCTTTGATTCTCGGCCGGCCGTGGCAGATACCCGACGAGGGCGTCCAGTTATTAAAGGATCCGCATCTCTTAACCGGCGCTTATTACCGGCGTCTCTTTGTGGAGAGTTGGAGCATCGTATGGCCGTTCGCTGTCGGCGGGATGGTTCTCTCGGTGGTTTGTTCGCTAATTGCTTATCCGCTAACATTACGCGCGCTGCGAGCTTACCGCAGGTTGAGGACCACAGAGACCCCGGATTGATTTCGTTATGAAGCAGTACTTACTTGTTGTTTTGGCAATACTATCTCTCGTCGCTAACGTTTCCGCGCAAGCGGTGCAACAACGACAGGGAGCGACGTTCGAAGTTTCCGAATACGGCGTCGATTTCCAGGCTGACCAGCGACTGATCGTGGTCATGGCGGCGCTCGAAGCCGCCGGGTTCGATCCGCAACCGGGACGCGAGCCTTCAGGTTTTCGCGCCAAGTTGCGTAAGGATCTGGCTGCACTCGATCCCGATCTCCGCACTCGTTTACGCACCTTTTACGACCGCGCCCGTTTGCCCGCGCCCGCCACGCCTGCCGAGCAGGCTGCACGTTACGTTTCGTTGGCGCTCGCCTTAGGTCCGGCCCCGAGCTTCGAAGCGCCGCCGCGTTCTGAAGATTTGCCGGCCGGGCTTTTGGAAGTGCTCGACTTCGCACCGCTGGTGCAGGAGTTCTACCGCCGCTCAGGAATCGACGAACAGATGGTCAACTACGTTCGTGCGTATCAGGCGGAAGGCGACAGGCTGCGCGCGCCGGCAACCGAGATGGTTCGAGGACTGCTCACGTATCTGCACACGCGCCCGATCACGGTGTCGTCAGAACGAGTCGAGATCAAGACTCCGTCAGCGAAGAAAGATAACAAGAACGAGAAGCGGTACAGCCTGCGTGAGAAGGAGCGTCGCTTCCTGATCCTGCCGGACCTGCTCGCCCCGCACGGAGCGATCAACTTTCGCATCATCGGCGATGCTTATTACGCCATCGTTCCGGAAGGGACGGATCCGACGTCTTCCGAATTGCGTCGCGCGTATCTGGCATACGTCATCGATGGTCTTGTGCTGCGCTTCAACAAAGACGTTGCGTCGCGACGCGAGCAGATCAAGCAGTTGCTCAACGAGCGGCAAAAAGCAGGTGCGACGGTCAGTCCCGATGTGTTTCTGACGGTGAGCCGGTCGCTCGCCAGCGGTGCTGACGCGCGTTACGACGAGATGCGCAGGCTCGATGCGCTTGGGCGATTAACTCGTGCGCAGTTGACGGCCGCGAAGACGCAAGCGGAGCGCGAGACGATTGCGAAGTCGGCGCAAGCGGAAGTGAAAGTCATTCAGGACGAGACGGTGGCGCGTTTGGCGGAAGACTATGAGAAAGGCGCTGTGCTCGCGTTCTTTTTTGCCGACCAGTTGAAGGGCGTCGAGAATGCGGGGTTCGACCTCGCCAACTTCTTTCCCGACATGATCGCGTCGTTCGATCCGGTGCGTGAAGCGAAGCGGCCGGCGGAGTATGCGGAGACGGTGCAACGGGCGAAGGCGACGCGCGAGGCGCGAATGGCCGCGCGGAAAGCGCAGTCTGATGCCGAAGCTTCTGCCGAAGCGACGAGCGGGCGAGATGCGGCGCTGGTGAAAGATCTGGCGGCGGTGGAAGACACGTTGCGGCGGAAGGATTACAACGAAGCCGAGGCGCGATTGAAGGAGTTGCTTGCGAATTATCCTGGCGAGCCGCGGATCTTTTTTGCGTTGGGGCGGACTGCGAGTCTTGCGGCCATGGATGCGACTGACGAGAACGTCCAGGCGGAACGTTTGAATCGCGCGCTGGGCCAGTATCGTTTGGCGATCGCCGCCGCGTCACCCGAGAGTGACAAGGCGCTCCTTTCGCGAGCGCACGAGTCGATGGGACGAATTAATGCTTTCCTTGATAACCCGGCTGAGGCGGCGAAGTCGTTTGACGAGGCGATTAAATTGGGCGACGTCCGCGGCGGCGCCTACCGCGAGGCGCTCGAGGGCAAGAAGAAGTTAGCTAATCCTTCAAATCCTTCTAATCCGTGATTACTCCAATGCTTTCGCAGCATTAATCCGCCCACCAGTAACTATCTTATCTTTCAACGCGACGATCGGATCAGTCGACGCGAGCAGCTTCTTTCGCAACTCATCAACACTCATATGCGGATGCTCGGCCAGAACTAACGCCGCGACTCCCGAAACAACCGGCGTCGCCATCGACGTCCCCGACTTCTCTTCATACCCATTTCCCAACCACGTGCTCAGAATATCCACCCCCGGCGCGGCAATCGCGACACTCTTCACACCGTAGTTCGAAAAGGCCGCCAACTGATCATTCCGATCCAGCGCCGCAACACTGATCACGTTCGGCACGTTGTAACTCGACGGATAATGCGGATTGCGATCGTTGTTCACGCTCGCATTCCCCGCCGCCGCGACGAACAGTATGTCGTTCTCGTAAGCCTTTCGAATCACCGCTTCGAGCGCGCGCGACTTCTGCGTCCCACCCCAACTCGCGCTAATGATGCGCACATTCACCCCGGCCTTCTTGCGATCGATTACGTAGTTGATAGCTTCAATGGCGTCCTTCGTCGTGCCATAACCACCCGCGTTCATAAACTTCAGCGGCATGATGCGGACCTTCCAGTTCACACCGGCGATGCCGATATCGTTCTCGCCTTCAGCGCCGATGATGCCCGCGCAATGCGTGCCGTGGCCGTTCTCGTCCCTCGGATCGGAAGCGTTGTCGATGGCATTGAACCCGTCCACGTCGTCGATCGTTCCGAGCTCCGCGTCTTGATACGGCGCCATGCTGTCCGGCCGCGTCCACATGTTCGGCGCGAGGTCTTCATGGTTGTAATCGACGCCGCTGTCGAGCACGGCGACGACAACTTCCTGGCTGCCTGTGGTAGTGGCCCATGCAAGCGGCGCACTGATGTCGGCGCCTTTCTTCCCGCCGCGTTGCCCGGAATTGGATAGCGCCCATTGTTCACCAAACTGTGGATCGCGCGGCAGCACAGGCAGGAGCGGCGCCTCGGAAAGACTGATCTCGTAATTCTCTTCGACGTCGTCGACTTCGGAAAACGATTTGTACTTCGCGATGATCGCGTCAACGTTAGCGTTATCGAGATCGTCAATCGCTTCCCATCCAGGCGCGTTCTCGATGCGGTCCTCAACCCGATCGTGCATTCCGGAAGTGATCTCGTCGATTCTTTCCTGACTGACTCCGCTCTTGAATTTGACGAGCACTTCAGGACGAGCGGCGCCGCCGCTCTCGGCGAGAGCTATCGCTTCAGTCGTCGATTGAACGCGCTTCTTCTCTTCGGCGGGAATGATGTGCGGTTTCCACTGCTTCCGCCACCGGTTGAGCTGGCCGGCGAAGGCGCCGACAAGAACGAGGACGATGGCGAGCGCGAGATGGATGACGAAGTTATTGCGGTTCATGGTGGTACCTCAAACTCGATAGTTCTTCCCTTTGTATTTATAGAGACGAACCTGGTTCTTGTCAGCGCGATACTCGTAGGATTGGCCGCCGGCGGAGAGGCGGATACGCCAGCCGCGCGTGATCATCTGTCCGCTCATCTCATCGCTTCCGCCAGCGCCCAGCGCCGTGTCGGGAAAATCGGCGTCCTCGATGGAATCTTTAATGTCCGCGGCATCGACCTTCAGCCGCTGCGCCAGATCCTTGCGAGCTTTATCGACGGCTTCTTCTTTGTTCATAAGCCTTTTTGCGAGTCAAACGAGCCTTAGCTCAGGTTTGTTCATTTTACTTCAGATCGCCGTATCGATGCTGCAATAATGCGGCCGCGACGATTGCGGCCGTTTCTGCCCGCAGGACGCGGCCACCCAGCGTCACAAGCGGAACATTCGCCGCGCGAGCCTGATCCAGTTCTTCATCCGACCATCCGCCTTCCGACCCGATGATGGCGATTACGGTCTTTAGATCCGTGTTCAAAGGCCGGCCTCCACGTTCCGAGAACATCAAACACGAATCTTCCCGAATAATCGACGCGAATGGAAGCGGCGTCATGACCTCGGGAACGACTGCCCGGCCAGACTGCTTGGCCGCTTCGAGCGCAATCCGTTGCCAGCGAGCCACGCGTTTTGCTGCGTCAGATTCGTCGCGCAGCTTGATGTCGGCGAAACGCGTGATCAGCGGAATGAATCGAGTGACGCCCAGTTCAGTTCCTTTTTGAACGACGAGATCAAACTTCTCGCCTTTCAACAGCGCCACGGCCAGCGTCAATTGCAGCGGCGACTCGGGCCGCATCGCCTCGATCTGGTCGCGAATCTCGAGCTCGGCAAACTCACGTCGCGCCTGCGAAACGGCCGCACGAAATTCCTTTCCCTCGCCGTCGAAAACCTGCACCTCGTCGCCGGGTTTCAACCGCAACACTTCACGCAGATGACGCGCTTCGTCTGAAGCCAACGTCACCGTGCGCTTGCCAAAGTTGAACGCGCTCGGCGGCGCGAAAAACCTGCGACGAGTCATACGACTATGGCTATCCATTCACCGTCTTGAGTGATTTCACCCTCAGTCGCAATCTGTTCGATCTGTGTTTCCAAAATTCCAGACAGTATTAACTTTTTAGCGCCGATCAGTTTGGGAAGTATTTTCCTTATTACATCAGCCGTAAGATTGGCGCATACGAGATCTGCGGTTGTTTCTTCGACGGAGCCAACTCGAAATTCGATATGGACATTGTTAGCCGTCGCGTTCGCGCGCGCGATCTCGATCGCGTCCGCATCGGTGTCGCACGCTTCAACGCGTGCATCGGGAAACATCTTGGCGGCTGCGATGGCGAGAATGCCCGTGCCCGTGCCGACGTCGAGAAAACTGCCGCCTTCGAAGTGTTTCTCGATAGCCGCGAGACACAGGCGCGTCGTCTCGTGAGTTCCGGTGCCGAACGCCATTCCGGGTTCGATGCGAATAACGATGCGTTCGTGCGTATCGCTTAGGTCGGTCCAGGGCGGCGCGATGATGAAGCGTCCGATCTCGACCGGCTGCCAGTTCTTCTTCCACTCTTCGAGCCAATCGCGATTCTCGACTTCGCGCAGCGTCATGTCGCGGACGGATGATGACGGAAGGTTGTAGATGCGCAGCGCGTCGAGTAACTCGGATCTGACGGATTCTCGATCCGGAATTTCTGAGAAATATGCGATTACTGTCGTATCTGTGGTTACAGTGCCGAGCGCGCCGGCTTCCATCAGTGCATACTCAACGGCTTCCCGTGCACTAGGTTCGAGACTGATCTCCAATTCATGCCAAACCATATTCATCAAGCAGTCGAGCGTCATTGCGCCAGTCTTCTTCGACTTTCACAAACAACTCGAGGTGAACGCGATGGCCCAACAGTTCCTCGATCTCCTTGCGCGCAGCGATCCCGATCTCTTTCAAACGGCTCGCGCCCTTGCCGATGATGATCTTCTTTTGCGAAGTTCGTTCAACGACGATGACGCAGTTAATGCGCGCAAAGTCTTCGCGCACCTCTTCGAAGCGCTCTGTGACGACAGCCGTCACGTACGGAATCTCATCGCCGGACGATCGCAGCACCTTCTCGCGCACGATCTCCGCCACCAGCACGCGCAGCGATTGGTCCGTCAACTCGTCTTCCGAAAAAATCGGTTCGCCTTCCGGCAACTGACGCAGAACACTGTCGAGCAGCACGTCCGTCATTTCATTCTTGAGCGCGGAAATGGGAATGATCTCGCGCCACTCGTGCTGGTTGCGATACCAGTCGATCAGCGGCAGCAGTGCCGCTTTGTCTTCGAGCTTGTCGATCTTGTTGAGCAGGAGCAGCGCGGGTTTTTCAGAGCGCGTGACGAGGTCGAGCACGAAGCGATCGCCGTTGCCTGTCGATACGGATGCATCGCGAATGAGCGCGACGAGGTCGACGCCGAACAGTGCGTCCTGGACCGCCGCCATCATGCGACGGTTCAGTTCGTATCCGGGTTGGTGCACGCCGGGCGTGTCGACAAAGACGACCTGGCCTTCAGGTTTCGTGATGATGCCCTGAATCTTGAAGCGAGTCGTTTGCGGCTTATCGGAGACGGCTGCGATCTTCTGCCCGACCAGACGATTCAGCAGAGTTGACTTACCAGCATTTGGCCGCCCAATTAAAGCGACATATCCGCTATTCAACTTTTCTCCGCTTATGTGTTCAATTTGCACCGCTCACGAACAAAGAACAGTCAGGAAGGGGGCAAGCAAAGCGCGCCCCCGCTTGACCGGCAGCGGGGGGCGTTGCCTCCTTCTGACCTGTTTTTGTTAAAACACCGTCGTTGCCTGAACCATCTAACTTTTCTCCGCGAATATTTGGACGAGGTGGACCAACGTCTCGGTGGATTTTTCCAGACCACGTCGCGAGTTGAATTCCAACTTGCCGTGGAAGTTGCTGCCGCCGGTGAACAAGTTCGGCGTCGGCAGTCCGCGGAAGGTTAGATTCGAACCGTCAGTGCCGCCGCGAATCGGTTTGAGAAACGGCTTCAGACCTGCTCGTTTCGCGGCCTCCATCGCATTGTTGACCAACTCCGGATGGTCCTTCAGCACTTCCTTCATGTTCTTGTAGTTTTCTTTGACGTCGATCGTGATCTTCACTTGCGGAAACTTGGCGGCGGTTTGTGCCACCATGTCGCGCAGCATCTTCTCTTTCGCGTCGAGCCCGCTCACATCAAAATCACGCAGCAGGATCTTTAGACTCGAAGTTTCGACGTCAGCGACGCCGGTGTATGGATGAACGAACCCGACACGTTCCGCCGTCGTCTCCGGCAGCATGTCTTTCGGAAAGCGGCTGAGGTAATCGCCGAGCGCGTACATCGCGTTGATCATGATTCCTTTCGCCGTCCCGGGATGCGTGCTCTTGCCCTGGAACGTCACGGTCGCGGTGCGCGCGCTCCATGTCTCGTCGCTGATCTCGCCCAGTACTTCGCCGTCGACCGTGTAGGCCACCTTCGCGCCGAAGCCCTGCACGTCAAACTTCTCGATGCCGCCGCCGACCTCTTCGTCGGGAGTGAAAGCGACGGCGATGCTGCCGTGTTTGAGTTGTGGATTCTGGCGCAGCGTGTCGATCATCGTCATCACCTCGGCGACGCCGGATTTGTCGTCTGAACCGAGCAGCGTCGTGCCGTCCGCGGTGATGATGTCGGTGCCAATTAAATCTTTGAGCTCGGGATTTTTGGCGGGCGTGATGACTTGCGTCGGATCTTTCGGCAACACGATGTCGCCGCCCTGGTAATTCTTGTGAATGATCGCGTTGACGTTCTCGCCTGAGACTGCCGGCGACGTGTCCATGTGCGCGATGAAACCGACGACGGGCACTTTCGAATTGTCAGGCAGGTTTCCGGGCACCATCGCGTAGACGATGCCAAACTCGCTGACGCGGACGTTCTGCGCGCCGAGCGCCGTCAGTTCCTTCGCGAGCAGGTTCGCGAGGTTGAGTTGCTTGCGAGTGCTCGGGACGGTCGTTTGATCTTCCGCCGACTGCGTATCGATTTTTACGTAACGAAGAAACCGATCCATCGCCGATTCGGTTGGCGGTTTTAGCTGGGCTTGCGCCGAGGCGACAGTGATAAGCAGCAGACAAAGAACAGAAGCGGCAAATGATCTCATTCGAAACCTTTCATTAACGCGGATTAAACGGGGAGTTGGTTCAAGTCGTCGAGGGCTTGCTGTAGTTCGTTGCGTTTGGCCGCGAGGAGGTTGTCGTCGGCGTCTGCCGGGACGTAGATCGGCGGCGCAACGTAAACTCGCGCGCGCGTGAACGGTTTCGGGATCTGAAACTTGTCCCAACTCGGCATCGTCCAGTATCGGTCGAGCGCCATCGTCACGGGCATGATCGGATGGCCCGACTTCTTCGCCAGCAGCACGGCGCCCATCTTCGCCACGTAACGCGGCCCCTTTGGCCCATCGATCGTGAACGCCGTCGTGCAGCCCGCGCGCATCAATCGCGCCATCTCGACGATCGCGCCGACGCCGCCGCGCGTGCTCGACCCGCGCACCGCTCCGTAACCAAAACGCTGAATGAAGCGCGCGATGTATTCGCCGTCGAAACTACGCGACGTCATGACGACGATGCGGCGCTTGCGCCACCAGTACGTCGTCAGAAAGATTCGGTCGTGCCAGAAGACATAAATCGGAAGCCCGCCGTTCGCCTCAGCTTTCTCGTGATTCTCCCAGCCCGTAACCTCGAACCGCGCCGTCATACCAAGCAAGTTGATTAACAGGTAAAAGACGATGTCGGCCGCGCGAATCATGAGACGATCTTTAAACGAGTAGCTTGAAAGATCGGCAAATTCGTAAGCGCGGTTGTATTTAAGCACAGATGACATCGATATCAGTAAATCGGAGGCTCGCCGGGAGGCCGTGTTTTCCAGCGTTTATGAATCCAGAGCCACTGGCCGGGATACTTGCGAATCTCCGTCTCGATCAGTTGCGACACCTTGCTCGTCAGCAGCCGGACGTCCGCCTCTTCATCGCCACTCGGTTCGATAAAAATGGGCGGTAAAGCGATCAGCAGAAACTTCTTCTTCTCTTCGCTCCAGGGCGCCATGATTGGGACTAGCGGCGCTCCCGTGCGCAGCGCGAGTTTGGCGACGATGAAAGTCGTTGCTGCCGGAACGCCGAAAAAGTCGACGAAGATGGCTTCGTCGTCAAGCGTGTTCAAATCAGGAAGCAGCCCGAGAGACGTCTCGCCTGCGCGCAGGATCTTCAGCATCGAGCGCGCGGCGGAAAGTTTGTCGATGGTTTGATTGCCAAAGCTGGTCCGGACGCGATCGACGAACTGCTCGAGCTGCGGATTGTCGAGTCGTCTCACCAAAAAAGTGAATGGATGTCCGACGAGCGAGAGGCCGAAGCTGGTCAACTCCCACGCGCCGAGATGACCGGTAATGAGAATCAGCCGATTGCCGTGGACGCGTTTCGCGGCTTCGAGGTTCTCCAAACCCTGGACCTCGATCAATTGCAGCAGCTCCTCCTGTGAGCGCGAGGAGAACTGGCTGAAGAGTCCCAACGCTCGGCCGAGATTGGCGAAGCACTGTCGCAGCAACTCCGCTCTTTCGCTGTCGCTTTTCTCGGGAAACGCCAGCCGCAGATTGATCTCACCGGTGCGTCTGAGGTCGCCTGCAAGAAGGTAAGCGAGCCTGGCGAAGGCGCGTCCGAGCCCGTAAGCAGCCGGCGCGGGCATCAACCCGAGGCTGGTGAGGACGGACTTCGCCGCCGAGTATTCTAAAAAAGTTTGCAGCTTTCCCGGCTTAGCCATGCGGAAGAACGGAGGCGTAGTGTAACAGGATCTGATATATTTCGAACGCGCGGCGATAGCTTTTCGTACAGCCAATCGCAAGCGCGGTCACGCGGTACTCTCCTCGCACAAAACGGGTCGGATAGGAGCTTGATGGATAAACGCCGAATTCTCATCGTCGACAATAACGATGAGTTGCGTGTTCTGCTCGAACAAGCCCTCGAAAAACTCGGCCACGAAGTAGTGGCCGCGGCCGGGCGCAGTAAAGCACTGCGCCGCGACGACCTCGACAGCTTCGATCTCATCATCAGCGACCTTTCAGACGCCGAACTCAACGGATCAGTCAAAGCCTTCAAAATGGGTGCGGCGAACTATCTTCGCCTGCCCTACAACCGCGACGAGCTGCGCGAAATCGTCGAAAAGACACTCTCTTACAAACTGCGTTACGTCGACGATCCGGAACTTTCCCCTCAAGTTCACGAGAAGATCGAGTTTGAACTGCCGAGCGATCTCGGGCTGATGAACGGCGTGCTCGAATACTTGCAGGAGCGCGTCTGCAAGCTTGGCTTGATCAAGCCGGATCGTTCGAACCTGTTCGTCGCGCTTGACGAAGCGTTTGTGAACGCCGTCAAACACGGCAACAAGAACGATCCCAGCAAGCTACTCAGAATCACCGCGGAACTCTCGCCGAAAGAAGCCAGCTTCACGGTTGAAGACGAAGGCGAGGGCTTCGACATCCGCGAGATTCCCGATCCCTGCGACCCCGCGAATTTGTTCCGCAGCTCGGGGCGCGGCGTCCTGCTTATCTACAACATCATGGACGAAGTTGAGTACAATGCGCAGGGTAATCGCGTAAAGATGGTGAAGCGGCCGGAAGCCCCGATCGAAACTCAACTCGTTGAGCCAGCCCCTGACGACAAACACGCCTGACGTTTCTCGCCCTGCATCCTTTTGGAGCAATTGGCGGTGGTGGTTGCCACCGGCACTCATCGCGCTCGCACTCGTCCTCTATTTCGTCGATCCATTCATCGGCGACTGGGATGGACTCGATTACACGATGCTCTCCTTGACGGGTTATCCGTCGTCGATGGCGTTGGGCCGCAATCTCTTCATCTTCAGCAACCACGCACTGTTCGTCGCTGCGCGCAATCTTTTTCAGTTACAACCTGAGAACGCTTACTTGCTGTTTAAGTACGTCGTAGTGGCGCAGGCGCCGCTGGCCGTCGTCGCGGTCTGGGTGCTTGCTCGCGACGTCAGCGGATCGCTTTACACGGCGACGACAGCCGCGCTGCTGATCGTGTTTTCACCGGTGTTCGTGGTCTACGGTGGACAGGTGATGACTGACGTTCCGTCCGTGCTGCTGCTCGCGGTCGCTTTGATCGTGCACCTCCGCGGCCTGAGGCAAAGGAAGCTGTGGTTGATCTTGATCGGCGCAGCGTTGATGGGTTTGGGTGTGAACCTTCGCGAGACCGTCGGATTTTACTTACCGTGGTTGGTGCTTGCGCCGTTCGTTCTCGGATGGAAGCTTGAGAAACAGACGGTGGTTTACGTCGGGCTGTCGTGCGTGGTGTTTGGTGTGCTGGCGTTCGGGTGGTTTGGTTACTGGTTCATCAGCGATCCTCATTATCGTTTGCTGTGGGAGGGTTGGCGCGAGTCGATGCGCGAAGAGTCAGCGCGTCATCCGGTTGGCCTGACGAACCTGCGGCCGTATCTGCTTTACTTCTTCATCAGCGCGCCGCTGGTGTTTTTAACGATTCCATTCGCGCCGATTCGCGAGTGGCGTCGTCATCGGTTGTCGCCGATGCTGTTGCTATGGCTCGTCGCTTTCTTCGCGAACCTGCTTCTGTTTTTCAACTACAGCACGACGATCAACTGGCGTTACTTTTTGACGGGCTTGCCGGGAATCGTTCCGCTCAGCGCCTCGTGGTTGTTGCGCCTCGGCGAGCGGAAGTTCGGCAACATGCAACGGGCGCTCGTCGCGTGTACGGTAGTGGTGGTCTCGCTGGCCGTGATCTTCTTCATTTACGTGCGGCCGATTAGTTTCGAGTTCATTCAGCGGCGCGCGATGAGCAAGGAGTACAAGCACCGGCTGGAGCTCGTGCCATCGGATGCCATAATGATTTCGGGTTCGCAGACGGTGGCCGTGCACTACTGGGCCGCGATTGGCGAGGGAAATTGGAAGACGATCGGCACTGGCGGAGGTTGGCCCGGCGACAGGTTAGTGCCGACGATTGAAGACTATTTTGCGCAGGGGCGTCACGTGTTTATCGATGCCGATCCGCGCTGGTGGATTCCGTGCAGTTGGCAGCGCGATGAGATCCCGGTGATCGTCGAGCTTGAAAAGCGTTTCAGTTTTCGTCATGTGCAGGACACGATTTACGAGATTCGCCCGGCGGGCGATCCGCAAGCGCACGACTATCCAAACTTGAAACGCTTGCTGCCCGAGAATCGCCCCGAAGACACGAAGAAGTGTCCCCCGGGACGCGCTTAGGTGTCACGAAGGCATGCTATTAGTGCTGGGCCAAGTGACCCGGTTGAATGGAACAGTCAGGAAGGGGGCAACGCCCCCGCTGCCGGAACATCGCGGGGGCGCGCTGGGCTTGCCCCCTTCCTGACTTGTTCTAAGCTTAAGAAACACGAATGCCGTACGAAGTCTTTTTAGCGTTTCGTTATCTTCGGTCGCGCCACAAGCGGCGGCTCGCGCGCGTCACGGCGATAGCGGCGATGATCGGCATCACGATGGGAGTCGCGGCGCTGATCGTCACGTTCGCGTTATCGAACGGCTTTCGCGACGAGATGCGCGAGAAGATCCTGCAAGGCACGGCGCACATGAGCGTGCTGCGCGCGGACGGGCTTCCGATAACTGAATACGCCAACCTCGCCGCGCGCCTGCAACAGATCGACGGCGTCGCCAGTGCTTCGGCAACAACGTACGACGGCGGGCTCGCGCGTGGCTCGAAAGGCGCTGCGTACGCCGTTATCCGTGGAATAGATAATCAGGCAGGCCCAATCGCACAGGCCAAACAATGGTTGAAGGAAGGTTCGTTCGGTTCTTTATTCGATCAATCGCGCGCAAACGAAGTACACACGCCTCCGGCAGTCGTCGGCGCTGAGCTCGCGAGTAGGATCGGCATTTCAGTCGGCGACGTTTTTCAGATCATTCCGGCGAACGAAGCAGGCGGCGAAACGATGCGACGACTACGCGTCGTGGGAATCTTTCAGTCAGGGCTATTCGAATACGACTCGACGTGGATCTACGTCGACTTCAATCTGGCCTCGACGTTTGCCGGCGGCGATCACTCGGCGTCCGTGATGAGCGTTCAAGTCAAAGACATCGACCGTGTGAAAGAAGTCGCGGAACGAGTGCGCGCCGTGTTGGGCCAGGGCTACACGACGATCGACTGGCAACAGGCAAATCAACCGCTTTTCTCGGCGCTCGCTCTCGAACGACGCATGGGCCTGTTCATCATTGGTCTAATCATCGCGGTCGCCGCGCTGAACATCACCTCGATGTTGATACTGGTCGTCGTCGAACGACGGCGCGACATCGCCGTGCTCGGCACGTTGGGCGCGACGCGCATGGGAGTGATGCTGCTGTTCGTGATCGAAGGCGCTGTCGTCGGGGCTGTTGGCGCGGTGGCGGGAGTCGTGCTGGGCCTGGTTGCTTGTGCCGTTGGTAATTATTTCCACATCGTGAGTTTGCCCGCCGATGTGTATTCGATCAGCAACGTGCCGCTGAACGTGAAACTGAGCGAAACGTTGCTGGCCGCGTTCGTGGCTTTTGTCTTGAGTGTGTTAGCGACGATCTATCCAGCACGCGCGGCCGCACGGCTGCGTCCGGTCGAGGCGCTGCGTGATGGATGATTTCGGTCTCGACGTTGTCGATCTGCGAAAGAGTTTTTTGGCGCCGAGTGGAGAGCGAATCGAAGTTCTGAACGGCGTCACGTTCACGGCGAAGCACGGTGAAGCGATCGCGATCACTGGCGCGTCCGGCTCCGGGAAGTCGACACTGCTTCACTTGATCGGCGGACTGGATGCCCAGGATCACGGAACAATCGTATTCGACGGCCTTGACCTCGGCCGCCTCAACGACCGCCGGTTAGCTTCCTTTCGCCGCCAGCAGATCGGATTCGTCTTCCAGTTTCACTATCTGCTGCCGGACCTTTCCGCACTCGAAAACGTCGCCCTGCCTCTATTAATTGCCCGCGAAAAACGTGATTACGCTTTCGCCCGCGCCGCGAGCCTGTTGCAGGACGCTCATCTGATTGGCCGCGAAGACCACCCGATCTCGCATCTTTCAGGCGGCGAACAGCAGCGCGTCGCCCTTGCGCGAGCGCTCGTGACCCATCCAAAACTGCTGCTGGCGGACGAACCAACGGGAAATGTCGACGCGGAAATCGGTGAAGAACTGGGAAAAGCGCTGGTTAGTTACGTCCGCAACAACGGCGCGGTCGCGGTGATGGCGACGCATAGTGCGAACCTTGCGCGGTTCTGTGATCGTACTTTAGTTTTGCAAAACGGGCGGTTGAAACCGGCTATTGATGCACAGGATTGATTGTTAGAGTGGGGCGTGGCGCCGAGTCTGAAAAAACAGTCTTCTTACGCGTTTTACTTTAAAGATCAGACAAAGCTTCGTGACCTCTCATTCATAGGTTATAATGCCGGCCAGTTGCCAGGCGCGGTTTGCCCGGCATGGCAATCATAGAGACGTTTTTTTACCCATCAAGATGTTCGAACGCTACACAGAAAAAGCGCGACGCGTAATCTTCTTCGCACGCTACGAGGCCTCGCAGTTTGGGGCGCCGGCAATCGAGCCTGAACATTTGCTCCTCGGGTTGATGCGCGAAGACAAGACGCTCACGGGACGATTTTTCCCGCGTGCACAGGTTTCAATCGAGTCGATCCGCAAGGAAATCGAAGGGCGAACGCTCCTGCGGGAGAAGATTTCAACCTCGGTTGAACTTCCCTTAGCGCCCGAAACGAAGCACGTGCTGGCTTACGCCCACGAGGAGAGCGACCGGCTCCAGCATCGCCACATCGGCACTGAACATCTGCTGCTCGGACTGCTTCGTGAAGAGCGGTCGATGGCCGCCGAGATTCTTTACGAGCGCGGACTGCGGCTAAACGCCGTGCGCGACGAGATCGCGCGACAGTCAGGCGCCGACGCCAGAACTTCGCAGAAGAAAGACACGCCGCACCTGGTCGAGTTTTCCCGCGACCTGACCGACGACGCCAGCAACGACAAACTCGATCCGCTGATCGGCCGTGAAGCCGAAATCGAACGCGTCGTACAGATCCTTTGCCGGCGCACGAAGAACAATCCGGTACTGATCGGCGAGCCGGGAGTCGGAAAGACTGCCATCGTCGAAGGACTCGCTCAGCGCATCGTTCGCGGCGACGTCCCGTCGTTCCTCGAAAACAAACGCATCCTTTCGTTGGACCTGTCGCTCATCGTCGCAGGCACAAAATATCGCGGCCAGTTTGAAGAGCGCTTGAAACAGATCATGCGCGAGCTGGTCGAGAATCCGCAGTACATCGTCTTCATCGACGAGTTGCACACCCTGGTTGGCGCGGGATCCGCGGAAGGTTCGCTTGATGCCGCAAACATTTTGAAGCCGGCATTGTCGCGCGGCGAGATCCAGTGCATCGGCGCTACCACGCCGGCTGAGTTTCGCAAGTCGATCGAGAAGGATCGCTCGTTGGAGCGCCGCTTCCAGGCAGTGAAAGTTCCGCCGCCGTCCGAAGCGGAAGCCGTCAGCATTCTCGACGGAGTGCGCGAGCGTTACGAGAGTTTTCACCAGGTCCGCTACACCGACGATGCGTTACAAGCCGCGGTTTACCAGTCGCATCGTTATATTCCGGATCGTTTCCTTCCGGACAAAGCTATCGACGTGATCGACGAAGCCGGTGCGCGGGTGAAGCTCCGCGTCCGTCGTGAACAGGGAAATCTCGCGGACTGGAACGAGTTGAACGATTGGTCGCGCTCGTACGACAGCGCGAGCCTGCGCGCGACGACTCATGAAGATGCGCTTGTCTCGGCGGAAGTGACGCGCGACGACGTTGAAGACGTGATCGCTCGTTGGACCGGCATTCCGGTCAATTCGTTGAAAGAGGAAGAGACGAAGAAGCTGCTGCGCATTGAAGTCGAGCTGCACAAGCGCGTTATTTCGCAGCGGCCGGCGATTTCGGCGTTGGCACGCGCGATTCGTCGCTCACGTGCCGGTTTGAAGAACCCGCTGCGGCCGGTTGGGTCGTTTCTGTTCCTGGGTCCGACTGGCGTCGGCAAGACGGAAGTCGCTCGCTCGCTGGCGCAGTTTCTGTTTAGCAGCGAACGCGCGTTGATTAGGTTCGACATGTCGGAGTTCATGGAGAAGCACTCCGTTTCGAAGTTGATCGGTTCGCCTCCGGGATATGTTGGCCACGAGGAAGGCGGGCAGTTGACTGAGCGTATCAAGCGTTCGCCTTACTCGGTGCTCCTGTTTGACGAGATTGAAAAGGCGCACCCGGACATCTTCAATATCCTGTTACAGGTGTTTGAGGACGGAATTCTGACGGACGCACTTGGCAATACGGTCGATTTCAAAAACGCCATTATCATCATGACGTCCAATATCGGCGCCCGCTTCATTCAGAAGAAGGGGACGCTCGGGTTCCAGGCGAACACCGATGCGAGCCGGGAAAAGATGGAAGAGATGGTGATGTCGTCCGTTCGCCAGACGTTCAATCCCGAGTTCATCAATCGTCTCGACGAGATCATTATCTTCGACCAGCTTTCCGATACGGAGTTGCTCGACGTTGTTCAGTTGCAGGTGGATCAGATTAATCGGACGATGAGCCGGCATGGGTTTGAGGTTCGGTTGAAGGATGATGCGAAGCGGTGGATTGTCGAAAAGACATGTGCCGACCGGCTGTATGGCGCTCGTCCCATTCGGCGCGCGCTTCAGAAGTACGTCGAAGATCCGCTTTCGGAAGCGTTGATTCAAGGTCAGCTCGAGGGTGCAACGACGATCGAAGTCTTCCTCAAGGGTCAGGAAATCGATTTCCGCCCGGTCGAAGTCGAAACCCCAGACGACGCGCTGCTGATTCATTAAGAAAATTCTAAATTCCCCTTTCCCGCGTGAGATCCGCTTGCGCTACTCACATAGTCAAAAAACCGCCAACGCTTTCAGCACTTTTAGGGTCTATTGTTCGCTGAGGCTAGAACACGGATCTTATGGATTTCCATGCCTTTGGAGTTTCCCCTTTTTTGCCTTATAATGCGCCACTTTGCTACTTAAAAGCTGGCAACGGGCATTCTGGACGCGGAATCAAAGCTGCTGTCTTCGACCCAGATCAGCAACGAGAATTTTTACCTTTATTGTTCAGTCTCTGGACTAGTATTCACTCATACGCTCCCCGAAGTTTCTGAGGCCCGGCAAGAACTACTGAGGGAATTTGGTGCCTATGCACTTATATCGCGCGCTCTGGCTATCCGTTTTAGGCCTGGTAACTGCACTTTCAACAATCTTTGTCGCCGCCGGACCAGTTTCAGCCCAGCAAACCCAACCACAGCGTCTCGTCGAAAACGTCGAAGTCATCGGTAATCGTCGCCTGCGTAAGGACGACATCCTTTACTACATCCAAACCCGGCCCGGTGACCCGTACAGCGAGGTCCAGATCCAGCGTGATTACCAGACGCTGTTAACGCTGAACTTCTTCGACAAAACGGCAACTCGCGTCTTTACCGAGAACGCTCCACGCGGCGGCATCACCGTCGTCTTCGAAGTGAAAGAACTCCCGATCATTCGCGACATGACGTTTGAAGGGCTGCACAGCGTGCAGGAATCAGACGTGCTCAAAGCGTTTCGCGAGCGGCGCGTCGGCGTCGCGAAAGAAAACGTCTACGACCCGGTGAAAGTCCGCGCCGCGACGCGCGTGATCAAAGAGTTGCTCGCCGCCAGCGGCCATCCGAACGCCACCGTCACCGAGGAGACTGAAGAAGTTTCAGCCACGTCGCTGGCACTCAACTTCAAAATCGAGGAAGGCGATCGCGTGCGCGTCGTCGAGATCCAGTTCGAGGGCAACACTGTTTTTAGCGACGGACAGCTTCGCGGCGCGATGAAGTTCGTCAAGGAAGCGGGACTGATCACTCGGTTCAAGAGCAGCGACATTCTCGATCGCGAGAAACTCGAATACGACTTGCATCTCGTCGACAACTACATGCGCTCGAAGGGCTACCTCCAGGCGCGTCACGGCGAGCCGCGCGTCGAGAGCATCGGTCCGCGGCGTACCGGATTTCCGGTTCTGCCCTTGCCGTTTATCTCGTCAGTCGACGAAGGCTTGCGCGTCACGGTGCCGATCGTCGAAGGCAAGGTCTATCGTCTCGGCGAGTTCAAAGTTGAAGGCAACTCGATCTTCTCCGAAGCGCAGATTCGCGCCGTCATTGGCCTGAACAAAGGCGACATCGCCGACGGCGAAAAGGTGACGAAGGGCCTCTTCGAAAACCTGAAGAAGTTTTACGGTCAGCAGGGGTTCATCGAGTACACGGCTGAGCCGGTCCCGACCTTCCAGGACAATCCGCAGAACCCGAACGAAGGCATTGTCGATTTCACCGTCACGATCGAGGAAGGCAAGCAGTTCACGCTGCGGCGGCTCGAGTTTGTCGGCAACACGTTCACGCGCGACAACGTGCTGCGCCGCGAAGTGCTCATCAACGAAGGCGACATCTACAACGACGTCTACTGGGAATACTCCGTCGTCAAACTCAATCAGCTCGGTTATTTCAATCCGATTGACAAAGACAAAGACGTAGATCGCCGCACTAACGACGAAGAAGCGACCGTAGATCTTTCGCTGAAAGTCAGCGAACGCGGCCGCCAGCAGATCTCGTTCAACGGCGGCATCTCCGGTATCGGCGGCTCGTTCTTCGGTCTCGAGTATTCGACCAACAACTTGCTCGGCCGCGGTGAGGTGCTTTCATTCAATCTCGCCGCCGGCAATCGCCAACGGTCGTTCCAGTTTTCATTCACCGAGCCGTACATCAAAGACCGACCCATCAGCGCGGGCTTTTCGCTCTTCGCTTTCACGCAGAAGTTTTTCGGCGAGGGCACGTTCCTGTCGAACAACCTGGCGGCCCAGCAGGACGTGTTCAATCAGCAGTTCAACTTCCAGGACGTCGACGAACAGAACCTGTTCACGCGAGATTCATACGGCGGCTCGATCTTCGTCAGCGCGCCGCTTTCGGAGTTTTACCGCAAGCGCCGCTTCACGCAGTTTTCGCGCGTCGGCGCCTCATACCAGTTGTCGCTTTCGACGGTGAAGGATCCGGAAGTCAACGCCGATCCGAACAATCCGCAGGCATTCATTCCCGTTATCTACAAACAGCCGAACATTCTGACCAGCCGCGTGACGACGACGTTCACGTACGACACGCGCAATGCCAGCATCGACCCGACGAGCGGGCGTGAGTTGTCAGTCGCGATTGCGGTCGCCGGGCTCTTGGGCGACGTTCGCACCTATCAGCCGACGCTTTCGTACACGCAGTTCTTCCCGATGCGGCGTAAGCACTCGAAGCACCCGGAGGTCTTCGGTTTTCGCATCATCGCCGGTACGGTGGGAAGCTTTGCGATCACTGACAAAGTGAGAAATGCGAACTCGCTGGCGTTCGTCGATGGCGTGCCGATCTTCGAGCGGTTCTTCCTGGGAGACGAGTTTACGATTCGCGGCTACAACGTGCGCTCGATCAGCCCGATTGCGCCGGTCGATTCGTTCATCACGTCGCGCAACGTCGTTTTCGCGTCGAACGCTTCCGGCACTCCGCAAGTGATTCCGGAGTTGCCGGCCGCGGCTGCGACCGCGCTGGGAACGTTCACCGGTTCGAGCGGCTCAAATATCGCTGCGTTGCCGCGTTCGTTCACGTCCGTCGGCGGCGATACGCAACTGCTCGGAAACTTCGAGTATCGAATCCCGATCATCAGCGACGCCGTCAGTCTCGCGGCCTTCGCGGATATCGGCACCGCGTTCAATATCCGGACCAAGAGCGACCAGACGTTTTCGAGTGAGTTTCTTGCCGACCAGCCGTTCCTCTCGACCGTGGGCGTTCTGCCGTGCACGCGGTTCAACGCCAACGTGCCGATCAGCTTGAGCTCGCTGGCGCTGTGCACCAACACAAATCTCGCGTCGTCAGCGTTTTTGAGTCTTGTCGCCCGCGACAATCGCATCGTCAGCCAGGCAGAGCTCGAAGCGGCGCAAACGGGAGACATAAATCCGATCACATTGCTCCCGCGTGGTTTTCAACCGGTGTTCCTGCGCGGCGAGGCGCAGACCAACAGCGTCGTGAGGTTGTCGCAGAGCCTGTTCGACAGTATCGGCGATTACCGCTCCAGCCTGGGCATGGAAGTCCGGGTGCAAGTACCGGTCATCAATGTACCTTTTCGTTTAATCTTTGCGTATAATCCGAATGCCCGTCCTAACCAGATCATTGATGGGTTTCCGTTCTTCTTTAACGAAAAAAAGAGGGTCATCCGCTTCAGTGTCGGGCGAACCTTTTAAACTCATTTGAGCCAACCCCCGGTGACTGATCTGACAACTAAGGGGTTTGTCCAGTCACCTCAACGTAAGGAGTAGTATTAGAAAGTCATGAAGATTAGGTTTTTTGCTGCGGTCGGCCTGCTGACGACTGTTGCAGTTTTAGCGTCAGCACAACAGAAACCAGCGGCACCCGGCGGGGCACCAGCATCCCAGCCTCAAGCCGCAAACGTGCCCGTACCGGATAGCAAAATGGCCTTGATCTATTCGGACATGTTCCTGGATCCGAAAACCGGGATCGCCAGATTCAACAGTTTGCTCGCCACACTCAACCGCGAATTCCAGCCGCGGCAGACCGAGTTGACGGCCCTGCAAACCAGAATCAACACGCTCACGAAAGAGATCAACGACACGCAGAACGTGGCCGACCCGAACGCCATCCGGCAGAAAAAAGACCAGCTCGATCAGGCCCAACTCGATCTGAAACGTAAAGGTGAGGACGCCGAAGCCGCTTACAACAAGCGCCGCCAGGAGATCTTCATGCCGTTGCAGAAAGACATCGGCACCGCGCTCGAAGCCTTCGCCAAGGCGCGTGGCATCACGGTCATCGTGGATGGCAGCCAGGTTCCGGTGGTTTACGCCGCGGACAGCATCGACATCACTCGCGCATTCATCAACGAGTTCAACGCCAAGAACCCGGCGACTGCGTCGGTAACTCCGCCGTCAACTCCGTAGTAAATTAAATAGGTCCGTGTTCCCTGTCGCTGCCAACGCAGAAGGGAACACGGATTAACAACATCATGAAGAAACTTTTCTTCCCCCTCAGCGCTTTAATCATCGCGGCATTTGCCAGTGCCGCAGTCGCACAGCGTCCGGCCGCACCGGCCGGCGGTGCACGGCCGACACCTACTCCAGCGACAGCCCCGGGCACTCAAGCCACAGTGGCCCTGCCGATGAGCAAGATGGCCATCATCTACACGGATCTGTTTCTGGATCCGCAGAACGGCATCGCCAAGTTCAATAACCTGCTTTCAAAACTGAACGGCGAGTTCCAGAAGGTCAAAGACGAGATCAACGCGATGCAGACGCGCGGCCAGGCGCTCGAGACCGAGGTCAACAAACTGCGCGATGCGCCCGCCGGAACGCCGATCGACAACACTGCGCTGCAAACAAAGATCGATCAACTCGAACAGCTCAAGAAAGACATTCAGCGCAAAGCTGAAGACGCGCAGGCCTCTTACAACAAACGCCGCCAGGAGCTCTTCGCGCCGTTGCAGGTCGAGGTTGGCAAGGCGTTGGAAGAGTTTGCCAAAGCTCGCGGCATCAACGTGATTCTCGACGGCGCTCAGGTGCCGCTGCTCTACGCCGCCGACAGCACTGACATCACGCGCGCGTTCATCAACGACTTCAACAGCAAGAACCCCGTAGCCGCAGCCGCAACGCCTAAGTAATGTCCGTGTTTCTGTCACGGATTCACGGACACCGATGGAAACCGTTCTCGATTCTCTGGCAATCCAAAAACTCCTGCCGCATCGCTATCCGTTTCTGCTGGTCGATCGAATCGTCGAGCTCGTACCAAAGGAACGAATCGTCGGAATCAAACAAGTAAGCATTAACGAGCCGTTCTTTCAGGGTCACTTTCCGGGCGCGCCGGTAATGCCGGGCGTGTTGGTGGTCGAAGCTTTGGCCCAGGTCGGCGCGGTGCTCGCGTTGCGGGAGATTGAAGACCGCGATCAGAAGCTCGTCCTGTTCACCGGCATCAAGGAAGCGCGTTTCCGTCGTCCGGTTGTGCCCGGCGATACGCTCGTGCTCGAAGTAACGGCACTGCGCATCGGTTCGCGCGTGCAAAGAATGCGCGGCGAAGCGAAAGTCGAGGGCCAGTTAGCGGCGGATGCCGAGATCATGAGCATCGTGGCGCCGCGCGCCGCCGCCGAACAGGGAAACCGGGATTAGATTTATTCATGTCTGCCGCCACTCACCCAACGACGATTCATCCCACAGCCATTGTCAGCTCGAGTGCCCGCATCGGTTACGACTGCTTCGTCGGGCCGTATTGCATCGTCGGCGACGAAGTGGAACTCGGCGACGGCGTACGGCTGGAATCGCACTGCGTCGTCGATGGACGCACTTCTATCGGCGCGGAGACTCAAGTCTTTCCCTTTGTCTCGATCGGCCTCGCCTCGCAGGACCTGAAGTACAAAGGCGAACCGTCAGAGACGCGCATCGGACAGCGAAACAAGATTCGCGAGTTTGTGACGATTCATCGCGGGACAGCGGGCGGCGGCATGTTGACCAAGATCGGCGACGACTGCCTGATCATGGCCCAGGCCCACATCGCGCACGACTGTTTGATCGGAGACGGCGTCATCATGGCCAACGCCGCGACGCTCGCAGGACACGTCATCCTTGAAGACCGCGCCAATATCGGCGCGTACTCAGGCGTCCATCAGTTTTGTCGCGTCGGCAAGGAAGCGTACATCGGCGGCTACTCGGTCGTCGTCAAGGATGCGCTGCCGTTCGCGCTGACTGTCGGCAATCACGCCAAGTGTTACGGTCTCAATATCACAGGCATGAAGCGCCGCGGCTATCCTCGCTCCGCGATCGACTCGCTTCATCACGCTTTTCATCTGCTGTTGTCCGCCAAGCTCAACACCACCCAGGCTGTCGAACGCATTCGCGAAGAGATCAGCGGCTCTCCTGAAGTCACCGACCTGCTGCGATTCATCGAAGCATCGAGTCGCGGCGTCACCAAATGAAATTCGGATTGATCGCGGGCAATGGAAGGTTTCCTTTCATGGTTGTGGAAGGGGCCCGTCAGTCAGGTGCGCGCATGGTCGTCGCCGCCATTCGCGAGGAGACTGATCCCGAGATCGAGCAGCTTGCCGAGCGAGTCGAGTGGGTTGGCATCGGGCAGCTTGGTCGGATGATTCGTTTCTTCAAAAGCGAAGGCGTTGAGAAAGCGATCATGGCGGGCCAGGTGAAGCACGTGCAGATATTCAGCCGCGCCGTGCCTGATGCGCGGATGTTGAAGGTGCTGCTGAAACTGCCGCGCCGGAACACTGATTCGCTGATTGGCGCCATCGCCGCGGAGTTACAACGCGAAGGGATCGAGCTGATCAACTCCACTTACTTTCTACAGCATCAGTTGCCGCCGGTTGGAACGCTGACGCGCCGGCAGCCTGACAAACACGAGCGCGAAGACATTGAGTACGGGCTGGAGATTGCGCGCGAGATTGCGCGGCTGGACCTGGGCCAGACGATCGTCGTCCGTGGGAAAGCGTGTGTTGCGATTGAAGCGATGGAGGGGACTGACGAAACAATCCGTCGCGCGGGCCTGCTGGTCAAGCGGGGACTGACAGTCGTGAAACTCGCGAAGCCGAATCAGGATATGCGATTCGACGTGCCGGTGGTTGGCGTGCCGACGATCGAAGCGATGGTCGAAGCCGGCGCGACCTGTCTCTGTATCACTGCCGGCAAGACCCTCATGTTCGATCGCGAAGAGATGATCCGCGCCGCGAACGAACGCAAGATCACCATCGTCGCAGTCTAGGTAATCACAAAAGGCACAAAAGACACAAAAGGCACAAAGACAGAGAGAGACAGGTAAAGGGGTTCTAAAACGAGCCCGTTACCTGTTTCTACTTCTCTGTGCCTTTTGTGTCTTTTGTGCCTTTTGTGGTTAAAAGTTAATTCGCAGGCGCCACCGCTTCGGCGCTGGGGGTGGCCTTGGGGTCGTAGGGCGTGGCCAGGTATTTTTTGGCGACGGCCTGGGCGTTGTCGTAGTCGATCCCTGACTGGAGCGCCTTATTGTATTCAGACCTCGCGCGTTCCCGCTCGCCTTTCGCATCGTACGCGTTGCCGCGTTTGATGTGCGCCCACGCTTCGATCCACGACGGCTTCAGGTTACCAATCAGCGACGCTTCGAGATTGTCGAGCGCCTGTTGCCAGTTGCGCTGTTCGAGGTACAGCAGCCCGAGGTTGTAGTAGACCCAAGAGTTCGAGCGGTCGAGCTTCAGCGCAGCTTCGAACTGTTGCTGCGCCTCCGCGTAGATACCTTCCTTCATCTGCTCGATACCGCGTCGCGCGATAATCGACACGCGCAGGTCGTCAGACATCCGCAGGATCTTGTTATTGGGATCGACAATCACTTCGATCGGCTGCCCGTTCGACTCGAAGTCGAAATCTTCGCTGCGGCCTTCAATACGAATCGTCTTCTGCTGATTGTCGCCTTCCGCGCGCAGCATCAATTCAACCGGCAGGCGCAGCGCCTCGAGGTTCTGCTTCACCGTACCGCGAGCGCGAAACTTCCCGGCCCGCGTGCGAATGATCTGGTAGTCGACAGTGAACTCCGGTACGCCTGTTCCTTCGACCCACTGCGCGAAGAAGTAGCGCAGGTTGTCTTCCGAAATGCTCGTCGCGAGTTTCTCAAAATCGTCGATCGACGCGTTCTTGCCGCGATACTGCTGAAGGAACGTTTGCAGCAGCCGATCGAACTTCTCGCGTCCCATCGTCTCGCGCAACATGCGAAACACCATCGAACCTTTGTAGAAGACGATCGACTGATACGCTGCTGATTGATCGTCGAGCGAACCCGGCGCGCGCGCAATCGAAGCCGTTTGTTCAAACGTCAGCGCGCGTTCCTGTTGTTCGCGTTGCGCCGCGTCGAGGCCGCCGGCCGTCAGAGTACTTTCACGAAATGCGAACGCGCTCCACTCGGCGAGTCCTTGCGAAATCCACGCGTCGTCAAACGATTTGAGACCGACCGTCTGGCCCCACCACTGGTAAGCAATCTCTCGTTCAAGCTTCTCTTCGGGCACTGGACGCGAAGTGTCGAACATCTTGCTCGACAGGAAAATCATTCCCGGACCCGAGTAGGTGTCGAGACTCTCGTCGTCGATCTGAACGATCACGAGGCGGTTGCCGAAAAGCGGCTGGCCATACTGTTTGGTGTAGAACTCGAGCACGCGACCGGTCAGTTCCGCGTACGACTCGAGCCGTTTTTCACTGCCCGGCATCGCGAACAACTGAAGGTCGTAATTGCTGTAACGGAGGTTGCGGTTGATGTACTGCCCGGCGGCGAAGTTTCCGATTAGCACCGGGTTGCGATGCACAAAGTGGTAACGGACCGCGCCCTCTTTCGGCGATGGCTGCGCGACTATCGGATCGTCGCTCGTGCCCGCGACTTGCAGCCCGGACGGCACGATGAACGTGATATCGGAAGTGGCCCGGTCGGCTGCGTAGTCATGAAACGGAAACCAGCGCGAGGCATACATCAGGTACGAACCTTCGTTACCAACGTAAGCCAAACGCCGTGTGGCGAGCGGACCGCCTTCAGGAGAAACGAGCGCGCCGCTCCAGCGGATACGCAGCGTTATCGGCTGATTTGCCGGCATCACCTGGCCCAAATCTACTCGCACGCTCGGGCCGAGCGAGCCGACGCCGACCGCGTCCTGTACGAACCCCGTGAGCGCCTTTCCGTCTTTCTCGATGCTCTCGACCTTCAGTGATCCGTTGAGCTCAAAAACGACCGATCGCGTCGCATCCAGCGGCACGAACGTGACGTCCGCGCCGGCGCGGAGCAGGTGCTGATCCGGGATGATCTGGGCTTCGATCCTGTAGTGCGTAATGTCAAAACGGCTGGCGACGGGCTGTGGCGCGGGCTGTTGAGACTGAGCTGAGAGGGCGAGCATTAAGACGGCCGAAGCCGCGGCAATGGCGCGCGCGGCACGGGCACGCGCGGCGCGAGGATAGATGAGCTTGATTCTTATCATGACTTTCGTGGTGAATAATTATACTGCTGTTTGCGACTGTTTTGGATGGCGGGAACCCCCATGCGGTTGGCTGAGTGCTTTTTATCCGCCGTCCTCGCGAGTGCTGACCTACGCCGCATGGCCGCTTGACACTGGTCCGAGCAGCGCATACATTGCGGTTTCAAACTGCGTCGGGCGGCCAAGCGGCAGTCCCGGATCCTGCTCGCAAGAGACATCACCCTACACCCATAAGGAGCTTTTGATTTATGAGACGTGTCTCCAAGTTTCTGTTTCTGCTACTAATCTGCGCGCTCGCGGTGCTCCCCAGCCAAGCCCAAACCGCCCGAAACGTGCGGGTCGATTTCAAGGAAACAACGCTGAAAAACGGCCTCCACGTGATCACCGTCGAAGATCCGTCGGCGCCCGTCATCGCGCTTTCCATCACCTACAACGTCGGCTCGCGCGACGAACGGAAGGGCCGCACAGGCTTTGCCCACTTGTTCGAACACATGATGTTTAAAGGATCCGAGAACGTCGGCTCCGGTGAACACTTCATGCTGGTCTTCAACAACGGCGGCAACATGAACGGCACCACCAACGAAGATCGGACCAACTACTTCGAGGTGCTCCCCGCGAACCAACTCGACCTCGCGATCTTCCTCGAAGCAGATCGCATGAAGAGTTTGGCCATCACGAAGGACAACCTCGACAACCAACGCAACGCCGTGCAGGAAGAGCGACGTCTCGGCGTCGACAATCAGGCATACGGCAAGACGGGCGAAGTTCAGCAGGAGTTGATCTACGACAACTTCGCTTACAAGCACACGACGATTGGTTCGATGGAAGACCTCAATGCCGCGAGCGTCGAAGACGTCGCTGCGTTCTTCAAGATGTACTACGCGCCAAACAACGCGGTGCTCACGCTCGTCGGCGACTTCAAGACCGCCGAAGCGCTGGCGAAGATTCGCGCCGCCTTCGAGAGCATTCCTCGTCAGCCCAACCCGCCGGCAGTCGACATGGCCGAGCCGCAACAAAAAGAGGAGCGGCGCGCCGACCTCGAAGACGTGTTGGCCCGCGCGGCCCGAGTGGACATTGCTTACAAAGCTGTTCCCGGCAACACCTCAGACTTTTACGCCATGCAGGTTCTGTCGGCGGCTTTGCTCAACGGCCAGAGCTCGCGTCTTTATCAAAAGCTCGTGAAAGAGAAACAGTTGGTGACAAACGTCGGTGGTTTCATGGATGAGAAACGCGGCGTCGGCGCCTGGTACGCAAATGCCACTCTTCTTCCGGGCGTGAACACGAAAGATGTCGAAGCGGCAATTTACGAAGAGATCGAGCGGCTGAAGAAGGAGCCGATCGCCGACTGGGAACTCCAGAAAGCAAAGAACTCCACGCGCCGCAATTTCATCAACGGTCTGCAAAGCTCGCTCGCGCGCGCCATTCAGATTGGTCAGTACACGGTCTATTACAACGATCCGAACCTGATCAATACGCGGCTCGACAAAGTCATGACCGTCACCAAAGAAGACGTGCAACGCGTAGCCAACAAGTATCTCGTCGACACCAATCGCACGGTCGTCGTCACTATGCCGAAGGCGAGAGCCAAGAGCGCCAGCTCGTCGGGACAGTAAGAAGGAGCCAAATAAGCAATGAGAATCAAAACGAAGATAAGCAATTTCATCGTCGCGCTGATGCTGGTCGCGCTTGTTACCTCACTGGCTATGGGCCAGGCGCCGCAGGTTCGCACGACGCAAGCACCGTCGACCAAAGGCGCGGTCATTAAAGGCAAAGCGCCCGTCAACAAAGAAGTCCTGAAAGTTAAACTTCCGCGCGCCGAAGAGGCGTCGTTGCCGAACGGCCTGCGCGTCATCCTGCTAAGAAGCACGAAGGTGCCGACCTTCAACATGCAGATGGTGGTGTTGAGCGGCGGTCTTTCCGACAAGCCTGACTTCCGCGGTCTCTCGAGCTTCACCGCTGCGTTGTTGCGCGAAGGCACGACTAAACGGTCGAGCAAGGACATCTCCGAACAGATCGATTCGTTGGGTGCAACACTCAACGCAGGCTCTGGTCTTTCGTCGATGGTCAGCACCGTCAATGCTGCCGGTCTTGTCGAGAACTTCGATCAAACACTCGATCTTTTCGCCGACGTGATTCGCAACCCGATATTCCCGGAAGCAGAGGTCACTAAATACAAATCACGTACCCTGGCACAGATTCAGCTCCAGCGATCGAGCCCCCAATTCCTCGCGTTGGAGCAGTTCAATCGCGCGATCTACGGTGCGGGACATCCGGCTTCGTTGGCTTCGCCGCCGGTGGAATCAGTCAAGAGAGTGACGAGCAAAGACCTGGCGGAGTTTCACTCGACCTACTACCACCCGAACAACGCCATCCTCGCGATCGTCGGCGACGTAACGATGAAAGACGTCATGCCGAAGATCGAGAAGGCGTTTGGCGATTGGCAGAAGGCCGACGTTCCGGCAACGACCATACCCTCGGTGCCCGAGCAATCGGGAGCGAAAATAGCTCTGATCGATCGTCCCGGCTCAGTGCAGACGGTGTTGCGGCTCGGCGCGCTCGGCATCGAGCGGACGAGCCCTGACTACTTCGCCGTGTTGTTGGCTGACGCCGTTCTCGGCGGTGGACCACAGGCGCGGCTCTTCTTGAACCTGCGCGAAGACAAGGGCTACACCTATGGCGCCTACAGCCAATTCGGCGGCACGCGCTTTCGCGGAACGTGGGTTTCGAGCGCGGAAGTTCGCACCGACGTCACCGAGGGCGCGATGAAGGAGTTCATGTTCGAGCTCAACCGGTTGCGGACAGAACCGGTGCCGGCTGAAGAGTTGGAGAATGCGAAGCGCTCGATCATCGGCGGCTTTGCTCTCTCGCTCGAGCAGCCTCAGGCGCTGTTGCAGAACATCATCACGCAGAAGCTCTACAACCTTCCGGCTGATTACTGGGACACGTATCCGCAGAGGGTTTCGGCGATCACGGCTGCTGACGTGCAACGCGTGGCGAACAAATACATCGACATGAACCACCTGCAAGTGGTCGCTGTCGGCGACGCTTCGAAGGCGCGTGATGTGTTGTCGAAATACGGAAAGGTCGAAGTGTACGACGCTGACGGCAAGCCCGTTGGCGGATCAACCGATCCCGGCAACAACAAGTAGTTCGCAACTGGTTCTATCTCTGCCAGGGACACGGATGACACTGAACGCAGTGTCATCCGTGTTTTATTGTCTGTTGCCGGTGAAGTCTATGCCGCGTTGATCGTCAAACAGTCCCGCAAACGTTTTATCGATGGGAGTAAAGACGTAGCCGTCTTTCGAGGGGATGATGCGATAGGTTCTCTGCGACGGCGAGGCTACCGTGAACGAGTAGTTGCCCTCGTTGTCGGTTGTCGAGGTGATGACGGCGCCCGACGGTGTAACTAACATCAGCAGCGCGTTGCCGATTCCGACTCCGCTCGAGTCGAGTGCGCGACCCGTGATCTTTATGGTCGAGCGAACGCGCGTCGATGCGAGTTTGATCGCTTCTTCTTCGGTTAGCTCTTTTGCCGGCGTAGGCGTCGGCGCGGGCGTGGGCGTAGCAGTTGCGGTGTCCGGAACTGGCGTTGGAACTGGCGCCGGAGCAGGCGCTGCCGCTGCGGTCGTTTCCGCGGGAGCACCGGTGCTGAAGCCGCCGGCTGCAATTCGCTGGTCCAGCCCGTCAAGCGAGCCGTTGATCTTGCGATACAGTTGCTCGATCACGGAACGGCGAATCGCATCAGGTTCGCCGGCGGTGTAGCTCTTGATGTAGTAATCGAGTGCCTGTTGTTTCTGATCTGTTTGTTCGAGTGCGGCGCCGAGGTGCCAGAGCGCGGTGCGCCATGCAGGCGTTCCCTCCGGCAGCGTTTCGGCTGCAAGTTTCAGATGAGTGACAGCGTCCTCATGTTTCTCCTGACTGAACAAGGCCCAGCCTGAGATATCTTCAATACGTCCCTTCAGAATGTTTTTGAGCACGCTCTGCGGCGCGTCAGCAACGTCGGGAACCGTGCCGGACGCGATCGCGCGAGAACGCAACTCACGAAACTCATCCGCTTGCACGGCCATCGTCAGGTTGGGAGACGTCAGCGCATCGTCGGTAGCTTTTCGCGCTTCGTCGGTGAATTCGATCACGGCCGGAAGCGCGACGCTGTTGCGCAGCAAGCGGCTCGCGACGTAGAGCTGGCGAAACGCGCGCATGTTGTCGCCGCCGGAAACAAACTCGCGAGCTGCGGCCAGTGCGGCGCTCTCGTCAATCTTTCCGCCTTCAGTTCCGGGAGTGATCGCCGTGTTGAAGGCGAGCAGCGCTTTCAACGACTTTGCGTTTGCCGGAGTGTCCGCGGCGGTCTTTTGATAGATACTGGCGCGGCGCTCTGGCGCGAGCAGATCGATGAAGTTCGAATCGCTGGCAGCCAAACTTCCGGCGAGGTAAGTCTGGATCTGATCGTCTTTGATCGAGAACGACTCGCGCAGCACCGCAACCGCTTCCTCGTAGAGTCCCATCGACGCCAAGACAGTCGCGAGCTCATAAGTCATCGTGGGAAACTTGCCGTACTGCCGCGCGTAACGCATCGCGCGCTCGGCCTCGAGCGGCCGGTTCGACGCCAACAGCGCACGCACCAGAGCGATCTGCCCCCACGTGTAGCGCGATTCGATCGCGACGGCTTTGCGCGCCAGCTCCAGCGCCTTATCAGGATTTTCATGGGCCACGAGCCAATACGCGGTGCCGGCGAGCAAAGGGAGATTGCGTGGCTGCTCCGACATCGCCGCTTCCAACTCGCGATTCGCATCGTCAGCACGGTTCAACTCGAAAAGCGAGATCACTTTTCCGGCGCGTGCAGCACGGTCTTTCGGATCGGCCGTGAGCTGTTCGTTGTAGAGCGCGAGCGCGTCTTCGGCTTTGCCCGAAGCGCGATAGAGATCAGCGAGGCTTCCGCGCGAGACTTTCGAATTGGGATCCAGTTCGAGTGTGCGTTTGTACTCGGCGGCTGCTTCCTCGAGCCGCAACGAGATGTGCAGGCCGAGTGCGAGCAGTCGATGCGCCTCAGCGTTTTCAGGTGCGAGTTTGACTGCTGCTTCCGCTACGCGGACCACTTCGGTTCCGCGTTCGACGGTCAGATAAAAATTCGCGACGTTCAGCAATCGTTTCACGTCCGTCCCGAACTTCGTTTCGATGTTCTGCGCCGCTTTGAATGCCGCGCTGTGCTCTCCGCGCAGGTAGAGATTCGTCGGGATCTGCGAGATGACGCCGGTGAAGAGATCGTCGGTGATAGCTGGATCAGCTTCGTCGATGGCGCGCAACAGTTGTTCGACGCCGGCAGCGGTGTCGCCGGCTTTGAGCGCTTGATCGCCGAGACCCGCGTGGGTGCTGATCAGCAATTCATTCGCTCTTGGTCGTGCTTTGGAGTCGGGGTGTGTGTCGAGAAAATTTTTCAACGCCTCAGCGCGTTTCGCCAGGGGAAGCGTTAGCGTCAGTTCCACTTCTTCTGACTCGTCGGCGTCGAGCTTTGCTTGTTGAGCGGGAGTCAGGCGTCGTGCTGGTGACGTCGTTTTTGCGGGCACCGGTTTGGCTGTGGTCTTGCGCGTTGGTTTGGTTGTTACGGTCTTCGTTGTTTGCTTTGGTGTGGGTTCGGGTGTGGCAGTTTCAGTTGGCGTTGGCGTTTGCGCTGGACTTGATTCCGGAGTCGACGTTTCTGCCGGTGGAGTTGCGACTGGTTCCGCGGGTTTAGGAGTTTCAGTCACGGTCCGAGGCCGCGTCTTTTGGTCGTTGTCCGCGCTGACCAAAACCGCTTGTGTTTGTGGCGCGTCCGTCAACACCTTGGTTGAGCCGTCTGCCGTGATCGCGCGTCGCTCGAGCTCCAGGGCGCTGAATCCGAACTTGTCCGCCACTGCGTTGACGAAAGCGTACACACCGACTTCAACCGCCTCGGTGAACCGCCCTTCCACCAGCGGACCGCTCATGCGATAACTCACTTCGCCGAGCACGCCGTCAGGCAAATCGTTCTGGACCGCGCGCGTGAACTGAGTAAACGAAGTCTTCGACGCCGCGGAGACGACGAGCAGCAAGCTCTTGCTGCGGGTGTTCTTCGAGCCGATGTTCCATTCGCGTGCGAGACGTTGTGAGTACTCCGAGACGTCGACGCCGTCCGTGCTGTCGACGACGGCGACGTAAAATTCGATCTTGCTTTTTTCCTGGAGACGTTCGAGAACGCCTTCGAGATGCGCTCGCGTTTGTGCGTCGATGATGCCGGACGTGTCGCTCACGTGAGTCTTCGGCAGCTGCGGTTTGTTTGATTGGGCGAGTGGGTGCGCGTGAAGCAGCAGGAACAGACCGCTTGCCAGAATGGACGTTAGCAAGTATCGGGAGGGTCGCAAAATTCGGGTCATTTTTGTCGGTTTCGGCATCGGTTGCGCGTTGGATATGTGGGGGACGATTCGTCGGTCATGATACCATCACAACCGTCAAAACAAACATGAGCGAACTGGACGAAGCCTGGGCAGCAGCACTCTCTGAGGCCGAGCAAAAGGCGCGGCTCGCGGGGCGCAAAGACGTTGCTGAATACTTGTCGTTGAAGAATTCGAACGACCTGCTGCGGACGGCAGGCGTGCGATGGCTGATTGAGAGTTTTACGATCGCGGCGGGTGAAGCGAATCGCGCCGGGGCGAGCATTCAGATCTCGACGGCCGAGGGGCACCAGTTCCGCGTTGGAACGTCAACGATGAGAGGGCAGTTGGTGACGCTCTCTTATGGTGTGCGCACGCTGTTTGTCGAGGCTGGTTGGCCGCGAGTGCCGCGCGACGGGATCGTTCGCGGCGGTGGACTGGCCTGCGCCAACATTCGTCATCTCGGAATTCGCACCGCCAGTGAGGAGCTGCTGCTGGCGAAAACAAACAACGGCACGCCCAACTGGAAATCTTTAACGCGGCACCGCCCTCACCTTCAGCAGTCCGACATCCACCACCACATCTCCATCCTCATCGACCGATCCCTGTAACCTTTTCAGTCGAGCTCTACACGTTTTAGCATCCGACGTCTGCTTTTTCCCCAAAAAACACGGATTTCAGGAATAGGCACGGCAGTTGCCAAAAGGCGTCACTGGCTGAAGTGCCCACGAGGAGAAAGACAGACATGACGAACCGACACACACTGAAGTTTTCATTATTGGCGGCAGGAATCTTAGCCTTTTGCCTGCCGGTTGCAGCCGCCGCCCAAGGAGGCGGAGGCACTAAAGGCTTCGTAGCCCAGTGGGGAGGCTACCCTCAAGGCCGTGACCGCGATCGTGATCGCGGCGGCTACGGACGTTACGACGAACGTGCCCTGCGCGACTCCGTTCATCGATTAGACAAACTGGCAAAAGACTTCGAGCGCGACATCGATCGCGCGCTCGATCACAGCCGCGCCAACGGTTCACGACGCGAAGATCAAATCAACGGTGAAGTCCACCAGTTTCGTAATGCCGTAGGCGATCTCAAGTCGCGAATCGGCAACGGCCGCGACCTGAATCGCAGCGCCGACGAAGCTCGTCGCGTTCTCGAAGAAGGTCAGCAACTGGACCGCGCCGTGTCGCGAACACGCGGATTTGACAACCGCGTCGCTTCAGACTGGTCGCAGATCCAAAACGAGCTGCGCTTCATCAGCGACGCCTACGGCTTCCGTTACAACGGCGGCTACGGCCGTGACGATGACTGGCGTCGACGCGGCGACGACCGCAATCGCAACAACAACGACGATTGGCGCCGACGAATCCCATTCCCGCAGTAAATCCGCCTGACGCCCAGACTCCAAGCGCAATCCGCCCGTTCTACCCTTCCGAAAAAGGCCTCGGTCCTCCGAGGCCTTTGTCATTCGCGTGTAAAATACGCCGCATGCCCGGCACCCTTTATCTCGTCGCGACGCCGATCGGAAATCTCGCTGATATCACGTACCGCGCGCTGGAAATCCTGCGGAACGTCTCACTGATCGCCTGCGAAGACACGCGTCACACTCACAAGCTGCTGCAACACTATGGAATCACGACGAAGACGATCAGCTACCACGAGCACAACGAGCAGCAGCGCGCTCGTGAGCTCGTCGAAAAACTAAAGGAAGGCGATGACATCGCCGTAGTTTCAGACGCCGGAGCACCGGCGATCAGCGACCCGGGATTCAGGCTCGTCCGCGCCGCGATCGACAACGACATCACTGTCGTTCCAGTTCCTGGACCAATCGCATTGATCTTCGCGCTGATCGCCGCGGGCCTGCCGACGGACGAGTTCTTCTTCGGCGGTTTCCTGCCGCCGAAATCGAATGCTCGTCGCGCACGGCTGACCGAAGTGAAATCAGTTCCCGGCACACTCGTCTTCTACGAAGCGCCACACCGTCTAACGGAAACGCTAAAAGACGCGCGCGAGATTCTCGGCGAACGCCAGGCAGTCGTCGCTCGTGAGCTGACCAAGTTGCATGAAGAGTTTAGGCGAGGCCGATTGAGTGAGTTGGCAGAGCACTACTCGAGCGAGAAACCGCGTGGCGAGATCGTTCTATTGATCGATCGCAACGTGCTGGAAGAAACCCCGACGAACGAAACGATTTCTAATCTCGTCGAACGGCTCGAACGCGACGGCCTTGACCGTCGCGCTGCGCTAAAAGAAGCGGCGCGCGTGTTGGGACTCACGCGCGCCGAAGCCTATCGTCGACTACAAACCGAACGAGGCCGAAGTTAGTTGATTGAAATCTGCGCCGGCAGCGGCTTGTCGACTTTCAACCGCACCGGACGGTTCGCGATCTCCCACGCCGTCATGTAAACAGTCCGCGTGATCTTCTCCATCTTCTCGTAATCGATCTTGTCCGCCGTGTCCGCCACGCCATGATAGTCCTCGTGCTCGCCGTCGAAGAAGAAGATGATGGGAATTCCCTTGCGCGCGTAGTTGAAATGATCGCTGCGATAGAAGAACCGGTTCGGGTCTTTCGGATCGTCGTACTTCGTATCGAACGTCAGATTCAGATACGACTTGTTCACCGAGTTGACCAACTCGCCGAGTTCCGTGCTCATCATCGTCGATCCGATCAGGTAAACGGCGTCCGGGCCAGTCAGCGAGTTGTTGCGCGGGTTTGTGTCGCCAGGCTTTTTACTGCGTCCGATCATGTCGATGTTGATCTGCGCGACAATGGCATTCAGCGGCACCGTGGGATAGTCGGTGAAGTACCGCGATCCCCACAATCCTTTTTCCTCGCCGCAATGCCAGACGAACAGGATCGAGCGCTTCGGACGTGTCGGCGCCTTCGCCAATGCTTCGGCAATGCTCAGCAACGCCGTCGTGCCGGAGCCATCGTCGTCCGCGCCGTTACAGATGCGATCGTTGGCGGTGGGCCGGCAGCCTGAGCCAACGTGATCGTAGTGCGCGCCAAGCGCGACGTACTCCGCTTTCAAAACAGGATCGCTTCCTTCCCAAACGGCGACGACGTTCTGCGTCGGGATCGACTCGCTGGTGCTCGCCACGTTCAGCGTCACTTTCTTCTGATCGTTCAAGAGAAACGCCGGCGGTGGAGCATCAGTGGACGCGGTCATGATCGTATTGAAGTTTGGTTGCTCGCCCGCGAGAAGCGAATTCGCGACTTCCGGCGAGACTATGATCGACGGCAGCGCGGCATTCGTCTGCTGACGCTGAAACTTCGCGACAACAGTCGCGCCGCGTTCCATCATTCGCTGCCGGTTGCTTTGCCAGTTTGCGAGAAACTGATAGTCAGCGACGAAGATCACGCCGGCAGCGCCTTTGCTGCGCGCATAGTCCATGGGACTCATCGCGTCCTGGCCCATCGCGCGAAGATCCGCACGCGTCACGCCGCGCGGCAGCGAATTTGGCGGTCCATAGACGACGACAATTTTTCCGGCCGGATCGACTCCTTTGTAAGCGTCCATCTCCTTCGACTTCATCAGCCAGCCGTTTCCGGCGAAGACAAGTTGCCCGCTGACGTTTCCGCTGCCGAGCGGGAGATAATCGGTCCCCATGGCGAGTGTCCTGCCGTTGAATTCAACCTTCGTTTGGCCGCCGTCGGAGCGCTCGCGTTTCAACTCGATTCGCTGAAAGAAGCTCCCGTCGTCGCCGGCCGGTTTCAAGCCCCAATGAGAGAGATTCATTGCGAGAAACTTCGCGGTGGTGTCGAGCCCGCGTGACGGCGTGTCGCGTCCTTCCATTTCGTCAGACGCGATGAACGTCAGATAGTCTCTCATCTGGCTGGCGGAAATCGTGTCGATGCCGCGTTGAGCGGTTACCGACGCCGCGGCTTTTTTCGACTTGTCGGCGGCGCGTTGCGGGTAAGTTGAAGGAGAGGCGGTGACGAGCACACTCGTCAGCAGCAGAACGGTTAAGAGTCGTCGCATAGGTTCTCCGAATTATGTTAATGGTCACCGGCGGGGTTAAGCGTGTTGCACAGCTTGCACGAGCCGGGTCAGCGTGTCTTTCGCGTCGCCGTAGAGCATGCCTGTTACGGGCTTAAAAAACAACGGGTTCTCGAGTCCTGAGAAACCCCTTCCCTGGCCGCGCTTCAACACTACGACTGATTTCGATCGGTCGACTTCGAGAATCGGCATTCCGGCAATCGGGCTCCCCGGATTATCACGCGCATCCGGATTGACCACGTCGTTGGCGCCGATGACGACCGACACGTCTGTCGAGGGAAACTCAGGATTGATCTGCTCGAGCTCGTAAAGCGACGAGTAGGGAACATTTGCTTCAGCGAGCAGGACGTTCATGTGCCCGGGCATGCGTCCGGCGACGGGATGAATGCCGTACTTCACTGTCACGCCGCGCTTCTCGAGCACGTCCGCCAGTTCGCGCACCGCGTGTTGTGCCTGCGCTGTGGCGAGTCCATAACCCGGCACGAACACGACTTTGTTTGCGTAGGCGAGTTGCGTCGCGATGTCTTCAAGCCCGACCTCGCGCATCGAGCCAGTTTGCTCGCCACTTGCGCCCGCAGTTGTCGCACTGCCGAACGCGCCGAACAACACATTGGTCATCGAACGATTCATCGCGCGGCACATCAGGATCGAGAGTATGAAACCCGAGAAACCGTCGAGCGTGCCGGCGATGATCAGCACTTTGTTTGACAGCACAAACCCGGTCGCGGCGGATGCGAGTCCCGCGTAAGAGTTCAACAGCGACATGACGACGGGCATGTCGGCGGACCCGATCGGCATCACCAGCAGCAAACCAAACACAAACGCGAGCCCCGCCATTGCGAAGAACAACGGCACCGATCCGGGATTCACTATGAGGTAAATGAAGATGCCGACCGTCGCGGCGAGCAGAAGCATGTTGAAGACGTTCTGCCCTTTGTAAGTCATCGGCGTGCCGCGGACCACGCCTTGAAGTTTCGCGAACGCGAGCAGGCTGCCCGTTGTCGTGAGCGAGCCGAGCATAACTTCGAACCCGAGCGCGCTCATCTTGATAGTGTCCAGCTCGCCTGGTCCTTTTAGATACTCGGCGACGCCGACGAGTGCGGCAGCCAGTGCGCCGAAGGCGTGCGACAGCGCGGTCCGTTGCGGCATTGCCGTCATCGGCACCCAGACGCCCATTGCGAGCCCGACCACCGAACCGATCGCGAGTCCGGCGATGATCCAGACGTAGGTGACGATCTCATGATGCAGCAGCGTGCCGATGATGGCCATCAACATGCCAAACTCGGCGAGGTGCATGCCGCGCTTCGCGGTTTCGGGATGGCTCATTCCCTTCAATCCGAGAATGAAGAGGATTGAGGCGAGCAGGTAGCTGAGTTCGATGAAGTATGTTTGCACGGGTCTTCGGGCGTTGCGCTCGCGCGCTTATTCTTTCTTCGCTATTTCTTTTCGCTTAAACATCCTCAACATGCGATCCGTGATCACGAATCCGCCAACGACGTTGGTGCTCGCGCAAACGACGGCGACGAAACCGAGGACCGTGCTGACCGTGCCGTGTCCTGAACCCGCGGTGACGATCGATCCGACCAGCGAGATGCCGGAGATCGCGTTCGTCGCGGACATGAGCGGCGTGTGCAGCAGCGGCGGCACGCGCGAGATCACCTGGTAACCGAGAAACGCGGCGAGCGCGAAAACGTAAAGCGCGGAAATTAGGGCATCGTGCGACATGCTATTTCACTCATTTACTTGTTGGCAGTGGCTGACAAGCTTGCGGCCACGCGCTGGTTCACGACTTGCCCGTCGTGCGTCACGCAAGATGGTCCGACAACGTCGTCGTTCATATCGATCTGCAACTGCCCGTCTTTAATCAGCGGCGACAGAAACGACGTGATGTTGCGCGAGTAGAGCTGGCTCGCGTGAACGGGCACCGTTGCCGGAAGGTTCGTTGGCGCGACAATCGTTATGCCGTCACGTTCGACGGTCACGTCTGGTTGGCTGAGTGCGCAGTTGCCGCCGGTTGACCCGGCGAGGTCGATAACGATCGAACCGCGCTTCATGCCGTTGACGGCTTCTTCAGTGATCAGAAGCGGGGCGCGGCGTCCGGGAACCTGTGCGGTAGTGATCACGACGTCGGCTGTCTTCGCATGTTCGGCAATCAACGCGCGTCCGCGATTCATCGCTTCGTCAGAAAGTTCGACAGCGTAACCGCCGGCGTCTTCCGTCTTGATCCCCCCGAGATCGACTTCCAGAAACGTAGCGCCCAAAGACTTGACCTGTTCGCCTGCGGCGGCACGAACGTCGTAACCTTCGACGACCGCGCCTAAGCGACGCGCAGTCGCGATTGCCTGAAGTCCGGCTACACCCGCGCCGAGGACCAGGACTCGCGCCGGCGGGACAGTGCCGGCCGCAGTCATCAACAACGGAAACATGCGCGGGATGTGCGTCGCGCCAATCAATACGGCTTTGTAACCTGCGACAGTCGCCATCGACGAGAGCGCGTCCATTGCTTGCGCTCGCGTGATGCGCGGGATCAGTTCGACCGAGAACGTCGTCACGCCGCGATCGACTGCCGGTATCAGGGCTGAAGGTTCGTCGAGTGGACGCAGGAAGCCGATGACGACCGCGCCCCTTTTGAGAGCGGCGAAATCTTCAGCGCTCGGGCGGTTTACGACGGCGAGAACGTCCGCGTTGGACAGTAACGCTTCGCGATCCGCAGAAACTTCCGCACCGGCTTCCTGGTAATCGGCATCCGTGCGCGCTGCGTTCAGACCGGCGCCGCTTTCTACGAGTACTGAAACGCGCAGCGCGATCAGTTTCTTGACGGATTCGGGCATGAGCGCCACGCGCGCCTCGCCCGCCTGTGTTTCACGCAACACGACGACGTTCATGGCACGCTCCGTTTACTGCGTCTGGAAATGGAAAAGAAAAGCTTTGGGGAAACTGTCGCGCGGTCTGGTTGCCAACAACTCCGAAGTTCGGCATACGGGGACTAATCGAGTTTCGAGTTCATGCGGAATAGCTAGCGTTAAAGCGAAATTAGTATAGCAAATTGCGGGTAGGATTAATTACTCTAGTCACGGGTATCGGCCCATGGATGTGAGTGTGATGCGCGTCACGCGAGTAATGCTGTTGCTTCTCTTGACTGTCGGCTTCGCGGCGTGCAAGCCGGCTGCGCAAAAACTCGATCCGGCGGCGTTGATTAGAGAAGCAAACAGTCTGCTGCAAGCGGGCAACAAGACGGACGAGCTATGGAGTCGCGAGTATCAAAAAGCATTCGCGCCGCAGAGCCGCGCGCAGTTTCCTGCGAACTGCGAAGCATTGCGCGCTCACGCTGACAGCATCACGAAGCTCTTAGACGAAAATTCGGCTCAGTGTAATAAAGCCCTCGCGAAGTACGATGAGGCAATGACGTTAATAAAGAATGAGCAGCAACGAAGAGGCATGAGCCTGCTGGTTTCCGCTCTGAGGAAATCACTGGAGATGAACGAGGTATTCAAATCCCAGATGCAACTCGTCTCTGACGAGCGAATCGTGGATGCAAAAACGTTCGACGAAAAGTTCAAACAGGGACTGAAGCGAATTCCTCAGATCCAAAGCGAGAGGCAGACCCAGTTCGACGAAGGCAGGCGATTACTGGGCATGTGAAACACCGTAGGCAGGCACCCGGCGCACCTTGCGAACCCCTACGCACCTTGCGAACCCCGCCGCCGGGCACCTATAATCCGAGTCCGTTGCGGCGCATTGGTGTAGTCGGTTAACACGCTGCCCTCTCAAGGCAGAGATCACGGGTTCGAGTCCCGTATGCGCTACCACGATACTGACGAAGGTCGCTAGAATTAACTCCGGCGGCCTTTTTCTTTTGCCACCAAAGGTTACCCACGAGTCAATCAACTCTGACTGATTCGGATACCTCGCTAAAGGAGAGCAAATTATGAAAGCCAGAAAGTCGATAAGAATCGCCGCATGTTTCGTCTGTCTAGCCATTCAGAGTCTACTGCCCATTTATTCCTGTCCTTCACAATTCCAAGGTCAAAATAAGACTCCAGACTTGGAAGGTACACGATGGGAGTCTCCGCTCCAGATTAACGGTGGCTTGGCCCAGATCATTGAATACAGATTTCGCAAGACAGGGAAGGTCGATATGGTGGTATACACGGTGGACGCCGTGGGTATTCCGAATAGAATTGAGTACAACACACCTGGAGTAGGACGGCCAGAAGAGGAAAGAGGGAGAGCGGTTTTAGTACCCGGCATTGCGCCGCCGCAGATCGTGGACACGAGGTCTGAAACCGGAACTTATAAACAAAATGGCAATACGATTAACATGGAATTTTTCGGCCAAAAGATAAAGGCCATCATTAGGGACGATCGAATAGAAGGCGAAGTAATCAAGGGTAATACAAAGGAGAAGTGGCTTGTTATGAAAGGCTCTGAAGGTGGCGATCCTTCATTTACGTCTCCCGGAGGCTCTGGGCCGGTTCGACAGGTGGATCTAGAACTTCGCGCTGATGCGACTTACAGTGCGACGGCTTCAGAAGTAATCATCGTAGATAGACTTAATTTGAGAACTGGTCCGTTCACCGTAAATGCTTCGATGAAGATTACGAGTATAGACAAGAATGGAAACATCACGGCTGAAGTTGATATCGGGGGAAGAAAAGGAATGTTGTCAGGAAGAATTGACGCTGTGAGCGGGCTGAAACTCACAGGAATGCTGGGCGACTCCCACGGTGCACCTCATGAAGCAATGTTGATCGGTACAGTTAAGGCCGGCTCTTTGACTGCTATGAAATATGACTTGCGCTCAGGTGCTGCCAGAGTCACGGGAGAGGTCCAGTTTAGTCAATAGGCGGTTTGCCGATTTAGGTCCCGGAGTTCGAATTCATTTACCAGACTAGAATGTTCTCGCAACTGTTGCAAGAAACTGAGCATTTCTGCCGGTGGCGACAGGAAAAAGTTGCGAAGATTGTCCCGTATGGGCTAAAAATCGACGAAGGTCGCTGTGGTTTAACTCCGGCGGCCTTCTTTTTCCAATCGGTTTCGTGATTGCGAGGACATTCAAATCTCAGCAGGAGAAACTCCGTCAGCTATTGAGTGAAGGTATGACTTCGCGACAATTGTCAATCTGATTTTTGAAAGGCCTCTCACCCCCAACGTCGCATCTTACCTGCACACGACTTTTCGGCGCTCGGAAATAGTATTATGTGCCCGTCGTAAGTGGCGTCGCTGTGACAAGATCACGTCGGTAGGATAATTTGCTGGTAACCCTTCGAAGTGCAGTTCCAACTCACGAGGATACGTGATGCCGATATGATGCCCTTCGTACTAAGCTATTCATTGTGAAGTTTGAAGTAAAGTTTCGTAAGTACCATGCCAAAACTACATCCAACGTATCCTCAATTTCGGTTAAAACGGCGCGGAAGCCGAAAGAACCCGTGAAAGTGAATCTTCCTTTTCTCACTACAGGGCAGCGCAACCAGACGATCAGCGAGGACTTTTTTTCGACGCAGAACTCAGCTTAGATAGTTCATCAACAAGATATCCTAAATGGAAATCAAGAAAGTCGGGGGGGAATCCTTCAGCTTGAAGATATTCCAGTGAGTCAGCATAGACTGGCATTTTTGAATTGTCCTTGATGACATTCTTCCATGTGTCCACTACCCCATGTGCCTGGTCATCGTTCAGTAGGTGGTAAGCCAATGGATCATCCTTTAATTTTGTCGAATCACCTAATGGCACTTTTATGTCTTGAATATCCAATTCCACAAGGTCTTTCTTGTACGGAATCATATTTATGAAGTTGGCAATGCTTCTAGCACCGTACCGGAATTCTGTCAGGGCAAGAAATCGAAGTAGCGCGACCGGGACTTGCTTTAAAGATGGGAAACGCTGGCGCAACAATTCGACAGCGATACATACTTTGTCGTATCGGCGATCTAGTTTTTTTGGCAAATCCTGAAATGAAGGGATTTCAATCGTCCCGCCGTTGATGCGTGATAACAAATCAACTAATTTTGGATTACGCCCATCGGTAACAGGAATGTCGAGCTTCATACTGCGAGCTTGGTTCATGGTGGCCTGCAAAGTCGGATGACTGCCCGCCAGCACAATGATCACCTTGCCCAGCTTAAGGTCTCGTTGTCCGAGGTTTAGCTCTCCATCCCATAACAGTGGTAAGAGCAGGGCGGTGTTAGCCTCATCAGCGTCGAATTCATCCAAAAAAAGAAGTGGAATAGAATCCTGGACTTTCAAGTTCCGCGAAGCGTCCAGCGGCGGAATGAGATCCTCATGCTTTTGCAGGCCTGCCATATTGAAAGTGATTGGACCGACTTTGTACGATTTAAGTCGGAGTGCAATGCATTTGATGAAGTGGGATTTGCCAGCGCCCGGTGCTGCCAGCATTAAAAAGTTTAGGGGACGCTTTTGAGAAGTGTCGTCAATATAATGCTGAACATCCTCAATAAACTTTTCAATACGATTGATGTGTGTGCAGTCGAGAGTTGCGTAACCCGGAAATCGTCTTACACTGAGAACGCAACTTAGGAGAAACAGCGCTTTCTCATCAAGTCCTACGACCCCATTGGTTCTTTCCACAACGAGCTTCGTTATGATTTCTGTAGCCTTCCTCAGTGCGGGAAGTGATTCACCTCGAAGCAATAGCTGAGCGTCTCTTCTTATCTTTTGAACAACTGCGCTTATAGTCGCGTCCGTGAAACGAAGACTTGCTCTGCTGGTCCGATTTCGTGATGCTTTGCTTGACGGTGTTTGTTTTCGCCGGGCCTTTGCCATACTTCTCCCTTCAGGTATTCGGTTCAGAGTCGAGAACCAGATTGGTCCGCTCCATTAAACCAGGAGAACTCCTCGGCAAACCGTATAAGGAAGCAGAGGGGTTGGTCGGCCAGTCGCACTTTAAGTATTAATTAATTGCTAGCGCCATTAATTGTTGTTTCTGAGCGGCGTTCGATTATCAATACTGCTCCAAACTTGGCTTTAAACTCCGTTGCTAGGGCGTCCATCCAAACACTCTGCGGGATATCATTCTCCTGAGCTACTTGTATGACATTGTCAAACACACCTTCCCAAAACTGACGAAAGCACAGGTGACGGCAGACATCTTGATCCACTTTCATTTTGTTGCAGGCCTTTAAGCAACGCCTCACATCGTACTCTCCATTCGATGTCTCGCTAGGTGCAACTTTAGTCATGATTTGTACTCCTCTTGTTCGTGTTAATTGATAGCGCCTTTACATAAGCCGACTGCTTTTTGCTTTTTTCGTCATCTCGCATCTTCTTAACCAGGCTGGAGCCGGGAAATGCGGTCATGAGAAAAATGCAAGCCTTAACCACGAAATATGTCAACGTAATCAGAGGCTGGAGCGAGAAAGGTGCGGCGTGCAATCGCAGGCTCGGAGGACCAGCCAGATTAACGGAGTTTCGAGTGTCAAGTTCCGGGTTCGAGTTGAGTGGAACTTGATTTCAAGAACTAGGATTCACGCGGTGAGAAATCATATTGGAGTGGTGACCTTGAGTCAACACTAATTCCCCACGCACATGCCTAACCGTTAGTTTCCCCTGGAATCACCATAGAGCTGGTGGTCCGAGAGGCGGACCTCATGCCCGGCAGTTGATCCCGCAGGGTGAATAAGTAGACCTGCGAATAAGTCGGTTCGATTAAGCATCTACTCGTACTATGCGACGCGGTTTGTGTTATTGACAGTGGTGGCGGACTGGTAATCGCATATCGTTTATGACGTTCCTCAGCCGGCTGATGAATATCATGCTCAATAACGGAATTGCTAGACACAAGCACGTTTGAGGGGGACGATGATTACTTACATGTTTTGAACCGTGGCCGGAAGGTATCATAAGTCCGGGCAGATGCGCTTTGCGGACCGTCTAGTCCTTCCTAGCGATCTTGGGCGTGGGGAGCGTCAATGGCTAACGATGGCAGCCGTGAGGCAGACTTCGCCTTGCTGGACTAAACCCTATCTTGCATCTGCTGCAAGAAACTGAGCAATTCTGCCGGCGGCGACAGGAAAAAGTTGCGAAGAGTGTCCCGTATGCGCTGCCAATTCCTTTCAACAACTTACAGGCTCTCCTTCGGTGAGTAGGTTTTGAGCGGTAACGTCTTAGTAACGAACCGTCCCAAAAACTGAGTCCAACTTGCCTACTGCTTCCGTCAAAAACGAAGAACTAAGATGCTGGTATCTCACCGCCATTCGGAGATCCTTGTGACCTAATAATTGGGCCACCGTGTGAATGTCGGCACCAGTCATTCGAAGCCACGAAGCAGCCGTATGACGGAGGTCGTGAAAGCGAAAGTTAGCAATTCCTAGACGAACCGTTCGTCTGAATGCCATACTTACACGCTCGGCTGAATGCCGGGAAGATTGGATTGGAAGGTTTTGTGTTTTGGTCCAACGAGAGAGATTCGAGAGTTGATTGCGCGAAGCGATTGAGGTAAACAACTCGCCCTTCGCCATTCTTTGTTTGTGGAAGAATTATCCGATCGTGGAATAAATCCAAATCCATCCAGCGGAATCCAACGATCTCCGACCTTCGCATTCCTGTACTAGCGGCGAGCGCAACTATTGGTCGCAGCCATTCCAAGCTCCCCTCAATCAGAACTTTCAATTCAGTCGGCTGAAGATATCGCCGGATCCCCGCTAATTGTCCGGGAAAGAAGGCTGACAGATGTTTATCTATGCTTACCTTTTCTCGTAAATACGACGGCTTCGATAGTCGAACTCTTTGGTGGACCAGGTATCGTCGAGCGACTGTTTCAAAGTTCTCTTCGCCCGGAGGGCTGAAGCCCAGAACTCTGGCCTGCTCAACAGGTAGTAGTTCTGCCGCCCTGATCTGACGGGCTTGTGTGATGTTTTGCGCGTCAGTTTTTCGAAATCGACGTCGGTCCAGCTAATCCAGAATCCGCCGCGGTCGGTAAAATGAGCATTTCATGGCGCATGTATTGCCGCGAAGATCCACGGCCTGGTTTGGCACGATCTTCGGCGACGTTCGGAACCAGGTTAGGAGAGGCGGGATTTGACGCCTTCACGATCATGGTGCTTATGGGTCACAGCAACGTCCGAACAACTCAGCGATACGTTCGGGCGACTGAGCGAAATAAGCGCGAAGCTGTTCAAGCAGCGATGTTGAGTTCTCGTGGCCACAATTTGGCCACAAGAGCCTCTCGCCGAACAACCACTCGTGAGTTAGACCTACCTCCTGAGAGGCCAGCCTCCGCCCAGGCCGACACTATATCCTCCAGGCGCAACCGCACCGCTGATTCCAATCTGCCACGAACCGGTATTAACTCCCAGAAAAGCACCTCCTCCCACCATAGTAGGAGTATGACTTGGGTCGCCGTATTGACCGAAGGGATCGAAACTCGGCGCGCTTGAGTGCGCCAAGCCAAGTGTTGCTGTTACTGTTGTGTGGCCTCCGGCCTGGAGCGTCAAACCCGCGCCATAAAGCGACGTCAAAGTCCCCGGACTCATCCCTGGCAAGGTTCCTGTAGAAAACGAAACAGGGCGGTCCGGAAGAGTGTAAGTCGTCGTGGAGATCCAGTGCGGCGGAGGCGGTATTACTGGTACTGGCCACGGCGAACCATAGTCCGTAGAATTCTGGGACGTTTCCAGGACGTACGTGGGCACTTCCCCTAACAGGTTGGCCCAGTCCTCTAACCACTTGGCGCCACCGCCGCCACCGCCCCCACCAGCTGCCCCGCCTTTCTTGGGTGGATCAGCGCCTCCTTGCGGTGGACCACCATTGCCTCCTTGGGGATTTGGTTGCGCACCTCCCGGTTGAGCTGGTTTTTGTGGTCCACCCGCCGACGGCGGATCACTGAAACTCTCCTTCAGACACCTTAAAACCCCGCGTAAGTACCGTTTGAGACAGTCCAATTTTGTAAGGCAACAATTCGGTTTCGTTATGCACCGTAAGGGTGAAGTCCCTTCTGGGTCCGCGGCATTAGGCACAAAATATCCGCGATACAAATTCATTCCATCAACGTAGGCCAATGGATCGCGCTGCTTAAAGCGTCCGTGCACGGCGTCGTAAGTACGAGCGCGGAAGTGCATCAGACCCGTTTCGCCATCCATCTCGCGCCCGGTGAAGGTGAACGGGTTGCCCACTCTCGAAACGAACCCGGGGTTCTGGTAAGCAGCGTCGAAGGTCGTCGTTTGCCCGTAAGGCGTATAACTGTAACGCTCGACGATTCGACCATCAGAATCGGTCAAAACATAAGTGCTGAACTGCTTATTGCCGTGGTAGTAAAAGCGCCGCCCGTCGCGGTCCATCGTCAATGGCTCATCGATGTAGCCGCCATAGGTGTAAGTGGCCTGTACTGCATCGCGTTCGTCGCACTCCTCGATGACGCGTTCACCGCTATAGTAGTAACGGGTCGCCCGCGAGCGATTTTGTGTTCTTTCGAGTGACTTTTCGACGCGTCTGCCGAAGGCGTCATAACTGTAACGCACCAGCACCGTCCCCGTTGTCCGATCCTTTACCTGCTGCAATTGGTCATTCGCATCGTAGACCAGCGTGAACTGAGAGCTGCCGTCGTCTGTCTGGTTGAAGTTAGGATCATAGACTTGCGGCAATGGAACGGTGCTCCGGCTCGTCAAGGCATGATGATTGTTGTGGGTCCGCGTTTCGCTGAGGCCGTTGTCATTCCAGATGGTCCAATTGCCGACCTTGTCCAGCGTCCATGCTTGCAGGAACGTGGGAGCAGGCACGGCGTTGCCGGCGACCTGGCCACGCTTGTTATCGACGAGACGATGCATACCGTCATAGGCGTAGGCTTCACCTCGTTCGGGAGTCGTCAGATCATCCTGTACCAGTGTGTCGCCTTCACCGCTGTAGCGATAATTCCACGCCTGCACGTTCTGATGATCTACCCGTATGTTCCGGTCCTCAGCGTCGTAGGCCCACTGAGTAACGCGCCCGTTGGCATAGGACCGGCTCGTTCGCCGGCCGGCGGCATCGTAATCGTGTGCAGCCTGCGTATGATCGTCCAGCTTCACTTCGAAGAGCTCCCGGCGAAGGGTATAGGTCTGTTGCATTCTTTTCCCGCCAGGGTAGGTAATTTGGTTAATAAGGCTGTCGCCATCGTAACTGTATGCGACGGTCTTTGGGCTCCCTCCAATCCTCTGTTGCTCCAGTACCAGCCGGTTCGCTCCATCGTAATCAGCAGCGAGATCGGAGCGATCAGTTGTGGTGTTATAGAGACCGCCAGTTGCTTTCTTCAGCAAGCCATTGGCGTGATACGTGAAGGTGTCGGTTCCGAGTTTGACGCGGCCCGCCGAATACTTGCGCGACGAGAGCCGCTCCATATTGTCGTAAGCGTAGTCGATGATCACGTGGTTCGGCTTGATGAGTTGCTTGAGCTGGCCCAGCGGAAAATACTGGTAATTCCAACTCCGTGCTTCGTTGGTGCCCACTGCAAAAGTCGCGATGATGCGCCGGTTGGCATCATCGTAGGAATATGCCGTGCCCTTTCCTAAAGCATCCGTTATTTGCACGAGATTGCCGACATTGTCGTATTGAAGCCGTGTTGTGGCCGCGATTGCGCCGTCATCTTCAATTACTCTCGTGCGACGGTTGCGTTCGTCGTAAATATACCGGGTTGTTCTTCCATCACGATCCAGAACGGTGAGAAGGTTGTTGTTATTATCGTAGGTCAGGCTTGTAGTGCGGCCAAGACCGTCGATCCGTTTCACCGTCCGGCCCGCCCCATCCATCAGGTCGCTACGGCGATTGCCGTTCGCATCGATGTCGGTCTGCTTCAAAAAGCGTTCTTCGATTTGATCGTAAGCGTAGACGATCGACGGCGTGTCGCCGCTGACTGCTGCGCGGCGTGACAGACCATCGTAATCAGTTGCGACGACCTGCCCGGCGGGGCTAGTGACGATTTCTCTGCGGCCGATCACGCCGGGCGTCGGGTCATACTTCTTTGTCGTCTGTAAGTTAAGCCCGTCCGGATCGACGATGATTTTGGTTTGACGGTTCAGCCCGTCGTAAGCATATGCGATGACCCTGCCGCCTTGGTCGATGACTTTAGTGGGGTTGCCGTTGAAGTCATGTTCGTACCGGATGGTGTTTCGATCGGCATCAATGGCCTCGATCAACCTGCCGCAACAGTCGTCGTAAATGAAAGTTGTTGTATGGCCGTTAGGGTTGGTCTCGGTCTGGCGCAGACCGTCGGCATAATATCTGCGAGTAGTTGTCTGATTCAGCGGGTTGGAGTCGCTGCGCAACGTATTCCTCGACGTGTAGGTCCTGGTCCAAGTCCTGCCGTTCTTGTCCGTGATACGCAGTTGGTTGTTGTTGCCGTCATAGCTGTAGGTCTCGACTGCTTGTGCCGGCGTGCCGACCGCGCTTCGCTCCTGTGTCTTTCGATCTCTGTCGTCATAGTCATACTCATAACGAATCGAGTTTCCGTCGACGTATGCTGTTTGTCTGCCCTGGGCATCGTATTCACTGCGAGTCAAGATCTTTGGGCCTCCCGGAGTGAGTTCAATCGTCGTACTGAGAATGCGATCGAGCGCGTCGTATGTATAACTTGTTTTGCGACCGTAAGGATCTGTCGTTGAAAGCAGATGATACTGATCGTACACATTCGTCGTTGTCAGCGTTTTAGTTGTATTGGGGTGAGCACTGGCAATGAGCACGCGTCCCTTGTAGTCGTAAGTGTATTCGGTGCGGTCGCCATCCTGGTCGATGGCCATCAGCCTTCCTGTTGATGCGTCCCACGTATTAGTCACCGTCGTGAGGATTTCACCGGTTGCAGCATCGTGAACCTCGGTGGTAAGTACTCGGCCGGTTGCGTCGAAGCTGTAGAGGGTGAGATTGCCATTGCGGTCCTTCCGTGACAAGAGGCGCGCCGAAAACTCGCCTGAGCCGTAATTCATCTGCTCCGTTGAACCGTCCGCGAAAGTGATCGTGATCAATCTGCCGGCAGCGTCATAGGTGTAGCCTAAGAATCGTCCGGCGGGATCGGTTACGTTAGATAATCTGCCGGCGGCGTCATACACGTAGCTAATCGTGCCGATAGGTTGGCCGGTGCTCTGCGGCAGAGTCATCGATTTCAGATCACCATTTGGATAGTACTCATAGGTGGTCTCGTTACCGTTAAAGTCCGCATGTCTCACCACCTGACCGCGCGTGTTGTGAGTCCAGGTCTCGATCGCTTCAACACCGATAGCCGCAGCCGCCTCGGTATGGCTCAGCAGATTTCCTTTCGCGTCGTACTGCCATAACTCGATCGCTCCGCTGCGATGAACATGGCTTGTCGGTTGCGCGAATCCGTTGTAGGTGAAACTCTCAGTGGATCCGTCCGAGTATGTCTTGAGCGAGATTCGATCGTTGGCTGGGTCGCGCACGGCGGTCCAGTTGCGCCCGTCAGGTTGCGCTTGTTTTTTAACCGGCCGGCGAGTGTCGGCGTCGTAGAGAGTCAGGTCTTCCCAACTGCCATCCACTCGCTGCTGACGATGTGAGACCAGCACCTTGCCCGTACTGCTTTTGACCTCCGTGGTCTCACCACGGTCGTAGATCGTGTTGGTATATACCCCGGCATCTCCGCTGGCGGTGCGGGAATACAGCAGCGTGCCATCCGCGCGCTGTATCCAACGGGTTCGGCCACCTGCGAACTGGCTTAACTGAATGCTCTCGCGGTAGTGGTCCACCGGAAGCAGTGCTTCATTGCGTTGGTTCAGCTTCGTGCCGACGTCGTAACTCCAGGTTGATTCAATGCCGTTCCCATAATCGACTTTGTACGCGAAAAAGCCGTTAATCGCCGCATCGTAACTGTAAGTGACTGCTCGCCCGTCGGGTAGGACCACCTGGCTGAGAACGTTTTCGCCTTGCCAGGCGCGGTAGCTAAAGTGGAACGTACGACCATAGGGATCCGTAGCGTCTGTCAACATTAGAACATCCGGTGTGCTGTTGGTCACAGGCATCAGGTAATTGAAATTGATCCGGTTGCCGTTGCGATCCTCGATATAGCGGAGACGAGCGCGCCTTAACACGCCGTTCTGGAAGTAGTCAGTCCAATCAAAGTACAACAGCCTGCCGTCCAGCTTCCGAAAAATGACATGGCTATCGGTCGACTCAATGACGTCGGTGAGATGATCGTCAGATTCAAGAGAGACGAAAGCACCGCCGCCGCTGTCCATGAAGTCAGCCAACATGCTGTTGTTGGGATCGAGAAACTGGAGCAGGACACGTCCTTCGACGACACTCTTAGCAACCCAATAGTCGTAGCGGCTGAACATCGTTTTTCCGAAGCTGCCGAAGTTGTGCCAGAGTGAGCGCCAGATGCGAGTCAGCCGCAAACGCATGAGTTGGCTGTCTTCAGGAATATCGACGCCCGTCATGGTCATAACGCAGGATGGACACGCCGCGCCGATCGGAGAGGCCGCGGGTCCGTCGTCGTCAATAATGGCGAATGACTCCGCGGCGCTCTGAATCACGCCCGTGCCCGAGTCGCCTTTGGATATCTGCGAACCTTCGTCATTCAGGGAGTCTCTTTTCTCGGCGTCCATCCCATCTGCATTTGAGGACGGGCAGAGGTCGCATGGTTGATTAGGAGAGTTATGACAAGTGGTGTAATCGGGTTGGATAACGCCACCCGATGTATTTCCATTACCCTGGCCAAGCATTGTGCTCGCGCATAGGGCCATAGTTGTAAGTATCAACAAAGCGGTTGAGGTTCCCCGAGTCGATTTCATGGTGCCTCCTGCTGCGATTTCAATCAGTGACACTGAAGGCGAACTGTTTACTTGCTGGCTCTTAGGCGGCGAATTCGCTCGACCATTTCAGCGGCGGCTGCGGCCTGACGTTCCTTGTTTGCTTTTGCTTCGGCGAGGCGTCGCTCTGCATAGCGACCGCTGCGCAGTTCGTCGCGCATCGCCCGACTCATGCAGTGCACATAAAATGCGGCTGGACCGGCGTTCTCTGGCGAACCCGCCAGTACTCGGTAGCGGCCTTCATCAGTCACAAAGAAGGAAGTTGAAGCGAACCCGTTTCCATCCGCTTTGATCGTGATTGAAATGTCGCCGTTCGCAAATTTTCCGGAATCCAATGCCACGAACGTTACTGGCCGGCCGGGTTTGGCCATAACCGTCAACGGCTGCTCGAGCCAACTCTGCGGCACGGCCAGCCTGTAGGGTTCTCCGATGATTCGCAATTCTTCATGTCGCTGCAGCCCGGTGGGAATAGGGGCCATCTGGTAGAGACGCGAGGCGTCAACGCGCTCGTAGTAAGTAGCGTCAGCATCAATGAGTGCGAGGTCGTATCGCGCTCTTGTTGTGGTTTCATGTGCCGGCCGGGCGCGCCCAAAAACGCCGAACTGCGCTATTGCCAGACTGACGAATAAAAGTGTGGTTAGCGCGAGCACTTTCCAGCCGAGATGACGAAACCGGCACATGCTAATGAGGTACTTTGAAAAAGAGTGAGTCATGATGGACCTCCATTGCTCGATAAAAGTCAGCGAGTACTTGAATCGAAGGCGAAATTCTACGGGAGCTGCTGGCGTTCGCAGACCGAGCCAGGGTCACGAAGAAGTAAGCCGCACGATTTACACCTTTGGTGATTTGATTGTGATGCTGGCGGGAGTGCGACTCTCGTCAACGTGAGGTGTGGCTCTACGTTTGCGAGGCACGTGAGAACACACACCTGGAACACGCGCCTTTTATACTCGTCTATGGTAAGTTTCAATCGGGGAATTCCTTACCTGCGCCGGCGCCCGCTTGCGATCTTTCCCGATCCAAAAGGCCACTTGCCGGGCCACCACGCGAGCTACGAAGACACTTTCTGTATTTTTTCACTGCAAAATCCTGCCTAGCAGATGTCCACTAGAGTGTTCACCTGCGGTTTGAATTGTCCTTGCTCGTAGACACTTTATAGCCCCTATCGCGCGCAAACCTCCTCTGTAGTCGTAGGCATAGGCATTGCTTTTCAAAACGATATCGCAACCGATTTCTTCACCCGCAAACGAGCCAAGGAGGATAAAAACATGAGAAGCGTCTTTACAGCAGGGGCGAACTCCTTTGTTATAGGTTTTGCCATGCTCATTTTCATTACAATGAATCAGGGAGTCGCACGGGCAGAGACAGTGACATTTGATTGGAACTCTTTTGGACGCTTTAATGCAGGGCCAATCACTTCCAGCGCTATCCTTTTGGGTTTAACCTTTAACGGCAGCAGTTCTCCTATTCCTATCGCAACGGTAGATACCACCGCTTCGACCTTTTCATTGGCCTCGTCAACCTTTAATTTCGGGTCATTCACACTTATTGGGGACCCTGCAATTCTCGCTGGGAATACTTTTCAGTTAGTGTTGGTTATGACGTTTCCACCTGTTCCGGGGTTCCCTGCCATCTCGCTCGTAGGTTCGACGCTGTCGGTTGCGAGCGTAGGCGCCAGTATTCAAAGTTCGAGTGATGGCAGCTTAACTATCGACTTTTCCAATAACCCGCTCGTGTTCCCCGTCTTCGTAAATACGTTTGATGTTGGTCCTCCTCTAACTGTTACCGGAACGCAAATCGGCTCGTTTAGCCTTACCTTGAATGACATAAACATTCAACCAGGTCAGACAGTAAATGTAGTCGGCAATGTTGCAACTATTCCGGAACCGGCGACACTACTGATGCTCAGTACGGGGCTGGCTGGCGCGGGCGCGGCTGTTTGGAAGCGACGGAAACTTAAGGTGCGTTAATGCACACATCCGTAAAAATTAGTCTGTAAATGGTAGTGATCTGATTTAGACGAGAAGAAGTTCAATTTGGGCACTACTTGTAAGATATTAGTGTGACCACTGCCAAGAGAGGGTGTGGCCTCGTTCGCGTCAATTTTCATTTAGGAGTACGTCCTATTTCAGGGTTGTTTCTCAGACTCTCTTCCTGACTACTACGAGACTGTCGACGCCGCTGAGACGCGGCAGGTTGTACATCAGGCTGCGCAATCGTTCATAGCAACAATAGAGTTTTATAAGAGCGATATGGAGGATCAAAAACTCATGAGGATGCTGTTAAGGAAACTCTAGAGTGTTACGAGTCGCGGCGACGTTATGTCGAACGTCTAGCAAGCGTATGTAAGTCGATACGAACTGGTGAGAGGAGATTAGATCTTTTAGAACTCCGCGCTGTCTGCGTGGCCATTGGAATTAAGCTAACGGACTTCGTGATCGAGTTCGAGAAACGGTGAACGAATGGATTCAATCGTGTGAGCGGTCGCGATACAGTTCATAATGACCCGTTCAATGATCACCTGTTTTTCTTAAGTTTACCGGGCCAGCAACTCGACGGCGCAATCCGCAATATCAAGGTCCGGCCAACATTTTCACTCTTACTCACGACTCCCTGATCGTGCTGGCGATTAAACGGGTGGCTGGGCTCATGTACTCCCCGTTTTGGTTGATGCTTGGTTATCCGACAGGTGGAGAGGTCGTGACCACGATATTGTTTGCGCTGTTCGGATACGCGCTTTTGCACTATGGCATGTTCGTCAAAGTACCCGCCGATCGGAGCGCCTCGATGATAAATAAGATTCTCGACTTCTGCCGAATGCTCTTTTTCCTGGCAGGAACTTTACTGATTTTGCTAATGGTCGCTCGCATGGCGGTGATGCTTTATCAAGATTTAAGCTTCGGCCGTGTGGTCATTGGCGTCCCGGCAAACAAGTGAAACTGCAAGAGCATTTCTGCTGGTGGTGACAGAAAAAGTTGCGAAGAGTATCCCGTATGTAGTCTCTCATCCGTCTTCGCCACGGTATTATGCACACGATGCCGACTCGACTGCCGCGAAGCACATTGAACCTGGGATCTCAGGGCAGTTAAATGATTGTGCGGTGTACTTGACGGTGCGTCATACGCATGTTGTCCTTAACTGCTGCTTCCATCAGTAGTGCTACCACCGCCAAAATCGCTGCCGCTGTCAAATCCGCCGAAATTACTTCCACCCCCATCAATTGCGCCAGCCAGAGCGCTACCTAGATCACCGCCTCCGGAGTCGTAGCTGGTACCGTAATCAACACCACTGACATTCACACCGCTGTCTACCATGTTGTCGGTAGCATAATTACCAATTGAAGCATCGTGATAACTTACTTCCTGGGTGGTATTATTAGTATGCGAAATATCCTGAAGTGGAGCCGTCGACAGTATGGAAACATCGGAACCAGTGTCCTGCCATGTTTCCCCTCGGGATTTTCTGCTGCTCTGGATGGACCCTGATTGACGTCCAACAAATATCAAGAAGCCAAGAAGTAGTAAGGCGAGGACGGCGACAAACAACATGAGGAAGCCTCCTTTGAGAATTTACAACTAGAGGACACTCGGCCCAACATCACGAGAGATGTATCGACACATGAAAGAGTATAGCATCTGCGCCGGTACCTCAAGGATCCCAAATCTATCAAGAGCCATCACTGACTTTCCTCGTAACCGCCTGTAGTTCCCTGGTCCTTTTTGCGCTGGAATCGATGGATCATCTGAAGAGATGCACGACCTAATAATTGTGGGAGCTGGCACGGCCGGCTGCGTGCTCGCCGAGCGGTTGACCAGTTCGGGTAAGCTTCGCGTCCTGCTTATCGAGGCGGGAGGACCTCCGGCCAGCCGATTCGTTTCCATTCCTGCTGGTTTCTTAAAGCTCTTCAAGACGCCGCTCGATTGGGCGCTTCAAAGCGAACCACAGATCGCCGTCATGGGGCGGCGTATTTTTACACCGCGCGGGAAGATGCTGGGCGGTTCTTCCAACATGAATGCCCAGATTCACCAGTGGTGCCATCCCGCCGACTTCGACAAATGGGAGGCAGAAGGCGCATCCGGATGGGGCTGGACCGAGGTGGCGCCGGTGTTCCGCTCACAGGAATGCTGGCTTGGCGACGAAAGTGATGCAGAGCGCGGCCGGCATGGACCAATGGTCGTCTCACCGAATCGCAACACGTGTTCGCTCACGCGCGCATTTGTCGCTGCCGCACGCCGCGCAGGATTCGCCGATCAGAATAGCTACAACGGACGGGCTTATGAGGGCGCATTTATCGTCGACCTCGCGCATAAAAACGGACGGCGTTTCAGCGCGTATGACGCTTATCTCAAGCCGGCAATGCAACGCGCAAATCTCGAGATCATCAGTGATGCCCACGCCACGAAGGTCACGATTGACGCGGGCCAAGCGACAGGTGTTGTAGTACGTCGCGGAGGCAGCGAGCAGACCTTCGCCGCGCGTGGGGTCGTGCTCTCGGCGGGGACGTTCGGGTCACCGCAACTCCTTATGTTATCGGGCATCGGCGCGGCCGCGACACTGACAAAGTTGGGCCTGCCAGTGCAGACCGATGCGCCGGAGGTGGGCGAGAACCTGCAGGATCATCCGACGCTCCCAATCGTGTTTCGCACAGGCCGCACGGACACGCTCAAGAGCGCGGAGTCGGCACTCAACCTCTTCCGATATTTTGTACTAAAGCGTGGAATGCTGGCGTCGAATGGTGTCGAGGCGATTGCGTTCAAGCAGGTTCAGCCCGGCCCAGTGGCTGCGCCTGATCTCGAGATCATGTTCCTCCCATTCGAGGCGCGCAAAGAACTTCTGGAACCCCCACAAGAGCATGCTTTCTGTCTTGCGCCTGCTGTTGTGGCCCCTCAATCCCGCGGACGTCTGACGTTGCAAGGTCCCGATCCACTCCTGGCGCCGCTGATCGATTTTGGTCTCCTGAATGATTCCAAAGGCGCCGACGCATCGGTGTTGTGGGAGGGTGTTCGGCTGAGTAGAAAGATAGCGGCGACGCCTCCGCTTGCGGCAGCGAACAGCGGAGAGATGTCTCCCGGTGTTGCAGTGGAGTCCGATGAGGATCTGCTCGCTTTTGCAAGCAAAGAGTTACAAACGGTCTATCATCCGACGGGCACGTGTCGAATGGGCTCGGATACGCGCGCGGTCGTGGATCCGAAGCTGCACGTCCGTGGAGTTGACAGACTCTGGGTTGCCGATGCCTCAGTGATGCCTTCCGTTCCGCGAGGACACCCGAACGCTGTCGTGGCGATGATCGCTGAGCGCGCCGCAGGCTGGATCGAACCCACGCTGATTTGAAGCCGAACCGTTCCAACAACTGAATTCGTGTGTTTCAACTCTCAGGCAAGGTGGGAATCAACGCACCGCGGTCCGACTCTGCGGGGTGGTGGTTTGACATTGTCGCAATACATCATCGCTAGTCAGCGATCTCAGGAATTGCACGAGGTCATCAATCTCGCCGTCAGAGAGTTGTAGCGGTTGCATGCGTTTGTCCAAATAAGCGTTTGCGCTGCCACCGCGATTGTAGTACTGCAAGACGTCGATCACGGTCTTGAACGAACCGTCATGCATGTAAGGTGAAGTGAGCTCCATATCGCGCAAGGTTGGTGTTTTGAAAGCGCCGACGTCGGTGGCTTGAAGGGTCACGGCAAATCGGCCGAGCTCTGAAAAACGTGCCGAGTGGGCAACGGATGCCGATAGCAAATGGCTCTGGACTGGTTACGCGTTCAGAAAAGTGACGCGTACAAGGATGAAGAGTTCGTTAGATAAAGGGGGAACTAACGACGCAAGTGAACTGAGAAATGTGGGAGTGGAGTCGGGTTCTGGAGCGAGCGGGAGCTTAATTTAAACGTCCGAAAGCGTCAAGCAAAAGCGTGTTTTATTTTTTTGTTCCTTGACATCCACGGTTGATGGATATACAAGGCCGCTGTTCAAGGTGTTCATTCTCGCGAAAAAAAACTCATCGCGAAGACTGGCTGCCAAAACATTCCTCAACCTTCAGCAGGAGAAGTACCATGACTATCCGAAGCGTTTTCTTACCGCTGGTTGTCCTAATCCTTGCGGTAGTAATCGTCACCACTCAGCCACTCTCAGTCGCAGCACTCGAGCAGATCCCGATAGCTTCAGGCGAGGGGCAGTTTACCTTCAACGGCGAACACATCGATTTCACTTTCGAGGCCACGACAAACAAGGGTGGTCACGCAAGAGGGCGGGCGGAGTTTGACAATCTGTCCACTCAAACGCACGTTGAAATGAAGATCGATTGCCTGGATGCCGGTGGGTCGATTGCAGTTATGACGGGCACTGTTTTACACAGTGACGATCCCGATTTTCCAAAATCGGCCGGCGTAATCTTCGCTGCCTTCGATGGTCCAGGCTGGACGGCTACGCCGCAGGACGACATTACTCCGTTATTCGTGGGGCCATTTCTGGGGCTCGATTGTCACGATACTACGCCGCTAACGATACTCCCACTCAACAGTGGCGATATTCGCGTTCAACCTTGAGACGTCCGGGTAAAGGAATTCCGCTTGTCGTGGTGGCGGTCGTGCCGCTGGCGTTGGCGCTAGTGTTGCGCGCGGAAGGACGGCTGCTGATTTGTGCGTGCGGTGAGATTCAACTCTGGGTCGGCGACACGTGCAGCTCGCGCAACTCGCAGCAGTTCTTCGATCCGTACAGCTTCACTCACCTGCTCCACGGGTTCCTGCTCTTCTGGCTAATCTCTCTGGCGTTCAAGAAGCTCTTGCCTGTGTGGCAAATCACTCTGGCCGTGGTCCTGGAATCACTCTGGGAGATCATCGAAAACACAAACTTCGTCATTAACCGCTATCGCGAGCAGACGGCGGCGCTCGGTTACACGGGCGACACGGTCCTGAACTCGCTCGGCGATCTATCGTGCGCGGTATTTGGTTTCTGGCTCGCGTCTCGCCTCGGTTGGTTCCGCGCGCTGATCGTGTTCGTGTTGTGGGAAGCGGTCCTTCTGATCTGGATCCACGACAGCCTGCTGCTTCAGATCCTGATGCTTATCTATCCGGTGAACGCGATAAAGTCGTGGCAGCTCTGCCCGTAGAACTACTCGACGTTGCGGTAATCACGCGGCTGTTTAGATCGCGCAGCGCAGCCATATTGTTATCGCGCAGCGCAACGGCGCCAGGCCCGATTTTTATCTCGACTTGAGTCGCCATTGCGATCTTCTTGAACGACTCGTAGGGAATCGTCGCTTCCAACACCTCAATCTTCGTATCCCACTGACCCGGTTTCTTCGTGGTGACCAGATTCATCCGGCCGAAGCGAAACGTGTGTGACTCCGTCGATATCGAGAGGTCGCGCTGTTCCAGCGGATGGATGCGCACCCAGTCTTTGTTTTCGAAAATAACTTGCAGCGTCACGTTGCGGACGTAATTAAACTGCGAGCCCGGGAAGTGTAGCGTGACGTCGATGCTCACGCACCCGTCTTTGTTGAACCTGTCTTTCACGCCATCGCAGGACACCTTCATTTTGCGAAGCTGCGCCAGGGTTTCATAATTGAACCCATCGTAGCGCGTCTCGATTTTGCCGCCGTGTTTCTGGGCCGGCGATTGTGCGCGGGTCGCGAGCGGGTGGATAAGCAGGATTGAGCCGATAACGAAAACGATTCTCCACATGACGATTTCTCCGTCTACAGGATCGGTTTGTCGGTTGACAGTAGTGAAGAATTAGGGCAGAACCTGCGGGAAGGCTCCTAAGCACCTTAGCGAAGCCGAAGCCGGTGTGTCAATAACTTTAAAGGATCATCATGACGGACAATATTGTCGAATCATTGCGCCGCGCCAACGAGCAGTTTTCCCGCAATTATCCGGGCGAAACTGGCCGCCGCCAGCCGGTGCACACGGTTTACGGCGGCGCCCATCTTTTCAAGTCCGATTCGGCCCAGCGGCTCGGCGCCGTCGCTCGCCGCTCTCTCGAAGAGTTCGCTCCTGACGCGGCGACGTTCGCGAAAGCCATCGGCGTAAAAGACGCCCTGGCCGCTACCATCTACCAGCGCGTCACTGAGAAGTTGCAACGCGAACCGGTCGAAGACTTCCGCATCGATTTCGAAGACGGTTACGGCAACCGCCCGGACGCCGAGGAAGACGGACATGCCGCTGCCGCAGCAACTGAAGTGGCAACCGGGCGTAAGAACAACACGCTCCCGCCATTCATTGGCATTCGCATCAAACCGTTCAACGAAGAGTTGCGCGCGCGAAGTTTTCGCACGCTCGATCTCTTCGTCTCAAATCTCGTCGAACAGAACAACGGCCAGTTGCCTGACAACTTCGTCGTCACGCTGCCGAAGATCACGATTCCCGAACAGGTCGCGGCTCTCGTCGCCTTGTTCAAGCAGTTGGAAAAGCAAACGGGCCTCGCCGAAGGCAGTCTGAAGTTCGAGATGATGATCGAAACGACGCAGTCGATTATCAATCACAATGGACAACTGAATCTTCCGTTGCTGCTTACCGCGGGCGAAGGGCGCTGTGTCGCCGCCCACTTTGGAACTTACGACTACACGGCCGGTTGCAGCATCACCGCCGCGCACCAGCACATGCTGCACCCGGCGTGCGACTTCGCCAAACACATGATGCAGGTGTCGTTCGCCGGCACCGGCGTCTGGCTGTCAGACGGCGCGACGAACATCATGCCCGTCGCGCCGCATCGCCGCGCGGAAGGCGAGTCGCTGACGAAGGAGCAGATCGACGAGAATCGCGAAGTCGTGCATCGCGCGTGGAAGCTGCATTACGATCACATTCAGCACTCGTTGGTGAATGCTTTCTACCAGGGTTGGGACCTGCATCCGGCGCAACTTCCGACGCGCTACGCGACTGTGTACAGTTTCTTCCTCGAGAGTCTCGACGCTGCTTCCGAACGTCTGAAGAACTTCGTCGCGAAAGCAGCCAAGGCGACGCTCGTCGGCGACGTTTTCGACGACGCGGCGACCGGGCAGGGGCTGTTGAATTATTTTCTGCGCGCGATCAACTGCGGCGCGATAACGGAAGCGGAGGCCGTCGAGCGTTCGGGAGTGACGTTGCTTGAACTGCAATCCGCGTCGTTCGTAAAAATTCTGAAGAACCGCCAGGCGTTATAGGCACAAAAGGACACAAAACATGATATTGAAAGTTACAGTCGCATTGGTTTTAGTCATGTTAATTTCAAGCTTGATGCCACAGGATCTTGAGCGCAAGATCGCGCGCTTCGCGCCGACTGAGTTGACGGCTGACGTTTCAAAACTCTCGCCGAAGGATCGCCAGGCGCTAGACAAGATCATCGCGGCGGCGAAACTGCTCGACCCCTTGTTCCTGCGCCAGGTGTGGAGCGGTAACGAAGCGCTCGAGAAGAAACTGCAAGCCGACAAAACTGCGGCAGGCCGCGCGCGGCTTCACTACTTCTACATCAACGATGGGCCATGGTCGCGGATCGACGAAAACGAGCCATTCATCGACGGCGTTCCGCACGAAAAGCCGCCGCAAGCGAACTACTATCCCGACGACATGACCAAGGAGGAGTTCAACACCTGGGTGCAAGGTCTGTCCGACGCCGAGAAACAGAAAGCCACCGGTTTCTTTTATGTGATTCGCCGCGGCGCTGATAAGAAACTGACCGCCGTCCCGTACAGTCAGGCTTACAAAGACATCCTCGAACCCGCGGCCAAACTTCTTCGCGAAGCAGCCGCACTGACCACCAACGCGACGCTTAAAAACTTCCTCGACAAACGCGCGGCCGCATTTCTTTCCGACGACTATTACGCCAGCGACGTCGCGTGGATGGACCTCGACTCGCCGATCGACGTCACCATCGGTCCCTACGAAACCTACGAAGACGAACTTTTCAATTACAAAGCGGCGTTCGAAGCGTATGTCACGCTGCGCGATGACGCGGAAACGGCGAAGCTCGCGAAGTTCAGCGCACATTTGCAGGAGTTGGAAAACAACCTGCCAATCGATGCGCAGTATCGCAATCCGAAGCTTGGCGCGGCGTCGCCGATTCGTGTCGTCAACGAAGTGTTCGGGTCGGGTGAAGGCAACAGCGGCGTGCAGACTGCGGCGTTCAACTTGCCGAACGACGAGCGCGTCGTGCAGGAGAAGGGCTCGAAGCGCGTCATGTTGAAAAACGTGCAGGACGCGAAGTTCAATAAGACGCTGGTGCCGATCTCGCGAGTCGTTCTCGATCCTTCGGACCAATCGGCGCTGGCGTTTGACTCGTTCTTCACGCACATCCTTTGTCACGAGCTGATGCACGGGCTCGGGCCGCACAACATCAAGCTCAACGGCGAGGACACGACGGTGCGGAAGCAGTTGAAGGAGCTCTATTCCTCGATTGAAGAAGCGAAGGCTGACATGACCGGGCTGTGGGCGCTTCAGTATATGATCGATCGCAATATCATCGACAAGAGCATGGAGCGAACACTGTACACGACTTATCTCGCGAGCATGTTTCGTTCAGTGCGTTTCGGAATCACTGAGGCGCACGGACGCGGCGTCGCGATGCAGTTCAACTACCTGACTGACGAGGGCGCGATCAAGTTCAATGAAGCGAAAGGAACGTTCAGCGTCGATCATGCGAAGATCAAAGACGCCGTACGCAAGTTGACGCACGACTTGCTGATGATCGAAGCCGAGGGTTCTTACGCCGGGGCTAAGGCAATACTCGACAAGTTTGCGGTGATCAGGCCGCCAATGCAGCAGGCGCTGGATAGGTTAAAAGACGTACCGGTTGATATCGAGCCGATGTTCCCATTGGCGAAATAGGTTAGTCTTTAAACTGCCTTCGAAAGAAGGTCGCGATCTTCCAGGCGTCGATGGCTTTCCAGGGAAGCTCGCCGGTGGTGTAGTGGCCACACGGCAGCCAGACGATGTCGAGCGGTAGATTCAGACGGCGCGCCTCGGCGATCGCGTCGCGCGAGAGATCGAGTGGAAACGTCAGATCGTAGCGCGCAATGATGAAGCGGATCGGACGCCGGCCCACTCGCGACATGTACGGAAAAGGACTGATCGGCCGCCAGCACTCACGCAGCTCGTCCAACGTCAACTGATCGCCAAACCCGGCGCGGACGTGCGCCGTCGAGAGCCCGTGCCAGACGACGTCGGCAACATACCCTGAAACGTGATTGAAAGCCCCGGCATTGAGATCCGGTTCGTGCGCAAACGCCAGAAACGAGATGCACGATCCAACACTGGTGCCGAGAATCCCGACCCGTTCGTATCCTTCCTGTTTCAACCAACGCACCGCCGCGCGCGTGTCGAGCACGGCCTGACGCATCGATTGAATCGTGCGTCCGATGTTCGTGCTGACGAGGTGGTCCGCTCGCTCGAGCTCAGGCGGCTTGCGCCGCAGATGGTACGGCAACGTCAAACGCAACGCCGACATGCCGATGAAGTTGAAGATCCGGCAAGCCTCGACGTGACTCTCCGGCTGCGCGTTCCACTGCGGCAACACGACGACAGCGTTTCGCGGCCGCTCGCCATTCCGAGGCTTAGCGGGAAAGAACCGCGCGTGCGCCGTGTTGTTTTCGACGGAAGGCGTTTCAATGGCGCTCGTCCAGGTTAACGAGTCGCCTTCGAGCCGGTAGTCAGTGATTTCGGGCAGCGAGTAAAAGTCATCGCTCGACTGCATCACTCGCTCGGTATGCTGACGGAAAAGCTCGCGCGGGTCGTCGCCGTTCACGTGGTCGACGATGTATGACAAACCCCAATCGAGGGGACGGACGAGACGGTTGTTATCGCGTTGATGGTACCAGCGTTCACGCCGGTACATGTAATTCTTCCAAAGGGCCATTATAAAAATCCGTGTTTCCGAAGCCTGCGCGCGCGGCGCGGGACCCACGGAAACACGGATTGTACAGAAAGAACTAACTAGTTACACGTGCTCAGCTTGAACGAGTGAATGTACGTGCTCCAGTTGAAATTTCCGTTGGCCGGCTGGAACTGCGACGTGAACACCATCGTGCAGCCGTCAACCGGGTCGACGGAGATCGTGCTGTAGTCGCCCCAACGTGACAGCGTGGCCGTCTGAATGCCGACGCCCGCTAGAGCCGTCGTCTCGTTGCCCAGCGTTCCCAGCGGATCCGCCGGACCGCGATAGGCATAACGAATGCTCGGAACGATCGTGCTGGCGTTGGAGATGTTGTAGCCGATGGCGATGCCGCCGGTCTTGTCCATCGCCGCGCTTCCCATCCAACGAAAATCGTTGGTCGGCGCGAACGTGCCTTGCTGGAACAGCACCGGGTTGGCAGTGCCGAGGGTCTGTGCCGTCGCATTGCGGAGCTCATACCAACGGATGCCCGTGCCTGTGCCGCTCGTGACCGAGTGATTTATGACCAGTGCTTCGTGATCGCCGAAATTCCGATAACTCAGCCGGTACATCAACCGATCCGCAAGCGAGTCGAGCTTCTGCGTCGTGCCCGGTTGCGGGACGCAAACCCCGCCGCCGCATGCACGCGAGAAAGCGGCGACGCCGGAGACGGCAATCGGCCCGGTTAACGTTCCAGTTCCCGTGGTCCAATTGACGGCGAACCGCCAAAAGTTGATTGACGAAGTCGTCATACTCAACAACAAGTTGGGCGAGCCCGGAGGCGGCGGTGTTATCCCCTCCAGATCGGCCGGTTCCAGACTGTGGTGCGACGTACCCGTGCTGACGCACGCCTGGCGTGCAGCAGCGCCAATGAGCATCGCCGCGCGTTCGAGAGCGCAAACGGAGTTGCCGGCGAACCTGCTGCCGTTTGAGAACATGTTGTAGGTGATGTAGTACGCATCCGGCCACACGCCCATCTTCGGATAGTCGTTGAAGCTGCGGCTGTACGAGAAGGCGTAACGGAAGTAGGTGCCTGTTGGATCAGGCGTGGTTGAAACGGCGACGCACTGCGTGTATGGCGTACCTGAGACAGCAAACTGAGTCAGGATCCAGCGGTCGGCCAACTGATCGTATTGGACGATCGGATCGCCGTCGTTGTCTGACTGGCAGCGTCCGCCGAAGCCCTGCCATATGACGTTGCCGCTTTTCGGAAAACCGGGCACGAGATTGAAACCCGTAATCTGGTTGTTGGCGTCTCTCGTCAACGTGTAGACCGAATACCGCAGGTTGACCCACTGAACGTAGTGGTTTGGACCAACGTCGCCCGTCGTGTCAGGTGGAGCGACGCGATTCTGTGGATCGATCGGTGTGCCAACGGTGGAAGCTTTAGGGTCGGCGAGAGCGGAAGGTAAGCTGACGCTCTTTGAGGCCAGCGGATCTTCGAAGGTTCGGTTATTGTCGCTTACCGGCTGCGGCCTGCCGGGTTCGAAGTCGCGGCCGGCGCGAGCTTTCCTCGGCGCTTCGCCGGTGTCGAACATCTCGCGTAAGGGTTTGGTTGTTTTATCGAAGTGAGTTGCGTTGCTGATTTCTGCGCGACGTTGTTCGGCCACGTCGCTTTGGCCTTGGACCGCGAGCGGGAGATAGCCAACCGCACACAGGACCAACATCATTAATAGAGCGTGGAATTTTTTCACAGACAGACATCCTCCAGGTTCAGGGCTATGGTGAGAACCGACGGCGATAGTATTCGGGAGCAGACCACTACGCGTAACTTAAAAATTGCTAATACGCAGAATTTCCCAGGAGAGAGGCACCTGACCGAAATGCTGGGTTGGCGGAGTATAGCATCAACTAGCGGCGTTCGTAGAGCCGCCGGATGATTTTGGGAAGGAGAAGTGAGGACTTCATGACAGAGCCGGTCGTAAACCGGCGGGCGAAGGCGCGAAACATCTCCCCGGCCGGTTTTGTATAGCGAAACCACCAAACATCAGGCAGCCAGGGTACCGCGTTCACGTGAATATGTTCGGGTATAACGAGTTCCAGCAGCCCCAAACGGCCGTGCGTCCGGCCGTAACCGCTCTGCTTGACGCCGCCCCACGGCGTTTGCGCGACAGCGTGCGTGTAAACAACTTCGTTGATCATGACCGTCCCGGCGTGGATGCGTTCGGCCAGCGCTCGCCCGCGACGCATGTCGCTGGTGAAGACGCTGGCCGTCAATCCGTAAATGCTGTCGTTCGCCAGCAGCACTGCTTCGTCGTCAGTCTTGAACGTCATGATCGGCAGCACCGGCCCAAACGTCTCGTCGCGCATCAACTGCATCGTGTGATCGACATTCGTCATCACGGTCGGTTCGTGAAACCAGCCGCCGGAGCCGTCCAGATGATGCCCGCCGGTTAACACTTGCGCGCCACGCTGAACGGCGTCTTCGATGTGGCTCTCGACGATGCGTAACTGCTTTTCATTCGACATCGCACCGACGTCGACGCCTTCCACCGTCGGCTTGCCCTGTCGCAACGTGCGCGTCTCTTTCACGACCAGATCGATAAACTGCTGCGCGACCGATTCGTGCACGTAGCACCGTTCGATCGACGCGCATGCCTGACCCGAGTTACAGAACGCGCCCCAGATCGCTGCTCGCGCCGCGTTTTCGAGTTTCGCGTCGTCAAGCACGATCATCGGATCTTTCCCGCCGAGCTCGAGCACGACCGGAATCAAACGTTTCGCCGCTGCTTCGGCGACCCGTTTGCCGGTTGCGACGCTGCCGGTGAACATGATCTTGTTGACGTTGGCTTCGACGAGCGCCGCGCCCGTCGATCCGTCACCGGTGACGATCTCGAGCAAGCCCGCCGGCAGTTTGGCCTCTTTAAAGATCTCGCCGATCTTGAGTGCAGTCAGAGACGTCAACTCGCTCGGCTTCACGACGACGGAGTTTCCGGCCATCAATGCCATCACGACTTCGTCGAGCGGCGTGGCCCAGGGAAAGTTCCAAGGCGAGATTAAGCCGACCACGCCGACCGGTTTGTAGAAGATGTAGGAAGAGCGGCCCATCAAACCGTACTGGCCGATGTCGATCTTTTGCCGCTTGAGCAAGCGTTCGGTGTTTCGCGCGAAGTAGTTCATCAAGTCGAGCGTCGGAACTACTTCCATCGAGATCGCTTCAACCGGAGGTTTGCCGGTCTCGCGCGAGATGAGGTTCGCGATCTCGTCGGTGCGCGCAAGGACGATCTCGCGCGCTCGCAAGATGAAGCCGGCACGCTCGCGATACGAAAGCGCCGCCCAGGCCGGTTGCGCGAGGCGAGCGTTGCGCACTGCGACTGCTACATCCGACGCAGTCATCAGCGCTGCACGCCCGATCTCCTGTCCGTTAGAAGGATCACGAGAAACGATCGCGTCGAACCGTTCTGAGCGCAGCGTCTGCATGGCGCTCATTATCTATTAGATCCGGCGTTCAGGTACAATGCCGGGCATGATCAGACCACAACTCGAGGAGTTCATGCGGCGCATGTCGCCGAACTCAGTCGCCATCATTCCGGCCGCTCGCGAAGCCACGCGTTCGAACGATACGAATTACCGCTTCCGACAGGATTCCGACTTCTTCTACCTGACCGGGTTCGAAGAACCGGAAGCGATCGCCGTCGTCAAACCTTCCGACGACAACAAGTACACGTTGTTTGTGCGGCCACGCGATCCGGAGCGAGAGATCTGGGACGGACGGCGCGCCGGCGTCGAAGGAGCGGTGAGCGAATTTGGCGCGCACGCGTCGTTTCCGGTTGCCGAGTTCAATGCGAAGCTGCGCGACATACTCGACGGCGCGGAGGTTCTTTATTACCGCCTCGGCGTGAATCGCGAACTCGACGACACGATCATTCGCGAGATCACGGCCATGCGCGGCTGGAACCGCAAACCGATACATCCGCCCCAGACGATTGTCGACTTGGGATCGATCGTTCACGAGATGCGTGTGTTCAAGAGTCCTGAAGAGCTCGAGATCATGCAGACATCCGCGGACATTGCTGCCGAAGCGCATCGCGAAGCGATGAAAGCCGCGCGTCCGGGTATGCAGGAATACCAGATCGAGGCGCTGATCGAGCAGATCTTTCGGCGTCGCGGTGCTGCTGGTCCGGCGTACACGTCGATCGTGGGTGCGGGATCGAATGCGACTGTGTTGCACTACATCAACAACGACGGCGAACTGCGCGATGGCGACCTGTTGCTCGTCGACGCTGGCGCTGAGTACAAGGGTTACGCTTCCGACATCACGCGCACTTTTCCGATCAACGGGCGTTACACGCAGGCGCAACGCGACATTTACGATCTCGTGTTGAAGGCGCAGATGCAGTGTGTCGAGATGGTCCGGCCTGGAGTTACGCACGAACAGTTGAAGCAACACTCGATCGAGGTTTTGACGGAAGGGATGGTCGAGCTTGGTCTGTTGAAGGGCGAGCCCGAGGAGTTGATCAAGGACAAGAAGCATGAACAGTTCTACATGCACGGGCTTGGTCACATGCTCGGGATTGACGTTCACGACGTCGGGCGTTATTACTACGGGAAGGACTCGCGCGCGCTCGAAGCTGGTGTGGTGATGACCGTCGAGCCGGGGATTTATATCAGTCCCGAGACGAAGGATATTCCTGAAAAATATCTCGGAATCGGCGTGCGGATTGAAGACGACGTCCTTTGCACGAACAATGGACCGCGGATTTTGACTGATAAAGTACCGAAGCAGGCGGAAGAGATTGAAGAATTAATGGCTCGGTGATCCGTGTTCTAAGATGAGAGCTCGGCGACGATTTCCCTTACGGCTTGGCGAGCTTCGGCAACTTCCTCAGGCTTAAACGAGACGGCACCGACGACGACATGCCCACCGCCGCCGTATCGTTCACAGATCTTCGCGATGTTATGAGTGCGCGGCTTCGGCGCCCACGGATTCGATCCCACTGAAATCTTCGTACGGTGCGGCCCGCGCGTGAGCGCGACCGAGTAAGTCGTCTCCGGAAACAAATAATACGGAATGAACTTATTGAACCCCTCGTAACCCTCGTCCACCAGATCAAACTGCACGACAGCATCGGAGCACGTCGCCTTTCGTCTGATCGCCTCGAGCGTCTCCAAATGTTGCTCGAGTATCGGCCGAAAACGACGCTGAACCTCCGCACTCGTCGCCACATCATCCAACGACTGCCGCGTGAGGTCGCGAATGATCTGCTCGATAAACGCGTCATCCGGATCCGACTCGATCACCTGCATCAGTTGCAACGCCGGCTCTTTCAACTCAACGCACTGCGCCGGCGATTCATACAAAGCACCATCGATCACATGCGCCCAGTGAATCAGCGACTCGATCGGCGCCGTATCAAACCCGAATCGCTCGCGCGCCACATCAGCAATAAACTCCGTGCACGACTTCCGCGAGGGATCGAGAAACTTCCTGCCCGACTCGTCCGCACGAAAATGCGCCTCATCTTCCGGCGTCAAAAACGCCGACTCATGATGATCGAACCACCACGTCAGTTTCTCAGACGCTGCATATTTGAAATCGACGATCGCGTTCTCGTCGGAGTCAAACATGTTGAGATCAAACAGATTCCCGGGCCGGTGCAGCAGCCCAGTGTAGTTGACCTCAGCTTGCGGATTGATTCGTTCTTTGTAAAACCGAGTGAACGTTGCGGCAGACGCGACGCCGTCGAAGCAATGGCCGTGATACAGGACGCGAAGTTTCATGCGGGTCAAATGATCCACAGAACTACTTGGGATCCTTTTTCACTGTGGATGAAGCTTGAACTTTCGAGGCGATGAATTTGTCCACTTCGTCTTCGACCAATTCGCCGTTAACGACCCATGCCTTTGCGGTAATAACGTCGCCCTTTTTGTTCGTCTTGTCAGGTTCGAGGAAGATGTTCCAGGGCGAGCCCCAATTGCGAGTATCGCCGGTTGACTGCCGATAGCCGTAGTGAGTTGTCTTGTCGCGCACGTCGCGTCCTTCAGATTCGACGACGACGGGATACGGCGCGCCGGCCTCGCCGAAGAAGGTTTTCACTTCGTCCTTAGTCCCGTACTCACTCACGCCGATGATCTGAAATCCCTGGTCTTTGTACTTGTCGTAAAGCTTCGCCGCGACCGGTGCTTCAAACTTCCAGTTGCGGCACCAGGGCGCGAAGTATACGACCATCACCAGTTTTTTGTCCTTCATCAGTGAACGCAGGTCGACGGGTTTGTCGGTCTTGAGATCGGGCAGGCTCCACTCTTTGTAGTCGAACGTCTTCTCGGCGAGCGGAGAATATTCGTGACCATCTTGCGCGTACACGGCGAAAGACAACGGCAGGAGAGTCAGAATGGCGGCAATCAATAACTTCTTCATGTTGTTGCTCCTGAAGATTCCGACGTTAATTTGCGGTGCTGGCTGTGGCCGGCGCTTCCTCGAGCAGCGGCTTGACCGCCGCTTCCCACCCGGCCTTATCGCGCGCGCCGATTATCTTCTGACGAATGAATCCCTGACGATCGATCAGGTACGTTGTCGGGAGTTGTGGATTCGGAAATTTCGCTTTCGCGTCGTCTCCGCCGATCAGGATCTGGTACTCAAACTTCGTCACCTGCTCCTGATATGCATTGACGCCGTCAGCGCTGTCCTCAGTCGACGCGCCGACGACTTTCAGTCCTTGCGCTTGAAGCTCGTGCTGGAGTGCGTTCAGCTCCGGTATCTCTTCGCGGCACGGAACACACCATGTGGCCCAGAAGTTCAGCAGCACGACTTGTCCGTGAAGTTCCTGTAGCTTGAAAGGCTGCCCGCCGAGTGTTTGAAACTGAACGTCGGGAATCGGATCGAGTTTCGCGTTTGCCGCGGCCGGTTTCGGCTGCGGCGGCGGATTCCCGAAAAACCTGGTCAATAGGCCTTCCGCGTTTGGGATGATTTTCGCGATCGTCCCACTCGTCAGCAACGTCGACTTACCGCTCATCACCAGCAGACCGACGAATATCAGCACGATGCCGGAAACGACCTCGACCTTGTGCAGGTGCTGGCGAAAGTTTTTGTAGAAACCGAGAAACTGATTTATTCCCAGGCCCGTCAGGAGAAATGGTACGGCGAGTCCAGCCGAATAGAACGCCGAAAGAATGAGACCGCTGCGCCAGCCGCCGCTTGTCGCGGCGAGGCCGATGATGCCGCCGAGAATCGGTCCGATACACGGCGTCCAACCGGCGGCAAAAGCCATCCCGAGCACGGCCGAGCCGAAGAAGCCACGCGGTTTGTCGTCAGAGAAGCGGCGCGTGTCTTTATAGAGCGCCGTGATTTTGAGGATGCCGATGAGTTGCAGTCCGAAAGCGATGATGACGAGGCCGCCAATGATGCGGACCCAGGGATTGTTCGTGATGGCCGCGCCGACCAGGCCCGCCGTCGTTCCCAGAAATAGAAAGATCACCGACAGTCCGGCGTTGAAGGCGAGCGAGTTAAGGATCACGGCGCGCTTGCTGCTGGCGCCTTCCTTCAATGAATCGATACTGACGCCGGAGATGAGCGATATGTAGCCTGGGACGAGCGGCAAAACGCACGGCGACAGAAACGAGAGTATTCCCGCTCCGAACGAAATCAGAATTCGAAATAACGTAATTCCCTGGTCTTCCATCTTTAACCTACTTCTCGCTGATGACCTTTTTAATCATCTTCTCCATCTGTTCCAACTCTTCTTCGTCTGCGCTGATGGAGATGAAGCGCACCACGCCTCGGCGATCGATCAGAAACGAAGTCGGAATCGAATAGACGCCGTAGTTCAAATCATTCTCACTCGAATCGTCGACGGCGAAACCGTAAGGCAGCCGATTCTTCTTCTTGAACTCACGCAAGTAGACCAACTCTTCGGGCGGCGTGACCGGACGCTGCTCGGCGTGTCCGTAATATTGGGTCAGGCCAAGTACGACGAGCCCTTTGTCTTTGTAAGTATGCTGCCAGCTCGAGAACTTCGGAAGCGTGATGCGGCACGGTCCGCACCACGGCGCCCAAAAGTCGAGCAGCACGACCTTCCCACGAAGATCGGCGAGTTTGACCGGCTGTTGATCGATCCACTCCTTCACGACGATCTCCGGCGGCGTCAATGCCGGCAAGCCTGCCGCTTCTTCAAAGAGCTTCAGCGGATCCACGTCGGGCTGAATGCCCTGCAACCTGTACGTCATCCGTTTATACAGATTTGCTGAAGGCAGGGAAAGCGAAAGACGCCGCAGTTCGCCCAGCAATGCGATCGCTTTGTCTTTCTGATTGCTCCTGACGTACGCGTCCGAGAGCAACAGGCCCGACTTTACCAACATGTCGTCGCGCTGGAATTGTTCCGCTTTGTTCGTAGACGCGAACGCCCTGGCCGCGGTGAGCATTTCCGTCGCATGCTCAACGACGGAAGCGTAGTCCTTCGCGCGCAAGAATGCGTCGGCAATTAGATACTCCATGCGATAGCGATCGCCCGGGTTCTGCGGTTGATGCTTGGTGTATTCGGCAACCGTAGCTTCCGCCAACCCTGTTAAACCTTTCCTGATCGCATAAAGCACCATGACGTTGCGCGCCGTCTGTGCTTTTTCGCCGTCCGGAGTCTCTTTAAGGACGCGATGCATCGTGGAGAGCGCGGCGTCTTCATCGGCGGCGAGGTGGTAGAGCATTCCGAGATAGTAAAGATCGTCGCCCGCAAGCGACCCGCGCGCGCTCAGGATGCCGGCGTTTTTAACCGCGAGCTCGCGTTGTTCCGTCTTCGTCTTTTCTTCGAGTTTGGGATCGTACGGGAGCTTTTGCTTGTTGAATTCCTGGTAACGTCGCCCGAGATATCCGTTTGCGTCTTCGAACAGCGCCTGCGCCGTTCGATCGTCGGGCTTGTCATTCTTACCGTCGAGCGCCTGCGCGAAGACAGATGCAGTCAACAGGAATAGAACAAGAATGAGGGCTGGAAGCCGAATATTCATGTAGTCTCGGTTATTTAAGCGCGCACCAGGTCGAAGCGACTTGGACTAAAAGGACCCAGCAAAGGGGAAAGGGTGCCGTCGACGACCGCTTCGGCAATCAACTCTCCAGTGACGGGCGCGAGTAGGATTCCGTTTCGATAGTGCCCAGTTGCATAAAACAGCCCGGCAATTTCATCACAAGGACCCAGTACAGGCAAATTGTCCGGGGCACGCGGCCGTAGCCCGGACCACGTGTCGACGATCGGAAGATTCGCAACGGCGGGAGAGATTTCCTGGGCACTGGCGAGGATCGTGCTGATTCCACCGGCAGTAACTTGCTTGGTGAAGCCAGCGTGTTCGCTGGTCGATCCGGCGAGAAGCCGGCCGTCCTGGCGCGGCACGATGTAGCCGCGCGGAGTGTAAATGACGTGACGGCACAGTTGCGGCCGAGCGTCGAAGCTGATCATCTGGCCCCGTATCGGTTCGATCGCAAACGCCAGTTTGTGAGGTACGATCTGAATAAAACTCGACCAGGTACCTGCGGCGACGACAACCTTCTCACAACTGATGAATCCGCCAGACGTTTTCACGCCGCTGACTCGATCTCCTTTCATTCCTATCGACTCGACACATGTTTCCGTGACGATTTTTATGCCGAGTCTGGAAACGCTATTTATTAGCGCGCTGAGTAGTCTGCGATTTTCCACTTGCACATCTTGAGGAAAGTGGAGTGCTCCGAGAACCGTCTCGTTAATACATGGTTCGATTTCTCTGGCTTCGGCTGTTGCGAGTTTTTCTACCGAGAGTCCCGCCTGCGATTGCCATTCGTATCGCTTTTCGATCTCGACGAGGTCGTGATAGGTGAGCGCGAGATAGAGCGTTCCGGCGGTGTTGAGCTCGACGTCGGTGCCAGTTTCTTCGCGCAATGAGGCGGCGAAGTTTGGGTACATCTCTCGGCTGCGGTTAGCGAGCGTGAAAAAGTCGTCTCTGGTGTTCGCCTCGGCTTGTGGCGCGAGCATGCCGGCGGCGGCGAACGACGCTTCACGTCCGAGGCCGGAACGTTCGATCAAACAGATGTCCGTTGCGCCGCGGAGTGCGAGCGAGCGAGCGACGGCGAGACCAATCACACCGCCGCCGATTATCACAATTTCCGCAGAGTGCATCACAGATTGTCAGCCACCGCTTAAAGACTTATTCTTGCGGCGTTCTACTCAGTAAAGAATTCTTTCACTCGGCTGAATATGCATCGTATCACACTGATTCCGGGCGACGGCATCGGCCCCGAAGTAGCTTCAAACGTAGTGCGAATCATTGAAGCTGCGGGCGTCGATATTCAATGGGAAACGCATTACGCGGGCGCGCAGGCGCTCGAAAAGTTTGGCGAAACGCTGCCGCAGGAGCTGCTCGATTCCATCTTGCGCAACAAGGTCGCGTTGAAGGGACCGATTACGACTCCTGTAGGCAAGGGATTTACGTCGGTGAACGTCGGGCTGCGGAAGGCGCTCGATCTTTACGCGAACCTGCGGCCCGTTCGCGCGCTGCCGAACGTGCCGTGCCGGTATCCGGAGTTGGACCTGATCGTCGTGCGAGAGAACACGGAGAGTTTGTACGCGGGGTTGGAGCACGTTGTCGTTCCGGGTGTCGTCGAGAGTTTGAAGATCATCACCGAGAAGGCTTCGACGCGGATTGCGCGGTTTGCGTTCGAGCATGCGCAGAAAGAGTCGCGAAAGAAAATAACCGCGGCGCACAAGGCAAACATCATGAAGCTTTCGGACGGTCTGTTTCTCGAGTGTTTTCGCCGGATTAGCCAGGAGTATCCGAACATCGTGGCGGATGACAAGATTGTCGACAACGCTTGTATGCAACTGGTGATGCGGCCGGAGCAGTTTGACGTCTTGCTGCTTGAGAACCTTTACGGCGACATCGTTTCCGATCTTTGCGCGGGGCTCGTCGGTGGGTTGGGACTCGTTCCGGGTGCGAATATCGGTGAGAAGGGGGCTGTGTTCGAGGCCGTGCACGGATCTGCGCCCGATATCGCCGGTCAGGGCATCGCCAATCCGACGGCATTGCTGCAATCGGGGATCATGATGTTGCGTTACATCGGCGAACGCGACGCGGCGGACAAGATCGAGAGCGCGATGCTCGGCGTCTTCGAAGAAGGCAAGGTGCGAACGCGTGATATCGGCGGCACCGCGAAGACTGCGGAGTTTGCGGACGCGATCATTCAGAAAATGAATGCTTGAGATCTGTCTCAACGCTCCATGAAGAACATTTCTGAAGCATGGCAAACCCACATTGGTATTACTCGCCCTGTCGCCGGGCCGTCATAGATAAGCCCAGAACGCAATCCTTCTCGAGGAGCACAACATGCAAAAGAGTTCCTTCCGGACCTACGCGTTTGTTCTAGCCGCCACCTGCATTGCCGTTCTGATCGTCGCGAACCAACCGGCTCACTCGCAGCGCCGGGAAGTGACAGCCGATGACCGGGCGCAACGCGAAAAGATTGAATCCGAGCTACAGTCGATTGCGGTCGTTGAACGCAAGCTCATGATTCCCATGCGTGACGGCAATCGGATCGCGACCGACGTCTATCGGCCGAAAGACACGTCGAAAAAGTATCCCACCATCTTCGTTCGCACGCCTTACAACTTCAACTTCTGGGACGTTCGCAACGGCATGCCGCGCGATCTGTCCAACGAACTCGAAGCCGTGAAGCGTGGTTACGCGTTCGTCGAGATGAACGAACGCGGACGTTTCTTCTCGGAAGGAAACTACGACATCCTCGGCCCGCCGCTCACCGACGGCGTCGACGAATTCACCTGGATATCCAAACAGCCCTGGTCCAACGGCAAAGTCGGGACGATCGGTTGCTCGTCGACGGCCGAGTGGCAACTGGCGGTTGCGGCGCAGGGACACCCGGCGTTTACGACCATGATCCCGCAAGGCTTCGGCGCCGGCGTCGGTAGGGTGGACGGTTTTTACGAACAAGGTAACTGGTATCGCGGCGGAGCGGTGCAGATGTTGTTCATCGCCTGGCTCTACGGCCAACAGAACCAGGTGCGCCCGATGTTCCCGCCCAACACGACGCAGGACGATTTGATCCGCGCGTCGAGAGCGTTTGATCTGGCGGCGCAACTGCCTCCAGTCGACTGGTCGAAAGCGCTTCGCCATCTACCTGAGCAAGACATCATGAAAGCGGCCGGCGGTCCAAACGGCATCTTCGCGGATCACATGCCCGTGGCCACGGGCGGCGCGATGATCCAACGCGAGCCGAACGATCCGGCGTGGTACAAAGGCGGCTTATGGCACGACAACATGCGGATCAACATCCCCGGATTCTGGTTCATGTCGTGGTACGACGTGTCGATCGGTCCAAACCTCGCGGCGTTCAATCACGTCCGGAAGACAGCGTCGCCGGAAATCGCGAACCAGCAGTTTGCCGTGATCGCGCCGACGTTGCATTGCGCCTACAAACGCGCGACTGAAGACACGATCGTCGGCGAACGCAGCGTCGGCGATGCGCGGTTGAACTATGACGAGCTGACGTACGGCTGGTTCGATCATTTCCTCAAAGGCGAGAACAACGGCGTTCTCGAAAAGATGCCGCGCGTCCGCTATTACACGATGGGGCTCAACAAGTGGCAGTCATCAGACACGTGGCCGCCGCGCGGTGCACAACAGATGACGCTGTTTCTGTCGAGCGGCGGCAAGGCGAACACTTTGAATGGCAACGGCGTATTGCTTGACGCGGCGCCCGCAGCCGATAACGCGGACGGGTTCGAATACGATCCGATGAATCCCGTGCCGTCGGTTGGCGGTAACGTTTGTTGCACTGGAAACGCAGTGACGGGCGGCGCTCTCGATCAGCGAAAGAACGAATCGCGGCAGGACGTTCTCGTTTACAGCACCGAGCCGTTGAAGGATGGCATCGAGGTGAGTGGTCCGATCGAAATCACGCTTTACGTGTCGTCGGATGCGAAAGACACGGACTTCACGGTCAAGCTGATCGACGTTTATCCCGATGGGCGCGCTTACAATCTCGATGAAACGATCCAGCGGATGAGGTATCGCGACGGTTACGACAAGCCGGACGTCTGGATGCAGTCGGGTAAAGTCTATAAAGTGACGTTGTCGCCGCTGACGACGAGCAACTACTTCGCTGCCGGCCATCGCATTCGGATTGAAGTGTCGAGCAGTAACTTCCCGCGCTTCGATCGCAATCTCAACACGGGTGGAAAGAATTACGACGAAGCGAAAGGCGTTGTCGCTCGCAACTCGGTGCACCACTCGAAACAGTATCCATCCGAAGCGAAACTAACGGTGATCCGCGCCGGCTCGTCGCAATCCAGCTCGCGTTAGGTTGGTCTCGATGAGGAAATTCTTTTTACTAATCTTAATTCTAATCGTTGCCCTCACGTCTCCCTGGGAACGCGCCCAGGCTCAGCAAAGCACTAACGACTCCGAGTTGCGCGAAAAGGCCTTCACCGTGCTCGAGTCGCTCGCAGGCGAACTCAACACCCTCCAATCCGCGGAAAATCGCGCACGCATCGGCGCGAACCTCGCCGAGTCGCTCTGGAAACACGACGAGACTCGCGCGCGAGCCTTGTTTCAGTTGGTCCAGGATGAAATCAAGTCTCGCCTCGTAGCTCCGGAAGACGTGCAAGATGGAAAACAGATGCAAACGTTTTTGGTGTTTCTGAAATTGAGATCAGACACACTGGACCGGATCGGCAAATACGACGCCGAACTGGCGTTCTCGTTTTTCAAAGCGACGGAGGTCGATCTCGAAAAAGTTCCGCACTATCTCGTCGAACAGGAACGCAACCTGGATGTTCGCTTGTCACAAAAGGTCGCTGCAAAGAATCCTGACGTTGCGCTTCGATTCGCGCGCCTGGCCCTCGAGCGTGGATTCTCTGACGAGCTGCTTAATGCACTCGCTCAACTGAACCGCAAGCATAAGGACCAGGCGCAGGTGCTCTATAAGGAGATCATTGCGAAGCTGCGCCGTACGGAAATCAAGGACGATTGGCCCGCGAGAAATTTCGTTTTCAGTCTGGGCCGTATTTTCCAACCACCGGCGATCGACGAGTTGGCATTCAGGGACTTTGTCGGGTATCTGGTTACGACGGCCGCCGCGAACGGATGTGACGCGAAGACACTTAACGATGAGCAAGCCGAGTTTTGCAAATGGACGTCCCTGGTCCTCGCGAACGCGGGGAAGTTCGACGCGCGCGTGGCCCGGCTGAAACGATGGACGCCGGAGGGCAACGAGTATGGAATGGAAGAGGTTCCTCAAGCTCACCGGGAGTTCGAAGAAACGGCGGCAGACGGCACTGTTGATGACCTTCTTGCATTAGCAGAAAAGTACCCGAATCTCGCCGACGAGATCTATTGGCGCGCGATGTTCAAAGCGAGAGAAGCGGGCGATTTGAAGCTGATGCGAAAGATCGCGGAGGATTACAAGGGCAATCCCGAACGACGCGAAGAGCTGCTTAAGGACGTAGCTCGGGCCGAGCGATCTTTGGTCGTCGACGAAGAGGAGTTGCAGAAGTTGCAGGCGCTATTGAATGAAACTCCCGGACTCGAGAACCGCATCAGATTGTTAACCTCGGCAGCCTACCGCGCCGGCAGAAGCAATCGAAAGATGGCGTTGAAGTTGCTGAATCAAGCCGAGCGAATTGCCGACACGATGAGCCCGGGCAAGCAGCAATGTGAGTATTCGATCCTGCTGGCAGCGATGTATAGCCTCGAAAATGACGAGCGGGGATTTACCATCATGGAGTCGATAGTGCCGAAGCTGAACAGTCTGGTCGACTCGGCCGTTAAGCTGGATGGCTTTGACACTTCGTATCTTCGCGAGGGCGAGTGGAACATGTCTGCGGGCGGCAGCGTGGGCGAATTGTTAACGCATTTGTCGGACACCGCGCAGCTCTTCGCGTGGAATGATTTCGATCGGGCTATGAGTTTGGCGGCCCAGTTCGAAAGGCCCGAGATACGCATGATGGCCCAGTTGAAATTGGCCCAGGGCATCCTCGCCGGCCCACACAAGCGTGAGCTGATCTATGACGGTTACTGATTACCGGCATGAAGACTAATGGCGACCATCACGGGCCGGAGATCTCCGATGCGATTGTCTCCTTCGACCCGGAAACACTTGAACGCAAGCCTGTGATGAAGTCGCACGTCGTGCGAGAGTTTGCGGAGTTGGGCAATCGCACGGCCGTGCGTGTTGTCGAACGCATACCCGAGCAAAACGGCGTTCTCGACGCGGGCGTAGTCGATCGGCTGCTCGTCACTTCACACTGCGAGATGCAACGCATGTCTGAGGAGTTTCAGCACGGCAGACGTGTGGGAGAGATCTTGAAGCCGCTGATACTGGCGTTGCATGAAGGCGGCGTTGAGACTCCGATTCGTATCGTCGATATTGGTTGCGGCACCGGTTTTGTCGTGCGCTGGCTGGCGGCGAATGCTTACTTCGCCGATAGCGTTGAAGTGATTGGCGTCGACTTCAACGAAGCACTGATCGACGAAGCGCGCCGGCTGGCGTCGCTCGAGAAACTGAACTGCACTTTCCTCGTCGCAAACGCGTTTCGTCTTGCTCATCCGGCTGCGATCTATCTCTCAACTGGAATACTTCATCACTTCCGCGGACAAGGCCTCGTCGATCTTCTGCAGCAGCACGATCGAAAGGAGACGCACGCGTTCGTGCATTTCGACTTTCACAGTTCGCCGATGGCGCCGTTTGGCTCGTGGCTCTTTCACGCCGTCCGCATGCGCGAGCCGTTAGCGAAACATGACGGAATCCTGTCGGCGGTTCGCGCCCATAAAAGCCGTCATCTTCTCGAAGCGGCGCGGACTGCCGCGCCCGACTTCGTCTCAGCCATCTATGGAACGAGATTGTGGCGACTGCCGGTACCGCGCGTGTTTCACTCGCTGGTGGGGATTCGTCCTGCCTATCACGAGGCGTTTGTGAGAAACATGGGCAGCCGGATCGCATCGTTGGGAAAGATCGAATGACCATTTTCCTGTTGTGGCTCCTCGCGACAGTTGATTCGACTTTCATCGGTTACCGCGAGGCGGCGGGACGCAACGCGCTGATCGAAAAGCGCGCCTACTTTCGGCGGGCGATGATTCGCGGCGCGCTGTCGGGCCAGGTCGCCGTGGCGATCGTGGGCGTGGTGGCAGCGGGGATGCTGGCGACAGATCCGCAGCCGGCGAGATTGTTTGACAGTTTCGAGCAGGTCGCCACGCGAATGTTGATGGTCTACGTGCCTTACGCCTTGATCCTGGCGATCACGTTTCTTGTTCGCGCCGTCCCGTCGGTCGATATACGAAGCATCACAAGCGTCTTAATCTTTGGGCCATTCACCCTCCTCCGCCCACTCGTCGTCTTGGCCGGCGCCCTCTGGGGACTCTTGGCAGCCTCAACCCTCCGCATTGCCCTATTGCTCGCCCTGATCGTCTCCCTCATGCTCGCAATGGAATACACCCTCGCTCGATTGCGCGCCCGAGGATCGTTTGCATAATTAATCCGAAATTCTACAGCGTCGCTCTCGCATCTCTAATCCAAACCTCGCAACTCCTGCTTCTGCAAATCCGAAATCATCAATCGCGCTTGGGACGAAGTGCGCGCGCTGAGTGACGAACGGGCCTCACGTTTGCCGCTCGCTGTGGGCACGTGTCTTGCGCAGATTCATTCGCACCCCAGGCGATCAAACAGCCCTCCGAGAAATCGGACGGCAACAGACTCCGAGAAATCGGAGAGGTAGGAAAAGGAGTTAGGTAGTATGAAGAGGTTAGAACTTCAATTCACCCTTGCGGTCCTCCTGGTGCTCGCCGCGATCGGATCTGCGGCGGCACAGACGAGCAAGGGCTTCGTCACTGGCGTTGTCGAAGATCAAAACGGCGCCGCCATCGCGAACGCTTCGGTTAAGATCACAAACTTAACCACAGGCGTTGCGCGTGACACAGTCACTGACAACTCCGGTAGCTTTCGTCTCGATGCAGTCGATCCCGGCGCTTACATGCTCGAAACATCGGCCCAGGGATTCAAGACCGCTAAACTCGATCGCATCGAAGTTAATGCAGCTCAGACTCTCAACCTCCCCATTAAACTCGAAATCGGAAGTCCCACCGAACAAGTCGTCGTGAGCACGACCAATGAGGTGGTCATTCAAAACGCGGATGGAACGCGCGTCAACACACTCGGCGAACGCGAAATCAGAGACCTGCCCGTCGTAGGACTCAATCCGGTGAACCTCGTGTTCACACTTCCCGGCGTTACTGACGTCGGCGGCGCGAACGGCGTCGGCGGCGGCTTCGTGCAAGGCACGGAGTTTTCAATCAACGGTTTGCGGCCACGCGGCAATAACCAACTCATCGACGGCTTAGACAACAACGACAACTCGATCACGGGCCAGGTGTATCAACCAACCGTCCGCGACGCCTATTCGCAGGTGACTGTTCTGGGCGGCGATTACTCAGCGGAGTTTGGACGCGCAGGCGGCGCTGTCGTGAACGTGATCACGCGCAGCGGGTCAAACGAGTTTCACGGCTCGGCCTACGACATCATTCAGAACTCGGCATTTGACGCGTTGACGCCGGGACAGAAGTCTCAATCATTGCTGACGGAAGTTCCGCAGTTCAGTCAAAATACTTTCGGCGGTTCGTTTGGTGGACCAGTCATGAAGAACAAGCTGTTCTTCTTCGGCACGTTCCAGGCTGACCTGGTGCGCGCGGGAGCGGTTGCGGGCCGCGCCGTCGTGCTAACGCAAGCGGGCATCAATCAGTTGCGCTCGTTGTTCCCGGTCGGCGCGAGCCCGAACCTCGATCGTTATCTGGCGATCGTGGGCGATCTGCGCGGCACGACTAACCTGATCCAGGTTCCGCTCGGCGGCGGCCGCGATCCAATCGAATTTGGCACGGCCACGCGGTTCAGCTCGCAGCCGGTAAACACTTACGATTACCTCGCGCGCGTCGACTGGACTTCGTCTGACAAGAACAGCGTTTCGTTCCGCTATCTCGCGAACAAGCAACTGTTCAGCAATCAGTTTCCGGATCCTTCGACCGGCATCGCCGGCAGCCAGTTTCCGGGCTTCGAGATCGACGTTCCCTCGCTGACGCAGAACTTCTACATCAGCGACACGTACGTCTTCACGCCGCGCACGGTGAACGAAGCGCGCTTCGGTTACGGCCGGTTCAATCTGTTCTTTGGCCCACGTGATGAGGCATTGCAGAACAGTGGACCACAATTCCTATTCTCCGGCACGACGATCTCGACAGTCGGACTGTCGCCGAGTTTCGTGCAGGGGCGAATCTTCAACAACTTCCAGTTTCAGGACACGTTGACGCACACCGTCGGCAACCACACGTTCCGCGTCGGCACTGACATCCTGATGCAGCGGGCGAAACAGTTCGTGCCGATCAATACGCGCGGCCAGTTAGTATTCGCCGCGGGCGGCGGTTTTCCGGCGTTCGGTAACTTCGTCGATGCTTTCTCGGGCGTCGGCTCAGGCGCCGCAGCGAAAGTGTTCGGCCCCGGTCTCGATTATCCGAACGTAACGACGCAAGCCTATTTCATCAACGACACGTGGAAGATCAGACCGAACTTCACGCTCAACCTGGGCCTGCGTTATGAAAACTTCGGCGCAGTCGCTAACAACGCGGCGTTCCCGGCGTTCACCGGCTTCGACGCTCCGTTGCAAACTCGCGTCGAGCAAGAGAAAGACAACAACAACTTTGGACCACGTCTCAGTTTTGCTTATTCACCGACGTTTGATTCCGGCTGGCCAGGGAAACTGTTCGGCAAGGATCAAACAGTCATTCGCGGTGGGTTCGCAGTCAACTACGACGTGTTCTTCAACAACATCCTGAGCAACATCATGGCTACGTCGCCGAACGCGTTGGGCACGACAGTGCTTGGCGCCACCGTCGGCGGACGCGGCATTCCGAACTTTACTGAAGCGGCGTTGCCGCAAACGTTGGTCGCGAATCCGCAAGCGGGTCAGAACACGATTCCCGCGGATCTCAAGAACCCGACAACCTACGTTTGGAACTTCGGTATCCAACGTGAACTGCCGGGCCACAACGTTCTCGACGTTGCTTACGTCGGCACGCGTGGAACGCACCTGTTCATCAACGAGCAGTTGAATCCGGGAATCCCGGGCAGTACGAATGCGAACGGCCGGCTCTTTGCGAGTCGTGGTTCAGTGATCTCGCGCACCAACGGCGGCGACTCGCAGTACCACGGTTTGCAGATGCGCCTGGAGCGGAGTTTCAGAAACAACTTCCTCTATCGCGCAACCTACACGTTCCAGAAAACGATCGACAACACGAACAGCGAGGTCTTCGCGACGACCGGCGGTAATAGCGTCGGCTCGGATCCGTTCGATCGCTCCGCGGACGTGGGTGTCGCCGATTTCGACGTGCCGCACATCTTCACATTCTCCGGACTGTGGGACATTCCCGGTGCTGGATCTGGTTTTTGGAAATCAGTGACCGGCGGGTTCCAAATAGCGGGTATCTGGCGTTATCAATCAGGAAACGTGTCCTCGCCGTTTATCACTGGCATCGACTTGAATGGCGATCTCAGTGGCACAAACGATCGGCCGTCGATTGCGAATCCGTTCGCGCCCGCGACGTCGGTCGGCTTTGCGAATTCGCTCGCCGGCGGTCAAGGTTGCGCGGTATCGGCGACTGGGTTCTTCGACATCAACTGCAATCCGGTGACGCTCAACGACGTCCGGTACCTCGTCGATCCAGCGATTCGAACGGGTATCGCGGGACGCAACACGTTGAGGGCGCCTGGTTACAACACCGTCGACCTGAGCTTGCAGCGTTCGTTCAAGCTGCCGTTCACTCCGATGGAGAATGACAGGTTTGAAATTCGGTTCGAGTACTTCAACGTATTCAACACGCCGATCTTCCGTTTCGAAGTTGGCGGGTTGTCTAGCGGCGACGTCACCGATCCGAACTTCAATCGCCCGGACCTGAACTCCGGCGTCTCGGTCGGCTCGACCGGCGCGCGTTCAGGAAGGTTGCAATTGAGATATGTATTCTAACGGGTGACATGTTCCCGACTTTCCTTCGGGTTAGAGGGCGGCCACCCGCCCTCTTTTTTATTGCCGCTCATCTTCAAATCTGAAATTATCTGCGGATGCTGATCACGATCAGGGAAGTTGCGGCGGATTCGGCGGCGGCGGTGCGGCTGATTGGCGAGTTGGATGAGCATCTGATGGGCCATCCGTATCCGCCGCAGAGCCGGCATGCGTTCAGCGTCGAGAAGCTGTTGCGCGACGGTGTGGTTTTCTTCGTTACATATTACGAAGGGCGACTCGCTGGTTGTGGCGGCATAAAGATATTTGAGGCGGAATATGGCGAAGTGAAACGGATGTACGTCCGGCCTGAGTTCCGTGGCAAAGGACTGGGAAAGGCGATGCTCCAGCATTTGGCTGAGTACGCGCGAGACAAGAATATCGACGTGTTACGGCTCGAGACCGGGATCTATGAAGTGGAAGCGATTGGACTATATGAACGGTTCGGCTTTCAGCGCCGCAGTCCGTTTGGAGAATACGTCGAAGATCCGTTGAGCGTGTATCTGGAGAAGCAACTATGAAGGTGGCGATTGAAGGACTACAGATACGCCGAGCTGAGCCGGATGATTGTTCGGCGATCTATGAGATGTTCACGGCCCCGACGGTCTATGCAGGCACGCTTCAGTTGCCGTATCCCTCGCGCGAGCAGTGGCGCAAGCGAATCGCCGAGAACGATGGTTCTTACAAGCTTGTCGCCGTCAGCGGCGAGCACGTGATCGGAATGCTGGGCCTCGACACGTTTCCGAATAAGCCACGCAGGCGTCACGTCGGAGTTATCGGAATCACCGTGAGTGACGCCTGGCAGGGCAGAGGCGTGGGAAAGGCATTGATGGAAGCCGGCGTTGACCTTGCCGACAACTGGCTCAACCTCACGCGACTCGAACTCGAAGTCTACTCCGACAACGAACCAGCGATTCGACTTTACGAACGCTTTGGTTTCGAGCGCGAGGGGGTCATGCGCCAGCACGCCTTCCGCAACGGAGAGTACGTCGACTCGATCATGATGGCCCGCCTCCGCAAGTCATAAACTCATCACGAGTCCGGAAATAGCTTTTGCAAAACAGCAGCAAGCCTGATCCCGGCGCGGATCAACTGCTCATCGATCAGCCGGATGTTCTTGCTGCGATACGCTTCGTCGAGAAGATAGAACCGGTATTTTGTCTTCCCGTCTTCCTGGGTGATCTTCAACTTCCCGCACGCTGGCCCTGTGAGGTCATAAGCATTGAGTTCGGCGACGTGGTGCGTCTCCTCCGCCCACGTTATGAAATCACCGTGCTCCATAGTGGCAAACAGACTGTCGATCGGGTTTGGCGGCAGTTGTTTCACGAGGTCGTTTGCGTAGGCCTTGAAATCCGGTTTTCTGTTCGGGTTTCTGCTCATCTCGGTGAGGATCATGTACTTGTCCCACGCGGCGTGAAGTTTCCTGTTTGAGCGTTTGTCGCCGAACTTTTCGGTGCAGGCGTCGGGTTGCGTCTTGCAGCTATTGATATCGTTACTGTTGAAGACAGCATCATCAAGATAGAAGATAAACCTGAAGTTACCGCCTCGGTCGCCGAGCTCGTTGAGATGATTGATAAACTGATTGTCTTCGGACGTGTGCAAAGGCTGATGCAGATCGCCCATGAAGTGGACCACGAAGGCGAGCGCCTCGATGCGTGCGGACTTCTTCGCCGCAGGATCGGCAAGCACGCGCGTGTAATGCTTGAGCGCGCCGATGATGCAAACGCCTTCGGGAACCTGCGGGACGTCGCTTGAAGGTTTGCACACGGACGGATCGTAATGGTCAGGGACTCCGTCTTTTTTCAGCGCGATGCTGACGAAGTGCAGATTGTCCGCGAAGTGGTATTTCGGCTCTTCGCGCACGTCGTCAGGCCACGTCGCTGCGGCAAAGAGATTTAGTGGTCGCTTGGGAATGGGGGTTTCCGGAATGGCTTTCAGGATGTCGTCAATCGTTTTCCGAGCGTTCTTCGCCTTGAGTTGATCCAGTCGCCAGAGGGCAATGGCGGCGACGATTTGATGGCCGTCGCGTCCCCACGCTGCGGCGCGCAGGGGCATGAGGCCAACTAAACAAGTTACTAAACAAAGCGACGCGATTGCGCGGGTGGTTCGTCTACGCATGGGGGAGCCTCCTTGGGGGCGATCTATTCTTCTATTCTGTAATGAATTCTAGTGTGAAAATGTTTCGCGCGATAGGGAATGTTGATCGCATCGTATATACAAGTGTGAACAATCTTCTTGACTTTCGAAAATGTAAATGCACAATGGGGCGCATGAAGAAAAAGAAAGTCAAAACCTCACAGCAAGCCATAATCATCAAGCGTCCGAAGAGAATCCAACTCTCACGAGAAGAAGTAATTCAGAGAATGAAAGATTTTCCGAAGAGAAGGGAGCAGTTCCTTGCCACTGCTCGAGCGAGTAAGAGTTGAAGTTTATCTTCCGGATGGTTCGTCACCTGAATACGAAAACCTACTAAGATCGTTTACCGGTGAATTCACCGTTGCATTCGGTGGATGTAGCACCATCCGTGGTGTAGAGGGAAGCTATCTCTCGGAACTCGGTGTCGTAATTGCCGACCGGGTGAATGTGATCTATTCCGACACACCGCTGAACCTGTCGGAAGATTTCGAACTGGCGGCAGCATATGCACGAGTAGTCAAGCATGTCGCCATGGAAGCGTTGCCTGAGGAAGAGGTCTTGGTTTCCGTGGCTCAGATTTATCACACCGTTTAGTCCAAGCGAGAATGTAGTGGCAGGTCCGTGTTAGACTGGGCGCGAAACACATTCATTGCGATGACTGACGAAAACATGCGTCGGGGGGAGGTTGGGACCCGAGATGGACAAGAAGAGACGTTCTATCAGGGGCCGAGCCGCATCCACCTCGCTGCCTTCCCGCCTAAAGAACGTTGGAACGATTGGACGGAGTTGGATTCGCGCGCGTGGCCAAAACGAGTCGAGCGTCACTACTCGCTCGTCCCCACCACTTGCTTCAACTGCGAATCCGCCTGCGGCCTGCTCGCCTACATCGACAAAGTCACCGGCGAAGTGCAGAAGTTCGAAGGCAATCCGGAACACCCAGGCTCGCGCGGCCGCAACTGCGCCAAAGGCCCAGCCACACTCAACCAGGTAACCGATCCCGATCGCATCCTTTATCCACTTAAACGCACTGGCAAACGCGGGGCGGGCGAGTGGGAACGCACCACCTGGGACGAAGCGCTCGACACCATCGCCGCCCGCATTCGAAAAGCAATCGTCGAGAACCGGCGACACGAGATCATGTACCACGTCGGCCGTCCCGGCGAAGACGGCTTCACCGAACGCATCCTCGCCGCGTGGGGCATCGACGGCCACAACTCGCACACCAACATCTGTTCGTCCGGCAGCCGTGAAGGCTATCAACTGTGGATGGGCCTCGATCGTCCGAGCCCCGATCACTCAAACGCGAAAGTCATCCTGCTGATCAGCGCGCACCTCGAGTCGGGCCACTACTTCAACCCGCACGCGCAACGCGTCATCGACGGCAAAGCGAACGGCGCGAAACTGATCGTCTTCGACACGCGCCTTTCACACACGGCGACGCACGCCGACTACTGGGTCTCGCCGTACCCCGGCTCTGAAGCAGCAATCCTGCTCGCCATTGCCAACTATCTGATCCAAAACGATCTGTACAACCGCGACTTCGTCGAGACTTGGTGGAACTGGCGCGAATTTACAAACACGAATTTCACCGACTTTGAAAGACGACTCAAAGAGATCTACAGCGAATACACGTTCGAATTCGCTGCTGCTGAATCAGGTGTCGAAGCGAAGGTCATCGAAGAGATTGCGAAACTGGTCGCCACCGCGGGAACGCGCTTCTCGACTCACAACTGGCGCAGCGTCGCTTCCGGCGTGAGCGGCGGCTGGTCCGTCGCACGCTGTCTCTTCTTCTTGAACGCGCTGCTTGGCGCTGTCGCAACGGAAGGCGGCGTCTATCCAAACGCCTGGAACAAGTTCGTGCCGCGCCCAATCTACACGCCGCCACATCCGCAAATGTGGAACGAAACGACATGGCCGCGGGAGTATCCACTGTCGATGAACGAGATGTCGTTCCTGCTGCCGCACTTTCTAAAGGACGGCCGCGCGAAACTCGACGTCTATTTCACGCGCGTCTATAACCCGGTCTGGACCAACCCCGACGGCTTCTCGTGGATCGAGATGTTGACGGATCCCGATCTCGTCGGCTGCTACGTTGCGCTCACGCCGACGTGGAACGAGACGGCCTACTACGCCGACTACGTTTTGCCGATGGGCGTCGGCTCCGAGCGTCACGATCTTCACTCTTACGAGACGCACGATTCACAGTGGCTCGGTTTCCGCCAGCCGGTTATGAAGGCGGCACGCCAACACGCAGGCGAAACAATCCACGACACGCGCGAGGTCAATCCCGGCGAAGTTTGGGAAGAGAACGAATTCTGGCTCGAACTGACGTGGCGCATCGACGCAGATGGAAGCCTCGGCATTCGACAATACGCTGAATCAAAAACCAAACCGGGCACTCGACTCGGCATCGACGAGTACTACGAATTCATCTTCGAAAACTCAGTTCCCGGTCTGCCGGAGCGGGCCGCGCAAGAGAATTTGACGCCACTCGAGTTCATGCGCCGCTACGGCGCCTTCGAAGTCAAACAGAAGATCGGCAGGATTTACGATCAAACCCTACCGCCCGAAGAGCTCGACGATGTGCAGCAAGATGCCTTCGGACGCGTCTTCAGCCGCGCGCCGAAACCTGCCGGCCCAAACATCGTCCCGTTGCCATCACCTGACGGCGACCAGGACGGACGCCGGCTCGTAGGCATCAACGTAAACGGCGAGATCAAACGCGGCTTCCCGACGCCGAGCGGCCGTCTCGAATTCTACTCGTCGACGCTGAACAGTTGGGGTTGGCCCGAGTACGCGATCCCAACTTACTTCAAGAGCCACGTTCATAAAGACAATCTCGACGAAGACCAGACGATCCTGATCTCGACCTTTCGTCTGCCGGTCCAGATTCATACTCGCAGCGCGAACTCCAAGTGGCTCGACGAGATCGCGCACACGAACCCGCTCTGGATTCACCCGACGCACGCAAACAAGCTTGGCATTCGCACCGGCGACCTCGTTCGCGTCGAAACTGAGATCGGTTACTACGTCGTTCCGGCGTGGGTCACGGAGGGAATTCGACCGGGAATCGTCGCGTGCAGTCATCACATGGGCCGCTGGAAACTGACCGACGAGGGACAGCGGCAGTTGATGGCCACGGTGAAACTGGATCGCAATGGGACCACGTGGCGTCTCGAGCGGCAGAAGGGCATCGCGCCTTACGAATCGGGCGATCCGGACACGTTGCGGATCTGGTGGAAAGACGCCGGCGTTCATCAGAACATGACGTTTCCCGTGCATCCCGATCCGATTTCCGGAATGCACTGCTGGCACCAGGCCGTGCGCGTGCGTGTGGCCGAGCCGGAAGACGAGGCGGGCGACATTTTTGTGGATACTCAGAAGTCGCGCGACGTATATCAAAAGTGGTTGGCGATGACGCGTCCCGCTGACAAACATTCGCCGGACGGCACGCGCCGGCCATATTGGATGCTGCGCCCGTTGAAACCGGCTCGTGAGTTTTATAAATTGCCCGGTAGTCAGTAGTCCGTAGTCAGTGGCCAATTTAACAACTGACAACTGACTACGGACCACTGACAAAAAGCTCAGAGGTTCAAATGTATTTCAAACAATTTTATTTAGCTTGTCTGGCCCACGCCTCCTATCTTGTGGGCTCAGACGGCGAAGCTGCCGTTGTCGATCCGCAGCGCGACGTCGACGAGTATCTGGCTGAAGTTGAAGCGCAGGGGCTCCGGATCAAATACGTGATCGAAACGCATCTTCACGCCGACTTCGTGAGCGGCCATCAGGAGCTTGCCGCGCGAACCGGCGCGCAGATCATCTTCGGCGAGAAAGCCGGCGCCAGTTTCAATCATCGCGCCGTACGAGACGGCGAAGAGATCAGAGTCGGAAAAGTAGTGCTGCGTTTTCTGGAAACGCCGGGCCATACACCGGAAGGAATCTGCGTGTTGATTACTGACACTGAAGTTTCCGATCAACCACAGAAGATCCTGACCGGCGACACGTTGTTCATCGGCGACGTCGGACGTCCTGACCTCGCGGGTGGAAAAGGCTTCACGCCGCAGATGATGGCCGCGATGATGTACGACACTCTTCATGAAAAACTTTTGAAGCTGCCGGATGAAGTCGAGGTCTATCCGGCGCACGGCGCTGGATCGATGTGCGGGCGAAACATGTCGTCGGAAACGTCGTCTACAATTGGTGAGCAGCGGAAGTTCAACTACGCGCTGAAGCAGATGAGCAAGGAAGAATTCGTAAAGTTGATGACTTCTGACTTGCCCGATCAGCCTATCTATTTCTCAAAAGACGCGGAGATCAATCGCGCCGGCGCGCGCGAGCTTTCCGAGTTGTCGACTCCCGTAGGCCTGTCTCCTCACGAAGTCCTGTCGTTACAGACGAGCGGGCACGTGCTGCTCGACGTGCGTTCCGGGGCCGAGTTTGGCGCGGCGCATGTGCCCGGTTCGCTGAACATCGGTCTTGCCGGGCAGTTTGCAATGTGGGCCGGCAGCTTGATTCCCCTGAACTCGGCGATCGTGATCGTCGCCGACAGCGCGCAGCACGTCGATGAATCAGTCGTGCGCCTCGCGCGTGTCGGAATCGAAAACGTCAAAGGCTATTTGCGAGGCGGCATTCAGAGTTGGCGCGAAGCGGGTCTTCCGATTGACGCGATCGAGCAAGTCAGCGTGGACCAGTTGAAAGAACAGATCGCGAACGGCGATCTTCAGATCGTTGACGTGCGGCGACCGGCGGAGTACGGCAACGGCCATGTGCCGCGCGCGCTCAACGCGCCGTTGGCCGCCCTCGACAGGTCCATCGGCGAACTCCCCCTCAAAAAGGACAAACCGACCGCGGTGATTTGCGCGGGCGGCTATCGTTCCAGTGCGGCCGCGAGTTTGTTGGAGCAGCAAGGCTTCACGAACTTGATCAACGTCGCGGGCGGCACCGGAGCGTGGATCAATGCGGGGTACCCGGTTGAGATCCCTTCCGCGAAGTGAATCCAATTACATTCAAAATACTTGTCTCTCTCGGCATCATCGTAGTTGCGACGATTCACGGCTTCGGCGCGGCGTGGCTGGCGATCTGGATGCTGTTTCATCCGTACCAGTCGAAGAAGCTGTTCGGTTTGACCGTGTGGCCCCAGGGAATGATTCCTCGCCATCGCGAGAAGCTGGCCCAGTCGATCGGGAATGCGGTCGGCAACGAGCTCGTATCGCAACAGACCGTGTTCGACGCGATGTTCGAGACCAGCTTCTTTCAACGTAAAGTTCAAGACTTCGTCGGCGGTTACACAAACGATCTACTCGCTCGCGTTTACCCGTCGTTCATCGATGCCTTGCCCGCGCAGGCACGCGCGCCGATTCTCGACACGATCTCGGCGTTGCAGTACCGGCTCGCCGAGTACATCGCCGAGATGCTGCGAAGCGAAGAAACTGCCGAAGCGATCGAACGTTTCGTCGACACGCAGATTGACGAGTTGCTGGCGCGGAACATCGACGATCTGGTGAGCAACGAATCTGTCGATAAGGCGCTCGACTTCCTTCAGCAACGAGTGCAGGGGTTCATCAGCAACGCAGGTTTCGAACAGCGAGTCCACGAGTTTGTTTCCGGCCGTCTGGACGATCTCTCGCGCAGCAATGCGACCTTCGCTGAAACCGTCACGCCCGACACGATCGCGTTCATCAAGGGCCGCATCGACGAGGAAGTGCCGCCGATCGTCCATCACCTCGCCGACATCGCGACCAGCCAGACGACGCGAAAACAGATCGGCGCGCTGATCAAGCTCGAAGTAGACCAGTACTACGAACAACTCTCGCTCTTCAAAAAGATCTTCATCTCGCGCGAGCGCATCCATCGCGAAGTCGACGATCTCGTAAACAAGACGTTGCCGAAGCGAATCGAGGAGTACTTGCGAGGTCCTGCGTTCGAGCAGGAGGCGGAGACTTTTCTAAACACGACGATCGACAATGTGATGAACCGTCCGCTCAGCCAACTGCTGGGCCAATTCGAAGCCGGCAGGTTCGAAGAACTGAAAGAGCAGGTCACGAACAAGTTGGTTGAGATAGTTCGTAGTGAAGCTCTATCGACGTCGGTTTCGGCGCACTTCGACGATGCGCTTTACCGGCTGCGTCCGCAAACGCTCGGTTCGGTGTTGCAACAACTGGATCCGCGATCAGCGGAGCATGTTAAGAAGTTTCTGACGAGAAGCCTGTTGAGTCTGCTGGCGCGCGAAGACACGGCGCGGACGATCAACGCGATCCTGAGTGCGCAGATCGAACGTTTATTGATAGCCCCGATCGGGCGTTTGGGCGATCACGTTTCGCAGAACGCGATGGAGCGAGCGAGCTCCGCGCTGGTGGATAGAATCACGCTCGCGGCGCGAGAACGCTTGCCGGTGGCGATCGCCGAGTTTGACGTGGGCGGGCTGGTGCGGAAAAAAGTTTCGGATTACCCGATCGAAAGGCTGGAAGAGCTCGTACTATCAGTAGCTCAGCATCACCTCAAAACAATTGAGCTTTTCGGCGCGATTATTGGGTTCTTTATCGGTGTTGGGCAGGCAATCTATTTTTGGCTCACATATTAGCTGGAGGTAGCACATGTTTTGCCAGTTTTGCGGTACGCCGCGGGCCCAGGAATTGAGCTACTGCAATCGTTGCGGCGCTGACCTACGCGAGCGTAAAGAGTCGAGCCACACGGTGGCGATTACGGCGATGCTGACTGCGATTACGCTCGTAGGATTGATTGGTCTCGGAATCATGATCGGCGGCGCGCTGTCGTTGCGGAGAGAAGCTCAGTTGAGCCAGGAATTGATTGGCGTCTTCATGTTGTTTGCATTTCTGGTCGTGAGCATGACGGAGCTCATGTTGGTCAGAAATCTGTCGAAGCTGATCTCGTCGGTGACTGAAAACAAAACTCACTTTCTGCCTGCGCTGGTGAATCAGGACCTGCGCTTGCCTGCGGCAGGAACTCTGGGCGAACCTGTGCCGAGTGTGATTGAGAACACAACGCGCACACTCGACTACGTCCGCCGCGAACGGTAATCACAAAAAAGGGTGCTTTTGTGTGATAATCCTGTTGACATTAGCCTCACGCCTGAATAACTATTTGCGACGACATTGAAAGGAGCTTATTTCTCTAATGACCTACGTAGTTGTTGAATTATGCGTCGATTGCAAGTACACCGACTGCGCAGCCGTTTGTCCTGTTGAAGCATTTCATGAATTGCCGGATCGTCTTTACATCAACGCCGACACCTGTATTGATTGCGACGCGTGCGTGCCTGAATGTCCGGTCGAAGCTATCTTTGCCGATACCAACGTACCCGAGAACTATTCTCATTGGACGCAGATCAACATAGACGAAGCTCCGAAGTATCCGATTATCAGCCAGAAGATTCCCGCCCTTCACGGCCCAACGTGCACTGGCCCAGAAGAATAAGATCCGTGCCGTTCGTGTTCTAAGTCGAGGGTCGCGGCGGACTAATTTATGAAGCGTTTTGTCTTCCCCTTTGCCGTAGCCCTCTGCTTTTTGGCCTTAGTCGCTTTGCCCCCTCCGGTGTCTGCCAAAGACACCTGGGTAAGCGTGCGCACCAATAACTTTTTCATGATCGGCAACGCCGATGAAAAAGAGATCCGCAAAGTTGCGCTCAGACTGGAACAGTTCCGCGAAGTCTTCACTCATCTCTTCCCGAACATCAGATTCAACACGCCCGTGCCGACGACCGTCGTCGTCTTCAAGAGCGACAGTTCCTTCGCGCCGTTTAAGCCAGGCGCGAACATCGCGGGCTACTTCCAGGCCGGCGACGACGTCAACTACATCGCGTTGACGACGGAGCTACAGACGATGGATCCGTTCAACGTGATCTTTCACGAGTACACGCATTTGCTCGTAAACAACACGTTCAAGAACGCGCCCGTCTGGTTCAATGAAGGACTAGCCGAGTACTACAGTACGTTCAAGATCACCGACGATCAAAAAATCGCGCTCGGCGTCGCCATCGGCAACCACGTCCACTTGCTGCGTGAGAACAAGATGCTGCCGCTGCGCACGCTGTTCCAGGTCGATCACAAGTCGCCGTACTACAACGAGGGCAAGAAGCAGAGCATTTTCTACGCGCAGTCGTGGGCGTTGATGCACTACCTGCTGATCGGTAAAGCGGGAAAGGTCGAGAAGCTCGGAAAGTTCATGGATCTTGTCAGCACGAACGTGCCGATGGAGACCGCGTTTCAGCAGGCTTTCGAAGTGTCGTTCGAAGACATGGAGAAGGAGCTGCGCAACTACGTCAAGCAGGACCGCTACAATTTCATCGAGGGCCACTTCCAGCGGAAGCTCGAGCTTGATGTCTCCGCCGAAGCTTCGCAGCTGACGGAAGCGGAAGTGCAGGCATATCTCGGCGATCTGTTGTGGCACAGCCATCGCGTTGATGCGATTAAGTATCTGGAAAAGGCGTTGAAGCTGGATCCGAATCTGGCGATGGCCCACGCTTCGTTAGGTATGGTCCGTTTTTACGAAGGCAAGGTTGACGAAGCGCGAGCGATTCTCGAGCACGCGGTTGCCGCCAACTCGCAAAACTATCTCGTTCATTATTACTACGCCTTCACGCTCAGCCGGCGCGCTCCGGACGACACCAGTTCCACTCACACGCCGGAGGAGATCGCGAAGATACGCGACCATTTGCAGCGCGCGATCGCACTGCGGCCCGACTTTCCTGAATCGTACGATCTGCTCGCGTTTGTCAGTATGTTTTCGGGAAAGCCCATAGACGTCGACGAAGCAATTGCGTCGATGAAGCGTGTGTTGAGTGCGTCGCCCGGGCGCGCGCGTTCCTCGTTCATGCTGGCCCAGCTTTACCTGCACAAGCAGGACTACAAGGCCGCGCGGCCGTTGCTGGAAGAGCTCGCAAAATCGACGGCAAACGAGGGGATTCAGGAAGGCGCGCAACAGATGTTGGCGGGGATAGATTCATATGAAAAGCAAGTGGCCGAGGCCGAAGGCGTGGAGAAGGCTGCTCAATCCCGCAAGGTGAGCGATTCTTCCGAGTCGGAACCGGAGACTGCCACCACACGGCCAACCCTCACGACGTCGCGGAATAACGACGTACCGCAGCCCGCATCCGATCCGTCGTCGTACTTGCGTGAGATTTTGCGGACGCCGGGAGCGGGTGAGACTCAACTGCAAACGACGCTCGTCAGGATCGACTGTGATGCCAAGGGAATGATCTTCGTCGTGCGCACCGCGACTGGCGAGCTGCACCTTCACACAAAAAGCTTCGACGACATCGAACTGACGACGTATAGTCCGGACGTCAAAGGCGACATTACCTGTGGACCACGCAAGCCTGAAAACGCTGTGATCGTCTGTTACTTACCCAATGCAGACAAGCGAGTGAAGGCGGACGGTATTCTCAAATCGATCGAGTTTGTTCCCACCGATTTCAAACTGAAGCCAGTGCCATAATTCAGTCCGATCTGTGTGCAAAAGGAGGCTCCCATGTTCAATGAAACCAATTACTCACAAGTTCAACGCACCCCCGGTTTATCAACGCTATAAATCGGGCGCGAACTGGTTCTACTGGATCGCAGGTCTCTCGTTAGTCACGTCAATCGTCTCGTTTTCAGGTGGCGGCTGGCGATTTCTGCTCAGTCTTGGCACTACGCAGGTCTTCGACGGTATTGGGGAAGGACTGTCAACCGAGCTCGGCGCCGCGCCCAAGGTCGTTGCGCTGGTGCTGGACATTTTCGTGACGGCGTTGTTCGTGCTATTAGGCGTGCTCGCCGGAAAGAGAATGCTTTGGGCCTACATGGTTGGCATGATCGTGTTCGGCCTGGACGGGCTCGTGTCGCTGTTGTTTCAGGACCTGATTGGCGTGGTTGCTCACGCTGTCGCGCTCTTCTTCATGGCGCGCGGTTACATGGCGGGACGTGAGCTGAGGGCGTTCGAGCGAGAGATGGCGCAAGCACCACCTCCCGCTCCCGCGATTTAAGCTCTACTTCTGCTGTCCATCAGTCGTTAGGCTGCGACGCGTACCGTTCAACTGTTTCATCAGTTCCTCAACTGCTGCTTCCAATTGCCGGTCGCGTCCAACGAGCGTATCTTCCGGACGATTATCGACGAGCAGATCAGGCTGCACGCCGTAGTTTTCCATGTTGGTGTGTTTTGTATCCGCGAGAAACACGCCGACACCCGGCGTGCGCACCGTCGAGCCGTCGATCAGACTGTAACTGCCAGTTCCGATCACAGCGCCCATCGTCGGCGTTCCCACGACCTTCCCGAGCCCTAACGCTTTGAACCCCGCGGGGAACATCTCAGCATTAGAAGCCGAGCGCCAGTTTTGCAACACGACCTTCGGCCCGAAGAACCCGGCGAACGGGCGTCCGGAAGCTTCCGTCCCTCGCGGCTGCCATACCTGATACTGCCGTTGGACCAGAATCGCCAACAGCTCCTGTTCGATATTGCCGCCGCCATTCCAACGCTGATCGATAACCAGCGCCTCCTTGTTGCGAAACTCCCGAATCTCCTTTTCAAACTTGCGCAACGACGGCGGGTTCATCGCTTGAATGTGTAGATACCCGATGCGCCCACCCGAAAGCTCGTCGACCTTCTGCCGGCGTTCCTTCACCCACCGCTCGTAACGCAACTGGCTATACGCAGCCGGAGTGATCGCTTCGATCCGCGTGTTCCACGCGCCGTCATCAGCCGGCTTGCTGTTGAACGTCACCACGACTTTGCGGTTCAAGCGATTGTTCAGAATTTCCCAGTACTCATCACCAGCTTTGACTTGCTTACCGTTGATCGCGAGCAAGTAGTCGCCGACTTTCACGCGCACCCAGTCTTTATCGGCTGGCCCATCTTCGTAGATGTAGCTGACGCGATAACGTCCGGCTGCACTATCAGGCTCGAGTTCGATACCGAGATGTCCAGTCGAAACTCCACCGCTGCCTTGTCCACGCGGCGGCGGCGCAGCGCCAGTGTGCGAAGCATTCAACTCGCCGATCATCTCGTTGACGATGTTGAGCAACTCCTGGCGGTCGCCAACAAAGTCGACGAGGGGGCGATACTTCGCGCGCGCAGCGTCCCAATCCATGCCGTGCATCTTCGGATCGTAGAAGCGGTACTTCATCGTGCGCCATCCGTCGTCAAACATCTCGGCCCATTCGGCTGGACGATCGACATTCACGCGAAGAGTGAAATTGATGCGACGACGACCGGCTTCACGGCCCGCGCCCGCGGCACCCGCGGCTGCTGTCGCAGCGCCGGCTGCGGCTGCTCCGCCACCGACCGGCACTGAATAGATGCCGTCACGTTCACGGAAGAACAGTGTTCGTCCGTCGCGTGAAATGTTCAGATCGGCGAGACCACCGCCGAAACCACCGCCACCGCCTGGACCACCTTCACCGTCAGCGTTACCGCCCTGGCCTGACGTGATTCGCGAAAGACGGCGGCCGTCTTCCTGAATCGAGTAGATCACGGGAACGCTCGCCGTCGCGGCCGGTTCCGTGGTGACGAAATAGATCGTGCGGCTGTCAGGCGCGATCACGTAGTTGAGCACGGGAAACGGCATGCGCGTGACCTGGCTGGTGCGACGTTTCATGCCGGCCCAGTCGACTTTGATCTCGCGCGGCAGACGATTCGCAGGCGGGCGACGCACCGGAGGCGCAGCGCCTTCAGTTCCTTCAGCGGCGGGCTCGCGCTGCGGTGGTTCTGTTTCAGCACGTTCTTCCGCGTCGTTCGGATCGCGTTCCTGCCGTTCGAGCCAGACGGAATAGAGCTGGACCGAGTTCTGCCCGTTTCCACCGCCGGGTTCGACGCGTTGAAAGTAGAGCTTGCGTCCGTCGGGCGCGAAGCGCGGGTTTGCATCATTGTTTGAATCGAACGTTACCTTGTGCGGCTGTTTGTCGTCACCGGCTGCGGCGATCATGTAGACGTCTTGCGTGCGCGACACGTCAGACTTCGAATACGCGATCCACTTTCCGTCCGGCGACCAGACGGGCGAACCGATGCCGCCGTAATGGGAGCTATCGAGCTCGACGACCTGTTTGCTAACGACGGTGAGCTTCCGCAGTTTGTCGTCGGACGACGCGAAGGCGATCTCTTTCGAATCGGGCGACCAGTTGTAGCCTTGTTTCAAAGCGTCGATGTCGGTGAGTTTTTGCGCCGGTGATGAACCGTCGATGGGCGCGATCCAGAGTTCTTCGCGTCCGCTCTGGTCCGAAACGTAGGCGAGCCACTTGCCGTCGGGCGAGTACTGCATCGAACGATCGCGAGCGGGACCGTCGGTAATCTGTTTTAGATCGCCTTCTTCAACGGGCGCGGTGAAGATCTCGCCGTGCATCGAAACGGCGATGCGGCGCGACGACGGCGCGAGATCGTAATCATCCGCTTGTGAGTTGAACGTCAACGTCTCGCTTAAGTTGTCCTGCGTTTCTGCGTCGATGTTCAGTGTGATTGGTGTTGCGCGTTTGGAGTTGACGTCGAGTTTCCAGATGCCGAAGTCGTGCTCGAAAACGATCACGCGGCCGTCGGAACTGATCGCGGGCCAGCGCACGTCGCCTGATTTGAACGTCGTGACGCGATCGGCTTTTCCGCCGTCATCAGAAACGCGCCAGATGTTCGTCAGTCCGTTTCCGTCCCGATCGCTGACGAAGTAGATGAAACCGTCGCGGCCCCACATGGGCCATGAATCGAGCCCGTCGAAATCGGTGATCTGCGTGAACTTCTTCGCAGCGACGTCCATCACCATGATGTCGCTCTGGTAAGCGCCGCGATAGTACTTGCGCCAGTAGACCTGCGACTTCTGGTTGTAGGCGAGTCGCTTTCCATCGGGCGAGTACGACGCCTGGACGCCCATGTCAGTTCCGGCCTTCACCGGCATGCCGCCGTCGACGCTCACGAGATAAAGCTGCGGCATGAAGTCTTCACCGCGTTGGCTGCTGAAGATGATCGACCGCGAATCGGCAGACCAGCCGAGGACGGTGTCGTCAGCCGAGTGATTGGTGAGCTGTTTGGCGGCGCCGCCGTTTGCGGGCATCAGGAACACGTCGAGGTTTCCCTCGCGGTCGCTGGAGAAGGCGATCCACTTGCCGTCGGGCGAGAATCGTCCGTAGACGTCGCGTGCGCGATTGACCGTCAGACGTTGGATGTTCTGGCCGTTTTCGTCGGCGGTCCAAATGTCTCCGAGATAGGTGAAGACGATGCGGCCATTGTGGTAATGCGGATAGCGAACGAGCCGCGCTTCGCGGCCAAACGCCGAGATTGCTGCGAACAGAAGCGTCGCTGCTGCGAGTAGAGTAGTTGTCTTTTTCATGGCTCCTGACCTGCGCGAAATGGGTTGGAATTACTGTGGCTTGCGGAGGGGGGATTATATATCATGGGACCGTGCCGATCACATGCCGGAAGATGCACGCGGCGGACGTGCCGGACGCGTTTCACATGCTGAGCGATTTTCTCAGCGCCGACGAGCACTATCTCGCCAGCAGCCAGGCGTACGGCGACCTCGGAATGAAAGGCTTGAACGACGCGCTCGACCTCTTTCTCGAGCGTCCGGAGTTGGGCTTTGTTTGGATGGCGTATGACGAGAACGGCTGCGCTGGTATCTGTGTCGTGTGTTATGCGATTTCGACGTCGATGGGATCTGTTGTCGCGAAACTCGACGACGTTTCCGTGAAGGCGGATCGTCGTGGACACGGCGTCGGTACTGAACTCTTAGAACACCTGAAAGAGCAACTCAGAAAAGAAGCTGTGACGCGCATCGACGTCGCGGTGCATCTTGAAAACCCACAGGCTCGCCGGTTCTACGAGAAGCTCGGTTTTGTAGCGCTCAATGAAGAGCGTCTCTCGTGTTTGATCTAACTCTTATATTCGCTTGGTAAGCTAACGCAGCACTCATGGGAAAAAAATTTAAAAAATTCTTTTCCCGTATCCGTCACGCTAGCGCTAGCCAATCGTTCACAGGGAAACGGATTTCAAGAATGATTTCCCAAGTTAGCAATCTCTTCAAAATACTTCGCAAACGCCACCATTCCACCCGAAGCCTGCTGCCAATCGAAGTTCTCATTCGGCGCGTGATACCCATGTTCGGGAAGTGACAAACCGAGGAACAACACGGGGCACTTCAACACTTTCTCGATACTCGTCATCGCTCCAATCGTCCCACCATCGCGAACAAACACCGCCTCCTTGCCAAACGCGAACTTCACCGCACGCTTCAACGCCTCCGGCAACGGTCCCTCGATCACGGTGCGAAACGCCGGCGCCGCGTGCTCAAACTGAATCTTCACATCGGGGTTCTTCTCTTTGATCGCAGCGGCAAGCAGCTTCTGAATCTTCAAAGGATCCTGCGCCGGCACCAACCGGCACGACGCCTTCACCTCAGCTCGCGGCGGAACGATCGACTTCAAACCCGGTCCTTGATATCCACCAACAACGCCGTGAATCTCGAGCGTCGGCATGCCCCAGATGCGCTTCATCACCTCGAGCGGATCTTCAGTTCGCATCATCTTCAAATGGTGCGCCTTCTTGAACGCCTTAGTCGTGAATCCGCTGTTCGCCCAATCTTGCAACTCTTTCTTCGTCGGTGGAATGACGTCGTCGTAAAAACCTTTGATTTTGATCTTACCGGTCCTGACGTCGTAGAGGTCGCAAACGAGTTGCATCAACTCGGCGATCGGATTGCGCGACGCGCCGCCAGTCTCGCCTGAATGCGTATCGACGCTCGCGGTTTCGAGCGTGAGAATGAAACCCATCAACCCGCGCAGTCCCGCCGAGCTCGCCGGTCGGTTGCGCGACACCCAAACCGTATCTGAAACGACGACGGAATTCGTGCGCAGCGAAGGCGCGGCCTTGGAAATGATCTTCTCGAAGTTCGGCGATCCGATCTCCTCCTCAAACTCCCACAGGAAACGGATGTTCACAGGCACGCCGGCTTCGATCGCGGCGCGCGCGCCGAACAACGCGGTCAGCGCCGGACCTTTGTCGTCCGTCGTGCCGCGTCCGTAGTAAGTGTCGCCTTTTTGAGTGAAGACGAACGGTTCGCTGTCCCACGGCTCGGTTTCCTTCGAAGCCGGCTGGACGTCGATGTGGTTGTAGACGGTTACGGTCGGCAGCTTCGGATCGTTGCCAAACACGCCATGAATGACGGGATTGCCCTTGTCTGCGCGGTAAACCTCGGCTTTTCCGCCAAACCCTTCGATCGTTTCGACGGTCAGCTCGACCCCTTTGCGGATGTCGTCCAAATGGTTCGGATCGACCGAAACTGTGGGCGTTTCTACAAATCGGCGGAGCAGTGCCTCAAACTCAGTGCGGTGTTCTTTGGCGAAAGAGACAAGACTATCCCGTTTCAAGGTTGTGGGCATTAAAGATCCTCCGTCGAATTGTCTTTGTGAAAAGCCAGGCGGCTCATAATATCCTTAAATCCGTGTTTCTGTGTAACGTCCACTCCAGCGGGCGACGAAACACGGATTTGCAGCATCTACATCGCAGCCGGTTAACTTAATGAAAACTCGGTGAATCGCCGTTGCGTACATTCAAAACGTGCGGCGCTTCGTGTTATTCTGGCGTCCCCGTTTCCGCAGCGAGCCCGGCGACCGGATCGGCCCCGTGACAGCAGTCTTTGCAATAATTAAGTTTTAGGAGGGTTGCGTGAGAAAAAGCTCTTTTGCCCCGGGAATTCTATTCCTCGTTTTTGCCCTGACACTTCCCGCGTTGATTATCGCCCAGCAAACCCGTTCAGCTCGCCGGACGACGACGACTCCCGAGCGTTCCGCCAATACGCCGAATACTGGGGGCAAGCCGGCAGCCACAGCTCCCGCAATCAAAAGCGATCTTTCCGAGGCACTGGCCGTCATTCAAACGAATCATATCGACGGACGAAAACTCGACTACAACGCAATCTTCAAATCGTCGATCAGCGGCATGTTGAGTGTTCTCGACCCGCATTCGACTTATTTCGACCCGGCTGAGTACGCCTCCTTCCGCACGGAGCAACGTTCGGAGTACTTCGGCATCGGCGCCACGATCGAAGACCTGCGCGAAGGCAGCGACGTCAATACTTTCATTCGCGCCACCTTTCCAGATTCTCCGGCTGCCCGCGCGGGCCTGCGGTATGGCGATCGGATTCTCGCCGTCGACGGAAACTCGATGAAGGGCAAGACCTATCCGGAAGTGCGCAAGTTCCTGCTCGGAGCGCGTGGCACGACCGTTAAGGTGACCGTCGAGCACCCGGCAACCAAGCAGTCCGAGACTGTGAACATCATTCGCGACGCGGTGTCGCTGCCGTCGATCGCGCAAGCGTACATGCTGCGTCCGGGCGTCGGTTATGTCGGCATGACGGGCGGATTCAACCTGACGACCGATGACGAGTTTGGCGAGGCGCTTAAAGATCTGCACGCGCGCGGAATGAACATGCTCGTCCTGGATCTTCGCGGCAACCGCGGCGGATTGCTGATTCAGGCGGTGCGCGTCGCTAACCGGTTCCTTCAGCGTGGACAGATGATCGTTTCGCAGAAGGGTCGCTTCCGAGACAGTTCACAGTCGTATGCGGCAGTGAACGAGAATCCGGACAGCGTGCCGGTCGTTGTGCTCGTCAATGGCGACACGGCGTCGGCGGCGGAGATCGTGGCGGGCGCGCTCCAGGATCACGATCGCGCGTTCATCGTCGGCGAGACGACGTTTGGTAAAGGACTCGTCCAGTTCCCGTTCCAGTTGGATTACGACTCGGCGCTGTTGCTGACGATCGCGAAATACTTCACGCCGTCAGGCCGTCTGATTCAACGCGACTATTCAAACGGTGGTTTCTACGATTATTACTTCCCGGGCGGTCTGGCAGCCGATAAGAACAAGGCCGCGAATCCGCAAAACGGACCTGAGAGCCATACCGATACCGGCCGCGCGGTTTACGGCGGCGGTGGAATTTCACCGGATGAAGTTGTCAAGCCGGGTACGATCAGTGCAGCCGAGCGCCACCTGCGCGACGTCCTGTTTGCCTACTCGTTAGAGTTAGTGAGTGGTCGAGTTCAGGGTTTTGAGTCGTACAAGATTCAGCGCGCGATCGAGTTTGACCACGATCTCGCCGCTGAGGATTATCCGATCACCGACGCGCTCTTCAAGGAACTGAAGAAGTTTGCGGCAGCCAAGGTGTCGCTGTTCAAGGTCACGCCGGAGCAGTTGGATAAATCACGCACCTTTGCTGAGCGGCAGTTGCGTTACAACGTCTTGTCGGCCGCTTACGGGTATCGTACGGCGACGCAGGTTTTCAACGATGCGGATCCGCAGATCGCAAAGGCAGTTGATGCGATGCCACGCGCTCGTGAGTTGGCGCTCGCTGCGAGCCGCGCACGTGCTCGCGGAGACGAGTAAATCGATTACAGTAGTGTAGTCAGGAAGGGGGCACGCGAAAGCGCGCCCCCGCTTTGTTTTGGTTAGCGTTTGTAGCGGTGAGTTACAGGCCGGCGACGCCCGATGCCAATCGCATTTCTCGAAATGATTAATGTGGGCGGGAGTTGCCGGCGCTTGAACTCATTCGCCGGCGACTCCACCCGATTCAGAATGTCCTTCACGAAGTCCGGTTCAAATCCAGTTGCGACGATCTCACTCGGCGTCGCTTTCTGTTCAAAGTAGAGTTTGAGTATCCGATCGAGCTGGTCGTACGGCGGCAGCGACTGATCGTCAAACTGCCCGGGCGCGAGTTCAGCCGAAGGCCGCTTGTCGATGATGGCTTGGGGAATCACTTCGCGATCGCGATTCAAGTGGTTCGCTAACGCGTAGACTTCCGTCTTCAAAACGTCGCCGATTACGGCTAGCCCGCCATTCGTGTCGCCGTACAGTGTGCAGTAACCGAGCGCGAGTTCCGACTTGTTGCCGGTAGATAGCAGCAGCCGTCCCTCCGCGTTCGAGATCGTCATCAGTATGTTTCCGCGCAGCCGTGATTGCAGATTTTCCGCGGCCGTCGATCTGCTTCCGACTGACGGCGAGGGAAGGTTTAGTTGTTCGCGAAGGCTTTCGTAAGGTTGGGTTATCGGTTGCTCGACGACGGGCATGCCGAGCCGCCGTCCGAGTTCGACTGAATCTTCGATACTCGAACGCGAAGAGAACGGCGACGGCATCATCACGCTCAACACGTTTTCCGCGCCGATCGCTTCGCAAGCGAGTGTGGCGACGACGGCTGAGTCGATGCCGCCCGAGAGGCCGATGACGGCGCGTGTAAACCCGTTCTTTCGCGCGTAGTCGCGAATGCCGAGGACCAGCGCGTCGTGGATCGTTTCGATGTCGTCGCCGGGCAGGCAAAACGTGTCGGCGACGTCGCAGTCGAGATCGATGGTGGCGATGAACTCTTTGAATGGTGGTGCTTGCAGGATGATCTTGCCGCGCGCGTCGGCGACGATGCTCGCGCCGTCGAAGATGATGCCGTCGTTACCGCCGACGAGATTGACGAACACGATCGGGATCTTCGCGCTGCGCGCGCGGTGCGAGACCATCTCGCAACGTTGGCCCATCTTGCCTTTGTTGAAGGGCGACGCGTTGATGGAGATGAGCACTTCGGCGCCAAGTTCGATCAGTTCGTCAGCAGGGTCGTTGGTGTAGAGCCGCTCGCGCCAGAACGTTTTGTCGTTCCAAAAGTCTTCGCAGACTGCGACGCCGAGCTCGGTGTCGTTATTGTCCGCGAGATTATCCGCGAGTGGGAAAAGATGTCGCTGTGGCGAAGGTTGAAAGTAACGCGGATCGTCGAAGACGTCGTACTCGGGCAGCAGCGTCTTATCGGCAAAACCGAGCAGTTGTTTATTGCGGATTACGGCGGCTGAATTGTAGAGCCTGCGACCGGTGGTTAAGTCCGACGGTCGCACAGTGCCGACGATTGCAGTGATCCCGTCGGTGGCGTCGATTATTTTTTTTAGTGGATCGAGTGCGCGTTGCTGTACATCGCGGTCGAGGAACCAGTCGAACGACGTGTATCCCTGGACGCACGCCTCCGGCAGCACGACCAGGTTCGACTTCTCCTGCTTCCCCTGCTCAATCGCCCGGATGACACTGTTTGTGTTGCCTTCAAAATCGCCGTTGGTAGTATTGATCTGCCCGATAGTGACACGCATCGGTAAGATCGTGCACTAACTGCGCCGCTCACGCAATCGTGAAAGTATCGCGGATTTGGTTGGGACGGTGGCATGCGCTATATTCATCTGGCCACATGCGGAGGGGTCGCATAATGGTAGTGCAGCGGTCTTGAAAACCGCCGGCCGAAAGGCTATGCAGGTTCGAGTCCTGTCCCCTCCGCCACTCAGGACAAGGGTCGCTGGAAGAGTTCCCGGCGGCCTTTTTGCTTTGCCAAGTGGTGTTGGTAAGTGCAAGAAGATCAAAGGGTTGGCGAAAGGTTGCGGTGAGAGTCTTATCCTTCCATGTTGAGTTCGAACACACGAAATTCAGCAATTTCCGCTTTTCGCTTGAATTTTGCTGTTTGAATAGGAAATACGCCTTTTTTGCGAGTTCTAATAGGCGAACACCATCCTGCACATAATCCTGCGCGGCGTTTTCATACTCGGCGATCTGATCCGTTAAACGCTTCTGAGTTTGTCGCCACTCTCGCGCCTTACGCTCAAAGAAATCCGGTTCGATAAACCCGTCGAGTCGATCGTCGTAGAGCTTATCAAGTCGGGTCTGTGTCTTGCTTTGTTCGTCTTGTAAGCGAGCAATCGCATCACGTCTAAACTTCTTCTCGTCTGCGTGACTCTGATGCAGGGCATCGACGATCCAATCCATGACCTGATCATCAAAGACGAGACCTTTGAGTAAGTCGGCAAAGCACGCTTCGAGCACTTCTTCGCGGGCGTAAGGTTCGGGGCATTTTCCTTTGTTGCCTGTGCAATGGTAGTAAACGTATTTGCCTTTCTTCTTCTCACCTACGAGGGCGCAGCCGCAGTGCCCACAATGCACCAGACCTGAGAAGGTAAACTCGTGCTTGGTTACTTTCTCTTTGGTCGAATAGCGGCCCTCAAGAATTTCCTGTACACGCTCAAACAGACCCGTTGAAATCAGCGGCTCGTGACTGCCGCGATAGGTTCTGCCGTTCCAGTCAAAATCGCCGGTGTAAACACGGCTTTGAAGCAATCTATGTACGTTCGATCGTGACATGACCTGACCTGTGCGCCGCGAGAGTAAACCAGCTAAGGTCGCGCGTTCCGTAACTTCAGCTAAAGAACACTGACCCGTGGCGTACCACTCAAACATCTGTTTGATGATGGGCGCTTGCGTGGGATGAGGCTCGATAATCCTTTTGCCATTCGGCCCCGTTACGTTTTGATAACCGAGAGGCGCGCAGGACGGATAGATCGACTGCTCGGCCTTTTCAAGCATTCCTTTCTTTATTTCCTCAGAAAGATTGTCGATGTAGTTCTTCGCCATGAGGACTTTGATTCCGTGCATGAATTTCTCGGAGGATCGAGAGTCATGGGAAAGAATCAGATTCTCTTTGACGAAATGAATTTCGAGATTGAGTTCATCGATCGTTACATAGTCTTTGAGGTTGCGATAAAGACGGTCGGTCTTTTCAACCAACAGGACGCGCACGGATGAGCGTTTGAGAAACTT
>JBKPOC010000032.1:0-1924 GCA_046732935.1 Acidobacteriota bacterium | reverse complement strand
GTGCTAGAAGGGAACTCGAATGATCATATGCAGCTCAGAAAAAACGGCTTGTCGGATAGCTTCGTACCGTGAAAAAATAATTTACGCAATGTCTACACAGTTTCGCTGGACTCCGACACGACAGAAAGCGGCACTCGCCCTCGCGCAAGGGCAAAGCCAGCAAGCGGTTGCGGATGCGACCGGTGTTTGTCGTAAGACGATCTGCAACTGGCTCTGTGTAACGGAATTCGTCGCTGAGGTTGATCGGCTGTCATGCATGATCGATATAGCCAGCCGCGCTGAGCGTCTGCGCATGGCGATGCGCGTGGTGCGGCAGAAAGTTCGTGCTGACGGCACTGTGGAGACTGACAAGGACCTGCTGGATTGGCTCAAGTACGCGCAAAGCGAAACGACCGGAATCAAGCTAGGGTTTTCACGCGACGAGGTTGCCGAAATAGATCAAACGATTTACGCAGCCTGGCAGAAATCAGTCGAGGAAGAGGTTAACCGTCGTCTAGCTGCGCGAGGACTCACGTTAGAAGTTCAGCACGCCGACATGGGCCAACAACAGATCCACGAGGGTAGAGAAAGTAATAGTCTCCTGCTCACGGCAGATTTAAATCGCTAATTCACCTCTTACGTTTTAAGATCCCCATGCCGGGAACTCGACCTTCCTGTGAACGTTTCAGACAAGCCCTTGGCGGGAACTCGATCCCTTGCTGTGAGAGTTTCAGGCAGGCTTAGAAAGTAACCATTAGCCGTTCGACGCTGTTCCGTGCCCTACCTTCTAACCCCGAACCCGCGAATATTTCTCGCGCAAGCCGTTTGTCTGCATTGTCATCTGTGAGTAAGTAGGCCCTTCTGAAATAATCAATTGCTAAGAGAGGATTCGCCTCCAGCAGGCTGGCTAACGTTCGGTAATAGTTTGCCCGTTCTTGAAGCGAGCCAAGAAAAGCCCTAAAGCTCTGTGTAAATCCACCGTCCATACTGATGTACTCTGTACGCACAAGATCAGAGGGTAGCTTAATATCACCGATCTTAATGACTACGGTTTCTCTCCCGTAGGCGTGCATCCAACCGAGTTCATAAAAGACGTTCGACATTGTCTCCGGGCGAATACCTTTATGAACAATCGCTATCCCAACGGGACAGGAAACTGCTAAAGCCCAAATCTTGAGAAGGTAGTCCTTCCCCGTGGTGACACTGGCTGGCATCAATAGTGCGATAGCCGGCAGCACGAAGTCCGGCTCTTACGCGTCTTTTAGCCGTAAGCACTTCGTCAGGTAACCTGCCGCCCATAGCAGACATCAAGAAGCAGGTTCGTCGACGCCAGCGCACCGGTGAGCTATCGACATCCCCGTCAACCGGTCGGTAAAAAATCATTTTTTCTTCGACACTTTCTTACTGATCGGTATTCCTTTGTAAGCGCCGTCGCTCTTTTTATGAGAGATAATACTCCCTGATGTTCTATCAACGATTACAAAGCGACCACTGCGCGGGTTCCGCACTTGCGATAGCGCACTACCCGCAACTGACTTCGAGCCAGAACTTGAGCGTGAGGCATGCAAGGTAACAGACGCTTTCCTAGCCACCTTAGAATTCTTGCTCTCGCTGGCCTTTGTCGGCTTATGTGACGTTACTGCTTTTTTCGCCACGTTGAACCTCCTATCTGGATTTAATAGACCGAAATGTAACCTGCATTTGGAGCCTAATCAAGAATCTTCAGCCAGTAATGCCATCCTGCGAATGTTGCGCGGACGATTTTCGCTTAGAAAGCCCACGCTGCTTTGATGGTCTTAGAGCAATCTCAAAAAAGTCATTAGAGTTTTTAAGAGGATTCCTTTGACCACCTTTAGGCCGAGATACGTTAAACTAATGACCAATGAGTTATCGACTCGTACTCATTGAATGGGAAGACTCACATGGTGTCTCTGCGAATTGGGAG